>CAIZWN010000001.1 GCA_903936705.1 uncultured Myxococcales bacterium
ACGGCGCAACGGTCCGGCAGCAGCGGCGGCGAGGCGGTGGGCAGTTCGAGGTGTTTGAGGATCTTGTGAATGACGTCCGGGTCGGTAAGGAAGGCCA
This sequence comes from uncultured Myxococcales bacterium, assembly GCA_903936705.1. GTDB lineage: Bacteria > Myxococcota_A > UBA9042 > DTJE01 > DTJE01 > CAIZWN01. The sequence goes on from CAIZWN010000001.1 coordinate 98, forward strand.
GCACGACCACCGTAGCAGGTGGTGAAAGACCGTCGATGCGTGATCGAACGCACTCATACGCCTGGGGCCGAATTCGCCTCGACGCAGGAGACCTTTCAGGTGTCGCAGCGCACGTGCGAGGCATTGCACGGATGTCGCACGGACGCTAAACCGCCGCATGGCCGAGCACCAGACAACCTTGCACCTTGAAGATGGAATGGCGAGGCTTGAGAATGGCCTGCGCATCGACTGGAAGTAAGTACTCGGAGGAAAAGAGGAATCGGATGGTGTAAATCGACGCAGTAAGCGCCAATCTCCCCCCCATACCTCTTGCAGCTCCCATTGCGTCGGCGAAGGCGAACAAGGGATCTGTGATCTGGCCGAGAACGCCCGGAACGGGTCAGGAATTGGGCGACGCTCGATTTTTCGGGCGCGCCCGATCACTTTTTGGGCGCGCCCGAATCCGTCGACGGGCCTTCCCTGCGGGCTAGCAGCCATGACCGGCCCTTCGCGCTCAGTCGGTACTTCTGCAGGCTGCTGCGAGGCTTCCCGGGTACCGTCATCTCGATCAGCCCTGCGGCGAGGGCGGGCCGGAGATAGGTGTAAAGGAAGGACGGGCGGTTGGACAGGTCGAGTCTGGTCTGGGTCTCGCGCCCCGAGAGGGTCTCGTCGCCCAAGGCGCCCAAGAAGCGTGCAACTTGTTCGGTGACTTGTTCGGTCACTTGTACGGACAAGTCTGGCCGAGGCGGCACTTCGGTCACGGCGGACTCGACCGCGGGATGCACCGGCAACCGCACCATGAAGTAGCTGTGGTCCTCGTCGAAGTCGAACTCGGGCGGCGGCGAACCGTTCTCCTGCATGGCCCGCAGGATCTTCGGGATGCCGGTCCCGCGGCCCTCGGTGAAGTCCAGTTCCTTCAGGAACTCCCCAATCCGGCGGTTCCGGTAGCGCCGGGGCCGCGCGCGGCCGGCACGGAGCTCGTCCAGGCGCACCGACCGATCCGGGCCCGGGTAGCTCAGGACCACGAGTTCCTGGCGGTCGATGCGAACCTCGACGGGCTCGCGCACGTCATACCCGCGGTGGTAGATCGCGTTGACGACGCACTCCTCGATGGCCGCGTACGGGAAGTTCTCGACGTGCGTGGCCTCGGCCCGGTCGGGGTGCTTGATGATCGTCTCGCTGATGTAGTTGCGCCGGATGTAGTCCAGGGCCTCACGGACGATCCGTGGCAGCGGCCCCTGAAACACCTTCTCCGTGAACCGGTCACCCCCGGCGCCCTCCGGGAACCAGACGACGTCGATCTGGGTGACCGGGAAGAATCGGTGCGGCTCGGGACTGAAGAACAGCAGCCCCACGTTCAGGGGAAGCGTGAACTCGGCCGGGCCGACGACCACGTTCATCTGGCGGCCCAAATCGACGAGCGGCAGCGTCGCGGCCGGCGCGGCAAGGTCGGAGCCGACCTCGACCAGGTACTCCCGCATCAGGTCGCGCGATAGATCCTCGACGCGGGCCCGCTGGTTCATGCGGTCGTCGAACGGCACCGTGGCCGCCAGCGACAGCAATTCCGTCTCATCCGCGCCCCGGGCGTGGACCGTGCTGGACCCCTTGCGGATGAAGTAACCGTACTCCCTGTCGTTTTTGCCGAGGGACAGCCGCGCCTTGTAGGGCCGGGTCTGCCCACCCGACGCCCACAGTACCAGGACGTGCCGCCCGTCGATCTCGTAGGGCACGACGATCGGATGGTACATGGGCTGGATGGCGTCGTGGCCGAGGTTCAGTATCTCTTTCTGGATCGTGTCGATCTGGCCGGCG
>CAIZWN010000002.1 GCA_903936705.1 uncultured Myxococcales bacterium
CACATCCGGCAGGCCTCGGTCAAGGCCACGGGCCACCGCCATGAAGACAGCCTGTATCGACGAATCCTCTTCCGGCATGTCATACGGCAGGCGCCCTGCAAGCAGGCGGTACAGAACCACGCCCAGACTGTAAATATCTGACCGCGGAGAGGCCTTTTTACCCTCCAGCAGTTCCGGCGCCATATATGCGGGAGTCCCGACAGCCTTGCCAGTCCCGGTCATCGACTTGTCGCCAAGTGTCCGGGCAAGGCCAAAGTCCAGCACCTTCACGCCGCCATCGTCCAGCACCTGAATATTGCCGGGTTTGATGTCACGGTGAAGCACGGCTGGCGACTGTCTATGTGCATATCCAAGGCCCGCAGCAACCAGGCGGATGATGTTCACAGCCCGCTCTGCTGACCACAGGGTGCCGTCCGTTTTCAATATCTGTTCCAGCGACTGCCCGCTCAGATACTCCATCGGCAGGTAGATCTGGCCACCTTCCAGAAACGGCGTCTGGGTGGCAACTATGTTTGGATGCTGCATCCGCGCAAGTATTGATGCTTCCTGAAGAAACCTGAGCCGGGATTCCTTGTCTTCACTTAGCTCGGGCCGAATCACCTTGACTGCCCACGCCCCTGTCAGGATTTCATGCGTGGCACTATAGACCACGCCCATTCCGCCGCGGCCAACCTCCTCCAACAGCGTCCATTCTCGAACGACCCTGGCCATTTACGCCCCCAATTCACACAGGTCGGCTTATGGCTGTCCTGTTTAACATATTCTGGACGGAACCTGTCGACTACTTTGAGACACCCGGTCCTATCCAAACTCTAAATTGACTTGAACCTGGCCAGCGTCGTGTCGATTCAGCTCATCGGCGGGGCCCATCAACGTCGCGGGTACAAGAAGAATCACAGAAGGCCGACTCGAGCCGCCACAGGCCAGAACTGAGGAACCCCGTCCGCCCCAACCGGTGCGTGTCCCGACATGTGGCAGTTATGGCAGGCCCGCCGGCTGCGTTCCGTCGGGCCGGTCGCCTCGCCTGCGTGGCAGTAATCGCAGGCAGTGATGCCGGCGGAGGCCCCTTGCGGATCGAACCTGTCCTGGTAGTCGGCGACGGCCGCCACGTGAGCGTTATGGATTGGCGACTTGTCCGAACCGAAGTCGTGACAATCGAGGCAGCCGAGCGTCGCCCCGTGGTCCTCGGCCATGAGATTGTGGCATCCTCCGCATCCTGGTCCGAACGAGGATATCCGGAAATCGGCCTGCTCGGACGGGCGGGCCCCCGATTTCCAGAGTCTGGAGTGGGCATTCGTTCCCCCATCCAGCAAGGCGCCCGGTCGCAGGGAACCTTTCACCGGCGGCACCTCCACAGCCTCCGGGAAACCCGACACGTCCGTGCCGGTATCGACCCACCCATGGCACGCCGGCGCACAGTCAGCCGCTCCGGTGAAGGCCTTGCCCGGCGACGGATACAGTCGCAGACCGTGTCCGGTCCCGTCCGCCGAGAGCGGGTGACACGAGGCGCATTCCCCCCCCGCAGTGTGGACGCCACGGCGCGGCCACGGCGTCCCCCACCAGTTCCCGGGTTCCGGGAACAGCGGATCCACGCGCACGAGTCCCTGCGCCGCCGCCGCCGCCCAGGCCCCTGGCGCCTTCCCCACACCGGCCCCTGCCTCGGCCAGCGCGGCCAAGTCGTGGCACGTCCCGCACTCGCTCACCAACGCCGGAATCTCGGGCGCAGGGGACTCGTCGGGGAAAACGTCCGCAGCTTCCGGCAGGTCAGCCTGCTGCTCGACGCGGCCGCAGGCGGTCGTCAGCAGCACCCCCAGCACCGCAGCCCACCGCACCCGCTTCGCTATTCGTTGCGTCCGCGTCATGGCATCCACCCATTCCCGGTCAGCTCCGCGCATACCGCCACTCGGAACGACGCCTCCGGCAAGTGTCTGAAGCCCAGGTTCGGCCCGGGATATCCGACGTATCGCAAGCCGATGCCGTTGTAGGCGCCGCCAAAGAAGGCAGACCGGATCGCCCGGAAGGCCAGGCGCAGCATGGGAAGCTGGTCCTGGGCGGTCACCAGCACCTGCAGGCGCTGCAGGTAGGGAAGGTCCGCAAAGGCCGAACCGTAGGCGTCGGTCGCAATCCCGTCCAGGGCCAGCGCGAACAGGTCCGCGTACTTCCGGAACGGAAATGACCCGTCCAGCAGGATGTTCATCGAGCACGCCTCCAGTGCGCCGGCCGTCCCCTCCGGATCCGTCGCCGGCCCCGGCACGACGGTGTCGAGCATGGCCCCCAGCGTCCGCTCCACGTCGCCCAGGGGCTGCAGGCACGCGCCAGGCAGCGGATCACGCGCGAACTGTGTCCCAGCCCATGCCGCCTCGCCCGCCCTGGCAATCGATTCCCCAACAGCTCCAAGAATCATCGCTAGCGCCCCGCCACCGGCCGTGAGAAGGAAGTCCCTACGCTCCATCGCTTCCTCCCTAACTCGCTGCCAGCGCCACCGCGATGCGCTCTGCATTCGCCGCGATTGTGTGCGCCGGGTTCACGCCCGTCCCACCAGGTACCGACGCGCCGTCGCTGACGAACACACCCGGGTGCGACCGCAACTCGCCTTCGGGGGTGCAGGGCGCGCGCTCCCCGTCGTCGCCGATGCGACACGTGGCCAGTGGATGGGCGTCGCCATGCTCGTAGTTGTCGCCACCGGTTCGCAGCAGTTCCGCCCCGTTCGCGTCGGCGATCTGGCGCCCCACGCCGGCGACGCGCGCAATGTATGCCCTCAGTCGATCCGTCAGCGGCAGGTCGAACTGCACCACGCCGTCGCCATCCACCGTCACAGTGCCTTCGCCATCAACCAGCCCGATGGCCAGCGACGGGAACAGGTGCGTCGCGTACTGGTCGCGCACGTAATGTTTGAACGGCACGCCCATCGGAGCCGAGGGCTCTCCCTTCTCGCTGAACACGTCCATAGCCGCCACCAACGCAGGCGGCCCGGCGCCAGGATGGATCGTGATCCGGTGCTCGTCCCAGAAGGCGTAGGTGATGATGCCGGCGTTGTTGCGCCCCATGAACGGGTACGTAGGAGCCAGGGAATCCGGGACACGCCACAGAAAGGCAACGTCGCCGTTCTGGTTCAGGTTCTTCCCGACCTGCGGATGCAGATCCTTCATCCACGGTTTCGATCGCAGCAGGATTCCCGGCGTCTCGAGCGCGCTGGCGGCCAGCACCACGCGCTCGCCCCTGGCCGTCCGCTGGACGTTCCAAGGGTCGAAGTAGGCGACCTTCCAACCGGTCCCGTCGGGTTCAAGGTGGTGTACGCGGCACTTCACGCGGAACTCGGCCCCGGCGGCCTCGGCTCGCGGAATATAGTTGACGCCCAGGTGCCTCTTGCGTCCGAAGGGACAGCCGCACATGCAGAAGCCGCACTGGAGGCAGTCATGGATCGGGTACATCGACCGGTCGGCGGTCTTTCCCATCGCGGCCATCATCTTCCCGAAAATCCCCCCGGCGCGAGGCACGTCCGACCACGAAGCGCGGACGATGTCCATCTCCTGCTCGACTTTGGCATAGAACGGGTCCATGACCGCACGCGTGATCGAGGCCGGCCAGACGCGGTACCCGTCCCGGTCCTTCCACTCGAAGACCTCGGATGGCGAGCGCAGCATGGCCGCGGCATAAGTCAGCGAACCGCCGCCCAGGCCCCTGCCATAACGAAGGATGACGTGGTAGTCCTTCGAGGTGTAGGTCACGAACAGCCGGGACTGAGCCTTGAAAGACCAGTCCTGCACGAAGTCCTTCTGGGCAAGACGCTCGCCTTGTTCCAGGCACAGGACCGATCGGCCCGCTTGCGCCAGCCGCAGGGCCGGGATGGCGCCCCCGAAGCCGGATCCCACGATCACGACGTTCCGGTCGTCCATAGGGGGATGCTCCTCTTGTGCGAGGGGAACGTACCACAGTCTGGTCACTCACATAAAGGGCTGAAGTTGCCCCTCCTCAATAATCCGTCTGCGTTGAATTGTTTGTCTTTTCCCGCCCTCGGCAGGTAGGCTGCCCGACCGTGAATCGACTACTCCAGACGCTGTTCAGTTTGGCCATGGTGACGCTCCGGGCCAGGGAGGACCTGGTCCTTGAAAACCTCGCCCTCAGCCAGCAGATTGAGATCCTGCAGAGGACCGGCAGACGGCCGAGGGCGACGAAAGCCGATCGGGTCTTCTGGGTCGCCCTTTCGAAAATCTGGTCAGGTTGGCGGGATTCGCTCGTGGTCTTCGCGCCCGCGACGGTCGTGGCTTGGCATCGAAAGGGCTTCAAGTCGTTCTGGACCGGGAAGAGCCGCGTGCGTCATTGCCGCTGTCCCTCGCCAATATTCCGTCCGCGCTGAAATCGTAGCGTTTCCCTGTCTCCCACGTTACCGTCCGCGGCCATGCTAACTCTGCTTCAAGCCCCGTTCGATACGACGCTTTCGTGCCTCCGTACCAAGGAGGAACTGGCCATCGAGAACCTGGCCCTGCGCGAGCCCGCTTCGGACGGCGGATGGAGTTTTGGCGAGACACAGGTGGACCAGGTGGTGGACCGTTCTGCCACCCTCTTGCTCCCGGATGACACGGGCATCTTGGCCCTCCCGATGCTGCCGTTATCCCCGACGGAGTTTCAGCCCCTCGATGTGCTGGAAGTGGGCGTCCAGCGAGAACAGTTCGAACTCGTGACGAAGGCACACTTGCGCGACCAGCAGATCGGTCAATGGCAAGGTAACCCCGCGCTCGCGCATGGATGCACCCAGGTCGCCCGCCGACTCCCAGTCGGCCGAATCCACTGGGACGTTTGGCACCGCGTTGAACAGGTCCAGGACCTTGCTGCGCTCGCGGTCGCGCAGACCCACACGCAGTTCGGCGCCCACCACGTCGCAGCGGACGACTCGATCCTCCCGCAACAGGTCGCCGACTGCCTCGACGACGGCCGCCGTCCTGCCGCGCAAGGCGTCGACCCAGACCGAAGTATCCAGAAGTACCTGCGGTCTATCGCTCATCGCGATGCTCCTCGCCAAACACCCTCTTCTCCTTCGCAGCCTCTGCCGCACCGAGGGACGAGACAGCCTCCTCATCGATGTCTACCTTGCCGAGCATAGAGGCCAGACGCCGCAACTTCTCGCGACGGATCTGTTCGTCCACGGCCCGCGCCACGGCGGCAGTCTTGGTCCTGGCCCCGGTGAGGCGCATCAGGACATCCACCTTCGCTTCGTCCAGGACCACGTTCGTGCGCATCGCGACCTCATGCACAACAACCAACACGTATTTTGTACGCTTCGTGTGTACAAATCAAGGCTAGGAACTGCCCCTGAGAACCGCGCGAACCCGGAAACGTTGACTGGGCTGCAAACGACCTCGCCAAGGCAGTCTGATGACCGACCAGTAGGCCAGTCAACGCTGTCCAGCTATTTGGACGCAGCAACTCGGTCGGTCCACCACAAGGCGACCATGGAAAACCGGAAGAAGAAGCTGCCGACCGGGCCCAGCGACCTGATCTTCCCCGCCAGGGATGGGAAGCTGCGACACGTGTCCGAGCTCGTGAGGCCCTTCCACATCGCCCTGAAGGAGATGGGCATCACGCGCCGCCTCACCATTCACGGGATGCGGCGCACCTACAACAACCTGGTGCGGCAAGCCGAGACGGACACCATCATCGTGCAGTCCATGACGGGGCACTCCGACGACCGGATGACCCAGCACTACAGTCACGTCTCACTTGACGAAAAACGCCGGGCGCTGGAGAAGCTGTTCGGCCACATCGGGATGGCCCCGGGACTCCGGGAATCGGCCAGAATTGGGGATTTGATTGGGGATCACGTGCAGGAGACCAAACCATCCCCCTCGAAGACCCTACCTAATTGATTGCGATTTCGAGGAGTTCCGTGGGTGGGCGATACTGGGATTGAACCAGTGACTTCCACCGTGTGAAGGTGGCACTCTCCCGCTGAGTTAATCGCCCGGGACGAAAAAGCAGGGGAATTCTAGCAAGGCGTTACATGCTGTCAAGGGATTCGCGTTGTTTTCGGGGCGATCATGGCGGGTCGGGAGGTTCTTCCTTTCGCCCAAGGACCCGGTACAGGCCCAGTTTCATTTCGTCCTTCGAGGCGACACACCATGGGAAGTCCATTTCGTGCCCGTCGGGTCTGATGCCGGCGGCCAGGAAGGTCCGTTCGAATACCGGTTCCATCCGATAGGTGTCGAACATCGCTGCGCAGGAAGGGTGCATCTGTCGTGGCGCGGTGCAGTCCCTTAGCCAGCAGCGAGTCCCCAAGACGAAGTAGGCCGGGCGATCGACGCTGTCCATCGATCGGAAACTGTCGGGCCCCAGGGGAATGTCGTTGCGAAAAGGTGGGCGAAAGGCGTAGTCGGGAAACGCCAGGTGCAGCCGTTCGACTGGTTCGTCGTAGTACCCGCGGCGAATCAGCACCACGGACTGGGTCGGCAGGGCCTCCCGGACGTCTGACAGAAGATCCTCCTCGTCCGCCGCGCTGGTGCGCTGCCACAACGATGGAATGGTGTTGACCAGCGTCGTTGCCACGGCCGTCATCTCGGCCAATCCCAGCACCATCGACGTGAAGACGGGAAGCCATCGCCCTTGCAGGCGCGCCAATCCCTGTGCCCCCAGGGCCGCGGCCAGCGTCACGAAAACGGCAGCCGGAACCTGGACGCGCGGTATCGAGACGTCGGGCAGGTCCACCAGGGACACGGCCGTCCACGCCGCAGCCAGAACCAGCAACGCCAGCACCACGCGGCGTCGATGCGCCAGAACAAGCGAGGCCGCCGCCAGCAGCGTCACGCCTGCCGGGAAAATCGCGGGCATCAAGACCAGGTTGCGGACAAGAATGTCGCGCATGACCATGGGCAGGTACCCCTGGGCATCGAACAACAGCGACGTATTGCCCAGCGAACGGTCCAGGTCCACCCGGATCCACAGGTGCAGAAGGCGCAACGCCAACGCCGCGGCCGCAACCGCCAGCACCACCGGCAGAACCCACCGCCGCGATTGGCCCTGCGACGGCCCCAGGAATCCCAGCATCACGACCGCCATCGGAACCAGCACCATCGACTCGGGTCGCGAAAACATCGCCAGCACGGCGAGCAGCGCACCCGCCACCAAGTCCGCAACCGCCCTCCCCTGCCGATAGCGCAGAACCAGGCCAACGGCGCAAACGGTCCACAGGGTCGCAGGAACCAGCAGACTCTCGGTCGTGGAGTCATGTATAAAGGCGGGCACAAGGGCCAGCAGAACCGTCCCGACCGAAACTCCACCCGCGGTCGCACCCAGGCGCACAAGCAGGGCACCACCAGCCAGCGGCAGAATCGCCCCCAGCACCGAATTCAGGAAGGTCATCGCCACGTGCGACGTGCCAGTCGCCAGGAACAGCAGGTGGTACAACGCCAAGGCCCCAGGACCGTACTTGGGGATGTCCCGTAAACTGGCCGCATCCTGCGCCAGGGCATAGCCAAGGTAGTGCATCGACAGCAGATGCGGAGCCAGCATGCGCGCCACGCACCCGCCGATTACGGCCAGGACCACCGCCAGTGGCAACAGTTTACGCAAAGTCCCGGAACCTTCCGGAGCGGCCAGTGCGCGCCGCAAGTCCACAACGATCCAGCGACCGATAACTGGCAACACCAGCAGAAAGCCGACAGCAAGAACCAGCCCCAGCCAGCGCATGGCCGAATCGACCCAGTTGATCAGCCCAGCATCAAAGTTCCCGACCGCCCGCATCCGAGGCAACGGCTCTGGTTCCAGAATTTTCCGACCCGAATAAAGCCCCGAGTCATGGCCGGATTCCGCCGCACTTACAGGCAGCGTTGTCGCCACCACGCCAAACAATACAATCGCCAACACGGCAATCCTGATTCCGCCAGACAACGTCGCCCCTAATATTCACACCGGCCGCCAGAATAGGTTTGACCACCAGGTCGGTCAAGACGTCAAGGAACAGACGTCAAGGAACAGACTTCGAAGGACGCATCAAGCGACGTCCAAAGGCTGCCGCCTGAACCTGGCCCGCAAAATAGTTGGAATCGACTGTTCCGAAAATTCAATTCGCGACTAGAATACGCGCCGTGGCAGATGGACCCGAAGCCGCGGCCCGGAAGGGTCGCCTGCGTGCAGCGCTGGGATGGGGGGGAACCCTCGTCCTGATGACCTACCTCGTGATGACAACCGATCTGACCATGGCCTGGCGCGCCTTCATGAACGCCGATCACACGCTGTTCGTTCTTACGCTGGTGATTTCGACCTTTGGCAGCTACATACTGGACGTGGTGACGGTCAGGGAACTGCTGAATCGTGTCGGCATACGGGTAGGATTTGGCGAATTCCTCAAGACCAAGGGCGCCTCGTACCTGCTGAACATAGTCAACTACAACCTGGCACTGGTCCTGATGGTGGCCATGATCAGGAAGCGAACTGACCGAGGCTGGGGCGCATCAGGCAGCCCATTCCTGTTGTTGAACTTCGTGGATCTGTCGGTGTTCGGGGCACTTGCCTTGTTGGCCGTAGCTGCAGGAGAAACCCCATTCGAGCCGACCGCAACCATCTTCGTGGCCCTGTTTGCTGCCGGTGCCCTGGTGGCACCGCCGATTCTTTGCGGCCTGACGCGCCTCGAGAAGCTCCCCGGCATCCTGGGCCGCGTGTTCAGTCACGATATCCTGGCAGCATTCCGTCACCTGGAATTTCGTTCGATCCCCTGGCTGATGTTCCTGCGCTCGCTGCTGATCCTGCTGTACGCCGTGATGGGATGGGCATTCCTGCACGCCTTCGGAGTTGACGTGCCGATACTCACGCTGATGGTCTTCATGCCGATCCTGTCGCTGATAGCCTTCGTGCCCGTGTCGGTGTCCGGCTTGGGCTCCACGCAGGTGGTCATGCGCGAATTCCTGGCGCCATACGTCCTGCCCGCTGTTGCCGTGACCTCGGCAGCCCGCGAGGCGGTCATCGACGCATACTCGACCTCCACGATCGTCAGCATGATTCTTCTGCGAGCCGTCATAGGCCTGGTGTGCCTGCCATGGGTGTCGCGCACGCTGGCTGCCGCCCGTCCTGAACAGGAGCCCTAGTGAACCGACCTGCGGGAAGACGCACTCGCGTTACGGGAGATCCCCGTCAGGACGCGCCGCGCGCGCTGGTCGAGGTCCTTTCCGGTCGCAGGCGCAGCACGGACGTCGTCAACGAGGCCCTGGCTGCCTGGCCAGGTGAAGCCCGAGACGCAGGGCTGTTCCAGGCGCTGGTGATGGGGGTCTTGCGCCGCCGGATGTCGCTGGCTGCCGTCCTGGCGCCACTGCTGCGCCGCCGGCTCGATGCCTCTCCGCCGCTGGTCCGCGAAGTCCTGCTGTGCCTGGCCTACCAGTCCCTGTACATGCAGCGAGTCCCCTCGCATGCCCGCGTTTCGGCATCGGTCGAAGCGGCCAGACGGCTGACAAATGAATCCGCTGCCGGGTTCGTCAACGCGGTGGGCCGCGGTCTGGAAAAGCTGCTGGCATCCGGTGATCCGCTGGCGGGCCAATCCGCCGAACTTCGCGCCTCGATACCAGCATTCATCATGGCCCACGTGAAGGCCGTTGATCCCGGCCCCTGGGACGATTCCCTGCTGGAAACGCTGGCCGCCGAAGCACCGTCGGTGCTGCGAGTGAACCGGATGGCGACAACCAGGGACGCTGTCCTTGAACAACTGCACGCGCGGGAAATGACGGTTCGACCGACACTTTTCGCCCCCGACGGCATCGCTGTAGACCAGGGCACTCCACTGGCCGACCGGTCGCTGGTACCACGTATCCTCGTGCCCCAGGACGAGGCATCCCAACTGGTCGTGGAGGCCTTGGCGCCACGCAATGGCGAACGAATACTGGACCTGTGCGCTGGTACAGGCATCAAGACCTCGCAGATCCTCGCGATCGCCCCCGAAGCATCGATTCGCGCCGTGGATATCGACGGCCAGAAACTGCAACGTTGCAGGGAATTGTGCCTTTCAATGGGCCTTCCGCCGCCGGAAACCGTGGTCGCTGATGCCCGTGCCCTGGCCGATCCCGGCCTGGCCGGCCAGCAGGACGCAGTCCTTCTTGATGCCCCGTGCACCGGTTTGGGGACCCTGGTCAGGCGGCCCGAGGTACGCTATCTGCGAACCGATACCGATGTCGCCCGCTGCGCCACGATGCAACTGGAACTTCTGGAGGCCGCATCGCGTCTGTTGAAGCCAGGAGGCCGCCTGGTCTACGCAGTATGCTCGTTCACAAGGATGGAAGGTCCGGACGTCATCGATGCCGCTCTTGCGCGTATTCCGGGCCTGCGTCTTGATCCGATTCCCCTGGACGCACCCTTTCGCCTGCCAGACGGCACATTGAGGATTCTTCCCTGGCGGCACGGAATGGACGGTTTCTGTGTGGCGAAGTTCAGACGAGAGGCTTGACCCGCTTTCCCGCGTCTACATGTTTCCCGTCACCAGCAGCAGCAGCCGGGTAACAACCTCGACCGGCCACGCCATCAAACGGCCGGCAAACATTATCAGGGCCCCAAAAGCCAGCAGGGTGAACATCGGGTTGCTTTCCAGAATCGCGTATTTCCGCCCCAGCGAGTCCGGCAGCAGCCCGACCAGGACACGGCTGCCGTCCAGGGGCGGCACCGGAATCAGGTTGAACAGGGCAAGAACGACGTTGATCTTGAACGTCATGATCAACAAGGTCATCAGCGACTCTGGAACCTGGACATTCAGGTACGCGACGACTCGGAATCCGATGGCAACCAGGAATGCGAACATCAGATTCGACGCCGGACCGGCAGCTGCGGTCAAAAGGACGCCTGTCTTCATCTGGAATCGCCGCGTCAGACGCACCGGGTTGATCGGTACAGGCTTGGCCCATCCAAAAAAGAATCCACTGCCCGAAGCAATCGCGATGACCGGCAAGAGGATCGTCCCGAACATGTCGATGTGGGACATCGGGTTCAGGTTCATGCGACCCATACGTGAAGCCGTGTCGTCACCCAGCGCATACGCGGCCCGGGCATGAGCATACTCGTGAACGCTGAGGGACAGGATCATGGGAACAAGCACCATTATTGCTTGCTGAACGATGTCCACCGGTCACTCCTCGATGCCGCAAGAAGGGGGCCTTTCCCCCTGCCAGGAAAGCGACGCCAGCATTATGGGGATGCCGACCCCCTAGGTCCAGCCCTCCGGCAAACGATTCGCCACCGGCGCCGTTCAAGAACGGTTGCCAGGACGAACATCAAGGCTGCGATCCACCAGGGTCCGGACCACCCGGTCGCCGAGGCGCCGCCCCCGATTGCACAGCCTCCCGCGCCCAGGCCGGCAAGAGCGCCGACCTCCGATGCCTCGGTTGCAACATCAATACCCGAGGCGCCGTCCAATTCCCGTCCGGTTTCCTCGACTCCAGGCAATTCCGACGCCTGCTCTGAAAATTCCGGAGGCACAGTTGCAAGATCCCCAGGCATCTCCAGGAAGCCATCCTTGGCCGGCAGCAGGTCCTGGCCCTGGTTAACTTCCTCTAAACCGGCGTCGCCGGGCAATTCAGGCGATTCAGGCAATTCAAGCAATTCGATCACTTCACGCGCATCGCCTGGCAATTCAGACGGTTCAATCACCTCACCCGCATCGCCAGTTTGCTCCGGCACCGGCTCGACCGGATCAGGAGGATACGCCAGGTCCAGCGCAACCCATGGGTCCTCCGAATCCTCTTCGTAACCCAGCGCCCAATAGGCAATCCCACCCAGGCTGCGCGCGGCCGCCAGCCCCACCTTCGCCGCAAGTGATTCGCCGTTCTCGCACCACAACTGGCGCCACGAACCACTGCTGGAGTACCCGATCCAGGGGGTGCTGGCAACCTCGTCCCAACGCCATCCCCCTGCCGCAACGGCACGACGACCGCAATCAGCATAGGAGCGGGCCGTGGCACTCCCGGTCGCGATTCCTGGCGCCTCGTCTGCCTCGACCGGCCAGTCGTACCCGTACAGCGGCAGCGCCAGCAGGAAGCGCCCGCGATTCCCGACCCCACCCCAACGGTCGTAGTCGTCCAGGGTCCACGTCAGCGAACTCTTTTCGGTCGGATCGACTGTCGCCAACGGCGCCACCGGTCCAGGATCGCCGCCACGCCAGTGGTAGTCGTAACCCATGATGACCAGACCGTCGCCGGCCAGCGCCAGGGCGTCGTAGTCGTATGCCCCGGTCCAGTCGACTGCCGGCGTGTCCACGGTCACGTAGGAAATCCCAAGCGACTTGTCCATTGCGGCCTTCAACTCGCCAACGAACGTCACGAACGCCGACTTCGAGGCAACAGGCAGCCCCTCGAAATCGACATTGACGCCGTCGCCCCCGGCAGCCGCCACCTGCGCCACTATTCCGTCCACGGCCTCCCGGCGGATTGCGGCACTGGCCAGCAGGTCAGCCATCGCGACGGCATCGAAACACGTCACGACAAGAACAACCCTCACCCCAGAGGATCTGGCCGTGTCCATCACAGGCTGCATTCCTGAAGTTCCCCAGTGCCTGGTATCCCCCAGCGTCCCGTCGCCCGCGACCTCGACGGCAAAATATGCAATCGTCGTCAATCGATCCATGCGCAGAATGGCATCCCCAAGATTCCAGTATGGCAGGAACCCCAGAACCTCGACCCTCCGGGATTTATCGAACGAGTCCTTGGAAAGCACGAAAGACACTGGTGGGTTGGGCTGAACCCGAAGCCCCCTGTGGGCCTCCCAATCCTCGGCAATTCTGGAGTTCCCGCCGTAGGCCCACGGGCCGACAGCCGATGCCGCTGGAACACCTGGAAAATGCTGGTCTACGCCCACGAAATCCCGCCCGCTTGCCGGCAACGCAGCCAGCAGGCCGATCAACGCAGCGACGAACAACCCACACCAACGCCCCATCGAGTAACACTCCCTTGGCGACGCATTCTACCATTCGACACGATTCTCCGTTACGTTCCGGCAAGCTGCCGCAGCCGCTGTGTTATCATTCGAACCGCACCAGGGGGGGCCGACTTGAACCCTCCCCGCCTGCGCGGCATGTTCTAAACCCGCCAGGAGCAAGCGAGGTCCAGATGCCTTCAGACCTTCGACAGGAAAGGGATCGCACCCGGTCCGAGCGACGGCGCATCGACGTGCTGGACGCCGCCGAAAGGGTGTTCGTCCGACAGGGTTTCCATCGCACGCTGATCTCGGATATCGCCACCGAGGCCGGAGTGGGCCAGGGCACGTTCTACCGGCATTTCCCGGACAAACGCGCCGTCTTCGAGACCATCTTTGACCGTCTGGTCGATTCCTTGTTCGCTGAATTCGCCGGCATGAGCGCCAACCTACCCAGCGATGCGCGCGAATATCGTGACGCCTCGGTGGCAGCACTGCGCCGCGTGGCCCAAGCCGTCGAACGGAACGGGGACCTCGTTCGCATGATTCTGCGCGAGACACCCACGGTGGACCACTCGCTGGAAGACAAACTGGCCTCGCTGCATGACGGGTTCATGATGCTGGCAAAATCCTTCCTGGACCACGCGGTGAACGAGGGCTTTGCGCGCCCCTGCGACACCGAGATCATCGCCCAGGCTATCGTGGGGATGGGCACCTGGACCGCGCACATGTGGTTCAGTGGCCGAGCCCCCGACGTCACGCTGGACCACCTCATCGGCGAAATGGTCGACTTCGCGTTCCAGGGCATTTCCGCCCGCTGACCACGGCCCCCCAGCCTGCAGCGTCGTTCCAAACCTCATCTCTTCACCAGGCCGTTTTGCACAAAAACATTAGTTGCCACAACCCTGAAACGAAATCGCTCGGACCTCGATATCCCTCTTGAACACCGCGGCATCAGGTCCGCTGGTGCAGTCCTGGGTTGTGACGTCCAAAACGGGCGAAAATGGAGGGGATCGACCATGAGAAATGGGCAGTTGGCTTGCTGGTTCCTGGCTGTGGTCCTTGCCGGAAGCCTCTGGTGCCACGGGTGTACCAACATGTCCGAAATCGACGGCATGCAGGAGGATTCGGTCGGCGATGCCTTGAAGGATGCCAATGCCGAACACGGCATGGATCAGGCCAGGGACCTGACGACATCGATGGACGTGACCGGAAAGGATCCTGGAATCCTCGACACGCACTCATCGAAAGACATCCGGAATGACAACATCAACAAGGAAGGCGCTGGTGACCAGGGACCAGACGAGGAATGGGACTGTCCCAGCAGCTTTGGCTGCCCATGCGGTGGCAACGAGGACTGCTACAGCGGGTTGTGCATCGAGGCTCAAGACCGGTACAGGTGTTCAAGAACGTGCAAGACCCGGGATGCCTGCCCCCAGGGGTGGTCGTGCGGTCTCGTCGACGGTTCCGGCCCCGACATCAGGTTCGTATGCATTGATCCATTCTCGCGTCTGTGTCAGCCGTGCCGTGAGGATTCCGAATGCATTCCGGCAATTGGCGCCGGGAACCTGCGCCACATATGCCTTCCCTTCGGACCTTCCGGCCGATTCTGCGGCGTCGAGTGTTCCGCCGACACCGACTGCCCCGATGACTACAAGTGCGCCCAGGCCCCCGACACGTTCCCGGCCACGCGCCAGTGCATTCCGCGATCAGGCGTCTGCGAGTGCACCGACCGGTTCAGGATCCAGGAAAACCTGACCATCTGTTCGCTGAGCAACATCCACGGAACCTGCAAGGCCCAGCGCACGTGCGACCAGCCCTGCCCTGCCTCGACACCAGCGCCCGAACAATGCAACGGCGTGGACGACGACTGCAATGGGAAGACCGATGACGGCCTGGACGGCGGGCACTGCGACCTTGACAACGCGTATGGCACTTGCGAAGGGAAAACCCGTTGCGTCGCAGGCCACGAGTTCTGCGAAGGCGCCTCTGCAACTCCCGAAATATGCAACGGCATCGATGACGATTGCGATGGCAAGACCGATGAAATCGATGCGACCGGCTGCAGGACGTACTATCTCGACTCGGACCTGGACGGCTTTGGAGCATACGGCAGCGGCCAGTGCATGTGCCAGCCGGCCGTACCCTTCGTCGCCACAGTTGACGGGGACTGCACCGACAGGCTTGCCGCAGTCCACCCTGGAGCCGTCGAAAGCTGCAACGGCCTCGACGATGACTGCGACGGACTGATCGACGAGGACACCACTAACGCCTGCTCGCCATACGTATGCGCCCCGTCGCTGGGCAGATGCAAGACAACTTGCGACGGCCCACAGGACTGCCAGCCCGGCAGCGAGTGTGTGAACAAGGTGTGCCAACGGGCGTGCGTCTTTGACCCCGACTGCCAGGCCGGTTTCCTATGCGTGGGTGGCCGCTGTGTACACGACATGGGTTTGGAATGCTCGGCCGACGTCGAATGCGCCAGCGGCTTCTGCACCGATGGCGTATGCTGCCGCCAAAGGTGCGGATCAACATGCGAATCATGCAATCTGCCAGGGCGGGCAGGCTTTTGCGACCCGGTACCAGACGGACAGGACCCGGCCAGCGAGTGCCCCTGGGAACCCGCAGCCAGTTGCCGGTTCACCGGAGCCTGTTCCGGGTCCCGTTCCTGCCGCATGCATCCCAACGGCACCGCCTGCACGACGGCTGCGTGCAATTCGACCACGGTCTCGAGCAATCCCGATTTCTGCAACGGGACGGGCACCTGCGTTGACGGAGGCGCCCGCGACTGCACGCCATTCGCCTGCAACATTTCGACCGGAAGGTGCGGAACTTCCTGTCTGACATCCCAGGACTGCGCCCCCGGGTCCGTCTGCCAGGCATCGACAGGCATGTGCCTGAAACCTGACGGCCAGACGTGCGCCACCAGCGCCGACTGCTTCGCCGGAACGTGCTGCAACGGATTGTGCCGCGACCTTACTACCGATCGGAACAATTGCGGGTCATGCGGCACCGTCTGCCGCAACGAACACGGTTCCACATCATGTTCCGCCGGTTTGTGTCGTCCAACATGCACCTCCGGATGGGGAGACTGTGACGGACATCGCAGCACCGGGTGCGAAACGTCCCTTCGGACAACCAGCGACTGCGGGGCGTGCAACACTGCCTGCGCCATCAACGACGGGGTGGCTTCTTGTGCAACGGGTACCTGCCTGCTTGAAGGGTGCAGTCCGGAACACGCCAACTGCGACGGGAACGATTCAAACGGCTGCGAGGCCGATCTGGCGCGAACTTCAAACACATGCGCGACAGCGGATTCGGTCGGTTTCCAATGCGGTGACGAGGCTTGCGGAACATTCTGCCCGCCATCCACATGGCGTTCTTTCGCAATGCGAACCGGCCGTGCTGGACGCTGGTTCAAGGGCGGTGTTCTGGAGTGTTCCGACTGCTGCTCAGACGTACTGGCACGCGTGACGCTGACGGTCCCCGACGGCGTCGACTATGACCTTTATGTCTACAGTTCGTGCGGCAGCCTGATGGCCTCATCCACGAGGGGGGCAGGCGCCACCGAACAGGTTGCCGTGCGGCGACAAGACGATTGTCTGAACGGCAACAGCGGCTTCGACTTCCTGGTCGAGGTCCGCTATCACAGTGGGGAATCGTGCGAAAGCTGGACCCTTGGCTTTGACGGCACTTCCTGCTCCTGATGATCAGACCGACCCTACGGAGTGCCCCACCGGGTCGGGTCCAGAACCACATCACAATCCACGAAACGGACACCTGCAGGGTTCTTGAACGGCGAACCGCAGTACTCGATCAGGGCGGCGATGTCCTCGATTCGGATGGCGGTTGAACGGTACTTGGGATGGAAGCCATCACGGAAACTGTATGTGCCGTCAGGTACCGATGCATCCCAGAGGTTCCAGTTGGGGAAATCCTTGTATTCATCCACTGACTGTATGTGGAACTTGTGCACCAGGCGGGCCTCCTCCGAAGTCAACGGCAGGCCGGTGACCGCGGCGCGCAACAGGTACATCGAGATGTCACGAGGAAAGTCGGCCTCGGCAAGACCGCTCTCGCCGCTGGACGGGTCGCGATAGCGTGAGATGCGGGTCGCCAGGCCCTCGACCAAAGCCAACGCCTCCTCGGCATGCCCGGTAGTCAGCGCCAGCAGGGCCGCAACCTGGTGGAAGTAGGTGATGATGTCGTAGTTGAAATAGTGAGTGGTCGTCGCAATCTGATCGTACGGGCTGCCCTGGCCACTGCCGCAGTCGACATCGAGGGTGTCCCCGTAACCCAGCAGCGCAGTAGACAGACGTCCATCGCACTCGGCGTCAGGGATGAAGTCGGTGTAGGCCACAAAGCTTGCCAGGTCCTCGGTCTCGGGAATGAAGATCTGCCCGTCAGCGTCCTTCGTTCTGACCTTCCAGCCGGACTCGACAATGTCCTGCGCCGATTTGCGCATCAGGTCAAGGGCCTCGGTTGCCGCGGCACGGACCGTCGCGTCGGGGGACATCTCGACAACATAGGGCAGCCAGGCCGCAACCCTGTACAGGTAAGGCAGGTCGTCCTTGCTGCGCTTGTTCGTCACCCAGATGTCACCCCATATCGGGTTGTTCTGATAACGGAACCTGTCGGCATTCCATCCCGTGTACGCGAAATGCCACTCGTCGTATTCGACGACCTTCTTTCGGCCGTCCGGCAATTCAAAGGCGTGATTGTCGGCAGTGATGTTGCGGGACATCAGCCAGTCCACGGTGTCGTCCGAGTCGAACAGAAAGCCCTTCATGCATGCGGTCTGAGACTTGGTGTATTGCTCGACGATGTATCGAATGGACTCGTCGTTCGACGCCAGGTGACCGACCAGAGCGCTTGCCAGCACTACGCCCGTAGGCTCGGCGTTGTTGTGGCTGCCCCCGTCGGCGGCGTTGGCCCGGAACGTGACGGTGTCACCGGCCTTCACTGCGACGAAATCGTGCCACCAGATCAGGTAGTCTGGCTCGCCGGTGGAAACATCCACTCCGGCGCTGGTCTCGGCCGCCCAATCAAAGAAGCGGATCTGCTTCCACAGGCCGGTAATCCTGGACGTGAAGACGGTGACCTCCTCGTCAGTCAACGGCGTGCCCACGTCAGGTCGCCGGTACACGAATGGCAGCGAGTATGGAAGTCCGCCGGACGTTGTCACGACCTCGATGTCAAAGGGGTTGTCGGCAGGCACGTCGACAGGCGCATCCACGATTGAATCTGCCTGCGCATCAGGCGCCACCACGTCCTGCGCATCCGCAGCGACATCGACCACCAGGTCCATGGACACCTCGGACACAATGTCGATCAAAACGTCATTCGACAGGTCGCTGATCATTTCACCGGGAACATCAGCCGACTGCACGTCAGGGGCGATGTCCTTCGTCCCATCCGAGCCGCCGCAACCTGTGGCCAGCCCCAGCCATAGCGCCAGAACCGGCAGCATGACCCGCAGCTTGGCCTGAACCATGACCGGCAACGTCCCCGACGAAACTGCAACCTGACCAGGCAATGCGCGACGCATGAAACCCTCCGGATGGACGAGAAAGCCCAGACAGTTCTAGCCGATCCGACACGTCGGCTCAAGAGGCGTTGACGGCATCGCGGAAGGCATCGGCAAGGAAGTCACTTCCTTCGAGCACGGTTGCAAGCTATTCTCTTTGCGCCATTTCTCTGCGGAGGTTGACGTGATCAACTGGGCCCTGCGCTTGATCGTACTTGTTCCTCTGGTCTCCTTGGCATGCGGCAGCACCGGCGGCACCTCGGATACGTCAACGACGACGGACATGGGCCAGTCGGACCTGGGCCAGCCCCCGGACGACACAGTTACGCCGGAGGATATTCCCTCGCGCATCGACGGCACCGTCGAGGACGCCGCCCTGGACGTCGCGGTTCTGGACATGCCTGCGCCGACCGACACGACCGTCGATACCAGCATCCCGATCTCCACGGAATGCGCCGCAGTGGCACCCAGCGACAGCCTGCTGAACAAGCTGACTGTCGATGGCGTGCAGCGCAGATTCATGCTCTCGATTCCGGCAGCAGCCAGCGGCCCCCGAGGCAAGTGGCCGCTGATCTTCCAGTGGCACGGGTTTGTTGGCTCCAGCATGGGCTATTCCGACACGGCCGAAGTCAAGAACTGGCACCTGAACATGCTGGGGCCGGCGGTAGACGACAGTCGGATGCCGTTCCTGCTGGTGACCCCTCTGGCGGATGGCGCTGCGCTGCTGGACTGGAACATCATGGACACGTACGCTGACCCGCCGAATCCTGACGTCAGACTGTTCGACGAGGTCGTGGCTTGCCTGGACGCCAAGTACGGCGTCGATTCCGACCACATCCACTCGGTCGGCTTCTCGGCAGGAGGCATCCTGTCGGACCTGCTGGGTGTCATGCGCGGCGACAAACTGGCGTCCACGTTGACCTGGTCCGGCGGCTACCTCGTCAACCCGGCGAACGCCATCGAGGAATTCCCGGTAATCTGGCCGGATCCCGGCGCGTCGTCCGGGTGGACGCAGGTCCTGTTCCACGGCGGCGTTACCGACCAGTGGGAGGTCCAGGGACTTTTCACCGCCCATTTCAACGTGTGGAACGAGGCTGACGTCGGGTATCTGAACGGCCTTGGCCACGACGTGATTCTGTGCACCCACACTTACGGGCACACGCCTCCACCCGGCAGCAACCCGGCGGCCTACGTCATCGACTTCTTCAAGGCGCACCCCCGCGGAACAACGACGTCACCTTTCGCCTCCGCGCTGCCAAGCTCGTTCCCGGCCAACTGCACCTACCACGCGAAGACGAACTGATCCCGATTCCCCCCCGCTACCACGTGATGCAGACTAGTCTCTTGCAGTAAACCAGACGCGGTACCGCACACCGCAAATGCATCAGTAATACCAACTCATTCTTCTGCGTTTGTGGAGGGAGGCACATGGTCGGTCACGAAGGCCAGTAGGGTCTTCGCTGTGGCGTCAGGGACCGCCCGCAAGAGGACGAGGCCAGCGTACAGATGCGGAACCTTGGACTTCTTACCCTTCTCCGATTCACCTTCCGATAGCCGAACCTCGACGGCCCCAACGACCACCGTCTTCTCGTCCACGTTTCGGCCACCAGACATGCCGATGCGGATCCCGCCGAGGTACGTCTCATCGACTTGGACGATGCCGTGCAGGGCCTCCCGAGTCGGGTTCACCATCGCGCGGCGAATCTTGTAAGGCGACAAGCCCCTTGAGGTCGTCCGCTGTCGGCTGGAAGCGATGGAGGCGCACAATCAGTCGAAGAACACGTACCGCTTGAAATAGTCCTGCTGAACGCTGACCTCGAAAAGCGATGAAACGTCGCCGGTCTGGAAGGCGAACGTCATACGGCGCATGGATGGTTCCAGGGACACGTTCCACCGGTCCAGCATCAGCCGGTAGCTACCCGCGGGAATGTTCGTGAACTGAAGCGTCGTGTACTTCTGGCCCCCGCTGGTGAAAACGATCGCCCGGGCCTGGACCCCCGGGGACGAGGGGGCGTCATTCAGACCGCGCAACACCAGGCTCGCCTGCAGGCCTTCGGGCACCGCGGCGTTGTAGGTCGTCCAGACCCTGTCGGAGAACGTGACCGAAATCGCGTTGTCGTAGCCGTCCACCTTGGCCTCGGTCCCGAAGACGCCGCCGGCGTCCAGCACCTCGTTCCAGATCGCGTCCGCAGGCAGGTTGGCGGGGTCCTGGATACTGAGCTTGAAAAAGATCTGCTTGGTAAACTCGACGGTCCCGACAACCGAATACGCGGCCTCTACGAAGACGATGGCTTCGCTGTCGAACTTCGGCCAGATTTCGTCAAAGAAGGGTTGAAGGGAAATCTCGGTACTCGAGTACGCCTCGTCCACCAGGAACAACGCCACCTGCTCTACCGCCCGGTACCGAAGCCAGGCCATCTTCAACAACTGGTAGCCCTGGTACACGCTGTTCGGGTCGGTGGGATCGACGACCTGGCTGACGACGTCGGCCATCTGCTTCAGGAAGCTGTCCTTCAAGAGGGACTTGTCCCCGACGAGGTTCGCGTTCAGCCGTCGCACGGCCTTCATCAGGTCCACGTTCCCGGTGACGATTCGGACGTAGCTGTTCACCGCCATCGTCCACTGTTCAGGCGTCTTCGTGGGGTCCTTGACCGTGGCCAGGACGCCTCGATACAGGTCCAGGACCGACAGGATGAGCTGCTCGTCATCGACCATCTGGATCACCAGGGTGTTGTACCTGGTTTTGAGCGCTTCGTCGGTCGTCAGCTTGGCCAGGCGGTCGGTGGACTGGGCGATCTGCTGCTGGATCACGACCAACTGGGCCTGAACCTGGTCCAGCTTGACGATGACCTTGTCCAGTTTGGCGTTGACCTCGGCGATGGCGGCCAGGATCTCGGCCGATTTATCGCCGAAGAAGTCCGCGATGAAAGGAATGCTTTTCAACGCTTTCTCGGTGGCCATTCCCACGACCTTCCCAGCCATCTGGCCGGCCGCCCACTTCGTAAACTCGCCGGCCATGGACGGCGGGCTGATGGGGGACTGCAGGCCGGGCCTCGTGTACAGTTCTTTGGCCTGGATCCGTGACATCTGCGTCGCGATGTAAGGGTCGAGCCCGCCGGCATCGGCCGCCTTGTCGAGGAACGCAAACTCGTTGAAGTGGACGTCCAGGAGCGACGCCCCTGCCTCGTAGTCGAATCCGACCGGCAGGGCCAGGAAGGCCGATACTGCGGACTTGGCGACGGCTGGGTCTACCGAGGCAAACGTCGCGTAAGCCCAGGCCAGCGTGGTCGGAATGTTCACATGGACAAAGTCACCCGACTGGTATCCCGTCACCAGGCAGCCTAGGGACTGACCGGCCGCGGTGTCTGTCACCTGGACCCGGAACTCGGCAGGCAGATCGCCGGTGTCCAGGACAAAGGTTCGCGCGCTGCCCAGGTTCACCCCCTGGGTGGCAAAGATCGGGGCGCCGGTCGCGTCCGTGACCGCGACGTCGACAACCCGGTTCGCCTCCAGCCCGCGGACGATCCCGACGAACCCCGTGGCGCCACCGTTCTCGGATGCCGCATCACATCCGGACGCGGCGGACGCCAGGAGGACGAGCCCCCCTGAAACCAGGAATCGCATAAACACAGGCATGCAGTTCTCCTTCTGACCTTGAGGCGCCTACCGTCCCGGCGGCATTGTAGGAAACGGCATCATGGTTGCAACCAAAGGATATCCTGTTAATGAGGGCGGCAATGACTGTCGGCCGGCAGGCTGCTGGCTCCACTCCACCGAGCCTTTGGAACGCGCCGGAAAACCGGAGAAGCATGTATCAACTGACATGGACACAGGCTTACGGTCGATGGTCACCGGTCTATAGTCGATGGTCGAAGGATGTTCGTTGAACGCGGGGGCTAGACGCCGATCCGTTCGGCCAGCAGTTCCGCGATGTCCTTGGTCTTCAGCTGGTCCGACAGTTCCAGTTCCGCGATGCCGTCCTTGTTCATCTGCAGGCAGAAGGGGCAGGCAGACGCGACCATCTCGGGATTGTTCGCTTCCTGCAGCTGCTTGACGCGCACGCGGTTGATACGCTCGCCCTCGTGTTCTTCCTTCCACATCATGCCGCCGCCGGCGCCGCAGCACATGCCGTTCTTGCGGCTCTTCTCGATCTCGCCCAGCGAAACGCCCGGCAGCGCCTTCAGCACGTCGCGCGGCTGGTCGTAGATGCCGTTATAGCGACCCAGATAGCAGGAATCGTGGAAGACCACTCGCAGCGGATCCCCGTGCGCCGGCAGGGCCAGGCGTCCGTCGCGGACCAGTTGCGCCAGCAGTTCTGCGTGGTGCACCACTTCGTAGTTCCCGCCAAACTGCGGGTACTCGTTCTTGATCGTGTTGTAACCGTGCGGGCACGCAGTCAGGATCTTCTTGAACTTGTACTGCTTGAATGCCTCGATGTTCTGCTGGGCCTGCATCTGGAACAGGTACTCGTTGCCCAGGCGCCGCGCGGAATCGCCGCAGCAAGCCTCTTCCGGCCCGAGGATCGCGAAATCGATTCCAGCCTTCTGCAACAGCTTGACCAGCGCCGTAGCAACCCGCTTGTTGCGGTCATCGAAGGAAGCCGAACAGCCCAGGTAGTACAGGTACTCGGCCTCGCCCTTCTCGCTGATCAGCGGGACGCCCAGTTCCTCGACCATCCACATGCCGCGCTCGCCCATGGCCAGGCCCCACGGGTTCGACTTGTTCTCCAGGTTCTTCATCGTGGTGCCGATTTCCGGCGCATAGTCGCCTTCCATCAGGGTCAGGCGGCGACGGTAGTCCACGATCTTGTCGGTGTGCGTGATGGAAACCGGGCAGTTTTCCTCGCATGACCGGCACGTCGTGCACGCCCAGATCGCTTCCTTCTTGACGTAGTCGATCATCGTCTCGCCGCTTTCGGCGGTGTCCTTGCCCGCCAGAATGTCGGCCTCGTGCTTCTTGATGTACTCGCGGGTGTCGATGATCAACTGCTTCGGAGACAGCGTCTTGCCGGAAATGACCGTCGGGCACGTAACCGTGCAGCGGCCGCATTCGGTGCAGGAATAGCCGTCGAAAATCTGCTTCCAGGTCAGTTCGCGGGGCTCGATGACGCCGAACGTTTCCTGGTTCTCGATGTCCTTGATCGGGGCCAGCGCGCCGGGGGAATCCAGGCTGGCAAAGAACGTGTTGGGGATCGACGTAATGACGTGGAAGTGCTTGCTGCGCGGCAGCTCGTTCATGAAGAACAGCAGGATCCCAAGGTGCAGCCAGAACATCGCAACTTCAATCACGGTCAGGACCGAAGGCGACAGCGACGCAAACCAGGTTCCGACGAAGGCGCTGACCGGGGCGTAACCCTGTTCATGCGTCAGGGCCTTGACCAGTTCCTGAGGCATCGTGAAGCCGTCCTTGCCCACGAAGGCCAACTGCGCGAACCGTGCGCCGTCGTAAAGGAAGTCCGTGATCATCAGGCCGCCGATCAGCGACAGGACCAGGTAGCCGCTGAAGGTGATCGTCAGGCGCTTGGGCTTGGTGACCGCGCGACGGAACCACGCATAGCCAACCATCGCCAGGACGACCAGCTCGGTCCAGTCCTTCATGTAGGTGTAAATCGTCTCGAGGGTCGGGCAGAACCACAGCAGCGTCCAATTCGATTCCGGGCCCGCAAAGCCGCGTCCCATGATCGAAATCGAACGCACCAGCAGCATCAGAAAGCCCCAGAAGATCAGGGCATGCATCAGGCCCGGGCCGGGTTCCTTGAACAGCTTGACCTGCGCGAAGGCGACTTTCACCATCGCCCCGATGCGTTCGGGCACCCGGTCCCAGCGGACGTCGGGCTTGGCCTTCAGCAGGATCTGCACCTTGGTGATCATGATCTTCACGAAGAACGCCAGAGCCACGATCAGCATCACGGACATCACGATCGGATAGACGACATTCGCCATGGAGTACCTCCTCCTGGGGCGCGTCGCTTGGACGCGCTGCGTCAAGGAACCGGCATTCTCGGGGGCGAGCCCGGATGCCGGACACTTGGGTCTGGCGAATCCTACCGGCGGAACAGCGCGGCTGTAAAGGTCTTTGTGCCGGCAGAAAGCAGCCGGATCTCCCGATCGGTCATAGGCATGTCGGATGTGCACCAGCCCGCGTCATATCGGCCGGTTTCAGTGAAGGCCTCGACCATTGTGTTCAGGTAGGGTTCGACGTCGCTTTTCAGGACCAGGAGTCCGCCTGGCCTGAGGGCATTGGCCAGCACAGTCCCCATGACGGAACCGTGGCGGCGGCCAGCATGCTTGCGCTTCCACCAGGGGTCCGGGTACAGAAGGTAGGCCTCCGCCGCGGTCGCTGGCGGAACAATCTGCGGAATCGTGACCCTGGCATCACCCCACGCCATCCACAAATTGGAATGGCCCTCGTGATCTGCTCGGCGCAGACCCTTGATGCAGAAGCCAAGGCGCGTCTCGCAACCCATCAGGCGGGCGTCGGGGCGCTTGGCCGCCATGCCGTTGATAAACCGTCCCAACCCGCTGCCGACCTCGAGAATCAGCGGACCTTCCGCAAGGCCTAGACGGGCGGCCTCGACCGTCGCAGGCTCGCCAGGGATCACAAGATGCGGGTGCGACGGGATGCGAGAAGGCAAGCTGAGAGTCGCGCGGACATGCCCTCCGATAATCGACTCGCCGACACCGCACCCTTTGTAACCCCTGAAATCCTTCAGAAACCGTTCGGCATATTCGCCTGGGTTTCGCCCGGCCACTGGGGAAGAAACGCAGGCACCCAGGCAAGGCTTGTCCTGGCTGTCATCGGTCGTCATGGCAATCAATCCGCACGCAAGAGAACCTGGGCTCGGGCGCGTTTTTACCATATCCCGCGAAACACGGCAGCCTGGTGAAACAGGATGATGAACCAAACGATACTATCCCATGCGCCTCGACGCGTTTGCCGGCAGGGTCCTGGCGACCAAGTGAAAAGACACGTGTAAATGATGGAAATTGCCGAATATCAAGCCCTTCCAAGGGCTGCTTGTACGATGCGGTGTCATCCTGTAAAATCTGCGCGGTCCGAAGTAGGGGGGCACAATGAACCTTTTCCTTGACTTGCGACGCTGTGGCACTGTCCTGGCGCTTGCGATATTTACCTTGTCGGCAGCTTGCGGCGGCAGCAACAACATTGCCGGCCAGGACTCGGGCAATGGCGACGCTTGTGGCAATGGCGGATGCCTGGACACTCCAGACACCGGCGTTATTGACGCCTCCGACGTCGAACGCCCCGACACCCAGGAGTACGACCCCGGCTATGACAATGGCACAGGGCCGGACGCCGACGAGTGCAAGTGCCAGAGCACCGAAATGCCATGGGGCTTCGGCTGCCCGTGCGAACACATGCAGGACTGCGTCAGTCAGTTCTGTGTACTGATGCCCGACAATTCTCGCCAGTGCACCACGGGATGCATCGAAAAGTGTCCCTGCGGATGGGAATGCAAGCAGGTCATGATGGGCGGCGAGTCGCCCTGGGTCTGCATGCCCTACCAGGATCCCCTGTGCAACAAACTGTGCCTCAGCGACAGCGATTGCGGCATCGACGCCCTCTGCGCAGTGCTGGAAGCCGACAAGGGCGGAACAAAGAAGTACTGCCTTCAGGCGTGCGACGACGAGAACGCCCCATGCCCCTTGGACTACACGTGCACGGACGTCACCAACTCGCTTGGAGACATCACATCAAAGCAGTGCGTACCGCTGGCAGGCCATTGCGATTGCCGGCCGAAGGAAGCCGGCGACCCGCCTATCGACTATCTGACCGATGCGAACCACTGCGGGTCGTGCGAATCCACGTGCGCCTACGCGAACGGAACTCCCTACTGCGACGCTGGAAATTGCACCTTGGCCGGCTGTTTGGAAGGGTTCATGAACCTGGACGGCCAGGACGACAACGGCTGCGAATACGGGTGCGTCTACAAGGCCGGCGAGGATCTCCCCGACCCCGACAGCGTTGCCGCGGCATGTCCTGGCGAGAACTGCTTTGACGCCAACTGCGACGGCCTGGATGGAAACATTTCGAAGGGCGTCTTCGTTGATGGCGCGTCAGGTGCCGACGAGTTCAACACCTGGGGCGACCAGGCTCGTCCCTTCAAGACCATCACCGCTGCCATCGCGTTCGCGGATGTGCAGGACCCCAAGAAGGAAGTCTACGTTGCGGCCGGGCAGTATCGCGAAAAAGTGATCCTGAAGGATGGCGTCAGCGTTTTCGGCGGGTACGCCCGTGGCACCTGGAAGCGGGAGATCGAAAAGAACAAGACGCAGATCTCGTGGGACGGTCAGGAAACGCTGGCCATTCGGGCCGTCATTGCCAGTGGTATCATCAGCATGACATTCTTCGACGGCTTCTTCATCAAGTCGTTCTCGGCCACACAGGCATCGGCCTCGTCCTACGGAATTTTCATATTCCAGAGTTCCAGCGCATTGAAGATCCAGAACTGCACCATTGAACCCGGCAAGGGTGCTGATGGACGGAACGGCGCTGCTGGCAAGGCAGGACTGAACGGAGGACGAGGCGGGGATGGCGCCGGGTCGTTCGAGTACGACTCATGCGGGTTGCCCATCGGGTGCAACAGCGCGAACTACCCAGGACAAGCTGTGTTTGGCGTAGGCGGCATCAGCCCGTGCGGAATGACTGGCGGCAACGGCGGACGTGGCGGCTCCAGCAGTGGGAGCGGCGTTGCAGGATCGGCAGGTGCGAACAACGGCGGTACGGCCGGCATGGCAGGAGGCCCCACGAACGCAGGCAGCCCCGGCGGGAAGGGCACGGAAGCAACGGCAGGCGCCAACGGCGGCGGCGGGACATCCGGCGGAGGCCCAAATCTGTCGGGCGACTGGGAACCGGCACACGGCGAGGACGGGGCTGACGGACAGAATGGCATGGGCGGCGGCGGTGGTGGAGGCGGCGGCGGCGACAACGATTGCGTCCTGTTCTTCAACTGCGGCAGCGCCGGCGGCTCGGGTGGCGGCGGCGGCGGCGGGGGTTGCGGCGGAACCGGGGGGAAGAAGGGAACCGGCGGAGGAGGATCCTTCGGCGTGTTCATCGTCCAGTCCAGCCCGGTTATCAAGAACTGCCTGGTAGCTTCGGATGACGGCGGAAACGGCGGAAATGGCGGCCTCAGTGGGGCAGCCGGCCTGTCAGGCACCGGCGGAAACGGTGGCGGGGACACGGAAGGCCCGGGCGGCGGCGGCGGCGGCGATGGCGGTATTGGCGGCGCCGGCGGTCATGGTGGCGGAGGATCCGGCGGTCCCACCTACCCGATCTACATCGTCGGAAACTCGTCCAGCCCGACCTGCGATGGCAACACTTACGAAATCAACGGTTTTCCGGGCGTCGGCGGCCAGTCTGGAGACCCGGACAGCTCGACCAACAAGGGCTCTGACGGCGTAGCTGGCAACATCTATGGGGCCACGCCCACCTGCCTTGCTCCCTGACGTCGATTCGGATGTACTGGTTACAAACCTATTCCCTGTAGGCGAGGCAATATCATGCCCGGTTTGCTTGACCCACTGAACATAGCCGGGTTGCACGTGCGCAACCGGATCGTCATGCCACCGATGGCTTCCGGACGGGCCGGCCCCGACGGATACGCGACGAAGGACCATGTCGAGTACCACAGGGTTCGGGCGGCAGCCGGGACTGGTCTGGTCATCGTCGAGCACGCGTACGTGCTGCCGATAGGTCGCTTCAACGAGGGCCAACTTGGCGCACACGACGACGGGACTGTGCCTGGGCTTCGGAACGTGGCTGCCGCCATCCGCGGCACCGGAGCAACTGCCTGCCTGCAACTGTCGCACGCCGGCTCCGCTGGCCAGCCGGCGGCACACGGACGACGTCCCGTGGCTCCCTCGGCAGTACCTCACCCCAACGGCAAAAGTGAACTGCCGGACGAACTGGGCATTTCCGACATCGAGACGACTGTTATGGCGTTTGGCGACGCCGCGGCAAGGGCGGTGTACGCCGGCTTCGAGGCCGTGGAAATTCATGCTGCACACGGTTTTCTGTTGTGCCAGTTCCTGTCGCCACTGACAAACCACCGCACCGACCAGTACGGGGGCAGCGAGGAAAACCGGGTACGTCTGCACTGCGATGTTCTGCGCGAGGTCCGGCGACAGGTTGGTCCAGGCGTCGCAATCCTGTTGCGCCTTGGTGCCGACGACGAAATGCAGGGCGGGGTGACCATCGACATGACCTGCCGCGCGGCCCCAGGCCTGATCGAGGCTGGCGCTGATGTGCTGGACGTGTCGGGTGGCTTGCAGGGCTCGCGACCGACATGGCATTCCGGGCAGGGGTACTTCGTCAAGTACGCAGAAGCCCTTAAAAAGGCTGCTAAAGTCCCAGTGATCGCTGTCGGCGGCATCACAGAACCGTCGTTTGCCGACGCTGTTGTGCGGGAAGGACGTGCCGACCTGGTAGGCATCGGCCGAGCAATGCTGAAGGACCCTCAGTGGTCCGCGTGGGCAATCCAGGAACTATCCTAGATCAAAGCACCGCAGCCACGGTTCATTCGACACGCTTCAATCGGGCCAATACGGAAACAGACCTACCCGTGCAGTTTCGACCACACGTGGCCACGGCCGACTTCGACCGACAATGGCACCGACATTTGCCAGGCGCCTTCCATGACCTCGCGCAACACGGCGGCGACCTCCTGGCCAGTTCCCTCGCGGGTCTCCAGCACAAGTTCATCGTGGACCGACAACACCAGGCGGGCTGGCAGGCCGTCGGCCAGCAACCGGTCGCGCATGCGGACCATCGCAATCTTGATGATGTCCGCGGCTGTTCCCTGGATTGGCATGTTCAAGGCCATTCTTTCGGCACCCGCGCGCTCGTTGCGGTTGGCGGCGGCAATTCCCTCGATGGACCGTCGCCGACCAAACGCTGTTTGCACGTGGCCTTGAGTTCGCGCAAGTTCCAGCGTCGAATCCAGATACCGACGCACTGATGGGAACGCCCCGAAATAGTCGTCAATTATGTGCTGCGCCTGGGACTGCGGGATCTTGAGGTCACGCCCCAGCCTGAATGCACCCATCCCGTACAGCAGTCCGAAGTTGACGACCTTGGCGGTACGGCGCTGGTCGGGTGTTACAACCGCCTCGTCGCAGTGGAAGATGCGCGCGGCAGTCCTGGCGTGAATATCAAGGCCGCTGCGAAATGCGTCAACCAGCGACTCATCCCCCGACAGATGAGCCAGGACGCGCAGCTCGATTTGCGAGTAGTCGGCGGACACGAACTCCAGGCCCTCGCCGCTGACGAAGGCCGCACGAATCTTGCGTCCGGCCTCGGTGCGGATCGGGATGTTCTGCAGGTTCGGATCCGAGGACGACAGGCGGCCGGTCGAGGCAACGGCCTGATTATACGACGTATGGATGCGACCCGTTCGGGCATGAATCAGGTTGCCCAGCGCGTCTGCATAGGTCCCCTTCAGCTTTGCAAGCGACCTGTATTCAAGGATCAACGCAGGCACCGGATGGCGGCTGGACAACTCCTCGAGGACCGTCACGTCGGTTGACGGGCCTGTCTTGGTTTTCTTGATCACTGGCAATTGCAGCTTGCCGAACAGGACGTCAGCCAACTGCCTGGGGGAATTCGGATTGAACACCATGCCGGCAGCGTCAAGAATCTGTTTCTCAAGACGCTGAAGGTCAACCGCGAGATCGGCGGACAGCCTCGACAGGCCCGCCCGGTCCACGGCAATCCCGGTTCGCTCCATCTCGGCCAGCACGCGGGCAAGCGGGATTTCGACATCCAGATTCAGCCGTTGAAGCCCGCTTCCTGCAAGAAGGCCTTCCATCGGGGCACGAACCAGCCTGGCCGCAGCCGCGCGCAATGCCAACGCTTGCGGCGAGACATCCGAGATCGGAGGCAGCACGGTTGAAAGTCGCTCCAGCACCAGCGTGTCCAGCGAATGGGAATCGCGCTCGGCATTCAACAGATAGGATGCCAGTACAGGGTCAAAGCCGGGCAGACCCGGATCGCCGCCGGCAGCCGCAAAAACCTGGTGCATTTCCTTTGATGCCGCCGTCCCGGCAGACCGTTCGCGCAGCGCGGCAGCAAGGTCGGCCATGAAACCGGCGGGGGCCTCGGCGGGCCGAATGACCAGCGCCTCGGCGTCCGACACCGCTATCGCCAGCCCCTTCACGTCAGGTGACACAGGGTCACGGGCTCCGAACAGTGCAGCAATGCCCGGGCGCGTGGACGCCGCAACCCTGGACAAGGTCTCGTCCCACGACAAGTCGGCACCGGCAACTACAGCCCGCACCGACAGAACCGCTGATGCTGACACCTCGACTTGTGGCAGGTCTGGCACCGAGGCAAACAGATCCGGGGGCCCGCCACCGCGTTCGGCCATGACCTCTGCCAGCATCTGGCGAAACTCCAACTCCTTCAGCAGGGAGACCACTCCATCCAGATCCGGCAGTCGCATCGTCAGCGTCGCAGGGTCGTTCTCGCCGGCCGGCAGCGGCACGTCCTTTCTCAAGGTAGCCAGGTCCCTTGACAGGAACGCGGACGCGCGCCCTGCCACCAGCGCGTCGCGCTTTCGCGGCGTCAGCCCGTCCAGGTTGGCGTAAACCCCCTCGAGCGTCCCGAACGCGTTGACCAGTTCGCACGCGCCTTTTTCTCCGATGCCCTCCACGCCCGGCACGTTATCGGATGCGTCACCGACCAGCGCCAGGAAATCGCGCACCCCCTCGGGCGGCACCCCCAGCCTGCCGATGACCCCGTCGCGGTCGTAGACCTTGTCCCGCATCGGATCGCGTGCCGTGACGCCCGGACCAACAAGCTGCAGCAGATCCTTGTCGCCCGACTCGACCACAACCTCCATGCCAGCCGTCCCAGCCAGCTCGCACAATGTCGCGATCACGTCGTCAGCCTCGTAGCCGGGGACTTCCAGCACGGGAAAGCCCATCGCCTCGCAGATGCGCCTGGCATAAGGAAACTGCATCACCAGGTCAGGGTCGGACGGTGGACGGTTCGCCTTGTACTGGTCGTACATCGCGTTGCGAAAAGTCTCGCGCCCGGCGTCAAACACCACTGCCACGCGGTCCGGCCGCTGTCCCTTGACGAACTTTCGCAGCATCTGCACCAGCCCGAACAGGGCGTTGGTGGGCAGGCCCTTCGAAGTCTTCAGTGGTCGAATTGCGTGGAACGCCCGGTGAATCAGGCCGCTTGCATCAATCAGATGGATGGTCATCGTGAGGCACCGCCACAACAAGTTCTAGGAAGGATTATAATGCGCCCGGCTGGAACCTGGTGATATCCGATGAAGGCCCCGAAAGATGATGGTTGCAAGGTCGTGGCCGAGAACCGCCGGGCCAGGCACGACTACGAGATCATCGACCGGATCGAGGCCGGGATGTCCCTGCTGGGAAGCGAGGTCAAGTCGCTGCGTAATGGTGGCGCTCAACTCGTTGATTCATATGCCGAAGTGCGCAATGGCGAGGTCTTCCTGATTGGCGCCAACATCGTCCAGTATTCGGCTGCGTCCTACCAGAACCACGACCCTAGGCGGCCTCGGAAACTGCTGCTGCACGCGGCCGAAATCCACCGCCTGAACATGAAGGTGCGCGAGAAGGGCCTTACTTTGGTACCCCTGTCTTTGTACTTTCGCGACCGGCACGCCAAGGTGGAACTGGCGCTGGCCAGGGGGCGAAAGTCGTACGACAAGCGCGACAAGATCCTCCAGCGCGACCTGGATCGCGCGGCGCATGAATAGGTTGCTGCCCTGGAGATCGGAGGAATGATGATCACCGAACGCCAGCCAGACCTGGGTCGGCTGGAAGAGGACTGCGGCTACCGGTTCCAGTCACGAGGGCTGCTTGAGGCTGCCCTGACCCACGCCTCGTTCTGCAACGAGTCGCGGGATCCGCTGCCGGACAACGAACGCCTGGAATTCCTGGGCGATGCCGTAGTCAGCACCGTGGTCGCCGCCCTGGCCTACGAGCTGTTCCCCGAGGCCCCCGAGGGGGAACTGACCCGCCTGAAATCGGCCGTGGTCAGCGAACCGGCCTTGGCCCAGCGCGGACGCGCACTGCGGCTGGGCGAATGCCTGCGACTGGGGCGAGGCGCCGCCCAGGGGGACCGGGTTGCCGAAACGCCGTCGGTTCTTGCGAACACCTTCGAGGCCCTCGCAGGGGCCATCTACCTGGATGGAGGTTTCGCGGCTGCACAAGCGTTCGTGGTCGGGCAACTGCAACCCCTGCTGGACCGAGCCCGCGCCGAAGGCAGGGTCGGCGACCCCAAGTCCACGCTGCAGGTCCTGTGCCTGAAGACATCCCGCGCTGTTCCGCGCTATGTCGTAACCGCCTCGTCAGGTCCGTCGCACGCCCCCAGCTTTACCGTCCAGGTAACGCTTTTCGACGGACGATCATTTTCCGGCCGCGGACGTTCAAAGAAGGAGGCTGAACAGGCTGCTGCCCTGGCTGCCCTGAGTTCGGTCAACCAGGCGCCCGATTCAGGCCCTGATGTCCAGGATCCGGGTCCGATTCAGGACCCGACCCGTTGAAGGAGATTCGCAGATGTCCCACAGATTCGCGATCGAGGATTCGGCAGTCATTGCTGCAGCCATGGATACACGATTCGTGACCTTCCTGCGCGACGAACACTTCGAGGTCAGCGGGCGCGTCGAAGCAACCTTCGTCGAGATGAACGTGGTCCTGGCCGACAGGACCGGCACCTTCAGGTATGCGATGGATTTCCGGGCAGCCCTGATCGAGAACGGCATTGCCGAGGCCGGGGCCCTGGACCTTCTGGCCGATTTCGCCGAGTACTATCTGGACCAGTATTTCGAGGGTGGTCGCGACCTGCTGATGCCGCTGGACTTCCAGCCCTACGATGTCGAGGACAAGGTGGTGTTCGCGCGCGGTGACATTACCAATCCATCACTCGAGAAGATGGCCGAAGATATCCTTGCTGCCGGCGTGCCGCTGACGGCCGACGACCCTCGGCACCGCGTCAGGAAGAAGTAGAATCGCCCCGCCCAGCCTGCCTCCGCGTCAGCCACAACGAAGCCACGATCGACAGCGCAATGAGGCCCGAGATCACGCCAAGGGACAACCCGATGGATATCTTGATCCAGTGCGGCGACACCAGCATCTTGATGCCCACGAACCCAAGAACGGCCGCCAGCCCATAGTGCAGCAACGTGAAACGGCTGAGGCTTCCCGCCAGCACAAAGAACAGCGCCCGCAACCCAAGGATCGCAAACACGTTCGACGTGTACACAATGAAGGTGTCGGTGGTCACAGCGAACACGGCTGGAACGGAATCCACGGCGAACATCACGTCCGTCATCTCGACAAAAACCAGGACGAAAAACAGTGGGGTCGCCCGACGGATGCCGTCTTCCCCCTTCACCGTAAAACGCTTGCCTACGTAGTCGGTGGTTGACGGAATCCACTTGCGAATCCACCTGAGGACCGGGTTGTGTTCGGGATGGATCTCGGTATTCCCCGAGCGGGCCAGCTTGAACGCCGTGTAGACCAGGAACGCACCGAAGATGTAAATGGTCCACTCGAACGCCTGGATCAGGGCACCGCCTACGAACACAAATACCGCGCGCAGCACCAGCGCTCCGAAAACGCCCCAGAATAGGACGGTGTGCTGCAGTTTCTTGGGAACGGAAAAATAGCTGAAGACAGCCAGGAAGACGAACAGGTTGTCGATGCTCAGCGCCTTCTCGATCAGCCAGCCGGTGGTGAACTGCAGCCCCTTCTCGTAGCCCTCGATCCACCAGACAGCGCCTGCAAAAACCAGCGCCAGCGATATCCAGGCGATCGACCAGCCGATCGCCTCTCGCATCCGAACCTCGTGCTCGCGACGATTGAAGACGCCCAGATCAAGGGCCAGCATCGCAAGAACGAACACGCTGAAACCCGCCCACAGCAACGGTGTACCTGACATCGCCTCTCCCAAGGAACCCTCCGAAAGTCGATAGAAAAAAAGCCGGTCGGTCAGACCTGGTCGTAACGCAAGCGATCTGCATCCAGGGCCGCCTGCAACGCATCACGCACGTCAGGATCGTGCAGCGCCAGGATGCGCGCCGCCAGAATCGCCGCGTTCCGGCCGCCGTCGATGGCCACGGTTGCAACCGGGATACCCGGTGGCATCTGGACCGTGGCCAGCAATGCGTCCAGCCCCAGCAACGTTCCTCCGGCAACCGGGACTCCGATCACCGGCAACAAAGTATGCGCCGCCACAACGCCCGCCAGATGCGCGGCCAGGCCAGCGCATGCAATCAGGACGCCGATGCCGCGCCCCTCGGCTGCCTTCACGTAGGTCACGACCCGATCGGGCGTGCGATGCGCCGACAGAACCTTGACTTCGCACCCGATTGACAGGCCAGTCAAGGCTTCCACGATCTTGTCGGCCAGGGGCCTGTCGCTGGGGCTGCCAATCAGAATGCCCACTCGAATCGTTTCCATGGAAACGGACATCGGATTTCCTCCAGCAAGTGCCTAGGTCACTTCGCGGCCTTGGGAAACGCCTTGGCCGACGCCTTCTTCCACGCGTCAGACACCTTCTTCATGACCTTGTAGTGCAGCGGCGAGCCCTTCTCCTCGGCCTCGAAGTAGTCGCCCGACCAGAACTTCCATGCATCCGCAAACCCGGTCGCCAATTCCCCGGCCGCCTTGACCGCCGCGCCATCGACGGCCAAAGTCGGTGCTCCCATGGCTCCGGCCGCACGTGTCCCGATCGTTGCCGACGTCATCAGGCTGTACCGCCAGATCGGCAGGTTCTCCTTGCGCTGCGATTCTATCCAGGTCGTGAAATCGGCCGGCAGGCGCGCAATCGCGTCGTGCGACCACTGGATACGCCCTGCAACCGGCACCGTACCGCTGTCGCGCAGATCGGCATCCGACAGCTTTCGCACCCTTTCCAGACTGGCACTCATCGCGCCAACGTCGGCACGCAGCGCGTCGCGCAGTTCCCCAAGCATCTTCTTGTAGGGGATCTTGTCGCGCACCCCCACCTTCTTGCACCTGAATCCCAGGAACATGTATCGGTCGGCGACCAGCGCCGCGCCGCGCAGGAATTCGTCCAGCGCCGGATGTCGGAAGCCTGCCGGCTGCACAAGTTCCTGGAATTGAGTCAGCAAGGGGTCGCACCGCTCTTCCATCGAAGGCACGTCGATTGCCAGTTCCCACTTGTCGATCTTGGAGGGATCCACCTTCGCAAACCACCCCTTGTCGCACGACACGGCCAGCGCCGCAAAACCCTCGATATTCTTGCGTAATGCGTCGAATTCTGAGGGCGGCGCAGGCGGCGGTTTTGGCGCCTGCTCCGGCTTTGCGGCCTGGGTCTTGGCCGCTTCCTTTTTGGCAGCAACCTCACTCTTTTCGGCACAAGCCACCGGAACCAGCGCGAACGCCAGCACAGCTATCGAAATGCGTCGCATGGTCATTCCTCCGGGGTTCATTTCCCGCAGACCTGAACCTCGAGCCTGGACTGCAATTCCTTGACGAACGAGCACTTCGGGTCGCCGCACTCAAGGAACATCGGCTCGAGAACGGCCCCGAACGCCTGCATCGAGGCGCCCTCGGCTGCCAGGATCAGGCCCGTGCCAGTCTTCAGGTGCGCCACGGCACCCTTCGCATCCACATCTTTCAGCCCGGTAACCTTGCCGCCTGCAAAGGTGCCAGCCTTCAGGCCATCGGTGCCGATCCACACCGTCGGACCAACCGCGCCAGGCAGATCAGCCGCATCCGGCACCTGGCCCAGCGGCCGGCATTTCAGCGCGCCAACGCCTTCCACGACCACCTTGCGTGCAACCACCGGGACCTCGCGGAACGTCAACTTGCCGAATACCGTGCGACGGTTCATGTTGTCCAGGCGACGGCGCGCACCGAACGCAACGTAACGGGGCGGCTGCTTCTTGAAAATCTCGACCAGCGCCGCTGGAATGTTCATCGTGGCGTCCTTGTCCATCGACACCAGCAACGTCTCGAGGTTCTCGGGACCGCGCTCCTTTTCCATGTCGGGCATGCGATCAACCACTGCCTTTTCGAACACCTTCCAGTCCTTGGACGGCACAGCCCAACCCTTGTCGAAGGACAGGTAGTCGCGCTCTTCCCAGGTCAGCCCGGTCTTCATCACGGTCACGATCGTGTCGCCGACATATGGGGCCTTGGCAATCCCGTCCACCATGACCGGTTCCTCCGAGAACGAAGGAATCGTCAGAAGGCGTGCATCGACATCGGCCAGAAGCGGGGCAAACACCTTGTTGAACTTCGCGTCCGGATGAGCCTTCAGATAGTCGCCGACGATGCGCTTGACGGCTGTCAGGTAGGGGCGCTCCAGCGCAAAGTGGACCGACTCGAACGGGACCGTCTTGCAGAAGTCGCCCATGTGATTCATGCACAGGCGAGCCAGGTACTCCGAGACAGCCTCGCCCTTTTCGCGCGGAAAACTGAACGCCACCTGCCAGTGCCGGAAGAAGTACACGGCGCGGTCGTCGCCCTCCATGTCCTGGGCGCCATAGAAGGCCTCAAGATGCACGAATGCGTGGTCGAAGTCGGCCAGCAGGTTGGCCACCGGGTCATCGCACGTCTTCTTCAGCTTGTCATAGGCCGCCATGTAATCCTTGAAATCGACTTCCTTCTTCCAGAACTTCTCCATAGTTTCGAAGAAGTTCGGAATGGCATCGAAGTCCTTCTCGACCACGGTGCCCTTCGCCGGCACGACTGCCGCCGTCAGGGGCCGCTGCCAATCGTACTTGAACGTGTCCAGGCGCCAGCGGACCAGCGGGCTCTTGGATTTCTCGAACTTGCGCACGTCCTCGGGAACGGTCTTGGCCATGTCCTCGACCCAGCCGTTCAGCGCCTTGTCGACTTCTGCCGTGATCGCGACCTTCTTTGCGGCAAACGCCGCCTTCTGCTTGGCCGCCATGTCGCCCTTGCCGCAGCCTATGGCTGCCAAGGCAACCATGGCCGCCATGACGATCCGAATGTTCCCGGTATTCGAACGCATGTCTCCCCCATCATCGAAGGCCCCATCCCGGTTCGGCCAAACTCGACCCGCCCCGGGGGGCGCCCGGTCGGCCGATGATAGTGCGTGTCGGTTACCGGGGGAAGGGGCGTAAAGTGCCTTCGGACATCAACCCTTGCACTGTCGGTCACCCTTTGGGCACCTGAATCGGACGTGCAGGTGAGTCATGTGCTCGTTGTCTCCCTGGATCACTCCATTACCGAAGAACTTCAGATAGCGACTGCGCAAGGACCGATTTTTCACAACGTAGGCCTTCAACGAGTTGACGACCGTCCAGGACGCGAAGATGAACTGGGTCTCGCGATTGTCCAGCAGGCATTGGATCACGGTCCATTCCTTCTGGACATCCAGGTTCGTGGCGGTCGCCTCCCGGTTGAAAACCCCTATCGACTGAGGAGGCTTCGTCAGAAAGCCAAGGTCCACATCACGGCCCGACTGGTGCGACAGGTGGTTCCCGACGTGGCCGCCGTCCCTGGTGGACAGGTCTCCGATGTTGACCGGGGCGCCCTTCTTGTAGTTTGCACGGTAGCGCGACATGCACTGGCGAATGTGTCGAACGGTGGCCGGCGTACCCCAGGACGTCGTGCGCCCTGCCGGAAGCACGAAACCGACGCCCTTGCGATCGCCGTCGGTATCCAGGTTCACCCCGCCACGCAAGTTGCCTGCATTGCAGGAACCCACGGACCCCGGCACGAATACCGGCACGCAATAGCGCAGGTTCTGCCCGCCTCGAACCTGCGGGCCGTTCAGCCGATTCCAGCGTTGCAAATCAGCGACGCTGGTCTTTGTTCTGCCGGCAACACCTGCCAGAGTCTCACCCTTCTGAACGTTCGTCTGGCGCGCCTTCGTTCCCTTGGGGCACGTGCGAGGCGATGCTGCGTATGCGTTGGCAGTCGTTGCCAGGATGGCAAGAACCAGCTTCACGACCAGTTTCATTAACGGTACCGGCTTATTCATCGGGTGCCTGCTGCTCCAGTACGACGTGAATACGCTGCGTCAAGCCGGGTGCGACATGCACCATGAACTGTCGGATCCGGCCCGACTCGCCGGTAACAACCACCTGGTGTTCGCCCTCGACGACCTGAAGCGCATCCACCGGCAACTGGACCGTGTCCCAGCCATCGATCGTCGCCGATGCCGGTTCGGATGCGGTCATGGTCACCCACCCCAGCTTCTCGGCCGGATAGTAGAGATCCCGCATGGGCAACGTATCCAGGCGGGCGCGAACCTCGGCCGTCACCGACGATATGACGCGCAAGGCGCATGGCGCCTCTCGAAGAGCCGCCTGGGTCAGATGATAGCGCACCATGCTCCGACCCCAGGCCGACCATACCTCGTACCTGGGCTGATCCGCCGGGGCAGTTTTGTTGGCAGCCCTCCCGGCCGTCGCAACGCCGGGAACCTGACACGTCCAGGCACCTGCCTCCTTCAAAACAGCCAACAGCGACGCAGCATTATTTCCTTCCAGCAGGCGAACGCGCTCGCGCTGGCCGGTCTGGCAAAGGTTCTCCTTGACCAGACTGACGATGACCGTCGAACCGCGAACCGTGACGTCCCACGACACAACCGTAAACGGCGACACGCCGCCATCAAGAGTGATCCTGACAAACGATCCGTCCGGTGCTGCTGTCGAATCGACCACTGGCAGGGCCGGTTCGGCGGCCGCGACGAACGCCGGAAGACACAGGACAGCGGCAGCAAGAAGGACGCCCGCGCCACCAGCGCCGGCAAGCTTCAGTCTGCTGGACCCTGATACAACCCGCGAGTACATCCCACCGCCGTCGCTGTCACGTGCTAGAATCCGCACGATGCGCCTTGCCTACTGCATCGCGACCGTCTTCGCGGTCGCAACGCCGGCTACTCTAGCACGCGCGGAAACACCCCGCGAATGCGCAGCCATACCACGCCCATCTGCCGGTGAGACACGGCCATTCGCCAAATCCGGCCCGTACGCCGCCGGATTGAAGGCATTGGTCCCAGGTCGAGAGGCTCGGGCGTCCAGGGATCTGGCTGCCGCCTGGGGCAGGGTTCGCGCCGAACTTTCAAAAGCGTTCGCATCCGGCGAATGCAAGGAAACCGTCATACAGAAGGCGCTTGACCGCAGGGTCTTCGTAAACCCACCTCACGCCGTCGCGGGCGAGGACCGATACCTGCCACCACGCCCGGTTGCGTTGGCCGTGGCCGCTGGCCTGTGTGCCTCGGGTGACCCCGATGGTGCGGCGATCTGGCTGATGGACACCACCGGCGCCGAGGATGCGCCTGCACGGGCCTCGGCAGCGATTCTTTGGGCCGCCGCCGGGAGGCTTGATGCCGCAAGGGCGCTGCTGCCGCCCAATGCGAAAGGACCCCACTGGGAAGCGGCCAGACGTGCCATCGAATTCCGTTCCAGCCAGGCTGCCGACGAAACGCAGTCGCCGCAGTTGGCAAAACCAAGGCGGAGTATCCAGTGAAGGCTCACGTGAAACCCTATTTGCCCTCACCGGGCGAGCACGAGCGCTTCCTTGCGCAGGTGGCGACATTTGATTTCAGGTGGCGCTGTCCCGACTGCATTCATGTGGCGCCAGCATCCGAAAAATGCAGCCTGGAGTTCCGCACGCAGGACTTGATGGCAGCGACATCGTTCGTTGAAGCCCGTGGAAACTTCACATTCTGCAAGTATTTCGAGGCTGCGTAAGCCGGTGGAGGCGTTGCGTGCTTGGATCGGCAAAACGCGTTCTGGTCCCAGGTGCTGGCGGTCCGGGCGCCGTGAACCTTACCAGGGGCCTGCTGGCCGCACCCGAACCTGTGTTCACCGTGGGGTGTGACGCCAGCCCCTATTACATCCATCTGGCCCTGACACACGAAAGGGCACTGGTACCTCGCTGTTCAGACGAGACAGCTTACATGGACGCGGTCTGCACCTTGATTCGCAACTACCGCCTGAATGCTGTCTTCCCGAACAGCAGTCTCGAAATGCTGGTGCTGACGAAAAACCGCGAGCGCCTGGAGGAACTGGGTGCCCGGATGCTGGTGCCGTCCCTGGAAACGCAGCTGATAGCCGCAAGCAAATGGCAGACGTGGCAGCATTGGCAGGCCGCCGGTATTCCGATACCGCAAACCGTAAGCATTGATAGCGACGATGACATCCAGCGGGCGTTCGACGAGATCCCGACGCGGCCAGTCTGGTTCCGAGGTTCCGGCATCCCTGGTCGCGGGATCGGCGGTGGTGCCCTGCCCTGCCGCACCCCGCTGGAGGCGCGCGGCTGGATAGCCTTTCACGACGGCTTCGGCGCCTTCATCGCATCGGAATACCTGCCGGGCGAAAACCTGACGTGGCTGGGCCTGTTTCGCAACGGGGAGTTGGTCACCAGCCAGGGCCGTCAGCGTGACGCGTACGTCATCCCGCATGTCAGCCCGTCGGGAATTACCGGCGCGCCAGCCATCAGTCATACGGTGCACCGCAAGGACCTGAACGACCTGGGCCTGCGGTGCGTCCTGGCCGTTGATCCGGCATTCCACGGGGTTGCGTTCGTCGATGCAAAGGCGGCTGCTGACGGCTCGCTGAAGCCTACCGAGGTGAACGCCGGGCGCCTGGGCACGACCCACCACTTCTATTCGGCAGCCGGCGCCAATTTCCCCTGGTGGATGCTTCGGATTGCCTTCCGCGAATCCATGCCTGAACTGGCGCTGTTCGACATTCTTCCGGCAGACCTTTACTGGATTCGCACACTTGACGCGGGACCAGTACTGGTGAACAAAACCGACCTGAGTTTGTAGGGCTGGTGACTATTCCTGGCCTTCGCCTTCGCCTGCAGCAGGGGCCGCTGCCGGGGCAGGAGCAGCCCCGTCGGATCCTTCCCCCGCTTCCCCGCCGCCTTCTGGAACCAGGCCTCGGATGCGCGCACGGCCTATTACAGTCGGCATCATGGGTTGCGACCTGGCCGCTGCCTGCGCCGCTGCCTGCGCCGCTGCCTGCGCCGTAGCGGCTGCATTCGCGGCACCGGTCAGACCCCCTGACATCCCGGCGCCACTGGCAGTATTCTCCGCCGTTGGCAGGGGCTCCTGACGAGGAGGCTGGGGCGGGATCTGCACTGGCATGGCAGGGGCCTGCGGGGCTGCAGGGGTCGGGCTCGTCGGCGCCGTCCGTGGCACATTCGGAACGACGGGCTTCGAACCCGTATCCTTGGCATCTGTCTTGTCGTCAACCTTTGCCGGCAACTTGAAGTCGCCGCCGCGAATCGACGGTTTCTTGGGCTGGCACGATGGGCGCTCGACCGTTCCCGAGCACGTAAGCCCCCAGTAGGACCCGGACTGGGCCGAACGCCACTTCGGATCCATGCCCAGGATGGTGCGCAGGAACCTGTTCGGAGTTGACACTTCGGTCCCGGCTCGAACCTGCCTGTCGAAGAACGGTTCGCTTAGACTGAACGCCAAATCCACGGTCAAGGCTCCATCCTTGAACGGGCGGGCTGGCACCAGCCGAATCACCGAATGGCCCTCGACCTGGGCTTTTGCGTCAGATCCGTCCAGGTCGGCCTTTTCGATATGCAGGACTGTCGCGTCGCCGCCCGGACCCTTGCGGTCGGCCTTGAAGGCCGGAATGTTCGAACGCTTGTCCAGGTTTATCGCCAGGGTCAGCGTGCCAAGGTCCACGTCGGACAAGCTGATATTTGCATGCGTCGAACCTCTCAACGTTGGCTTCGGGACGCGAATCCCATCGGCCTTCAGGTCCAGATGCCCCTTGCTGGAGGCCAAACCTCCCTTCAAGTCATACGTCATCGTCCCCTTCAGCACAGACAGCTTCCCGAAAAATCTGATTCCGAAGACGGGCATATCGGAAGGCAGCGGAAAATCCTGCGCAGACTCAATTTCGACAGTCACGGTCTCGGCAGTTTTCACGACGACAACTGGCCCAAGCACGCCCTCGCCCGAGTAGACCGTGGCCTTCACCTTCAGGTCGCCTAGAAGCAGACTTAACAGGCCCAGGGACAGATCCAGCCGGTCGGCCGACAAGGTACGCAGATCCTCGTACGCGGAGCCGTCCGGATTTGTCCCCCGATCCGGCGGCAATTCGACCTTCAGCCCGGTCAAACGAACGCTGCCGAACCCGCGAATGGACAGATCCTGGATTTTGACGGTCACCCCGCCCTGGGACAGGCGGTTTTCAAGATACCCGCGCAGTCGCGAGGCCGGGAAGGTCCAGACCACCGACAGCGCGAACAGCAGCAACCCGAATGCAACGTATCCTGATATGCGGGCGGCCTTTCTTACGACCGGTTTCCGGGTCCACTCGAACGTCATCAACCCCTCCTTACCCAGCCGACCCTACTCGGTAGCTCCCGAGGCTTCCGTTGCCGCGGCCGGTGTCTCGT
Organism: uncultured Myxococcales bacterium; assembly: GCA_903936705.1. GTDB lineage: Bacteria > Myxococcota_A > UBA9042 > DTJE01 > DTJE01 > CAIZWN01. The sequence continues at coordinate 42,769 of CAIZWN010000002.1, forward strand.
CGCCACCGCCGCCTCCCCCCTGGAACTGGAAGGTCGCTACGGTGACCTGCGCCCGAACGTGCTCCATGTTGTTGAACTTGCGGGCAAGGTCCAGCCTGGTCACGAACAGGATCTCCTTGCCCTGTTCCACCTGGTCCAGCAGCGACAGAAGATCTGCGCTGGGAACCTCCTTGAACTCCAGGCCCTGCTCGATCTGGACTATACCGGTGGCAGATTCCTTTGATTTGCCCTTGGCCGCCTTCTTCCTGGACTTGCCCACCTCGACCGGGGTGTCGGTCGTCTTTCCCTCGAACGACACTATGTCGGCAAGGGTGTCGCCCAGCGCACCAGGCACATCCGAGGACATCGACTGCCTCTTCAGCAGGTCGTTCACCAGCGAGCGAGCCGTCGATTTGTTCCCCCGGATCGCGTCCTCGATGGCCTTCTTCTGGTCGCTGAGTTCCTTGTATCGCGGCTCCAGGGCGCGGGCCTCGGCCATCACGGTCCTGCCGTGGTCTATCTCGTCCTGGATCGACCCGAATACCGCTGACATGGCCAGGAAAATGGCCACCAGCACGGTCCCGCAAGCCGCAGCGGCCAGGACAAGAAACAGCCGCCGCTCGCGCTGCGTCATCCGGGCCACCATGGCGTCGAACGAATCAACCAGTTTCATCGGTTCGAACCCTCCCCGCGCCTTCAGTTGGCGGACGCGGCCTTATCCTTCGAGCCGGTTTCCTTGGCCCCGTCCTTCGCTCCGTCCTTCGCTGCGTCCTTGGCACTGTCCTTGGCAACGTCCTTGGCGCTGTCCTTGACCTTCTTGGCAGCATCCTTGGTGGTGCAATCGACCGTCATTCGCAACGTGAATCGCTGCCAGCCCTGGTGTCGCTGAAACTGGATGCGCTCGGTACTTTCGGACACCACCTCGCTGATGCACGAATCAGCGTTGAGGTTTGCGACAAAGTGGTCCAGGGTTTCGATTGTCTCGGCCTCGCCACGAATCGTGGCCTGCCGCTGTTCTATCCGCAGGTTCTCCAGTTCAACCGCCCAGGCACCTTCCGCCGCAGCAGGCGCCGATTCGGTACCGTCCTCACCACTCTTTACCGCAGCCGGGGCGCTGTTGACGGCATGACCGACGTCCATCATGGCCTTCGAGATGCGCTGCAACGTGCCCACCGCAGTCCACCTGGGGAAGATCCGCACGTCCTCCTCGGACACCGATTTCAGGGTCTTCAGCACGGTGTCGAAACTGTCCTTCTCGGCGCCAAGGACCTCCTTGGAAAAGGCCTTCAACTCGGCAATGCCGGCATCGCGTTCGGCCCTCAAACCCATGTATCTGACGACGCCTCTACCGATACCCAGCGACGCGAACAGCGCCAGGATCACGAAGAAATATATCGCCCGCTCACGAAATACGCTGCTTGCGCCCTCGGTGGCAAAGACGCCCGATCGCAGGTTCAGACTGCCGGGACCTCCACCGCTTGCGGTACCCAATGCCAGCGCAAGGGCCTTTGTCATCGCCGGCGACAATCCTTGACATGAGGACGCACCTGGAATCGGCAAGCGGCCCGGATCCAGGATATCGCACGGAAGGTTCAACGCCTCCTGCAGCGGACCTGCCAGCACGAACGCATCGGGCCCGGCCACAAGGACACGCCCTACCGACGCCCCACCCTCGGCCGCCACAGCCGCGCTGAGGACCACTTCGCGCAGGAATGCGGCTGCGACATCCCCGCCGCCTACCACCGGTTCGCCAAGGCGCACCGCCCTTGTCAGTACCGATTGCTGCCCCCTGGCGACGGCGATCTCCACGAGGTCGTCATCGACCCAAACCAGCATCTGAACCTCGCTGGCCCCGTCGTCAGCAACACTTGCGGTGAACGGCAACAGGCTCAGAAGGCACTGCCCCTCCACACCCACATGTGCCGGTTCCAGACCGTCAACCCGCGCCGCATCAAGGAATTCGCGAAACTCGTTCATCGGCACGGCAACCGCCAGAACCTCGGTCCCGGCAGCCCCTTCGATCGGAACCTTCTCGTAGGCACAGTGGATCTGGTCGGGATTAACGGGCACCAACCCGATCATCTGGAACGGCAAGGCCGCCTCGACCTGCGAGGCCTTCTTGAACGGCAGGGACATGCGCCGAACGAACGCCCGGTCGCCAGGATAAGCCAGCACCACCGTATCGCCGGGCGCCGGAGGAGGCGTCACACAGTTTGCCACAAGGTCCCAGGTACGCTGAAGCGTTCGCGAATCCTCGGCGGACTCGTCCGGAGGTTCCTCGGCGCCTTCCCAGGCCATGACCGTCGGCTTGGCCCTGCGCGACATCTCGAAGGCCGCCTTCAACTCGAAACGCCTCAGCCGGGTCTCGATGACAGCCACGCGGACCATCTCGTTCCCGACACAAATCCCGAAGACCCGGTGACCCATGCTCACCTCGTCATTCAGACGCCTGCTGTTCAGGCGTCTTCTTTGGTACCATCAGCGACGTCGCGTCGAATCCGGTCTCGTGCCAGTGCAGCCAGTTGACCGACCCCCGGTCGATCACGCCGGTAATCTGCCAGCCTGACGTCCCGACCCAGCCGCGCGACGTCACCCTGACAACCTTGCTCTTGACCCCAGCCAGCGGTTCCAGGCCGGTCGCGTTCACGTTCAACAGACCGCTGAATTCGATGCTGGAAATCAGGTTCAGCATCTTGGGAAATTCGGTCGCGTTCGCGAAAGGCGGCATGAAGACCAGCCGCTTGATGCGCCGGCACGTGTCCAGCACCTGAAGGCCAAGATCAACCAGGGCATAGGGACTGTTTGCAGGAGGGACACATGCCAGGACAGGATCGCCGATCAAATTGGTGCACCACAATGCGCGCAGCGTACGCAAATCGGCGTCGTTCACGTTGATCTTGTCCGTCTGGTATACGGTGAACTGGTCGTGGATTTCGCAGAACAGTTCGTCGGTCATGCCCTCGACCAGACGCAGTTCCTCGACGCTGTCCATGCGGGAGTTCCGGGCCCTGTAGCCGTACCTGGAATAGTCCACGTTCTCGCCTGCCCCGCCCGCGGCGACCAGGTTTCCGTTGCTGTCAATATCGGACCGCTGGTCGTCAGGATCCACCCAGTCCATTATGTTCAGGATCAGTTCCTTCGCCTTCGGATCCAGTCCAGTTGACGTCCGAAAACTGTCCGGATCCACCCGCCCCGCCAGCAACGGGTACAGCCTTGCAAAGAAGGCACTGCGGCCCTTGGCGGACGAATCTCCAAGGCTGACACTGGCCCTGGCGTCCTCCGACTCGACGTCAAGCTTGAAGGACCCTTCATCGACGCCCAGGCCCTCAGCCCCCTTCAGGTCGATCAGATCGATACCCATCAGCTTCAGCGTCCGATTCGCAAAGATGTCCGCGAACATCGACGCAAACCGCCACAGTTCGATCTTGTCGGCCATACCGGCCGCCATCGCGTTCAGAGTGGTCTTCTGGAAGTCCACCACCAGGCGCGCGATCTCGATGCCAGAACGAGCGTGAAAATATGCCTGAATCTGCTTTTCGAGGTTGTTCGCGGCCTGGATGCCGACGCGGGACCGGTAGGTGAATTCCGACGAGAACGCCGCCAGGATGGTGATCCCTGCCAGGACCACGATCAAGGCCACGCCCTTCGACTGCCTCCACCGCTGCCGCAACCGGCCCATCATCGGGTTCCCCACCTAGCCAGACACGAAACCATACGCGCACCATGCCGCCATCAGAAGTTCAACGGCAGCCTCATGTGTATCCTTGCCTGGGTCTCGAAGACGTGTTCCAGGCCGTCGGAATCCTCCAGTACCAGCCTCACGAAGACCCGCTCGGGAAGCTGGAACTTCTTCAGTTCCTCGTTCTGGGCCTCCTTGTACATCTGCGACCCGGCAGGGTTCAGGACGGGCGTGTACTTGCCTGTATCGCCGGCCTTGCCGTCCTTGACCGCCGGCTCCATCTCGGCCTTCCAGTCGCCCTTCCAGTCTTCCTGCTTGTCATCCCAGTACTGCAGCCTGAACTCTTTGACCCGACTGACCAGGGTTTCCTTCGTCCCCCCCCGCTCGGGCTCGGTGTCCGGAATCGCCTTCTCGCGACGCTCGATTGTCCGCCCGTCGTCATCACGCCCAAGCCGGTACTCGACCACTCCCTGGTCCGACTCCCGCGCCCCACGCCTGCGCCGCTCGTGCCCCAGATAGCTGAACATCAGCGATTCCTCGTTGCCGACGAACAGTGTCGTGGATGCAGGCTCGTCGCGGTTCACGTGGTTCGACAGGTACGCCATCGACACGTCCGTCACGATCTTCCTCAGGGCCACCCTGGCCGCATGATTCAGTTCCTCGACCCTGGCGATCTGCTCGCGCGTCTTGAACGTCAGCGATATCGCCTCGAACATCAGCAGCGACAAGATCCCCAGCAGGCCAACCGCAACCAGGACTTCAAGCAGCGTGAAGCCCGCCTGGCCTGTGAAACGGTTTCGCGGCCCGATGCGCCCCCTCACTTTCCAGGCTCCTTCTGTGTCACGGCAACCACGAACGTCTGCACCTTCAATTCGCGCTGCCCCCGAGGGCCGTCGCGCCAGGACAACCTGACCGTCAACTGGCGCGTCCGCTGGGTAATCTGGTTCACAATCATCGGCAGGAAACCCAGCACGCCCATCGCGCCAGTCGCAAGCTGCGACATGAGAACGGTCGGCTGAATCCCGCATACGGCCTGAAGCTGCGGGTTTGTCAGAGCCGACTGCAACAGCATTATCTTTTCCATGTCGGCGCCCTGGATGCCTGCCCCCGACAGCCCCTGCTGCACGGCCTCGGCACCGCCGTCGCCCCCCATCAGGCCGCCCAGAAGACCGCTGGCTCCCGATGAACCGCCACCCTTCCCGCCTGCATTTCCGCCACCCGCATCGGGCGCACCTGTCAACTTCTGCATGGTCGCCTGGGTCAGCCCCTGGATCTGTTCGGGCGTCAGATCCAATGCCTTCAGGTCATAGCTGCACGAGAACGTGCCTGCGAAATCGCGGGGCAGATCGCAATCCTTGTCCTCAAGGCTGTTAGTCGGGAAACCCTTGCGCACGTAGTACGCCTGAGTGTCGTTGACGACGCCCTCGACAAGGAACGCCGCGGTGGTCATGCGCGTGATCCGGGCCACGTGGGAAACTGCCGCAGAATTGGCATACGTGATCGCCCCCAGGCCCATCGCCAGGATCAGCAGGGCAATCATGATCTCCAGCAGCGTGAAGCCGCGGTCGGCCGTCCGACGCATCGAAGACCCTCCATGCCAGACACCAGGGTTCCTAAGACTCATCCAGCAGATCCCTGGAATCCAGTTCCACGCGATGCACCCTGGCCGCCCCTTTCAGCGGCACGGTCTCGATCGTGTAGACCTCGTCGCCCTGCTGCATATAGATGTACGCCTTCTCGACATAGCCGCTGGGGAAGAAGTAGATCTCGGCCTTCCCCTCCTCGGTAGGTTCGTCCTGGTGACCGGTCATCACCTTCGAAAAAGACAGGCCTTTCGACAGGTTGTGTCTTTCCAACAAACGTTCACGCACGGCCCTCGCATCGGCCTTGGCGCCCGAAACCGGCGCCCCATCACCGCCGCCTGGCGCGCCGCCCGTGGCCGCCGGCCCCTGCATCAACGCCGCCAGCCCACCGGGCTGCAGCATGGCTTCCCTGATGGCCCGTTCGGACGGCCTCCCGGACCCTCCGGAACGTGCCGAGCCATCAGACTCCTTGGGGCCGAACTTCATCTCCTCGTCAGACGGCAGCAAGGCGGCCCCGCAGCCCATCGACGGATCCGCAGGCTCGCCCCAGTAGGCACCCGAGGCCAGATCAACCACCAACCGGTACGGCCGGTTGGTCACGACAGCCAGGTCGTATAGATAGCGCACCGCGGAAGTCATCCGCGACGCCGCCGTGCTGATGTTCGCCTGGCGCACGGAACGCAGCGTCGCGATGCCAGCGACCGACAAAATCATCGCGATAGCCACGACCGCGGACAGTTCGATCAGTGTATAGCCGGCATCAATCGGGCAGGACCGGCGTCCCGATGGACCCGAATATCTGGCAATCTTCACGTCTATTCCTGGCAGATGTCGTCTTCACCACCGGACCGTCGATCAGGACCATTCGAGCACAGGTCGAATTCCCGCGACTTCTCTTGCGACGGGTAGGCATAGCGGAAATCCTGGCCCCATGGATCCTTCAATTGCTTGGGCTTCAACGGCGCACCGGCCCCCTCGGTCAGGACCTGGAGATTTGCCGGATAGTCCCCGTCCAGGGAGTACATCTGGACCGCATTCGCGATGTTGGACAACTGGGACTTGGTGGCGCTGATCTTGGCCTTGTTCAAATAGCCGACCACGCCCACTCCGATTGCGGTCATGACGATGCCGATGATCGCGATGACGACCATGATTTCCAGCAGCGTCATGCCACGCGCGGACTGAAACGCCGCCTTCCTGCTCATCAACGCGTTCCGCCAGTTCATACGGCACCTCCCGGCCGGCACATCGCCAGCCACGAACCGACACCCGGTCTCCTATGACCCCGATATGACCTCGTTCATCTTCAGCATCGGCATCAGGATGGCGAACACCAGGAAGGCCACCATGATGCCCATGCCCACGATCATCACCGGCTCCAGCACTGCCGTCAGGGTGGTGACGCGCGCCTCGACTTCGGCGTCGTAAGCGTCGGCCACGTTTCCCAGCATCTCCTCCAGTTGCCCGGTCTTTTCGCCAATCGCGATCATGTGGGTCATCATCGGCGGGAACAGGCCGCTCTTCTGCAGGGGGCCGGCAAGGCTCTCGCCCTCGCGCACGGCGACCTTGGCATCCTCGATGGCCTTCGAAAGAATCACGTTGTTCACGATGCTCTTGACGATGTCCAGCGACAGCAGAACCGGCACGCTGGACTTCAGCAGAGTCGCCAGGGTCCGCGCGAACCTGGACACCGCCACCAACCGCACGACCGGCCCGAAGATCGGTGCGCGCAGGACGAACGCATCCCATTTCCAGCGCCCAGCCTCGGTCGCACGCCAACGCCTGAAGTACCAGACCGACCCGATCATCAGCGGCAGCGCGATGTACCAGGTCTGCGTAAAGAAGTTGCTGATGGTGATCAGGATCCGCGTCAGCAAAGGCAGTTCGCCGCCCATGTCCTTGAACAGGTCTACCATGCGCGGCACCACGAACAGCATCATCAACGAGATCAGCACCAGCGCCACGCAGAACATCAGGGCCGGGTAGATCATCGCCGCCGTCACCTTGGAACGCAGCCTGACGCTGGATTCCAGGAATTCGGCCAGCCGATTGAGAACTATATCCAAGGTGCCCGATGCCTCGCCGACCCGCACCATGTTGATGTACAGGTCGGGAAAAACCTTCCGGTGGTCGCCCAACGCATCCGCAAGCGAGCCGCCCTCGCGCACCTTCTCGCGAATCTGGCTTAGAACGGTGCGCAGCTTGGCCGCCTCCTGCTGCTCGACCAGGGCGTTCAGAGCCTCGGTCATCGGGATCCCGGCCTTCAGCAAGGTGCCGAACTGGCGCGTCATGACGGCCAGGTCCGTTGACTTCACCCGCTCGAAGACCTTCTTCAGGTCCACCTCGCGAGCAAAGATGCTGCTGGCAACCGGGGCATTGCCGGCCGCTCCGCCTGGTTTTGCCGAGGGCTTGGCCGCACCGGCCTTTGCAGCGCCTTTGCCGGCAGCTGCCTTTCCCCCGGCCTCGACAAAACCGGTAAGGAACAGGCCGTCCTTGGACAGTTTGGCGCGCAACTCGGCCGGGCCGTCGGCTTCGACAAGCCCCGAAACCGCCTTTCCCTTCGCGGTGAACGCCTTGTAATCGAACAATGGCATCAGGTACCACCCGCGTCACGGCCGCTGCATGCGGCCCGGTTCCGGTAGTCAGCCTGCTGACGGCAGCCGACCAACCGCCACAGACAACCTAGTCAACGTCCCCCTGGGTCACCCGCATCACCTCCTCGGCGGTGGTGACGCCTCGGCGGATCTTCAGGACACCGTCCCCGCGAAGGGTGCGCATGTTCCTTGCCAGAGCCGCCTTCTTGATCTGGCCTGCGTCCGCGTTCCGCATGACCAGCTCGCGCACGCTGTCATCGACAACCAGCAACTCGTAGATTGCCTGCCGACCGGCGTATCCGGTGCCACTGCACGACGGGCATCCGGTGGCCCGATAGAACGTATCAGTGGGTTCGATCCTCGTCAGGCCCAGGGTTTCCAGCTCGCCCGGCGACGGCGTGTAGGGCTGGCGACACTCGCGGCAAACCACGCGCACCAGGCGCTGCGCCACCATCGCCAGAACGGACGAAGCTATCAGGAAGGGCTCGACGCCCATGTCGACCAGGCGCGTGAAGGCCGATGCCGAATCGTTCGTATGCAGCGTGCTGAACACCAGGTGGCCGGTCAGCGACGCCTGCACTGCGATCTCGGCGGTCTCCTTGTCACGAATCTCGCCGATCAAGACCACGTCAGGGTCCTGTCGCAAAATGGCCCGCAGACCGTTCGCGAAGGTGAAGTCGATCTTGGCGTTGACCTGCATCTGGCCGATGCCCGTGATCTGGTATTCGACCGGGTCCTCGACCGTCAGGATGTTCTTGTCAGGCGTGTTGATGCGCACCAGGCATGCGTACAAAGTCGTGGTCTTTCCCGAACCGGTCGGCCCGGTGACCAGGATGATCCCGTGGGGCCTCGTGACCAGATCCTCCATTCGATCGTGCAATTCGGGATCAAGGCCCAGGTCGGCCAGTTCCAGGACCGTCGACGTACGGTCCAGGATTCGCATGACCAGGCGCTCGCCGAATGTGGTGGGCACGGTCGAAAGGCGGATGTCGATCTCCTTGCCGGCAACCACGCGCCGGATACGGCCGTCCTGGGGCAAGCGCTTTTCCGCTATATTCAGATTGCCCATGATCTTGATGCGGCTGGCGATGGACGCCTGAAACCGCTTGGGTGGGCGCAGCACCTCGCGCAGGATGCCGTCCTTGCGGAATCGCACCGACAGGTGTTTTTCGAACGGCTCGATATGGATGTCACTGACGCGCTCCTTGACCGCCTGGGACAAGACGCTGTTGACCAGACGGATGATCGGCGCTTCGTCGGTGACGTCCAGCAGGTCCTTCGTGGACTCCTCGATCTCGTGAGCAATCGACCCAAGATCCTCGTCCTGGAAGACCTCGCCCGCGGTGCCCTCCAGGCCCGTCTTGCGGTCATACAGCCGGTTGATGCCGTCGAAAACGACCTCGCGTGGGGCCAGTTGCGGCACTATGCGAGCCTTGAGGATCACCCTCAGGTCGTCCAGCACCGCCAGTCCCAGCGGGTTCGAAACGGCGACGAAAACCCTTTCTCCCTCGCGACGCAATGGCAGAACGTAGGACTGCTTGGCCCACGTGATCGGCAGTTCGCCGATCAGTTCGAGGTCGATTTCATCGACGGGCAGAGTGTCGGCGACCTCGATGCCCAGAAGGGCGCCAAACGCAGCCAGATAGCGCCTCTCGTCCATCAGGCCAAGGTTCAACAGGGCTTCCACCAGGCCCACGTCGGGCCTGGCGATACGCGCCTCCTCGGCCTTGCGAACCGCCTCCTGATCGACAAGGTGGTGGTCAATCAGCAGGCGCGTCACGAATTCGTTGCCCCGAGGGGCCGATGCGATTTCCGCCATTATCGGTCCCCTCGTCACTGGCCAGCCGGTTCTGCAACCGGGGAAGCAGGCTCGGCAGCCGGCGAGGCTCCTGCAGCACCCACGGGCGGAACAATCGCCGGCGGCGCCTGTTGCTGCGGCACGACACCTGCCGACACCTCGGTGTTCGCATCCCCCGCTGCCGCACCGGGCGCGTTGCCAATCGGGGTGAAGGGGTCGTACTCAAGGTCGTGCGTCTCGGGTGCGCCGACGCGATCAACCTCGTCAAACCTGGTCTGCTCCAGCAGGTCACGATCCTTGCGGACACGGTCCATCGTCTTCCGGATGTCCTCCATCACGCCTGTCTTCTTGCGGTAGTCGATGTTTCCGGCCGCCTCCTTCTTTTTCGCGGACATGTACTCCGCGAACTTCTGCATCTCGTCCATCTTCTGTTCGTGAATCCTGCGCAGGTCCGACGGGTCCTCGATGATGTAAGGCGTGATGATCATCAACAGGTTGCGCTTCTCGGTGCGCGTGGCTGTCTTGCGGAACAAAACTCCCAGCAACGGGATGTCGCCCAGGAACGGCACCTTGTCGACGCCGGTGACTTCCATGTCCCGCATCAGGCCGCCAATGACGACCGGCTGCTGGTCCCGCACGACGACCGTGTTCGACACCTTGCGCTTGGAGGTTGTCGGGCCCAGCGTGGCGTCCAGCGATTCGACATCGTCGATCTGCTGATTGATCTTCAGCTTCACGAAGTTGCTCTCGCTGATCTGGGGCGTGATCTTCAACGTCAGATCGACGTCGATGCGCTGGACGTAGTTGGAACCATAGCCACCCAATCCGCCGCTGCCCATGAGGCTGCTGGCAAGGCCGCCGGTCAGGCTTGATGCTCCCGGAATCGCAGATGCCAGCGAGCCAAGGCCCGATGAACCGCCCAGCAAGCTCGACAGGCTGTTGTTGCCCGTTGACGAAGCCTGGTAGGGAATCGTCTTGCCCACGACGATCTCGGCTTCCTCGTTGTCCGTGGTCAGGATGTGTGGCGTCGACAGGATGTTGACGTCCGAGTTTGCCTGGAACGCCTGGATCAGGAAACCGTATGAAGGCAGCGAAAGTGAACCGGCTGTCGATGCTGAACCGGTTGTACCCGTGCTGACGTCCAGCAGGGGGCCGGTCAGGCCCATGGCCAGGCCGCCCTTGTTCAACTGCTGCATGTCCAGGCCCGAAATACCCAATCCGCCCATGCCCAGCATCAACGGCACGTCGTTCCCACCTATGTTCACCGAGGCGCCGCCGCTGGCCGAGATACCCAGCTTGCGGTCCTTGTTGGAGGAAATTTCCATGATGACGGCTTCGACATAGACCTGCTTGCGACGCACGTCGATCTGCTGGACCACTCGTTTGACCGACAGGTAGTCCTTCAGGCTGGATTCGATGACCAGGCTGTTTGTCGCCTTGTGGGCCGTGATCTTGACCTCACCCGAGAAAAGGGATGCCGCCGAAGGTGCCCCGCCTCCGCCAGCCTTGCCGCCCGCCGCCGACTTCTTCGCACCGCCGCCCGAGGTCAGCGAGGACAAGGTCGATGCCACGTCCTCGGCCGCTGCGTTCTCGAGGTAGTAGATGTGGATCTGGCCCTCGCCTTCGATCGGCATGTCCATTCGGCGCAACAGGTGGTCGATCTTCAGATAGGCTGACGGCGTGGCGACGATGATCAACTGGTTGGTACGCTCGTCGGCAATCACCTTCGAAAGGGTCGATGGACCGTCAATCGCCTCGCCGCCAGAGACCGCTGCCGCGGCGTTCGCGCCGGCAGCACCCTTGGGCGAGGGACTGGGCGCGCGCCCGGCCGATCCGCCACCCTTTCCGGCCTTGTCCCCGAACAGGCTGGTGACCAGGTTCGCCATGTCGGTCGCATTGGCGTACTGGACGGGGCGTACCCAGATCTTCTCGCGACCGGTTGGGATATCCAGTTCGCCGATGAACTTCAACATGCGGACGACGTTGCGCCCCATGTCGGTCACGATCAGGCTGTTGGCCGGCGCATAGGAACTGATGTCGCCCGCGCCCGTCTTGAACTTGTTCAGGACCGGCTCGATGTCCTTCACATCGATGTAACGCAGCGCAATGATACGGGTGATCAGTCGGTCTTCCTCGGGCACATCCTCCCTGGAACCGAAGATCGGGACCGGTTCCGACTTTGCCTTGGCCGTTTCGATGATCTTGTAGAACGGACCCGACGGAATCACCGTCAACCCGTTGATGTCGAGGGCGGACAGGAACGCCTTGTAGGCCTCGTAGACCGTAACCGGCGTGGTTGACAGGATCGTGACGCTCTTGCCCTGCTTCATGTTGGTGCCCAGCAGGTAGTTGCGCTGGGTGATGCACGCAATGAACTTCAACACGTCGTACAGCGGGGCTTCCTCGAAATCCACGCTGATCTTCGAGTTCAACGGCAGCGGGACGCACTTCACGTCCTTCTCGAAGTTGGTCTTGAAGGACATCACTTCGTCGAGTTCCTGGCCGGCCGCCCTTACCGATCCTGTCGCACCCTTTCCAGAAGCCCCGGAAGTCGCGCCGCCCCCCCCGGACATGCCCGAGGCGCCGGCGGAGGCCGGGAACTGGCCCGGAATCTTCTGGGCAGATCCTGGAATAGTCGGGGGTGGCAGCCCCTTGGCCTTCGGGAGAACGGCAGTTCCCCTGGCTGGCGCCTGGGCGAAAACCCAGCCCGGCGCCGCCGCCGCCGCCACCGCCAAGGCCGCCAGGGTCGCCACACACGCGGCCCCGATCCCCCTGCCACAGCAATTCCGATCCATGGTCCCTCCGATGCTGGATACCGACGGGCCAACGCCCGACCGGTCTGCAACCGCCTCGTTCCGATTTTGCGAATGGTCCGTTTTCATCGGCTCCCGCTTACTTGATCTGGTACATCTGCGTAACCTTCTGGCCCCGTCGTTCGATGTCCAGGCTGATCGACGGGCTGTTCCGAAGCTGCTCGAACAGTTCTATGGCCTTGTTAGGCGTGTCGATGTCGCTGCCGTTCACGCGCCGGATCAGGTCGCCGGACTGCAGGCCGATGGCCTTGTAGATGCTGTCGGGACGAACCCCAACCAGCCTGAAGCCCGCATACCGGCCGCCTTCGTAGTTCGGTACTATCCGGGCCTGCATGCCAAGTTTGCTGAGGTCTTGCAGGTTTTCTTCCAGCATCGACCGGTCGATCTGGTAGTCGTTAGCACCCGTCTTCTTGACTCCCTTGGTGAAGTCCTCGGCAGGCGGCCCACCGGCAACCGCAACCTGGCTGGCCGGCGCCTTCTTGGCTGCGGCAGCCTTGTCTGCGGTCTTGACGTCCCACAGACGAACCACCTGCTGCTTGGCGCCGTTCTGCAGCACAATATAACGGGCGGTGATCTCGACCACTTCGGCCTTGTCCGACACCGTGACGCCAATCCGGATCAGCTTGGAAGTCCCGTCCACGCGAATCGTTGCCAGGGACCATTCGGGCTTGGCGGAAACCAGCGTGCCCAGCAGGTCGATGTTCAGGTCCAGACCGTCGTTTGCCGCGCCCGCGTTCGCATCGTCCGCAGACTCGACGACCTTTGGTTCCGCGTCGAACAGGTTCCTGCCGCCAAGGGTCGTCAGCAGGACGCCACCCGGCTCGGGCTTGACCGGCCTTATCGACAGGTGCAGCGAATCCTTCGCGGCCCTGGCCCCGACCGCGGGCGGCTTCAGGATCAGCACGGCCGCGACCTCGGTCACCAGACCTGCCGCAAGGAACGACCCGACGGCAATAGTCGCCAGGTTGACAGACCAGAAGTTGCGCCGGAGAAAGTCCTGCATCTGTGGCTCCCGTCTCCTCGGGGCGCGACCGCCCGCCATTGGTACAAGCAAGGGTCGTACCACGACAAGAACAATATTCGATCGGCCTGAAACAACGCCTTCTGCGACGGTTGGGCGGCCCGAGCCACGGGAATCCCAGGGGCAACTGCCGCCGTGGTCCAGCCTGTCCAGGTCGCCGAGACCGGCTTCGCAAGGTCACGGATGACAAATTGACAACGCCCCACGAAGGACGGTGGTCAAGCTGACAGGAGGAACAAGGCCGGTCACGACACCCCCGCAGCCCGCCCCGTTTGACTTGAGGGGATGCGGGTCGGGATAATACCTGGTGCCTCCGGAGGTGCCGGTGATCAAGGCCTTTCGTCAAACCACACAGAACCCGTGCCGACACGGTACATGGAACATCATGGGGCTGGCCCTGACTGCGGCCTCGGGCCTTGCTTTCGGGTGTTCCCTATCCGGTTTTGCGCCTCCGTCTTCCGGATCTGACATCCAGGAGGTGCAGGACATATTCGAACCGCCTGACAACTACGTCCAGGGTGACGGGGATGCCCCTGGCTTCCTGGTTTCCACCGTGGATCCTTCGCGAGGGCCCATTGCCGGCGGCACCAGGATCGAGATCGCAGGCGTCGGCTTCCAGGCAGGGTCCATCGCGATCATCGGCGCATCCACGGCATCGGAAGTCGTTGTCCAGACAGGCAGTTCCATCCTCGCCACGACCCCCTCACACCCTGCTGGGTGGGTTGATGTCACGGTCAAGCGCCCGGATGGAAAGACCGCTCGCCTGGAAAACGCCTTCTTCTACGAGGCATCGGTCGGTGCTTTTTCGGTCGAGCCCGCGGTCGGCCCCAGTGGCGGAGGCACTCCGATCACCGTCCGGGGCAGCGGAATCACGGCCGGCAGTCGTCTTCTGATCGGCGGGCGCGAGGCTCAGGGTACCCTGGTGCTGGACGAACGATCGCTGCTGGCAGTCACACCTCCGGGCACGACCGGCCCAAGGGACGTAACCATCCTGAACGATTCGGGTGCGGCAAGCCTGCGCCGCGGCTTCAGGTACGTGGCGGAACCCGGCTTGATCAGGTGTGACCCGGTCCTGGCAATCACGAACGAACCGGTTGACGTGACCGTTTCGGGTAGTGGCCTGGATGACGGAACGATTTCGTTTTCGCCTGGAGCGGCAATGCAACTTGCGCCTTCGACCGGCAGAACGGCGCGGTTCAGCTTTACACCATCGCAGACGGGACCGGTAACCGTGTCGTTCCAGGGACCCGGCGGATCATCGACCCGGCAGGCGTGTCTTTTTGCCGTCTCGGCCCAGGAACTGACCGACCCGACGCCCCGAGTGCTGGCAGTGACCCCATCGACTGGAAGCACTGTCGGCGGGGATCCGGTCACGGCGTTGATTCTTGGCTTTCAAACAGTCAATCCCGGCGAACTGGCTGTGAAGATTGGCACGGGCACGGCGCTGGCGGTCGCTGTGTCATCGTCCGGCGACGAGGTTGCCTTCACTACTCCCCCTGGTGCCGTCGGAACGGTTGACGTGACCGTCAGCGGCTCGGGACTTCAGGCCACTGCAGCCCGGGCATTCCAGTATCTGGCGGACGTTACGCTGGTATCTGTTACCCCGGACTTCGGCCCCTGCGAGGGCGGCACGCCGGTCAGGGTCGAAGGCACCGGACTGGACCAGATCCAGGAGGTGTTCATTGGCCCCCAGCCAGCCGTGGTCGTTCAGGGCGGGCCCGGAGGAACGTTCGTCGACGTGCGCACGGGGCCGGCAAACCCGGGTCGTCATGACGTTGCCGTGACAACACGCACGGGCAGACGGGTCGTCCTTGCCGGGGCGTTCGTTTTCGGGGCGACCTCACCCGGCCTTGTAGCGGTTACACCTGACACAGGCTCGCAGTCTGGCGGCACCCTGACCTTCATCGCCGGCAACGGCTTTATACCTGGGGTTTCCGCATGGTTCGACGGACGCGAGGCCGCCGTGGTCGACGACCGGGACCCAGCCCTCCTGAAGGTTAAAACGCCGTCTGCCGACAAGGCTGCGCGCGTGGACGTCGAGGTGCGCTGGCCTGACGGCACTTCCCGGTTGCTGCGCCAGGCGTTCGGATACTTCGACCCGACCGGGTACTTCGGCGGCACCTGGGGCGGTTTCGTCAACGGTTCCGTGAACGTTACCGTGCTGGATTCATACAACAACAAGCCGGTAAAGGACTCGTTCGTGATCCTCGGATGGCAGACCGAAACGCCCTTCAAGGGCCGCACCGACAAGCGAGGCCAGATCACGCTGTCCGGCGAGGACCTGTTCGGCCCGATCCAGGCCACCGCTGCGCGCGAAGACTATTCGACATCGACGATAGTCGGCGTTGACGCCGAAAACATCACCTTGCACATCGACCCCATGAAACCGGTAATCAACCCGGGTGGCGGAGGCGGTGGTGGTGCCACCAACCTGCCCCCAGGCGTAGTGTCCGGACGCGTCCTGGGGATAGACAAGTACCTGCTGGCCAAGCCTGATTCCTGCAGGGATCGGCCGTTGAACAACGGTTTCCTGTGCCGTCCCTGCGCATCAGATGACGACTGTGGAACCGACGGCATCTGCACATCCATCGCGTCGGGGGGATTCCACTGCTCGACTTTGTGCGCCGGCCTGTCCGACTGCCCGGAAGGCTATGCCTGCAACCAGCTTGTGGACCGCCGAACCGGCTGTGTCCCGGCAGCGGGCCAGCCCGAGGTGCGGTGCGATACCTCGGCGGGCGGTGCGTTCTCGTCGGGGACGTCCACGGCCCCCGGATCGATGGCGAATGCCAGTGGCGACTACGCCCTCAGCGCCAAGGTTGGCGAGGTGGCTTTGTACTGCATCGGAGGATTGCGGCGGTTCGATGATGGCACGTTCGAGCCAGTGGCGATGGGGATCGTCCGGCACGTCCCGGTCAGTTCCGCCAGGATCACGGACAGTGTCGACATGGACCTCTCGATTCCCCTGGACAGGGAGGTCGATGTGCGCCTGATCAACGCTCCAGGCGGCCCGGGCGGCCCGAACGACCACGTGGTCGTCGTGTCGTTGGACCTGGGTTCCGACGGCAGCCTTGACCTTTGGCCCACGATGACGGCGATCGATGGCGACCGGTTCGTACTGCGCCATCTTCCCCGCGACTTCACTGGGTTGCTGGAAGGCGCGGTCATGTTCGCGCACGCCGAGGCGAATTCGCACACGCCGGACTCTTTGCCATATTCAGCATCACACGTGCTGGACTGGACGCCCGGACGGGACCTTGGTGTCGTGGAGATCCTGGATGGAACAGGGCGCCTGTTGTCCCCCGACATCCGGCCCGACGCGACAGGCGGTTGCGCACTGCCCGACGGCAGCAGCCTTGTCCTGGGACATCAGGGCCTTGCGTGGACCGTCAACCTGGAAGGGGCGATCGAGGCCGGTCCTTCGATGGGGCGGACAACCCTGCGGGCCTGTTCAGCGCTGGGCGAAGAGGTGCTGGCGGTGGGCGACGGGGGTGTCGTCGTTCGATCGGGACCGGCAGGGACCGCAGTCGAGGCCGCGCCGGGCGGTGCAGACCTGCGGGCCGTAACGTGGTTGCCTGATGGCACGGCCTGGGCGGCCGGTGACGGGACCTTGTTGCACATGGACTTGTCGGGGGCCTGGGCCCGCGTCGAATACGGTTCCCGCACCCCGCTGAACGCCCTTGCGGCGCAGTCGAACGGCACCGTCTGGGCGGCCGGTTCGAACGGGATGGTCGTCCGGATTACCGGAACGAGGGCAACGCCGATATCCCCGTCTCCGGCAGTTGATGACCTGTTCGCGGCCACGACATTCGGCGATCTGCCCATGCTGGTTGGCACCAGGGGGCTGGTTCTGCTGGGGGACGGTTCCGGCGAATTCACGTCGCTGTCGGCCGGGGGCATGGACGACCTTCGCGCCGTATTGGCGCAGCCCGACGGGACGGTGGTTGTCGGCGGTTCCCGGGGAACGTTGCTGCGCCTGAAGAACGGCACCTGGGAAAGCGCGTCACCGGCGGGGTTTACGGGCGAGGTCACGACCCTGGTACCGACCGGTCAGGCAGGCCTGGTGGCCATGACTGGCGATGCGCTGGTTCTGGGGCCGTTCCTGCGGGTCGCCACCTTCACAAACCCGATAAACGGCCTGCCATGGACCGATCGAACACTGGAATGGACCAGGGATGGCCCTCCAACGCCTTCGCTGACATACACGATGATCTACGGCACGCTGGGAAACGCCGGACCTTGGGCCATAGCGGCCGAGGGATCCATCCAGCAGATCAAGCTGCCGGACCTGACAGCCGCCAGCGCGCCGCCCCCACTCGGCCAGGCGCCCCTCGAGGGCCTGCCTTCTGGCAACATCGTGATAGACGCCAGCCAGATGCTGATCGACGATTTCGACATGAATTCCTACGACCAGGACAACCTGCATTCGAACCGCTGGCGATCGTGGCAGGAATCGGTGGTGCGCCCCATTCGATAATCGCCCTCGGTCCGACGGGAACGCCCAGCCGCTTTAGGGCATGGAAGTAACGGACGTCCGTGGGAGATAAGCAGGGTTCATTTTTCGTCCATTATGCAATCCGATTGCATGACAGCCGAACGAACCGTTGAAACCAAGGCCGAATGCCAACACGTGCTTTCGGCCAGTCGGGATCCAGATATGCGTATCGCACCTGCTGGCCGACGGCTCGTGGCAACTAGCGTTCAGGAACACCGCCCCCCCCCAGGATGGCAAAGATCCTACGCGGCCCGGCGGCCCTCCCTTGCGTCGACCAATTCCATCTCGAGGTCCAGGAACGAAAGGATACGGGTCAAGGTCTTTAGGGTCACGTTGCCCTTCAGCGGGCTCTCGAAGCGCTGATAGACCTGGTAGGTCACGCCCATCGCGTCGGCCACCTGCTTCTGTGTCAAGCCAAGCGCCTTCCGACGCTCGCGGACCAACAGCGGCACACGAACGTCGAGAGCTGGTTCGACATGGTAGGGGGTGTCGATAGCCGACGGAACCGGCACACCAATCTTCCCGGCGGCTGCCTCCTGCAACCACAACGAGATGGCCTCCCTGGCGTTGACCAGTGCCTCTTCGACTGTCTGGCCCCAGGTGAAACAACCGTCGAGGTCCGGAACTACAACCGCGAACGCGCCGTCATCCGTGCGAATCAGAACAGGGTAGTGCAGATCCATGATTGCTACCTCTTCAGTTCCAGGCCGGTCTGCCGCAGGATCGCGTGCAGCGTGCCGGTCGGGATGTCGCCCTTGCCGTGAACCGGAACAATCACCGTCAACTCGCCCTTGACGAGCTTATGGTGGCTACCGCGAACCCCGACCACCAGCCATCCCGCCTCGCGCAGCACCTTCAGCAGTTCGCGTCCAGTCATGTCCCAAAAATACAGCTTAAAAGCTGCGTCGTCAACTATCTGCGCGTGGCTGGCGCTGGCCCGACGCCAACGAACCGTCCCGATGGGGTTTGGGCGCCGCACCGCGGCTATGCGCACTCCACCACGCAGGCTCACCCGGCAGACTTCTCTGGCCCAGCCACTCTGGCCCAGCCACTTGACCCGCGTACAACTGACCTGTAATCTAACGCCACTGATCCCTTTTTTGGTAGATAAAATGGATCTGCTCCCACGTTTATTGCAGGCGCCGGCGTCCAGTTTCTTCCTATTCGGGCCTCGCGGGACCGGCAAATCACTGTGGGTCAGGACGGCGTTTCCCGATGCCGTGCGGATCGACCTGCTGGACCCGGCAGAGTTCCACTCGCTGCAGGCGCGCCCGGAACGCCTGCTGGAAAGGGTCCGTGGCATGCGCGATGCCGGTGTCGTGATCATTGACGAGGTCCAGAAGGTCCCGGAACTTCTTTCGGCGGTTCACCTGCTGATCGAGGAAAATCCTGCCCGCCGATTTGTTCTGACCGGGTCCAGCGCCAGAAAGCTGAAGCGGGCCGGAGTGGACCTGCTGGCCGGACGCGCAGCCATGCGTTCGATGCACCCGTTCATGGCGGCCGAACTAGGCAGCCTGTTCGACCTGACGACAGCCCTTGAAACAGGAATGGTGCCTCTGGTGCGGGCGGCCGTCGATCCCCGCGAGGCGCTTGCTGCATATGTCGGACTGTACCTGCGCGAGGAGATCCAGGCCGAGGGTCTGGTCAGGCAGTTGCGCGCCTTTGGCAGATTCCTGGAGGCGATCAGCTTTTCTCACGGATCGGTTCTGAACGTGGCCAACGTATCCCGCGAATGCGAGGTCGAAAGGACAACTGTAGAGGGCTATCTGGCCGTTCTGGAGGACCTGCTGCTTGCGTTCCGGATTCCGGTGTTCACCAAGCGGGCACGCCGCCAGATGACCACTCACCCCAAGTTCTACCTGTTCGATGCCGGGCTGTTTCGCAGCCTGCGCCCCTCCGGCCCCCTGGACCAGCCTGAAGCCATCGGGGGGGCTGCGCTGGAGGGTCTGGTGGCACAGCACTTGCGGACCTGGATCTCGCTGCGAGGCGGTTCAGAAAACCTGTATTTCTGGCGGACCACCGACGCAGTCGAAGTGGACTTCGTAATCTACGGGCCAGGCGGCTTCTGGGCGATCGAAGTCAAGAACACAGCCAGGGTGCGTCCCGACGACCTTGCCGGACTGCGCGCCTTCGGCACCGACTACCCCGAGGCGAAAAGAATCCTCCTGCACCGCGGACCGCACGCGCTGGAGATCGACGGAATTCAGTGTCTTCGGGTCGATGAATTCCTGCTGTCACTGGTCCCTGAACTGGGACCAGGAGACGCATAGGCTGGGAAGAATGGGGTTCACCGAGCGGTTACTGTTCTGGCGCTCCATACTGGCCGAAAACGGGCCGATGGATTTTTGAGGAGGCACAGGCTATCTACGGATCGTCAGTCCGAAAGGACGCGGCAATTGAACCCTCAATGAACGCACCAATCTTCTGCATAGCGGACTGGATGTCTTCAAGGTAGTCGAGTGCCTCTCGGCCGGCGATCATGCCCAGACAACCTCCCGAAGGACCTTCTGGCCGACTCGACCTCGAAGCGCCCCGCGGCTGACCAGGTCGATCCGCCTGCCAGTCATCGATCGCAGCAGGCTCTGAAGGTCCATCAATCCGAACAGATTCGGCGGACTCCGAAATTCGACAAGCACGTCAAGGGTTGAAACTCCCTGCGCCGTGGCCCTTCAGATCCCGAAAACCTCGATCTTCGCCAGCCACTCGGCGAAGTGGGGGCAACGGGCCCGCAATGTTGGAAGCCCGATCTTATCGGCAACCAGAGGACCGGCAGAGGCCTTGCAGCCGTCGTATTCCGGGATTTCCTTGATGATTCGCTTCGACGGTGCGGTTGCGGCGCCATCGTCGATCACCTCGGGGGCCAGTTGCTGCGACAGGTTGATCAGGCGCCCGATGGCAGCGTTGTGGTCGATGAACTCGCAGTCCAACTTCGTCGGGTCAGCGAACACAAGCGCCTCGAATTCGTGCAGTTGGATGTACGGGATGAACCGCTCGGGCGGCAGGTAGTACCCAAGTTCATTCAGAATGTCCTTGCTGAGGGCCGCCTCCAACTCGGTCACTCGGTCCACGGGAGCCTTGGTGGCTGCGGCAGCGAAGCCGGGGAAGTCACGAGGAAGGGCGTAGAGGTCGAACATCGTGGTAAAGCGTGCGTCGTCGTTCTTGTCCTGGTGCATCCGGCGCAGCAGGTCCTGCCGGAGGTGATCGTACGACCTTCCGCCACCCTTTCCCTTCCGCCCGAGTCCCAGGCGAGTCGTGACCATCGTGACATCGGCGAACACGTTCAGGCCCCCGAGGTAGGGACCCAGCGTCCGGTTCACAAAGTTCTCTTCGGATAGCCCTTCGACTATGAAGTGGAGGCGGGCGCTCAAGACGGCCTACCTCCGATGACGCCCTTCTCCCACAGTTCGCCGGTCGAGTACTCCTCCAGCCATTCCTTCAGCGGCTCCGGGTCCAGCCGACGGAACAGCGATTCGCGCCCCCGCCGCTCGACAACGACGATCTCCTCCGGCTTGAAGGCATCGACAAACCGCGGCGACTGGGTCGCTACGATGACCTGCCGCGAGAGCGACGTGCTGCGGACCAGGCCGGCGATCACATCGAGGCCCATAGGGTGCAGGCCGAGTTCGGGCTCATCAAGGATCAGAACCCAGGGAAGCCCCTTTGGAGGCTGAAGCAGCAACGTCACCAGCGCGATCATTCGCAGCATGCCATCCGACGCCTGGCTGGCGTTGAACAGCAGGTCGGTGCCACGCTCCCGCCACTGCAGGAGGATTGAACCCTCGATCGGTTCAAGTACGAAGTCGTCGAAGAACGGCGCGATCAGCCGCACCGTGTTCACGATCCGGTGGTAGTAGGCCAGCTCGTGGATGCGCATCCGTAGAAGGAACGCGGAAAGGTTCGCCCCGTCCTCCCGCAGGAGGTGGTTGTCCTCAACGTTCCATCGGGCCTTAATCCGGGCCGTGCCGGACGTGTTGTGGAACTGGTAAACGCGGCAGTTGCGTAGTAGGGAATGGATGACGCCAGCGGTCTTCTTCCCGTGCGCCTTCACGCGTGCGGCATGAGGACCCAACTCGCTCTCGCGATTCCCCTGGCCGAGCGTCGTCCACTGGGCGTCGGCGATGTCGCCTTTCGCGGCAGACAAGAACCGGAACGCCTCGTCATCGAAGTAAAGGACGTCGCCAGCTCCGTGCGACAGGCTGAACCGGTACTGGTTGACGCCCGCGACCGTCTTGAACGTCAGGCATGCCCCAATGCTCCTGGTGACCGCAGCGCCGTCGAACAGGGTCGCGTTTGCGCCCCCAACATCCTCGAGCAGGTAGGTCTGAAGATGCTGCGACGACAGGTGACTCAAGGCACGGAAGAACCCCACAAAATTCGACTTGCCCGCTCCGTTTGCGCCCACAAGAACAGTCAGGGCGTCCAGCGGGAAGTCCTTCAGTTCCCGAATCGACTTGAACCCGTGGATCTCTATGGACGTCAATCGGTTCATGCAACTGCCAACAAAAGCCCCGTCGCCAGGGCGATCCTAGACCAAATCTTGGTGGGAAGCCAAGGTTTGAACGTCAGGCTGCGACCGGCGTGGACCGCGTCGGGGTCGACGCCGGGACTGGCCGGCGCCTACTCGCCAGGCCCGGGCGCAGCGTCACTGCGCGTGGCCGGCGCTGGCCCGAGGACCTTTCCGGACTGCGCGCCTTCGGCACCGACTACCCCGAGGCGAAAAGAATCCTCCTGCACCGCGGACCGCAGGCGCTGGAGATCGACGGAATTCCGTGCCTTCGGGTCGATGAATTCCTTCTGTCACTGGTCCCTGAACGGGGACCTGGAGACGCATAGGCTGGGAAGAATGGGGTTCACCGAGCGGTTACTGTTCTGGCGCTCCATACAGGCCGAAAACGGGCCGATGGACTTTTGAGGAGGCACAGGCAGATTCCTGAACTCGGTTCGTAAGCGAGGCATGGGGACCCGCCGAGAGCCGATGAGGGCGGCCAGACAACCGAGGGCTCTCACCCTAAGGGACCCAGTTGTCGGGTAGCCGAATCAGCAGGTCATTTGTCCGAGCCGGGCGCACGGTAGTATCCGTTCGCCCGGCCCGGCCCAGGGGCGCGGACCCATGGCCAATGCCTTTGCGCGGGCCGCCGGACCTTGATCCGGACGGCAGCGGGCCGCAGCATCGGGCTCAGACAGCGGGCCCCGTTGTTCGCGTTGCGGTTGTCCGGCGTGTCGTTGTTGCGATTCGACGATCGCAGGTTCGACGCGTCGTTGTTGAAACTGCCGCCACGGATCACGCGGTTGTCGCCGTTGTCGATCCGTCCCCGACAGGACCGTAGCACGCAGTCGACAAATCGTCGATGACAGGTTCCACGCTTACGGCCACAAGGCCATGGCAAGCCGCCTGGTATTCGAACCTGCGTCGGCGGCTGCCGCGTGACCCAGCCTGGTTTCGATCCCGGCACGCACGCGGTCAGGGTCTTCGCAACTCCCATCACGGATTGCGGCACAGGCATCACGCACCCGCCTCTGGATACGCACGAAAGTCTGCCTGCACGGAACTACAGCGCCTGGATATACCCGAAAACCCAGGAAACCTATTCCCTCTTTGGCCGGGACCAGCCGGGTTGCCGCCGGCTTCAACGTCAGCCCCAGGCCGCACACCACGTCGTCGATACATCGCCAGGCATCCCACAGCCGCCGCTTTGACGGACCGAACACCACGATATCGTCCATGTATCTGACGTGGTCACAGTCGGGATAATCCTTCCGCAAGCACCGTTCGACAGGATCAAGGCCCACGTTGCCCAGAAACTGGCTGGTCAACGCGCCTATCGGTATGGAACGGCCACGGGGCGAATCATTCCCAGGTGCCCCGTCCAGAACGCGGCCCATAAGGCGCAGATAGTTTGCCGGAACACCCATGTCATGCAGAATTCCCAGCAGCGAACCATGCGGAACTTCAGGAAAATAGTGACGAATATCCAGCGATAGTGCCCAGTCGTGAACACGCAAAAATTCCTGGGATCGACCAACCGCGCGGTGCAGTCCCTTGCCCTTCCGGCAAGCATACGATTCCGGATCCAGCAGTTTCTCGACCCCAGACTCCAGGGCCGCCACCAACGCATGATGGACCACACGATCGGGAAACGCGGTCTCACAAACGGTCCGGGGCTTCGGGTCTCGAATGGCAAATGTCCGAACCGGCAGAGGTACCCAGGTGTCGTTCAAAAGGCGTCTTGACAGGTCGCACAGCGACGGACCGCAAGACAGCATGAAGGCTGCAGCACCGGGGTCGCGGCGATGCCCTTGAAGAGCCCTGCCGTACGCCAGGTACAAACCCCCGACCGAGAACGTCCTGTTGAACGAAGGGAAAATGACCGCTTCCCTCGCAACGTTCACCGGTCCTCCCGCTGGCCCGAGTCCCGGATCCAGCCACCCAGCATCCTTCCACACTCGTCAATTGCCGTCATCGAATGCTCATGAGCACCAGGGGACATGACCTCCACGCTACGCGCCACCTCCAACAGAATCCGAAGACGGCTTACACGGACGTTCGCCTCCTTCAGCAGGTCCTGCTTCTGACGCCGGTACGACGCCTCGGTCAACAGGGTCATCACATCCAGGCACTCGTTGTCGATCCGGTGTACCAGGCTGTGGCGCCAGTGTCGGGGCATCCGTTCCGTGGTCTTCAGCAACCATACCGTCAGGTCCAGCCACCGCGTCACCAGCGGCAGCCGCGCCAGGTCGCGACGATCGAGATCCGGTTCCATTCAGCATCTCCAGCAAAATGTCGCCGTAGGATGCAATCTTCCTGTCGCCAATGCCCTTGACCTCGGCCAGACCGGCCTTGGTTCCAGGTCTGCGCCGGACCAACTCGACCAGAGTCGCATCGGCGAAAATCATGTAGGGGGCCCTGCCCTCGCGGTTCGATGCCTCGCGCCGCCAACCACGCAGGCGGTCATACAGGGCCCTTTCGCGTTCGTCCATGTCGGACAGAAGTTCGCGGATCGCCTCCTGGCGTGCGCGATCAATCACGGTTCCCTTGTTGCCATCGGCATCTTCGCCAGGTACGAGGCTCTCGGCTGCCTGACGCCGTCGCCATGTCAAACACAGGGACCAGAAGGGACGCCCTGCATGCGAGAACGAAAACGTGTCGCACGACAGACACTCCTTGTCGACAAGAAAATCCCTGACCCGTTCGCTGGGAAAACCCTCCAGCAACGGGTCAAAGGCCAGGGTCAGAATCGTCAACTCGATCGCCATACGTCACCCAGCGCACCGCGCCGCCCCCGCATCAGCGGTGACGGCGCGCACGGCTCCGGCTTGGCCACAGGGTCGCGCCGCTGCGCAGGCGACCCAGCCGGAGCCGTGAGCCCCAGTAGGCCCAAAGGGAAAGAGTGTTAAAGTTCGCAAGTGAAAAGCCTCATGGTATGGGCCTCAGACAGCGGGCCCCGAAGTACGCGTAGCGGTAGTCCGGCGTGCCGGTGTAGCGATTCGACGACCGCAGGAACGACGCGACGATGAGGAAACTGCCGCCACGGATCACGCGGCCGTCGCCGGTATCCACCCAGGCACTGCCATCCGTCGGCGCTCCCGTGTAGTTCGAGTGGTACCAATCCTCCACCCATTCCCAAACGTTACCTGACATGTCCAACGCCCCACTCCAGGACACGCCAGCCGTCTTCGACCCGACAGCAAGAGTCCCTCCCGAGCTGCACCCATAACCAGCTGTCGTTCCGGCCTCGTTGAACACCGCCGTATTGTTCGCGCACGTCGGCGCGGGCGTACCCCCCCACGGGTACTTCCGGTGCGTCGGACCTGTCGCCGCGTACTCCCACTCGGCCTCGGACGGCAGACGGCCAAACAGCCACGTGCATACCGCACCCGCCTGGGCCCACGTCAACCCGTTCTGAGGGTGCGTCGAACGCCCGTTCGCCGACGTGTTCGTTCCTTGCGTACCGGCCCAATCTTGGGTGCTGGGTGGGGTACAGGTCCCTGGTGAATCCGCCTGGCAAGCCTCGTACTGAAGGACGGTCACCTCGTACTTCCCTATCAGGTAGGCGGAGGCGAACGTCACCGTATGATTCGGGTCCTCGTCGGTGCTACGTGAAGATTCAGTCGATGGCGACCCCATCGTGAACGAACCCGCCGGAACGTGCACCCACACATCCCACTGCTTCCAGCCGGTAGTGTCAACATTCGCGTACTCGCAATGATCCTGGGCATTGCATGTGGCGGTGTACCCGGAGATAACAGCGCATGTTGCGCCGTTGCAGGTATCCACGACGATGTCCTGGCCGAGATCGCTGCCGATGTCCTGGCCGAGGTCGCTGCCGATATCCTGGCCGGGGTCATCCGTCAATGGCGGTTCAACGCCTGGGCACTGGCACCAGCCGGTGTATCCAGCGCCTGCTGGCGCTGCGATGCAGGTGCAGCCTTGGCCGCAGGATCCGCCTGGGTTTTCGCAGGTGAACCGGCGGGTTCCAAGCTGGTCGCCTATGCATCCTGCCGACAGGGAGGCCGCGGACAGGACCGCGGCGACCATGGCGAATCTGATCATGTACATGTTCAAACCTCGCCATATCATCGGATGTTCACCATGACTACTGCCCCGCCAGGTAGTGGCACGACACCGCCCGCCACCGACATCACTGGCTTCGGGCCCGTTTCGGCATGGCTGGCGGCCGGACGATGAACCAGGTCAACGATCCCCCAGACCAGGCCCGCCAGGGTGGCGGCACCGCCGATGGCGTACATTGCCGTGGATGCATTCTGGTAGGTTTTTGCCTGGGATTGCAGAGCTGCCGCACGCGACCGGTCGATTCGTGACGTGCCGTCGGGGTAGGTGCCGGAAGACGCCAGCTTGCCGGATTCGTTGTGCGCGGCCCAGGTCAGCACACCTCCGGTTACAAGCCCTGCAAGGCCGGTACCGAAGATCACCCATGCACCGACCGACGTCTTATGGGCTGGCGCTGGTGCCGCAACCCCCGGGACCTGGTGTTGCGATGGGCCCGAGGCAGTTGGATTCAGCGGACCCGCCGATGGCAGTGCCACGGCCTTCCTGCGTCCGGGGGCCGAAATCGACAGCGCCAGGGGCCGACGTTCGTTGTGCACCACGTTCACCGAGGCAGAGGCCTCGCCGTCGGGACACACGACCCTGACCTTGTGAGGCACGGCCAGGACCTCCTGCTTCCATGGCGTCTGGCCCACGGCCTTCCCGTCAAACGATACCTCACCCTCGCAGGGGGTCCCGTCATCGTATGCCGATGTAACTACCAGCAGGCCCATTTTGCCTTTCAGCGTCACGGACATCTTCACGATCTCGCGGTTCAGCACCGTCGCCCGCTGGACCGCATCCCCGTAACCCTCCAGGCCAAGTTTCACAACCGCGATTCCGGGTTGCAGGGTCGGGAACGTGAACGGAGTCTTCTGTCCGGTCGCCTCGTCGTTCAGCGTGATCGCTGCACCTGGCGGGTTGCTGTCCACGACCAGGGACCCGAAATTCTGCTGCAGAGCTGCCTTCACAACTGCGGTTTTGCCGTCCTCGACCACGACCGAACTTTCGTGTCTCAGGTAGTTCGCCTTTTCTACCCGAACAACATAGCTTGCCGAGGGCTTCGGGTCGGCGCTCCACGGTGTCGTTCCAACCCGCTCGCCGTCCAGGCTGACTTCCGCGCCAGACGGGTCGCTTGTGACCTCCAGGCGACCGAACGCCGGAGGCAGGGTCAGGGTCACGCGCTTCCCGGTCTGGTCCAGGTCGATCTCCTGGCGAGCCGGGCGGTACAGTTTTCCGATCTCGGCGACCAGGACGTACCGGCCAACCATCTGCTCGATCTGCAACGGCGCCTTGCCCATCTCCTTGCCGTTCAGCGTGATGATTGCACCCGTCGGCTCGGACTTGATGACCAGAAACCCGGTCTGGTCGGTCACCTGGTTCACGATGCTTTGGCCCTTGTCGATGATGATGCCGCTTTCGACCGTGCCGACGCCAAGCAGGACCGGTGTCCGCCCTGGCCCAGGCTGGGATGCCGGGGCAGCAGTCCCCGTCAGTTTCTCGATAGCCGCGCCCAGCGAGGCCACCAGACCGTCTTCCGTGCACGCTCCGGATGCCGTTGACGCCGTCTCGCTGGTCGCCCGACCCAGGTCGAAAACGTTCAGGCTGATCATGCACTGCGAACCAACCTTGGCGATTCGGGTAGCCAGCGTCTTCTGGGCTGCAACCTCCCTGCCCAACGCGATCTGGCAGGACTCGTCATAGCATTCCTTGTAGGACTCGGTCTTGGCCTCGGCAAGGCGAGCCTTCAACTGGGCACGCGGCACAACCTGGAACTTGCCGCTCTCGGCAAGTCGTGACGCCACGTAGTCACTCAGGCTGTCCACGACATGGGCGGCCAGTTGAATGCCCTTGGTCTCGACGTCAAATACCGCAATGATGGGGGCGCTGCCCTCGGCCTGGCACAGGCCCGGAACCGTCAGCACCCCTGCGGCAACCAGGGGCCAGCATCGAAACCATCGAACGGACCTGCGAACCGCCATGGCAAGTCCCCCCTTGGTAAACCGCGGCATATTGTACCAGCAGTTGGGTTGGGCAGTATGATCGGCTTCACAGCGATAATTCGTCCAGGGATTCAGCCGAACGCGACCTGGTTCCACGTTTTCATTGATTTGAGTTTGATGGTGGTAAACTCGACTCCGTTGTCGGCAGGTTGGCTTTGATGGCACCAACCCTACTTCGGGAAGGTCCCTACCGCTTCTTCTTCTACCTCAACGAGGGACAGGAACCGGCACACGTTCATGTGCAGGAGGGCAACAAGACAGCTAAATTCTGGCTTCAGCCGTTTGGCCTTGCGTCCTCCAAGCACTTTCCCGCCCATCAACTGGCTGAATTGACAAGAATCATTTCCCTTAACCGGGAAACTTTCCTGGAGGTTTGGAATGAGCGCTTTCCCCGAGCTGGCCGAGACCCTCGCTGACGCAGTCGAGGTTACCGACACCCAACTGATCGTCGATCTGGTCGATGGTCGACGCGTCCTGGTGCCCCTGGCATGGTTTCCGACCCTGCTTGGTGCCACGCCTGAGCAGCGTTCGCACTTGGAATTGATTGGCGACGGCGAGGGCATCCATTGGCCAGACATCGATGCTGATATCAGTGTGTCAGGCCTGCTTTTCGGTCTGCGGGAATCGGCCGCCACCGGGTGCTGAACTGTGGAATCCAAGGGGGTTCGGGCCGTTACTTGACCACCCGCGGCGCGGCTGAAGCCAGCAAATCAAAGAGGATTTTCGGGGGGCGGCGGACGACGGCGGCCTCGACGACGCGTCCCAGGCGCAGCAGCAGGGCCTCGTCCCAGGCGCGGCCCATCAACTGGAAGCCTATCGGAAGACCATCGGCGTCATAGCCTGCCGGTACAGTCAGGGCCGGCAGGCCGGTCAGGTTTCCCGGCTGTGCGAAACGCATGATTCGCGTGGTCAGTTCAAGATTCGATTCCCCGGTCGCAAGCGAGTCGGCCGGTATGATGGGGGCGGTGCAGGCCGCCGTCGGGGACGCTATGACATCGACGTTTGCCAGCACGGCTTGGAAACTGCGGATGAGGCCGGTGCGCAACCTTTGGGCGTGCACGTAGTCCCGCGCAGTCAGCATCCGCGCCAGCGCCAGGGACAGGCGCGTGTCGGCCCCGTATTCGCGGCGATGCTGACGGTCGTACCTGGCGTGGGCCGTCGCCATCTCGCAAACGATCGTGACCAGGTGGACCGTGCGCAGCAGGCCAAGGTCTGGCAGTTCGATCGGGCAAACTGTTGCGCCGGCCGCGACCAGGATCCCCAGGGCATCGCGACACGACGCCACGACGGCTGGGTCTGCGTGGTCGAACCATGGGTCGTACACGCCGACTCGCACGCCACGAAGATCGGCATTTTTCCACCCGGCTATTGTTGGCCGCGGCTGTGGGCTGGAATTCGGGTCCAGCGTGTCAACGCCAGCGATCAACGCATAGCCCAGCGCCACGTCGCCCACGGTCGCTCCAATGGGACCCACATGGGCCACCGACCAGCACAATGGCGCCGCACCAACCTCGCTGACACGCCCGAATGTCGGCTTTAATCCGACCACGCCGCACAGTGCCGCCGGCAGCCGGATCGACCCTCCCCCGTCGGCACCCAAGGCCAGGGGACACAGGCCGGATGCCACGGCCGCGGCGGACCCGCTGGAGGATCCCCCGGTGGCTCGCGCCGAATCGTATGGATTGCGCGCGGGGCCATGGTGTGGGTTCACTCCCGTCACCCCGATCCCGATCTCGTGCATGTTCGCCTTGCCGATCAATATGGCGCCGGCCGCCCGCAAACGCGCCACTACCGTGGCATCCTGCGCTGGCACGTCTTTCAGAAAAGCAGTCCCAACGGTTGTCGGATAGGGAACCAGGTCCAGTTCGTCCTTGATCGCAACCGGCACCCCGTCCAGCGGCCCCAGGGGCCGGCCATCCCGCCAGCGACTTGCGCTGGCCCTGGCCTGTGCCAAAACGTCGGCAGGGTCCTGCGCGACGATTGCCCGCAGCGCCGGGGAAAGGCGTTCGGACGCCGCGCAGGCATCCAGAACAGCCTGCGCGACAAGCTCGGGGGTGCTGCGGCCCTCCTGGTAGGCGGCCGAAAAATCCAGGACTGTCCTGATGGCTTCAGGCCCCGGTGCGTGGCCGGCGGCTTCCAGCGGCGACAGGTCCGCGAACGGCGCACCCGGGGTTGACGGTTCGGTCACGTTGCGGGGCGACCCCAAGGGCCACATCGGATCGTCCGAAATCGCCTCGCGGAAGGCCGGGATGCCGGCGCTGGCCAGCAGCGTCTTCCCCAGCAGCATCGGCCCAAGCGGCCCCTCGGCCACGCGCGCCAGGACCTTCAACATCCCCCCCGCGGTTCGGGGAGCCCGCACTGGCCGCGCGTCGTATGCCATTTATGACTCCGGATTAGAAGACCGGGTGATCGTAGGGCAGTAATTGCCGCCGGGCAATCGCAGACGTAACCCAGAAAACGAAAGCATTCAACCTGGGCCGGGATTCCGATTTGTGGGCGGCGGGAAAATACCGTGCGAATCAGCGGTGGCGGCGCTTGCGCTTCTTTTTGCCGTCCGGGCCGACGCCCTCGGCGCCATCGAAGGCGGCCATCGAGATGGTTTCGTTGGTCAAGGGACCGTCTTCGTCGGCTGGCTGGGAAGCGTCTGCGGCGTTGCCGTCGGCCGGCAGCGCGGGGATGGCATCGAACGAAACAGTCGCAAGCGACGGGCTTTCAGGCTGGTTCCAGGAGTCTTCCTGGCGCACAGCGGCCGGCTGCGCCTGGGGTGGCGGCGGCAAATCGATCGCCTCGAATGCCTGGGTGGCCATGTGCTCGGGCGCCTCGTATGCCGGCGCCTGGTATTCGGGGGCCTCGGGTTCCGTTTCCCCGACAGCCTGGATCATCCTGGTTGCGTCGGCGTCGGACGCGACATCATCGACAATCGAAAGAACCACCTGGCTGGCGTCGAACGAAATCGTCGCGGTCCCCGAGTCGTGCGAGTCCGCCTGTTGCAGGTCCAGCGCGCCGACATCCTGTGCCGAGACTTCCTCGACCGCCTCGGGCACCTCGAACAGCACTTTGGTTTCGGACTGGTCCACAGGCTGGGGGTCGGCAGCGACGGGCGCCGACGAATGGAAAATCCGCGTCGGCTGGGGTTCCGGTTCCGGCTGGGCAACCGGGGCCGCAGGTTCGACATAACCGGCCGGAACGCCGGCGTACCGCGCCTGATAGCGTTCAAGGATCTCGACGGACGTAGGCACTTTGCTGTGCCGCTGCAGCAGGTCAATCACGATGGGACCTTCAAGGACCTTGCTCATGGGATCCTCCCGAACTTCGAAGAAACGGGCCGGCCGCTAGGATGACAGAGCAGCAAGCAGCCCGTCAAGTACCAGACCAGCCCCAGCAACATCCGGAATGCTGCCCTGCGCCAGCGATGGATTTCCGCCACCGCGTCCGCCCAGCGCACCGACAATCTGCCCCAGCAGACGCCCGGCGGGGAACCGGTCAGCCAGATCCTGCGTCACCGCCAGGATGACCGCAAGCTTGTCGCCGTCTGCGCGCGTCAGCAGCACGATTCCAGCCCCGATTCTGCCACGCAGGACATCAGCCAGATCGCGAGCGCCTTTTGCATCGATCCCATCCGCCGACGCCACAAGCACATTCACCCCGTTGACGACGCGAACGTCGCCAGCCCCGTCAGCACCGATACCGCCGGCAGCCGATTTCACTTTCAGGTCGGCCAGTTCCTTCTTCAGTACCTTCTCGTCCGCCAGCAGCCGGCTGACCTTTTCGACCAGGCCGGTCGCCTCGGTCTTCAGCAAGGCTGCGGCCTCGATTGCCAGACGGGCGCGTTCCTTCAGCCAGACCATGGCGCCAGGGCCGGTGATGGCCTCCAGACGCCGGACACCGGCCGAGATGCCCGTTTCAGCAAGGATCACCACCGGACCAATCTCGCCGGTCCTGCCCGCGTGGGTACCGCCGCACAGTTCCTTGGACTGGCCCATCGACACCATGCGAACCACGTCGCCGTACTTGTCCCCGAAGAAGTGCAAGGCGCCACGGGCGATAGCCTGGTCGATCGGCACCACATCCGTCGTCACAGGCAGGTCCTCCAGGACCACCGCCTGAACCCGGGCCTCGACCTCGCGAAGTTCGTCGTCCGTCATCGAGCCCGTGTGGCTGAAGTCGAAACGCAGCCGATCGGGAGTCACCAGAGATCCCCGCTGCCGCACGTGGTTTCCCAGAACGGCACGCAGCGCATTGTGCAGCAGGTGTGTCGCGCTGTGATTGCGCCGAGTCCACCTGCGCGCGACGTCGGGCATCAGGTTCACGACCTCGCCATTCGCGATCGCCCCTGATTCCACCGTGCCGACGTGCAGGATGAATTCATCGGACGGGCGACGAACGTCCTTGACCAGCATACGGCCGCCCGGCCCTTCCAGAACGCCCTTGTCGCCCGCCTGACCGCCCGATTCGCCATAGAACGGCGTTTCGCGCACCAGGATCACGATGTCCGTACCGGCCGCGGCCGAAACAACCGGCGTCCCATCGACCAGGAACAGGCCCAGCACCTGGGATCGCCGCCCGGCATCGATGGCTTCGTCATAGTCGTACCCGTTGAACGACGACGCCAAACCGGCCTCGCGACAAGCCGCCACGATAACCGCCAGGTCCTCGACCCCGGCCTTCCACGAGGCGCGACCGCGTTCGCGCTGCTGCTGCATGCAGGCCGTGAATCCTTCCTGGTCAACGGCCAAACCCTGTTCCGCGGCGATGACATCGGTCAGATCCACCGGGAACCCGTGCGTGTCATACAGGTTGAAGGCAACGTTGCCGTCCAGACGTGGCTGGCCGGCGACCTTCGCCGTGGCGATCGCGGCGTCCAGAAGTTCAAGCCCGGACGACAGTGTGCGCAGGAAACGGTCCTCCTCCTGGCCTGCCACGCGCTGGATCACGTCCCTGTTTGCCTGAAGCTCGGGCCAGGCTGCCCCCATGACTTCCTGGACGTGCAGGACGACGTCAGTGAAGAACGGCCCCTTCAGGCCCAGCTTGTTGCCGAATCGCAGCGCGCGCCGCATCAGCCGGCGCAGAACATAGCCCCGCCCTTCGTTGTCGGGATAGATGCCATCCGCAATCAGGAACGCCGTTGCCCTGGCATGGTCCGCAACAACCCGCAGCGCGGTATCGACATGTTCGTCGCGCCCGTACTTCACGCCGGCTATTCCGGCAGTCAGGTCCATCAGCGGCAGGAACAAATCGGTTTCATAGTTGGTCCTGACGCCCTGCAGCACGCTGCATATGCGCTCGAGCCCCATCCCGGTGTCGATCGACGGCGCAGGCAGCGGCGTCAACTTGCCGTCGGCATCCCGGTCGTACTGCATGAACACCAGGTTCCACAGCTCCATGAACCGGTTGCCCTGGTCGTGCATCGACGACCCGGTATACGTCGGCCCGCGGTCGATGTGGATCTCGCTGCAATGCCCGCAAGGCCCGGTGTCGCCCATTGACCAGAAGTTCGTTGGGTCGTCAACAAGGCGCGACGGATCAACGCCGACCTCGCTAATCCAAAGCTCGCGCGCCTGGTTGTCGTCGGGATGGACGGTGATCCACAGGTCGTCGGCCTTCAGCCCGTACACGTTGACCAGCAGGTCCCACGCAAACCTGACGGCGTCGGCCTTGAAGTAGTCGCCAAAGCTGAAGTTCCCCAGCATCTCGAAGAACGTGTGGTGCCGCGGCGTACGACCCACCTGTTCAAGATCGTTGTGTTTGCCGCTGACCCGAAGGCACTTCTGGGTCGTCGTCGCCCGACGCCACACCGACTCGCGACGGCCGGTAAAAACGTCCTTGAACTGCACCATACCGGCGTTCACGAACAGCAGCGACGGGTCGGCAGGCGGCAGCAGCGAATGGCTGGGCACGACACGATGGCCCTGGCCCTCGAAGTACTTCAGGAACTCGGTTCGAATGTCATTCGACGTCACGTTCATCCTCGGTTGTTCAGAAGGAATAATCGTCGGGACCGCCCCGCACCTGGACATCATCGGAAGCCGTACCGCCGATGCCCTTCAGTCGCAACGCAAAGTCCGCCGGGCTGCTGGCGTGGTTCATGGCTTCCTCGTACGATATCCTGCTGTCCCGATACAGGCCCATCAGAGACTGATCGAATGTCTGCATCCCGTACTGGGCCTGGCCTTGGGAGATCGTTACCGGGATCTCGTCCGGTCCCTCCTCGGTCTTCAGCAGGTCCCGGATTCGCGGGGTAGCCAGCATCAATTCGACCGCGGGCACGCGACCGGTTCCGTCCTGCCGCACCAGCAGGCGCTGGCTGACCACCGCACGCAGCACGGACGCCAGCATCTGGCGGACCTGCTGGTGTTCGTGTTTCTCGAATACCGACAGGATGCGGTTCACGGTCTCGCGGGCGTCAACCGTGTGCAACGTCGAAAGGACCAGATGCCCGGTCTCGGCCGCCTGAAGGACGGTTTCAATGGTCTCGCGGTCGCGCATTTCGCCCAGCAGGATCACGTCCGGATCCTGGCGCAGGGCCGACCGCAGACCGGCGGCAAACGACGGTACGTCGGTCAGCACCTCGCGCTGAGACACCACTGCGCGCCGATCATCCACGATGAACTCGATCGGGTCCTCGATGGTCACGATATGGCATGCGCGGGTGCGGTTGATTTGGTCCACCAGGGCAGCCATCGTGGTTGATTTGCCCTGCCCGGCGGCGCCGCTGACCAGGATCAGGCCACGCCGTTCGTTCGCCAGGTTCGCCAGCGATTGAGGCAGACTGAGTTCTTGCAGCGTCGGGATGCGGGACGGGACCACACGCAGTACCGCCTGCAGGCCCATCCGGCTGCGGAAGACATTGATGCGGAAGCGGCCAATGCCCGAGATACCCCAGCCGAGGTCGACGCCGCCCTGTTCGCGCAACAGGATGCGATGATGTTCCTCGAAGATCGGGTCCACCAGGGCCTGGACGTCGCGCGCCTCGACAAGCGTGGTGTTCCGGGGACTGACGAGATCCATGGCGTTGCCGCGGCGAAAGATAGGTGGCCGCCCCGGCTTGATATGCACATCGGACAACCCCTGCGTCACTGCGAACCGCAGCAGGCTCTCCAGTTCGATCCCCAGAACAGGCTCAGCCATCTACAACCGCCGTCAAAGCCACGCCACGACCCGCCAGTCCGACCTTTGCCAGCACGGCATCGGAGACCTGCGTGTATGCCTGGGGGCGATCCTGCAGGAAACCCATTGCCTGTTCGCGCCCCTGCCCCAGTCGTTCGCCAGCGAACGAGAACCACGAGCCGCTTTTTTCCAGGACGCCCAGGTTTGCCGCCAGATCGACGACTTCGCCCATCCTGTTCACGCCCTCGCCGTAGATCAAGTCGAATTCGGCCTCCCTGAAGGGCGGCGCCAGCTTGTTCTTGACGACCTTGACCTTGACCCTGTTGCCCGTCGCCGACCCGCCATCGCCATCCTTGATGGTTGCGCCGCGACGCACCTCCAGGCGAACCGAAGCATAGAACTTCAGCGCGTTGCCGCCGGTGGTCGTTTCCGGGTTACCGTACATCACGCCGATCTTCATGCGGATCTGGTTGATGAAGATCAGGCACGTGTTCGACTTGCTGAGGACACCCGCCAGCTTGCGCAGCGCCTGGCTCATCAGGCGGGCCTGCAGGCCGACGTGGCTGTCGCCCATCTCGCCTTCCAGTTCCGCCTTGGGGACCAGCGCCGCGACCGAATCGATGACCACGACATCGACGGCGTTGGTACGGACCAGCGTTTCGGCGATTTCCAGGGCCTGTTCTCCAGTGTCGGGCTGCGCCAGCAAAAGGTCGTCAATGTTCACGCCCAGCTTCCTGGCGTAATTGATGTCCAGCGCGTGTTCGGCGTCGATGAAGACCGCCAGGCCGCCCTTCTTCTGGGCTTCCGAAATCGCCAGCAGCGCCAGAGTGGTCTTGCCCGACGATTCCTGGCCATAGATTTCCACCACGCGGCCCTTGGGATATCCGCCGGTGCCCAGCGCCACATCCAGGCCCAGTGAACCTGTGGGAATGACGGCCACTGGAACGTGGGACTCGCCTTCCTTCAGGCGCATGATGCTGCCCTTGCCGAACTGGCGCTCGATGGTCTGGACGGCGACCGCGATGTTGCGCTCGCGGTCGTCGGAAAGTACCGGTGCAGGTGCCTTGGGTTCCTTCGCCATTTCGGACCTCCAAAAGGGACGGGCAGACTCTAGCAGAGGGGTGCGACGCAGGCAACGGGGCGGCGGGAACCTGGCGCAACTGGGCCGCTACATGCACTGGGTCATGCAGGTCTTCACGTCGACGTACTGGATGGTGCAGCAGACCAGGGGCGAGCCGCAATCGGTGTCCTGGGCGCAGTTGCAGACCTTGGCCAGCGAATAGCCAAACGCGCCGACATCCTGGCAGGTCTGGCCCCCGCAGTCGGTATCGGCCACGCACTCGGACAGGCACAGTTTTGTCAGCCCCAGAAGGCTGACGCAAGTCTGGCCGCCCGAGC
The DNA here is from genome assembly GCA_903936705.1 of uncultured Myxococcales bacterium. GTDB lineage: Bacteria > Myxococcota_A > UBA9042 > DTJE01 > DTJE01 > CAIZWN01. The sequence continues at coordinate 79,781 of CAIZWN010000002.1, forward strand.
AGTCCGCAGTGGCCTCGCACGTGGGAACGGTGCCGCCGCCACTGCAGGTCGCCGCGCACTGGGCTGGCTGCCCATACTGACCGGGGCAGCACTGCTGGTTGTTGCTGCAGTCCTGCGCCGACTGGCATGCAATGGTGCCGCGGCACTCGTCAGGAGCCGTGCACCGCTGGCCCATCATCGAACTGCAGCACACCTGGTCGGCAGGGCACGGCGGATTGTTGCCGCAGTTCAAGGGAACCGATCCCTCGTCGGTCGTCACGCCAGGATCGACCGGCACGACCAGGTCCTCGACGACGGGAACGTCGACTGCAACGTCGGCTGGACCAACCGTGTCCATGGGAGGCTGGAACATATCCTCGCCGGGCACCGAAGTGTCCTCGACAGGCACATCCTCGCCCACAACCACGTCACCACCCGGAACGCCCTTGCAACCAGTCGAGGTGCAAGCCTGGCCGTTGGGGCAGGTGATCGACATCCAGTCCAGCCCGTCAACATTGCAAACCAGGAACACCGAACCCATGCAATTGGTCTCTCCGGGCCGGCAGACAAAGCCATCCGGCAGGGGCGCATCTGTCCCCGCGTCCCCCGAATCCAGTTCGGCGGTGTCGCCACCGGGACCAGAAATGTCCAGGGATTGCAGGGTGCTAGAATCCGCGCCACAACCCATCGCCATTGCCAATGCCACAACAACCAACCCGCTGCCGCAAATCTTCATCATCTGTTCTACCTCGGTGGAAGGGATGGACCATCCGGACGGCGATGTTAGTCCCAGAAGAACGCTAGTCAACCGATAATTCGTTACCCGTCGATCGTAAGGCATCGTAGGCGCGCGGTTTGACATGGACGCCAAACAGCCACAACGGATCGGGGCCGAGCCTGCGCCGTGCCTTGAACAGCCTTGGTCACCCGGGAACAGATCAGGTCTGCGCGCCGGTTATTGACTCAATTACGGACGGCCATTAGCATCCCCACTGACACAACCAGGGGATCCGTATGCGAGTCTTGGCAGCCATGGCCGCCGTTATCCTGTCGCTTCCGATCGCGCTTTCGTCGTGTTCGACGTCGGAACAGGCCAGTGACTCGCTGGTGACCGATAATTCTGGCGACGTCCCGGATTCCGGTGGTGACATTGCCAGGGACGAACTGACCGGCGAACTATCGGTTGATCTGCCGTCCGATCTGGCAGGCGACCTTCAGGACGAGGCAACCCAGCCGACCGGTCGCGACGGCCTTCCCGGATGGAACATCCTTGGAAGTGCCTTCCTGGACGACAGCGCAATCGACGGCATCTCGTTCGAGTGGGACTACTTCATGGTCCATGACGAGGCGGCCAACTTCACCGGCAGCATCGGCTATCTGATCGCAAACCCCAGGCAAAGGGACGACTTCTTCGGAAACCAGGTACCCAAGGGAGGCAACGTCGCGATGGCCGGCCGCTGGCCCGACGGTTCGATAACTTCCGAGTACGCCAATTTTGGATACGAGGGCTTTTCGGCCGGGGCAGACATCCGATCGTTCACAGCGGGCCCTCTGGTATCCGGCAACTTCGGGCGCATGACCCCTGACAAGGCGACAAACAGCCTGCGACTTGAGGGAAAGAACGGCAAGGCCGAGTGGGACCTGGTAGTCAGCCAGGGATGGCTGGCGCTGAGTGCCACAAAGGACCAGTTCATCCCCGTTCATGCGACCGACGTTGGTGTCCTGATGCCTGACGATGAACAGTGGAACGTGGACATGCTGTGGCCCTACACGCTAATCAAGGGGACCATCCACAACCTGGTGACAGACACGACGCTGACCATAGACGGGCACGGCTATCGCGAAAACTCGTGGGGGCGATGGGGCTTCAACATGGGCGGATGGGACTTCGCGGTAGTCGGGGACAAGAAGGCCGGAGTGATGTGGGCCTGGCAGACCTACCACTTCGAATCGACTGCGCTGGACTACCTTGATTTCGGGATCGAACGTGACGGAAAACTGGATCTGGCCACCTTCCGGGCCGAGCGCGGGGAACTTGGCTGGCGGCACGACACGTGGCGCTGGGACTCGGTTGCCCGGCAGTGCGTTCCAAGATCAGCGCTGGTCATTGCCAAGAACTCGAAGTACCTGGTAGAGGCCACCGTCGATGTCGGCGCCAATTCGACACCCATGCTGTCAGACGCCACCGATGCCACCGCGGCGTACGTCATCTTCATTCTTTTCCCAACAGTGACCGGAACCGTGAAGGATGCGACAACCGGGGACTTGCTGGCTTCCTTCAGCGGGTTGGCGGGCGGCGAGTTCGCGAACGCCAGATCGGAGGCGGTTTCGATGACCGAGGAGGAATGCGCGGTGTTCGGCGCCGACTACACGTCCCCAATGCCCTAGCGGAACCTGCATTGACCGGCAGGACCCAATCGAAGGATACTTCCAGTCCAGGTTGCCAGGAGTTCCCATGCCGGGCGCGGGTCGAGTCGGAGACATGTCGCAGTGCCCTGCCGACGCCCACGGTTGCCCGGGGTGCGCCCATCCTGTCATGGGGCCGGCAATTGCGGGATCCGTGAACGTCCAGATAAACGGGATTCCGGCTTTGCGCATAGGCGATCCCGGAATCCACGCGGCATGCTGCGGCCCCAATCAGTGGAAGGCGACACTGGGCAGTTCGACCGTCATGATCAACGACATTCCGGCACACCGCATGGGCGACATGACCATGCATTGCGGCGGCGTCGGGAAGTTGATCCAGGGCAGTAACGACGTCATGATCGGCGGATAACGTCAACACCAACGGCCCGTTTCGGGAACCAGGGAATTATCGACGCGAACCTTGACGCAGCAGGGGGGCGTACCGCATCCGCACCGGGCTCCAGCCGCGACCGTCCGTGTTCGTCAAGCCGGCGTGAAGGCACAGCCCTCCGACCAGCCAGCCGCCCCGAGGGGTGTCGCGACCCTCGGGAAGCGCCTGGGAAACGGCCTGCATGGCCGGTTCTCCCGTCACCAGGGCCAGGGTCACGCCGACGGTATCCAGCGCCTGGACGTCCATACCGATCTCGTTCAGGCGACTGGCTGCAAGGCTGGTCACGGCAGCAAGCTCGTCGCCCTTCGAGGTCAGAACCACCATGATGAGCCCCTCGGCATCGCCCTGACGCAGCAGGACCGGCGGGGCCATCTGGACCCCGAATTCCTCAAGTTCACGGGTTGCCAACCTAAGAGCCTCGCCCGCCGCTTCCTCGCCACCCGCCGACCCCAAGGAGCCCATTGCAAGGGGCGCCACGTACTGATGCGGAGGGACCCAGGCAACACCGGTGACCTTCGGACCCAGGTCCCCGGCAAGATGCCGCGCAACGTCCAGCAGGCCGTTCACTACCTGAACGGATGGCTCGATTACGCAGCCAAACCGGATCTCGTCAGACATCGTTTCCTCCAGCGAATTACCGAGGCAGCCGCCACGGTCGTCCGGATTTCCGTTTCCCAATGAATCGTTACCGACAACGACGACGCACGCCGTCCATTGCCTCGAAGGCGGCTGCGCGGCGCACCTTGTCCCGACCGCCTTCGAACACCCGCACGCGCGATTCGACCAGCCCGCGGTCATCCCACGCCAACCAGACTGTTCCCACCGGTTTTTCGGGGGATCCGCCACCAGGCCCGGCCACGCCAGACACGGCGACAGCCAGATCGGCACCAGCCAGCGCCCGGACCGAGCGCGCCATGGCCTCTACAACCGGCCCCGACACCGCACCATGGTCGCGCAGCATTTCAGGCGGGACACCAAGCACGCCGGCCTTGACCTCGTCCGAATACGCAATCACTCCGCCGCGGAACACGGCGCTGCTGCCTGGCACATCGGTAATCAACGTGGCAATCAGGCCGCCAGTGCACGATTCGGCGGTTGCAAGTTTTCGCCCCGACGCAGCCAGCGCAGACACGACCACCGCCTCGAAGGACTGACCGTCAATGGAAACCACCTGATCCGCGAAGCGATCCAGCAGCGCCTCCATTGCCGGGCGATCGGGGCACTTTACATGCACCTCCGGATAGACCTCCCAGGCAATCATCGGGTTGGCTGGGACCGACACGTCGCGGCCCAGGAGCACGACATCACCGATAGCGGCACCGTACAGGCGCACGACCCTGGGAAAATCGCGGGACATCAAGGCTCCAGGCCGGCATTTTGCCGACGATCAAGGCGGGTTCTTCAGTTCTTCTTTGGGGCGTCCTCGCCCTCCTTGGTCAAGGAGAACTTGTGACGGACGTCGGCCGGCAATTCGTGGGTCTTCCTGTAGCGCGGTTCAAGCTGATCGACCGGATAGGCCTCGGGGCCGATTTCATCCTCTTTCACCATGTCGCCCGCCATGAACCACTTGGTCTCGGAAAACTCGCCCTTTTTCGTCTTGGGCGCCGCCGCCGGCTTGGCCGCAGCAGGCTTGGCCGCAGCAGGCTTGGCCGCCACTGGAGGCCGGGACACGGGCTTCGCTGCCGGCGCAGGCGCAGGCGCAGGCGCAGGCGCGGCCGGAACGATCCTCGTCACTTCCTCGCTGTCGCCATCCCGCAGTTTGACATCCTCCAGCGGCGTGCCGTCCATGGGACAGAACCTGCCTCCAGACGGCCAGGTGCGCTGGCATTTCGGGCAGATTTTCATTTGCGATCCCCTGCAAGGTCCGGACTGGACTTTACCACGCCTGCCGCGCAGGCTCCAACGACGCGCTTGCCAGGGGTGCACGATTACGCACCTGGATGGTTGCAAGCACCTGAAATCAGAAGAACGTCCGAAAGCGGTAGAAGCCGCGGTTACCTATTGTCGGGCGCCGACATTCCAGTTCACTGCGTGCGAACCACAGGTGAAAGTCCCGGCTTCCCAGAGGCCCCCTGGCGCAAGTGGCACGGATGAAACATCGATCTGACCGGTGTTGTCGACGACGGCGATGGTCGCCTGGACCGGGCCCCAGGCACCAGCAAGTGGATAATCGGCGCCGAATCGGAAAACCTGCCCGACGGTACATCCTGACAGTTGAATCACGACGACCTCTGGCACCATCCCGTCCAGGCTGTAAGACGGCATTGACACACAGTCGATGCCGGAACCGGAACATTCCCAGTCGGATCCGGATGGGTTCCGATTTTCCCAGAAGCAGTCGTACGGAATGTTGTCGAAACCGTCAGGACGGGCAGGTGCAAAGCGGTGCAGAACGTGCAAGTCGAGGTCTGGTCCCGCGCCGGGATTAACCTTGGACCCGTCCTGATTCGTCCAGGTCAAAACCATCGCTGCCACCAAACCGCGTTCCACCGTCACCTTCTGCACGGCATCGCCGCACGTAAGGTTTCCATTGTCGTCGGAAACCTCCAGGTGGAAGATGTAATCACCCGGCACTGCGGCGAACAGGGAAACGTCGCTTCGCGTATCGTCCGGAACCAGTGTCCCAAGGTTCCCCACTGGCTGTTCCACAGTCCACTTGTACCCATTGACGACGCCAAAATCCGACCTCGACGGGAAGCTGGAGGCGAACAGAAGGGTCCCGGCAGGCACCGCCACCGGTTCGAACGGACGAATCCCCGGCTGCGCACACTTGACCGCGTAGGCAGTACCGTTAAGTGGCAGTGACGTAGACACCATGAACTGGTTCCCCACGAGGGTCACGAGGCCGGACAAGGGACTGAAGAATCCGCCAGGCCCAGCCGAGGTCGGCGCCCAGACGACATTGATATCCACCGAGGCTCCAGGGGCCAGTGTCAGAGGAACCGCGGCGGTCGGAGCCATGCCGCCAGGCAGTGTCGAATAGTCGAGACTGACACCGGCAGCAGCACCGGGGCCATCGACCACCAGGCTGCTGATGATAAGCGCCTTCCCGCCACAGGATTCAATCCTGACCGAGACCGTGGCAGTTTCACCAACCATCACCGGGCCGAATGCGACCTCATTTGGCACGAACACGGCGCAAGCCGTCTGGAGATTTCCGCGAAGGAAGACCTTGGGAGGGGCGTCGGGAGCACTGGTATCGCTGCTGAAAACCTCGAATATCGCCTCGGCCTTTCCGTCGGTTGTAGGCGAGAAGACCATGAACTGCTGCATGGTGCCATTCTTTGCAAGGACGCGGGGGGGGGCCAGAACCCATTCACGACCGCCAGATACCGCCGTCGGTTCGACGTCGATCTCGGGAGCAAAGTCCTGCGAGCCTGTTATCTTGAAACGATCGATACTCAGGTTGCCCTGGCCGATGTTGCTGACCGATATGGCGCGCCTGGACGAGCCGCCAGCGAACACGTATCCGAATTCCAGGGTGAACGGCTCGAGCTTGCAGACTCCTGACGTCTCGGCACCAGGATCGCCCGGCAAATCCTTCAGGGGCACATCCAAAACCGGGACGTCCACACCATGATCGACGCCACCTGGGTCGCCAACATCACCAGGGGAATCAAGGCCCGGGTCGATGGAACCGGGTTCCTCCAGCGTTTCCAGCAGGTCGTGGCCGGATGAATCCGCATCGGGAACCCACAGATCCGAGGGGACGTCCGACTGGCTTGCCTGGTCATTTCCGGCATCCCCGGAAACTGACCATCGGGTGCAGCCTCCGGCCGCTGCCACGATAACCAGCACCCAGGTCAAGGCATCCGGGCACACCCGCATTCAGACCCTCCACGAACCGGATCCGACGGAATGATACATTGGCTTCAAGCGCGATGCTGGAAAGACGTGATTTGCCCTTCAGCCATGCCATTCCCCGGATCAGGAAGACCGGCCGGAATCGTCGGACCTGCCGGCCAGGGCATCCGCCAGACCGTCAAGAACAACTCCAAGGTCCGGCCGCGAAGGCACCAGACCTGGCTTGATCCCGCGGGCTTCCAAGGCCATCGCAGTAGTGGGACCGATCGCAACCACCAGCGCACACCGAAGAATGCGCCGGGCTGCGTCGTCCCCAAGAATCTCGAAGAGTCCATCAAGGGAGGAAGGGCTTAGGAACAGCGCCGCATCCAGTGCATCCGCACCAAGCAAGGCCGCGACCTCTTCCGGGGTATGGCTGGCCGTCACTGTACGGTAGGCCACGACGGATTCGACGTTCCCGCCGGCCGCCCTGAGCCCGTCGATTACAACCTCCCGACCGGCCTGAGCGCGCAGCACCAGCACTCGCCCCGCTGATGCGCCATCGGCCAGCAACGCCTGCAGCAGCCCGTCGCCGTCCTCGCGGGCAGGCACCAGCACGCCAGTCGCCCCGGCCTTCTCCAGTGCCGCCGCCGTTGATCGCCCAACCGCTGCAAACCTGGGACGGCCCATGGCATCGGGCACCAGGCCGGAAGAACCTACACCATCAGCCAGGACTGCGGCCCCGGTCGGCGAAGTCACGACGACGTAATCGAATGCATGCACGGCGGCAAGCGCTTCCAGCAGAGGTGCGGTCGGTTCCGGAGCGGCAAACCCTATCGTGGGAAAGACAACCGCCACGCCGCCACGTTCCTCGATGGCGGCAGCCGTCTGCCCGGCCTTCGCGGCATCGCGGGTTACCAGGATCCGGCGACCTGCAAGCGATGCGCCCAAGTAATCTCCATGTCGTTTTGAACGTGAACCCTAGCTGGCAGCCGCCTCAAGTTCATCAAGAATCTGGCGCCCCCCGTTGGCCAGCAGTTGCTGGGCAACCTGACGGCCTGCATCCTCGGGAGACTTCACGGAACCCTCGACATTGACCAGTCGCAGGTCAGTGCCATCGGGCCGGCCAAGCATCCCAGCCATCACGATCGCCTCGCCCTCGATCCTGGCAAACGCCCCCAGCGGCACCTGGCAACCGCCGCCCATCGCGGCAAGGAAGGCCCGCTCGGCGCGCATCACAATCCGGGTTGGCGCATGCTCGAGTGCCCGGCGCAGCAAATCCAGCACCTCGCTATCGTCGGTGCGACACTCGACCACCACGATGCCCTGCCCCGCTGCCGGCACGAACTCGGGCGGCGTCAGGAAGGCCGAGATCCGGTCCGACAAGCCCAGCCGGCGCAGGCCAGCAGCGGCCAGCACGATGGCGTCCAGGCCCTCGTCCAGTTTCCGCAGACGGGTTTCGACGTTGCCCCTCAAACTGACGACGCACAAATCAGGCCGAATCGCCATCAGCATGGCCTGCCTACGCAGGCTTGAAGTCCCGACGCGCGCCCCCTGAGGCAGGCTCTTGGGACACTGCCACGAGCGCGATACGAATGCGTCATAGGCGACCTCGCGAACCAGCGCCGCACCCAGAATCAGTCCATCGGGCAGCTCGGCAGGCACGTCCTTCAGGCTGTGCACTGCCAGATCGCACCTGCCATCCAGCAGAGCTTCCTCGATTTCCTTCACGAAAAGACCCTTGCCTCCAACCTTCGCAAGCGGCACGTCCAGGATCTTGTCGCCCTTCGTATGAATAATCTCGATACCGATCTCGATCCCAGGAACTGCCGCCTTCAGCCCAGCCGCGACCATCTCGGTCTGCGTTATCGCCAGACGGCTTCCCCTGGTACCAATCATCAGGCTACGCATCATTTCCTCCCTGGCCGGATTCCGGCACCTGATCCCCAGGCCTGGTCTCGCCTTCCAGCCGGAACAGCCGTCTGGTTGCATCTGCCAGGCCCTCGCCCATGCCGGCGTGGGCGGCCTCTCTCAAAGCACAGATAGGGTCGTGCAGAAGCTTGCCCGACAGCGAAGTCGCCAGGGCCTCCAGCACCTTCCGCACCTCGGGCGAGGCATCGGGCAGTTCCTTCAGAGCCCTTGCCAATTCGCGCTCGCGCAGTTCCTGTGCCCGCTGTCCCAGCGCAGCGATCAGCGGCTGAACCTCCAGCGCACGCAGATAGCGCGAAACGACCTCGACTTCACGCGCAACGATTTCGTCTGCCTTCCGAACATCGCCCGAGCGCCTGCCTACGTGCTCGACGACAATCTGGTTGAAGTCGTCGATATTGTACAGGTATGCGCCTTCCAGCTTCCCGGCCTCGGGATCTATAACGCGCGGCACGGCAATATCGACCAGGAACACGGCACGATGACGCCGACGCGCCAGGACAACCTTCAGCAGCGCGCGGTCCACGACGTATCCAGGCGACGCCAGCGATGCGATCACGACATCGGCCTCGACCATCAGGTCTGGAAGGTCGGCCAGAGGCGCCCCAGCCCACCCGTATGTCTCGGCCACACGCATCGCCTTCTCGACGGTGCGGTTTGCCACGACAACACGTTGGGCCCCTGCCGCGGCAAGCGTCTTGCCGACCGCCTCGGCCATCTTGCCAGCGCCCAGCAGCAGCACCGTCGATTTCGACAGATCTCCGAAAACCTGACGGGCCAGATCGACGGCTATGGATCCGACGGACACCTGCCCGGTGCCGACGCCAGTCGTCGTCCGCACCTCCTTCGCAACCTTGAACGCCTTCTCGAAGAAGCGCGCCAGCAAGGCACCTACCGTCCCGCTTTCCGTGGCGATCCTGTATGACTCCTTGGCCTGTCCCAGTATCTGCGGCTCGCCGATTACCAGCGAATCCAGCGATGAAGCGACCCGGAACAGATGCCGCACCGCGTCCAGCCCTTCAAGCCGGTATATGTGCGGCGCAATATCGTCAGCCACCGCACCGCGATCCTGCGCCAACGCATCGACTGCGACACGACCGACCGAGTCGGCATCCTGCTGGTCCCCGCCAACGGCGTATATCTCGGTACGGTTGCAGGTGGACAGGATCACCGACTCGCGCACACCAAACCCTTGCAACTTCCCCAGCACGCGCCGGCAGGCATCCTCGTCCATGGAAAAGCGCTCGCGAACAGCCACCGGCGCGGTCCGGTGCGACAATCCAACGAGGATGAGGGGCGTGGCGGCCATCAGCCAAGCCTCCTCAGAACGTACATCACCATCATCGGCAAGGTAGACAGGAAGCCGACCACCGTCAGCACGGCAGACCTGCGCCCGCGCCATCCTGTAGTGGCCGACAGCAGCACGATCACGGCGTACAACACCCACACTCCGACACCCAACAGGTACTCGGGCAGCAGCATGGCCCCGCCATCTCCGCCCCAATAGGACCAGACGGTGCCCAGGATGATCCCAAGCGTATAGAACGGAAATCCGATCCGGACCGCACCTGCCGACCACTCCTCCAGACGCGACACCGGCGGCAAAGGAGGCCAACCCTGGCCCCTGCGTTCACGCAGACGCTGGTCGGCGATGATGGTCAGGGTCGATGACACGAACGATACCAGGAAGCACAAGAAGCCTATTGCCGATGTGGCGATATGCACCGGTGTAACGAATCGCATGAAGGTCAGACGACCAGCCGTGTGCTCGACGCCGGCCTGGTTGAACAATGTGACCAGAACCATCAAGGCCACGGTGGCCACGAAGGCGCCCAGGATCCTGGTGCGCGCGAACAGGTCCGCCACGACAAACACGGTCACGGCGATGAAAACGCCCAGGTTCATCCAGGAGGGCGGCGCGTCAACGGGGGGCGGAAAGCCTCCGAGATGCTGGTGTCCGATGGCCAGCAGATGCGCCAGGGCGGCCGCAGCCAGCAAGGGCTTGGCCACCCGCATGGCGCCCGGCCACACGCGCGACAGCGCCAGCATGTGGAACACGGAGCTGGAACCGTACAGCACCAAAGCCAGAAGCATCGGTATCGAATGCACGGCCCAACCCCCCCCCGGCGCCGCCGTTCGCGGACGCGGGATTCTACCACAGCCAACCAGGATCCCGGGGCAGGTAGGTCCGATAAAGCTCGGCAATCCTTCCGTGATCCGGATGACAAGGCCGGGTCATGAGTCCCCGGATTCCCTGTGATGCCAGGGAAGAAATCAGCCCGGGTCGGTCAGCATCGTGCCAACAGCCCCGACCGACCCGATCGCGTAGAACACCACGATCGCCTCGGGAACCTGGGCTATCGCCATCAGCAGGAAGGCGAACAGGTAGGCGTCACGCTTGACCAGCGGTGCCAGCCACGTCGTGAAAAACCGACGCCATCCGGACGCCTGCCTGCCGCCGCTCCAGTCTATGGCGCCAGAATCCGAGTGCCCGGTCTGGATCATCCGTCGATAGGTGGCGTAGGCCACGGGAACGGCCATGACAAAACCAATCGCCGCCAGGATCAGCAGCAACGTCCCGAACCAGTCCCCGCCCCGGATCAAATACAGCCCGATTCCTGTTGAAAGCGCGAACACGTTGTTCGAGATGTCGTCAAAAACGGTATCCAGCCACCCGCCAAGCTTCGACGACTGGTACTTCAGTCGCGCCACCTCGCCATCGCAACCGTCCAGAACCGACGAGACGTGCATCAGCACCGCCCCCAGAACGAAATGCCCCGACACCATCAGCCCGGCCGCACCCAGAGCCAGCAGGAAACAGATCACGGACAGGTGGTTCGGGGTCAACGGGGTTGCGACTATGATGGAGGACACGGCAATGGACACGGGCCGATTCAGGGTCCTGGACACCAGACCGTCAATCGGCTTGCGCAACGCCTTCAGCAGCATCGACCTGGCATAATCCCGCGACGCCTGATCTGTCACCAGTATCGTTGGCGTCTGAAGGGTTCGCGTATCCGTGACACCGGACGCTGCCAGCCGGTAGGCATCGTCGGGCGTAAGGATTCCGGCCAGCAGCGCCGCACGTTTCTGCGCTCCAACCAGCAGCACCGGTCGCCCGATACCGTCACCCGATGTGTCCCCTGCCAGCAGGCCGATTGCCGCGAAAACCTCCGGGCCGGCCACGTTGATGGCTGCTATCTCCTTTCCCAGGGCACCAGGACCGACGCGCTCGCCCGGGTACAACACCAGTGGGCCGTCCCCGAAAATCCCGCTGGCCGCCTGCAGACCCGCAGCGGCCAGCATCTTCGTCCCACGCTCCTCAAGACCAAGACCCAGCAGGTTGCGAACGTCTCCCTTCGCGGGAATCACCAGGAATTCCATCGGTCCTCCAGGGCAGGCGAATGTCCAACGAGACCCGGCCCACAAGACGCCAGAGCAGCGACTTGCGACGCCTATCGGTCGTCGAAATAGTTGTAGTACTCGACGCCGAGGTGGGTAATCAAGTCCTCGCCCATCAAATAGCGCAGGGTGTTCTTCATCTTCATCTGCTGGATGAACAGGTCGTGTTCCGGGTACAGGCCCTCAAGGTGCATCGGGCTCTTGAAGAAGAACGACAGCCATTCCTGGATGCCGCCCATGCCAGCCCGCTGGGCAAGGTCGTTGAACAGGACCAGGTCCAGGGCCACCGGCGCAGCCAGGATGCTGTCGCGACAAAGGAAGTTGACCTTGATCTGCATCGGATAGCCCAGCCATCCGAAGATGTCGATGTTGTCCCAGCCTTCCTTGTTGTCACCGCGTGGCGGGTAATAGTTGATGCGCACCAGGTGCGTATAGTTGCCGTACAGGTCCGGGAACTGGTCGGGGTTCAGGATTGTGTCCAGCACCGACAGCTTGGATTCTTCCTTGGTCTTGAAGCTGCCAGGATCGTCCAGCACCTCGCCGTCGCGGTTGCCAAGGATGTTCGTCGAGTACCAGCCCGACAGGCCCAGCATACGAGCCTTGAAGCCGGGGGCCAGGATGGTCTTCATCAGGGTCTGGCCCGTCTTGAAGTCCTTGCCGCACACCGGGATCTTGTGCTCGGCCGCATACTGGTAAAGGCACGGCACGTCGGCGGACAGGTTCGGCGCGCCGTTGACGAAGGGCACGCCTGACTTCAAGGCGGCATAGCAGTAGATCATGGAGGGCGCCACGTCCTCGTGGTTGGCCTTCATGGCGGCCTCGAAGGTCGCCAGATCGCGGTGGATGTCGCCGACACGGATGAACGTCTCGGTGGAAGCGCACCACAGCATGACCAGGCGAGCGCAGCCGTTGTCCTTCTTGAACGTCTTCATGTCCTCGATCAACTGCATCGCCAGGTCGTACTTGGTGGCGCCGGTCTTGACGTTCGGCCCATGCAGGCGTCGCACGTAGTTCTGGTCGAACACTGCCTTCATGGGATGCAGCGCCTGCAATTCCTCGCGAACAGCCTCGATATGCTCGTTCGACAGGACGGCGGCGTGCTTTGCAGCCTCGTAGGCCGTGTCCTCGAAGATGTCCCAGCCGCCGAACACCAGGTCATCCAGCTTGGCCAGCGGAACAAAATCCTTGATGAATGGAGACCGGTTATCGGTCCGCTTTCCAAGACGAATCGTTCCCATCTGGGTAACCGAGCCGATGGGCTTGGACACCCCCTTTCGTACCAGGTGAACTCCCGCGATCAAGGTCGTGCCGACGGCACCGAGCCCGACAACCAGCACGCCCAACTTCCCCTCGGCCGGGGCGACCTCGTGACGACGATCCATGACTCCTCCTCGTTCGCATTGATTCCAGGAATTGAACTTGACGCTTGGACAGCTACCTTGTTAGCAATTTTCCTGCCACGAGCCGCTGGCCGCCCCCCTAAAAGAAAATACCATGTCTTCCGGCGTGCTCCGAGACTTCAGTACGCACTGCCCCCCTTGGCGACAGCCACGACAGCTTGCCGATGTGGCGGTATTTGCCATGAATTGGATGAAGGATGCTCCACTTCGACCCTGGTATCTCGACGCGCGGCACGACTCCTGCTAGTCTCCCGCCGCAGACACCCCGGGAGATTTCGATTGAGTCGTGTCCGTGCCGTGATGTTCGATTTCGACGGAACCCTGGTCGATACCATGGGTGGCTTTGCCGACATAGCGGCCGACGTGATCCACCGATTGTTCGGCCTTGATCGCGCTTTCGCCCGTGCGGAATATCTCAGAACCTCGGGGCTGCCCTTCCGCCAGCAACTGGAAGTGATCTGCCCCGGCGATGATCGAAACGACCTCGCGTCGGACCAGTTCGAGGCCCGCAAGCAGGAAGGCTTCTTTGCCGAACACTTCGACGACGACGTCAAGCTGGCAATTGCCGGCCTGCACCAGAAGGGCCTGCGGGTCATCGTTTCCTCGAACAATTTCCAGGAACTGGTCGATCAGTTTGTCGCCCGCGAATCCGACGTCAGTTTTGACATGGTGCTGGGAGCCCGTTCGAACTTCTTCAAGGGCGCCGATCACTTCCGTCATGTCATGGAGGTCTTGGGGCTGGCCGCGGACGAATTGCTGTTCGTGGGCGATTCCCTGAACGACGGATTGAAGGCCCTGGAAAACCACGTGCGGTTCATCGGCCGCACGGGGACGTTCACCGCAGTTGATTTCACAAGGACCTTTCCAGGTGTGCTGACCGTGGATCGACTTACCTCTTTGCTGGACGTCATAGAATGAAGCCGAACACTGTGATCCTGCTGGCTGCCGGTCTGGGCGCTCGTCTTCGCCCCTTGACCCATAAAGTCCCGAAGGCCCTGATCATTTGCGCCGGGTGGCCTTTGCTGGCGTACGACATCGCCTTTGCCCGCCGGGCTGTGGCGCCCGGAGGCCGCATCGTTGTGGTTGGCGGTTATCACGAGGACCTGGTGAAAGAGTACCTGGAGGTCGAGGCACCTGACATCACCATGGTAGTCAACCCCGACTACGAGAAGGCCAACATCCTGTCAGTTGCCGCCGGCGTGCGAGCGGTTGACGGCGACTTCCTGCTGATGAACGTCGATCACATCTACCCCCTGGCCTTCGCGGACCGCTTCACTTCGACATCGGGCGACGTCGTTTGCGCAACCGATTTCGACCGCAAACTGGGCGCCGACGACATGAAGATATCGCTGGACGCCGAACGGCGGGTGCGGCGAATCAGCAAGAAGCTTGAAGAGTTCGACTGCGGCTACATAGGAATGACACTGGTTCGACCGGAGGGCGTGGCGGCCTGGCGCGAGTGTTTCGAATCGGTCCTGGCCACTCGACCCGAAAACGGGGTCGCCGAGGAAGTGGTCCAGGCCCTGGCCGACAGTGGCCGCCCTGCGTCGATCTGCGACCTGTCCGGCCTGGGCTGGCTGGAGGTTGACACACTTGGCGAACTGGAGACGGCCGAGGAACAGTTGATGGAAGACCAGGACTTTCTGAAGCGGACGTGGTAGACGGTCACTGGAACTGGCGAAGTCGTTCAACCAACCCCGAAAAATTCGTTAATGACGTGAAGTTGCCACTCCCAAGCCGCAGGCCCTAGCATCCGGGCTGATACATCCATGGCGAGCTGCATCGCCGGGGAGCACTCGATGTCAGTCGAAATCGGGTCCGCGACCAATCGTCGAATCGATCCGCGCGACCTTCTTGAAATGCATGCGTGGCTTGCCTGCCTGGGCACGGAATCATTTCAGCCTGCCGTTGCCTGGATCCGATTGATGCCGGATCCGGAACGTGGCGAAACACTGGACTGGCTGCTTGATCCAGCCAACAGGTCTGCCGCTTCGCAGGCGATAGGTACACAACTGTCCGCCAGCCTGGTTGCACGGGGGCGTACCGCCCAATCCCCGCTTCTGGGACTGCTGCCGGGACTGGTCGCGGTGGATGCCTATGTCGGTTTCGACGTTTTGCGTCAAACTGCGCTGGCCATGCCGGCTTCGTCTGCAAGGGACTTCGGAGAGGCCTTGATGACACTGGCCCTTGCCGAAGGGGCTGCCTTGACTAAATCCTGTGAAGACGACCCACAGGCGCTTGCGCACCGCGACCGTCTGGGCTGCCTGATCGAGTCGCTGGCAGAACTGGACCAGGTTTCAGAGGCGCGGGCCAGGCTGTTCCTGGCGCTGTCCCAGACTTTGGCTCCATCCCTGGTTCGATCGCTGATCGTTCCCACCAAACTGTTTCCGTCATTGGCTCAGGAGGGTGGAACTGTCCTGACCGAAGGAAGCGACGATGCCGTCCGCGCGATGCTTCATGGAGCTTCGACCCGCGCACGAGGCCGAGCCGAATTCTTCGAATCCTGCCGGCACGTCATGGATACTGGTCTCGATACAGGCCTGTTGGTGCTGGGGCGGATCTCGCGTCTTCTGGACGGATCGGACCGCAGTCTGCGCGCCCTTGAATCCCTGGTTCGAGCGGCCGCGCTGACGGCGCTGGAACGTTGTGCGCAGAAGGGTCCTGGACTTGCAAAAAGAATCCCCGCGAACTCGGACATCTGGACCTTGCGCCTGCTGGCGGTGCTGGCCCCAGCCATTCCCGAGCCCGGTCGAACCGTGTTGTGCGACATCATGATTGCACGGGCTGGCGTATTGCTGCGCGCAATGCAGGTAGGCACGGTGGATGCGGATGCGTTCGTCGAAACGGTTGTCGGATCGTCAGTGCTGCACTCGAGTCCTGAAATCCCGTCCGCGGAGGTACGCAGGATGCTGCTTGACGTTGCCGGCCAGCTGCGCGTGCAGTTGTTCTCGGCCGAACGTCCGCCCGAGGCGCTTTTCGACATCTCGATGGCCTTCGAGCGCATAGCCATCTCGCTGGGCAACGAATTCCGCAGGCGCCAGTCCCTGGCATCTGCCCTGTCGTCGGTCCTGCCCATAGTGTCCGACCTGTCAAACCCACGGGAAGCCTTGACCCCGATCTGGGCTGATTGACGCTTCGATGCCGTGGATACATTTATATTTTCCATTTGTTAAGCTACCCCCCTTGACGTTTTGACGCAGCGCGTTATTATTCAAGCGTCAGGTCAATCAATGAAATTTTGAGGAGGTATTCATCATGAACGCAAGAACTATCGGAACACAGGTCAAGGACATCTTTGACGAATCCGCAGCCAGGCTGAAGGGACTGGAAGGCAAGGGGCGCAAGGCCGCCCTCGATGTGGCAGCCAAGGCCATCGAGACGGCATCCCATGGCCAGGAAGCCTTTGCAAAGGGCCAGAAGGCGGTCCAAGGTCTGCTGGGCGACATCCGCCCGCACGACCTGCTGGAACGCTATGGCCGGATGACCGTCCCCGAGTTGATCGAGAAACTGAAGTCCTCCGAACTCAGCCGCGACACCGAAGCGATTCGCTCCGAGGTCCTGGGATTCCTGAAGGTGCCGAGGGCCGACCAGGTAGCGCGACTGGACGCGGCAGTGACCAAGTTGAACAAGGAAGTCGCTGCTTTGAAGGGTCTGAAGGCCGAGATCAAGAAGATGTCCGAGAAGGCCAAGGCGCCGAAGGCCGAGGCAAAGGCCCCTGCGGCAAAGGCAGCCAGCAAGCGGACTGCCAAGACAAAGTAGATCCGGCCTGATCCGCTACAGCCCCAGCAACTCTTTTCTCTTCAGCTCAGACGCCTGAAGCACCTCGCGATGCAGGCTGCCGCCGACGGAATCCATCGTCACTACGACAGGAAAATCCTCGACGTCCAGGACCCAGAAAGCCTCGGGCACCCCGAACTCCTCCAGCATCCGCACTTCGCGAACCTTCTTGACGCAACGCGCCAGAAGGGTTCCGGCGCCTCCTACGGCGTGGAAGTAAACCGCACCACTCTTCTTCAGGCCGGCACTGGTCTTTTCGCCCATCCCGCCCTTGCCGATGACGCCAGCCAGCTTGTACGTTTCGATTACGTCCGCCTGGTAGGGTTCCTCGCGGGCCGAAGTGGTTGGCCCTGCGGACACTATGCGCCAGCCATCCCCGTCGGCCACCATGATCGGGCCGCAATGGTATATCAGCGCCCCCTCGAGGATGTCCCGAAGGGAATCGGGCCGCTGCTCGACCATGTACTTGTGGGCCATGTCACGCGCCGTAACCACGGTCCCCGAGATCAGAACCTCGTCCCCGATGCGCAGGCTGCGCAAAGTATCCTCCGAGGCCGGCAGGCGCAGTTTGATGGATTCCTTGATCATTGCATCCTCCCTCACAGCACCTGTGCAACCCCATCGCGTACCACCAGACGGTGCCGGCGGTCGGCCCAGCAACAGTAGGCGATCGACACGAAGAACGAGGCCGGGTGTCGGTGCATCCAGCCAACCTTGACGCCCAGAAGGGTGGTCAACCCGCCGAATCCCATGGGTCCGATGCCCAGCTTGTTGGCGGTTTCCAGCAGGCGCGCCTCCATCTCGGCAAGCTTCGGATCGGCATTCGTGTCGTCCAGGCGACGCAGCAGTTGCTTTTTTGCACCCATATAGCTGCCGGCCCGGTCCCCGCCGATGCAGACGCCCAGGATCCCCGGCGCGCAACCCTGCCCCTGCGCCTTGTGGACGGCATCGATAACGCACCGCTCGACACCCGCCAAATCTCGCCCTGCCTTGATCGAGGCTTCGGGCAGGCGGTACTGGGCTCCGCAGTTTTCGCTGCCCCCGCCCTTCAGAAGAAGGTCGATCGTCACGGCATCATCGACGGCTGGCTCGAACTCGATGTGCGGCAGGTCGATGCCCACGTTGTCGCCGGTGTTACGCTCGGTAATCGGGTGCACCGAGTTTGGCCGCAGGATCCCTTCCCGCGTAGCCTGACGAATCGCCTCGATCAGGTCTGCGCGCACCTGTTCGGCATCGAAGCCTCGAGGCAGATGCACGAAGAACGTGGTCAACCCCGTGTCCTGACAGATTGGCGTCTTGCCCGTGCGCGACATGTCGATGTTCGTAAGGATGCTGTCCAGCACGTTGCGGGCCGTTGTTCCCGCAGGTTCGGCGTCGCGCCCCTTGCGAACCGCTGCCTCGACGTCAGGAGAAAGGTCCGACGACGCCCGCCGGATGAGTTCAAGGCCCCATTCCACGAATCCCGGCATGAACACACCTCCGAATTGGGAAACCGGCCACATCAAACTGTCGGTTCGATGACGGCGGTCAGGTTGGCACGAACAGCGGTCGGCGGTCAATCACCAACGACGCCTGACGGCTATCCAGCAAAGCCTTGGCCGCGATCCGGCCAAGCCTTCTCATATGCCATTACACCTCAGGCGCAAAAGGCGTCGGTAATCCGGCCCGACATATCGCTGGAAGGAAAATTATCCGAGTTCGTTTGGGCGAATCAACCCTACTGGCAGGCCGCACTGGCAGTGTCATCAAAATTGGTCTGGTTCGGGAACGCCTGGTTGCAGCCCGGCGAGTCGCAGTAAGCGTCGGTCATCCAACCGCAGACATCGGCAACGGCGCATGTGCATGGGGTGTAAACACCCTCGGTGCACTGGTTCTGGACCTTGGCCGGGTCGGCGCACGAAAAGCTCTCGCAGACACACGAGCCCTGCTGGGGATCACAGACGCCGCCAGTTCCGCCCATGTCGGCGCAGAAGGTGGCACAGTTCTCGACCGCCTGATCAGTACCGGAACAGGTGCAGGCGCCAGCGTCGAGCGTGCAGTACCCCTCGAACTGGGCTGGGTCGCACGTGCCCGAGCAGGCGCAATCGGCCGTGTCCGTGAAGTGGTCGGCCGGGAACAGCGTGACGCACGCGCTGTCGCAGTAGCCATCGACCAGCCACTTGCAGGGATCGGGGGTGCCGCAGGTGCATTCCGTGTATTTGGTACTGTCGCACTGGCCCGCGACCAGAGTCACGTTGTTGCAGTCGTTGGTGCAGTTGCAGGTGTCGCCGTCAGCAGTGGGGACACACTGGTCACCGACCATGTTGTTGGCGGCGCAAGCGTCGGCACAGACATACGGCGTCCAGGTGCTGGTATCCTGAGCGCAGACGCAAATCGTGGTCCCGTCGACCAGGCACCGAGTCGATTGAATCAGTGGGTCGCAGGCGCCCGAGCAACCGAGTTCCGCGGTATCGGTCCCATTCGTGTCGGTCACATTCGTGTCGGTCCCATTCGTGTCGGTCCCGTTCGTGTCGTTCACGACGGTGTCCGTGACAGGATTGTCGGTAAAGACGCTGTCGGTCGCCACAGTATCGGTCACCACAGTGTCGATCACGACTGAATCCGGGACGACGTTGTCACCCGAGACCACATCAGTCTGAACCTGGTCAGAAACGACGTCGTCCGGGCGGCCTGTGTCAGGCGTGTCGCCAACCACGTCATTCCGAACGTCCCCGCCAAGGTCGAAAACCACGATGTTGTCGGGGTTTTCCGGAATCGGGTCGCCGCCTCCGCAGGCAGCCAGACCGAAAATCAGAGTCGAAAGGACTGCAGTCACGTGGTTGCGAAGCATGTTGTACCCCTAAAAGCGGCGATTAATATATCAAAATAGGCTCTCCACGGCAAGCCAGGGGTTCGCTGACCAATCCCCTCATATCTCGGCGGGGCCGTCTGGGTCCGGTGATGGCATGGGCAGCCTTACGCAAGCCTTCGAATTTTCTCACAAACAGGTGATTTTTCATTTGACAAAACAGGGGCCGACACC
>CAIZWN010000003.1 GCA_903936705.1 uncultured Myxococcales bacterium
ACGTGGCGGTGGGACAGGGTGTCGTGGAGCCTTTCTCGGGTGCTGAAGCAAGGGTGACTCCTCGGCGATTCTTTCTTCTTGAAGGGTTATTACACGTCTTGCCAATAATCGTTTCATCAACGAGGTGAACGGCTCGTGCCGCAATGCGCACTTCCTTTCCTGTACGAAATTGAGGGTGGCTTTAGCGGGCTGACGACGCTAGAGGGTCTGCCTTTGCACCTGAACCTGATAGCGGTCTACGGCGGTCCTTCTGGCGACACGTGCAGGTGCGGACTAGCGCCCAGGAGAGGACGGACGCCGAGATCCTGACGGCAGTGACGGTTCTGCACCTGGCCGGGGCGACTGCGTGGTCGATCTTCGGTTGCTGGAAGCTTACGAGCGTTTCTGCCGAGTACTTCCACCTGTCCCGCTGCCGCGCACCAACAATCGTCCGCGGGGGCCGGGGCGAGGGGGGGGGCGGGGCCCTTTGGAGGACCAGCTATCCTGGGTCGGCCAGGTTGCGCCACTGCATTGCCGACACGGCGTCCTTGCGGTCGTTTCTGCGGCTGCGAGGGCGGGTCGAGGAACACAACATCTTGTGGCTGACAGACGGGGATGCCACCACCCGTGGAATCCTGGACGGTATCGACTGGCTGCTGCACGACCTGGCGGCAGGCGACAGGATCGTCTTCCACTACTCGGGCCATGGGGCGCAGATCCCGGACGGATCGCTGCGGAGGGAGTGCATTTGCCCGATCGACTTCGACTGGTCGCCGAAGCGGGCGATCACGTCGATGCAGTTCCTGAAGGTCTTTGCGAAAATCCCAGACGGCGTGGCTGGGACGTGGGTGGTCGATGCGTGCCACGCGGGCGGCCTGCTGAACAAGGCGCTGACCATGCCTCAGGACGTCGCGCTGCGCGTCCCGAAAGCCTATCCCGACCAGCCGGAACAGGGCGTTATGCAGGGGCTGCTGCGCAACATGCGCGGGGTCGTGAGGACGTTGCCGCAACTGACTCTGATTGCGGGGTGCCGGCCGGACCAGGTCAGCGAGGAAACGCCTGCGGGTGGGGTCGCTACGAACGCCCTCCTGGCGGCGCTGCAAGCCGAGGGCGGCCTGCGGGTATCGCAGCGGACGCTGGTGTCGCGAATGGTCGCCTGGTGCCGGACCCAAGGGTACGCCCAGGTGCCGCAGCTCGCCGGACCGGATGACCAGGTGGACCGGCCGTTCGGGGATCTATCGGCTGGCCAGTGCGTGCAGGAGGAAGCGTGAACGGCACCACGATCGAGAACCTTGCCAACCAGGCAGCGACGCCTGCGGGCCTGATGATGGTCGTGGTGCTGCTGGCATTCCTGTTCCTGGCGGTGCTGGCCGTGGCGGCGTATCTGTTGAAGATGCTGTACCAACTGTTTCGCGAGCAGGTGGTCAGCCTGTGTGCCAGCCAGGAGAAGCTGCGGGATCGCATCGAACAGGAAGCGAAGCACGTGGCGGCAGTGTACATGCCGAAGGAAGATTTTCTGCTGGCGCTGACGAGGTTCGACAGGCGCCAGGAACAGACGCTGGATGCCATTAATAACCTGCCCTGCAAAAACGGAGGAACCTGTGGACCCGCGTAAGAAGCTGGCACGGAAGGAGATCCTGCGGATGGCGAGGTTCGCGGGCGACATCGGATCCACGGCCGAGCTGTGTACGCGCATGCTGGCCGAGGCGGGCATCGAGACGTCGCTGTCCGAGGTGCTGGGGCACCTGGAATACCTGGCTGGGCCGGGCAAGGAATACGTCACGCTGCATCGGCACGAGATCACGGGCCTGGGCGAGCGGACCATCGTGAAACTGCTGCCGAAGGGCGTGGACCTGCTGGAGAAGAACATCCCTGCCGATCCGGGCGTGGCGTGAGGTTTCCGTGAAAGGGCCAAGAACGCGGCGGAAGCACTTCAAGATCGACGAGTTGCCGGACGAGCTGCGGGCGGCGGTCCTGGACCGCTACCACGGCGGCTCGACCTACGCGGAGATCACGGAGTTCATCAAGGACAGCCCGCAGAGGCCGGCGGAGATCTCCGTGTCACCTGCGGCGGTCGCCAGGTACGGCGCGGACTTCACGGCGCGGTTCGAGCGGTATCGGATCAATCTGGACAAGGTTGCCGTGCTGGCCCGGGAGCTGGACACGACCAGGCTGGCGGAAGGCGGCAGCCAGTTGATCCTGCACCAGATCCTCGAAAGGCTGATGGACACGGATCCCGAGGAGCTGGCAAAGTGCGATCCGATCGCTTTGATGAACGCCTACAGCGAGGCGCAGCGGTCGATGGTTCTCCGCGAGAAGCTGAACATCCAGCGGCGCGACGAGAAGCGGAAGATCGAGGAACGCGAGGAGAAGAAGGCCAAGGCAAAAGCCGAGGCCGACGCTGCGTTCGTGCGGGAAAAGGGCGGTTCGGGCGGTCTGTCGGAAGACACGATTCGCGAGATCGAGGAGCGCATCCTTGGCGTCAAGCGCTGACAGCCCCGGCATCACAACGGCCGTTGCCGCCACGGCCGAGGCCCGTCCGCTGAGTGGCTTCCTGCTGCCGTACCAGGCGCGGTGGGTAGAGGATCCGTCGCGGTTCAAGATCTACGAGAAATCCAGGCGCATCGGCATCACCTACGTCCAAGCCTACGAGGACACGGTGGACGCGGCGCGCAAGGACGGCGGGCTGGACGTGTGGTTTTCGTCGGCCGATGAGTCGGCGGCGCGGGAGTACATCCGATACTGCGAGCACTGGGCGCAGATGCTGAACGTCGCCGGCCTGTCGCTGGGCGAAATCGTGCTGAACAAGGCTGCCGACGTGAAGGCGTTTGCGATCGAGTTCGCGAACGGCAAGCGCATCAACGCGCTGTCCAGCAACCCCAAGGGGTTTCGGTCGAAGGGCGGCAAGTTGATCCTGGACGAGTTCGCGTTCCATGCGAATCCCGACGACATGTGGAAGGCGGCGGCGCCGATCATCACGTGGGGCTTCCCGGTGCGCGTGCTGTCCACTTACAACGGCAAGGGCAACCGCTACTACCGCATCGTTGAGGACGCGAAGAAGGGCAACCGCTGGTCGTTGCACGCGACGACGATCGTGGACGCGATTCAGCAGGGCCTGGTGGACAAGATCCTGGGACATCCAGCGACGGAAGACGAACGCCAGGCGTTTTTGCGGGACTGCCGGGAAACGGCGGGCGACGAGGAGACGTTCCAGCAGGAATACATGTGCGTTCCGGTGGACGAGGCGACGGCCTGGCTGCCCTGGGATCTCATCACGGCGGTCGAACACCCGGACGCGGGGCGCCCCGAACTTTACGGTGGCGGGGATGTCTACGTGGGCTGGGACGTTGCGCGGCGGCGGGACTTGTCGGTGTTGTGGGTGGACGAACTGGTGGGCGACGTGGCGTGGACGCGCGAGGTGGTCGCGATGCGCGGCTGGTCGTTCGCGGACCAGGAGCGCGAGCTGGCCAGGATCCTGGGGAGCTACCGGGTGCGCCGGTGCCGGATCGACCAGACTGGCATGGGCGAGAAGGTAGTGGAAGACGCCCAGTTGGCCCACGGCACTGGTCGGATCGAGGGGGTGTTGTTCACGGGACCGGTCAAGCAGGACCTGGCGACGATTGGCAAGCAGGCGTTCGAGGACCGGAAGGCCCGCATCCCTGGCACGCGGGAGATTCGCGAGTCGCACCACAGCGTGCGGCGGCAGATGACGACGGCCGGCAACCCCAGGTTTGACGCGGATCGTACCGAAATCGGGCACGCTGACTACTTCTGGGCGCACATGCTGGCGCTGTCGGCGATGGACGCAGCGCCTGGCGGTCCCGTCAACTACACACCGGCGCAGCCGCGGCGGTTCTCCAGCCTGAAGGGGGCCTGGTAATGGCGACGATACTGGACCAGTACGGGCGGGTGATTGAGGCGGCTCCGAAACCCGAACTCGGACGCGTCGTGGCCACGCTGGCGCAGGCGCTGACGTACCCGTCGCGGGGGCTGACGCCTGGTGCACTGACCGCGATCCTCCAGGAGGCCGACGAGGGCCAGGTGGCGCGGCAGTGCGAGCTGGCGACCGAGATGGAGGAGAAGGACGCGCACCTGGCGTCGGTGTTGCAGACGCGGCGGATGTCGGTTCTGGGGCTGTCCTGGGACGTCCAGGCGTGCCCGACCGACGCGAAGGATGCTGCTGCGTCGCAGAAGGCCGAGGCGGCCCAGGCGCTGTGCCAGCAGGCGATGGACGCGCTGGACGTGGAAGACCTGGTCGTGGACCTGATGGACGCAATCTGGAAGGGCTATTCCATCGCGGAAATCGACTGGCGGACGGGCGACGTGGTGATGCCTGCGACGGTGGAGTGGGTGGAACCGTCGCGTTTCGTGTGGCTGGGGAAGACGGTTCACCTGTTGACCGAGGCGTCTCCGAAGGAAGGCGAGCCGCTGCCTGCGAATAAGTTCCTGATCCACACGCACAAGGCGCGGTCGGGCTGGCCGGCTCGGGCGGGGCTGTTCCGGACGTGCGCCTGGCTGTATCTGTTCAAGAACTACAGCATGAAGGACTGGCTGCAATACTGCGAGACCTACGGGCTGCCTCTGCGCTTGGGGAAATACCCGGCGGGTGCCACGAAGGAGGACCGCGAATCGCTGTTGCAGGCGCTGGTGGGCATCGCCAGTAACGCGGCTGGCATCATTCCGGACTCGGCAGACATCCAGTTCATCGACGCCGGAGCGGGCAAGAGCACTGGTGGCGCGGACGTGTTCGAAAAGATGGCTGCGTTCTGCGAGCGCGGGATCAGCAAGGCGATCCTGGGGCAGACGCTGACGACGGACACGTCTGGCGGCACCGGGACGTTCGCGGCGGGCAGCGTCCACAACGATGTCCGGCATGACCTGGTGGAGGCCGACGCTACGGCGCTGGCAAAGACCATCCGGCGGGATCTGTTCCGGCCGCTGGTGGGCTGGAATCTGGGCTGGGACGTGGCAGACAAGGTGCTGCCGTACCTGGTGTTTGATACGGCAATGCCGGAGGACCTGAAGTCCAAGGCGGAAACCTACGGCGTGCTGGTCGAGAAGGTCGGGCTGAGAATCCCGGCAAGCCACGTGCGGGAGATATTCGGGGTGCCGGCACCTATTGATAACGAGGAGCTGGTGGGCAAGGTGGTAGCGCCTGCAAATCCGGCGTCACCGATGCCGATGAAGGCGGCAAGGCCCGGCGGAGCGCAGCCGAACAAGGCGCTGCCGGTGTCGGCCGACCCGGGCCAAGCCAAGGTGGACGGGCTCGTGGATACGGTGATTGGCGAGGGTGCCCCGGTCGTGGCAGCCATGGTGGACCCGCTGATTGCGCTGGTCGAATCGGCGACGGACTACGACGACCTGCGGGACAAGATCCTGGCGGCATACTCCAGCCTTGGCACGTCGGCGCTGATTGACGTCCTAGCGCGGGCGATGACGATGGCGGACCTTGGAGGCCGCGCCAATGCCTGAAGCCGTTCAGCAGCCATGGAAGCCACTGCCTTTCGACGAGGCCATCAAGTTTTTCCGTTCGAAGGTGCCTGTCACGGCCGAGGAGGCCGCCAAGCTGGAGGGCCAGGCTGCCGAGCGGGCATTCGTGGTTGGCGGCCTGGCCAAGATGGACATGGTTTCCGACGTTTTAACGGCCCTTCAAAAGGCCATTGAAAACGGGACCACGATTGACCAGTTCCGGAAGGACATCCGGGGCGTCCTGGACGCCAAGGGCTGGACCGGGCCAAACAACTGGCGAGTTCAAACGATATTCAGGACGAACGTCCAGAGTGCCTACCAGGCGGGGAAGTGGGCTCAACTCAAGGAGGCCGGGGACAACCTGGACGTAGTTGTGTACGACGCCGTGGGAGACGGGCGCACGCGGCCGTCGCACCTGGTAATGGATGGGAAGGCGTTCGCGAAGAGCGATGCTATCTGGAACACCTGGTGGCCGCCGAACGGGTTCAACTGCCGATGCACCGTGCGCCTGATGAGCGCGGCCGAGGCCCGTGCCCGCGGGCTCAAGGTCGAGAGCGGGGCGGGCATCCTCCGTGGCGAGCAGGTGTCGGTTGGTCCGGGTCGTGACCAGGTCATTAGTCCGGACCCGGGATTTGGCGGGAATGTGGGGAAGGACTTCTTCGGGGGACTTGTCGCCGCTGTTAAATCGACTGACAAAGCCTTCACTCCGAACGAAGGTTTGCGTGGTCCGAAAGACTTCGGGCTTCCAGAGTCAATCGCCAAATTGCCCGCATCATCAAAATTTCCCTATCCCGCAGATCAGTTGCTCCCGGCCGGCGTTTCTGCGGCTGAAGCAGAAGCGGCAGCAAGAGCCAGGTTAGGGATGACGGCCGACCAGAAGTCCATCGTAACAGCTGACGTAATGGGCGATCCCTTTCTGGTCCCGGACTGGCAGATCAGCAAAATAGCTGGGACAAAGGGCAGGGAACGCTGGGCAGTGGTTGCAATCGATGTTGCAGCTTCGCCAACCGAGGTGTGGTTGGTTCGGGGCAAGAACCTTGCGGGAACCGACGTGGAGCGGAAGATCTACATCAAAGTGTTCGAACCGGACCCAGCACACACTACCAAAGGTGCTATCGCTGTCGCCGAGGCCGAACACGGTGTGTGGAAGGAACTGTCGGTGTACCCCACGAAGGGATCATCCCTCAACGACAACCGACGCGGCGATCTGCTTTACACGAAGAAGGAAGAGTGAGGGCTTGGCAGGTCGAGTCCACCGCCCGCTACGACGACCCTCGAAGTTGGGCGTGGCTGCCCGGAAGGTCGCGTCCCCTCAGACCGAAAGTCTAATCCTCCTCGACACTACTGTCCACCCCCTGTCCTACGCTTGGAACGTGGCTTGATTCGAGGCCGTCAACGTGAACGCCCCCGTACCCAGCGACCTGACGCTTCTGGTCCTGACCGACGCCGGGCAGGCGCCGGAGTGGATCCGGCTGCTGCCGAAGGGCTGGGTAAAGTCCACGCGCGGTGACTTCCTGGTGGACGACCAGGCGTTGCAGTCGATCCTGGCGGCGCACACGGCCCGTGGCATCGACGTGGTGGTGGACTACGAGCACCAGTCTCTGCCGGAGTTCCGCAGCCCGGACGGCACGGCGCCGGCGGCAGGCTGGGTCAAGGACATGGAAGCGCGCGACGACGGCCTGTGGGGGCGGATGGATTGGTCGCCCCGGGGCGCGGCCTTCGTTGCGAACAAGGAGTACCGCTACCACAGCCCGGTGCCCCTGGTGGACAACGCGTCCCGGCGTGCCATTGCGCTGCACTCGATCGGGCTCACAAATGATCCGGCGATTCTGGGCATGACGCCCATCGTAAATAAGGCAGGCATCACACGGGAGGACGAGATGAACGGGTTGAAGGAGCTGCTGGGGCTCCCCGCCGACGCGAACGAGGAAACGATCCTCGCCGCGGTGAAGGGCCTGAAGGACTTTCGGTCCGACACGGTCACGGCGCTGGAGTTGAAGGATGGCACGGGAGCGGAAGTCCAGGCTACGGCGCTGGCGCTGAAGAACCGCGTGGCCACGTCGCCGACACCGGAGGCGTTCGCAGAACTCAAGGCTCGCCTGGACCGTCGCGAGGCTGACGACCTGGTTGGCCAGGCGGTCAAGGACGGCAAGCTGGCGCCGACGATGGTCGAGGCCGCGACGCGGCTGGCGCTGACGGATCGGGGCGGCTTCCAGGCCTTCCTGGCGACTGCGCCGAAGGTGGTCCCGGTCGGCCAGGTGGTCAGTGCCGTGGCCCCGGTGCGCGGCACGGACGGGCTGACCGATGGCGAGCGGGCCGCGTGCGCGTCCGCCGGCGTGACGGTCGAGAACTTCCTCAAGGCAAGGGAGGGCTGAGCAATGGCACTGTCGAACGAACGGGATACCCCCGAGGCCGGGACGATCATCCAGGGCTACCCGGTCCTGGCGGGCGCGAAGATCTTCAAGGGCAGCCTGGTAGTGCTGGACGGCGGGTACGCCTGCCCCGGCAAGGCCGCCACGGCAGTCAAGTGCGTGGGTCGCGCCGAGGAGACCGTGGACAACGCGGGCCTGGGCAACGGCGGCAAGGTCGTCCTGGTCAAGCGTGGCTGTTTCCGCTTTGCCAACTCGGCGGCGGCTGACGCGATTGCCCAGGCGGACGTAGGAAACACCTGTTACGTCGTGGACGACCAGACGGTGGCGAAGACCGATGGCCACGCGGGCGAGACCCCCGCGTCGCGGTCGGCGGCCGGCGTTATCGAAGCGGTTGACGCGGCTGGCGTGTGGGTGTCGGTGGGCCTGTAGGCCCGGGAGGAGGTGCGCAGATGATCATTGATACTCGCGCGAATCTGGCGACCGCGAAGACGACCTTCCGGGCGCTGTTCATCCAGACGCTGGCGTCGGTTATAACGCTGCACCAGGACCTGGCCATGGTCATCACCGACCCGGCCGAGAGCCTGGATCTGGGCTTCATCGGGCAGATGCCGTCGGTCCGGAAGTGGATCGGTAACCGTGTCATCAACAACCTGGTCAAGAAGGGCCTGACGGTGGCCCCTGACCCGTTTGAATTGACCATTGGCGTCAAGGTTTCGGAACTGGAGACGGATCGGTTGGGTCTTATCCGGCCGCGGATCCAGGACATGACGTCCGAGATGGCGAAGCATCCCGAGCGGTTGTTCATCGACCTTCTTGCAAAGGGGTTCGAAAACCTCTGCTGGGACGGGCAGTACTTCTTCGACACGGACCATCCCGTCGAGGTCAATGGGACGGTCCAGAGCGTCAGCAACATGAGCACGGCGGAATTCAGCGCAGAGGCGTTGGCGGCAGCATTGTCAGAGATGAGCAGCCTGGTGCGTGACGGCGACGGCGAGCCTCTGGAGATCGGCGCGACCGACTTGGTTGTTCCGCCTCAATTGTACGACGCGGCGCTGCGGGCTGTGAACGCCGACATCATTGAAGGCACCACGAACGTTCGAAAAGGTGTCGTCAAGGTTCACGTTGCAAAGCGGCTGGCGAAGTACCCGACGCGTTGGTTCCTGCTGGATTGCAGCCGGGAGATCCGCGGCATCGTCGTGCAGGTCGCGAAGACGCCCGTATTCGTGGCGATGGACGCACCCGAGGACGAGGCGCGGTTCATGCAGTCCGAGTGCAGATACGGCGTGGACGCGAAGTACGGGGCCGGTTACGGCCTGTGGCAGCTTGCTTGGGGATCGACCGGCGCAGGCGAGAGCTGATCCCGGAATCGACACCGGGGCCGGGAAGGCGATTTCCCGGTCCCGGTGGCCCATGCTGCATCTTTCCAGCCAGAACGGTTTTTGAAAGGGTTTTGAAAGCTTTTGAACGGGGTTTCTAGGGAGGTTTGAGATGGCATTGCAGATCGTGGCGAAGAAGGACGGGTTCCGGAGGGGCGGAATCGTTCACTCCGGCAGCAAGGTTTACGCGAAGGGCGCGCTGACCAAGGCCCAGGAGAAGGCGCTGCGCAGTGAGAAGATGCTTGTGTGCATCGACGTGGTCGAGCCCGAGGCGACAGCGGCCGAGCCGACCGGCAAGAAGGGCAAGTAGTTCGGGGGAACGACGTGGCGTACTGCACACAGCAGGACCTGGTGGACCGGATCGGGGAGGACCTCCTGAAGGAACTCACCGATCGGGAAGGCGAGGGCGAGGTAAACGAGACCCGCCTGGCGCAGGCCATCGCGGCGGCTTCGGCCGAGGTTGACAGCTACGTCCACAAACTGTACCCAGCGCCTCTTGATCCGGTCCCGGCGAGGATCCAGGCGGTCACTGGCGACATCGCGATCTACCGGCTGATGGTGGCCATCGGGTACGACGCGGCCTCGGCTGACGGCACGTGGGCGCTTCTGTACCGGGGCATCATCGACTGGCTGAAGCAGGTGGCAAAGGGCGAGGGAGCTGATATCGGGCAGGACAATCCGGCGCCGCAGGGCGACCAGCCGTCGGTTCTGGTGGCTCCGGCGCGAATATTCGGCCGCGACACGATGCAGGGGTTCTGATGGCTGGCACTTCCATCAGCGTGTCTGTGACGGGCGATCTGAAGCGGTTTGAAGACCGTTTGCAGAAGCTGGTGAACTTCGACTTCAAGGGCCTGAACACGAAGATCGGCAACGCCGTCCTGAACAACACCCTGGAGCGCTTCAAGCAAAGCGTCGATCCCGAAGGCAAGCCCTGGGTGGAGTCGGGACGGTCCACCGGACTGGCAAACAAGGCTGGCACTGCGAAGGACCGCCGCAACGCCAGGAGCCACAAGACGCTGGTTGATACGGCCCGGCTGAAGAACAGCCTGCATGTAGTAGCCACGCCTGACGCGGCTGAGGTCGGCACGGACGTGATCTACGCACGGATCCATCAGTTCGGCGGCGAGACGGGGCGCGGCGGGGCGACAAAGCTGCCGGCGCGGCCGTACCTGGGTTTCAACGATGAAGACCAGAAGTTGGTGGCAACGATCGTTGAAGACCACATCCGGGAGAAGGCAGGTCAATGATCAGTGTCATCAACACCTGGCTGACGAGCCTGCTGGACGACGCAGATGTTCCGGAAGCCCGGGTGTTCACTGATGCGGCTGAGCTGGCCGGCAACCATCCGGTGCCGTTCGCGGTTCTGCTGGTGGCTGACGAACAGGTCACCCGCACCGGGCGGCGCGTGGGCGCCGAAGACAGCGAGGATGGCACGACCCGTGCGGTCCGCTGGGAGCTGTTCAGCAGGCGGCTGCCGGTCCAACTGCACCTGGTGCTCGATTCGCTGGCGACCGCGGAATCGGTCGTGGACGCGGCGCTGGCAGCGGCGTTCACAGGACCGTCGGACAGCGGTAACCGCTGGAAGGTGTACTGCCGTGGAGTCGGCTGGCCGGAGAAGCGGTCACGCCTGGCGACCAAGGTAGTCGTGCAACTGACGTTCGAGTTCGTAAGCGGTGTGTACCGGGATTGCGAGATCCCGCTGGTGACGGATGTAATGCCAGCGCCGGCCACGTAGGCCGTGCCGCGAGCATGGGAGGTGTTGATGGGTAGTAAGGCGAAGGACGTGGCCGTGGCAGAGTCGCCCGCGCCGCTGTTCACGATAGAGGCGCTGTTCGAGCGCCACGGCCTGGCCGCCTGGCAGCGGCGTGGCCTGATGGTGCATGCAGGCTGGGCCGCCGGAAAGTCGGTGACCGAAGACGCATTCCAGTCGGCATTGGCCGCGTGGCGGCAGAGCCGCTGAGGAGGACCCGATGAGCACCATCCTGCCCGATGTCAATTTCAACGTCCTTGATGGCGGCCTGGACCTGGCCCCAAACCTCTCTGGCGGTGTTGCCGGCGTCATCGGTCAGTCGTCCATCGGGGACGTGCTGCCCCACGTCGTCACTTCGGCGGGTCAGATCGCCGCGCTGTTCGGCACCGGCGCTCTGGCCCGGGTCCTGCGCGATGCCTTGGAGGCTGGTGCCCAGGCGCTGGTGGCGTGCCGGGTGTCGAGCATCGGCGGTGTACCTGGTGCGGCGGCGGCTCCGGTGCGGACTCGCAGTGCGATCGGAATCGGCGGCTTTACGCCCGGCGAAACGAACACGTCGCCCGTGCCGATCATAATGTCAGCTAATTGCAACTTGCCTGGACTGCTGGAGTTCAAGGTCACAACTGGCGGCTCTGCGAGTGAAGGTGAGGTCTCCTGGCGCTTTGCTGGAGGCGCCTGGCACGCCCCCATGCCGATGGGAGACGCGGTGTTCGACTTTGCCGGTGGATCAAGTGTGGTGGTTATGTTTGTTGACGGAACCTACGTCATCGACGACACCTGGTCCGTGTTGGCGGTAGAGGGTGGAACAGGAACGTTGACGGCCTCTGGTGCGCCTGCCGCCGACGCCGTCATCGACGTGGAAATCCTGACTGGCGGCGGTCGCAACGGCGGCACCTATCGGCTCACGGTCGATGGCGTCGTAGTGACGGCGGCCGCAACGATCCCCGTGAACGGCCAGGTCGTTGTTCAGGGCCTCTGCACACTGCTGTTCACGGAAGGCGAAGCCGAGCCTCACTTCGTGGACGGGGACATCTGGCGCGTTGTGTGCAGCGGGCCGGTCACTGGAGTCGAGGAGATCGCGGCGGCGGCGCTGAAAATTCGGGCTGCTGGCCTGCCTGTCGAGTGCATTTACGTTGCCGGCGCGACGAGTCCGTCCACGTGGGCGGCGCTGGACGTGTTGGCTGAAACCGAGTTCAAGGCCAAGGGGCGGTTCATGTTTTTCATGGCCGAGGCGGCAGACGTCGCAGACGGCCAAAGCGAGGCCGCCTGGGTGCTGGCGCGCGTTGCCGAGCCTGTGATTGCCGGCTCGCTGCATCGCGTCGCTGTCTGCGCCGGGTACGTGGGCGAGGGTGAGGAACGTCGCTCAAGCGGCGGGCGAGTGCTCGGACACGTGATGGGTCTCGCGAAGGTGTCCTTCAGCCCGGGCCGGGTCCGCAGTGGCTCGATCGGTGGCGTGACGGTTTTCGGACCGACCGACGAAGGCATCATTGCCCAGCTCGACATCGCGGGGTTCATCACCCTGCGTCGTTGGGAGGGCCTGTCCGGAGCCTACGTTACCAACGGTCGTATGCTGGTGGACGAAACCAGCGACTTCCGCTGGTTGGAATACCGCCGGGTGATGGATCGTGCTTGTCGTGACGCGCGCCTGGCTGGCCTGAGCAGCGCACACGACGAGGGCGACGTCACTGGTTTGAAGGCCCTTGAATCGGACATGCAGGTGCCGCTGGACCGCCTGGTCGGCGCACGCTTGTGTGCCGGCGCAACGGTGGTCGTGCCCATAGACCAGGACGTCGTCGGCACCAGTACGGTTGCGGCCAGCGTGAGCATCCAGCCGATTCCGGCAATGCGCTGGATCAACGTGGACATCGGCTTCACGCGCGGCGACGCCGCCTGACGGAGGGAACCATGATCAACGGCAAGAGCTACGCGTGGGAAGACGTTTCGGTCGTGATGCCCTACGGCCTGGCCCTGGACATCGACAGCATCGACTACGACGACAAGAAGTCCGTCAAGCGCGTGTACGGAAAGGGTGGCGTGGCCCGGCGCTACGGCTCTGGAAACTACGAGGCATCCTGCAAGGTCAGCGTGCTGCGCGAGGACTTCGAGCGAATGGTCCTGCTGGCCAAGGCTGCCCTGGTGGGGATCTACGATTTGCCGCCGTTCCCGATCGTGGTTGCCTACGCGAACGAGGACGAGCCCATGGTCACGGACCGTCTGCCCCTGGTGAAGCTGACGGCGGTGAAGTCCGGCAGCAAGCAGGGCGAAGAGTCCGTGAAGGTCGAACTGGAGTTCGAGGTGCTGGCGCCCATCCAGTGGAACGGGGTGCCGGCCACGATCGGACGCTGAACCCTGAACCCATAACCCCTTGAAGGAGAATCCCGTGGACGCGAACCTCAAGAACCAGCTGTCGGCCCTGGACATCCTGGGCCAGGACACCATCAACGAATTCAAGCGCAAGCACGGCCAGATCAGCGAGCTGATCATCGAGGCCGACGAGTTGGGCAACGACATCGGCATGCTGGTCGTGGTCCACAAGCCCACCCGGAGCGCGTTCGCGCGGTTCCTGCGCGACAGCCAGACGAACGCGTTCAACGCCATGCAGGCGATGATGCTGGACTGCACCCTCTATCCATCAACCGAGGTGCTGCGCCAGGCGTTCACTGACGAGCCAGGCCTGGTCGTCACCTTCGGGAACAAGCTGGCGGCGTTGGCGAAGGCGAATCTGGAGTGCCTGCAAAAACACCTCTGAGGAGTCGGCGGCCCTGGAGGGTGTCGGCCTGGTGGCGCACCTGGCCCAGACGAACCTCCTGATAGCCGATCGGCTCCGGATGCCTCTGGATCTGGTTGAAAACCTGGACGACGACGCGTGGGTGAAGGCGGCGGCGGGGGCACGGTGGCTGGAAGATCGTCAGATTCTGAGGATGCAAGCGGCAATAGCGCGGGCATTTTCGAGCAAGAAGTAGGTCAGCGCCGGCTCCAACGGATCAGGCCATCCACGCCGCCGATTACGCCGAAGATGAACATCACGATGAAGAAGATATCCATGGGTCAGATCGTAAATCCAACGGTATGAGGTGTCAATGTTCGGCATGCTGAACATGGGTATTGTCGTCACGATGCGCGACATGCTGAGCGGCCCAGCAATGAAGGTAGTCAAGGCCTGTAAGGACATTGAGCGGGTCAGCAACTTCGGGGCGAAACTCCAGGCATCCGGGGGGAAACTGACCGCCATGGGCGCGGTGTTCACGGGTGTTGCAAGCGAGATGAAAAGCCGTGCGTTCGACATGGCGAAGCCGTTGTACGAACTGGAGGACGGGCTGGCGGCGGTGAGGACGATCGCACCGGCGACCTTCGGCAGCGTCAACGCCGACATGACCGAACTGACCAAAGCGGCCGAGGGCTGGTCTACTGCCCACACTGATTCGTCAACGGCGTTTGTGAAGGCGTCCTACATGATGCTGAGTTCGGGGCTGGACATGCGCCAGGCCATGGCAGGCACCAGCACGGCAATGACTGTTGCCAAGGCCACGATGGGCGACGGGATGGAGACTGCCAGCCTGCTGGCGACGGTGTACGCGAACGTTGGCGACAAGAGCAAGGACGTCACTGGCGAGATGGCGCGGCTGGGCGACGTCGTTGCGCGGACGCAGCAGTTGTTCAAGTTCCCGAATCTGGGCGTGCTGACGGAGGGGCTGAAATACGGCGTGCCCGTGGCCAAGCAGTACGGCATGTCTATCGAGCAGCTCAGCAGCGTCATCGGCACGTTGAACGACGCTGGAATCGAGGGTGGCCAGGCCGGCACGACGATGTCGGCAATGATGCGTTCGATGAACAAGGCGTCGGCGGACCTGGGATTCAACATCGCGCGCACGGCAACTGGTGGTGTGGACCTGATAGCGACCCTGGATGGCATGCGGGCGCAGTTCGCCGGCCAGATGGGGGTGCCAAAGGTCCAGGACGCCTTCCAAAAGGCGTTCGGCGACGAGGGCGTCAAGGGCGTTACCCTGCTGATGGGAAAGATCGACCGCATGAGGGGCGCGCTTGGGGACCTGGGCAACTCGACAGGGACGGCCGCTGCGGCGCAGAAGACTATGGAACAGACCGGCAGCGCAGCTTGGGCGAAGCTGGGCAACCAGGTGGACGCGATGAAGGTGTCTGTTGCCCAGTCGTTGGCACCGGCGATATCGGCGTTGATTCCGCGGATTGCGAGTGCGACGCAGTGGGTAGGGGAGTTCGCGCAGCACCATGCCGGCGTCATCAAACTGGCCGGGGGCTTTGCCGTCGTAGTGTTCGCGATCCTGTCGGTCCTGGGTCCTCTTGCGATTGTGGGAGGGACGATTTCCACCGTTATTGGTGGTGCGGTGAGGTCCTATGCGCTGCTGACCACCGCTGTCCAATGGGCTACGGCCGCAGAATGGGGATTCGTAGCGTCGATACTCGCGAATCCCATAACCTGGATCGTTGTGGGCATCATAGCCCTCATCGCCGCACTTGTCCTGCTGGTTGTCTATTGGGACGACGTCGCGGCGGCCGCCGAGAGGGCATGGGACTGGATTAAGAACACGTGGGGCGCTGCTGTCGATTGGGTGAAGGGGCTGTGGTCTAGGATGGTTCAGGCGTTCAAGGCCGGCCTAGCCTGGCTGCGGGAGGTGCTCGTAAGCGGCTTTGCGATTGCGATCATCTTGGCGCTTGGCCCGGTAGCCTGGATTATCGCGGCGGTGGTTCTGGTCATACGGCATTGGTCCACCATCAGCGCGTTCTTCGGGTCTCTGTGGGCTGGTATCAAGACGAGTTTCTCGGCTGCGATTGGGGCAATCTGGGCTGGCATGCAGGCGGTTCCCGGCCTGGTTGGTTCGATGCTAACGTCAGTTGTGTCCTTCCTGTCGGGTCTGCCGACGGTGTTCTACAACGCAGGCGTCGGGCTGTTTACCGCCATGTGGGACGGCATGAAGTCTGTGGCCTCGGGAATCATCGGCTTTGTTGTGGACGTGCTGGGGAAGATCAGGGAATACCTGCCTTTCAGCGATGCCAAGATGGGGCCTCTGTCGAACCTGACTGCCTCGGGCAAGGCGTTCACAACGACGTGGGCGGATGGCATCCAGACCGGCATCCCGGACATGCAGTCAACGGTGGTTGGCCTGGGCGAAGCAGCTGGCGCGGGCCTGGCTGTGCCCGATCTGCGGGAATCTGCCGCCGGCGGGCCGTCGGCACCTGGTCGCTTGGCCGGCAATCCTGCGGCAGATGTGGCCGCCCGACCTATCACGATCCAGAACCTGACCCTGAACGTCACGGCGGCCGACGTGGGCGAACAGAACAGGTTTGTGGACATGATCCGTGGCCTGGCGATGGAATTCTCTCCGGTGGGTTGATATGTCGGAAGCGCAGACAGTGATTTTGGACGCGGACATCGGCCTGGTGAAGCTAGGCGATACGATCCTGCCTGGTGAGTACCAGAAGATGAGCGTGCGGCGGGCGCTGCGCATGCCGGAGTCCACGTCGTCCGGCCGCTCTGGCGCAACCAAGCAGCCGAAGGGATGGGAGGACGCGGAGATCTCGCTGGAACTGGTGCTCTGCTCGGATGATGAAAGCACAGTTCGGGACAAGATGGACATCATCTCGGGCCTGATGCTGGCAGCCGATGATCAGGGTCGGCCGCGTCTTTACACCATCACGCATTGGCTGCTGGCGGCATGGAAGGTGCGGCAGGTGGCGTTTGTGGACGTTGAAAGCGGGGACGACAATCAGTCGGACACGGCTGGTGTGACACTGAAATTCGTGGAATCAGCGCCGCCGACTAGGAAGGTCGAGGCGCGGCGCCGGCGGCCTGGTGCAACAGTTGCCGCCAATTCGGCGGCCAGCAGCGGCCAGACCCAGCAAGAATGGCTGGGTCAAGGCATTAGCCTGGCTGCTGAATCGGAGCCCGAACAGTCGTTTTTCTACGACTCCAGTTTCAGCGGCGGCCAGACCCTGAACAACACGAACTCGCAACTGCGCCCCAGTCTGGACGAGGACGTGCCTCTATGACTGACGCCGGTTTGCCCATCGCGGAGGTGTTTGTTGATGGAACGCGCGCCACGTGCGCGCGTGTAGAGGTCACCGATTCGCGGCTGACTCCGATCGGCCGGGCAATCCTATCGATCGACAAGGCCCAGAGCGAACGGGTAGTGCTGCGCAACCGCGCAACCGTCGCGATCGGCATGGGGTATCAGAACACGGGGCTGCGCAAGGTGTTTGGGGGTCGTATCCGCCACGTGGACCCGGGTGACGTGGCGGTGGGTGTCGTGGCTCTAGACGCCATGGCTGACCTGGAAGGCATGCGGGTGAAGCGGTCGTTTGCAAACGCGTCCCTTCAAGACGTGGTCCGAGCATCGTTGGACGAACACCAGGTGCGGCACGAACTGGCGAGCACCGAAACGCGGCGCGCCCGGCACTTCGTCGCCCCAAACCTTTCCCTCTTGCAGGTCTTGGCGGCGGCCCGGACTACCTGGGGCGCGCAGGACTGGGACCTGTGGGCGGACGTGGATGGAAAGGTTTGGTTCGGGCCGTGGGCCGAGACGGCTAGGTCGAAAGCCGACCCGGTGGGCGACCTGGAATACGGCTCGAACCTCCTAGCGTTCGAGCCTTCCACGCGTGGCACTGGCATGGCCGAGACGCTGCTGGCCCCGGAGATCGAACATTCGCGGCGGGTGCGCCTGTGGCACCGGGATCTGTGGCAGGGCGCCTTGACGGTACGGATTGACCGGGCAACCCACGTGGTTGATGGCGACCAGGTGGCGAAGACGAGGTTGGAATGGACGCTCGCGAGTTGAAGTCATCCCTAGCCACCCTGGTTCGGGATTCACTGCCGGAGATCGCTGGTGCGCTGTGGCCCGTGCGAGCCCGTGTTGTGCGCGTGCAAGAGGCTGGTGGCGACGAGAGTGACGAAACGCCTCGCTACACGGTGGACGTGCAGGTGCTGCGGCCGGACGGCAGCGACGACGAGGCGTGGCCGGAGATTCAGCAGGTAGATCTGCCTCAGATATGGGCAGGACAGGACGTCGGTGTTTGGTGCGAGCCCGAGGTGGGAATGCGTGTGCGCCTGGCGTGGGAGTATGGAGACCGCAACCGACCCTACGTGGAAACGCTGCTGGGTATCGGTGGTCGTGCCCCGGAACATCCCGTAGGGACGTTGGTCGTCAAGGCCGGCGACGCGGTTCTCAGCATCAGGCGCAGCGGTGGCGGCGAACTGGCCGCCAGCGCGGCAACGGTGCGCATCAAGGGCAAGACAAAGGTCGTTATTGAATCGGACGTAATGGTTGAACTTGGCGCGGAAGGTGGAGAGGCGTTGGTGCGGTTGTCGGACCTGGCCACAGCGTTGTCAAAACTGACGTTGCCGGTCTCTGGACCGACGGCTGGTCCACTGCTACTGCCGATTCTGCCGGCCTCGCTGGGTGGCACAACCAAGGTGAAGGCAACATGAGCGACGTGTTGGGAAGTGATTTGGCGCTGGTCGATGGGGACCTGGCGCCAACCGGAGCTGGTGACGCCGCCCTGGTCAGTGGTACCGCCTGCCTGGCCCAGGGTCTGGCGCACCTGTTGTCCACCCCGCGGGGCACACTCTGGATGCACCCCGAGTGGGGTTTCGACCTGTGGCGCTTTGCCCAGATTGAAGACCTGCCGGTGCATCGCTTGGACTTTTGTCAGTCGGTTCAGGAGGCAGTCGAGATGGATCCGAGGGTCGTGCCCGGCAGCGCAAGATGCACGGTGCAGTCCTGGGGCGAGTCCGCAATACGCTTCCTGCTGGGGATCCAGCCGATAACCCAGACGCATCCCCTGAACCTGGTCATGGTCGCGTCCACGTCGTTGGACGCGGTGGAGGTCGTCGGTGGCGACGCCTGATTGGGCCGGCCTTATCG
Organism: uncultured Myxococcales bacterium; assembly: GCA_903936705.1. Taxonomy (GTDB): domain Bacteria; phylum Myxococcota_A; class UBA9042; order DTJE01; family DTJE01; genus CAIZWN01. The sequence goes on from CAIZWN010000003.1 coordinate 18,839, forward strand.
GCTTCAAGTCCCGTGCCCAGTTGATGGACGCGGCCGAGGCACGCTGGCGCGCCCTGGGTGGCTCCATCACCAATTTCAACGTGGGCGGCGTCTTCCGAACTGTCATCGAACTCACTGTCGAAATGGTCTCGGCAGTCCACGACCTGGCGCTGTCCATCGTCCCGAAAGGCTTCCTGCAATGGGCTGATGGGGATTGGCTGCCGACCAAGGCCGCAGAGGTGGGCGTGGTGCCCCATGCGGCCCGCAAAGCGCGTTGGGCGCTTGATGTAGGTCGTGTCGGCACCTCCGGCAATGTCGTGATCCCGGCGCACAGCCGATATCGCACCCGCACCACTGCCCAGGGCGAGGTGCTGGTGTATGACCAGGTGGACCAGGTCATTTTGCCTGACGGCCAGTCGGTCGCGCTTGTTCTTGTGGAGGCTCTGGAAGCTGGCGCCCGCTACAACGTCGCTCCTGGCGCCATCTGCGAGTTCGTGACGGCGGTCCCGGGTGTCAGCACGGTCAGCAATCCAGCCGACGGGTTGGTGACCGAAGGAACTGACGACGAGTCTCCGGAATCGGTGCGGACGCGCGCGCAACTGCGCTGGCCGTCGCTGTCCCGCGGTGCCGTGCGCGAGGCCTACGAGTCCTGGACGCGTGAGGTGGTGGGTGTCGCTGACGTGGCCGTCCTGGACCAGCACCCGCGCGGTGATGGTACTGTCGATGTCATCGTCACCGGCACGGCAGGCGCCCCGTCCGACGAACTGATCGCCGCGGTGGATGCTTATCTGCGTCTCCGTGTGCCGCAATGCGTGGACCTTCTGGTGCGCGGTCCAGTCTTGGTGCCAGTGACGGTCGTGGTGCGCGTCTCGATTCCAACGGATCGCGGGGATACGGCGGCGACTTCGGCGGTCGTGCTCCAGTCGATTGAATCGCTGATGGCGACGGGCGCTGTGGTTGACGTGCCTAGGTTGGCAGTCGGCAAGAGCCTGTGGTGCTCGCGCTTGCTGGCGCTGGCCATGGACGGCCCGGACGTGTTCGAGGGCGAGGTGATCGAACCTGCAGCGAACGTCCAGGTCGATGCCGGCGAACTCGTCGTGCTGGACGTCCCTGTCACCGTACAGGTGGGGAGGGCGCAGCCGTGAAGTCGTTCGTCACGTACCTGCGGTCCCTTGTCACGCGCCCACTGCGCAAGGCGCGCGAGGATGCGACCGACCTGGGGCGCCTGGTGCGCATCCTGGGCGAATTGGGCGACGAGGCCCGCGACGCGATTTACTCGGTCAGGCGCGCGTGGGTTGTGAAGACCAGCCCTGGTGGCGGCCTGGAACTCCACGGCGATGCACGCAAGCTGTGGCGCCTGCCGGACGAGGCAGTCGAAGCCTACCGCACCCGCCTGATGGCGGCGTTCGATACGTGGCAGCAGGGCGGCACGGACGATGGTGTTGCAAGCGCGTTGGCCCTGGTGGGCCTGCCGGATGCAGACGTTCATGGTGTCCACTTCAGCACCCCGTGGCAGTTCAATGGCCAGGTGAGATTCGACGGCACGGCAACCTTTGGGGGCACGCCGCATTGGGCCTGGTTCGAGGTCATTGCGCCCATGACGGGCGGCGGCGCATCCGAGAGCCAACTAACCGGTTGGCTGTCCTCAATCGACCGCTGGAAGGCCGGCCACGCCAGGTTGCGCCGCCTGGCTCTGGATAGCGCAAACCGCATGGTTGACGTGTGGCCGGTGCCGGTGGACCAGCTGGGGCTGGGCGCGCAACACAACACCATGATCGAGGCGTGGCCCATGGGCTCAAGCGGCGTGCGGTTTGATGGCACGCACGCCTTCGACGGCACCTGGGCTTTCGGCCAGGCGATGGATTACCTGGAATCGCATACGGAGACTCCCACATGACAACCCGCCAACCTGCGGCCCCTGGTGGGCTGTTGCACATTCGAGCTGTAGACCGGACAACCGGCGAGATCCTGTGGGAGCGCAACCGCCCAAACCTGATCGTCAACAGCGGCAGGGCGCGCATGGCGACTGCCGGTGCGGCCTTTATCACGCACGCCGCTGCCGGCACATCGGCTCTCATCCCAACCCCTGACGACGTTGGCCCATTGACTGACCAGCTTTTGGTGGCGCTGGACTCAGTCAGCACGCCCAGCGACCGCCAAAGGGTGTTCGTATTCACGATTCCCGGTGACGAGATGCCGGGCCTGACGGCAAGCGAGTTCGGGCTGTTCACCAGCGATAGCATCCTGTGTGCCCGCTGGGTGGACGTCCCCGGCTGGCCCATGCGCGCTGGGGTGGATCTGATCGGCAACTGGCACGTGACGTTCTAAGTATTGGCGCTGTAGGAGGAAAACCATGTCCGGACTGCCCGAGACACCCCAGTGGGAACCGAATGTCTACCAGATCGAGGACGACGATTTCGCCTCCGGAGGGCCGAACGGACACCCGAATACCAGTTTGAAGCAGTTGGCAAACCGGACAGCCTACTTGCGGAAGCAGATTAATGCTGAGACAAGGATAGTTTCTATTGGCTCCAATCAATTCGTGTGGATTCCTCGGTTTACTGTGCCGTACAACTCATTTGGTGGTGGGCTTCCGTCCCGTAATCTGCATCTAGGCGGCTTCTTGGTTGGTCAGTACGCCAGCGGGGTGATGTCCGGACTAGACGATCCACAGTTCTGCTCGATCTTGGGTATCCCTGTATTTTATGATTTTGATCCCCATGATGTCGGTTCCATTGCGGCGGGCTCGGACGCTGGCCAAATGTCCCTGCGAAACTGGGGGCATATAGCGTGGCTCGTAAAGCTGCTAGGCCATGAAATTCATGGTCCGTTTGATGATTCTCAAGATCCTCGGGATCCTGACTCCTGGGAATACAAGGCCGAGGTGGCTCTGGATCCCGCTGGTAACCCGTTCGGCGGTGCTTTGTGTGGGTGTGGACCAAATTGCTGGAGTCACAACGGGCAAGAAAATGGTGTCTTTGATCTCTTGGGACTAATTGACCAGCAACTGGCAGCGCCCGGAGCCTATCAAGCCGGTGTTCTTGAGGTCCTCCGCACTGCCCGACTGGATGCCAACGTGAGCGGTTCGGACACAGAGTTTACCATCATCGACTATGACGCTGGCCGATTTGGCAGGGAGGCTTTCGATCGGTGGTCTTCCGAGGACGGTTTGGTGTTAATGCCGATAGCCTCTGAAGGCGCAGCAGTGGAATATATTACCTACGAACAACTGGTCAAAGACCCTAACAACAATAAACGAGCGACTCTTGTAGGCTGTACGCGCGGTGCCTTTGGTACAACTGCTGGAGCTGGGATCGTTACGCAGTATATCAGACACGCACGCTACCATTGCCTCGTGCCTGGAGGATACGCCTACTTTGTTTATGGTAGCGGTTTGAACAACACGACTCCGGGTTCGTGCACGTTTAATTGGTATCCCCGATTTTTCGCGTTTGGCACCCGCGACTCCCTTCCGAAAATCGACGACATACTGCGCTGTGGCACGGAAGATTTACTGATCACAGGGGTCAATGGGCTTCAACTCACGGTGACCCGCGGACATCGCGACAGCCAGATCTCCGCCCACCCGCAGAACTCAGTATTCTCGGCGTATCCACCTGCGGCAATCGCTCCATCGTCCGGCTCTGGATTTGCAGTGGGGATTTGCGACGGCTCCATCCGTCAACATGAGGATCTGGAGGAGTTGTTCTTGCCTGCCGCCTTCACGCCCGTTTCATCGGATGAGACTCAAGATACCTTGTTCCTTGAACTTAACGCTGCGGCGGATCCGGTCCTGTTCCGTGGCCGTGGCACAGGAAATGAGCCGTGCACTATGCTGTCGTTTTCTGCTGAGGAACGAAGGGTTGGGATTCGCTTGGCCATTGATCCAGACATGGCCAATCCCTTTCAGCCTGCCTGAAGTTGACAGAGGCCTTTCGACGCTACTTTTGAATTACTTAAGCAGAACACTTAACAATTCGCAGTCCCAAGTTGAAATGGTAAACTTTCTCATTTTGGCTGGTAAACTACACCAGCGGGACCCGACGGGGTGACGGCGGCCTGTTCGCGCGCAGCGCGACGCGGCCCACTGTTTGAGGCCCCTTTAGGGGGCCGAGTTTGGGCCGCGAAGGCC
>CAIZWN010000004.1 GCA_903936705.1 uncultured Myxococcales bacterium
CTCCGGGACCGGAGTTCCGGCGGGGGCTCTGCCCCCACCGGCCTCCTGCAGTCTCGGCGCGGCCCTATCATTTATTTCCCCCGTGTGGTGGGCCGCGCCTCCGACGGCTCCCTCCGGCGCACCCCCGGACCCGGCCCGCGGACGCTTTTTGAGGATCTGAGTGGCGTAATTGCTGGCTATATTCGGGGTCTTAGACCTTGTCGGACGGTTCAATGTTTGTTAGATCGACGTTGCGGGTGCTGTCAGAGACCGCCCAGATCGCGTGGCTGTAGCCTCGCAGGTAGTCCAGATAACCGACTGTCCTGGCGACGACTTCCATGGAAATCCCCAGCGCCGCTGCAAAGTCCGAACGAGTGTCGGTCAGCTTGAGCTTGCTGAGGGCCACGGCTAGCAGCGGCGAGACGGCCATTGTCGAGACCTCGTACCCGCTGTGTGCCCGCAGCCAATAGTGACCTGAAGCGATCCGTCGCCGTTGTCGCAGGTATTCACGAACATTGTCCGGTCCGTGGTTGACCACGACCGCGCCAGGGACATAGCGCAGCTGGAATCCGGCCCGCCGGACCATGGCCTCGATGCTGGCTTCATCGACGGCGCTGACCTCCGGAATCGGTTCCAGCAGGGCAGATCGAATTGCGACTGCCTCTCCCATCTTTGGCGCCCGCAGCGCGATTTCGTGGTGCATGTCCCAAAGGTACCGCACGACCAGACCCATCATGTGGTCCGGGGGGTTGGTCGGCACCACGCGTCCGCCACACATTCCCACCACGGGGAATGCCGAAAGTTCGGCAAGCATCAGGTCAACGAAGCCTGGTTGTACGACAACGTCCGCGCTGGACAGGACCACAACATCGGCAGTTGGGTCGCGTTCGCGCAGGTATGCGTTTATGGCAGAGGCCTTTCCAAGTCGCGCGTGCTGAACGATGACCCGAACACGCTTGTCAACCGCGCCGATGTCGTTGGCGATCTCGATCGTACGATCGGTGCATCCGCTGGCTACGACGATCAACTCGGTTATCGTGCCACAGGTCGTCTTCTGGTTCAGCAGTGCATCGACGCACTGACGGATGTTGCGTTCCTCGTTGTATGCCGTCACAACGATGCTGACCCGCAACCCTGGGGCCTTGCTCTTCACCGGCTTCCTGCCTTTGGCAACCATCCGAACTCCTTCTTCAAAACGGCTCTTTTTCGCACGGTCGAACAGCGTTGAATTCGCTGCGCCCCGACGACGCAACCAGCATGCTGACGGCCAAACCTAGCGCATCCCTGGCCCGAGGCCCAGTGCCTGGGCGGTGCGCCTGAATCCTTCCTCGTACCCGATTGCCGGCTCGAAACCCAGCACCTGTCTCATACGGTCGATCCGATAGGCGTGATCCACGGCTACGGTCGCCAGCTTTTCGCGCGTCAAGGGCGGTTCGCGTCCCCTGAAAAACCCGGCGGCATCCAGGGCGTCAAGCGCGCTGGCGCCAGCCTTCAGCAATGCCACTGGCGGTCCGATTGGCGGGATCCAGGTCCCGACCGCCCGGCCAGACAGTCGCACGAGATCAGCCATGGCAATGGGATCCCGGTACGTGCAAATGAACCTGGACCCTATGGCGGCTGGCGCTTCACAGGCCGTAAGCAAGGCGTTCGCGACGTCGTCGATGTATATCAATTGCACCCGCGATCGCCCTAGGCCAGGAACCACGAAAAAGCGTGCTGCGACCATGCGCAGGATCTTTTCCATCATGCCGTTCGTGTCCCCGGGGCCGTAGGTGATGGAGGGTTGCACGATCACGAACGGAAGGCCGCTGTCCCGGACGGCATCCTCGCTTTCGATCTTGCTGCGACCATAAGGTCCAACCGGGTCCAACGGCGACATTTCATCGACAGGGAGCTGCGATGGGTCGCCGTAGACTGCCACGCTGGAGACCAGTACCAGCCGTTTTGCGTGACGGCGTGCAAGCTCAATCGCCTTTCGAGTCAGTTCAAGGTTGACGCCCACGTACTCGGCAGGGGAAACGCCATGGCGATGCCGTACCGCTGCGGAATGGACCAGTGCGTCGAAGCGTCTTGAGGCCGGGCGGGCTGCCCATTCCTCCCACGTTCCGGCCTTGTCCGAACCTGGACTTTCCGCGGGCCGACCGCGGTGAACCAGCCCCACTTTGCAACCAAGTTCCGTTGCGCGTCGGGCCACGGCCCCGCCAATGAATCCCGAAGCCCCCGTAACCAGCAGACGCAACTACGAGCTCCATTTTCAGCTGCCGGAGTATAGGTCCGTGTCTTGACGGCGGCAATGGAAAGTGTGCCGTAAGCCAGTCGGCGCACGCCGGCGGTCTTTCGCGTCAGAAGCGAAAGTACAAGTCCGGGTCTTTCGTTGACCAGTTTCGTCGCTTCGCTTACCCTCGCGGACGGTTTCGAGGGAGATGATTGATGAACGAAGCATACGGAACACTTGATGTTGGACTCGGAACGGCCTACGAGCGGCTGGTGATCTACCGCCTTTTGGACAGGTGGTTTGCCGACCGCCCTGTCTCGACCGCGCTTGATGGCGTCGTTGACGGGATGGGTGGCATTCCAGGGGTGCATTTGCTTGGTCTTGCTCGTCGCGGAACGAAGGTCACGGTCTGCCTGCCGGACAGGAAGGCCCTTTCGATCGTTCGCGATATCTACCGGACGGTCGGAGTCGAGGACAAGCTGGTCCCGATCGAGGCTGCCGGTCCCGGCGCCGGGAAGTTCGATCTGGTCATGACTTTCAACGCGCTGCAGGAAGTTGATGACTGGCGCGCTCACGTTCAGAAGCTTGCTGGCTGGTCTGGCCGTTGGCTTGTCGTGTCGGTCACAAGTCCCTTCTCGTGGGGCGTCCAGGTGCGTAAGTTGCAGCGCCTGATCCAGCCCGCCGGACGGCCCGAGCGCTATGCTCATCCTGCCGTGTTTCCCGCGAACCTGGTTCCAGAGCTTCAGCGCGTGGGTCGAATCGTGGACGAGGCGTACGTCGATTGCCCATGGTGGCCCGACCACGTGGTTTCAGCCGGAACCAGCATCTTCGACGCCCTGTCGGCGCGGGTCCCGTTGATCGGAGCGCAGATTGCGTCCCGGGCGCGTCGCGGGGACCCGGATGCCTTCCGGTTCGGGCCGGGGCGCTTTCCGTATTTCGAGGGCATGCCTGGATACGAGGAACTGCTGCGCCTGCTGGCCAAGCACCCGGCCTTTGACGGCCGCGGTTCCTTGCTGGGCCGCGTCTTTGGCCATCATCACGCCTGGCTGATCGACGTTTCGAAGTAGTGGGGCGTCCTACAGTCCAGCTACCCGCAGCATTGCACGTGCCACTGTCGCCGGGTCCAGGATCATGTTGGTGTAGGCTGCATTTGCCAGTGGGCAAGAACACTGACCGGCCCGCACGCTGGCCCTGAAGGCGTCGGCCTTCGCCCCAGCCCAGACCGCGGCAAAATCGTAGTCGTAGTCCCGCACGTTCCCAAGGGACTCGGCCCGGACGCAGCATCCCCAGACCTCGCCGTCAGGCGCAAGCTGAGCGCTGGCAAGACCGGCATAGCAGGGGATTATCTGGCGCTTCTGCTCCAGGGTGGCGGCAGCGAGATCGTAGTATTCCATGCGCAGGGCCTGGATCAATCGAGCCACCGGACGCTTCGCGCGGGAATGGCCTATTGCGCTCTTCAGCACGGCGGCAGCCCGCCTGTAGTCAGCCGGATCCGGAGTAATCTGGCGCTCGGTCGTCAGAAGTTCAACCCGTTGCTCGGCTACCTCGGTGACGTACGAGTCCGGCCGGAATATTTCTCGGATGGATGCCTGAATGTCGGGGATCCTGGCCACGTTGGCCCTGGAAACGACCGTGTGAACTCCCATCAGAACATGTGGATTATCCGGCTGCAAGGATCGGATCAGGTCTGCGACCTCAAGCAGTTTCCGCCAGTTGCCCTTGGCTCCGCGCAGCTTGTCGTGTTCGTCGCCTATCTCGTCAACCGACAGGTTCAGGATCAACTGCGACCCGCGCGACGCTTGCACCACCTTGGGCAGCAGTTCACGTATGCGCGCCAGTGCCAGGCCATTCATCGGGATGTTGATGGCCGAAGGTTCCAGTTCGCGGCGGGTCAGGTCAACGATCTCGCCGAGGTCGGGTCGCAGGAACTGGTCGCCCCCCGAGAGGGTCGCCCACACCGGCACCTTGCGCAGGCTGCGGTAGGTCTTTTCCAGTTCGGCCAACGACAGTTCGTCGGATTTTCGCTGCCAGATCCCGCACGTCCCGCAACGCGATCCGCATCTGTAGGTCACGGAAACGGTTAGGTTGATCGGCAACTGTACGCTGTGACCGGCAGCATGTTCCAACCGGTAGCCAGCCATCCGGAAAGGAATGGGAATCTTCAACGAAACCTCCCTAGGGCGCCGAAGCTGCGGCGCGTATGGCCGACAGCCGTCCTCGCAGGTGCAGCAGCCATACGATGCATGCGACCGTGCAAGTCAACACCGTGAAGATGATGCGGCCAGCCGAGCCCAGAGGCAGCAGCACCGAGCCATCAACGACAATCACCAGGGACGATGCCGCGAACAGCCATGCACGCCAGGCCGGGTTGGCAAGTTCGACCGACAGCACCAGGCATGGCAGCAGGTACCATGGGTGAAATACCGGGGTGCCAACCGTGACAATCAGCATCTGGATCATCGCCATCGATGCCACCAGGTTGCGAAAGTCCTTGGCGCGCCAGGCCAGCCAGGCAGCTGCGGCGACAAGCCCCAGCAGGATCGGCAGGTTGACCAGCCCCACGATCCGCATCCAGGCGGCCTTGTCCGCGTGAAACAGTTCGGTCGCCACGACATAGAACGGTTCGGCCAGCGTGTTGGTAGGTTCGCGGCCGGTTGGCAGCGTGAAAGGTTGCAGGATCGTCTGGGCGCCGTCCCACACCATGGAATACGCAGCCACGACCACGCCGGCCATCACCAGCGATGCCAACGCGGCGTCGCCAAGCCGCCTTGCGGGCGAGCCGTTTCCAGGTCGCAGCAGATATATGGCGAACATCGCAGCCGGGACGGCCATGGTGAGTTTCGACGCAACAGCCAGACCCAGTAGTGCGGCAGCCGGGATGATCCTGCCGCGCGAGGCCGTCAGGAGCCAGGCGGCCAGCAGAAAGGCCGGGACCAGTTCGTTCGAAGCCTGGCCACCGCCTTCCAGCCAGACTATTGGGCTGAGTGCCATCAGTGCGAACATCGACGTGGAAGAAGCCGAGGCATCGGGCCTCGAGCAGTAGCTGGCCATCAGGGCCACAAGCCCCATGGCCGTCAGTGCCGCGGCCACCTTCGTCAGGGCCAGTGCCATCGGCAGCGATCCCCCCGATAGCAGCACACCTGGCGACCACCAGGCCAGCTCGATCGGACCGTAGATGCACGGACCGTTCATCCATCGGCCATACACGTCCGACGAGAACGACGAGGCTGCCATCCCCGGCCAAGGCATCGTGTACGGGTTCACGCCTGTCCCGAAAGCCAGATCAACATAGGTCATCATGCTGAATATGTCGTCGGACATCATCGGAAGCATGGGCGCTGCCACAAGGGACAGCAGGAACGAGAACCTGGCAATCCTCCATATCTCGGAACGCGACTGGTTGCCTGATTCCCCGCAAGCAGCAACCGCCCGGCGCAAGGCGTACCACGAAACCACGATCGCCGCGATGAAGCAGGCGGCGACGGCGATATCGGCGCCCGCGGGCATCCAGTTCGTCCCCAGGTTCAGTTTGCGTCCCGCCAGAAAGAATCGCACCCACGAAAGTACCGTCAATGTAGCTGCGGTACCTGCCATCATCCCGGCCCAGGGACGGAACCGCGGTATTGCCGGCCCCGCCGGATGTCTTGCGTCAATCATTGCCATTCTGCTCCCTGACCTGCTCGACCGCCGAGTATCGAGGGCGCACGTTGGAGAGTCAATGTCATGCAGGAATCGTGGCGGCGGCTGGCCTCCCGGATCCGGTCACCCATGCACCGGCAGCGAAACCGTGAACGTGCTGCCCTCGCCGATCTTCGAGGCGACCTCGATCTCGCCGTGGTACATGTCCACCAGGCGCTTGACCAGAGACAGGCCAAGACCCGTGCCCTCGGCGAACTGCTTGGCGTTTCCCGCGCGGTAGAACTCGTCAAAGACGTGGCCCAAGGCGTCCTCGCTGATCCCTATCCCCGAGTCGCGGCAGACCAGCCTGGCCCTGTTCTTGTCAGACACGAGAGTGACCGAAACAAGGCCCCCGTCGGGAGTGTACTTCACGGCGTTTTCGACCAGGTTGCCGACGATCTTGTCCAGATCCTCGGCATTTCCGGCAACCGTGACTGCGGCCTCGGGGATCACCGTGTCGATCCTGACATGCTTTCGTTCGGCCTCGGACGATACCCTCTCCAGCACGCCTCGAACGACTCCGCACAATTCAGCAGTCCCGGAAGCCCTTCCCGGTACACGTCCCTTCATGCTGCCCAGTTCCATCAGGTCCTTCAGCAGGTCCTGAAGGCCGGCCACGCGCCGCACCATCCGCGCCACCAGCGATCGCTTGCGCTCGTCCATCTCGCCCAGGAATCCCTCCTCGAGGATGCTCAGGCTGGACCTCAGCGATGCCACCGGCGCCTTCAGTTCGTGCAGCACCAGGAACACGAACTTGGCCTTTGCCTCCTCCAGTTCCTCGAGGTGTCGGTACGCCCTGGCGTTCTCTATGGCCACTGCCCCTTGCGAGGCAATCGCCATCAGGAAACCTATGTCCTCGTCGTCGAATTCGCGTCGTTCGGCCGTGTAAAGGCGCAGCACGCCAATCGCGGTTCCTCGCAGCAGCATGGGAGCCACCACCACCGAACGGATTCCCTCGCGCAGGACCTCCTCGGGATACTGGAAGGCAGTCGCGTCGCTGACATCGGGCACCTGAACCGACCAGCCCAGCAGCGCGGACTGGTCCACCGGGCTTTTCGCCGGATCAACGTCACCTTTTTGCAGGTATGTGTCGCTGAGCCCATATGCCGCACTTAGACGCAGACGATTACCTTCGTCGTCCAGCAGGCGAATAGAGCACGCCTTGCCATACATTGCGACGGTTGTTCTGGCGACCACGGTGTTCAGCACGTGCGAAAGATCCAGCGTCGAGTTCACCGCGCGTGCGATGTCGTAGAGCGTCTGTGTTCGATGGAAGGCCGCCTCGACCGAGTCTTTCAGCCGCATAAGTTCGACCGTTCGCGCCCACAGCCGTCGCGCGATCGACCCTGCCAGGTGCGTGGCGAAAAGTATGGCCGTAGCGAAAAACAGCAGTCGCAGCCCGATCTGCCTTATGTCGTCATGCGGCATCCCGTCGAAACCAGGCATAGGGCGGTGCGGCAGCAGGCCGGCCCCCTCGATTGCTGCCAGCAGGCCGACCAGCAGAACGCCGAAGCTGGCGTGCAGGTAGGCGGGGCGCGGCGGCAGCAGGATGCTTGCCAGAATGGCGTGAAACACGAAGAAGAACAGCAGCGGGCTGGTGATGCCACCCGTCAGGTGCACCAGGACGATAAGGGCCACCCAGTCGGTAAGGAACTGCGCGCTTGCGAATCGGCCCCAAACTACCGTCGTTGATTCAAGGGTCTTCAGGTGCCGCAGGATGCGCCGAAACAGCAGGTTGTATGCCAGGATTCCCACGCCCACTGCGCAGAAGGCAATCCCCGGCACAGGCAGGTCCGCCAGAAGCCACAGGACAAGGGTCCCGACGAACACCCCCGCACCGGCAAGCCAGCGCAGGCGGATAAGCCAGGCGCCGCGCTTTGCAAGTTCCTCCTCGAGGGGGGCCTGGGTCACGGGTCCAGGCCTATCGCGTTCGATGGCCATGTCACCCTCCTGGCAAATCGAAAACGAACATTGCCCACTGGTTCTCGCGCGTTTCGGCCCTGATTTGTCCGCCGTGCCGTTCGATGATCTGGCGTGTGATGAACAGGCCCAGGCCAGTGCCCCGCTTTGCTCGCAGTTCGGCCACGTCCAGGCGGCTGAACTTCCTGAACAGTTTTTCGATGTCGGCCGGGCGGAAACCGCGCCCTTCGTTCTGGACGCGGAAGCGTTGTACGCCACTGGGCAGTTCCTCGTGCCAGACACGAATGGTGCTGTAGTGGCGCCCGTACTTCACGGCATTGGACAGGAGGTTGTCCATCACGATCCGCAGAAGGTCGCGGTCGCCCTTCACCATGACATCCTCGGGCACGTCGATCGCAACGAACATGCCGGTCGCGTAGACTTGCCGGGACACCTGCTCCATGGTCGGGTCCAGAACCTCCTTGCGGAAGGACAGCGACCGCGGTTCGAACCGCAGTTCGTTCTTCTCGATTCGCGAAAGGTTCAGGTAGTTCAGAATCATCTCGTTCAGGTACTCGAGGTTGCGTTCGACCGCATCCAGCACGCGCGCCTGTTCGCCATTCGGCTGGCCGATCAGCCCCTCCTTCAGCGATCCGACCCCGAACAGGCAGGATGCCAGCGGAGACTTCAGTTCATGTGTCACGAACTCCAGCATGTCCATGTAGTTCTGATTCAGCTGTTTCAGGTTGGCATTCGATGACTGGAGGGCGGCGTTCGAACGCACCAGCGCTTCGCTTTCCCGATCGAGGTTGTCGGCCATCTGGTTGAAGGCGTGGTTCAGCGTGTGCAGATCCTTGAACACGCCGCCACTGGTTGGGACCCGTGCATTCAGGTCCAGCGCCGCCATGCGCATGGCCGCATCCGTCAGGCGGCGTATCGGTCGCGACAGCCACAGCGCCATCGCCAGTCCGAACAGCAAGGCAATCAACATCCCTGCTGCCGTCAGCCAGACGAACGACTGGATCAGCCGCGTCCGGTACCCCAGGAATTTCGCCTCGAGGATGCCCACGTACAGGATTCCGACGACCTTCCCGTCCAGATCCCTCAGCGGATCGTACGCGCTGAGGTACCAGTCGTTCACCACGAACGCGCGGTCGCGGTAAGGTTTCCCGTCGGCCAGTACGACATCCTCCACTGCGCGAGACACGCGGGTTCCGATCGCCCGCATTCCGTCCTCACCAAGAACGTTGGTGGCGATTCGAACGTCGCGCATGAAGATTGTCGCGGTGCCCAGAGGACGGCCGTCAAACGTCTCGTTTCGAAAGACCGTGTCTCGTATGGCGTCGGGAATCGACCAGTTCCGGTTCAGGAGAATGCCTCCGACGACCATTCCCAGTGGCCTTCCGGCATCGTCAGACACGGTCTCAGCGGCCTCGATCATCAGGCCGTCCGATTCCAGGCGTTCCACTGTTGACGAGGCCATGGGCGTCGGTCTTACTTCGATTGTGGCCCTCTCCAGCAACTCGGCGCCGTCCGCAGCCAGGACCGTCGCTGGCAGGCGAACCGTTCCTGCAGCCGAACCGGTCAGCACGGCGTCCCGTCGCACGGGGTCCATCAGAGCGATATCTCCGTTCGTGTAGGGTGCGCGCGTCCGCATCACCGTGCGCCCGTCGTTGCCGACCAGGGTCAGCGTGTCCATGCCGGCGCGGTTCCGTATGGCCTCGAGCCTGCGTCGCAGGTCATCGACTTCCCCTCCGCTGGCCTGTCCGGACAGGACGTCCTGCGACCGTCTGAGGATCGACACGAATCTGGTGGTGTGACGAACGTTTTCCAGTTGCTGATCGTACAGTGCCCAGGCGGAATGCAGGTCCTGTTCGACGCGCCGTTGCGCCTCGCCTATAACGGCGTCCGAGGTCAAAGTATAGCCCAGAAGTACCGACACAGCGCCGCCCGCAAGCACCATCAGCGCGAACGCACCAAAGATGGTCCAGCGGATGCTGAGCAAGGGCCGCCGGCCCTCCGGGCGGTCGATGTCGGTCGACGCGCGCACGGCAGCCTCCTCGCAGGTCTCTACCTGTGCAGAAGTTCCGCGATCTTCTCAAGCAGAAGGCGCGGCTTTACTGGCTTCTCCATGAACGCGTCGATCGGCAGCAGGCGGCTTCCCGCGTCCCCCGAAAACTTCATGCGTGTCTGCTGCTGAATGGACGTCATCATCAGGATCGAGACGTTTTCGTATTTCTTGTTCTGCGGGAAAAGTTCGAAGTTGCGCAGCTGGTTTACCACGCGGAAGCCCGCTACCAGGTCCTCCATCATCACGTCCAGGATGATCAAGTCCGGGGTGATGTTATCGATGATGTCCAGGGCCTCGGTAGCGCTGCTGGCCGATGCGAACTCGTAGCCGGCAGCCTCCAGCACCGACCGGACAATGTCCACAAGGTCGGTGTCGTCGTCCACCATGAAGATTCGCGCCTTCTTGTCCATGGGTTCCCTCCTCACGTTCCGGTCGTCGCCAACGGCAATCGAAGATCCGCACGGGTGCCTCGCCCCGGCCATGGGGCCAGTTGCAGATCCCCACCGATATACCGGGCCGCGGCCCGGCAGAACAGCATCGTGTAACCACGGCCCAGCTGGAGCCCGGCCCCGGTTTGTCGGAACTTGTCGAACACGGTGTCCAGCAGTTCGGCATCAGACTCGACACCCTCGGATTCGATCACCAGCACCAATTCGGGTACCGGGCCAGTCCCCTCGATCCGCACGGTGGTCTGTACCAGCCCTCCCGTGCGCGTGCAATCGACCAGAACACCATACAGACGTTCCAGGATGCGACCTACCAGGGGGCTTCCTGCCCGGGGGCCCGGCAGGTCATCCACGAAGTCGAAGGCCGTGCGGATGCGTCGGCGCGAGGCGTCGTCGGCAACCCTGGTGGACAGGCGCTCGAACATTGCGCCGGGATCAAGGGGCTCGGATTCCAGTTGGTGCGAGGAATCCTCCATTCGGGTCAAATCCCTGAAATCGTCGATGAGGGATACGAGGTGCTGGCAGTTTCGCTCGGCCTTCTCCAGCCACTTGTCCTGCCCTGGTGTTACGGCGCCCTCGATGCCGTCGCGCAAGGCATCCAGGCACATGATCACGGTGGACAGGCCGCCCTTGAAGTCGTGGAAGAAGTGGTTGATCAATCGGTATTCCGGAGTGGTAACGCCGTCGATAGATGGATCGTCGGGGGCTGGCCGCCTCACGCGATTCCTCCACTGGAAACGGCGCCCAGATCGGCGACAATTTCCGCGATGATGGCGGGCAACCTCGCCGTCAGGGATGCCGACAGCGTATCGTTGAAAGACGTCGCGTCGGTGACGCCTATCCCGTAGAACCTCAAATCCGGGGGAAGCGCTTCGCCCAGGTGGTTGGCCAGCGCAAAAGTCTCGAGGATTCCCGCGTGGTGCGACGACAGCCAGCCATCCGGGGGTGCCACGACCTGGGGCAGAAGAACCCTTGCCACCTCACCCTCCCGAAGACGTCCGTCGGCAACGCAATCGATAACGACGCCGCGATCATAGCGCGGAGGACCCGAGAAGGCACCAAGAAGGTCGAGGGCGCTGCCGTCAAATGGCATCCATTCGGCACCCCGACCGCACGCGCAGGCAACGGCCTCGGCAACTGCCGGCCCGACGCCGTCGTCCCCGCGAATCGTGCTGCCTACCCCGACCACCAGCGTGCGCATCATAAAACCTCCGCGCGGCGATGACCGGGACGGCGGTCAGCGGACGACGCTGCGCACGACCACGCCACGTGCATCGCGGACCCGGACCTCCATAGGCATCTCGCCGGGCAGGGAATGCGTTGCGCAGCCGAAGCAAGGATCATACGCCCTGAACGCCATCTCGATCATGTTCAGCACGCCTTCCGTTACCTCGATACCCGGCTTGATCAGCCCCTTGGCGGCGTCACGGATGGACATGCAGATTGCGGCGTTGTTGTTGCCGGTTGCCACCAGCATGTTGCACCGGGTCACCATGCCGTTCTCGTCGGTCGCATAGTGGTGGAACAGCGTCCCGCGTGGCGCCTCGATGACGCCAACGCCCTCGCGCGGGGTGGCCGTCGGGATCGTGCGGACGTTCGGTGACGTGGTTTCCGGGTCGTTGATCAGTTCCAAACTGCGTTCCGCCGCATACATCAGTTCGATGACGCGTGCCCAGTGGTTTGCCAGCGTTGCGTGCACCGGCCCCTTTCCAAGCACCGAGAAGAACTTTTCGAACGCCTGTTGCGCCACGGGTGTCGCCATCCCGGTTGCGACGTTCAGTCGGGCCAGGGGAGCCACCCGGTACACTCCGCTGTCCTTGCCCGTCCGCAATCCCTTCCAGCCGACCGCCTTCAGGTACGGGAACTTCAGGTACGACCAGGGCTCGACGTGCTCGCCGATGTGGTCCAGGTATTTCGTAGGGTCGAACTTGACGAACTCGTTCCCGTCCTCGTCGATGACCCGCAGTTGCCCGTCGTAGAAGTTGACGAAGCCCTTGTCGTCCACCATGCCCATGTAATAGGTCTTCATTGTGTAAGGGCCGTTGACGATCAGGTCTACGTATGCGCTGTTGGCCAGCACCACGTCGTCGAACAGCTTCAGCGTGAACTTTCCGAACTCGACCAGCTCCTCACAGTGCTTGCGGATCTCGGCGATCTCCTCGGGTTTCGTGATCGCCTTGCTCATGCCTCCCGGTAGGCCGCACACCGCGTGGGTGGCCTTGCCGCCGATGATGGCCTGAATCCGCTGGGCCTTGGCCCGCGACGCTATGACAGCGCCGCCTATCTCCAGGCCGACCTTGGCGACAACGCCCAGAACGTGTCGCGTGGTCGGGTCCGATTGCGGACCGCACACAAAGTCGGGTGCCGCCAGCGCGTAGAAGTGAGCGATGTGGCTGTGGACGAAGTGCGCATTCAGGAACAGCTCGCGCAGCTTCTTCCCGCCCGGTGGCGGCTGGACTCCGTACACGCCGTCACATGCCTTGGAGGCTGCCATGTGGTGCGGGCCAGGACACACGCCGCAGGCGCGCTGCGTGATTCGCGGCAGTTCCTCGACCGGGCGGCCCTCGCAGAATTTTTCGATGCCGCGCAGCTCGGGAACCTGGAAGTAGACGTTCTCCACCTCGCCGGCGTCGTTCAGGAAGATGTCGAACTTTCCGTGGCCTTCCAGGCGGGTGATCGGGTCAACGGTGATGGTCTGCATCGCCTTCTCCTTGGGTTGCCCGCTACTTTGTGTCGGGCCCCGGCGTCGGGCGAGGCCCTCACTCCTTCGACCCCGTGTCCGGGGCAGGGTCAGTCAGTGCTCTCGCTGCGCGCGCCGCAGCATCGACACCGGCAGCGTGAACCGGTAGAACGTCCCCAGCGGGTCGACCAACTGGTCGCCCTTTGTCCGGGCCGCCTGCTCGTCAGAGGCGTCCACGATCGACGTCATCGCGGCCAGCGCGTCGGCCCCCGCGTCCAGGCTCCTGGGCATCGGCCCGTAGCATCCGCGGCACGGCATGTTCACGGCGGGACAAAGGGATCCGCACCCCCCGCGCGTCGCCGACCCCATGCAGGTCAGGCCTTGCTCCAGCAGGCACTTCTCGGCATCCACGAAGATCTCCTGGGGCCGGTGGAATGCCTGGATTTTCGGCTTGTCGGACTTGGTGCGCAGGCACTCGTCGCACACCGCCTTGTCTCCCGCAATAGTCGACCCGACAGGCGGCAGGTTGCCGGTGGCGATGGCGTTCACCGCGACCATGACCGTGTCCGGCGTCGGGGGGCAGCCGGGCACGTAGTATTCGACCGGGATCACCTGGTTCAGCGAGTAGACGTCATCAAAAAAATCGGGGATGTGCAGGTCGCCTTCGGGTACCTTCGTGTGCGTCTGCGGGGTCGTGCCCTCCGGGTTCACGGTTGACGCCGTGTACCCGTAGACGGCTTCGAAGATCGTCTTCTTGCAGTGAAGGTTCGCCAGTCCCGGGATGCCGCCGAACGAGGCGCACGACCCGAAGGCGACCATCACCTTGCACTTGCGCCGCAGCAGGCGCGCCAGGTGCAACTGCTCGCTGTTGCGTACTGCCCCGTTGAACAGGCAGACATCGATTTCGCCGTCCGCCCACGACTCGACGTCCTTGTACTTATAGTCCATCGCGATGGGCCACAAGCGGATGTCCGCCACAGCCGCTATGTCCAGGATCTTTTCGTTCACGTCCAGGACGGCCATGTCGCAGCCACCGCACGATGCGGCCCAGTACATCGCCAGTTGCAGCTTTTTTCCGTTCTTTTTTTCTTCGCCCATGGCATCACCCCGCATGCTCGGGAAGAGGACCGACTGCCGCGCGCCGCCTCCAGTCCAGCGCCCCCAGCGCCCGGACCTGGGCGGTCATCTCGTTGACCACGCGGACGAACACGTCGCCCTCGGCGGCCGAGATCCACTCCAGCCTCAGGCGCTGCGGCTCGATCCCGAACTGCGCGACCATCTTTTCAAGCGCCGGGAATCGCCGCATGGCCTTGAGGTTGCCGTTGATGTAGTGGCAGTCGCCCGGGTGGCAGCCCGCCACCAGCACCCCGTCGGCTCCGTCCTGGAAGGCCCGCAGGACGAACGAAGGGTCCACGCGACCGCTGCACATCACCCTTACCAGGCGCACGTTCGGGGCGTACTTCATGCGGCTGGTGCCGGCGAGGTCGGCGCCCGCGTACGTGCACCAGTTGCAACACAGAACCACGATCCTGGGCTCGAATGGAGTCGACATTGTTTACTCCCACGCGAAAGCGGCGTCGATCTGCGCCAGCACCTGGAGGTCGTTGAAATGGTGTCCCGTGATGGCGCTGGACGGGCATGTCGCAACGCAGGTTCCGCAGCCCTTGCACACGCTGGCATTGACCTCGGCCAGGTGCGTATCGTCGTGGAACGAGATCGCGCTGTACGGGCAGACGTCCTGGCACACCTTGCAGCCGCTGCAGAAGTCCTTCAGAACCTCGGCCGTCGCGGCTTCCACCTCGACCATCCCGCGCGAAATCATGGAAAGGGCGGTCGATGCCGCGGCCGCGCCGTGCGCGACGGTGTCCGGGATGTCCTTGGGGCTCTGGCACGACCCAGCGAGGTAAACGCCGTCTGTCGCTGTTGCAAACGGCTCCAGCTTCGGGTGTTTTTCCATGAAGAAGCCGTCCGGGCTGCGGCCCATGCCGAACAGCCTGGCGACCGCCTCGGCGTCGTTCTGCGGCGCAACCGCCGAAGCCAGGATCACCATGTCGACCGGCACGCGCAGCACCTGGCCCAGCGTCGTCGATTCGGCGCTGACGACCAGTTTGCCTGTCTCCTCGTCGCCGTACGCCTGGTCTGTGACATAGGCCGCCTTGCCCCGGATGAACTTGACGCCCTCGTGCAGCAGGCGGTTGTAGAACTCCTCGTAGCCCTTACCAAAGCAGCGCATGTCGATGTAGAAGTTGTAGACGGTCGCGTGCGTCTTTTCCTTGATCAGGTGGGCGAATTTCAGCGAGTACATGCAGCAGACGCGGCTGCAGTATTCCTTGTGGTTCCTGTCTCGGCTGCCAACGCAATGCAGGATCGCCACCGACTTTGGCTCGCTGCCGTCCTTGCAGGTGATCCGTCCGCCAGTTGGGCCGGTCGCGTTGTTCAGACGCTCGAACTCCAGGCCAGTCAGGACGTTCGGGAACCTGCCGTAGCCCCACTGGCCAAGGCCGTGCGGGTCGATCAGGCCCATGCCGGTCGCCACTATGATCGCGCCGACCTTCTCCTCGACCACGCGGTCCTGGTCGTCCCAGCGGATGGCCTTGGGTTCGCAGAAGATCTCGCAGATCTTGCACTTGCCGTTCTTGAAATACGTGCACGATTCCTTGTCGATAACCGGCCTGCCAGGCACGGCCTGCGGGAACGACCGGTAGATGGCTTTGCGTGTGGCCATCCCCTCGTCGAACTCCGACGGCACCTTCTTCGGGCATTTCTCCAGGCATACGCCGCACGACGTGCAGGTGGACTCGTCGACGTAGCGCGCGCGCTGCCGGATCTTCACTGTGAAGTTGCCCACGTAGCCATCGACATTCTCGACGTCGCTGTAAGTCATCAACTCGATATTCGGGTGCTGAGCTACCTGCACCATTTTCGGCGTCAGGATGCAGGCGCTGCAGTCCAGGGTCGGGAAGGTCTTGTCCAGTTGCGCCATGTGCCCGCCGATCGACTGGGAGCGCTCGACCATGATGACCTTTGTTCCTGCGTTGGCGATGTCCAGGGCAGCCTGGATGCCGGCCACACCGCCGCCAACCACCAGAACCTTCGGTGTCACCGGCACCATGCGGGCTTGCAGCGGCTCCAGCAGGCGTGCCTTGGCGACCGCGGCGCGCACGATGTCGATCGCCTTCAAGGTGGCGGCCAGTTTGTCCTCGTGGACCCAGGAACAGTGTTCGCGGATGTTCGCCATCTCGAACAAATACGGGTTCAGGCCGGCCATCGCGCACGCCTTCCTGAAGGTCGGTTCGTGCATGCGCGGCGAGCAGGCGGCCACTACAACACGAGTCAGTTTGTGCCGAATGATTGCGTCGTTCAGCAGGTGCTGGCCCGGGTCCGAGCACATGAATTTGTACTCGGTCGAGAATACGACGTCGGGCCAGGCAGCGGCGGCCTCTACCACCCTGTTCACGTCCACGACGCCCGCAATGTTGGTGCCACAGTGGCAGACGAAAACGCCGATCCGAGGTTCCATGATCCCTCCTACGGAGAGAGCTTCAAAGTGCCTGCGCGACGATCTCGACCACGTCCGCGATCTGCATCTGGTCCAGTCCAAGCGCGGTTTTTGCGTCCTCGAACATGCTGATGCAGTAGGGGCAGGCTGTGACCACCGTGTCGGCGCCCTTGGCGACGGCCTCTTTCAACTTCAGCACTGCGAACCTTTCATTGACGGGCGTTTCCATCCACAGGCGGCCGCCCCCACCGCCGCAGCAGACGGCTTCGTCACGGGTGCGTGCGAACTCGATCAGTTGCAGTCCAGGCACTCCACGCAGTACATCCCGGGGTGCGTCGTAGATGTCGTTGTTGCGCCCCAGATAGCATGGGTCGTGGTAGATGGCCTTCACCGGTACCGCGGTCTTCATGGCCAGCCGACCCGATCGCACCAGGTCCCGCAGCAGTTCCACGAGATGGGTCACCTCCCACTTTCCACCCAGTTCCGGGTATTCCTTGCGGAACGTGTTCAGGCAGTGCGGGGATGGGACCAGCATCTTTTTGACGCCCAGACCGTTCATCAGGTTGATGTTGTGGTCGGCCAGGCGCTGGAAACTGCTCTGGGCGCCAGTTTTGCGGACCGCGTCGCCGCAGCACCACTCGCCCCCACCGACGAAACCGTAGGACACGCAGCCAGCGTCCATCACCTTGGCTGCCGCCCGGATCACTTTCGCATTCCGTGGGTCGTAGGCCTGTGTGCAGCAGGTGAAGTAGGCGTACTCGGGTGTGCCGTCGAAGGCGGGCACCGGGTCTGCGCCCGCCCAGGCCATGCGCGCGGACGGCTCGCCGGACCAGGGATTGCCGTTGGACTGGACGCTGCCGAGGACCGCTCGCAATGTCTTCGGCGCCGCGCCAGTCTCGGCGATCAGCATGCGGATCGTGCGGACCAGATCCACTATTTCCACGCCTTGCGGACAGCGATCAACGCAGGCGTTGCAAGTGGCGCACATCCACAAATCTTCGCCTTCGTAGCCTTCGAGTCCCAGTTGCGCGCGTGTGATGATGTCGCGGACGCGAAAGTCGCGGACAAGGTTCCAAGGGCACGTTCCGCTGCACGTGCCGCACTGGTAGCAGAGGTCCAGGGTCTTTCCCCCTACCTCCGCGATCATCTCGGGAACTTCCATCATTGGCGTAGCGAAGTGGCTCATGAAGCACCCATCTTGAAGGAAGGGCCTCCGCCGGGACTTCCCCCTTCGGATCTGGTCCGCGAACCGGGGGGAAGGGCCATCCGTCGTAAGTTCTCAAATCCCGCGAATATTGATTAATGTCAACGTTATGCTTCGCCCCATGAGTGTGGCGGTACGCGGCACAAGGCAGGGTAAGGTGTTGCGGTTGCCGTGTCGTGAATACCAGGCAGAATAAGGCGATGAGCCCACTTGAAGTCCGCTATTGCCCGACAATGGCTGGGCTGGCAGATATCGGACGCAAAGACTCGTAGATGTGGCAATATTGCCCAAGTGCGGCAATTGGTCCCGGAATGCGGGTTTTCAGCTTCCTGGCGCCTCCCCAATCAGGGTGGACAGATCTTGTGCAACACAAAATTCAGCCGGCCAACGTCGTCGAGCCTCGTTCGGGTTGGGCAACTCCTCCAATGCCAGGACCATACGGCGCTTCCTCTTCCCCAGACGCGGGAAATCGGGTATCACGTTGCCACCCGCCGCCTGCGGAACAGGAGGATGCCATGCAGCACGACGCAATAGCCGTCATCGACTTTGGCGGGCAGTATGCCCATTTGATCGCCACAAAGGTGCGCCGTTTGTGCGTGTATGCCGAGATCCGTCAGCCAGACGACCCAGTCGAGAAATTCGAGGGTTTCAAGGGCATCATCCTGTCCGGCAGCCCCGCGCTGGCGTCCCAGGGAGAGGACGACGACTACACCAAGGAAATTTTCGACCTGGACATCCCGATCCTGGGTTTCTGCTTCGGCCACCAGGAAATTGCGAAGCACTACGGCGGCACGGTGATCAACGGAGGCCGCGAGTGGGGCAGGGCGCAATTGCACAAGGTCGGTGAGGCACATCCGCTGTTCGACGGCGTGCCCGAGGGCGACCAGGTGTTCATGAGCCACTTCGATTCGGTTACGGCGTTGGGGCCAACATTCCGCGAGATCGGGTACACCCAGCTTGGCGGCTCGGGTACCCCGCACCGATTCGCTGCCCTCGCATCGGACTCGCTGCGTCGCTATGGCTTCCAGTACCACCCCGAGGTGGATGACACCTTGCATGGCGGGCAGATGATCTCGAACTTCGTGACGGGAATCTGCGGCTGCAAGCCTTCATGGACGATGGATACTTACCTGGCCGAGCAGGTCGAATCCCTGAAGCGCCAGGTTGGAGATCAGTCGATCTTCCTGCTGGTGTCGGGCGGTGTGGACTCGACAGTGTGCGCCAAGCTGCTGGGGCAGGTTGTCGGCCCTCAGCGGCTGCACCTGCTGCACGTCGACAACGGCCTGATGCGCAAGGGAGAAAGCGCCGCGGTGCTGGATATGTTCAGGGACCTGGGTCTTGACCAGAACCTGCATTTCATCGATGCCACCGACGATTTCCTGGGGGCTCTGGCCGGGGAGGTGGAACCCGAGCGCAAGCGCGCCATCATCGGCAACACGTTCGTGGCTGTGTTCGAGCGCGAGGCTCGGCGGCTGGGTATCGATGGACACCTGTTGGGCCAGGGCACGATCTACCCGGACACCATCGAGACCGGCGGCACCAAGCGATCCGACACCATCAAGACTCATCACAATCGCGTGCCGATCATCGAGGAGATGATTCGGGCGGGGCGGGTCATCGAGCCGCTGGCCGAGCTGTACAAGGTCGAAGTGCGCGAACTGGGCGAGCGTCTGGGGATCGCGCACGACGCCATTTGGCGCCATCCCTTCCCGGGGCCGGGGCTGGGCGTGCGACTGTTGTGTTCGACGGGGGGCGCGGACCTGGCGGGAGTTGACCTTCTGCAACCGCAGGTGGCTGCTTTGGCGGCGCCATTTGGTCTTGACGGACGGGTGCTGCCAATCAGGTCCGTCGGTGTCAAGGCTGACCTGCGATCCTACGAGCATCCTGCGATCCTGACGGGCGACTTGTCTTGGGATCGTTTGCAGGAAGCCGTCGGGTCGATACTCAAGAATGCACAGGGTATAAACCGGTGTCTGTGGAATCTTGGGCCGCAGACCTATCGTGACGTCAGGCCGCTGCCTGCAACCATGACCCGCGAACGGCTGGATCTGCTGCGCGAGGCGGATGCCATCGTCATGGACGGCCTGAAGCGGCATGGCCTGTACGACCAGGTCTGGCAGTGCCCGACGGCGCTGGTGCCAATGTCGGTCGATGGTGCGGGGCGGGAACTGGTCGTGGTGCGCCCCATCCAGTCCGAGCGAGCGATGACTGCCACCGCCGCGAATCTGCCGGCGGCCTTGCTGGCCGAGTTGCGTCGGGACCTGCTGGTCCTGCCGGGGGTTTCTGGCCTGGCCTACGATCTGACGTCGAAGCCGCCGGGCACCATCGAGTGGGAATGACCGCGGCCTTCCCGAGTCAATCGACCAGGGGGATCCCATGGACAGGATCGTCATTGTTGGCGGCGGCATATCTGGTCTTGCGACTGCATTCAGGCTGGGCCTGGCGGCCGAGGCTTCCGGGCGGGCGGTACACCTGACGGTACTGGAATCAGGTGACGTTCCCGGCGGCAAGATGCGCTCCAGTCGCGAGGAAGGCTTTGTCATCGAGTGGGGGCCGAACGGCTTCCTGGACAGTCGTCCTAATGCGGTGGCTCTTGTGAACGACCTGGGTGCCGCGCCCTTGCTGCTGCGGGCCGACGAAACCGCCAGCAAGCGCTTTGTGTGCCGCGGAGGGCGGCTGGTTCGCCTGCCCGAAACCCCGCCTGCGTTTCTGAAGTCGCGACTGCTGTCCAGGGCCGGAAAATTGCGACTGATGCGTGAGCCGTGGATTCCTGCGGGTACCTTGCCGGACGAGGCTATCGGTGACCTGGCTGCACGGCGCCTGGGACCCGAGGCCCGTGACTATCTGGTGGACCCGATGATTTCGGGTGTTTTCGCCGGGGATCCCTCGCGCCTGAGTGCCGCGGCAGCCCTCCCGAGGCTGGTGAAGATGGAGCGCGCGCACGGCAGTTTCATACGCGGCGCAATCGCGATGCAGGGCGGTCCGCGGAAACTGGCTGGCAAGATGTTGGCTCGGCTGTTCGGTCGTGGGTCGGGGGGCAGCATCAATGCCGGTCCGTCCGGGATGCTGACGTCCTTCAAGGGTGGGGTGGCGACCCTGGTCCAGGCGATGGCGGCCCGGGTTGGTCCCGGCTTGCGCCTGTCTATGCCGGTGACGTCCCTGCGGCGTACCGCGACTGGCTGGCTGGTGTCGGCCGGCACTGGCGAGGCCAGGCAGCACTTTCCCGCAGACGCCCTGGTCCTTTCGTGCCCCTCTGACGAGGCGGCCAGGCTGCTGCAGGATTCTTCCAGAAGAATGGCGTCCGAACTTGCGGCGATCGGGTGCGCATCCATCACGGTGGTTGCCACGGCCTTCGCGCGCCAGGATTTGCCCCCTGGTGCAGTTGATGGCTTCGGATTCCTGGTTCCCGACATCGAGCATCGACCCATCCTAGGAACGCTTTGGGATTCCACGGTTTTCCCGGACCGCGCCCCGGATGGCCAGGTGCTGCTGCGTACCATGGTCGGTGGCGCGCGCCACGCGGATCTGGCAGTGACGCCTGACGACGCGCTGGTGCCGATGGTTCTGGCGCAGTTGTCCGACCTGATGGGAATTAGTGCCGTTCCTACAATGGTGCGTGTAGTCCGCTGGCCTAGGGGCATACCCCAATACGATGTCGGCCACCTGGATCGTATGGCGAGGATCGACGGGTTCCGGCGGCAACTTCCGGGTTTGTTCCTGTGCCACAACGCGTACCGGGGCATCTCGCTGGACGACTGCTGTCGCGAGGCTGCCGAGACGGCCGGTGCCGTCATGTCGTCGTTAACGCTGTCCTAGGTCGCTTCGAGGAGGTTCAAGATGCGTCTGGGAACAATCGAGATGGGTGGCGAGGCGGTTCCTGTTCTGGAGTGCGCCGGTGGCATCGTGGATTTGCGGTCGCTGGCTGCGACATGCGGCGTGACGCTTCCCGCGGCCGGTCGCGCGTTCATAGAAGCCTGGGAATCGCACGAACCGCATCTCGTGAAACTGATTGAAGGCGCAGTCAAGACTGGTCCCGCTGACCTGCCCTACCTTGACATGGCCGCGGTGCACTTCCTGCCACCCGTGCCCGACGCCAGGACCATCCTTGCCGTTGGCCTGAACTATCGAGCCCACTGCGCCGAACAGGGGCGAAACCCGCCCGAACACCCCATGTTCTTCGCCAAGCTTTCGTCCTGCATGTCTGGCCATGGTGCGTCCATTCCTGCCTGGCCGGTTACTGCCGAACTGGATTACGAAGGAGAACTGGCTGTGGTCATCGGTCGTGCGGGTCGGGGCATCCCCCAGGCCTCCGCTCTGGAACATGTGTTCGGGTACACGATCCTGAACGACGTGACTGCGCGGGACTTGCAGCGAAACGACCGTCAGTGGACCCGGGCCAAGGGGCTGGACGGGTTTGCTCCAATGGGACCGTTCGTTGTGACCAGGGATGAAATCGTGGATCCCCAGGCATTGCACCTGAGGACCTGGGTCAACGGCGAGTTGCGCCAGGACTCGACCACGGCAGACATGGCATTCAGCGTCGCCTGCCTGATAAGCGTCGCTTCGGAGGCGATCACGCTGCGGGTTGGGGACATAATCACGACAGGCACTCCCAGCGGCGTGGGCACCTACTTGAAGCCCCCGCGAAGCCTGGTTGATGGCGACGTCGTCAGGATTCGGATTGAAGGCATCGGGGAACTGGTCAACCCGGTGGCCAGTATCAGGTAAGCGTATGGTGTTCGATACCAGGACCGAAGCAAACTGCAGTGTTGTCATCAGATCGTTGATTTGAGTTTTGGCAAGGGCCGTGGTCCGGTTGGAGCGACCCGGCCGGAAGTTCAGGTTTCGCGACAAAATCGGGCGTATCAGCCTCGTTGACAGTTGCGGACGCGATCCAATAAGCTGCCCGCGGAGATACCGATGCCAGGACGCCACCGACAGTCGTTGTGCGTGGCCGTGATGGCGTCCATTCTTATTGCTACGCTTTTTCCTTCATTAGTCCTTGGCGCTGGTCCAATCCTGCGTCCGTCGGCCGCAGTCACAGTGCAACGCGCCTTGGACCGCATGGGACCTCGTTGGATCATTAGGGGCCTGACGATCAGGCCCGATCGCGTTAGGACCAGGTTGTGCGTTGGCTCGACCGACTGCCGGGATCTCGTCCTGTCGAATCCTGGTGCGGGATGCACCGGAGAAACGATTGGGCCTTGGTGCGTCGTTCTGGGTGGAAATGGGCCGGATCTCCCGACGATGGAGGCCCTGCGTGAGGTCCTTCGCCTGGACGCCCCCGAGGACGTCTGGTTCGTGCCAATCGAACCCCCGCGGGCCATCGAGCCGGACTCGCACGACGGTGAAGTCTCATTGGGCGAGCCACTCGCAAGGTTTCCGTGGGCCTGGGTTGGCACGGGAGTTGGAGTCCTGGTGTTTGTCCTGGTCCTGGCGTTTTTCCTGGTGATGGTGTGGAGGGCTGCGCGACGTGTGCGTTCGTGGCACCTGGGGTTGCGTGCCGCCCTTGAAGATTGGACTGGTTGGCTGGCTAATCGGTTCAGCGAGGCATGGCATGGCTTGGTTGGTCTGCTGGCGGAACCGGGTCGGCAATATGATATGGACCCTTCGCGGCCCCTGTTTCGGCCGGCGTGGCGGGATCTTGGCTTTGCCTGGGTCCTTTGTTTTGCGGCCCGAGCCCTCTTTGTCTGGGGGGGGGGCGACGTCAATCCATGGACGCCAGAGACATGGTGGGAAAACGGCGTTCTGGTGGGAACGTCGCTGGAGTTCGATCAAATCCGGCCCCCATTGTTCAGCCTGTTGGCAAAACTCTTCTGGTGGCTCGGCGGCCGGACCTTGGAGGGTTGGCTGGCCGCTAACATGGTCGTGCTGGGTTTGACGGGGCCGGTTGTACTGAGCCTGTCGTGCCTTCTGGGTTTCCAGCGCGCCGCGGCCTGGGCCGTGACTTTCATCGCCGCAGTGGCCCCGTTTGCAATCGAGACCGTGTTCGGACAGGGCTACCTCGCCAGCCTCTGGCAACTCCCGATGAATTCCCTGGTGTTCACGGCTATGCTGCTGGCATTCGTCAACGCGCTGAGGCACGGGTTCCGCCTGCGGTCCGGCCTGCTGTTTTCGCTGGCGGCGCAAGTGGCTTTCCTGGACCGGCCGAACGTCGTATCGACGCTCGTGACCTTGTATATGCTGGCGGCGGTGCGCGGTGTGGTCCTGGCGCGGCGCGACTGCGCGCGCGTCTTGCCGGGCATTGCGCGACTGGGCGTTTCGCTGGCGGTGCTGGGTCTTCTGCTGCTGGGCGTGGCGACGACGTACCGGATGAACGGTCTGTGGTTCTCGCCGTTCCCCCCACAGGGCGGTCCGAACGTCTTCTTCGGCAACAATCCGTATGTGGCTGGAGCGGTCTGCGATCCCGACTGTTTCACACTCGAGATGACCTGGCTCGAGAGGGGACCGCCCGAGACCTCGTTCGAGGAGGCCGACCTGATCGAGGGTACTGATCGCTCGTTGATGCGAACGGGTCTGGCGTACGCATTCAGTCACCCGGCCGAGACTTTGAAGGCCTGGCCGTGCAAGGCGGCGCGGTACTGGGGTGGCCCCCCATTGCTCGACTTCCTGGTGCGAGGCCACATTGATCCGTCCCCGACGGCAGTTGCCCTGGTATACCACGTGCTGGTGCTGCTGGGGTTGATCCTGCTTATGGTGCAGCGTCGGTGGTGGGTTGTGATGTTCCTGGTCCTGGTGCCGCTGTCATACTTCATGCCATACCTGCTGCTGGGGCCCGTGCTGCGGTATCGGCTGACTACCGAACTGCTTCTTGTGGTTCTGGCCGGGTATGGAGTGCAGCAATCGGCATTAATCGCGTGGCGGTTCGTGCGTCGTAGGCTCGCGAAACAGCCGTAATCGGAACGCCAGGATGTAGGGTATCAGCCGGAGTTGACTGGCCAACCGGTAGCTGCTGCGCGGCGACTCGATCCAGGTGATGGGTACTTCGACCACCCGGTACCCCATTCGGATCGCGCGAATCAAGATCTCGGCATCCCAGAACCATCCGCGCAGCAGCGGACCTTCATAGCGGCTTACCTCGGCAAGGTGCTTGAAAACCTGGGTGCGGAAGACTTTCAGCCCGCACTGGTAGTCGGCCACCGAGCGGCCGAAGAGCAGTGAAAGGAAGGTTGTGTACGCATAGCTAGCCGCGATGCGGTGCCCTGATCGCTCGAGGCGCGAATCTGGAAGATAGCGGCTTCCGACGGCGCCATCTGCGCCGTCCACCAGGGCATCGATCAGGACAGGCAGGGTTTCGATGTCCGGCGACAGGTCGGCATCGACGAATCCGACCACGTCGGTGTCAGCCTCGGCCATTGCTCGGCCCATGTTCTCTCGCCACGAGTTCCCCTTCGATGACCTGCTCAACCGGATCGTGTCGGAAAGGAGCGGCAGCAGCACCTCGACTGTGCGGTCCGTCGAACCGTCGTCCACAACGACAATTCGCCACGATCCCTTCCGGTTCGCCAGCCGGCTTGCGACCTTGCGCACCGACTGGCAGATGATGGCCTCCTCGTTCAGCACCGGTATGAAGATCGTGACGGAAGGCTGGGTCGGGATGGGAGCGTTTCGCTTCATTGGGCCTCCCCCGGGGAAGCAGTGGGCGCGACCAGGATGACCTTCGATGGTGCGTCGATGACGCAACGAAATCCCAGGTCGGCTACTCGAGTGGCTGCGTCGAACCGAAGGTTCACGTCGGGACGGATGCTTCCGTATCGCGGGTCGGTCTCCCAGGCTCCCCCGCGGACGCTCTTCCACCGGCTTTCCGTGATCGAGTTCCAACGGGAGGAAGTCCACTCGCGAACGTTGCCCGCCATTCCGCCGATGCCCTCCGGAGTTTTGTCCAGCAACGGTTCTGTCACCGGGCAGGTTCCGAGCCCTTCTCGTCGATCAAAGTCGTAGCGCCTCCAGCACAGCGCTTCATTGTCCGGAAGGCGGTAGCCCCACGGGTAGATCCGCGGCTTCTGCCCGCGGCCCGCTTGGACCCATTCCGCAGCCGTCGGAAGGCGTTTCCCGGCGTAAACGCAATAGGCCGTGGCCTGGCACCAGTCTACGCAATTGATAGGGTGGTCCAAACGATCGGGCCGTCCCCAGTTGCAGAAGTCAGCCTGGCCTGCGGCGGTGCAGACATTGGCCGTAACGCATGCCGTGTATGCGGCCAGAGTCACCTCGGACTCGTCGACGCATGTCGATCCGACCGGCTGATGCATGCCATCGATATCTTCGGATCCTTTCTCGTCGCCACTGCTTCCCGGCACGAAGGCCATTCCGGATGGACATTGGAATGTGCCCATGGCCTCCGGTCGGGCAAAGGCCATCGGTGCCGCAAGTTCCGTTTCCCCCGAGCACTTTCCGGCCTGATCCTCGTACGAGTGCCCGCAGGCCAAGCCCAAGGCCAGTGACGTGACTAAGACGGCGAGTCTTGGGACACGCAGAAAGCGGCGTGGGGATGACGAAGGCGAGATCGGAACCAGGCGCATTGCGTTTCCGGAAGTGGCCTGACAGCAAGGCTAACTGCGGGATCCTCGGGCGTCAAGCCGGACGGGCACTTGGCAGTCCAGTCCTGTGTTCGAACTCAAATCGGAGTTACCCCCCCCCCGAAAAAATTCAAAAGCACGTGAAGCTGTGTTTAGTCGTTTCCACCCGAGTCAAGTCATTGGAAGCTGGTATCAAAAGCCGGGTCGGCGGAGGGGTGGGTTTACACAAAACTGGGCTTGACTAGAGGGCAAAACAAATATGTAATCGCGCGGCAATAACCACTGGGCTCGACTTGTTGAGTGTGAAGATGAAGAAGCGGTCGGGATATCTTTTCGCGGTGATGGTCTGCCTGCTGATCCCGTCGTTCTCCCGGGCCGAGGACGGTTCGGTTGAATCCGAGGACATGCGTTTTGCCATTGCGCTCGTGCAGGATCTTCAGACATTTCAGGAGCCGCGGAATTTCGAACGGACGGAAACCTTCACCATGCCGATCCTCAGGCCTTTTCGGATTCGTGAAACGGCTTGCGTTGGGCCTGATGGCCTGACTGCGCCGCCTCGTGTCACGATGCAGAACGGCAGGAGGATAGATTCGTGTGCGGTTTCGAACCAGGGAGTCTGGTACAAACTGGAGCGTTCCCCAAACCGCTTCGGTTGGGTTCTGGGTGACCACGTTGCGATATGGAATTCTCGCCACGCTCAGCGGCCCTCGATCGATGCATCCTCGGACCTGATTTCCGGGTACTGCGAGACCAAGGATGCCGACGCGGCGGCCCATGGCAAGAGCAGCCCATGCATGTCGATTTCGCGCAGTATGGTGGCAGACCAGGGCGAACGGGCGCCCTTTCCGGTGATCGATACCGAGCTGTTCGGGGACGGGGTCGAATTTCCGCGAAAAAGGTACTTCAAGGTGCTGGTTCCGACCTTGTACAGCAACATGGTAGTGACTCAACCGAAGATCGGATCGAAGCGAGCGGGCGTGCCTATTGGCGAGCTGGAGATCATCCTCCTGATCGACGCCACGGCGTCAATGAAGGCCGAGATCGAGGGTACCAAGGAGGCCATTCGCGAGGTCATTCGGGACTTGAACGCGCTGTCCCAGGTCAATGCGCGCTTCATGGTCATCGGGTACAGGGACACGGACAAGCAGGAGTCCCTGTTGCCCGTGGAATCGACCGTGGATTCATCGGGCAAGCCTGGGTTCGTGTCGGCTGCCGAAGCCGTCAAGTTCCTGGATGTCCTGGAGTCTGGTGAGGGTGGGGACCCGCAAGAGGCGATTTGGGATGCTCTGTACCTGCTGAAGAACGTCGAGGTTACGGCGGGTGCCAACCGGGTTCTGGTCCTGGTGGGTGATACCCCATCGGTCAACGTGACCCGCGGATTGACCTACCTGGGCACCGAGGTGCCGTCCGGAATGAACAGTCGGACCGTTTTTTCGGCCATCGCGGACACAATTGGCGATTCGACCAGATTCCTGGCCCTTCTGATCAAGACCAGGGCAATGAAGAAGACGGCCGAGGAGATGCTGCAGGGAAACAAGTTCTACGACCACCAGTTCGACCTGCTGATCCAGAACGACAAGAAGCTCGTGAAGGCCACGATGTACAGCTTCCTGGTCAAGCAAACCCAGCGGGCGGCGGTCAGCATCCAGAACAACGATGCTTGCCGTAAGCGTATCGTTGATGTCGGCGAAGGGACTTCCAGCCAGATCTTCTGCGGAACGGATACGGCGCCTATGCGTGAGCGTATCCATGACCTTGTCAGGCAGTCGGGACGGAAGGGCGATCTGATAGTCATTCGCGAGTTGTGGCTGCCCGAGACCCAGAGCATGGACAACGTAGCGCTGGTGGCCGTGGAAGAAGCCAAGAACATGAGCAAGACCATGAATTCACTTGCGCAGAAGCTGGGGGACGACGGCTCTGGTTGCGAGCGATACGGTGCCGAGATATGGGTCGAGGCGATTCGGGCGTTGATTCCCGTGGAGGAGACCGCCTCCAGCGACGGCGGCGCCATGCTGCAGATGCCCATGGTTGGCAAGAGTCTCCACGAGTTCTGGCGACTGAACGTCAACCGTGGGGATTCGTTGATTAACTTCAATCCACAGGACATCGCCAAATTGGCGCCTGACCGGTGTCTGGTCCTGCGCGAGCGACTGTTCAGGTCGTCCCAGTCTGTTGACAGACTGCTGGACCGCAAGCGGGGCGCGCAGTTTCTATGGCTTCCGTTCTCGGTCATTCCCTGACGTCGCTGGGGGTAGTTGTGGCTGGAAACGACGATCGTGCGGAAGACGCCGTTTGCGGGAAGGATACCAGGGAGGGATGTCTTGCCAGATGGACCTACCTGAGGAAGGACGTTGCCGTGGGCAACGGGAACGTGCGCCGTGTCCTGGATCTTGGTCCGGGATGGATCCCTCGCGGCCGGCTTACATGCGTGCTGGGGCCGTCGGGATGCGGCAAGACGACATTGCTGTCGGTGCTTGGTCTGGTTGATCACGATTTCGAAAGCGATATCGACATTTGTCTTGATGGCCATCGGCACCAGGTCGGTTCCTGGACCGTACGCAAGCGCATGCGTGAATCAGGCGCCTTGCGGCGGCGGTTGGGATACGTGTTCCAGGAAATCCGCGTGCGTACCGGTGCGACTGCCTTGGAAAACGTCGTTGATCCAATGACATACCTGGGTCTTGGTCGCCGCAGCCAAAGGACGGTGTACGCCCGGAAGATGCTGGGCCTTTTCGGCCTTGCCGATCCCGACCTGGATCGCCCGATTTCTGCTTTCTCGGGTGGGATGCAGCAACGCACCGGGCTGGCCAGGGCGCTTTCGGTCGGCCCTGACGTGGTCGTGGCCGACGAGCCTACTGCCCAGGTGGATGACAAGCTGGCCGACTCGATCTACCGGGACCTCAAGCGTCGTTCGGCGGAAATGGGAATCACGGTAATCGTGGCCACCCACGACGAACAGATGGCCGAGCGGCATGCCGACCACATTTTGCGTTTCCAGCCGACAACCGACGACGAGTCCGCGATGAACGTCGCGAAGGAGTCGGGTCGCTGGTTGTACACCATGAACGTCGAGCGCGAAAACACGAACGATGTCCCGCCTTCCGGCGCGGGAATCGGTTTGCAGCCGGCGTCGTTTGCGACCTCGATCGGCGACATGGTCCTTGCCGCACTGGGGGAATTCCTGCCGCTGACCCGGGTGCTTGGGAGGGCCCTGAAATTCCTGCTGTTCGGTTGGATGGTGGCTCTTATGGGGCTTGTGACCCACCGTCCCCGCAAGCTGGTGGACGGGATTCCGCCTCATCGCTACGTGCCAATCCTGGTTTCGATTGTCACCTTCGGGATGCTGGCGGCGATGGGGTTCGCGCTGTTCGGGGTCAAATCAGCCATCGTTGCGTTCCAGCGCGAGAAGCTGGATTCCCTGCAGGTACTGCGTCGCGTTCGAGTCGAGAGCCCCGGGGATTTTTCGGGGAACGCGATGCAGTTGGATGGCGAGTCGGTCCGCAAGGCGGTTGCAGCCAAGGGCATCAACGTCGTGCACTTTGAGCCGGTATTCGAACTGGGCGGCGAGGCGCTGACCGCGGGTGACCGGCAGTACATGAGGGATTCGGAACGCTGGGCCGAGCCGCAGTTGCGGTCACTGCTGCATCCGGAACAGGTTGATGGCATCGAGCGAGGGCAGCGTCGGGTCTACCTGAACGTCATGGGCGCCGATCCGGGACAGCCACTGGCCTTGGATGTCGGGTTGCCGAAGGATGGCAGGAATTTCGGGACCGGCAAGGACGGGTTGCCGGATATGTGGATTGCGCGGAACGAGTGGGCGTGGCTGTTCGGTAATTTCGACGCGCTTCCGAATCCGGACGACAAAGTGGGTATGTTGATCGTCGCTGCCGAACCGGTGCGGCCCGCGGCCGAGGGCTCGGCGCCGAATTACCCTCCCTCGATCTGCGTCAATTTCAATATCGGCGGGCATCTGGCACCCAAGGCTGCTCCCAAGGGGTTCGAGTCCAAGGTGCAGAAACGGTTCTACCTGGGGGCCATTCGGAACGAGGTGCGTAATCGAATACTGGCATGGCAGGCCGATCCCTTGAATCCGGCCAGCGCCGTCCCGGCGTCATGGTTGTGCGAGGGGACACCCGTCAATTCCGGATACGAGTACGTGAACAAGGATTCCCCGAAGACCCCTCGTGCCCAGGACTACGATTTTTTCGCGGAATCCCCCGAACAGGCCCTGGCGCTTGAGGATGCGCTAGACAAGTACGCCATCGACAACCACATGGTGTTCGGCGGGGTCGTTGCCGAACGAGGGTTCATCAAGGAAGTCGTACGTCTGATCCGGCTTGCCGAGATCGTGGGATTTGCCTTGCATGTCCTGCCAATCGCGGTTGGCGGCGTGATCTTGTGGCTGGTCGTGCACGAGATCCTTTATCGCCGGCGCGATGACCTGCTGCTGTTCCTGGTGATGGGTGCGCCGGCTCACAACCTGCATATCCAGTCGTTTATCCTGGCGGTTCTGGTGGTGCTGCCGGGAATTGCGTTCGGGTATCTTCTTGGCGGGATGGGGCCGGCGCTGCTGGCAAAGCTGGTCGGTGAAGGTGTCGTTCCTGCCGAGATGCTGAAGCAGATGAAAGAGGTGGGTATCGGGCCTATCGGGGTCGCGCAGACGACATTGGCTGCCATCGGCTTTGCCATGCTGGCATCGGTGACCGTGGTCAAGTCGGTGCTGTCAACGAATCCGGCGGCTGCGTTCAGGGGGATGCAATGATGAATGAAGGTGTTTCGATGGGTGGACTGAAGGTGAACAGGACCGCGAGACTGCGAATGATGTTCGTAGTGGCGCTGGCGTTGCTGGCGGTGCCGTCATCGGCTGTCGCCGGCGATGGCTTGCCTTCCGACGGCGCGTTCCGGCTGCCGGCCGGCTTCAAGCCGCCGACCCGCAAGTGCGATCCTCGCGGGACTTGCGATGTCGGCCTGCGCTGGGAGGATGGTCGTCCCGAGTGGGTAATGAGGTGCCAGAATCCCCTGGAACCGCAGGTTGCGGATCGCCTGCATGCCCTGGAGGCATTGGAAAAGGACCAGTTGGTAATCGTCATTCCTCCCAAGCGCCTGGAGTTTGCCGGCAAGATCCAGGACTGGCTGGAAGCCAACAAGTTCAGCGAACTGCTGGACGGCGGGCAGGTGCGCATCCTGCAGCGGGTCGAGGCAGGGCGGCAGGCAGCCACCGCCGCGGTGCAGGGGGTTTGTCCCCAGCCCTACACGGCAGAGGACGGGACCTCGGTCCAGCCCAATACCGTAGTGGTGTATCTGGGCACGGCGGCCGAGGCGCCAGCGGCCAGTCCCTGCCCGAATGCCAGGTGGCCTCAGGCCGTTGTTACGATGCAGACTCAGAAGGACCTTGATCCCGTCATCGGCGAAATGGTCAGATCCCTGGCATTGACCAAGCGGCAGGTGGCCGATATCGTCCAGCGCTACAAGCGGGGCTGCATCGACTTTGGTGATGCCAAGGATTCGATCGAATTGCGGCTTGGTACCAATCCCAGCCGCCTGCCTGCTTCCCAGCGGCTGACCCGCGAGAACCTTGGCATCACCTCCTCGGCTGCAATGGAACAGGCGACGTCGCTGGGGATTTCGGTGTCCAGGCGGATCATTGCCAGGATTCCCCCGGACCAGTTGCAGGGCATTGCCCAGCAGGACGCCCGGGGCGGTTGGTTCGTGCGCGTTGTCGAACTGAACACGTTGTTCAAGACGGCGACCAAGGCCGGAGGTGTCGATCAGGACCGCAAGATGCTGAAGGAGCGGGTTGTCGGCTTGCGCAAGCAGGTCGTCGAACTCGACTGGATCGGCTCGGATTCGACGGCGAACAATTTGGGCCGCCGCGAACTGGATTCCTCCGGCGAGTCCCTGGCGGACCTGGAGAGCCGTTATGACCGGGTCTGTATCGAACTGCGTGGCACACCTTCCTGCGAGAAGGTTCGTGCGGGGCTGAATGAGTTCCGGGACAAGTTGACCCAGGCCCGTCTGGTTGCGCCCGAAGGCCCCACCGCGGTTGCGGACGATCGTCGTTCCGCCGGAGCCTCCAGGGCCAAGTATCAAGGAATTCTGAAGGGCGCCGCTGCCGACCTGGGCAGGCTTGAGGCCGATCTTGACAAGTGCAGCGAGGACCGGTGTCTTGACGACGCCATGGACCGCGTGGACCAGTTGGCCAGCAAGCTGAACCAGACCAGGGACGAGGCGAAGGGCCTGGCGGTGTCCAGCCTGCCCAAGGACGCTTCGAGGATGCTGGTTGCACTCCAGAGCAGTCGGGCGAACGCTGAGGCACTGGTTCAGCAGTATCTGCCATCGACGGCGCCCAAGTCCAAGGGCATGTCCACGATGAAGATCGCTGGTATTGCGGTGCTGGCGGTGGGCGCAGCGGCGATTGTCGGCGGCGGTGTTCTGGTCGGGGTGGGGGAATCCACTCGTGGCAAATATGACAAAACAACAGGCTCGAAGGTTGTGAGAGCAGACGTCTGGGCCAAGGCCTCCTGCGGTGGCAGCGTAACCGGCTGCTACAAGGACGGAAATACTCTTCGATATGCCTACGCGGGCCTTCGTGACCTGAAGACCTGGCAGCGCCTTCAGTCAAACATTGGCTATGGCTTGCTTGGGGCAGGAGCCGCCGTGGCAATTACCGGTGGCGTCTTGTGGGTAGTGGACTATTTCCAATCCAAGGAGACGCCCAAGAAGGTATCGATCATTCCATCCGTGGGAGTTGGGCGAAATGGCGCGGTTGTAAGTGGCCTTCAGGGCAGCTTCTAAGGCCTTGAATTCCTGGAGGGATCGTTCGATGAATAAATTCGTATTGATTTCATGTGGGTGGCTTGCGGCATTCGTGATTGTTGGTGCGGCTGGATGTGCGCTTGATAAGAAGGAGTGTTCGACCTACAAGGATTGTGAATCCGGTTTTGTGTGCATCAATGATCCGGCTTCCGACTATTCCTACTGTCTGTGGGGCAGCGGGTTTGGGGGGGATGATGGTTTCTGTTTCCCCACCGCCGCTGAAATTGTTGATGGCGATAGAACGTGCAATGATAATCGGGTGTTCCAGTGTTTCACTGATGCCAGATGCGGCGGCAAGACCTGGGTGTTGATCGATGACTGTTATGCCGGCAATCGGACGTGTGGCGGCACCCCTTCGCAGTGTCTGCCAAAATAGCTTCCCGAAAATTTCGAGATGAAGTTAGCTCAGGGCCTGCAGACCATCCCTAATTCGACCGCAAACACATCGGTTCCATGAAGACCTTTCCGGCCTTGATCAGGCGTTCGGCGGTCAGGCTTTTGGCCACCGGGTCGCAGTCGGTCATGTTGCCGCGGAAGTGGAATACCATCTCGGGGTCCACGGACGGGGGCATTTGCCAATCGAACGGCGTGCGGCCCTTGGATTCCCCGTTGATCGTCACCTTCATGCCAGATGGCAGGGATGCGATACGAATGACGGTAGGAGGCGTCGTGACCGGCGCGGGGGCTGCAACCTCGTTGCCAGACGCAGCACCGGCGGGACTTTCCTGGCCGGTTGCGGTTGCCGCCGGCACTGGCTCGCCCGCCGCAACAGCCTCGGCAGCCAGGGGCTGTCCAGATGGTGCGGGCGCAGGGATGTTTGCTGGCGGAGTGTTTGCCTGGGCCGCAGGTGCCTCGTTTGCAGCAGCAGGAGCAGTCGCAGGAACAGTTGGCTGCTTGACCGCGGCAACAGTCGCAGCGTCGGAACTAGCCGTCTGGTTCTGATTCATGTTCGGCAGTTGCATGATCACCCAGGCGACACCGATACCCATTGAAAGACCCATGATGATGGCCAGGACCCAGCGCAGCCAGGTCATGCGCTTTCCATCGGACGGAGGAATCCGTTCGACCGTCCGGGTCGGGTCGGGTGTGCGCTGGGGCCCGCGTGTCGATGGCCCGCCCCGTTCGACGCGCTGACCAGCCTCCTTCTGTGGCGGCAGAGGTCCGGTTGTCTCCTCCTGGCGGGGGGGATTCTTGCCGTCTGACCATCCGGGCATCGCGGAAGGCGTCTCTGGTTTGGAGGCCTCGGTAGAAAGCACCGATGGAGGCGACGTCGGCAGGCCGCCTCCGGATGACGACAGGTACAGAAACTCGTCCAGCATCTGGCGGGCCGAGGCCGGTCGGGCACTCTGGGAAGGCGACAGACAGCGACGGAAGAACGACTTGACGTTCGGCGAAAGCCCGATGGCCTCGGGCAGGTCGGTTGGGTCAAAGGAAGGATCCGCCTTTTTCGTCAGGACGGTGATTACGGAATTCCCCGGGAACGGCAGCACGCCTGTCATCGCCTGGAACAGCATGATCCCGGTGGCGTACAGGTCCGTGCGTCCGTCGATCTCGACGCTTCCGCCATGCTGTGCCTGTTCGGGCGCCATATAGCTGGGTGTGCCAAGGATGTCGACGGCCCCCGACAAGGTATTGTCGATTGAATTGGCATCGCTGCCTGTGACCTTGGCGATTCCGAAGTCCAGGATCTTCGCTTTGGGCGACGTTTCGTCCCCGGCAACCATGACGTTGCTGGGCTTGATATCCCGATGGACGATCCCGGCGCGATGGGCCGTATCAAGCGCGTCCAGAATCTGGCTGAACAGCACCTTCAGGAACAGTGGATGCAGCGCCCTGCCTTGTTTCCGATGCTCGGACAGGATGCGGTCGAATCCCCTGCCTCCGCGAACGTATTCCATGACCATGAACGGCAGTTCAAAGCCAAGGTCCTCGACGCCGAAATCATAAAGGCGAACGATGTTGGGATGTTCTAGCTTGCACAGGGCTACCGCCTCGCGGCGGAATCTCTGGCGGGTAACGTCCTGCAGTGCCGTGTTTGCAATGACCTTGACCGCGACCTCGCGCTCGAGGTCCATGTGGATTGCCAGGAACACGGCGCCCATGCCGCCTTCGCCCAGCAGGCCGGCCAGCAGATATTTTCCCGAAAACACCCTGCCCAGCAGCGGATCAACCGGTCGATTACGTCCGGTATAATATTCTTTGGCTTTCCTGAACCACGTGTCCGGAATGAACCGATAACCGCTCTCTGCGCATGAGGGCTTGCTGCAAGCCTCTCCAACCCGGGCGCCTACGGCGGCGCAATGTGGGCAGATCGACGTCATTGACCCCTCCGGCTTCCGTATTTTGCGAGCACGCGGGATCCTAATACCAGGTCGCTTGTGATTCAACCCGGTTTCTAAGGTCTCGAAAGATTCCTGATCTGCCTTTTTTCGGCGCAAAGCGATGAATAAGGTCCAACCGTTGTCGCGTGTTGTGGTAATCTTTGCCCCCGTGGCGGACCGTCGGTTCTGGCGGTTTTTTGGGTGACAAAGGATGCCGAAAACGGTCAGGGATTGGCTGCTGGAACAGGAGATCGGCAGGGACGCCGTCAGCGTCACCTTCCGTGCCCGTCATCGCAACCTGTCCGGCGAATGGACTGTCAAGGTCTACCAGGAAGGCGTCCTGGATCGCGAAGCCGTTCGCGAGGCCTTCATCCGTGAGGGCGTTGCCCTGGCCTCGGTGCAGCATCCGAACCTTCTGCGAATCCAGGTGCCGTTCGTCGAGGACAAGCTGACCTACTGCCCCATGGAATGGGTTTCGGGCCGTTGTCTGGACGTACTGATTCACGAGGGCCCACCGCGCTGGACGGTGGATTCAGCCGCCAGGATACTGGTTGCGGCGGCCGAGGGAGTCGGCGAGGCTCACAGGCAGAATCCCCCCATAGTTCACCGTGATCTTAGACCCGAGATGATTCGTGTCATGGAAGACGGCCTGGTCAAGGTCGGCGACTTCTGCCTGGGCCAGACGATTGACGAGCGGTCGGTAAACGGCACCGTTCATGAGGTCTGGGACCCCAGATACACGTCACCCGAGGTCCTGGGAGGAAAGGCCTCGACGGTGCGTTCGGACGTGTATTCACTGGGTTTGATCCTTTACAGGATGCTTGCCGGCCGTCT
The DNA here is from genome assembly GCA_903936705.1 of uncultured Myxococcales bacterium. Lineage (GTDB taxonomy): Bacteria > Myxococcota_A > UBA9042 > DTJE01 > DTJE01 > CAIZWN01. The sequence goes on from CAIZWN010000004.1 coordinate 36,159, forward strand.
GCCGTTCGATCTTCCAAAGGCGAAGAACGTCATCGGATTGATATTTGCCCTGCACAAGGCCCACGGCAGCGGGCTGGTTCAGTTGCGGGACCTGGTGCCCGAGGTGCCAGTATCGCTTGCCGGCCTCGTCATGGACTCGATTGGACCTGCTGCCGGGCGGCCCGAGAATGCCTCTGTTTTTGCCGAAAAACTTGCCGCGTCCGCCGGGGTCGTCAGAACCCGAATGCCGGTTGCGCATACCGAGGATGACGAGACTCGTATTGGGCTGTCGGTCGATGCCGTGCGCAAGGCTCTGGGGATGGACCCGCTTGCGACGTCTGCGGCAGGTGCCGATCCCGTTGCGACCACGGCCGGCAGTCACCAACGACCCATTGAATCGGGCGGGGGTATGGCAAGACCGGCGCCTGTCCCGGCTGTTCCCTCTGTCCCGTTTTCGCGCCGAATCAGGCAGCCTTGGGTGATAGTTACATTGGTGACGATGCTGGTTGTGGCCGGTGGCATCGCCTTCTGGCGGTTCTTCGAGGTCCCAAGGCGCCAGAAGGCGGCCATTGACAGCGCGGATTGTGACAAGGCCCGAGGTATGCGTGATCGTGGTGCTTGGGCCAGCTATCTTGGGGCGCACGCAAAGGGCATTTGTGCGGTCGAGGCCGCGACGGCCATCAAGGACATCGATGCCTGCGCCCTGGCTCGCAAGAACGCGGATGCTGGGTCGTGGAAGGAATATTCCAAGTCGTTTCCCTCGGGAATATGCAAGACCGAGGCAACCAGTGCGATCCAGGCCGGGGAACAGTTGGCGTGCAAGACTGCCAGGGCGGCGAATACGTCGAAGTCGTGGCGGTCGTACCTGGATGCAAATCCGGCCGGCGTCTGCATCGACGAAGCGAAACGGGCCATCCAGGACCTGGCGGCGTGCGACAAGGCCCGCAGCACGGCAGATATCGCGTTATGGAAGGCGTACCTGGACGTGTACCCCGAGGGGACCTGTCATGGCGAGGCCGAGACGGTCCTGCATGTCTCAACCCGCCTGATCAAGTGGATCGAGATCCCGGGCGGCCGATTCGAGATGGGTTCCAGGCGCGGCGGTGACGATGACGGAATGCCTCGTCACGAAGTGACTGTTCCGACCTTCCTCATGGCGAAGACCGAGGTGACGGTGGAACAGTACCGGGCCTGCGTAGGCGCGGGCGTCTGTTCGCAGCCAGGCGCCGGTGACAAGTGCAACTGGGGCGTATCGGGTCGGGACTCCAGTCCGGTGAATTGCGTGACCTGGCATCAGGCGCGGGTGTTCGCGAAGTGGGTGGGCGGCCGCCTTCCGTCCGAAGCAGAATGGGAGTACGCGGCCCGCAGTGCAGGAAAGGACCAGGAGTACCCGTGGGGTGATACCGTGGCGTCATGTGCTTTTGCAATCATGGACGATGCGAACGCTGCGCGCGGACAGAACCGAGAAACTGCAGGCTGCGGAGCGGGGACAACGTCGCCCGTGTGCTCCAGGCCCGACGGGAATTCCTTGCAGGGGGTTTGTGACCTGGCCGGCAACGTCTGGGAATGGACCGAGGACTGCTGGCACGAATCCTACACGGGCGCTCCGGCCGATCATGTGCCGTGGACTGCGGGATGCCAGTCGGGGGCCAGGGTCTGGCGTGGCGGTTCGTGCCTTGGCAGCGAACGTCTGCTGCGATCGACCTTCAGGTTCCGCGGGGATCCCGGAAACCATAGTACCGGCCTGGGATTCAGAACCGTCAGGTCCGGGCCTCCTTGATCTGTAATGCTCGCGCACGAAACTTCGTGGTACTATCGGCCACCGGAATTCGGGAGGACAGTGGTGGGCTCGGGGTGTGTGCGTCAAGCGCTGGGGAACCAGTCTGCGTATGGCGGGTCCCTGGTTCTGTTGTCCGTTTGCATGGCGGCATTCTCGTTTTCCCAGGCAGCCAGGGCTGACGAAGGACTTACCGGCCCGCCTGATCGGACGCGCTATCCTCGCGAGGCCTTCCTTCTTGGTGACGGTTCGGGACTGACGTTGGCAGTGGCGCGTGACAGTGCCAGGGCCGAGATCGCCCGATACTTCGAGGTTCGGATAGACAGTTCCTTCGAATCGCTGACCCGTACCATCAGTCTCGTAAAGAACAATGTCGAGACCAGCCACGCTTCGGAGGACGTTCAGACGCGGACACTGTCGGAGACCAAGGTGGTCCTGGAGGGTGTCGAGATCGTTGCCACCTGGAAAAGCGAGGGCCAGATTCATGCTCTTGCGGTGCTGGATCGAGGAATGGCTGCGCAGCGACTGGTCGAGGGGATCAAGACCATGGATCGCGACATCCAGGGGTTGCTGGAATCGGCACGCGCGCTTCCCGGGTCGGTAGAACTGATTCGGAAGGTAAATCGTGCCATTTTCCTGTTTGCCGTGCGGCGCATCCAGCAGCAGAAACTGGCGCTGATCCAGGCGTCGGCGGTTCCGCCGCTGCCCATTTCGCAGACCGACCTGTTGCTGGAACTGGACCACGCGTTCAAGGCCAGTCCAATCATGGTGAAGATGACCGGGGACGAGGGAGGTCGGATCCGTGCGGCTGTCGAAAGCGAGTTCACGCGCAAAGGGTTTCGCGTTACACAAAGTGACTATGACGCAGTGATCAGGATTCGAGGGCAGTGGGCCACCGAAGTGCTGGTATCTACTGACGAACGATTCCGATATGTGAGCTGGTCGTTGAGGCTGCAAGCCACCGATCTCGAGAAGGCTTCCGTCGATCTCGCGGTTCTGGAGGAACGTGGCAGGGAAGGGCACAAGACGGTGCCCGGGGCGATCCAGCGATCCGAGGCTGCTGCCTGCGCGCGAATCTCCGACAAGATCGGGCTGGTGCAAAAGATCATGCTGGCAATCGTTGCGATGCCGGGGGAATGAGATGACCAAGGCTGGTTACAACGTACGACATGGGTTTTGGGCGACCGTGCTGTTGGTGGCTGTTCTTGCCGCATGCGGAGGTGCACAGCAGCGCTCCGATTCGGGCGCCAGCGGGGCAAAAGCCGGCTCGGGCGCCAGGAAGGTTGATCCGAACGACCCGTTTGCGGGGGGCTGCTCTCGCCAGGGTGAGGCCGGGAAGACCGTCATCAATCCCGAATGCATACGTTGCAACCCGGCGGTGGCCGAGAATCTGACCATTGCCGACCTTGGAACTGTCGCAGTTGCCAGCGTGGAGATCGTGGGCAATGCCACGCTGGGGGCGAGTCGCGAGGTAATTCGGCGCAGTCACGATGACACGATGGGCATCACCGAGGTCCTGACGCGTCGATTCATCGAGGCTGGGGTTCCCATGGCCGAGCGGGACAAGGCTCTTGCAAACAAGATGTTCGATGAACTCGAGTTTTCCGCGTCAGGGGCAGTCGACGATGCGTCGGCACCAGCCATCGGACACCAGCAAGGCGCCAAGACGCTGGTTGTCAGCCAGTTCGAGTTCAACGGGGAATTCGACTACGGGGCCAACGAGGGCGGGGACATAATACTCCGGGAACCCAAGTCGATCAGCTACCAGGCGATCAGAATCAAGGGGCTTGACGTGTCCAGGGGTCTGGTTGTATTCGACGTGCGCTACAGCATCACAGGCAATGTTTCGAAGGTGCTGATGCCGAAGGTTCTGGCCCAGTACGCCGTGCAGGACATCCTGAAGAGATTGCGCACTGCCGGGCCCAGATTCTGACGGTTTTCCGGGGGGGGCGATGAATAGCGATCGTGATGACGACCCGGTGACGGTTCACGAATCCACTGATGACACGGCGAAACTTGCTGCCGAAGCGAGATCCGCGGCTCGCAGGGCCGCCGTGATTTCCGGCGTCGGGGCGGCGGCTGTGGGGGCTGTCGGGTGGGTCGGTTCCGAGATGGCGGCCGACGCCGTTGAACAGGCCAAGAACGAGGCAATCGCCGAGCTGGACCTGCGCCAGCAGACCGATGTGCAGGAGGCCAGTGCCAAAATCCTGGGCCTTGGCGAGGAGCAGTCCTCCCGCCTGCAGCTGCAGGCCGACAGCATCGAGGATCGGCTGGTCGTGCAGTCCGAGGACCTGGCGGCAGGTTTGATCCAGCGTTTGCACGAGGCAGCTGAACGTCTGACCCATCAGGTCGAGGATTCGCTGTTCAGCATCATGCGCGACGGGGAACGGGAGCTTCATCGCTTGTCCCAGGAACTGGAGGCGGAAATCACGGAACAGCGGGAACAGGCGCTGGCCGAGATCCGCGGTGCCGGCGCCAGGGCCGTGGAACTGGCGCAGACTCAGCTTGAGGGCATAAGGTCCGAGGCCGAGCGGGTTGCAAGCGTTGTCAGCGCGAACATGGACGAACGGATCCACCAGTTCGAGACCAAGGTTTCCGGGGCCGTCGAGAGTGTCCACACCGCCGCCGAGACTCGGGTCAGCGAACTGCACAACCTGCAGGGGTCCTTCCGGGTTGACCAGGGTGCGAATCCCGAGGACGATTACGAAATCGGTTAGGCCGGGTCGCTCCCGGGATGGGGTTTCTGGTGGCAGGCGGTGGTTCGGACCCAGTCTTTCATGCCAGGCGCTTTCTGGCCATGCGTGAGCGCCCGGGATTTCCCGAGCAACTCAAGGACGACCTCAAGGATCTTGAAAGCCGGGCTGACGCGATTCCTCGTTCGGCCGAACGGCACCAATGGGTCGTGTTCTACGAGGATCTTCTGGAGGTGGCTCGCGACGCCTTGGCGCGGGTGCGCGGAGTGGCTCCGAATCATCCCTCTCCTGGCCCGCAGGTGAACCCGGGGCCTGCGCCCTGGGGCGGCGGCTCGTCGCAGTCCGTCAGGCGCCAGTTGTCGGACCTCGAGAAGTCGGACCGTGATGCCGTTGCATACATCATAAACGACAGGGTTCCGCGGCAGCGAAACACCGAGGTCAAGCTGCTGATCGAGGAACTCACCGATGATCTTCCGACCGAAGTCTCGCTGGTCGGCAACATCCTGGAAGTGCGCTTGTCGCAGGATGCCACTGACGATTTGAGGGCCAAGATCGAGGAAGCGTGCTGCCGCTGGAAGGAAAAAGTCCTGTCGGGGACGGCCACTCGGGTCGAGCGTCATCGGGAACCGGTTCTTCGGCGGCTGCAGCCCGGGCTTGCTGCGATTGGTCTGACATTTCCGGAAATTCCGTTGGAGGTTGGTTCCGACAGACTGCCTTCCCCGAAGCTGCCAAGGATCATTCGTGGCAAGGTTCCAACCTGGCCCGAGGCGGCATGGAAATTCTTCCGGTCCATGCTGGGCATGGTCTTCCTGTTTTCGATGATTGTGGTTCCACTGGGCCTGAGCCTGGGATTGCAGATCAAGAAGGAGATGGTAATCATTCCGCTGGTGCCCCTCTTTCTGTTGATTGCCAGCATCCAGGCCACCCGAAACCGTCGGTCCGAGGCCGAACAGGTGTCCGAGCGGCTGAAGGGCGAATTGCAGAAGTTGATCGGGGCAAAACTCAGGGAATTCGCGGATCAATACCGGCAGGACATCCTTGGCGCCATCAGGCGTTTCCAGGCAAGGAACGATCAGGCCCTCAAGCTGTGGCTGTTCGATGTCGAAGAGCGGGAGCAGCGGATGGTGGGCGCGGTCGTTGCTGCGCCGACGCCCGAGGTGGTCGTCGAGGCTGGCGGCTCGATCAGGAACCAGGCTATTGCTGAACAGTTGGCCGACCGCATCATCCCGGCAATCGAGGCCAGGCTGGCCGAATTGGCGGAGTCTGGGGCAGGCTGATCTTCCAGACCGATCTTCGGCTATTCCGATGCTATCGCGTGTTTTGACCGGACAGTTCCGACAGCCGGTCCAGGCTGGCTCGGTGGGCGACCACTCGGTACGTGCCGCCGTCCTCGTCGTAGGACTCTTCCAGCACATCGGTCGTTGCGAACAATGCGGCGCGCACCGCCCCTTGGTCGTGGCGCAGTTTGATGACGGCCTCCTCGCGTGCCCCCTCGAAGAAGGTGACTATGCGTCCGTGGACACCGGCCACGTCATCTGCCGACTTTGCCGAGATGACCCACGCATCGGGATAGGCCACTCGCAGGGCATCGATCCTTTCCGGGTCGTCGATGCGGTCGCACTTGTTGAGGACCAGTCGCGCGGGCGTTTCGCCGGCACCAATCTCTGAAAGGACCTCGTGGGTTGTTCGCATCTGGGCCTCGAAGTCCGGGTCCGAGGCGTCCACCAGGTGCAGCAGCAACGAGGACTCGAGGGTCTCATCCAGCGTCGACTTGAACGAGGCCACCAGATCGTGTGGCAGGTTCCGGATGAAGCCGACGGTGTCGGATACCAGAATGCGAGGCTCGACGGGTGGGTGCAGTGCCCGTACGGTCGTGTCCAGCGTGGCAAACAACTTGTCGGCGACATAGGCGTCGCTGCCCGTCAGGGCTCGCATCAGGGTGGACTTGCCTGCGTTGGTATATCCGACCAGCGCCACCCGCCGCAAAACCTGGCGGCGCGATCGCTGGGTCTTGCGGTCGATTTCAATGTGGGCCAGTTCGTCGCGCAGTTCGGCAATCCGATCGCGTACCTTGCGGCGGTCCAGTTCCAGGTGCGATTCGCCCGCACCCTTGGCGCCAATGCCGCCTTGCTGACGTCCGCCCTTGCCCTTGTTCATTTCGCGAATGCGCGGGGCCATGTAGGCCAGCCGGACGATCTCGACCTGTGCTCGTGCCTCGCGGCTGCGGGCGTGGCGATGGAAGATTTCAAGGATCACGGCGGTCCGGTCCAGCACGTCCGCCTTGACAGCCTTGCCAAGTTCGCGGGCCTGGGAAGGTGATATCTCGTGGTCCACCAGCACCAGTTGCGGGTGGCCAGGATGTGCTTCAAGGTCATCTGCCAGCACTTGCGCCAGTTCCTCGACCTTGCCCGGCCCCAGATAGGTTGCCGAATCGAAATGCTGGCGTTTTTGCACCAGACGGCCAATGACGTCCAGCCCAAGCGTTTTTGCCAGACGGTTCAGTTCGGCCAGCGAGGCGGCAGCGTCTCCGTCGGTCACGTCCGGCAGTTGGACCGCAGCCAGCAGCGCGCGCGGTTTCTCGTCGTCGTCGTCGAACAGTTCAAACAAGTGGACCTCCGGTTCACGGGTTTCCTTTTACCCTGTTGCGAGGGCCGGGGGAAGCGCGTGGACAGCCAAACGGCTCGCAGACGCTAGGCGTCAGGTCGCCGGACCTCGTGTTCGGATTCGCCAGCAGCGGTGGATCTGGCGGTTCCGGTAGTCTTCCGGGACTGTCGCGTCGGTGATGTCTTCCAGCGAACCGACGCCAAGGCCCTCGAAGTGGGGTTCGAACCTCTGGTGGTTGGTGCTGAACACGATCGTGCCACCGGGGCGCGTAATGGCCAGCACTCGTCGCAGCAGGCTCGGGTGGTCCCGAGACACATCAAAGCCGGTTCCCTCGTCCTTTCGGTGCGAGAACGACGGCGGATCGACGAAGACAAGGTCCCACAGTCGTCCTTCCAGTCTTGCCCGGTCAAGAAAGTCCAGCGTGTCGGCTCGTACAAGGCGGTGCTTGTCGCTCCACAGACGGTTCAGTTCCAGGTTGTCCCTTGTCCAGTCCATGTAAGTCGACGAGCGATCGACCGTCACGGTAGTTCGGGCCCCTCCTGCGGCCGCGGCGCAGGTGAACGAGCCCGTGTAGGCATACAGGTTCAGAAAGTCGGCTCCGTACGCCATCGAACGGACCATGGAGCGCGTGTCGCGATGATCAGGGAACAGCCCCGTGTCGAGGCGGTCGTCCAGGTTCACCAGGAATCGCATTTCACGTTCGTTGACGGCGATGCGCCGGCCGGTTTGCCCAAGCGGGGCATAGCGTGGCCCTTCTCCGTGTCCCGTGGCGCGCCGCCTCAGATGCCTGCGTTCGGGGGGGACGTTCAGTGCGGTCCCGACCGCTTCGGCCATGGCGGGCAGCCATTCAGGCCCGGTCTGCAGGCGTACGTACTCGGCTATGACTAGATGTCCTGCGAACCAGTCGACCACGGCCCGCACCTCGGGTATGTCCCGGTCATACAGGCGAAAACAGTCGATATTGTCGCGGGCAAAACGCTTCTGGAGGTGGGCAAAGCGTTTGCGGACGCGATTTGCCAGCATCGTGGCGTGCTGCGCCACGTGTTCCGAGTCGAAGGTGCGGATTCCCCGCCTGGCTGGTGGTGCGCTGGAAGGAAGGGACCGGGGCGAATCGCCAAAGGACGGCGAGTCCGGCGGCCAGGATTCTGCTTGCGGCTGGTCCTGTGGTTGCTGGTCCTGGGCTAGCTGGTCCAGGGGTTGCTGGTCCTGGGGGTGCTGGTCCCTGGGCTGTTCGTCCGGTTCTGACTCGTCCCAAGGTTGCCCGTCTAGTAAGGGATCCGCAGCGTGTAGCCCGCTTGATCCGCCTGATCCGCTGGATCCGCTGGCCTCCACGGGTCCGTTCTTCTGCGGATCATCCACACTCGCTTCATTGGCGTGCGCGCCGGGTTCGTGAATCCGAGGATCGTTGTCTGAACCATTCATGGGCGGTAAGGTAACATCAACCGGGCAAATCGCGAACGGTTCATTGATGGAAAGCCCGGATCCAGGCGCAGTATCGTGGCATGAACCGGGGTTGGCATTGGTCGCGATCTTCCGGTGCCAGCGGATTTAATGCCGTTGCCTGTAACTTGCACCCGGATTCGCCTTCGGATAATGCTGGCATCTGGTCCCGGCATGTGCCGGTTCTTCGAGGATGAAACATGCAACCTGGCGATTATCGGAATGCCAGTTCAAGGCTGAACACACTGGCGGTCGGTACCGTCCTGGCCGTGACCATTATGTCGTCAGCCCTGCGGGCAGCAGAACCGCGCGTCGACGGTATTGCGGCGGGTGACTGGGAAGGCGCGCACAAGGCCGCCTTTGAAGCGGCGGAACGGCTGATGAGGTCTTCCAACGTGGTCGGGATGAGCCTTGCCGTCGTCGATGGCGATCGTGTCGTCTGGGCTGACGGCCTGGGCCGCGCGGACGATGGAACAAAGGTCGCTGCTTCCCCTCGGACGATCTACCGCGCTGGCGGCATTTCGGCGCTATTGACCATCACGGCGGCTCTTCAGTTGGTCGATGCCGGCCTGATTGACCTTGATTCACCGGTTCGAAAATACCTGCCTGGCTTCAAGGTCAGGCCCCGCTTTCCTGGTGCCCGCGAGATCCTGGTGCGCGATTTGATGACCCATCATTCGGGCCTGCCTCATACGGTCAACAAGGGATCTCGCGGCACGCGGCCCGGGTCGTTCACGGAACTCGTTGATGCCCTGCAGGAGGAATCGCCGCTGCTTCCTCCTGGCACTGCCTTCAGCCCATCCGAGGCCGCCGTCACCCTGCTGGGACTGATTGTGCAGACAGTCGCGCAGCGTGACTTCGTGCCCTACATGCGCCAGACGTTGCTGGCCCCGCTGGGAATGGAGAACGCGGGTTTCGCGGTCGAGCGGGAGCGTTCGAACTTTGGAGCACGAGGACATCGCAAGGGGAAGTCCGAGGAGGAACCTGGGCTGCGGGACGTTCCGGCGGTCGGGTTGAATGCGTCCGTGCTGGACCTGGCCCGGTTTGCCTCGATGACCCTTGGAGGTGGGCGACTGGGGGACAGAGAATTCCTGCGTCCGGCAACGGCGGCCGAGATGCTGCGTCCCCAGAACGCGAATGTGCCGATGGCATTCGACATGCGGGTGGGCTTTGGCTGGATTGGCTGGGCCTTTCTGGGCCTGTCGTTTCCTGGCGCGGGGCCTGTTTGGCACATGTCGGGCGACACCCTGGATTTCCATTCCATGATTCTGGTCCTGCCGTCGCAGGGGTTGGCGGTGGTCGTCATGGCCAACTCGGCCGGATCGGAAGCCGCTGTCAGCAGGGTTGCCGAGGAAACCATGGTGGCGGCGCTGCAGGCCAAGTCGGGATGGCGTCGTCCCGAACCGCTGATGCCTCAACCAGATGGACCTGAGTTGAGCGAATCAGAACTTGCGGCCTGGGAAGGCGACTGGGCGACGGTGACCGGATACGTGCGAATCTTCCGCAAGGGTGACTCGCTGCGCTGCGCTGCTTTCGGCAGGACGTTCAACCTGGTGCCGCGCGAGGACGGGCGTCTGGCGGTCAGGCTGAAACTGGCAGGGCTGATCCCGGTTTCGCTGGGGCCGTTCGAGCGTATGGGTCTGTCCAGGGAGATTGTGGACGGGCGCGAGATTCTGGTGGCCGAGGCCGACGGGACGCGGATGGTCGCTGGTGAGCGTGTTCGACCGGCACCGGTGTCCGCGGCCTGGGCGGGTCGGCTGGGCCATTATGTTGTGACAAATCCAGGCACCGACCTGCTGCTGGTCGAGGAATCGGAACTGAAGATCGAACGCGGTGTGCTGCTGGTCGAGTTCGAGATGCCTCGCCTGACCGGTGATCTTCGAATTCGTCTGCCGCTGGTGCCCCTGTCGGACGACGAGGCGGTTCTGGGGGGAATTGGGACTGGACTGGGCGACATGTTCCGTGTCGTCACCCTGCCGGACGGAATATCCGGTTTGCGATACTCGGGATACCTGCTGGGTCTGAAGAAACGTTGATTTGGCAGGGTTCCTGTGGCCGGAATTTGGCAGTAGACTGCCGCCCGGATTGTTCCCGAGTTGGAGGACGACATGGCAGGTTTCACCTATCGCGACGGAAGGTTTTTCAAGGACGGCAAGCCCTTCTATTTCCTGGGCGCCGAGTACCAGTACTACCGCGACAAGCGATCGAACTGGGCTGCGCGCCTGGACCAGTTGAAGGCGGCAAACGTCAATGTCGTCTGCTTCTATACCCCCTGGCGACACCACATCGTTCATGACCCGGTGACTGGCGCCGTGTCCTACGACTTTGACGGGCGCACCCTTGATTCGCGCGACCTGCGAACTTTCCTGAAGCTGTGTCACGAGCGAGGCCTGTGGATGCTGGCCAAGCCCGGCCCGTTCGTCCACAGCGAGTTGAACATTGGCGGATTGCCCGATATCAGCTCGCCATCGTTCAATTCGGGCATCGAACCAGTTCGTGTCCAGGACGGAAGCGCGCTGTACTGGGAATACGACCACACGCAGTTGCCCAGCCCGAACGACTATGCCTTCGATTCCCTGGCCAGGACGTGGCTGCGTGAGGTTGGCAAGGTCCTGATGCCTCACGTTGCGCCGAAGGGCAGCATCATCGCAATCCAGTTGCTGGACGAGACGATCTACTGCACGTCGAACGATGCCCCGTGGCACTTCGGTTATGACGCCCCTGACGTTCGCCAGTTCCATGCGATGCTGGCCGCAAAATACGGCACTGTCAGTGAATACAACCGCGTGCACGGGACCGAGGTGGCCGCCTTCGAGTTCGTGGTGCCCCCCAGGCTTGATCCGTCCAAGCCGGTGGCGTTGGCGAGGCGCGATGTGCTGGCGCTGGTTGATTGGGGCGAGTTCCAGTGGAGGATTCGGCGCGAGGTCTATGCGCGCTACAAGGCGTATCTGGGCATCGACCTTCCCTACCTGACGAACTACGCGGGCATCACGCCGCCGATCGACGAGAACGTGCCGGACAGGCAGGAGGAATCCGTAAAGGACACGCCGCGGTCATACCTGCCGCTGTATCCGGAATGGTGGCTGAACCAGAATCGAGTGGACCAGGATCTGGACGTCTACGAATACGGCATGATCAGCTGGTTGGGCGTGGCGTCCTACAACGTGCCGGACGCTTCCACCCCCCCGGCCGAGGACGTCGGGGCGAACGAGGTCTTCAATCGGTACATCAACACGTCGCGCAGGCGCCGCGGCATCAACATCGAGGAAAACTGGGGCTTTGCAACGCTGTACCATCCGATGTCGAAGTACCCGATGATCCCGTTCTTCCAGACGCTGGCATGTGTGGCCGGCGGGTGCACCGGATACGTCGTCTTTACCGGCGTGTCGCACGGGTACTGGGTGGATGACCTGGATCGCACGACGCAGAAGCAGCATCGCACCTTCCCGTCAGACGCGCCCATCGGCGAGAACGGCGAGACCGGTCCGATGTACGAGACCATGAAGACGCTGAACGAGTGGTTTGCGCGCGAGGGCCAGTCATTCCTGCAAGCCGAGCTGGACATGGACATATGCCTGCTGGCGATTCCCGAATACGCGGCCGTGTCGTCGTGGGTACCCGAGGGCAAGGCGCCGCATTGGGTCCTGCGCCATGCCGTGCCGCGCACCGGATATGACGTGATCGAGCCGGCAACCATGACGTGCAATGCCAGCGGAGTGAACTACGAGATTGCAGAACTGCCGGCGCTGTCCGCAGACGACCTGTTGAAGAAGGGGCGGGCGGCCGTGCACCTGTCGTTCTTCCTTGACCGAAAGGACCAGGAGACCCTGGTGGATTTCGTGAAGCGCGGGGGGACGTTGATCGCGTCGGGCGAGTTGCCGGCTTTCGACGGGAAGATGGACCCGTGCACGATTCTTGCGGATTTCGTGCGGGCCTACGGCGACGGCAAGTCGCGCGCCAAGGGCCTTTTGTTGTATTCGACGGGCAATGTCTTCAACGACCAGCGGGCGTTCCTGGGCAACCTGCGCCTGGCCGGCTGGCAGAAGAAGGTCGGTTACAGTGACGGGCTGCGTGCCTTTGTGTACCGGCATGACGAGGACTACTACATCTTCTTCTTCAATTTCGACCGGCATGGCCGCCACGAGAAGACCGTCGAGTTCTACGGGAGGCGGTTGGACCTGGTCGTCGGCAGCAAGACCTGCGGCGTCGTGCACGTGAAGGGCGGCGGCGCCGGGTCGGTCGCGAAACGCAAGGGCACGAAGGATCCGGTCGATCGCATCGTGTCCTATCTGGTAAAGGGCGAAAACGAATTCGAGGGCGAGAAGGCCGAGGTCGTGTTGCGCCTTGGCCGGCAGGTGATCAGCTTCAGCGGTGATGCGTCGGGATACGATCTGTAGCCACGGCGGTTGGCCAGGCAACATGTGCTAGCATGAGCGTCCGCCAGGCCCCCGGGAGGTTTGCCATTGTCCCAGCAGCGTTTCATCGGGTTCTCGAAGGCCGGGCTTCTGAATGCGCTGGTCCATTTTCTGACAAGGGACATCAAGCTGACCCGCAAGTTCCTGCGCGGCCTGGAATTCCAGGGGGCCGAGGCGAACCTGCTGGTCCGGCAGGTGGCCAAGGAACTGTCTGAATGCACATTTTTTGTCGAGCCGGGGCTGGGTGAATTCGGCATCCCGGACCTCGTGATTGTTGCGCGGGCGGGCGAAGCCGGGCGTCGGCTGGTTTTCTTTGTCGAGGTGAAGGCCAAGTCCTACATGGATTCGGCAGCCTCGAACAGCAAGGGCTTTCGCGGCCGAAACTTCGGCAGTTTCATCAACGGGCAGTTGTCGATGCGGTACCGATTCGCGCGGGCCGTCGCGCAATGGGACGCCAGGTCGATTTCAGGCATCGCGGAACCGCACGAGGTCGCGTCTGCATCGGCCCGCTTGCTGGGGGACGATTTCGGTCGCGGCCGGCGCCTTCGCAAGCCGGAGGTGCTGAAGGGCATAGGTCAGGCGATGCGTCCCGACTTCAGCCAGTCCGAGGGCGAGTTCCTTGACCGCACCTTCTTTGTGGCCGTGACCGAGGATTCTGCCAATCCTCTCAAGGGGCCTGACAGCGAGGTTTTGCGGGACCATTTGCCGTGCTACCCCGCCGCCATTGACGGGGATCGGTTCGCGGCCGGCGCAATTGCCCGCACCGGATGGTGCGGATGGCCGGATCTCGAAAGCCACCTGGAGGGTCTGACGGGCGACCAGGAATACAAGCTGGCCCTTCCCCTGTCCCTTGGGCCGGTCCGCGCGAGGGCGAAACGCGGTTCTACCGGCCATCGTTCTCCCGGGTAATTCATCTGGTCATCGGGTGCAGGCTTTTAGAGGTTCCAGGGTGCGAATCCTGACTGACTGCAAGTCGGGCCAAGCCTAAGTGCCCAGGCCCACGTTACGAGAGTGATGTCGTCGTAAAGGTCCCGAGGTGCAGCCCGGGCAGGCGTCAGGGGGTGGCTTCAATCATCTCCATGGTGCTGCTGACCGCGGTGCACATGTCCTCCTTCACCCCGTCATGCCAGCATTCGTTTCCAGTCAGGTCCTCCATCTGGCCTCTGCCGCCGGCCGTGCAGTCAGGAGCAATCTCGACGTCCAAGTAGAACGCGCCATCGGTGATCGTGTTGTTACCCAGGGAGGCATTGGACGGACGCCCGTCGCCCGAGCAACCGGTTACCGTGATGCCGCTGCGCTGGTTCGCGACGAATGTCGAATCCAGGATGGTCACCTGCTTTGAATAGAACGAAACCAGTCCGTCACCGAAGGACTCGTCGGCAAGGGCCAGGTTTCCCGAAAGGTCGCACTGGATCAGCGTGGCTGGGGCGTTTTCAAGGTAGACGCCGGCCAGGTGGTTCCCGGTCGAAACGACGTGGGTCATCATGATTGCTGCCGCGTTGCCAATGATCGCGATTCCCGGGCCCTTGCTGCCGGTGACCGTGACCTTGTTCAAGGCAATCCAGGGTTCGCCTGTGTAGGTACCGTCGTTGCGGACGATCATCTGGGCAAAAATTCCGATGTTGCCGCTGTCCGTCGAACTGAGGTTTACCAATCGCAAGGCCCGGGCGCCCAGGATCGACAGGCCGTTGAACCGCGAGGCGCTTACCTTGACGTTCGTCGCGTACAGTACGTCGAAGGTCCCGAAGACGCCACGGCCGGCGCCGTTGATCAGCAGGCGGTTCAGAATCACCTGAGGTTGCCACTGCTGGGTTTCCGAGGCCGTCAGGATCCCGTAGGCGCCGCCGGTCAAAGTCAGGTTTTCCAGCGTGCCGCTGCCCTGATCCCCGAAAGTGATTACGGCCTGCTCTTCCGCCAGCGCCCGGATTTCCGTCGGCGCGGCAGCCGTCCCAAGCCCCTTCAACGTCAGGGTCTTGCCGGCGATGCGGATCGCCTCGACATAGACGCCGGCCTTTACGCGAACGGTCCCCCCGTTGCCCACGGCATTGATGCCGGCCTGCACGGTCGGGTACCTGGTGCTGGGTACTGTGACGGTCAGTGGTCCCTGGGTCTGCGGCAGGCACTGGCCTGGCACGCACTGCTGGGCCGGTGCCGGGTGCGACCACGCGACAGTCATGACCGACAACAGCACGAGGGACAAGGGAATCAACCGCATTCGTGACCTCCGTCAATGCAAGCCTACCGGACATCAATGACCCTTTGGCCGGACTCTAGCAGTTATCCCGGACTAGTACGAGCCAAATTGCCCGAGCAGTATTGGTGATGCGGGCCAGTCGTTCAAATTGCCATCGGTCAACCCTATTCGGGTATCAAGAATTTGCAAAAGGCTGCCGGAAGGGGCAGCCTAGGGAATCGGCTTGGAGTTTGAGGAAAGCGCCATCCACAGCAAGTCCCCTCGCAGTAACGTGCCGCGCCACGTTTCGTTCATCAGCGCCCGATGGGCCTGGGCTTTGCTGCTGCTGCTGGGCATTTGCGCCACGACACTGACAGCCCTGTTTGCGAAATCACATGTGGATGGCACCCAGCAACAGCACTTCGCCACCGAATGCGAAAGGCTGTCGAAAATGGTCTCCGAGAGGTTGGCTGACCATGCCCGTCTGCTGCGCGGGGGTGTTGCGCTGTTCGCCGCTTCCGATTTTGTGAGTCGGGATGAGTGGCGCAGGTACAGCGAAAACCTGAATCTGGAACAGCAACTCCCTGGCATTCAGGGCTTTGGCTTTTCCCTGTTCATTCCGAAGGGGCAACTGGCCGAGCACATCCGACAGGTTCGAAGCGAAGGATTTCCCGATTACGATGTGTTTCCTGAAGTCGAACGGGAAATCCAATCGGCAGTCATCTACGTAGAGCCGTTCTCTGGTCGAAACCGTCGCGCCTTCGGTTATGACGTGATGTCGGAACCGGTGCGTCGGGCAGCTGGGGAATTCGCGCGCGACACTGGCATAACGGCTCTGTCCGGGAAGGTGACGCTGGTTCAGGAGACCACTAGCGAGGCCCAGGCAGGCACCTTGATGCTAGCAGCGGTCTACAAGAACGGCATGCCGACTGGCACGATTGATGAACGGCGCGCTGCCTTTTATGGCTGGGTGTACAGCGCCCAACGTATGAACGACTTCCTGCAAAGGATTGTCGCGGAATGGCATCCACAGGGAGATTATTCCCTGGATTTCAGGGTTTTTGATGGTCGCGAGCCGGTCGCATCGTCATTGTTGTACGAATACCACCACGATACGGCAGAGGGCAGCGAGGCGCATGAACACTTGACGCAGCAGAAGATTGTGGAATTCAACGGCCACTACTGGACCCTGCTTTTTGCAAAGGCTGGCATTCCGGTATTTTCGGCAGCCTATATCAGCGTCTGGGTCATCCTATTGGCCGGAGCGTCCATCACCTTCCTGCTTCTTGCACTGTTCCGATCGCTGTCGCGGGGCGCCGAAGGGCTGCGGACTAGCGCCGCCAACTACAGGACGCTCGCCGATTCCGGCCAGGCGCTGATTTGGAAGGCACGCCGCGATTCGTTGTGCGACTACTTCAACAAGACCTGGCTTGATTTCACGGGACGTACTTTCGAGCAGGAATTCGGCAACGGTTGGGCCGAGGGTGTCCATCCAGATGACTTGCAGCGTTGTTTGGCCATATATACAACAGCGTTCGCCAAACGCGAGCCTTTCAGCATGGACTATCGCCTGCGACGCCATGACGGCGAGTTCCGCTGGCTGCAGGATGATGGTTGCCCCCGGTACGACGCGAACGGGCGCTTTGTCGGATTCATCGGCTATTGCCTGGACGTGACGGACAGGAAGCGCCTCGAGACCGAACTGCTGACAAAAATCGAGGAACTGGATGGGTTCAGCTACGCTATTTCCCACGATCTGAAGGGCCCTCTGGTGACCATCCAGGTTTTCGCCAGCATGATCGAAAAGGAGTTGGCCGCCGGTAGTCAGGCGAACGTTTTCCACGACCTGTCCGGGATCAAGGAGGGCGCGGCGAGGATGCTGACCTTGGTCGATCACCTCCTGGTGCTGGCGATAGCCGGAAAGGTCGTGAATGCAGCGACACCGGTGGACATGAAGCTGTTGGTCCGGGAAGTGCTGGCCGGTCTGACCGGTTTGCTTGCAGAGCATCACGTTGAAATGTCCATCGACGACGATCTGGGCACCGTACACGGCGATTTCAGCCGGATTTCGACGGTAGTCCAGAACCTGATCGAGAATGCCGTGAAGTTCGGGCCCACCGAGGCTCCATGTAGCGTGAAGATCGGTGTGCGGCAGGACGGCGATGAACGTGTCTTTTTCGTCGGCGACAACGGCAAGGGAATAGATCCCCGGGAACATGAGCGAGTCTTTGGGTTGTTCAACAGGCTGGACACAGACACTGCCGGAACGGGAGTCGGCCTGGCGCTTGCGCGTCGGATCGTCCAGGCGCACGGTGGGCGGATATGGGTGGAATCGGAAGGTCTGGGAATGGGTTCGCGCTTCTGTTTTACCTTCGGCACAACGCCGGAGGAGGAATCGTCCAAGGTGCTGGAACTGAGCCGTCCCCTCGCGTGATTCACGAATTACCTGGCAAGTTTGCACACGTTGACACGAGGTATCGCGCTGCCGATACTTTGCCGCGCCACGCAAGGACTCATGAATGAGGCTTCCGTGCGCCCAAGGATTGGCAATGATAACCATGCGATTTCGGCAAGTTCTGGTTGTTCTGGTCGGCTTGGCACAGGCGGCATGCGTTTCGGGATCTACGGCTGCCGATGTCGTGCCGGAAACCGGCGGGTTTGAGGTTGCTTTCGACGTTCTCCCCCCAAG
>CAIZWN010000005.1 GCA_903936705.1 uncultured Myxococcales bacterium
GGACGACAAGATGGAGAGCTTCTTCTGCGGCTTCGTGCACGCGGTGGAAGCGTTTGGCGGGGCGCCCCGGGTGCTGCTGGTCGACAACTTGAAGTCGGTGGTGCTGGAACGGGTCGGCGACCTGATCCACTTCCATCCGCGCGCCCTGGAACTCTTCGGTCACTACATGACCTGGGCGCAGCCGTGCGCGGTGGCGCGGGGAAACGAGAAGGGAAAGGTCGAGCGGACGATCCGCTACCTGCGGACGTCCTTCTGGCCCGCGCGGCACTTCCGGGATCTGGACGACCTGAACCGCCAGGCGGCCGCGTGGGTCGAGGCGGTCGCGCACCAGCGGAACGTGCCCGAGGACCCCGAGCACCGGAGGGTGGCGGCTGCGCTGGACGAGGAGCGGCCGCGGCTGGTGCCGCTCCCGGCGCATCCTTTCGAGACCGACCGGGTGGTCCCGATCAAGGTCCGCAAGCAGCCATACGTGGGCTTTGACGGCAACCTCTACTCGGTCCCGCACGGGCTCGTGGGGCGCCAGGCAACGCTGGCGGTGTCGCGGCAGACCGTGCGCGTGCTGGACGGGCTGATGGAGGTCGCGCGGCACCGGCGGTCCTACGGACTGCGACAGGTCATCGAGGCTCCGGAACACCTCGCGGGCCTGGCTGAATCCAAGCGCAACGCGACCGAACTGCGCGGCCGGGACCGCCTCTCGGCGGCCGTGCCGCGGGCACGCGACCTGCTCGATGTCCTTGCTCGCGGCGGCGACAACCTCGGCTCCGCGACGCATCGCATGCTGCAACTGCTCGACGATCACGGGCCCATCGCGCTGGCCGCGGTCCTCGACGACGTGCTGGGCTCCGGGCACCCGAGTGTCGGCTCGGTCGCGTACCTGCTGGACAAACGCAGACGCGAGGAGGGGCGCAGGCTCGATGCCCCGGTGCACGTCCCGAACCGGCCGGACCTCACCGACCTGCGCGTCGATTACCCGTCGCTGGAGGACTACGATGAACTGTAAGCGCGCACCCGGGCCGCCCCGCAGGCTCCTGCCCGGCGAGGGAACCTTTGCCGACCAGGTCGCCGCTGTCGGCCTGCCCTACCTATCCGAGCATCTCCAGGATTTCGTGGCACGGGCCACGAAGGAACGCTTCACGCCCCTCCAGACGGTCGAGGAACTCGTCCGGCTCGAAGCCACGGAACTCTCGTCCCGCAGCATGGACAGCCGCCTCGGCCGCGCACAACTCGGGCGCTTCAAGCCCATGGCAGACTTCGACTGGGAATGGCCGAAGTCCATCGACCGGCCCCTCGTCGAGAGCCTCTTTGACCTGTCCTTCCTGCGCGAGGTCAAGAACATCGTCGTCGTCGGGACGCAGGGGCTCGGCAAGTCGATGATCGGCAAGAACCTCGCCTACGCCGCGCTCCAGAAGGGCTACTCCGCGCTTTACGCCCCGGCCTCGAAGATCATCGCCGACATCGGCGGCCAGGAAACGGCCTTCCTGCGCGAACGGCGCTTCCGCCATTACTGCCGTCCGGCGCTGCTGCTGATCGACGAACTCGGGTACCTGGCCTATGACAACGCCGCCGCGGACATCCTTTTCCAACTCATCAACCGCAGGTACGAGGCCAAGCCCATCGTCCTGACGACCAACCTCGCGTTTCGTGACTGGAGGGCAGTCTTCCCCAACGCCGCGTCCGCGTCCGCGCTCATCGACCGACTCACGCATCACTCCCACGTCGTCGCCATCAAGGGAGAGTCGTATCGAAAACACGAGGCCAAGCAGGAACGGCAGGGCCGCCCCGAGGACCAGGACGAGGCGTAGCCGCAGGGGCGCGAGCGTCGGCTGCCGCCGACCCTCACGCCCGGCCGACCACCACGTCCAGATTTCTACGGATTACGACGAGCGGCAACACTTGGGTACGATACGAGATTCTGAAGAGCTTCTTGAAGGGTAACAAGTTGTTTTCAGTGCACATCAACGGAATTAGAGGAAAGGACAAACAGACGAGGCCTAATGGTCCGAATCCGCTCTTGTTTGTCGGAGTGACCTATTCGAAGGATGGTAAGACCGGTACCCTCTGGGAGAAGGTCGGCACTGAATGGGTGAAGTACACCGAGATTGGAGGCTCCGCGGATTTCGATGCGGGCGGAGTCGCTGATAGGTTCAGGGGGAATGGCTACAATCTAGCGAACTTCTACAAGGAATATGACTGGGTTGCCGACGACGGTTACGACAATTTCGCAGACTGGACTGGGTAGATCGGGGGGCATTTGGACTTAACTTCGATCGCGAATTGCCTTGACTAGCGCGACCACGCGACCGGCCACCGCGGACGGGGTGCCTGACCTGTCCAAGTCTCTAAGCATCGTCTTCAGCCCACGGTTGTGGAAGTACGTGTCGTAGTTGGCAATGACACGATGAAGTAGTTCTTTAGCCTTGCTGCCAGTACAGCCCACCGGAACCACGGCCAGACCGATTCTTGAAGCAATCGCAAATTCGCTTTCCATGCCATCCGCCGTAACGATGCTGTTTGAAGAATCATGTTTGTTCCCGAACAGGAACACCGCAACACCGGCGTGCGAGATCATCTCTTCCCGGTAGGCTGTCCAGCGCCGGTTTCGTTCTGTGGGATCGGCAATCCCCTGCGGGAATGGCCTCAAGATGACCCGCTCTTGCAGCACCTGGGTTCCCTCCCTGTCAAGTTGTTCTAGTACGCCGTTGACGACGAAGGGGCCGACCCCAAGACCGAAGCCGGAGACGATGCCGAACCCGGCCTCAACCAACTGTCTTGAAATCTCGGCTATTAGAACTTGAGCGGTTGACTCGTCGAAGGGAGCGTAGTCAGCCGCACTTCCGGAAACGAAGACACGGGACATGCGAAACCGACGATGAATTCGCTGGATCACCTCCGTGTACTTGGCAAAGGAATCGAAGAGAAGACCGATGATGCCGTACCGCTTGAGGTCGCGGACCTGGAGATCCTGTTTAGCGCATGCGTAGAGGTACTTCTCGTTTGTCTTGAAATCCGCCCGCTGAACCTTTCGGAGGAGGCAGTAATGCTCCCGTCGGTTTTCGCCTAGAAGGACACGAATTCTGGCAAGGATGTAGTTGAGATTCGGATCGCTGAAACTGAAGCCGATGAATAGAAAAGTCTTCGATACAAGGTCTCCCTGGAGCGCCAAGGAGAAAAGGTGGCGCGTTGATGAGTCGTAGGACTCGTAGTCGTCTTTGGTCAGTACCGCTTTGCCCGGACGAGATACGTCGCCGTGCATCTTGTACACGATTGCATCGCGCCCAGGGGCGGTCGTTGTGAGGCTATCGGGTTCAATCTTCACGTCGGGGATTCTCTTGCTTACCTTGAGCGCGTCCTCGATGAGGGTGTCGTAGTTGGTTGTCCAGTAGGTTCTGATTGGGAGAGAAGCCAGTATACGATGGTTCTCGGTCGAGGCAGCCCGCTTCGAAAACTCGTTGACCAGGGCTTGATTGATCCGGTTACGACCACCCCTTTCGTTGACATGGTACTGGGCGAGGGTGACAAGGTCATCCTCGCGGTCGACATCGAGCCCCACGTCCGTGGCAATGCCTCGCATGAGTCCCTTCCAGTCGACCATGCCCGCAGGGATCGAAAGTCCCGCGCCAGCGAAAACAGCGGCATTCTCATCGTGAAGAGCCTGGACATAGGTTTCGATGAAGGAGTCAACAGGGTCCTTAGGCACGAAACACCTCCAGGAGTCGGCAGGAGAGCCGGGACGTACGACGTGCAGCGGGTAACGATCTTGGCACGTTCCATGGCCGGTTGCCAAGGGCGCTGCGTCCGTCCAACGACAGTCTGCTTGTGCGGAGAGGCGCCGAAGGTCCCGAGGATGGGGCCACCCGTCAACAGTTGTTACGGATCTCGATGGCCTCCTCCACCCACTCGTCGATGTACTCCTTGATGTGGTCGTAGACGTTGACGCTTCCGGTGTAGGGCGGAGTGTACGTCTTCGCGACCGAGGACAGTTTCCTGCCGCTCGTCAGGGTGAAGTCGGAGAAAGGATTGTCGCCCTTGTTCGCTTGGTTTCCACGGCTGTCCTTCAAGTTGTGGACGTAGATCCCGAGTACACCCTTCTTCGCATTCCACGCCTGCTCGATCTCGTACTTGATCCACTTTCGGCCCGCGGTGTTCTCCCCGATGAGGACGATGGCGCAGGATCGCCCGTGCAGTTGGTCATCGATCCACTGGGCGATCGCCTTATCCCCACCCTTCTTGACGGCTTCCCAGTCGTTGTCCGTCACGGGGGTGTTGCCCTCGACAACCCCCATGTTTCGGACTTGGGATGCACGCCACGCATCGGCCTTGTGGTGGAAACTGAAGAACACGCGCCGAGCCATCATTCTCCTCCCATCTTGGGAAAACTGCCGGAGTGTACCACCCCGGAGTTCGCTTGGATGACAGCCACAGGCCATCTGGGCCGCCTTCATCCCAGGTAGGGTATCTGGGTGGTGCGACACGCCGTTTGCCCACGGCGAGGAGGTCGCCGAAGACGACGTCAATACGAAAGGGTCGGTGTGCGCCTTAGGGCCTTGGGGCCCTGGAGCCAGGCAGCCGTTGCCCCTTTACGGAGCTGTTCTCGTGCCGCCCAACTACCTCTGGGCAGCGCAGTCTGTCGCTACCTTCGATCTGGCTGAGAACCAAGATTCAAGACGTCCGACCGGGGGCGCGAGATGTCGTGGGACCGGGCTGCGGATCTTCGGAATTTGGACTCCGCTCGGGTAGAGCCAGGCCAGATCGCAGGGGAACGAACAGGCTCTTCAGGTGATATGCAGCGGGGGAAAAGGGGGCGAAGGCCGGATGGCTGGCGAGAGGGAGGAGCGGGTCGGAGTGGACGGGGAACTGGGGTTATATGCACCGAGGCGGTCACCGGAGGGACATGGCGTCCAGCGCGCAGAGGACCCAGGACGGACCGCGGTTCAGAACGTGGGTGCAGATCTGGGTCGTGCGGACGGAACGGTGGCCCGGGAGTTCCTGGACACTTCGGATGTCGGCTATCGGAACCACCAAGGCCACTGGGTCTGGCCCCTCCACACTGAACTGCCCTCTTTTCGACCCGCAACGCGGGCTTGCGCCTCCCGAAACCGACCAAACCGCCCCGAATATGGTGATAAGAGTCATGAGCGGGACCGTTCGCCTGCCCTGGCGACGCCGCTCACGACGGTCTTCCCCGTTTCCCACCCCACATGGAGGTCCCAGATGCGCGTGAAGGTCCTGAAACTCGGTTCGTCCGCCCACGAAGTGGATGCCACCCCCGGTTCCACCGTCCAGGAGGTGCTCGACAAGGCCAGCCTGCCGCACGGCGGGCACGCGATCAGCGTCAACGGCCTGGGCGCCGGGCTGTCCACGGCCCTCGGCGAGGGCGACATCGTGACGCTGGTGCCCAAGGTCGAGGGTGGCCGGTAGCCGAAGCGCTTCCAGCCACACCGAACTGCCCTGCCTGACCGCGATCACCGTCCACCCGCCCCCGGACACCCACGTTAGCTCCGTAAACGGCCGGTTTCCGGCGCAGGGGCAAGCACGCGCGAGCGCGTTAAGGGAATCCCGGGCGGGTACGGGTTCGCGGTCGGGCAGGGTAGCCCCGCAAACCAGGAGGTCCCGACCATGTTCGACAACGTGGCCCACCCGGGCCTCAAGGCGCTGCTGGCGTTCGAGGCCACCCGGCACCAAGTCCCGATGGAGTACCGCGAGACGGACGCCTTCCCGCCTCCGTCCACGCCGTTCGTACCGCGCGTCGAGGTCCTGGCGTACTGCGGAGGCGAGGTCGGCGGCCTGTCCATCGCCCTGCCCGGAGGCAGCACGGCCTACGACGGACCGCTGGCCGCTGCATGCGGCCTGCTGGATGAAGAAATCCGGGTGGGCGACGTTCTGGTCGGCGGCATCACCGGCAACCGCATCGTGCTGCGCCTATCACTGGAAGCGCTGTTCCACCAGGCGGACCCGCCGTCAGACGCCACGCTGGACCCGACGACGCCCACCGTCAACCTGGCCCACCAGGTGTTCGACGCAATCATGGGGAAGGCCCTGTCCCAAGCTGTACAGAGCGTTCGCGCCCACGACTGGCGCACCGAAGCGGACACCTACACGCAGATGAAGTTGACCATCATGGACCGCAGCACCCGCGAATGGCGGGAGGAACTGTCCCGGAACGAGCGCAACATCGACGAGAAGACCTGGGAGATCATGGGCCTCGTCACCCGCAACGAACGCCTGCGGGAGGCCCTGTCCGGCTTCCAGGACGCCACGCGCATGGCCCACCGGCGCCGGGCCGTCGAGGAACACGGCGAGATGGTGAAGATGCTGGGCGCTGGCGCCATCCACAACCTGCACTGCAACGACGGCCAGGTGGACTTCGAGACAGACAGGGTCACCATCGACTACGACGACTACGACTACGTGCTGGGCCCGTTCCGGGTGGAAATGAACCTCGCAGAGTCCGCGGTGCGCATCACCGGGTTGCCCGGCGCGCCGAAGGTCGACGGTTACTACCACCCGCACGTCGCGTCGGGAGGCACGCCCTGCCTGGGCAACATGGCCCCGATCATCGCGAAGACGATGGGAGCGGGCGACGTGGTCGGCGCCATTGGCACGGTGCTGGAGTTCCTGCGGTCCTACAACCACGGGAACGGCTACGTGGACCTCATGCGCTGGAACCCCGACTACGAGGACGACGACGACAAGCACGAGTCCTGCTTCGACAACAGTTCCTGCCACGACTGCGTGGTCTGCTCGGACAGCGACTGCCCATACCGAGACGGGTGCGAGCACCGCTGCTGGGAAAACCACGACCGCCAGGACTGCATCGACTGCGGGGACTGCGGGTACCGCGACACGGCCATCCAGCAATGCCGCGAGGAACACGAGGACACGCCGTGGGCGTGCACCGAATGCAGCAGTTCGTGCTCGTACGCCGGCGACATCTCGGAATGCCACGACAGCCACAACGGGGGTCGCTGCGGCGACTGCCCGCTGACCGACTGCGTGCGGCACCCGCGCGACGACAAGGAGAACGACGACGCGACCGAGGCCGAGGCCCCGGCGGCGTAGGAGGGACCGATGAAGTACACCACCGGTATCACCCAGGTCTGGCTCGACCTGGCCGCCCACGAGAAGTTGTGGGCGTGGACCCGGATGGCCAAGGGCGAGGTCAGCATGCTGGGCCTCGTCGAGGACGGCGACGGCGGCCCGGCGATCACCGACCTGTTCCTGATGCGGCAGACCTGCACGGCGGCCAGCACCGACATGGACCAGGCGGACGTGGCCCGGCTGCTGTTCGACCTGGGGGCCGCCGGCATCGAGGGCCAGTTGCGGGCCTGGGTCCACAGCCACGCGGACATGGCGGTGTTCTGGTCCGGGACCGACGACAAGTGCATCGAGGGCCTCGGCGGCAACCCCTACATCGTGTCGCTGGTCGTGAACCGGAAGGGCGACGTCCGGGCACGTGTCGACGTGTTCCAGCCGCTGCGGATGGTCATCGACGACGTGCCGGTGAAGATCCGCGTCCCCGACCTGGGCCTCGAGGGGCCGTGCAAGGCGGAGTTCATGTCCAAGGTCACCGAGGTCCAGACCTTCCCGGCCCTCGGCCTGGGCCTCCCGGGCTGCGTGCCGTCCGGGCTTCCGTTCAACGGGCAGTCCGACCTGTTCGGCAGCCGCCCGCACCGGCGGTCGTTCGCGATGATGGACCTGGACGAGATGGAAGCGGCCGTCTACCGGGGCGAGATGT
Organism: uncultured Myxococcales bacterium; assembly: GCA_903936705.1. Classification (GTDB taxonomy): domain Bacteria; phylum Myxococcota_A; class UBA9042; order DTJE01; family DTJE01; genus CAIZWN01. The sequence continues at coordinate 7,736 of CAIZWN010000005.1, forward strand.
CCGTCGACGAGTACATGCGGGCGGTGGACGGCGACGCCTTCATCGACCCGTTCGTGGACACCGGCAACGAGCCGGGGGAGGTGGCCGATGCCCGGCGTGCGTGAAGCCGTCCTGAAGTTCCCGGACCCCGACGGCGTCCGCGAGGTCGCCGTCCTGCCCGAGGCCGGCTTCGTGCGGCAGCGAGACATCCTGCCCTGGGAGAAGCTGCAGGCCGCCCGGGTCACGGTCATCGGCGCGGGGGCCGTCGGGTCGTTCACGGCGCTGTCCCTGGTCAAGATGGGCGTGGGCACCGTCGAGGTGTACGACTTCGACACCGTGTCGGTCGAGAACCTCGGCCCGCAGTGGTTCCGGATGTGCGACCTGGGATGGCCCAAGGTCGAGGCCCTGGCCGACCAGCTGGCGGCGTTCGGCGGCAACGTGGTCGCCCACGCCGAACGCTTCCTGGCCCAGCCGGTGTCGGGCATCGTGGTCTGCACCGTGGACTCGATGGACGCGCGCATCGCCGTCTGGCGGCACATCCGCAAGTGCCGGCGCGTCGAGTTGTTCCTGGACGCCCGCATGGGCGCCGAGGTCGGGAAGGTCCTGGCCGTCCGGCCGAACGACCCGGAGGACTGCCGGTTCTACGAGGCCGAACTGTACCCTTCCACCGAGGCCCTGCGCGCCCCGTGCACGGCACGCAGCACCATCTACTGCGCGTCCGGGCTGTCGGCGTTCCTGGCCGCCACCGTCGGCAACCACCTGGCCGGCCGCCGATACCGCCGGGAACTGGTCGTGGACTTCCGGCAGGGCATCCTCATCTGAACCACGCAGGCCGCTGCCGTCGATCAGCCAGGCATCGCCACCATCCCGATGGGCAAGGAAGCGGGAGGGGGGAAGGAGGTGATGCGCATGGGATTCTGGAAGCTCCTGGTCCGCAACGCCGGCCTGCCGGGACTCATCCTGGCGGCCGTCACGCTGGTGATCGAGGTGCTCGCCAGCAGCGACGAGCAGTAGCCGTTCACGGGGTCGGGGTGCCGGTGCCCATGGCCGGGACCCCGACCCCGTCGCGAACAACAACCCACAGGAGACGTCATGCACGAGTTGCGGGAACGCATGGCCGCGTTCGGCGCGTCGGTGCTGTCCGACGCCGAGGTCGTGGCCTTGATCATCGGTACCAATGCCGACCCCGCGCTGGGTCGGCGCGTCCTCGATGCCGTGGGCACCCCCCACGGCCTGCTGAGCCGGCGGCTGCGCGAGTTGTCGGGCATCCCGGGCATCGGCCCGCAGCGGGCCCAGCGGCTGATGGCCGCCATCGAACTGGGCCGACGCGCGGCCGTCGCGATGGAACCGGGCCGGCCGCTGATGTCCGCTGGCGACGTCGCCGACCGGCTGGCCCGGCTGAAGTCCGAGCCCGTCGAGCAGTTCGTGGCGATCAGCGTGAACGCCCGGAATCGCGTGCTGGGCGAGTGGACCGTCGCCACCGGCTGGGAGTCCGGTGTGAACCTGACGCCCCGGCAGGTTTTCGTGCTGCTGATGAAGGAGGGCGCCAGCCGCGTCCTGCTGGCCCACAACCACCCGTCGGGCGACCCGACGCCCAGTCCCGAGGACGTGCGCTTCACGCAGCGCCTGGTCGAGGCCGCCCGCACCCTGGACATCCGGGTTCTAGACCACGTCATCGTGGCCAGCGGCGGCTTCGCCAGCATCCGGGAGCAGGTACGGGAGATGGAGTTCGGGTAGTCCACCCTCGCACGGGCCATCCGGATCCGGTTGTTCGATCTTTCCCCCCTGTCGACCCCGGGATTCCAGTCGACCCCCACCCCCAACAACAAGGAGCACCTCATGTCCAACGTCATCCCATTGCGTTCCTCCTCCCAGGCCGCCAACGCCGGGCTCCAGCCCCACCCCGACGCCTCGAACCCCGTCGCCGCCCTCGTGGCGACGATCGACAAGGCCCTCGGCGACACCTGGTCCTTCGACCTAGTCCATCACGAGGTCGTCGGTGACGAAACCATCGTTTTCGCGAGCCTCGTCATCGACGGCAAGCACCGGATCGGCATCGGCGGCACCAGCGTGAAGGGCTCGCTGGTGGACCGGCTGAACGCCGCCACCCTCGACGCCCTGACGCGCGCCGGGGCGTGGATGGGGATCGCCGCCACGACGGCGACGGTGCCCCAGGCGACGCCCGAACCGGAGCCCGCCAGCCCGGCCGAGGCCGGGTCGAGAATCACCCGGAAGCAACTGGACTACGCCATCAGCCTGGCCCGGGACCGCGGCGTCGCCCGGGACAAGCTGGCAGCCCGGTGCCTCGCCGAGTTCCAGAGGAAGCCCGAGTACCTGACGCGGGCGCAGGCGTCCGAGTTGATCGAATCCCTGAAGAAGGAGGCCGCGTGATGTCCGCCATCCGCACGATGCCCCTGGCGGACCTGCGCCAGGGCCTGCACGTCAGCGTGTCCCAGATCAAGTCCTGGCTGATGTGCCCCCGCAAGTACCAGTACCAGTACGTGCTGGGCACCGAGCCCGCCCACCGTCCGGTTGCCCTGGCGTTCGGGACCGCATGCCACCGGGCGCTGGAGGCGTTCTACGAGTACCTCCAGGCCCACGGTCGCAAGCCGCCCGTGGATCAGGTGCAGACCGCGTTCGTGGACCGGTGGGCGGTCGAGGTCGGCGACCCGCTGCCGCTGCTGTTCGACGAGGACCAGACGGCCGATCAGGCCAAGGACCAGGGCGTGGCCCTCCTCGGCGCGTTCTACCAGCAGGGCTTCGTGCCCGACGAGGTGATCGCGGTCGAACAGCCGTTCGGCATCGAGTTAGTCGATCCCGAGACGGCCGAGGTCTGCGACATCCCGATGGTCGGGGCCATCGATCTGGTCGCCAGGCACCAGGGCCGGGTCTGGATGATCGAACACAAAACCGCGGCCCGTCGGTTCACGGCCGACCGCATCGCCTGGGACTTCCAGCCCACCAGCTACCTGTTCGCCGCCCGTAACCTCGGCCTCGACAACCCTGCCGCCGCCTTCCAGATCCTCCTCAAGACGAAGAAACCCAGTTGCGAAACGATTCCCGTGAACCGGAACCACGAGTCCGAGATAGAGATGCTGGACACGTTCCAGCACGCCCTGCGCGGCATCGAGGCCGGTGCCTTCCCGAGGAACCGGGGGTGGGGTTGCGCGGACTGCCAGTTCAAGCACAAGTGCGGGGGGTAGTCGGGTACCGGTCGAGAGGTTGTCGCCGCTCACGACGAACGCCGTGCCGCGTACACGTGCACGCGCTGATCACCTTCTCCTTCGCGTTCACTATTCCTGCTTCGTTCCAGGCTGATTGGGTTTCCTGGGGGCGCGCATGAGCAGTGCCTGGCAGACCTCTCTGACCAACTGATCGATTTGCCCCATCAAATCGGTAGTCGTACGAAGATCGGTGACAATCCAAAGGTTTGCGATAACCTCCAGGACCTCGCGTTGACGCATGTCCCGGGGCTTGGTCGGTCCGGTCAAGTAGGCGAAAAGTTCCGTGGCGAAATCCGATCGGTAAACCCTCTCGACGTTACCGGAACTTGAGGCCGGTTCCGGTCGGCTGGAGTCAAGACCGTAAGCGCTCTTGAACTGCTCGGTTCGTCGCTCCGCCTGCTCGGGAAGATCGCCCATGAGACCTCGAAAAACGTCCGAGGCCCATTCGGCCGCGTAGACACGGGCCCTGGCCAGCTCAACATCATTCCAGGACCTGGAAGCCCTGCGGCTATCGCCCTGAATGGCGAGAGAAAGCTTCTCTCGAATCCTCGCCTCCAGGTCCTCGATGTGGCCCCTGGCCATCTCGGCACATTCTAGAAGCGTGCGCTTGATGCGCGCGGCCTGCCTTGCATCTGGAAACGACGTCCGTCCAAGGCTTCTGTGGTACCGCCTGAGAACCTCGAATTCCGTGGAGTCTGGGGGATGGCTGGTCGATGGCTCTTCGAACAGTTGTGGCACGCTCTCGGAGCGCCCTAACTGCTCACCGATCTGTCGAAAGTCTCCCATTCCGAGCTTGGTCCCAAGAGCCGCATTGACGTTCGCCAACGCATCCAACTTGGCTTCTCTACGGGCCTCCTGCGCTTCCGCCATGTGTTGGAGTTTCAGTGCCCGGGGCTTCGGTCGCCTGGCCCCCCCCTCATGTCCCGCACCAGAGGCACCGTCTCGCTTCTCGGACATCTGTTCCTCCCGACTGAACACCAACGAGCGATCCCTACTCCTGCTCGGGGGAGGCCGCAAGATTCGGAGGGACAAATCTGCAGACTGCCGCCAGCCTGATTCCTTCGGCACGGCTGCAACTGGGAGGGATCTGCCCGCCGCCCTCGAAGGGGTTTCTCGGATCACCCTTCGCGCTCATGCCCTTGTGCGATCTACAAATCTGAATCGCCGCCCGACTTGAAACCTAAGCCTGATGCCGGAGTGGTCTCATGGCGCTGCACGCGACCCGCGGTCGCGGCAGAGCCAGGGAGGCCAGTATTCGAAGCGACGACACCACCCCAAGGGAGGACAGCATGCTGGCAACCGCCACCGGGCGCTCTCCTGAGGAGAGCCCCGGCATCAATCCAGTTGGCGAAGGACTGCCCCGACGGTGGGCGACCATGGAACCGTCGGTCGATGCGTCGTGGTGGACCCACGACGAGACCCGCAAGCACCTGCGGGTGGACGCCAGGACTCTCGCGGCGAGGATGCACGAGACGCCTCCGGACATCGAGAAGCCCTGGATCAACTACGGAAAACCCACTAGGCCCTACTACCGCTGGATCGCCAGCAAGGTGGACCGCTGGTGGATCGAGGTGAACGAATGGCGAGCATCGACAAGCGACAGGACGGGTACCGCGTGCGCTGGCGCGACCCTGACGGGGGCGCGCGGTGCCGGCAGTGCCCGGACCTCGCGACGGCCCGCAGGCTCCAGCGCGACGTCGAGCGCTGCACCGCCGAAGGACGGCGGTGGACGCCTCGCGACGTTCGTGAAGTCCCTGAACTCGAGGACGTCCTGATGGCCTACGTCCGCGACAAGGCCCGCGTCCTGGCCCCGGGCACAGCCGAGCGCTACGGTCGGAACCTGGTCATCTTCCTCCGCTGGCTGAAGCAGCGGGAAGGCGGCAAGCGGAAGCTCTACCCGGACATCCTGACACGGAACCTGCTGGCCGAGTTCTACGAGCACCTGGCCATCAAGGGGCGACACGGCCGCCCGCGCCAGGACTCCACCCGCCGCAAGATCGTCGAGGTGGTGCAGCTGGCCTGGGAGTGGGCCTACAACGACGACGAACTGGCGGAAGGCGTGCCCTCGCCGCGCAGCATCGAGATGCGGCGGAAGGAGGGCGCCCCTACCGTCGCACCGACCTGGACCGAGATGGACGCCGTGATCCACGCGTTCCCCGAGGGCTCCTGGCAGCGCCAGCTGGCCATCGTCCTTCGGTTCACGGGCCTTCGCGTGCAGCAGGCGCTGGGGCTCCGGTGGGACGACGTGGACATGGACGAGGCCACGCTGACGATCCGTGGCGAACTGGGGAAGAGCCGGCAGGAGCGTCGCGGCCGCATCGTGCCCCTGTCCCCGCATCTGATGAGCATCCTGGCCGGCTGGGGGAAGCGGGAAGGCTACCTGATCCCCACGAACCGCCAGGCTCGCCGGGAGCGACTGGCGAGGCCCCGCGACCTGGGACGGGCCTGGGACCGGGCGGGCGTGCGAAAAGGGGCGTGGGAGGGACGCCCCCATCACGCCTTCCGCAAGGGGTTCGTGTCCGAGCTGCGGCGGGCGGGGGCCGACCCCGACGTCGTCGAGGTGCTGGTGGGCCACAGCCTGGGTCTGCGAGGCGTCTACACGGACCCGGACGCCCTGCCCATGAGGGAAGCGGTCGCGCTCATCCCGCCGATCCAGGAATCCAGGGTGGTGCTGCGGCTGGAGCCGAAGGAAGTGAAGAAGTGAGGCTTGTGTCCGCCATGTGTCCATCCCGGCGGGCACGCGCAGAGAAGCCCTGCGATTGCAGGACCTTGCAGGAAAGTTGGTGGAGGCGGGGGGAGTCGAACCCCCGTCCAGAAGTTGTCCAGGCCAGGATACTACGTGCGTAGTCTTGCAGTGTTTCTTGCCTTGTCAGCCTGCGACACGCCGACGAGGTGCTTCCCACTTTCGTCTTGAGATTGTTGACCAGGTGGGGAGGTCAACAACCAGCAGTCCTGTGGCTTTTACACCTTCCCGGCTACTGGACGCCTTACCGGGGTAGATGTCCCTTACGCCGCGTAGGCGTACGAGAAATTGGTATCGGTGTTGGCGGTTAAGCCTTTCCTGATTACTGACCGGGACCAGGCCCCGGGCACGCACCGTAACTCTTTTCAGCCTCTGTCGAAACCGGAACGCCCCCTTTTCAAAGATCGGGCACTGCGCTGTCATCAGCGAGACGGCAACAATATCGCGGATCCCCGCTTCCCGCAAGGGTCGCACCCATCAGTCCCACCCGTTACCTTGGTTCAAGCCCCCCGTTGAGGTTAGAATCGGCGCATGTCGGAACGCGACGAAAAAATCCGCCCGCTTATCGACGCAGCAAGGGACCTGGGGAACCCTCCCCTGCTGATGGGAATCCTGAACGTCACGCCGGACTCGTTTTTCGACGGAGGCCGGTTCCATGACGCCGACGCGGCGCTGGCGCATGGCCTGGCGATGGCCGCCGCCGGGGCCGACCTGATAGACGTCGGGGGCGAATCGACTCGTCCCGGCGCACCGCCCGTATCCGAATCCGACGAACTTGCGCGGGTCATCCCGGTCGTCCAGACGCTGGCCCAGCAATGCACTGTCCCCATCTCGATCGACACGCGACGGGCGTCGGTGGCCGAGGCTGCCCTTATGGCCGGGGCATGCGTCGTAAATGACGTCTCGGGATTCACGCACGACCGCGAAATGCCACATCTGTTGGGTCACGAGCACCCAATCGCAATCGCAATGCACATGCGCGGAACACCTTCAGACATGCAGACCCGCACCGACTACCAATCGCTTGTCGGAGACTGCATCTGCGAGTTGTGGACAGGCGCACGCCGGGCCACTGATGCCGGTCTGCCGTTGGACCATCTGTGGCTGGACCCGGGTATCGGATTCGCAAAGGACGCCGCACAAAGCCTGCACCTGCTGGCCAATCTGCCGGCGTTCGTCGCCATGGGGCTGCCGATCCTGGTGGGCGTTTCACAGAAATCGTTTCTTCAACGTCTGATAGGAGTTGCCGAACCTGGTAATCGCCAGTTCGCAACCGCCGCTGCCGTCGCCGTTGCCGTCATGGGTGGGGCGCGGGTGTTGCGCGTTCACGACGTCGGCGCAATGCGCCAGGTGGTCCAGGTCGCATGGGCCTCGCGAATGGCCGGTTCGGCAAGTTTCAAGTTCCCGGAGGTCAGCCCTTGAACGCGCTGCGCGAAATGCTGACAGGACTGTCATGGGACGACCTGTCAGTCGTCATCGACCTCGTGATTGTCTTCTACCTGGCCTACCGGTCGATGCTGCTGATGCGCGGCACCCGCGCGATTCAGATGCTGGTAGGCATCGTGATCGTCCTGCTGCTGTTCTTCGTGTCCGAGGAAAGCGTCCTGAACCTGACCACCGTAAACTGGATACTCGAGAAATTCGTATCGTCCTTCATCCTGATTGTCATCATCCTGTTCCAGCCTGACATTCGTCGCGCCCTGTCCGAAATGGGCAAGAACCCTCTGTTCCTTGCGTCTGCCAAGCAACGCGGTCCATCGATGTACGACGAGGTCATCAGGGCCGCGACGCGCATGTCGGCCAAGCACATCGGCGCCTTGATCGTCCTTGAGCGCGAGGCCGATCTGTCGGCCTTCATGGACGAAGCAATCCCCATAGACGCCCGAGTGACTGCCGACGCACTGTTTGCCGCGTTCATTCCCAGCCACGAAAACCCGCTTCACGACGGGGCCGTGATCATCAGCAAAGGGCGCATCAGCCATGCTGGATGCTTTCTTCCCCTGACCGAGAACCCCAGGGTGGACAAGACACTGGGCACCAGACACCGCGCGGCAATCGGGATCACCGAGACCACCGACGCCGTTGTTGTCGTCGTGTCCGAGGAATCGGGAATCATATCCCTGGCCGTAGGAGCGGAACTGCGACGCGGCCTGGACGCGAACGTCTTGCGCGAGGAACTGTTGCGACTGTTCGGCCCGCGCGGCCGCAAGGACGAGTGACATGGGTATCGACAACGCCAACCCCGACGATTCAGTGGTCCGCAAGGGCACTGCACGCGTCATTCCTCGACGCAGGAACCTGCTGCGGCGAATCTTCCAGGACAACCTTGGGCTGAAGTTGATCAGCCTGATCATCGCGCTGTCACTGTTCATATTCGTCAAGGAAGACAAGGGCAAGGAGGCGGACATCGAGGTACCTGTGGTGCTGTCGAACATCGACGATCACATCGTATTCACAGGGGAACTGCCCAGGTCCTTACGGGTGCGCGTCCGGGATCGCTGGTCTCGCCTGGCCAGGGTACTGGAACAGAAGCCAAGTCCGTACCTGGTCGATTTACGGGGCTTTTCGAACGAATCGATGTACGTCTTCGACCGTGATCGCCTGCGCCTGTCAATGGGACTGTCAGGCCTGTCCATCCAGTCCGTGTATCCATCCGAATTCGCTGTTACTGTCGAGCCAAAAATCGAACGCGTGGTGCCTGTGCGACCGAATCTGGTGGGAGATCCCCCCCCGGGCTATCTGGTTGCCCGCGAGCGTGCCCGAGTCTATCCCCCACAGGTGCGAATCTGGGGCGCGAAATCCAGCGTGAAAGGTATAGACGAACTGCTGTCCTGGCCAATCGACCTGGGTTCTCTGGAAAAGGACTCGCGAGTCGAGGTGGCCGTCCAGAAGCCGTCGCAGCCCTTCCTGTACCTTGACGAAGAGAAGGTGCGGGTCGACATACCTGTCCAGGAGTTGCAGGACCGTCTGGCGCTGGGTCGGGTCGATGTCCTGGTCAAGAACTGCCCAGAGACCCTGACATGCACGGTCGAGCCGGCCTCGGTTCAGGTTGCCCTGACCGGCCCCCAGCCAGCACTGTTGAAGGTCAAACGTGGGGTCACGCCGGTTACGGTAACCGTCGATGCAGTCGATTTCGACCCCACGGTATCGCGTCACGACGGGCTGCGTCCGTCATGCGAGCGGCCCTCTGGATTGGATTGCACGATCAGTCCGCGTGCGGTCCTTCTGACACTATCGATGCCGGGGCGGAAATAGCAGGCACCGGAAAAACGGGGAAGACAAGGATGGGTGACTCCACTCGAAAGCTGTTTGGAACCGACGGTGTGCGCGGCGTGGCAAACGTGCCGCCAATGACACCCGAAACCGCTCTGGCGCTTGGGCGCGCGGCCGCCGTGATGTTTCCCGCCGGGCGGGGACGCACGCGAATCCTGATCGGCAAGGATACCCGCCTGTCGGGCTACATGTTCGAGACCGCGATGGCTGCGGGCATAGTGTCGATGGGTGGGGACGTCCTGCTGTCGGGGCCGATTCCAACGCCTGGAATCGCGTATTTGACAGTCGGCATGCGCGCCGATGCAGGCGTCGTCATATCGGCCTCGCACAACCCGTTCGAGGACAACGGGATAAAGTTCTTTGGCGGCGACGGTTTCAAGCTGCCGGACGAGGTCGAGGCAAGGATCGAACGTCTGCTGGAGGACCCTTCCGGCCTTCCCGAGCCTGCCACGGGCCGCGACTTCGGCCGTGCTCATCGCATTGATGATGCCGTGGGACGTTACTGCGTACACCTGAAGTCGCAGTTCCCCAGGAACCTTAGTCTTGACGGCCTGCGCATCGCCATCGATTGCGCAAATGGCGCGGGATACAAGGTAGGCCCCATGGTCCTGCACGAGCTTGGCGCCGATGTCGTCGAGCTTGGGGTCGATCCTGACGGGACGAACATCAACGAGAACTGCGGCGCCATGCACCCCGAGGCACTCGCCCGCAAGGTTGTCGAACTGCGATGCGACATGGGCCTGGCACTGGACGGTGACGGCGACCGGGCCATCCTGTGCGATGAGCACGGCGACGTTGTTGATGGGGACGCGATCCTTGCCATCTGCGCACGCCACATGTCCGAAACCGGCACGCTGAAGGGCGGCGGCGTGGTCGGCACGGTCATGAGCAATTTCGGGCTTGAGGTCGCGCTGCGGCGCATGAACCTTCAGCTTCTGCGCACGGACGTGGGCGATCGCTATGTCGTCGAGCAGATGCAGAAGGGCGGTTTCAACCTGGGCGGCGAGCAGTCGGGACACCTGTTGTTCCTGGACCACTCGACCACTGGCGACGGCATCCTTTCGGCCCTGCGAATCCTGGAAGTGATGCTGTCGGGCAACCGGCGCCTTTCCGACCTCGCGGCCCCATTCGAACGATTCCCGCAGGTTGTAGCTTCCGGCAAGGTTCGCGAGAAGCCACCACTGGAGGCCCTGGCCGGCGTCCAGGCGGCGATCCGCGATGCGGAATCAACCCTTGGCGACAAGGGACGCGTGAACGTCCGTTATTCCGGTACATCGGCGCTGATCCGCGTTATGGTGGAAGGCGCCGACGAGGGCCAGGTTCGCCGCCTGGCCAAGCAGATCCTGGATGCCGCCGGCGAGGACGGGATCCTGGCGTTGCCCTAGTTCAGACCATCTTGGACGTGTGATCGTTGTTGTTGCACCAGTCGTGAACTTCAACCAGGACGTGCACCAGGCCCCCCCTCAAAAACCAGAGGTGCCCAGTGAACCGGATCCGTCTGGGAGTCAACGTCGATCACGTTGCGACCCTGCGCCAGTCCCGAGGCACCCGCTATCCCGACCCGGTTTTGGCAGCCGGCCTGTGCGAGATGGCCGGAGCCGACCAGATAACGGTGCATCTGCGCGAGGACCGCAGGCATATCCAGGAACGTGATCTCCGAATCCTACGGCAGACCGTACAGACCGAACTGAACCTGGAACTTGCCACAAACGAGGACGTGCTGAACATCGCCTGCGAAGTCAGACCGGATCTCGCCACGCTGGTGCCAGAAAGACGCCAGGAACTGACAACCGAGGGCGGGTTGGCCGTCAGCGGGCGCGAGGCACTGATCGCCCCGGCAGTCCAGCGCCTGGTGGACGCAGGCATTCGCGTAAGCCTGTTCATCAATCCCGACATCGCGGAAGTGCAGGCGTCGGCCCGCTGCGGCGCCAGGCAGATCGAGATTCATACCGGCTTCTACGCCGAATCGAAAGGGACAGCCCGTGCCAACGAACTGGCGCGCATCCTGGCTGCTGCCGACGAAGGCGCTCGCCTGGGCCTGTCGGTCGCCGCAGGTCACGGCCTTGACTACACCAACGTTCGGGCCATCTGCGCATGCCCCCGGATCGAGGAACTGAACATTGGGCACTCGATCATGGCGCGTGCGTTCTTCGTCGGTATGAAGGAAGCGGTACGCGAGATGATCGACGTCATGACCATGGCACAAAATCACGAACCGGCACGCTAGCGGACCAATTCAAACGGTTCGATCCAGGACTGCCCGCGCCGCTGCCAGGGCACGATCCCCCGTATCGCGGCCGAAGAAGTTCATTGCATTCTCGTAGTGCGCCATTCCAAGGTGCGGTTCGACGGTTGGAGCCATTCGGTATTCGTCCCGCAGGTGAAGATACCCGATATAGCCGTTGACCTGAGATGCCATCACCGGATACTGAACTCCCAGCGTACGGGCATGGGCCTTGCCGCCCAGACCTATTCCGACCCCCAGATCGGCCTGGAAGCCAAGCAGCGCAAACGACCCAAGACGGAAACCGCAGACACGGGCACGCCGTGGCACGTCCCTCAACAGAAAATCCGCGATGGCCCGCATCGGCCGATCCTGGATCTTGAATCCCTCGTCGTCAAAGAAAGCCCTGCTGTCAGGGCTTGCCGGTTGCCATTCCTCGTCCGCCCATCGCAGGCCACCGCCGGCAGGTGCGCACGACCTCGCCAACGAAGCTGCGCCCGACGCCACAGGTCCGGCCATCAATTCCAGATTCCTGTCAGCCGACAGCGCCTTGTCGTCAGGGAACAAGACATCCACGCCGCCCAGCGAGCCCTGCACATACATGGCAAACGCGAAATCCCGCTGCAGCAGCCTGACCACCTCGCCGGGGAAGTCCGCCGAAATCGCGTGATGGTCCCTTTCGGCGACGATTACCGGGTGGGCCGAATACGAAACCAGCAGGGCATCGTCATCATCACGATGCAGCCGCAGGACTGTCAGTTCCTCATCCTTGGGACCGCCAGGATCGCGACGGTTGCCATTCAGACCAGGCAGCATGGCGGAACCGGCACTGGCCACGGCCGGCGCCATTGAAGCCAGCGCGTCACGCGCGGCCCGCTCGGCAGCATCCAACAGATGCCCCATTGCCCAGGGCCGGTATTGGCCCAAGAACCGTCTTGCAAGCCAGGAATCCCAGAAGCCACCTATCGACGAATGCGTATGCGTGGCATGGGCAATCAGGTGGAATCCGGTGTCGGCAAGACGGGATTTCAGCCCCTGGAAAAGTTCCTCGGTAACCATCAACAGGTCCCACGCGACGACCAGGACCCCCTCCCCTTCCTGTTGCAAGGCCAGTGCCCGCACCATCAGCGGGTCCCTTACCCGAATCGACATCCGATCCGACCAGTGGGTGTATCCCGCCAACGGCGCAGGTTCGGCCGGGGTGAAGTCAACAGACGACCATCCGGCTTTAAGCGTATTTAAAACCCCGGTATCCAATGCCGCATCGCGAGAATCGGGCATCGAATCCTGGACCTGGTCCGATTCCATTGGGAACCTCCACTCGAATACAGCCGAATCCTAGACCACCCTGCCGATAAGGTGCCAGTGATTTTCAGGACCATTGCAGGTTGGCAACGAACCGATCACTGCGGTTGATTTTTCCGGCACGCCTGCTAGAGTACCCGCCGCCGCCAAGGGCGCGGCAAAACTGGAAAATCGCGAGGAATTCCGAAATGCATGTTGATTTCGAGGATCTGGGCGGACTCAAGTACAAGATTGCAATCCGGATCGAGGCGGCCGACCTGGCCCGCCACAAGGCTCGCCTGGCACGGGCCTATGCCCACCAGGTCAACATCCCCGGTTTCCGCCCGGGACATGCTCCGCTGGACCTGGTGGCCAGGAAGCTTGGTCCAACCCTCGATGACGAGGCCAAGGAAAACGCGATTGGGCAGGCCATGCGCGAGACCCTGGAATCCCGCAAGCTGAAGCCATCGACCGATCCATCCATGGAAATCAAGGATCGTCAGGATGACGGTTCATTCATGGTCTACGTCGAATTCGAGTCGTTCCCGACGGTCGATGTAACCGACTACCTGGGCGTCCAGATAGCCGAACCTGTGCTTCCCCCGATCGGGGACGTCGAGGTTGATGGCGCCCTGGAACGCATGCGCCAGCGCATTGCGAAGTTCGAGAACAAGGCCGAGGATTCCGTTGGACACGACGGGGACATGGCGGTCGTCGATCTGACGATCACCGACCCGGTGGACGACTCGGCCCTGGCCGAGACTCGCGAATCCAGAGTCCGCGTGGGCGATGACGACGAGCCTGTAAAGGAAGCTGGCCGCCAGCTTCTAGGCATGAAGATCGACGAGGAAACCTCGATTACAGGGCCGGTTGGCAAGATCACGGCTCGCGGGCTGACAAAGACCGCGGATGTCGCCGACCAGCCGCAGGTATCCGAGACGCCCGAGGGCGAGGCTGCCCCCGAGCCCGCCAGCCGAACAGTCAAGGCGACCATGAAGGTCAAGCGCCTGATGGAACGCAAGGTGCCGGACGTGGACGAGACCCTGGCCAAGCGGTTCGGGGCGGAATCGGTCGATGACCTGAAGGCGAAAATCCTTGAGGGTCTGATGGCCGAGCGCGCCGAGGCACGCAAGGATCTCCTGAAGGAAGCCGTGTTGAACGCGCTGGTTGCCGCCAATCCGGTCGAGGTAGGCGCCGAAACTGTTGCGCGACTGGCCGATGCCGCAGTCGAGGAAGCCAAGGGCCGCATGCTTCCTGGGATGACGCTAGAACAGCGTGCCGGGATCGATCTTGGCATCCCGCGCGAGGATTCCGAGGCCGAGGCGCGCCAGAACCTGGCCCGCATGGTGCTGCTGCAGACTATTGCCGAAAAGGAAGGGATCACGGTTTCCGATGAGGATATCGAATCCCACATGCAGATCCTGGCTGCCGAACATCACGTTCCCCTGCCCAAGCTGAAGGCGCATTTCGACGACGAGAAACTGGAGAACCTGGCGCGAACACTACGCGTCGAGAAGACCATCGACATGCTGCTGCGCTATGCGGTGATCGGGCCGGCCGTTGTTCAGCCCCAGGCTGCGGTCGAAGCCCCAGCCGAAACACAGCCGGTTGCCGATCCAGAAGCGGAGGTCTCCCCGGAGGCCAATCCATGAACTGGTGGATCCCGACTGTAATCGAACAGACCCACCGCGGCGAACGCGAGTGGACCGTGTTTTCCCGCCTTCTGAAGGACCGCATCATCTTCCTGGGATGGCCGATCGACGACAACCTTGCCAGCGTAGTCGTTGCCCAGTTGCTGTTCCTTGAATCCGAGGACCCTGACAAGGACATCTTCATCTACATCAATTCCCCGGGGGGGCTTGTCCACTCGGGCCTGGCAATCTACGACACGCTGCAGTACGTCAAGTGCCCGGTTTCCACGCTGTGCATAGGCCAGGCCTCCAGCATGGCGGCACTCCTGATGGCCGCCGGTCGTCCGGGCAAGCGATTCGCCCTGCCCCACGCGCGCTTCCTGCTGCACCAGCCCCTGGGTTCATTTTCGGGGCAGGCGGCCGACGTCGATATTCAGGCCCGCGAAATCCTGTTCCTGAAGCGGCAGATCACGGAACTGCTGGCAAAACACACAGGCCAACCCCTCGACAAGGTTGCGCGCGACTCGGACCGTGATTTCTATCTCGGGGCCGAGGAGGCTCGCGAATACGGGCTTATCGACGGGGTCATCGATCGCCACGGATAAGGGATTTCAGCCCCGACAATTGGAGGGTTCATCATGCGCAAGTTCCTGCACCCCGCACTGCTGATGGCCACGACGATGCTTCTGGCCGGGATTGCCTGCAAGGGATCCGGCCCTACCCCCCAGGTGGCCTTCGAGTCATGGCTTCAGTCCGTCGAAAAGTGTGATGCGGTTGGGATGCGGTCCGGCCTCACAAAGTCGTCGGTCGAGCAGGTCGAAGCGCTGGTGAAGCAGTTGCAGGCTTTCGTGCCCGATGGCCAGCGCGGAAAATTCGACCTGCTGAACGAGCTGTGCAAGGGTTATCGCAAGGACGCCATCAAGGTTCTAAGCGGAACAATCGATGGCAACAATGCGACCCTGAAGATCACATCCGACGGCCGGCCTATGGAGGCACCGATGTCCATCGAGGACGGTTCATGGAAACTGGATTTCGCAAGCCTGATGAAGCAGACAGTCGCGGCAGCAACCGCTTCGCGTGCACAGACAGGCACGACACCGGCCGCGCCCCCGGCCAAGCCGGCAACCACCACTGACGCCCCTGCGCAGGCAGCACCGGCGCCAGCGACCACCGCCCCCTAGCACGAAACCCAACCCTTATTCGTCTGGTTTCTGTCAAAGGCCGAAAAGTAATGCCCGTCCGCAGGCTTGATTCGACATGGAGTCAGGACTGAAGTGCTGGCAAGTCAATGTATGGAGGGTTTGTCTTGCGGTAGGCCGACTACTCGAACTCGGCATCGATGACGTCGCCGTCCTTGCGACCGGGGGCAGTTCCACCGTTACCGCCATCGGCCGGCGCATCACCGGCTTTGCCACCAGCGTCCTGCCCTGGCGCACCGCCCTCGGCTGTCCCGCTCTGGCGATACATGGCTTCGGCCATCTTGTGTGAAGCCGCAGTAAGGGCGTCAAGCGAGGTTTTGATTGCCGCAGAATCGGTCCCCTTCAAGACCTCTTGAGCCTTGGCAACTTCGGCTTCCACCGCATTCAGGTCGGCGATGGGAATGCGCTCCTTGTTTTCCTTGATCAGCTTTTCGGTCTGGTAGACAAGGGTGTCCAGCTTGTTGCGCTGATCGACTTCCTCGCGGCGCTTCTTGTCCTCGGACTCGTGCGACCGGGCCTCCTCGACCATGTTCTTGATCTGACTTTCGTCCAGGCCCGACGACGCGGTCATCTGGATCTTCTGCTCGCGCCCGGTGGCCTTGTCCTTGGCCCCGACGTGCATGATGCCGTTCGCGTCGATGTCGAAGGTCACCTCGACCTGCGGCACGCCGCGCGGCGCTGACGGAATGCCGTCCAGAACGAACCGCCCCAGCGTGCGATTGTTGGCTGCCATCTCGCGCTCGCCCTGCATCACGTGGATTTCCACCTGGGTCTGCCCGTCGGCCGCCGTACTGAACGTTTCGGACTTGCGCGTGGGAATGGTAGTGTTGCGTTCGATAAGGCGCGTCATGACACCGCCCAAGGTCTCGATGCCCAGGCTTAGCGGAGTCACGTCCAGCAGCAGGACGTCCTTTACTTCGCCCGACAGTACGGCACCCTGGATCGCCGCACCAACAGCCACAACCTCGTCGGGGTTCACCGAACGGTTCGGTTCCTTGCCGAAGAACGCCTTGACCGTTTCAGCGACCAGCGGGATGCGCGTGGACCCGCCGACAAGGATAACCTCGTCGATGTCCGAGGCCTCCAGTTTGGCGTCCTTCAACGCCTGCCTGCACGGCCCGATCGACCGTTCGATCAAATCGCCCATCAACTGCTCAAGCTTTGCACGCGAAATCTTGATGTTCATGTGCTTGGGGCCCGTGGCGTCCGCCGTCAAGAACGGCAGGTTCACCTCGGTCTCGGCCATCCCGGACAACTCGATCTTGGCCTTCTCGGCCGCGTCCTTCAGACGCTGCAGGACCATCTTGTCCTTGGTAACATCGATGCCGGTTTCCTTCTTGAATTCCGCAATCAGCCACTCGATGACCCGCTGGTCGATGTTGTCGCCGCCCAGATGGGTGTCGCCATTGGTGGACTTCACCTCGACGACGTTGTCGCCAACCTCGAGAATCGAAATGTCGAAGGTGCCGCCACCGAAGTCATACACGGCAATCGTCTGGTCCTTCTTCTTGTCCATCCCGTAGGCCAGCGCGGCCGCTGTCGGTTCGTTGATGATGCGCTTGACTTCCAACCCGGCGATGCGCCCCGCATCCTTGGTGGCCTGGCGCTGCGCATCGTTGAAGTAGGCGGGAACCGTGATGACGGCCTGCGTGACCGGACCGCCCAGGTAATCCTCGGCCGCCTTCTTCAGTTTCTGAAGAATCTTTGCCGAAACCTCGGGTGGGGTCGTCGCCTTGCCGCGAATACTGACGGCCGCAGCGTCATTTTCGGTCGCGATCACGTGGTACGGCACCAGATGCACTTCCTGGCCGACTTCCTGGGACCGACGGCCCATGAAGCGCTTGATGCTGAAAATCGTGTTCTCGGGGTTCGTGATGGCCTGCCGCTTCGCGATCTGGCCGACGAGGATGCCGCCCTTGTCGTCGTAAGCCACGACTGACGGCGTTGTGCGACCACCCTCCTCGTTCTGAAGTACCTTGACTTCGCCACCTTCCATGACGGCTACGACCGAGTTCGTGGTTCCAAGATCGATTCCGATGATCCGTTCCATGTTCCTGCCTCCAAATGTCCTGAAACGGCAGCGGCACCAAAGGCGCCTAGCTACCGGTCCTGGGCCACAAGCTAATCACTCTTTTCCGCCCGTCAACGGTATCCTTGACGCGTATGGGGGGGGCCATGGCGCGTTGACTTTTGCCGGTCCATCTGCGAGTCTTTCGTGGGCTTGCGGAGTTTCAAAAAATGGCGCGCTGGTTGATTGCGCTGGCCGTGGTGGCGACCTTGCCGGTCGCGTGTTCCGGTGGCTCTGATTCGGCGCCAGACAATGCTGCCGATACAGCCAATCATCCGGATACATTAGAGATTCTATCGGACGGCCTGTCGTCCGACCTGCCTTTGGCCGACGAGTCGACGGACGAATCAACCGGCGGCGACCAGTTTGCCGACGGTGATGCCACATTGGATGGCTTGAATGATGAATCTCCCACGGACATCGCGACCGAGGTGGTAATCGACAAGACACCGCCTACCGTTGCATCCAGCGATCCGGCCAACGAGTCCAACGACGCGCAGGTTCCGTTCGTCGTGAAGGTCACGTTCTCGGAAGCCATCCGTTTCAAGGAGACGGTCGACAACAACACCTTCCGCATGTACAACATGTTCGGCGAGAACATCCCCGGGACACTTTCGTACGACGCGCCCACATTCACCGTAACCTTCACCCCCGATGCGGAAGTGGTGCTGCTGACCGGTTCCCCCTACTCGATCGAGCTTGCCAACCTGATCCAGGACAGGGCCGGCAATCGGATGCAGGCCACCACCATCAGGTTCTCGACCAGCCCAGGTGTTAATCTGGAGGAATTCCAGACTCTTGCAGCAAAGTACTCACCACTGCTGTACCAGTCTGTCAGCAGAACCACCCCGCAGTTCGACTACCCGACCTCGTTCGATTTCGACGGCGACTGGCTGGCAGCAAACAACAACAAGGCCATCATGCAGGCTCAGGCGATCCCCAGCTACGTCCATTATGACGTAGTCGAAACCAAGTCCCATTTCTTCATCAGATACGCGTACTTCTACCCGCGTCACTCCGAGACTGGCAAGGACTTCGGCAACGACATCTCGGGCGCGATGGTAGTCGTTCAGAAGGCCCCACAGGAAACACCCATCGCCGTCGAGACGTACTACGCCACGTCATCCAAGCAGGACTGGCGCTCGTATGTGACCACCGAATCGAACATCGTGCAGGACGGACGCGGGGGCGACCCGGCAAACGGCAACCTGAACGACATCGATCGCAAGTACTTTTCGGTCAACTGGGTCTTTCCGCAATCAACTCTGTTCCCTGGAGGCCACTACCAGGCCTACCTGACAACTGGGCTGCATGCATCGTGTGCATGGGTCCAGACGAACAAGGAATCGAACAGTGACGACCGATGCGTCCTGAATGACGGTCTCAAACCAACCCTGTCTATCATCCGTTTCTCCTATATCGACGGAGTGGCAACCGAAATCGCCAAGGGATCCAATGGCTTCCCGATTGTCACCCCCGTCAGCGGCGAGATCGGATACGGCCTTCGCTCGATGCTGAAGGATTTCTGGGTACGACGCGATCGCGTGGGTGACCTGTTCAGTTCATCTTTCGCGTACCAACCGGTAGCCGGCCAACCCGGTTCCAACCTGGAGATCCCGACCTCGTTCGTCAACTCGATGTCCGAGGAAACCCCCGGCGGGCGCGCTCCGTTCGCCTGGTCATGGGAACCGACTGCATTCGACCCCGATTTCTACTTCCAGCGCTTTCCGAATGCGACGCCGTTCATGGACCCGGCCTACTACTTTTCCAAGCGTCATATCATCACATCCACAATGGGCAAGGAAGGATTCTCGACTACGTATTGCTTCAACCCCTACTTCATGATTGACCAGCGCGAAATCGACCCTGACTGTGCAAGGTAGGTGTTCCAAGTTGCAGCAGAAGATATACCAACTCTTTCGGAAGCTTCCCTCGGTGCTCATGGCTGCCGTTTTCCTTGTGGGATGCGCGGATTCAACCGGATCCGCCCCGGCGCTGCCAAGCCGTTTGATTGCACCTAAGTTCAAGGTCGGCGACGATCCGGCATGGACCGGCAAAAGAGACGGCGAACCGATAGTCGCCCAGGTTTCCGGTATCCCGATTCCGGAAGGACGCTATCTCAGGGCTTTGAAGTCGGCCGCCAGCGGTTCTGACCCGCGCATGATCCTCGACGAGGTCGTGGCCGACGAGATGATTGCGCAGCAGGCCGCCTTTGTATCTCCGGAAGGTCCGTTGCGCGCGTCCGTATCGGTCTATCAGCGAGCGCTGGTCTCGCGCCTGCTGCGCGAACGGCTTGTCGAGGTCTTTCATCCAGATGACGTCCCGATTGCCGACCTTCAAGTTGCCTTCAGCAATCCCCAGGTATCCGGAAAATTCAACCACGCACGCCTGTTCACAATCCAGGATTACCAGTGGATTTGCTGTGGTGGTGATGCCAAGTCCTGCGCGGCCCCCGACGTGGAACCCTGCTTCAGCGAGGGAACCATTGCAATGTCGGCCCTTCGCGAGGCGCTGGACCTGGATACTCCCGAGTCTGAGGATATACCTCTGCTGGTGGAGAAGTGGCAGGCAATGGCCCCTCGTCTGGCTTACCAGGAGTACGATTTCGCCTACGACGACGAACGGCAGATGCAGCGGGGCTCGATCCTCTTTGACGACAACGTAGTAAGGGCAGCGGTAGCGACACCCGAAGGCCGGTTCGCCGAAAAGGTGGTACGCAGCGGATTCGGCCTTCACATCATGTACGTAAAGGAGATGCTGCCCCCGGTCCGCAAGGGATTGGATGCCCCCGAGGTGCGTCTGGATATAGCGGAATTCTTTTTCGCCCGATTCCAGCAAAAGCGCCTGATAGACTATCTCGTAACACTGATTCCATTCGAGCCTTTCAGGATGTTGAAGGGCGCCGTTCCCAAAGGGTCCCGTGCCGAGCGACCGCGCTATGATGTCGTGTTGTACCCTGAGACCATGACCGAGGCTCTTGAGGCTGACGCCAGGCTGAAGGAGAAGGAGCCTATCTAGGTCATTGACCCTGCTTCAAGTGGCCGACCAGCCAGCCTACAACCGTGTCATACCAGAACTTCCGGTTCACTGGCTTCGCAATGAAATGGTTTTCGTCAGGGAAGACCACCAGCTTGGCCTCGACACCCCGAGTCCGCAGCGCCGTGTACATGAACAACGCCTGCTCCAGCGGCACACGAAAATCGTTCGCGCCGTGAATCAACAGCATGGGGGTCTTGAAATTCTTGACGTACGACGACGGGCTGAACTTGCGATAGGCTTCCGGGTTGTCCCATGGCGTACCGCCAACGTCCCATTCCGGAAACCACAGTTCGTCGGTCGTTCCGTACTTGACCTCCAGGAACGACGGGCCGGCATGGCTGACCAGACACTTGAAGCGATCCGTCTTGGCTTCCATCCAGTTGGCCATATAGCCGCCGTATGAACCGCCTATTGCGCACGCCCGCGAGCCGTCAATATCCGGCCGCAGCGAAAGGACGTCCAGCAGGCGCATCAGATCCTCGTACGTGCGACCTCCCCAGTCCTTGCTGACGGCATTTACCAATTCCTGGCCATAGCCGACGCTGCCGGTGGGATTCGGCATGACGACGGCCATACCATTACCGACCAGGCCCAGCGGGTTCCATCTTGGGTGGAACGAGTTCATCCACGCACCCTGGGGGCCGCCGTGGACCACCATGACAAGCGGCCAACGGCCTGCCGGGGGTGAGCCGGCAGGAAGTGCCAGGAACGCATGGACGCGCGCCCGCTTTCCGGGCGAAATCTCGGCACCATCCCACCAGATCTCCTCGATTTTGGGCATGTTGATCGAGGCCAGGGCCGCCCGATTCAGGTTCGTAACTCGTTCGTCAGTGGAGGATTTCGGCCCGATGTCGACTCTGAAGAGATCAGGAGGCTGCAGCATGGATTCGCGCGTGACCCAGGCATGAAGGGGATCACCAGCAACGATTGCCAGACGGCGATTCATCGTGCGACCGGTCAGGCGACGGGCCTTGGTGTCCTTGCGCGCAACAACCGTGTACAGCGGCTGGTGCCCCTGCTCTTCTACCGAAAACACGATTGACTTGCCGTCAGGCGTCCAGGCAAAGTCGGAAATCCAGTCGCCGATGTCCTGGGCCAGCACTACGGTAACGCCGGTGCCACGGTCATAGACCTTCAGTCGCCACTGGTCCGACTCGAAACCAGGCACAGCCTGGGACAGGTACGCAATCCGACTGCCGTCGGGCGAAAAACGTGGCGCCCGGTCAGCGGCTGGATTGTCGGTGATCCGCTTTTCGCTGCCCGCCTCGACCAGGAAAAGATCCGAATTGGTGGACCTCCACACCTCCGATACTTTCTTGGCGGTGTATACGACCGCCGAATCGGATGCCACGTCGTAGTCCTCACGGCCGCCCGACGGCAACGGAGGTACGTCAAACGACCCACCAGCCACCTTGGCAACCTTGCCTCCATCCTCGGGGATGAAGAACAGCGCACTGTGCGTTCCGTCGGCCCACGAATCCCAGGGGCGATGGTACAGTTCCGTGTACACCAGCGCCGACGTTCCTTTCGATCGCTCGGCCAGGATGCGCGCGGTGCAACCAAGATCCTCGGCGCACTCGGGCATGACCGACGAATAGAAATACAGTCGGTGCCCCACCCAACGCAGGCCATCGACCGGAACTGGCGACTCGAACACGCAAACGGCCTCGCCGCCTTCCAGCGGCAGGACATGAATCCCCGTCTTGCCGTTGCGTTCGCCCGCAAAAGCCAGCCTTTTCCCTTCGGGAGAATAGGTGTACGAACCACCCGTACGGCCACCAAACGTCAGCCGCCTGGGTTCCTGGCCGGGCAGGACTCGCCACAAATCCTTCTGCCACCTCGATCCGCCGTCGTACTCCTGCAATTGGATCACGGCGTCGGCCCCCGTCGGATTCACCTCCATTCCGGCAATGATGCGCATCCGCATGACGTCATCGATGGTCGGATCGTGGGGTGCTGCCACCGCATCGATCGACCGAGCGACGGCAGTGCCACTTGCAGTCTTGCCGGCCGCAAAAAGATGGTTCGGGAACATGGCCAGCGCCAGGGTAATCAGAAAAATCGCGATGCGCACGGGGCGTCTCCGTCTGCGAGTCGCCCGAGTCTACACCACGAAAGGGGAGAAACGCTCTAGACTTCGACTTCGGCACGGACAAGGTCGGCCATGGTCTCGCGGCGACGGACCAGGCTGACAGTCGAACCGTCAACAAGGACCTCTGCCGCGCGTGGTCGCTGGTTGTAGTTCGACGACATCGCAAACCCGTAGGCCCCGGCCGTGAAAGCTGCCACCAGATCGCCCCGGTGCAGCGGCAGCATCTGGCGGTCCTTGCCCAAGAAATCGCCAGACTCGCAAACCGGACCAACGACATCCGTCAGCACCGGTTCTCCCACCCCGTCCACCACGGCCTCGATTCGATGATGAGCCCCGTACAAAGACGGTCTAATCAGGTCATTCATTCCAGCATCCAGCACCACGAATCGCTTTTCGCCGGCCTCCTTGACGAACTGGACCTCGCCAACCAGGATACCGGCAGGCCCTACGATGAAGCGCCCGGGCTCCAGGATCAGATCCACGCCAAGCTCGCGCACCAGAGAGATGATCTCGTCGTGAAACTCGTCGGCGGTCATCGGCTTCTCGTGGTCATAGCGCACGGCCAGGCCGCCACCTATGTCCAGGTGCCGGATGTCGCATCCGCGCGCCCGCAGGTCAGCCACGATTCCCGCCGCCTGCGCCAGAGCCATCCGGTATGGCACGGGGGAAAGAATCTGCGAACCGATGTGCATGTCCAGCCCGGTAAGAACAATCCCTGGCAGCCCGGCAGCGATGTCTGCCGCATTTCCAGCCTGGGCCAACGGAATGCCGAACTTGTTCTCCTTGCGTCCCGTCGTAAGGTATTCGTGGGTGTGCGCATCGACGTCTGGGTTGACGCGCAGCGCGCACTCCTGCCTGCGCCCGTTTGCAACAGCGATGTCGGACAGAACACGCAGCTCCTCGACGTTCTCGATGTTGACAGACCGGATCCCGGAACGAACGGCCAGTTCCAGTTCGGTCCTGGTCTTGCCCACACCCGAATACACAATTTTTTCCGGCGGGATACCAGCCAGCATGGCCTTGTACAGTTCGCCACCCGAGACCACGTCGGCTCCGGCTCCCATCGAAGCCAGCGCTCGCAGGATGCCCAGGTTGCCATTCGACTTGACCGAATAGCAGATCAGGTGAGGCACGTCCGCGAATGCCAAATCCAGCTTGGCGAAGTGTTCTGCAAACGTCCGCCGCGAGTACACGTACAGCGGGGTCCCGAACGTGGCAGCCAGGTCCCTTACCTTTGCATCCTCGCAGAATAGTTCCCCGTCACGACGATGAAAGTAGTCCACGTCACCCCCTCTTCTTTCGGCTGCGGCCACCCGACGCCGGAGATCCGTTTCCGATCCCAAGTCTCTCGGCCAGGACCCGGTGGACCTTCTGAGCCT
The DNA here is from genome assembly GCA_903936705.1 of uncultured Myxococcales bacterium. GTDB lineage: Bacteria > Myxococcota_A > UBA9042 > DTJE01 > DTJE01 > CAIZWN01. Next base: position 31,871 of record CAIZWN010000005.1, read on the forward strand.
GATCAAACTGGCAGTAAACGACCACGTCGGCATGGCTGGTCACCATCTCGACGATCAGGAGGCCGGCCCTGTGCATCGCTTCGGATACGACATGGATGACACCCTGTGTGTTGACGAACGCGGGGTTCGTCAGGCGCACCTCGGCCACATTACGCGTGACTACAAGCTCCTCGAAATCGCGGCCTGCTCCAACAAACTCGTTGTGTAGAGCCTGGGTCAAGGAATGCCCTGCCGACTCTTCCACATACAGACCGATTACCGTGTCCGCCGACGTCAGGCCATGGATGGCCACACCGCGCCGGGAAGTGAACTCCCCTAGGCGGGCCAGAAGACCCAAACGCGCCGATATCCCTTTTGCAAACAGCAGATGCAGTGTCAGCGGACGCGGGTGAACCGAAAGAATAGTCGTTGCCGCACCGGTGATCCGCGTGCCTTCCGACAGTTTGCCCAGAGCCGTAAAGTGCACAACCCGCGCCGTGACCGACTCGGGCTTGTATCGCAATGCGTTCGGATGCAGCACTTGCGCACCGCGCTGTGCGACTGCCGACATGAGGGCAGCATCCATCTCGGGCACAACCGCCGAATCAGGAACAACACGAGGATCGGCGGTCAGCACGCCCCTCACATCCGTGACGATGACGACCTCGTCGGCCCGACAAAAACGCCCTACCAGGAAGGCCGACACGTCGCTGCCACCGCGTCCCAGCGTCACAAGGTGTCCCTCGCCGTCCCTGACGAAGAATCCAGGAAACACTGGGATGGTCCCCGATGTCAGCATCGGGTCTATGCCTTTCGCAAACCGGCTGCGACTGGCCCGCTCGTCCAGTCGAACCTCGACCAGGTCGTTCACCTTACCGGCCGAAAGGACCTGTGCGTCGGACTGCCCCGGCATGGCCACCAGAGGAAAATCCGGATGATCAAAGCCGACAGCCTGGGCAGGGCACCCCTCGGCACCCAGCGCCATGGCAAGCAGGCTGGCCGTGGCAGTCTCGCCGGTCGCCAGCAGACGCAGCAGGTTCTGATCGACCGGTGCCTCGGGCCACGCGCGGCGCCCCATCCGCATCAGGCGGTTCGTGGCATCGCCCATGGCCGACACGACCACCAGAACCTCGTTTCCCGCGGCACGAATCGCGGCGATGTTCCTGGCTGCCAGACGGACCCTGGCAGGCGTTCGAACCGAGGTTCCGCCGAACTTGACCACTACCCGCATGCTGCCCCCCCGAAGAACCCGGTCTCGCTAAACGGCGCTATGATGAAGCCATCGCAGGCGATAGGCAACATGATGACGCCCGCGCACCTGCGCATGCTTGCGCTGACCGTGCGAAGCTGTTTTGAAGAGAGGAATTCTAGGCGTCGTCGTCCAGCGAGCGACCGGCCTTGATACCCAGTTCCGAAAGCCGGCGGCGAAACACGCGATCGATGATGGTTTCCCTTGCATCGGGCTTGATGTCCACGAATCGACCTGCCACCTCGAACGAATTTCCGCAAGGCTCGGCGCGAACGACAACTGATTGAAGGACAAGGCGTGCATTGGCCCCGTCCTCAAGGTCAAGACACAACCAGGCGGTATCGCCAGCAACCGCAGACGCCCTTCCGAACCACCTGAAGCCCGAGGCGCTAAGCTCAACCGAGGTTTCAACCAATACCGCATCGCCATCAGGCGGCACAGCCGAAACGACGAGCGCCGAACGGATAGCCACGATTGCCCGTATGTATTCGCGCTTCTCCATCTCGACGGCCGGCCCAAGCGCCATGACATAGACGCGTTTGGGGGAAATAACCTCGGATATCTCGCCTCTCATGGCAAAGATTGAGTCGCCGGCCGTGTATGCCAGAAAAACCTTGTCCCCCTTGACGAAACGGCTGGAGGGCGGTTCATCGGCATCAACAACCAGTCCACGACCTCGATCAAAATTGAGAACCGCCGACAACACGTCGGCACTGTCATCTCGAATGACGACCATATGCATCGATGCACCGACTACGGGACGCGGTCCCGGGACATTTTCCATCCGCCTTCTCCCGGCTCTAGAGGCGCTTGCGGGCCTTCAGCGCCTCGGCCTTGATCTCCTTTACCAGACGAACCAACTCGGCCAGCGTGGTGGTGATCTGTTCTCGGGTCTCGTCATCTTCCCCTTCCGGCATCTTCTCCATCATCTCGGGAACCAGCCCGCCCAGCACGTGCAACCCCGTCCTGAACTCGGATATCGTGTCGTTGATCTTCTCGACCGACTCCTTCAATTCCGGGGACACCTGACTTCCCGCGACATCCCCCAAAGGCGGCAGCGCGACCACCGGAACGGCTGCCTGGGCGGCTGCCTGGGCGGCCGCGGCGGTCTTGAAGGCCTCGTTCTCTTCCATCAGTCGGGAGATCTTCTTCATATAGGACCGGTTCACGTTCTTCAGATCGGCGAGTTCCTCGGCAATCACCTTGGCCTCTGCCAGCGCATCCTCGCTTGGAGCCGATGCCTGAACCTGGGCCTGGGCGTTCAGGCCCAGCATCTGCCGCCGAAGATCCGAAACCTCGGCCTTCAACAAGGTCCGTTCGGCCTCGAAGCCCTTCTTCAGCGACTCGAGCCCTGCCGCCGACTTGGCCATGGTGTCACGCTCGACACCAAAGCGAACCACCTCTTCCTTCAATTCCCCGATCCTGGCGTTCAACGCATCGCGCTCGGCGCCCGCACGGGCAATTGCCTCCTTTGATTCCGAAATCCTGGAGCCAAGCGCGTCACGCTCGCCGGTCACGCGGGCAAGGGCAGTTTTTGCTTCCTCCAACTCCAACTGAACGGCGTCCAGTCGATTCGCTGGTACAAGGTCGCGCTGAAGGTCCTCGACCTGCCCGTCGCGCTGGGCCAACTGGGCTTCCAGATCAGACAGGCGGGACAAGGCTTCATCCCGCTCCTGCTGCAAAGTCACAAGGCTTTCATCAAGCTCGCTGCAGCGAATCTCTGCGGCCTCGACATCATGAACTGCCCTGGCGACATCGCGATTCGCCGATTCCAAACGATCCTCCAGGGAACCCCTGGAAAGCTCGGACGCGGCAAGACTATGTTCAAGATCAGCTATGCGCGAGCGCGAAGAATCCTGGCTGGCCGACTCGGACTGGTACCTGGCCACCAGGCGGGAAAGATCATCAATCTGGGCGCCGAATTTCTTGACACGAAGTTCCTTCTCGGCCACTTCGCTTTCAAGCTTTGCAATCTTTCGCGCAGACTCAACGTCGGAAACTGGCAGATTTGACGCCCGTTCCGGTTTGCCATCCCGCGCCCGCTCCTGATTGGCATCAGCAGCGCGGTCCTGCTTGGCATCAGCGGCACGGTCCTGCCTGCGATCCTGACCACTGTCCTGCTGGGCTGGCTGAGGTCGAGCTTGCTGCTGGTCATTGGAAGAAAACGCTTCGACGACAACCTTTGTCGGAGCATCGGCGGATGGCGAGGGTTTTGCCGCAGGCTGCGCCACAGGTTCGGGCCTGGAAGCCACTGAGCCCTGCCCACCCTTGGCAGGCAGAGCACTTTCCGGGACGGACGCCTCATCATCATCAAGGCTGGCGGGCACGAGGACGGGTGCCGGCGCCGGCGCTGGCGCTGGCGCCGAAACTGCGCTCTCATACGCCTCGGTATACCCCCACTGCTGCGGGTCCTGCTGGGGTGCCGCAGGTTGCTCGACCAGTCGGCCGGGACCATATTCCGCCGTTGAAAGCCGCTTCTGTTCGACCGGCCCTCCAGTACCGTTCACATCGGTTCCTAGAACCTGGTCCGCAGCCGGAATTCCCGATGGACGACGAGCCGATGGGGGAAGAGTTGGCGGGTCCATTTCCGTGGACCCAAGGTATTCGAAGTCCTCCTGTTCCAGCTTGAATTCGACTGGAAGGCTGCCGACGAAGACGGATTCACCGTCCTCCAGCTCGGCCTCATGAATACGAACCTTGTGATAGTAGGTGCCGTTTGCACTGTCCAAATCGACAACCGTATACCTGCCCGAGGCCCAGCAGAACTTGGCGTGAAGACGAGACACGGTGTTGTTCTTCGTCTTCAGATCGCATCCCTTGTTGCGACCCACCAGGATCTCGGGACGATCGGATCCGAAATGAAGAATCTCGTCCTCACCGGCCTCGTTGACGAATTTCAGAGTTGCCACATCGTCCTCCGGAAGCGTTCAGACAGCGCGCCAATTCCATTAAGCGCGAGGATATCTTTCTTCACTGTCCCGATGCAAGGGCTTCCCCCCTCAACTCGCGGTTGGACCTTTGCCGGACGCCGGTGTTATCCTCGGCCCGGGAACCTTGACCATTTCAGGGAGGAAGCATGTCCAGCGTGATTGGTGACCTGGAACCTCGTGTCCTGTTCCGGCATTTTGCGGCGCTTGTCGCCACCCCCAGGGGCTCGGGCAACGAGGCGGCAGCTCGCGAGTACGTGGTGTCGTTCGCTCGCGAACGCGGCTTCGATGCGCGCGTCGATGTCGTCGGCAACGTCGTGGTCGGCGTGCCAGCGACCCTTGGCCATGAGAACGCGCCGACCGTTGTGCTGCAGGGGCACCTTGACATCGTTTGCGAGAAGAACTCGGACATCGCCCACGATTTCCTGAATGACCCGATTCCAGCGTGGGTTGACGGCGATATGATCCGAGCCCGCGGCACGACGCTGGGGGCGGACAACGGAGTAGGTGTTTCGGCCGCGCTTGCTGTGGCAGAGGACCCTGATTGCGTGCATGGCCCACTCGAGATCCTGTGCACGGTCGACGAGGAAACCGGGATGTCCGGGGCGTTTGGCCTGAAAGCGTCGATGCTGAAGGGCCGGATCATGCTGAACCTGGATTCGGAAGACGAAGGGACGCTGTTCATCGGCTGCGCAGGTGGCGGCGATTCACTGGTCCGCCTGCCTGTCCAGCGCACTGCCATACCGGCTGGTGCGGTCGGTTATACCGTGAAGGTGTCGGGACTGAAGGGGGGACATTCGGGCCTGGACATCTGTCGCAACCGTGGAAATGCGCTGAGAATCCTGGCGCGCGCCCTTGTTGCAGGTGCAGGAATCGACGGTGTGCATCTGGCCTGTATCGCAGGCGGCAGCAAGCGAAACGCCATTCCCCGAGAAGCGACTGCGTGCGTGTGGATTCCAGCGCAATATGCGCCGGCTTTCGAAGCCAACGTTGCCGGCTTTGCTGCGTTGATCAAGGCCGAATTGGGTACCGCCGACCCGGGTGTTGTCGTCGGCACCGGCGCGATCGAATGCGACCTGCCCCCAGTCGCGCAGTCTGCGTCAATCCTGCGCCTGCTGCTTGCCCTGCCCCACGGCGCGCTGGCAATGAGCCAGGAAATCCCCGGCCTGGTCGAGACGTCCACCAACCTGGCAATAATTGCGATGGACACAACGGCCTGCACCATCACGTGCAACAGCCGGTCTTTTGTGGCATCGGCAATGGAATCGGTTCGTTTGGGCATCAGGTCGGTTGCGGAACTTGCCGGCGGGAACGCCGATCTGGTCTCGCAGTATCCTGGATGGCGCCCGGATCTGTCTTCTCCTGTCCTTGTCGCATGCCGAGATGTCTGGAAAGAGGTCTCGGGGCGCGAGGCCCTGGTGACAGCGATTCACGCCGGTCTGGAATGTGGCGTTATCGGGGAAAATATAATCGGGATGGACATGATCTCGATGGGTCCTGACATGCGCAACGTCCATTCCCCTGACGAATACCTGGTTGTTTCCTCGACAGCACGCTTCTATTCGTACCTGAAGGCAGTCCTGGCCCGCCTGGCCTGACTGGCGCAGTCTCCATTTTCCCGTCATGCACCCACAGCCTGGCCGCCCCTTGTGCCTCGCAGCCCCAATCCACTACAATCGCGCCTGCACGCGACGAGGTCGGTCCGATGAATAGATTCGGGTGTTCCACATGTTTGTTCTGCATGGCGACAATACTGCTGACCTTGATTTCAGTGGGCGCCACGGCTCAGTGCCTGGCCCCAGACACGCAGGTCCAGGACTCCTGCGGGTCCGTCACCAGCGTCGGTTGCTGCGGCGATGCCAACAGCGTTCGCTATTGCAGCAATGGCGTCTTGTGTCAGAAGTCGTGCCAGCCCGACTTTTGCCAGTGGTCTTCAACCGGCACCACGTCTTACACCTGCGGCCCGGACGGCGGCACGTCTGATCCCGATGGGATCTACGCACGAACCTGTCCCTGCGTACCGGCATGCACAGGCAAGGCGTGTGGCGACGACGGATGCGGGCAAACGTGCGGTTCCTGCAAGGCCAACGAGAACTGCGTCGACGACCAATGCCAGTGTGTACCTGACTGCCGGAACAGGGAATGCGGGGACGACGGGTGCGGCAACTCGTGCGGAAGTTGCACCGATGCCAGCCAGTGGGGGTGCAACAACGGCACGTGCGTCTGCACGCCGAAATGCGAAGGCCGTCAGTGCGGGGCGGACGGTTGCGGCAAACAGTGCGGCACGTGTGGCAACGGACAGATCTGCGTCGGAACCCAGTGCATCGACAAGCCCTGCAACCCTGTTTGCTTCGAACGGGTTTGCGGCGACGACAAGTGCGGCGGCTTGTGCGGCAAGTGCCCGCAGGGAAAGAGCTGCGAGGCATTCAGTGGCCAGTGCCAGACTGGCGTGTGCACCCCTGATTGTAGTGGCAAGGAGTGCGGCGACGACGGATGCGGCCAATTGTGCGACTCCTGCACCCTCCCCAGCACCTGCAATTCCAGCTTCAAGTGCGTGGACGTAACCTGCAAGCCCGCGTGTACCGGAAAGAATTGCGGAGACGATGGTTGCGGCGACGTCTGCGGAACATGCGTCTTGCCGGCCGAATGCGATGCCAGCGGGAAGTGTGCTGAACCATGCAGCCCGGTATGCGAGGGACGGTCATGCGGCGACAACAGCTGCGGCGGGTCCTGCGGTGCATGCGGTGAAGGCTTCTATTGCGACGGGTCATTCGCCTGTGTCGCCGGCACGGCTCCCGACGCAGACTCCGACATCGATACGTCCGCGGACGTCGCCACGGGGGATCGACCTGCCGGTGGCGACGGGACGTCAAACGATCGGACCGGCCCCGACGCGGGAACGTGTCCAGCCGGCACCACGGAATTCAACGGACAGTGCATTCCGGCTGTCATCTCGGCAAAAGGCGGGGGCTGTTCGACTGGCGGTGGGACCGCAGGTTCCCTGCTGCCGTTCATCCTGGCTGTGGCGGGCATGGCGCTGGCATTCCGTCGCCGCAAGTCGGTCAGGCAGTACTAGAACATCGACAACTGGACCTCGCGGTGCAGGGCCTGGGCCTCAAAACCTCTCAAGCGAATGCGTTCGGCAAACTCCTCGGCTCCGTGTCCGACGGTTACGACCCGCTTGACGCCGGTCAGTTCAACCAATCTCTCCAGCCCCGGCGCATCCAGGTGTCCAGTCAAAGGAATCCCCTCGTCAACCTGCATCCTGGCCAGCACTTCGGGAACCAGCGACCGGCCCGACAGCCAGTACAATTTTGCATTCTTCAAACCAGTTACGGCGGTACCAAATCGCATTGTCTCGGGCAACACCAGCGCGTGGCCGCTCCTGGGCGAGCCCCTATATTGCGGGGCGATCCCAGGGTTGAACCCAAGTTCCCGGTATCCACGATTGACTTCACAGATCGACCGGTGAGCCTCGACCAGCACTCGGGCATCAGACAGCGCACGAATAACTTCCTGCGACTTGCCCATAACCGATCCCAGGAATACCGGGGTGCGGCCCATCGCCAAGGTGCAGCAAGCTGCTTCAACGACCCGTCCAAGCGCTTCGGTACGTGTCGGAAAACGCGAAGCAAGGTGGCCGTAATCGGCCCTGGCTACCAGTACGTCCCCAGTGGGAACCTGGGGCGCCTCGGCCAGGGCGTGCGGCACCAGTGATACGTGCGACGCATACAGTGCAATAGTGCCGTCGGATACGACCCGCATAATCGCGGCGCCAGGCATATGCCCGGAGGGATGAAGAGATATCTCCATGGGCCCCAGGCGCAACGCAGCCCCGAACGGCACCACCAGGGGGGAGAATCCAGGACTCTGAACGCGTACCAGGTGCCTGGTCCTGTCGTTGCATAGGGCTTTCTTATGACGACCCGACTCGCGAACACGCGCCGATGACAGAAACGTAAATACGTCCTGTCTGGGCGCGTCGAACCACAGCACCGAACCACGCAGGTGAATCCCGCGGTCCCAGTCGAATTCAGGCCGCAGCTCCACTTGATTCTCCCCGGTCAGGCCGGCAGCCGAACCTCGAACTCGGTTCGCACGTACGGCACGCTGCTGACCGAAATCCGGCCTCCAATCTCCTCCACAACCTGGCTCACCGTTGCAAGCCCAAGGCCCGTGCCACGCGTCTTTGTCGTATAGAAGGCCTCGAAAATGCGAGCCTGATCTTCCTGCGAAATACCACAACCGTTGTCGATGATACGAACCACCACCCACGGATGGCCGGCCTCGTTGGCCGACCTGGCCCGAATGACCAACTGGCCTCCTTCCGACATCGCCTCGACCGAATTCTTGGCAAGATTCAGAAACATCCTGTGCAGGCGCTGAGGCTCGCACACGATACGAAGCCCTGGTTCGATATCGGCGGATATCTCCATGAATGCAGCGGCGGGATCGCCCCGCATTATTTCGGCAACCTGCCCAAGCAATTCCGACAGGTCAAGCCTGACGTTCTCGCCCTTCTTTGGACGTGCGTAATCCAGCAGTTCGGTAATCCATTGGTTCAGGCGATCCCCCTCGCGTACGACGATGTCCAGCGCCCTTCTGTCATCTCCCTCAAGACCTGAGGTCATCGACAACATCTGCGCCGACGCCGATATGGCGGCCAGGGGATTACGGATCTCGTGGGCAACCACCGCAGACAGCTTCCCAATGGTTGCCAGCCGCTCGTCCGCCTTCATTCGAGCCTCAAGACTCTTGACGGTTGTCGTGTCGGTCACGTCAAGAATACGGCCCATCTTCTCACCGGTTCGAGCAACCAGCGGAGTTACCGAAACCTTGAACGACAACGGCTCTCCATCGGGGCCCACGCGATCAATCTCGAAAGGCCCCGGGCCCGTCCTCATCGGCTCCTGAAGAATCGGAAGCATCTCGAAGAGGCTGCGCCCCTTGGAACGGTTCATGTCGATTCCCAGCATCCCTTCCGCGGCGCGGTTTACATGCAGGATCCGGTCGTCAAGCCGGCAGGTCACGATGCCAGTCCCCACGGATGCCAGAATTGACTCATGCAATTGCCTTAGATCCTCGAGTGAGGAACGGTATCGCTCACTTTGAAGGTCCGATCGCCGCAATTGCTCGGACAAATATGAAGAAAGAACACCTATGCTGACAAACGCAACGCCATTCAACCCGATCGAGTACAAAACCGCTTTCAGCATTCCTGCCGGAAGGATGTCAGCCAGAAACCATGGGAGCCCGATATGACCCAGTTCAATTGCGGCAATACAAACCATCATCCCCATTGAACCAAGAATGGTCAAAACCGTACCAGGTCGCCCCAGCACAATGCCGCCGACGATGATGTTCAGCGAGAAGAAGAATGTGAATGCCGACCCAGTACCGCCAGTAGCCAGGACCAAAGCGCCCGATAGCAGAGCATCCTGGGCCATCTGAATAACGGCCGTAATCTGCAGAGCCCGATGCCCCTTGACCGTCAGCAGAACCGGAAAATACAGCGCAGCCGGTACCAGAAAAATCATCCCGACCCACAGCATTATGTCCTGAACCAGATCGAACAATGAAAGGCCGGAACTTCCCGAAAATATGGCTGTGGCGCTTACAAGAACCAGCAGACTTAGGATTCGCAACCATGAAAGCCACAGCAACTTCCTGCGAAGTGCCGAAACTTTCCAGTGTGCGGAGGGTTCGTCTACACGCTTTCGCAGGTCGTCGTGCAAGGGCCAGCGCGCGGGCGTCATGTCACGGATCGGCGCCTGTGCCCAGGTGTCACTGACGCTGTCGTCCATGCTGGACTGCCCCCGGCGACCTACTTCTGCTTGCCCGACATGTTGTCTGCCATGCTGAATATCGGAAGGTACATGGCGATCAGAACGAAACCGACCATCCCGCCGATGACGATCATCATCATGGGTTCGATCAGGGATGTCAGAGAATCAACCGCGGCGTCAACCTCGTCGTCATAAAAGTCGGCGATCTTCGACAACATGACGTCCATGGCGCCAGTCGATTCACCAACAGCAATCATCTGAACGACCATCTTCGGGAATATCTTGGTTTCCTCAAGGGGGCCGGCAATGTTCTTGCCCTCGGCCACCTTGGCTCGTGTATACATGACGGCTTCCTCGATAACCTTGTTGCCAGCAGATCTGGCAACTACGTCGAGACCATCAAGAATAGGAACACCCGACGAGACCAGTGTGCCAAGGGTCCGCGTGAATCGCGCGATGGACGACTTCTGAACCAGGCCCCCGATGACCGGCATCTTCAGCATTATCAGATCCAGGAACCTGGCTCCGAAAGGACTGCGCTTGAACATCATGAATCCGACAGAGATCGCGACCCCTATCAACGCCATCAATGGAAGATAATCCACGAATGAATTCGACATGTTAACCACGAACCGCGTCAACGCAGGCAGTTCACGATTACCGACGGACTTGAACATGCCGGCAAACGACGGGATGACCTTCCACAGAAGGACGACCATGATGCCGCCGGCAGCTATCATGACGAATGAAGGGTATTTCAAGGCACTCGCCACCTTCTGCTTCAACTTCATCGATTTTTCGGTGTACTGCGCCAGACGGTTCAGGATGGTATCGAGGATGCCGCCGACCTCGCCTGCCTGGATAAGGCTGACGAACAGGGTATCGAAGACTTTCGGATGCTTCTTCATGGCGTCAGCCAGCGTTGATCCCTGTTCGACCTGGCCCTTGACGCTGGCAATTACCTTGGAAAATTCCGGGTCAGGTTCCTGGCTGCCAAGAATGTCCAGGCACTGCACCAGCGGCAGCCCCGCGTCGATCATGGTGGCAAGCTGACGCGTAAACACCACCAGAGTCTTGGTCTTGACCCCCCCAAATCTGGGGATCTTGATCTCGATCTGCCCCCACGCCCTGGATACTTTCGACGTCTGCACCTGCATCGAGCGCAGTTTCGACTCGGCCTCGGCCGCGCTGGCGGCTTCGATGAATCCCTTCTTGAACTGACCCTCGCGCGTCGTTCCTTCCCACGCGAACTTCGCCATGGAACGCGCCCCCCTGCCCGCCTAGACCCCTGCCTGGCTCAGCATGTTGGAGAATTCCTCGAGGTCGCCCACGTGCGCCATTGCTTCCTCGCGGCTGATCAAGCGATCCCTCAACAGTTTCAGCAGTGCCTGATTCAGCGTCTGCATGCCGAACTTGGTCTGCCCCATCTGCATCTGGGAGTAAATCTGGTGAACCTTGCCCTCGCGAATCAGGTTGCGAATTGCCGGGTTAGGCATCAGCAACTCGACAGCAATCACCCGCCCCTTACCGTCTGCACGCGGCAGCAACTGCTGGCTAAGAATCCCCTCGCACACGAACGAGAATTGCGTGCGCACACGTTCCTGCTGATCGGCAGGGAACAGATCCATGACTCGATGAATGGTCTGAACGGCGCTGTTTGTATGCAGGGTCGACAGGACCAGGTGCCCCGTCTCGGAAAGGCTCAAAGCCGTCTCCATCGTTTCCGTGTCGCGAATCTCTCCCACCAGCACGACGTCCGGGTCCTGGCGCATCACGTATCGAAGGGCATCCGAGAAGTTCGCGGTATCGCTGCCGACCTCGCGCTGGTTCACGATGCTGTTCTTGTGCCTGTGAAGAAACTCGATCGGGTCCTCGATTGTCAGGATGTGCGAACGACGGCGCTGGTTGATGGTATCGACCATGGACGCCAGAGTTGTCGATTTTCCCGACCCGGTCGGCCCGGTCACCAGGATCAATCCGCGCGGTCGATCAACCAGTTGGCCCACGGCCGGCGGAAGGCCAAGTTCATCAAACGTCATAACCCGGGAGGGAATCTGACGGATAGCACCGGCAACACTTCCTCGCTGCCTGAAAAAATTCGCGCGAAACCTGCTGACGTTTCTCCACTGAAACGACATGTCGATCTCGTTCTTCTCCTCGAACCGCTTCTTCTGCGTCTCGGTCAGCACCGAGTAGCACAGGCGCTGCGTATCTGTGGGCGCCAGAGGAGGCACCTTCACAGGGTACAAGGAACCATCGACACGAAGTTGCGGGGGAGTACCAACGGTCAGATGCAGGTCCGATGCGCCCTTTTCGACCATTACCTGCAGCAACGCATGAATATCAAGCGAGGCGTTTGCACCGGCCTGAACCTGGGGACTGCCGCCGGCTTCGGGAAAGACTCGCGGGTCGCTGGGTGCCGCGCTCATCGTCTATTGCCTCAGTCCGCTCGGGTAATACGCAAGACTTCTTCCAGCGTTGTCTGTCCCGTCCGAACCTTCGCAAGGCCGGCCTGGCGCAGGGTCATCATCCCCAGGCGCATGGCCTCCCGCTTCAGTTCGATCGCCGAGAATCCCTGGAGAATGGCCTCCTTGATTTCGTCACTGCACGGCATGACCTCATACAGTCCGGTTCGCCCCCTGTAGCCGGTCTCGTTGCAGTTACGGCAGCCTTTGCCCTTCATGGGCACAACGGTCCTGGCATCCTCTTCCGAGAAACCGCACTCCAGAAGAACCTCGGGTTCCACTGGGTGGGGTTCCTTGCACTCCTTGCAAATACGACGGGTAAGGCGCTGGGCCAGGATGAGAATCAACGAGGCGGTAAGGAGGAACGGTTCGATACCCATGTTCAGCAAGCGGTTGATGGTCGATGGCGCGTCATTGGTGTGCAGCGTCGAAAGCACCAGGTGGCCTGTAAGTGCCGCCTTTACAGCCGTTTCGGCAGTCTCGAAGTCGCGGATCTCTCCGACCATGATGATGTCGGGGTCCTGCCGCAGGAAGCTGCGCAGCGCGGCAGCGAACGTCAGGCCGATTTCCTCCTTGACGTGCACCTGGTTGACACCTGGAATATTCATTTCGACCGGGTCTTCGGCTGTTGAAATGTTCTCGGTCGGCGTGTTCAGTTCGGTCAGGGCCGAGTAAAGCGTCGTGGACTTGCCTGACCCCGTTGGCCCGGTAACCAGCACCATGCCCCACGGCTGGTGAATGGCCTCGCGGAAATTCCGCAGAGGGACTTCCTCGAAGCCGATTGCGCCGAGGTCCAGTTTCAGTGCCGACTTGTCGAGAACACGCATGACGACCTTCTCGCCGAACAGGCAGGGAAGGACACTGACGCGAAAATCGACTTCCTTGTCCCTACCCAGCACAAGGCGAATTCGGCCGTCCTGGGGAAGGCGCCGTTCCGCGATGTCAAGCTGGGACATGATCTTGATACGGCTGGTGATCGCGTTCCTCAGGCGCATCGGCGGGCGCATGATCTCGTAAAGCACACCGTCCATGCGATAGCGAACACGGAAGTCCTTCTCGTAGGCCTCGATATGAATGTCAGACGCGCTGCGCTTGACCGCATCGACCATGATCATGTTGACCAGCCGCACTACCGGGGCATCCTCGGTGGCCTTGGCCAGCTCGGCCATGTCCACCTTGTCTTCCTCGACGGTGTGGACGTCGGCCTGCTCGCCCTCGATCTGGTCGAACAGTGTCTTCAGGGTCTCGTCGTGGCGTGAACTTCCGTAGTACCGCTCGATTGCCTTGCGTATGGCCGTTTCCGAGGCCACTACGGCCTCGACGTTCAGGCCAGTCAGGAACTTGATATCGTCCATTGCGTAGATGTTGCCGGGATCGCTCATGGCAACAATCAGCGTGGACCCCTGGCGCGCAATCGGCATCAGCACATGACGCTCGGCAACCTCGCGAGGAATCTGCCGAACGACGTCGTCCGAAACGTCACACTCGTCCAGATTGATGGAGGGCACACCGTACTGGCGCGACAGGAATGAAATCAGGTGACTTTCTTCAAGGTAGCCCAGCTTGGCCAATGTGTACCCAAGATTCTCGCCATCCTTCTGGACCTGCTGGGCCTCGTGCAACTGCGAAACGCTGATCAATTTCTCGCGAAGCAGGATGTCGCCCATCCCGCCGGCACGGTCGGCCTTCACGGGCGTGAAGTCCTTGGAGCCCTGCCCTGCCTTGACCGGCATCCAGTCCTTGCCAGCCGGGCTGCTGCCGTTCTGGGCGCCAGCCTCGGACGGCTTCTTCAGTTCCCTTGGGTCGGTTGGCATTGGACTCCCTGTGATTCGCGAATCCGGCACTCGGATTTGCCATTTTACGTGCGAGAATCCTGCTGTGTCAAGGAAACCCCAGGGTCATCAGCGCTTTGCGCAATGCGGAGAAACGTACCGCCGGGTTGAAAGCAGTCCGCAAAAGACTACGCACGCCAGGAGTTCAGGATGCGCATGTAGTTGGCGCGCTCGAAGGCCTCAGGATTCGGCGATTTTTCGAGACTCATGCTGCCTCGGGCCTGATCCAGCGAATCATACTCCCTTGAGATCAGCCACTCGGAAAGCCCAGCTAGCAGTTCCTTCACGCAGGCAGGTCCCTTGCGTAGCAGGACAGACACAACCTGCACTGCGTCGGCCCCGGCCATGATCGACTTCACGACGTCCTCGACCGAGTGAACGCCACCCGAGACCACCAGGGAACCCTTGAACTGGCCCGAAAGCAGCGCAGCCCAACGCAGTCGCAGCAGCAACTCGGACGAATCCGACAGGTGCAGCGTCGGCTTGACCTCCAGACGCTCGATATCGATGTCCGGCTGGTAGAACCGGTTGAACATGACCAGCCCGTCGGCCCCAGCCGCATCCAGCCTCATCGCAAAGTTCTTCAGCGACGTGAAGAACGGCGACAGCTTCACCGCTACGGGGATGGTGATTGCAGCCTTGATCGCCCGGACGTTTTCCAGCGTGCGGCTCTCGATAATCTCGCTGGTCTCGGCGGCGCCCGCCCCAACCGAGTAGACGTTCAGTTCCAGGGCGTCCGCGCCGGCTGACTGTATGTGCCGCGCGTACTCGACCCAGCCTGCGCCGGTCACGCCGTTCAAACTGCCGACCACAGGACAAGAAACCGCCGCCTTCACCCGGCGAATCTGGTCGAGGTACTCCTCTGGACCCAGCCGGTACTCGCCAGGCTCCGGAAGGTAGGTCATAGCTTCGGCCGACGAACCGGCGATAGTCTCTCGGTCCAGATGATCCTTGATCTGGTCCTGCGCTATCTGTTCCTCGAACAACGAATGCATCACTATGGCGCCGACACCGGCATCCTCCAGGCGACGAACGGCCGCAAGATCTGTGGCAAGCGGCGACGCACCGGCAATAATCGGGTTCTTCAAAGCGAGTCCAAGATATCGGGTGGTCAGTTCCATGTCGATCCTCCTGGTTCTCCGAATCGATCGAATCAAGCCTTTGGTTCGCCGGCCGGCGTCTTGTCACCGGAAGGCATGGCCATGCGCGCGATCTGATCATAGACTGCAAACCGGTTGACAAGCTCGCGCTGCGCCGTTTTCATCAACAGCTTGAAGTTTTCAGGATGCTGCCGTTCGACCATGCGAAAACGAGTCTCGTTCTTCGTGAACTCGGTCAACTCGATCTTCGGCATGCCCGAGTCCATCACCAGGGGGCTTTGCCCGGTCGTGATGCGCCGCGGGTCGAACCTGAACAGTGGCCAGTGGCCTGAATCGACCGCCAGGCGCTGCTGCTCGCACCCGTTGATAAGGTCGTATCCGTGGGCAATGCAGTGGCTGTAAGCAATGATGATTGACGTGCCCGGGAAGGCGTCGGCCTCCTCGAACGCCTTTACTGTCTGCGCGTCCTTGGCGCCCATCGCGATTTTCGCCACGTACACATTGCCGTAGGCCATGGCCATCATGGCCAGGTCCTTCTTGCCGGTGGACTTGCCGGCAATCGCGAATTTCGCCGACGCGCCCATGGGTGTGGCCTTCGACGCCTGACCGCCGGTGTTGGAGTACACCTCGGTGTCCATGACCAGCAGGTTCACGTCGCGCCCCTGCGCCAGGACGTGGTCCAGGCCGCCATAGCCGATGTCGTAGGCCCAGCCGTCGCCGCCCACAATCCACACGCTCTTCTTGACGAAATAGTCGGCCAGCACGTCCAGGCGGCGAGCCGCCAGCGTAGTGTCGTCAGCCAGCCTGCCGCGCAGCGCAGAAACGCGTTCGCGCTGGGCCTTGATGTCGGCCTCGGTTGCCTGCGCAGACCCGATGATGCCTGAAACGAGGTCGTCGCCGACCGTGCCGGCCAGCGTACGCAACAGCAGCGTTGCAAGTTCCTTGTGCTGGTCGATGGCCAGCCGGAAGCCAAAGCCGAATTCGGCGTTGTCCTCGAACAGACTGTTGGCCCACGCAGGACCGCGGCCGTTGTGATCGACGCTGTAGGGCGTTGTTGGCAGGTTGCCGCCGTAGATGGACGAGCAGCCAGTCGCGTTCCCTATCAAGGTGCGGTCGCCAAACATCTGGGTCAGCAGCTTGATGTAGGGAGTCTCGCCGCATCCCGCGCAGGCTCCGCTGTATTCGAACAGCGGGCGGAAGAACTGGGTTCCCTTGACCGTGGCCTTGATCTGGGTGCGATCCGGATCTGGCAACGCCAGGAAGAACTTGTAGTTTTCGACCTCGCTGGCCCGCAGCGGCATCTGTGGCGTCATGTTCAGCGCCTTGCGCTTCGGGTTCGACTTGTCCTTGACCGGGCACATCACCGCACACAACTGGCAGCCGGTGCAATCCTCGGGCGCGACCTGCAGAATGTACTTCCAGCCCCTGTACTCCAGACCCTTGTAGTCGGCCGACTTGAACGTTTCGGGCGCACCTTGCAGTGCTTCCGGCGGTGCCACCTTCGGGCGGATCGCCGCGTGCGGACAAATGATTGAGCACTTGTTGCACTGGATACACAGGGCCGGGTCCCACGCCGGGATGTCGATGGCGATGTTGCGCTTCTCCCACTGGGTCGTAGCGGTCGGCCACGTTCCGTCGGGCGAGAACGCGGACACCGGGAGACTGTCGCCGCGATTTGCCATCATGACGGCGGTAACGTTCTTGACGAAATCGGGCGCCTCATCGACTACTGTCGGCGAGCGGCCGATCGTTGACGATACGGCGCCTGGCAAACTCACTTCGTACAGGTGCGCCAACGTGTGATCAACGGCCTCGTTGTTCCGCTGGACGATGACGTCGCCCTTCTTGCCGTAGGTCTTGTAAATGGCCTTCTTGATCTGCGCGATCGCCTCCTCGCGGGGCAGCACGCCCGAGATGGCAAAGAAACACGTCTGCATGATGGTGTTGATGCGGACGCCCATGCCGGTTTCCTTCGCAACCTTGTAGGCGTCGATCGTGTACACCTTCAGGTTCTTGGCCAGGATGTCCTGCTGAACCTCGCGGGGGAAGTGCTGCCACAGTTCCTCCCGGCCGAAGGGGGAATTCAGCAGGAAGGTTGCACCGGGCACCGCAAAGCCCAGCATGTCGTACTTGTCCAGGAAGGACCAGTTATGGCACGCGACGAAATTGGCCTTTCGAATCAGGTAGGCCGAGCGGATGCAACGAGGGCCGAAGCGCAGATGGCTGATCGTTACCGCCCCGGCCTTCTTCGAATCGTAGACGAAGTAGCCCTGGCCGAAGTTGTCCGTCTCCTCGGCGATGATCTTGATGCTGTTCTTGTTGGCGCCAACCGTACCGTCCGAGCCCAGACCGAAGAACAATGCCCGTACGACGTTATCCGGTTCGATGTCGAACTCCTGGTCGTAAGACAAAGACAGGTTCGTGACATCGTCCTCGATTCCGACCGTGAAGTGGTTTTTGGGGCTGGGTTTCGCCAGTTCGTCGAAGACCGCCTTTACCATCGTCGGCGTGAATTCCTTGGACGACAGGCCGTATCGGCCGCCGACGACCCTGGGTTCGATCGCGAACGGGGAAGTCCCTCCGGCGCGCGCCTCGGACAGGGCTGTAACGATGTCAAGGTACAGCGGATCGCCCAGCGCACCCGGTTCCTTGGTGCGGTCCAGGATTGCCATGGACTTTACAGTCTTCGGCAGCGAATCAAGGAGCGCCTCGGTCGACCAGGGGCGGAACAGGCGGACGCGCACGATACCGATCTTCTCGCCGCGGGCGTTCGCCCACTCGACGTATTCCTGGGCCGTGTCGGCACCGGAGCCCATCAGGATGACGACCCGATCGGCATCCGGGGCGCCCACGTAGTCGAACAAACGGTACGCGCGACCAGTCAGCGCCGCAAAGCGATCCATCTCGGACTGGACGATCGACGGACATCGGTCATACCAAAGGTTGCACGCCTCGCGGGCCTGGAAAAAGGCGTCGGGATTCTGTGCAGTGCCGCGCATCACCGGGCGATCGGGCGTCAGGGCGCGGGCACGGTGCTGGGCGATCAGCGATTCGTCCAGGATTGAACGCAGGTCCTCATCGTTCAGTTCCTCGATCTTCGCAACCTCGTGGGAGGTACGAAAGCCGTCGAAGAAATGCACGAATGGAATGCGCGAACGCAGCGTTGCCGCCTGCGAGATCAGCGCGAAGTCGTGCGCCTCCTGAACCGACCCGGACGACAGCATGGCAAAACCAGTGTTGCGACAGCCCATGACGTCCGAATGGTCGCCGAAAATCGAAAGGGCATGCGTCGCCACGGTCCGAGCCGACACGTGCATCACGAACGATGTCAATTCGCCCGCAATCTTGTGCATATTCGGGATCATCAGCAGAAGACCCTGGGAGGCCGTGAACGTGGTGGTCAGTGCGCCGGCCTGCAGGGCGCCATGAACCGCACCGGCAGCTCCTCCCTCGGACTGCATTTCGGAAACACTGGGAACTACGCCCCAGATGTTCTTGCGGCCAGCCGCCGACCATTCGTCCGACCATTCGCCCATGTTGGACGAAGGGGTAATCGGATAGATGGCGATGACCTCGTTCGTCCGGTGCGCCACCGAGGCAGTTGCCTCGTTCCCGTCGAGGGTTACCATGCGTCGATTCGACATCGTCTACTCCTGCCTCAACATCATTCCGGGAGATCCACTGACCCACATTTAACAAGCGTAATCAGGCACTTGGCCGGATTCACAGTCCGCGGCGCAGTCTAGGGTGACGGCCAAATTTTGTCAAGGCAAAACGGGGGCCAATACGGCACTTTGGACTTGCTGCTATAATCTTGCGCCGCGTGTTCCCGTGGAGGAAGCAGATGCCCGGTCAACTGGTTCTTGCGTCAGCGTCACCAAGGCGAAAGGAACTTTTGGAAAAGGTGGGTTTCTCGGTCAAGCCGATGCCATCGACGATTGATGAGGAACGCGAAACCGGCGAGCCATCCGAGACCTTCGTCAAGCGCATGGCCCGGACGAAGGTGCTGGCAGTAGTCGAAAGAATCCAGCAAACGCTTTATCCGGACGGGGAGACAGCCAGACTTGGCGCCAGGCTCAGCCGCGAGGTTCCTCTGCGCTGGGTGCTGGGTGCTGACACAATAGTTGTGGTCGAGGACGACATCCTTGGCAAGCCCGTCGATCACGAGGACGCAGCCCAAATGCTGCTGCGTTTGCAAGGCACCGAACATTTCGTTCTGACTGGTTTCTGTCTGTACGACATGCGCAAGAACAAGGAAGGCATACAGGCGGTGACAACCCAGGTGAGGTTCAAGCCAATGTCCCGCGCCGAGATCGAAAAATATCTGTCGGTCGGCGAGTCGATGGACAAGGCCGGTTCCTACGCGATCCAGGGCGTCGGTGGATACGCCGTGGACAGCCTGATCGGGTCGTACACGAACGTCGTGGGTCTGCCCCTGTGCCAGGTCGTGGAGATGATGGTCGAGATGGGGGCCGCTGATATCCTTCCTTTCTAGCAAGAGTCGCTGGCGAGGCACCCAAATGAGTCCGCGCGAGATCGAAATCACGGCAAACCTTGATCGTGTGCGACAACGCATCATGGACGCCTGCTTTGCCTGCGGCCGCGATCCATCCGAGGTGACTCTGGTTGGCGTTGCCAAGACCCGGCCTGCGGAAGACATCATCGCTGCGGTATGGGCGGGGCTGGAGGATGTCGGAGAAAACTACGCACAGGAAATGGTCACCAAGGCCATGGCGGTCCAGCAGGCCGGACTAAGGCCTCGCTGGCACTTTCTTGGAGGACTGCAGACCAACAAGGTCAAGATGGTGATTCCGTGGGCCGGGGCGATCCACTCGGTGGATCGGCCTTCCCTGATCTGCGAAATTCAAAAGCGTGCCGATCCGAACCGACCAGTCGACATCTTCGTCGAGGTCAACATCGGCGGCGAACCATCAAAATCGGGTGCTGCGGTCGCGGATACCCAGAATCTTTGCAGCACAGCACTTTCGGCCGATGGGATGCGACTGGTCGGACTGATGGCAATTCCGCCGGTCGAGGATGATCCGCAATCGGCGCGCCCGTGGTTTGCAGCCTTGCGACGACTGCGCGAGGAACTGGCGCAGCGCCTTACCCCCCTGCCTGGCAGACTGCACCACCTTTCGATGGGGATGTCCGGAGACTTCGAGGCGGCCATCGCCGAGGGGGCCACCGTGGTCCGCGTGGGAACGGCCATCTTTGGAGCCAGAACATGACCTTGGACCGCGCACGATCACGTTTTGCAACGACTGTCGAAGTTGTATTCCTTCTTGGGTTGCTGTCAGCGGTCTTCGTCTACTCGTTCCGCCCCAACTGGGATATCGACATCTTCTGGCACGTGGCCACCGGGCGCTGGATCTCCGAGAACCTGGCGATCCCGCACACGGACCTGTTCTCGGCAACAGACCCTTTGCGTCCGTGGACGCCGTTCCAGTGGCTATACGAAGTGATCGTCTACCAGATCGAAGCGTATGCCGGATTTGTCGGAGTGCGCCTGCTGCACTCGTCCTTGTTCGTCGCTACATTCGCCTTGTGGTGGGCTGCATTCAAACGCGTGCTGCCAGGACGGATTCCTGCGGCAGCGCTGATCACGCTGGCACTGGTACTGTCGGGCGATCGTTTGAGGGTGCGCCCCGAGGTGTTCAATTTCTTGTTCGCGGCCCTGACGTTGCCGGCGATTTTCGGGCTGGACGAGGTCGACGGGAGGCCGCGGAACCGAACTTTGGTACTCGTAGGCATCACGGCTGCGTTATGGGCAAACATCCATGCCGGCGGGGCGCTCTGGCTGGCAATGGCAGCCTGCGCCGTTACCGCCGGTCGGTTCGTTCAATGGGTCGCCGACAGCGGGGCAAAGCGACCGTGCGATCGATTGAAGGGTTCTTTGCGGCTGCTGGGGGCGGCGATACTTCCGATGTTGCCCATGCCGGGATTCCTCAGCGGAGTGGCTACCGCCTTCACAATGTACGAAGGCAGCATGGTCCTGATCCCCGAGTGGCATCCCCCTGCCGCGTACTTCATGCCGTCCATGGCGGGTCGATTGACAGCACACCATGTCGTCTGCGGCCTGTTTCCGTACCTGCTGCTGGCAATCATCGGGGCCATCATCATCGCCGGCATGCTGCGACATCGCTGGAGGGGTTTCGTACGGCGAACCGATGCAGGACTTGTCGCCTTCGCGGGGCTGATGGCGTTGATGGCCGCGAATACCTCTCGCTTTATCTACCTTGATGTCCTTGCCGTGGCGGCCTTGGCGCTGGCATATCGCAGGCACATCGAGATCGCCGTGGCGCCGATGGGGACAAGGGTGCTGTTGCTGCTGGTCGTCTCGGGCCTCGCAGGCATTTCATTCCAGAAGTCCATCGTTCGGGATCGCGATGGCCTGGCTAATGCGCTGCAACTATTGCCCGTGGACCTCGAGCCTTCGACCTTTCCGGTGGAGGCTTCCGACAGCATCTCGGCGATGGGGCTGCAAGGGCGCATCCTTCAGTTCACGTCGTGGGGCGGATACCTTATCGGGCGGCACTGGCCTGACTGTTCGGTATTTTCCGACGGTCGCGGCAACTTCACTGCCGACGAACGCGACGTAATCATCCAGACGCATAAGCCTTACGAACGAGAAGAGGCGCTGGAGGACGCATACCGAAAATTTCCGTTCGATATTGTCGTACTGCCAACGCCAGTATTCCCGCTTCAGACCTGGGACAGAACCCGCTGGACGCTGGTCCATCGCGACGATGATGCCGAGGTTTTCCTCCGCGTGTCGGAGACAAATGCCGCCAATCTTGAACGCGCACGATCATGGTGGCGCAACATAGGAATTGACGTTCCTGATGACGTGGAAGGGGCCGAGCGCAGCTATCTTCGTGTCGTGAGCGAGTTGCGACTGCGGCGACATGCGATTGCGGAAGCCCTCGAAAAGGCGGCCACGAGGTCAAGATCAGACGATCCGGCAGTATCAGCCGATGGAATGTTCAAAGGGGCACTAATTCTGTTTGAGGCCGGTTCCTATCCACTGGCGGCGAAGTTTTTTCGCAAGGCGCTGGAGAAGGGTCCGCGGCACACCACCTGCGCACTCTACCTGGCGTGGTCCCTTTTCCTCTCGGGGAAAGCCGACGATGCCCGGGAGGCACTTGCTGCAATTGCAGGCATTGCCCAGGCGGAGCAGGCTCGGGATTTCGGCCCGCTGAAGTACGGCGGTCGGAAGATCCTTGAACTGCTGGCACAAAAGCTGGGCGAAACGGCAATCGAAGTGCCTCGAAACAGCACCAGCCCCGATCCCTAGCGAACCATTACCTCGACCTTGGCCAACAGCGAGCGCGACCGTATGCATGGAACCGAGGTGATCTTGTGTCCGACGCATGCTTCGCGCTGCTTCCTCAACAGGATCGGCCTCAACGCCTGCAGGCGAACCTTGGCTTCCGGGAAGCGGGGGGACTCGACTGAAAACGACATGAGACGACTGATCGCGATCTCGATCTGACCGTTCTGAAGGGCCTGATCGGCATCGAAAAGCGCCCTGGTTGCAACACGCTCCGATTCGATCCGGTTCGACAGCGCGACGGCTTCAAAGCTCATTGGATCCGATTCCGGTATGGCAATCAGAGCACCGCTGGCGGCATCAAGGCGCCCGGCAGCCAGGAATGCCCTGGCCTTCTCGATAGCCAGCGCCGACGCTGGTGGTGTCACCGACAAGTCGGATGACGACGACTGGTCAGGAGACGAGAATCCGTCGGCAGGAACGAGGTCCCCAGGCACCTCGGATTCTGCCTCGAACATACCGGGCACGATGATCGCACCCAGAACAATCAGCATCACCACAGCAAGCAGGCCAATCGCAAACGGCAGCAAAACCTTCATACGGCGCGAAAAAGGCGAACCCTTATAAACCGGAATCTCGACTGTTCCTGAATCCGGTATCTCAACCAGGAACTCGACGTTTCCGAACCGCACCCGGTCGCCCGCCGACAACTGCCAGACCTTGACCCGGGTCTCGTTGACGAACAACCCGTTCGCGCTGGCGACATCCTCGACCAGGATCACGCCATCGGGACGCACCCGCAGACGCGAATGAACGCGCGATACGGAAGGATCGACCAGGACAAGGCCGCAATCACGCCCTCGTCCAACCAGCGTAGTTGGTGCTACGACATCCAGGGTCTGGTCCATTGCGCCAGGCGAGCAACCTATAAGCCTGGCATAAACCGTCGATGACTCGGAACTCCCCTTCCCCCCACGGATCCGCAGCAGAAAATCCCCGACCCGAACGACACTCCCATCGCCAACCTCTACACGGCCCTCGACGCGGTCCCCGTCAAGCCAGATCCCGTTCGACGAACCAAGGTCCTCCATGTACAGGCGACCAGCCTCTACCAGGGCGCGAGCATGACTGCGCGATACGTTCTCGGATGGCAGGACGATGTCTGACTGGCGACTGCGACCGATGACCAGCGCCCCGGCGTCGAACACGTGCTCGTCGGTAACCGTCCCGAATCGGTCTTCTACGATAAGTGTCCATGCGGGTCGGGATGCCATCGCCGATCCCCCGGGGCGAGATGGGATGTTCAGTTACCGAAACTTCGGCCTGGCGCCAACCACTCGGCAACACGCGTCACGCGACTGCGACCATCATCACCAGCAGCCAGGTCCACCACCAGGTCAACAACCTCGGCCACCAGCGCACGCGCCCCTGCATCGCCCAGTAAAGGCAATGCCAGGTGGAACGCGGCACAAAGCCGATCCGGCATGCGGTCGGCCGAACAGGATACGGACAAGACCATGCCGGGCCGCGCGCCGGTCGCAAGTTGGGCCAGCAGTGGCAGATCGGCGGCTTCAACATCGCCGATGGCAACAACGTCGGGATGCATTGCCAGAAGGGTCGCAGCGCCCGCCGTGCCCAGCGCATTGATTGCGGCACGGTCCAGAATGCTTGCGCCCTCGCAGCGCGGAGAAAGATCGCGAGGACCATCCAGGACCAGCACGCGATCCCCATCGGGCAACGCCCTCAGCAGCGCGTTCACGACGGCGGCACGACGTTCGCGACTCCCACCGCACACCGCCAGGTTCCGACGGGCACGTAAAGCATCCTTCAGGCGTGCGGAAAGCCCCTCCTCGATCACTCCGGCCCTGACGAGGTCATCGAGGCTCAAGGTTGTGGCATGGGGTCGTTCCAGCACAATCAGACGCCCTTCGGCAGCCACCGGGAAGTTCACTATCCTGAGAGTCGTGCCATCGGGAAGGCGTCCGGTCACCTGCGTCATAGCCAGGCTGTCGGCCGGCAGACCGGCAAGGTCGAGAAGACGCAGCAGAACACGGTCCTGTGTGGCCTCGGAAGCAAAAGACTTGGCAACCGGCACCGTCCTGCCACCGCGGCCCACCCAGATGCGATCTACAGCATCGACCAGAATGGTACGAACCTGCTCGTCAGCCAGCAGTTCCTCGAACGGCCCAAGGCCGGTAAATTCGTACAACACATCCTGCGTCAGCAGGAAAGGGTCGACGTCCGCAGGCAGGCGTTCCTCGCGCCGCAAGCGATCAACCAGGCGCATCACCCCATCAGACATGCGCTGCCACTGTTCGTCCGTGAAGTCGGCCGCTTCTGGCAGGACATCCGAGAACACCGACGCAGCCGCCTCCTCGGAAACGACGCGAAGGGCTTCGGCCCACCGACCCAACGAGCCACGATCAGCCCCAGCGCCGACGACTCGCCTGGCAAGTCCGGACATCTGGCTGCGACTGCCATGCACCCCTTCGGGCGACGAATGCGACGAATACAGCGGCGCCGACGTTTGCGTTGTCACAGGGGCCACTCGCGACGACACCGCAACCTCGACCGACTCGACCCTGGGCGCTGGCGGAACCGGCCTGGCCGCAGGCACCTCGGCCTTTCTCTGCGCCTCCTGAATCGGGGGCGCAGAAACCTCGACGTCAAATTCCAACGGAACCTCGGACTCGACACTGGCTTCGTCCGGAATAGGGGGCATTTCAGGAGCCGTGGGCATAGCCGTCATGACAATAGTAGGGAGGTGACGAGGCTGGTCGGTTCCCAGGATCGGGATGGGAGGAACCGGTGTCGGCTCGATGTCCTCCATCGCTGACGTTTCCGAAAATCTGAGGGTATAGTCCCCGATATACACACGGTCGTCAGTGCTCAGAATACGCGGGCCGGAAATGCGCCGACCATTGACGTATGTACCGTTGGTACTTTTCTGGTCGGAAATGGTTATCACGGTACCCTCAAGAGTGACCGTGGCATGCCGCTTGGATACGTTCGGCTTGGGCAGGACGATGGCATTGCCCTGAACCCTGCCAATCGACAAATCGGCAACGTCGAACACCAGTTCGCGCTCGCCCCCACCCTTTTCAGCAACCATCACTCTCAGCATTCCAACCCCCCGGAATGTGGACCGGAGGCATTGTTCCAGAGGGCCGACGGGATGTCAATTGCGCGGCTTACCGGTTGAACCGTTGCCTGACAAGTCCCGTAACGCTAGGATCCCGGCAGGTCCAGAGGTACAAACCATGACGGCAGGTCGAGGGCAACAAACTGCAGCCATCTCGCTGCTTGTTGCGATGCTGTCTGCAGGCTGCGTTCCTCGGGCTCAGGAACTGCGGATGGATCCAATGGAATTCGCCTCTACGCGTACGCCGGATGGCGTCGTGGTGGACGTCATTGATCCCGAGATCCTTTTCCAGGAGGGGACCCAGGCATGGGAAGAAAAGCGATGGGAGGACGCGGTCCGAAAATTCGGGTTCATCCTTGATCGTTTTCCAAAGTCCCGGTTTGTTCGGCCCGCTCTTTACAACCGTGGCTTGGCCCTGCTGTCGGCACCTCGGCCTGGCGAGGCTGCCAGGGATTTCGACGAGTACCTGCGCCTGTACCCCGACGACCCCGACATCGCGGACACCTTGCTGAAAACCGGTCAGGCCTGGCAGGAAAGCGGTGAGTGGGCAAAGGCGGTCCAGGTGCTGACCAGACGTCTGGCCCTGCTGCCATTCAGCCTCCTCCAGGAAATTGAGACACGTTCCCGCCTGGCCAGGGCTTTGCGTATGCTGGGCCGATACGAGGAATCTCGAGATCAGGTTGCCCTGGTCCAGGCCATTGCCGACAGAAACGCCACCAGACCCGAGGTTCAGGGAAGCTACTTCGCTGCCATGGCGTCCTTCGAGGGCGCTGAGGCGTGGCATGACCTGTTTACTCGAATCAAGTTCATCCTGCCGACAGACCGGATGGAAAAGGATCTTACCGACAAGGCCACGCTGTTTCTGAAAGCCCAGTCCGAGTATCTGCGCACCATGCGCATGCGAAACGTCTACTGGGGGGTCCAGGCCGGGATCCGAATGGGTCGCATGTACGAAGAATTCTATGACGACATCATGCACGCCGAGGTCCCGACCGAATTCGGCAAGGACGAACTGAGCGTATACATGGGCGAACTGCGCAGGAAAGCCCGGCCGCTGGTCGCCAAGGCAGTCGCGGCATACGAACGGAACATCTCCCTGGGGAAAATGTACGGAGCTCGTGACGAATGGCTGGGCGACATGGCTATCAGGCTTGCCAGACTGCGCCAGATCCTTGTCGAGTCATCAGGTGAGGAGTAGCCGCTGCGGCGCCTACGGCTCTATTCGAAACCCGGCCATGGATGCCGGTGCCGCATGCAGAGGCACCCCGCGTCCGGCCGAGGCCAACTGGTGCAGCACCGTTTCGGTGGCAAGTTCGGGCCGGTTATGATCCCTGGACAGGTGAGCCAGCAGGATGCATCGAGGCCTGTTCCTGGAAGCTTCGATAACCTCCCGCAGGAAAACTCCGCTTTGAGTATTGGACAGGTGCCCGCGGTCCGAGGCCACCCGCGCCCTGTCTCGCGGATGGCGGTGACTGCGGCTTAGCATGCCCTCGTCGTAATTGGCCTCGATCACTATTGCGTCGGCATCCGTGAACCATGGTAGGAGTTCCTGACGGGCGCAGCCCAGATCGGTTGCCACGACAATGGTCTTCCTAGCATCACCGGTGCCCGTACGAATCACGTACCCGAAGGTCGGCACGTCGTGGGGAACGTCAAACGGGGTGACTTCCATGTCCTGAACAAGATAGGTGGCTCCAGCACGGACCTCCTGCAACAGACCAGCCGGGACTTCCCTGGACATTTTGTTTCGATGCAGTTCAGCCGCCGCCACCAGGGCCGAACGACCCGCCAGCACCGGCACTCGATGGTCGACGCACCAGCGCAGACCAAATGCCCCCAGGTGGTCCGAATGCTCGTGACTGACCAGCGCCGCTGTCGTTGCTGCCGGATCAACGCCGGCCGAAGCCAGCCTCTGCAAAAGATCTCGCTGAACCTGAATACCCAGATCCAGCAGGATCGTTGCCCGTCGGGAACGAACCACGGCAAGGTTGCCCGAGGAACCACTGGCGAGGGTCTGGAACGTCAGTACGGGCGAGTCCACCTATTCCCCCAGGAAACTGAAAGGTCAGAGGTCCCGGTCCCTTACTGGCAGATCAAGGCACGGCGGAACCTGCCCCATAGAATCGACATCGGCAGGCACGGTCCTGCAACCGGCAGGCACGTCAAGCCTGGTTGCCGGAAGCCTGGGCGCGGTCGGGAAGCGCTCGATTAGCCACAACGGGACCGCCTGATCGATTCCATAACGTCCAATCCTGGTGCGTCGCAATGCCACGAGATGCCCAAAACATCCCAACGAACGCCCCAGGTCTCTCGCCAGGGATCGCATGTAGGCGCCCTTCCCGCACGCCACTCGCAACACGAGATCCGGAGCAAGGTATTCGACCAGTTCGACCGCGTCGATACGAACCTTGCGAGGCGGCTTGACCACAGGATTACCGCGCCGCGCGTACCAGTACAGGGGTTTGCCCTCGTGCTTCAACGCCGAGTAGGCCGGCGCCTCCTGATCTATATCTCCGACAAACGGCGACAAAGCCTCGCGAATCCCGGCCTGGCTTGGCAACGCTCCCTCGCCGCGAGCAACCACCACACCAGTCAGGTCGCAAGTGTCGGTCTCGGATCCGAATCGCACCGTCAAGACGTACTCCTTGTCGCCAGCCAGCAACTCGTCCGCCTCGCGCGTGAACTCGCGTCCTACAAGCACTGGCAGCAGGCCGGTGGCGAAGGGGTCGAGGGTGCCACCATGGCCGGTGCGGCGTATTCCGGTAACTCGACGAAGGATATCGACGACCCGCGCCGAGGATATTCCGGCGGGCTTGTCCACGATGATCACGCCGGGACCTGGCTCGAACGCGTCCATCTGGCGTCCTATGGGCGAATCCTGGTCATTCCTGACCGGAATCCTTTGCCGGTGGCGGAAGGGTGCGCATCAACTCCTCGACACGGGCAGCCTGGTCCTGCAGCTCGTCGTAATGGAATTCCAGCCTGGGAGTCCGCAAAAGCCTGACCCGACGAGACAGTTCACGGCGCAGGAACGACGAACACTGATCAAGTCCCGCCAGCAGTTCGGCACGGCCCTGGGCATCGCTCTGGAGGGACCGGACGTACACCCGGCACAAGCCCATGTCGGCAGTTACCTTGACGCCGGTAACCACACCAAGGCGAACCCTGGGGTCCCCTACCTCGCAAAGGAAAAGCGTGGCAAGCGCTGCACGAATTTCACTGGCGATCCGGTCGGTTCTCTTGAACGGTTTCATTGGGGCCTCCGTCCTCAAAGGACGTGCAAAATCTCGATCGCATGATCGTCGATCTCTGCCAGGTACAATTCATCAATAAACACAATCACCTTGTCAATCACTGAGTTGACGAACCGATGATCGTTTCCAACAACGCAGAACCCAAGCACCGCAGACTGCCAGATATCCTGGTCGTCAACCTCGGCCATAGCCAGGTTGAACTGCTGCCGCGTCCGGGCAATGATGCGCTTGACCACACTGCGTTTGCCCTTAAGGTCGGCGTTCTCCGGTATGGACAGCGTGAGGCGACAGACTCCGACGACCATACTGGACCTCGGCAACGACGCACGCGCGCCCCCCAACTTGGGAGCACGCAGGACGACGCATCAACCGACCGTCACCAGCGTTTCGCGGACCGTCTCGTACTCGTAGAATTCCAGGACGTCGCCGGCCTCAACGCCTTCCCATCCGTCGATGCCAACGCCGCACTCCATGCCGGCCTTGACCTCGCGAACGTCATCCTTGAACCGCTTGAGACTGGACAACTTGCCGGTGAACAACGTGTCCTTGCCCCGAACAACCCTGACCTCAAGAGTACGCAGGATGCGACCAGTCGTACACAACGAACCTGCAATCTTACCGACCTTGGACACAGCGAAGACCTGCCGCACCTCGGCGCGACCGACAAGCTTGGCCACCAGTTTTGGCGTCAGCAAGCCCTCCATCGCGCGCTTCAGATCGTCGATCACGTCATAGATGATCGAGTAGCGGCGGATATCCACCTTCTCCTGCTCGGCCAGGTGCTGGGCCTTGGGATCAACCGCGACGTTGAACCCTACGACGACTGCATTTGAGGCGATCGCCAGGTTCACATCGCTTTCCGCAACGGCGCCAACGGCACTGTGGACCACTCGCAGGGAAATCTCGGGATGCTTCAACTTGGTCACGCTGTCGACCAGCGGCCCCAGCGAGCCCTGGACGTCAGACCGCAGGATCACCTTCAATTCCTTGGTTTCGCCGGACTGCACCTTGCTGAAGAAGTCCTCCAGCGACACACGGTTGGCCGATCCGGCCTGACGTGCCCGCTTCATCTGCTCCATCTGGAATTCGGCGACATCGCGGGCCTTCTTCTCGTCCGCCAGAACCACGAAGGCGTCGCCCGCATTCGGCACCAGGTTGAGTCCAGTAATACGCACGGGCATCGCAGGCGCAGCCGCAGTGACCATGGTACCCTTGTCGTCGTTCATCATGCGGACGCGGCCATATGCAAGGCCGGCAACAATCGCATCACCGACTTTCAGCGTTCCGCCCGAAACCAGGACGGTTGCCACGGGCCCCAGACGCGGGTCCAGGCGCGATTCCAGCACAACGCCGCGCCCAGGCTTGTCGGGATTCGCCTTCAGTTCCAGCACCTGGGACTGCAGCAGGATCATTTCCAGCAGGTTATCGATTCCAAGATTCTGCTTGGCCGAAATCTCGCAAAAGATGTTCGGGCCGCCCCATTCCTCGGGAACCAGGCCCTCGTCGGCCAGTTCGCGACGAACACGCTCGATGTTCGCGTCGGCCTTGTCGATCTTGTTCACGGCCACGATGATTGGGGCACCGCCGTCACGGGCATGTGCAATTGCTTCCTTGGTCTGGGCCATCACGCCATCGTCGGCCGCGACCACCAGAATTACGATGTCGGTCACCTTGGCGCCACGGGCACGCATCTGGGTGAACGCCTCGTGGCCGGGTGTATCGATGAACGTGATCATTTCGCCGCCAGCGGTCTTGACCTGGTAGGCGCCGATATGCTGCGTGATGCCGCCAGCCTCGTGCTCGGCAACGTTGGCAGAACGGATGCGGTCCAGCAGCGTCGTCTTGCCGTGGTCGACGTGTCCCATGATCGTGACAACCGGTGGCCGTGGCTTCAGTTCCAGGTCCGCGTCTGCCAGTTCCTTTAGGTAGACAGCCGGATCAAAGCCCACCTTTTCGAGGGTGAATCCGTACTCGGATGCCATCAGCGTGGCAGTATCCAGGTCCAGCGCCTGGGTCATGCTGGCCATCACGCCGTTCTGCATCAGCTTCTTGATCATCTCGTTGGCCTTGATGCCCAGCGAATGCGCCAGGTCGGCCACGGTGATCGCCTCGCCCTCCACCCGGATATTACGCTTTGTCTCCTTCGGCATCGTCAAGGTCGTCTTCATCGGACGACCACGTCGCTGCACTGTCTTGCGTCGCCGGGAGGACGGGCGCTGCTGCTGCTCGGCGCGCTCGGCCTCTTCTTCCGGTGTCGTCATGAAGGCGCGAATCGAGAATACGTCACTGCGACGGTCGTGAACCAGTCGCTTCAACTTGTTCTTCTTGTCGGGCTGCTCGGCAAGCTGCTTCAATGCCTCGCGCTGAGCAGGCTCGGCAGGCCGGGCCGTTACCACAGGGGGCTTCGCAGCAGCAACAGGCTCCACGGGCGCAGGCGGCTTCGGGACATCGGGCACCGACGCCACCGGGGTTGCAACCACAGGCTGAACGACAACAGGCGTGACCGCGGCCGCAACCTGCTCGACAGGCGGCTCAACGACGGACGGTTCGCTATCAGTTCCGACCGCTGCCGGCGGCTCGGCTTCCGTAACCAATTCGGCAGGCGCCACCGACAGCTCGGTCAGCGACTCGACCAGGACAGCGGCTTCGTCCTGTGCACCGGCGACCGAAGACGCCGGTTTGCCCGCAGGCGCAGCAGAGCCTGACGACTCGCCGGCACGACGCCGAACTACCCGCCCGCCTTCCATCTTCTTGACCTGGACCTCGCCGGCCCTCGGGGTCTCGAACAGCTTGCGGGCCTTGTCCTCCTGCTCCTTGGTCATCTGGGCGAGGTGGTCCTTCACCTCAATGCCCGACTCCCGCAGGCGCTGAAGCACCTGCTTGGATTCGACTCCCAGCTCCTTGGCCAGTTCGTAGACACGCTTGCTCATCGGGCCCCCCTCACGTACCGGCATCGAGGATCCGCTCGGCCCACGCCGTGCCGCTCCCCGGTTGTCTCAGAGCCCTCGGGATCGACCCGCGGGCCAGGGCACGCTTCACACAATTCGCACCGGAGCAGAGATAGGCTCCCCTGCCCCCAAATCGCCGCTCCCGGTCGACGACGATCCCGTCGCTCGGCAACGCTGCCAATCGAATCAGTTCAGCCTGGGGGCGCTGCTTGCCGCACCCCACGCATCGACGCAACGGAACGTGACGGGGTTCACCCGTCATTCCTCCGGAACCTTCACTGAAGGCTCGGATTCGGGTTGCTCCGAAGTCTGCTGAGCAACGGTTGTCTCGGGCTGCGCCTCCGTGGAAACCTCGGCCACTGGCGCCTCGGCAACCGGTACGGGGGCCGGCGGCGCAACAACGCCGGCAGCGGACGCAACCGCTGCAGCAACAGCCTCGGTCTTCAACTTCTGCTTCAACTCGTAGGAGACCTGCTGGATTCCCTGGGCCATCAGAAGACTGATCCCTGGAATCGCGGCAAGTTCAACCTCGTCGGCGTTCAGAAGGTTGTCCGGGGAGTGGTAGCCCAGCTTGAACAGGTACTCGACCATGCTCTCGTCAAGCCCCTCTACCCTCGCCAGATCCACCTTCAGGCGGGCCTTCATCTCCTGGATCCGACTTTCGCCATGAATCTCGATGTTCCAGCCCAATAGCTTGCTGGCAAGCTTGACGTTCTGTCCTCGACGGCCAATGGCCAGCGACAACTGGTCGTCGCCCACGATCAACTCGATCTGGTGATTGTTCTCGTCGATCAAGACCCGCTGCACCTGGGCCGGAGCAATCGCGCTGCACACATAGCGAGCCAGATCGATCGAGTACGGAATGATGTCGATCTTCTCGCCACGCAGTTCCTGCACGACCGCCTGAACGCGCGACCCCTTCATGCCAACGCAGGCGCCCACCGGATCAACGTCGCTGTCCGTGGACGTCACGGCAAGCTTCGTACGTTCGCCGGGCTCGCGGGCAACAGCCTGAATCTTGACGATGGCTTCGTAGATCTCGGGCACTTCCTTCTCGAACAGCTTGACCACGAACCGCGGGTCGGTTCGCGACAGAATCACCTGGTGGCCCTTGGGCTCGCGAGTGACGTCCTTGACGTACGCCTGAACGCGATCTCCAGCACGATACGACTCGCGGGGGCACTGTTCCTTGAAGGGCAGGATGGCCTCGGCCTTGCCCAGATCAACGATGACGTTGCCCTTCTCGAACCGCCGCGCAACACCAGTCACCAATTCGCCTTTGCGGTCCTTGTATTCGTTGAAAATGATGGTGCGCTCGGCCTCCTGGACCTTCTGCAAGACCACGTGCTTGGCCGTCTGGGCGGCGATGCGCCCGAATGCCTTGCGGTACGTCTGCAACTGCAGGATATCGCCGTACTTCATGTCCTCTTCCCGAGCCTTGTCCTTGTCGCCCTCGAGATAGAAGATCTGGAAGCCCAGTTCGTCCCCGGGCTGCGCCTCGGGATCGACCTTGGCAGCATCGTCCATGTTCAGCTCGACCATCGGATTTTCGACGACCTCGCTGACCTTCATATACTGGAAGAGTTCAACCTGGCCGCCATCTGGACTGAAGGCTGCTTCCAGGGATCGCTCCTCGCCGAAGACCTTCTTCGCCGCCTTGAGAATGGCTTCCTCGAGGGCCTCGATGAAGACCTCCCTTGGAATACCTTTTTCGCGGCTTACGAGGTCTATTACCTCGGACCAGTTCGGGCTATCGGCGGGCATCAACTCCTCCGTTTCCAGCGTACGTCCCCTGTTCCGGAGCCTCGCGTTCCCAGCCGCACGGTCCAGCCTTGTCGCGGGAAACGAAAGGAGGGGTGCGGCCGGCAGAAGAACCGGCCACCAGGGTCGCGGTACTTGTACTCCATGTCCTGACTAATTGCAAGAGGGAACGGCGCCCGAATCGGGCCAGATCCTATTTCGGCACAAGAATCACTGGAACTCCCTCGAAGTCGTATCTGCTGCGGAACTCGCGCTGCAGGAACCGCAGGTAATTAGCTGGCACATCGGCGGTTCCGCCCTTGAAGAGCAGTATGGTCGGAGGATTCACCTGCACCTGTACAAGATACCGAATCCGCACCGATTTCGAGCCGGCCACGTGGGGGGGGTGGGTCTGGACCACCTGTTCATAGAAACGGTTCAACTCGGACGTCGCGATCCGGAAGAACAGGTTCCTGTGGACCCGATCGACAATCGGGAGGAACTTCTTGACGTTCAATCCATTCAATGCCGATGTATTAAGGCGCGGCGCAAATCCGAAGAACGTTGATTCGTCGTCAAGGGCCCGCCGGGTCTCCTCGATCTTCTCGCCACGCAGGAGGTCCCATTTATTGGCAATCACCACCAATCCACGCCCCCGGTCCAGGACCAGCGCTGCCAGCTTCTTGTCCTGATCGGTCAGTCCCTCCGAGGCGTCGATGACCAACGTGACGATATGGGCGCGCTCGATTGCCTGGATTGTTCGGGCGACGCTCATTCGCTCGAGTCCGGCTTCCACATTCTTTCGGCGCCTGATACCAGCCGTATCGATCAGCAAGTAGTCGCGCCCGCCAACCTGGAACGGGGTGTCAATCGCGTCGCGCGTGGTCCCGGCAACATCGCTGGTCAGGTAGCGCTCCTCCCCCAGCAGCGCATTCGCAAAAGTCGACTTGCCCACATTCGGACGGCCCACTATCGCAATCTTGCACGGGCCCACAGCCTCCTGATCAAGTTCGTCGTCCGCAAGTGCAGGGGCATCCAAGTCAACCAGCATGTGATCAAGCAACTCGGCAACGCCACTGCCCCGTTCGGCAGTCATCGGGAACAACTCGGCCATCCCAAGCCTGTAGAAATCGGCGACCTGCGGGTCGAGCGACGGCTTGTCCACCTTGTTGACCGCAACGTACACACGACGACTGCTGCGGCGCAGCATTTCCCAGATGACCTCGTCGGTCCCGGTCAACCCCTCGCGGCAGTCCAGGACAAAGACCAGCGCATCAGCCTCTTCCAGCGCCAGTTCGACCTGGATTTTCATCAGCGACAGCATGCCTTCGGTCGCCTCGGGGTCGAATCCGCCAGTGTCCACCAGGACGAATGCGCGTCCGCAGTGGTCGGATTCCGCGTAGTGACGATCGCGGGTCACTCCCGGAAAGTCGTTTACTATCGCCTCGCGTCGCCCAAGAATTCGATTGAACAACGTTGACTTGCCCACATTTGGGCGACCAACCAGCGCAATGATCGGTTTCCTCGACATGGTCCTCCTTGCCCCGGCCGGCCCCAAAAGGTCCCCTGGCTCGGGCGGCGGATACTACTCGACCAGCGTTACTCTTTCCAGCATCGTCAGGGACCCAGCGCCTCAACCATGGACGCAGCTCGTGAAGACTCATCGGTCAGACCGGCCTGATTGGCCACCCGAACAAGACTCCTCCATCCTCGCAGATAGGACGGGTCCTCTTCGACCGAACGTCGCAGAAACAACAACGCCTCGTCCTTTGCCCCAGCATCTGCCAACAGCACACCCAGGTTGTTAAGAGTGCGTGAATCGCGAGGGTTCAGTTCAAGCGCAAGAGACGTCAGATTCACCGCCACTGCGTCCCCGCCACGACGGGCCGCAAGCACGGCAATCCCCCTCACCTGCGCACCTAGGAAGGCTCGCGTCCACCGATCCGCGCTGTTGCCGAATGCGGCTGCCATGTTCGCCGCGCCCATGGCAGCGACAAGCGCATCATCAGATGACTTCTCATTCAAGACGAAGGCAGGGAAGTCAGGTTCCAGATGGCCCAGAATGGCCCCATCAACCCGAGACTCGCCGGTCTCGACGCGTACCGGCCCTCTCCTGGACGCCAGGTCAACCGCACGCACCAGCGAATCCTCGGGACTCTCACCAGCAGATTCGAAAGGCGCGTCATTTACCGCGGCCCACAGCCCCTCCTCGCCCGGACGACCGCCGTGCGCCTGGAGAATCCGGCTGACGTATCTTCTGTCCGACAGGTGCTGTTTTACCAGGCACAACACATCAGGCCGCGCCCCTTCCACAACCTGCATTCCCGCAAGCATTGCAGAAAGGTCGTCCGAGGCCGTCAGCACCGTGGTTCCGGGTGCCAGTCCGGCCAGGAATGAAGAAGCGATTTCACGCGGGGCATTGACGATTGTCATGTCGCGATCAGCAGTGGCAAACGCGCCTTGCATCAAGGGAAACCCGAAACCCAGGACAACCGCTACCGGAACCCACGACCTGTATCCCCGTCGTATGAGTTCGCGAGCGATCGCGACAATTCCCAGTGACGACAGCACGCCAAGGGCCACCGTAGCTGGAACAAGCACTTGCAGGTCCAGGATGCCCATCGGGTTGATCCGTGTGGCAAACAACAAGTCGCCAACCAGCACACCAAGAAGAACCACGCCGGACAAGGTGTCCCGTCCCAGGACCCACACGAGACCTATTGCCGCCAACGGCCACACCGCCAGCGTTCCCTGGGCCAGTGTTCCCATGACCATTCGCAGGTTGGCCTGGAAGAGGACCCATGACATGGAACCTATCTGACCAGAAAATGACCGGCGAATGCGCGCCCCCGTCAAATGGTCCAGCACCGCCCAGGCCGAGGATGGGTCTCCCCAGTTCATCACCGGGTCGCGGGAGGCGGCCACCGGCAAGTAAAGTATCACCAGCAATCCCAGGATAGCCGCCAGCACAATTGCAGGAATGGCCCGCCAAAGCGACGGCCGCCGATTCACCGTCACCAGAACTACCAGCAGCATCGCGGCGCCGGAATGGGCCAACCAGGTAATGTGGCCTCCTCCTCCCAAGCCTGCAAGGAAGGCCCCAAGCACCAGGAACCTGGCATCCATGCGCCTGGCGCCTGCCAGCAGACAACAAATCGACGCCGTCATGCCGGCCGCCGACAGTGCATACACCTCGGTCGTTGTCCCGTGAAGCCAGGTGGTAGGGCTGGCCACCAGAACCACCGGTGCCGCGAGGGCGGCAATGGCAACCAGGCCCGAATCAACCGCCCCCGGTTTCGATGCCACCTCACGGGCAAGCGCCCACGCCGCTGCAGCAGTCATTCCCAACATCAACGCGGAAAGAATGTTCATACGGAAGAATGCATCGCCCGCTGGGATCAGACCCATGGCTCGCCCCAGCATGCAGAAGACACCGAAACCGGTTGGATGTGCCACACCCAAAGTCAGCGCGGCCGACGCCAGCTCGCCAGCATCCTTCACGAACAGTCCTGGCGCCGCCAGCGCGATGCACAGGACGGCCACTCCAGCCCCCGCCAAGACCCCCGGGATGGCACCCCATGAACCCGGCGCGAACGTCTTTGCCAGCATCGCACTCGGCACGACTGGAATCGAAGTCGAATCTCGCCGACGACGCGCGACCACCGCCACACGCCACCCTCCGATGCCCGTGGCCAGTGCCGCACCAATCAGCAGGGCTGCAGCCGCAGCTGGGAACAGAACAATCCCCATCATCGAGACACCCAGGATTCCGACCAGGGAAAACAGGACTCGAAGTGGAAGGTTTGAAAACGGCTTCATTCTCCCCTCGAACAACCCATAACCGGAATTCCGGGGAGGTACCAGCACTACTCGGGCTATTCGACGAGCAGAACACCTGGCATCATGGGACGAAAATCTCGGCGCCCGAGGCAAACTTCACAGATCCCTTCAGCAGGTTGATGCCGCCGGTAATCAGAACGGCACCGTCCATCAAGCCGCCCTGAATCCGGACCGCACTGTGCATAACACGAGGATGCGCCATGTCATCCAGAACAGCCTTGACCGTCAGACGCCCTTCCGAGGCCTCGACCAGGACGGCCGACGCCAAAGGTTGCAGGTTTGCATCCAGCCCCCCGGTGATCAGAACCGTCTTCCCGTCGCCCAGGGGTGTCGCCTGGTGGCGGGTCCGGCGCAGCCGGTCAAGGTCGGAGCCACTCAGGCCGGACTTCCCGGCGGTTATCGTTCCAAGAGTGGAATCCACATTGAAGGCATACGGCTCGGCGTCCGCCCGATTCGAGTCCGGCACCGTTGTGCCGCCGAAGGTCCACACCTGGCCCCCGGCAATGACCGCCACCGCATCAGTCAACGACCTCGGTACTCCACTGGTCGGGATAAGATTGCCGACATCGTGCGTTGCAGTCGAATACAATTCGGCGAAGGCTGCATCGGGGTTCGTATTCCCACCCAGGACCACGACCTCGGTGCATGCCTTGCCAACCATGGACACGCAGGCAGACGTGGCTCCGGAGCGCGTCGCCGAGTTCACGGACCCTGGAAGCAGCGTGCACGCCAGCAAACCGACCTCGTCTGCGACACAACGGTAGGCCGAGCTGCCGCCATCGATGTTGGCGCCAGACGCGACCAGACCAGTACGGACGAATGCCTCGGTCGCCGAAGATCCGGCGTCACCGGCCGTGGATTCCACCAGGGCCATTGCCGTCGAAAATTCCAGAGTCGTTCTGGTGATGCGTCCAGTTACCAGGTTTGCCACGATCCCAGCCGAGGACAAAGCGCCGGGGCAGGCAGCAGTGTCCTTGCACGCCTGGGGACGAAGCACTGGAACAGTCGAGTCGCCGTCAACCTCGACCCCGACCGACGATGTCCCGCCGATCAGCACCAGCATCTGCTCGCCCAGCGCATTCTTAAGGACCGAGGATCCCATCAGGCCCACATCGGCACCGATCTCCTGGGCCTGATCTATGCTGTTGAAAAGTGAGGTTCCGGCTCCGAAAGTCTCGGTCCCAGGGGCATCGGCGCCAACCATCAGCGAGGACTCCAGCATCCTGGTAAACCCGCCGACCATTGAAACGTCACCACCAGGACCTGATGCTGCCACGTGGAACGCCCGATCAAACTTGGAGTTCAGCGGGAAAAGGGTCAGCAGCTTGCAGGTGCCGTTCAGGCACTCGGCCTTGGGATGGACTTCGTACTCCAGCAGCTTCTTGCCGTCCGTACACTGTTCGTCGGCAGTACAGGTTTCCATGAAGGGGAACCGACACTCGCCGAGGACGGCGCAAGGCCTGGTTGTCTGGCACTCGGAACTGTCGCTGCACTGGATACCGCTGTTCTTCAGGCTGTCGTCCGGCACGGGAAACGCGCTGATCTGACCGATCCTGTTCACCTGAACGTAGTACACGGCATTGCCGGTGCCTTCCTTCGTCACGTCGATATTGCCGCGAACGCCCCTGGCAAGCAGGGTGCCTGGAGTGCACGACGCCGACGAATAGGCATCGTAAACAAGCGTGTAGTCCGAACCTACCTCCAGGTCAGTCACCGCGAAACTCCCCTTGGGAGTGGTGCACTCGGACTCGAAGTAGGCATCGGCAGTCGCCGACGCTGGCGGCGACTTGTACAACCGGATCTTGAAATTGGTGGAACCTGGTACGAAATCCCCCTGCAGGGCCAGCATGATGCTTCCCTCGCCGGATGGCGACGGCCCGCGAAGTGAGGATCCTGTGTCGAGGCCTGCGCAGCCCGCAACAAGGACGAACGCAAACAGGCTCACCCACAAATAGACGATACGGTCATGCGTCATGGTCCTACTCCCTAGCGCGAAAACAACGTCACGTCCTTCGGGGCAAGGCTGGGATTGGGGCTCAGCCCTATGGAACCGGTCTGATGGTGTCCAGGGGCCAACAGCAAGCCGGCAGTCGTTCCAGCGCCAACCACAACGACGCCGACTACCGTCCAGAACCACCAGGTCCCGTACCATGGAGTCTTGGATACCTCGCGCTGCTTCGAGGGAACTGGCAAATCGGAAGCAACCGGAATATCAACCGGACTAAGGGACATTGACAAGACGTTCGCCTTGCGACCCTCGACCTTCAACGGACCGACCATCTCCTTGAAACCGACCTTGGCGATCCGCACGGTATATTCGCCCGGCTTCAACCTGACAGCGACCGGAGTGAGGCCGACGAAGTCCCTGTCGACGTAAACTTCGCCTCCGGCAGGCGACGATGCAATATCGACCTTCAACAATTCGGGTTCGGGCTGAGGTTCGGGGCCGAAGATCCTTTCCATCGCGACAGCAACAAATTCACCCAGCCGTGCAGCATCCTCGGTTCCACCCTCGGGAGACTTGACCGCCCTGGTCTTGACATCGACCAGGCGTACCTGCACCTGGAACCGGCCCGAAAGGTCACTGACCTCGGTGTACAAGACAAAGTCGGCGCCGCGCCCCGCGCCGATGTTTGCCAGACACTGGGCGTCGAAATCGGTGCAGTCCGCGTCCACCATCAAGTCCATTGGATCCACATCCGGGACCTTCAGAATCTGGTACTGGGGGTACTTGCCCAGCTTGGCAAGAACAGTTTCCGTCAGCCTCGCGATTTCGTCTGCGGGAAGCTTGTTGCTGGAAACGCGCAATGGCAGCAGCCGGGTTCCCTGGGAAGGTTCCTGGCCAAAAGCCGTCGATCCAGCCAGAACCATGCCGGCAAACACCGTCGCTATCACCAGTTTTCCGTTGAGGCTCCTGGTCATGGCAAGCTCTCGAATCAAGCCGGTGCTATACTAGGCCCACCCATACGGGGTGTCAACGGTGCCTTTCCCTTGGCAGAACAAGGCCGGCCGCCTCTTCAACGTTCTCGAACGCCCTGCTATCGCAAGGATTTGGATTACTGCTGCATTAGTCCTGTCGGTTGTGCTGGGATGCGCCTCTGCAGCGCGCTACACGTTGGGCCCCCAGCCTCAAGGGGCACTGCCCGCCCCTGTCGTCCGCATTTTGAATCCCTTGACTGGAGATCCTGCGACCTTGCCCGAGCAGTTCATGGATGTCAGAGGTCGCATCCGCGAGCTGACAAGCGCCCCTCTGATATCGGACGGCTTTCGCATGCTGGTTGACGGCCCGGATGGCCAGGTCAATATCGAGGTGCTGACCTACAACCCGGTTCACCTGGACTGCGCCGCTGGTGCCGCTGTTCGCATTCGCGCGAAACTCGGCGACGAGCGCTCGCTGCGGCTAGACGATGAGAGCGGCAATTTCTTCTACCTTTTCAATGGGACGATGCCCCCTCAGTTCGAAGATCTTCCGATACTTCTAAGACAGTCGGGACGGCGCGCCTACTTCGAAGTTTCGACGAGTGATGACCTGTGCCGGTGGACAAGCTTGAACAAGGCGCTGGAGATCGTTGCAAGCGGCGCCCATCTGGGCGTGGTTGATCCTGGCTATTCGGCCACGGTTGAAACATCGGGCCGTAGCTTCAAGGTCACTTCGGCCATAGCATCGACGCCTGACGAATCGGATTGCGGGCGGGAAGGAACGTCTCGCCTGGCCTTCTTCTTCAGCCGTCTTCCATGGACCCAGAGGCCGTCGGCCAAGTAGACGAGAACTGTTGCTGTCGTCAGCGACCGGCGATCAATGCATTCCTGGAAGGTCTCCGCGCTGAACCAGGGCGGCAACATCCATCGCCACGGCGACGGCTGCATGGACCAGGACACCGCCCAGGATTGTTCCCGTTCGCAGGGACAGGACACCCAGTACAGTCCCGGCGACAACTGCACCCAGCGCCTCCGGCATCGGCTTGGTGAAGTGGATCATGACGTACGGAATCAGCATTACCGGCACTGCCAATGCCCCAAGGCGGTCCCGTGTCGCATGCAACATGAACCCGCGGAAGAAGAACTCCAGGGCAAAAAACTGCGAGACGTAAAGAACCTCCCATACCAGCAGATCCGCCCATCCCGATGGGTGCTTGTAGAACGGATAGGTGGCTTGAAACGCCGGACTGCCGGACACGATCAAGACGATAACCAGAACGGGAGCAAGCAGCAGCAAGTAGATCGGCAGGTGCCGAAAAAAGGCCCGCCCCGTCAACCCATAGGCAGCCAAGGGCTGGCGAAAGACCAGGCGAACGATCATGGCTGGCATGACGAAGTAGAAAACCACGCATCCGGCGGTCCATGCGGCATGCCGATACAGGGGGGCTACCGCCAGCAACGCATCCTTGACCGGCCCGTCCCCAAGGCTGGAGACAAAGGACCATAGCGCAACCGCAACACCGTCCTGAATGTCGAAATTGAGTGCCACGAAATTCAGTAAAATCAACAGCAAGGCTGTCGCCACCAAAGCGGTGGTCGCCTTGAACAACGGGGATCTGCCGCCGACCTCAACAGGGGCAGACGGCCGTTCCATCGCGGCAATCGAGTCGAGAACCACGAATTGGTAGAAACGCTTCAACATCGCCGGGATGCTAGACCAGACCGCAAGCGCAGGCAACCCACTGACATCACGCGCGGTCACCAGCGATCAACTATCGGCTTCCCCGCACGCCGATGTCACATCAATGAAACTCCAGGGCATCATTGACAACCCCCCGCCACTGTTGCAAACTCCCGCCCCTGACAGCCCCCCGTTTTCGAGGTGCCGTGCATGTTCGAGAACCTGAAACTGCGAATCAACGAACTGAATGAGAGGACCTCCGTTCTCGGGAGGT
Organism: uncultured Myxococcales bacterium; assembly: GCA_903936705.1. GTDB lineage: Bacteria > Myxococcota_A > UBA9042 > DTJE01 > DTJE01 > CAIZWN01. Next base: position 74,280 of record CAIZWN010000005.1, read on the forward strand.
ATCTTTGACCTCGAAGGCAAGCTGCGCCGGATTGCCGAGATTGAAGAAATCAGTACCAATCCCGATTTCTGGTCCGATCGCAGCCATGCGATGACACTGGGGCGCGAAAAGACCCGTCTGCAGAAGGACGTGGATGCATTCGTCGCACCGACCAGGGCGTTGAAAGACGCAGCCGAACTGATCGAGATGGCCGAAGCCGACAACGAGGCCGGGTTCGAGGTCGAAATCTCAGCCACCGTAGATGATTCGCGAAAGAAGATTGAAGCCCTCGAATTCGCCCGCATGATGAGCGGAGAAAACGACCGCGCCGACGCCCTGGTTTCCATCAACGCCGGCATGGGCGGCACCGAGTCCCAGGACTGGGTGCAGATGCTGCTGCGCATGTACTTGATGTGGGCGGAACGCAAGGGATTCGTGACCGAGATTCTGGACGAACTGCCGGGAGAGGAAGCTGGCCTCAAGCACGTCACCTTCCAGGTCGAAGGCGACTGGGCGTTCGGCTACCTCAGGGCCGAGATTGGCGTTCACCGGCTGGTGCGCATCTCGCCGTTCGACGGGAACGCCCGACGCCAGACCACATTCGCAGGCATCAGCATCCTGCCGGATATCGAGGAAACCGTCGAAATAGAGGTCAACGAAGACGACCTGCGCGTTGACACCTACCGCGCAGGAGGCGCCGGAGGACAGCACGTAAACAAGACGGATTCCGCGGTGCGCCTGACACACCTTCCGACAAATATCGTGGTCCAGTGCCAGAACGAGCGCTCCCAGATGAAGAACCGCAGCAAGGCCATGAAGATGCTGAAGGCCAAACTGTACGACCTCGAACGCCGAAAGAAGGACGCCGAACGCGACAAGCTGGAAGCCGAAAAGCGGGAGATTGACTTCGGCAGCCAGATCCGCAGCTATGTATTGCACCCATACCGCATGGTCAAGGACCTGCGCACGGGCCACGAGACAGGTAACACTGACGCAGTACTGAACGGCGATCTGGACGCGTTTATCGAGGCATACCTGATGCACGGACAGAAGCCGAAGCAGTAGGTACGGGCGCCTTCTTGCCCCTCAGCGCCAGCCACGTCTATTCTGACACGGTCCTTCGCGCGAACCGCAAAATGTCCGACGCCCCCAAGGCCCAGCGTTCCCCGACAACCTGGGTCTCGTCCCTCTACTTCGCCGAGGGACTGCCGTACATGCTGATCCGCTACCTGTCGAGCGTGTATCTGACCGACATCGGCGTAAAGGAGTCCTATCTGGGATTCCTGAACTTTTTGGGCATCCCCTGGAATGCCAAGTTCCTGTGGGCCCCGGCCATCGACCTGTTCGGCACCAAGCGTGGCTGGCTGCTGCGAATTGAAGCGGTCCTTGTGGTCGGCACGCTGGCGCTGGCTCTGTTGGCGATGCTTGGGCCAACCGCGTTGCCACCCGGCGCCATCGACCTGGCCGGCGTCGAGGGTGCGTGGGCGCTGCGCGGTTTTCTGGGGGTATTGCTGGCCCTGGCCTTCATCGCCGCAACCCACGACGTAGCCATCGACGGCTACTACATGGAAGTAATCAGCGACCCGACCGAGCAGGCGGCCTACACCGGCCTGCGCGTTATGACGTACCGGTTCGCCGTCATCTTCGCCAAGTCGATTCTTGTTGCTGCGGCCGGCGTGTTCGCCTGGTCGGGCGCATTCCTGTGCGGCGCCGCAACCCTGGCTCTTCTGCTGGTGTTCCACTCGTTCTACCTCCCTCGCGTTGAATCGACCCCCGAGGCGGGCCGTTCCTCGGCCGCCTTGCTGAAGGAATACGGTCTGGCATTTTCCTCCTGGCTGCGGCAGGACCGCGTGGGCGTTGCGCTGCTGTTCATCGTTACCTACAAGCTGGGCGACGAGGTGCTGTTCAGCATGAACACGCCGTTCCTGATGAGAGAATTAGGTGTCTCGAAGGTGCAACTGTCATGGCTGGCCGGCATCCTCGGCTCGACAGCATCAATCGCCGGATCTCTGGTCTCGGCATGGGCCATTCGCCGGTTCGGATTACGGCGCGCGGTCTGGCCACTGACCCTGGCCATGAACCTGAACCTGTGGGCGTACGTCTGGCTGGCCGATGCTCATCCCGACCCGGGAACAACGGTAGGACTGGGCATCATCGCCGCCGTCCATGCGTACGAACAGTTTGCAGCGGGCCTGGGAAATGCGGTACTGGTGGTCTACATCATGCGGACGTGCATGCCCAGGTTCAAGGCGGCACACTACGCTATTGCCAGCGCCATTTCTTCCGTTGGTTCATCGCTGTTCGGGGGCTTCGGCGGAGTGATCGTCGAGGCCACCAGTTACCTGCACCTGTTCGTGCTGGCGTTCGTTGCCGCCGTGCCCTCGATGGTCTGCCTGCTGTTCCTGCGAATACCCGACGAGGGCCACCCGGCAGCCACACAGGCCCGACGCTAGAATACATGCCCCATATCCACGTAGATCCCGATTGGAAAACCCATCGCGGCCGCATCGGGAGAGTACGAAAAGTCGAAGCGGGCAAGCACTGTCTCACCGATCTGGACTCTCAGGCCCAGTCCAGCCCCCCATTTAAGGCCGGCACCACTTCCGTCAAGTGCTCGGTTTCTTTGGTAGTCTGCCCAGACCCTGCCGACGTCAGCCAGCAGCAGCGCACCAACCCTGAACCTCTCGCCCAGCAGGTGGAAGGTCCAGAACATTGACCTCAATTCGACGTCGGCGCCGACCTTGATTTTCCCATGATACCGCCCCTCGGGCACCCCTCGAAAACCGTCACGGCCGCCTGGATACTCGCGATTCTCGAAGGCCGACGCCCGCGAAAGCTCATAGAACGGCACGTTTCCGAACAGCAGATCGGCAAAAAGCCTGGAGGCCAGAACCAGATATTCACCGTAGAGCGGTACGTACGCCCGTCCATCCAACGTTGCACCGCCGAAATTGAGACTGTTCCCTAGGCCGGGGCTTGCACGCAAATGTGCCTCGCACAGAAAGCCCTTTGACGGGACATATTCATGATTCCGAGTGTCGTAGGCCAGTCCCACCGCCAACTGGAGACCGAAGTGGTCCTGGAGGCCATGAACCGCGTTTCGGTCCTTCCACAACGCGCTGCCCGGATAGACGTCCGATCGTTCCCACAGCAGGCGCATCCCGGTGTTCAGGAAAATCCCCTTGGCCAACAGGTATCGGAAGTTCAGGCGCAACAACGGCTCGTACTGCCGATACTGATAGCGCTGACGGTTCATCGACACTGCAGGGTACGACGCCGGCTCGGTCGACGAAGACTGGTACCTGGAAGCATTCCCCAACCCGAAATACCCGCCGTTGTTCCTCTGGTTGTATTCGGCCGAAACCGCCAGGCGAAGCTTTCCCCCGGCAAGACCAGGCATGTCCAGGCGCAGGAAGTCAGCGTGCACTGGCAGGTACAGGCCTCGCCCATCCCACCATTTCAAACTCATTGCCACCTGAGCCTGCACCCGGTAACGGTAGGGGTCGAAGGCCGGGTCGTACCTGGCCACCACGACTTGAACGCCCAGCATCAAGCCCATGTCCGTGTTGCCACCGACTGCAGGAAGAGGCGCCCACTCGAGCCGGTTTGGATCGCGCAGCTTGTCGCCCACTTTTTGATCAGACCGCGGTACAAGAATCGGTGCCGATGCCGGGGGGACGAGCTCTGCCTGCGCCCTGGCGATCGAGGCCCCGGAAAGCTCCGACAAGAGGACCAGCACCCAAAGCAGCAGTCGAACCACCCCTGACAACTTCTTGCCCCCGCCCTGCGAGGCTAGCCTGGAAGCCTGATGGCAACAGCCTCCAAGCCTATAGGCCAGACAAGCCGTGTCAAGACTAAGCCCTGGGCGCCTGGACAAACGGAAAGGCAAGAAGATTCAAGGCCAGGACAGTTGTCGGCCCGCAAGAACGTGGACGTGCAGGTGCAGAACCGTCTGGCCGGCATCCGCGCCGGTATTGACGATCGTGCGATAACCGGTTTTTTCGAACCCAGCTTCCCGGGCAACTCGAGCCGCCGCCAGCATCAAACGCCCCAGCAAATCGGCATCGGCATCAACGGCATCCGCAAGTGATGATCGATGAATGCGCGGGATCACCAGGACGTGAAATGGGGCGACCGGGTGCAGATCCCGGAAAGCCACGACGTGACCATCCTGGAAAACGACGTCCGCGGGAATCGTTCCCGCGGCGATTGCGCAGAATACGCAGCCGTCCATAACTACTTCTTGACGGGCTGACGCTTCTTGGCATCGCGGGCCTTCTTCTTGGCCTGACGGATGCGATGGCTGCGAATCTTGCTGATCGAGTTCTTTCCCACGAACACACCTCCGAATTCCCTGCCCCGGGCAAGGCGGGGAACCATACCAGACTCTGTCGCCAGTCTCAAGTCCGATGATTCATTTCCGGCACGGTTTCTACCAGTTCGACCAGGACGCCGTTCGCTGACCTGGGATGCAGGAAGGCCACACGCGTGCCACCGGCTCCAGCCCCCGCAACGCGAACCACCTCTGACATCCCGGCAACATTGGCCTGCCTCAACGCCGAATCAATCTCGTCAACTTCCAGGGCGACATGATGCAAACCTTCTCCATGCCTCGCCATGAACCCAGCCACCTCCGACGCATCGGAGGTGGGCTGCAGCAGTTCAATCATGACGTCCCCTACACGCAGCATCGCCATGCGGATCCCGCGAGCAGGCATCTCTTCAACGCCAACAAGTTCCAGCCCAAGCCCGTCACGCCAGACGCGCAGCGCCGAATCCAGATCCCGCACACACACAGCAATGTGGTGAAGGGCTTTCATTTCGAACTCCGAAGCTGGCAACTTGAGGGGGAAACGTTCGTCACGGGGAATAGCGGCGACTGGCAGGCCGGAGGTCGCCCCCCGGCCCGCCTGATCGCAACTAGAAGTCGTCCATCCCGCCCATGCCGCCGCCCATGCCGCCCATGCCACCCATGCCACCCATGCCGCCGCCGCCACCACCCATCGGAGCCTTGTCCTCCTTGGGTTTCTCGACGACCACGCATTCGGTGGTCAGCAACAGGGACGCCACTGATGCAGCCTTCTCCAGGGCGACGCGAGTCACCTTGGTGGGGTCGATGATTCCGGCCTTGACCAGATCCTCGTAGCTGTCGTTCAGGGCGTTGTAGCCGAAAGCAACAACCGAGGCCTCGCGCACCTTCTGAACCACGACCGAACCCTCGACACCGGCGTTTTCGGAGATCATGCGGATAGGCTCCTCGACGGCCCTGCGCACGATGCTCACGCCGATCTTCTCCTCGATGGGCAGGTCAATCAGCTTGTCCAGCGCCTTCTGGCAATGCAGCAACGCGACGCCGCCGCCGGGAACCACGCCTTCCTCAACCGCAGCGCGGGTCGCATGAAGGGCGTCCTCGACGCGGGCCTTCTTCTCCTTCATCTCGGCCTCGGTGGCAGCGCCGACCTTGATCACTGCTACGCCACCGGCCAGCTTGGCCAACCGCTCCTGCAGCTTCTCGCGGTCGTAGTCGGACTTCGTGTCATCAATCTGCGCCTTGATCTGCGCGACACGCCCCTTGATCGTATCGGTCGCGCCCGCACCCTCGATGATCGTCGTGTTGTCCTTGTCCATGACGATCTTCTTGGCCCGGCCCAGGTCCGACAGCTTGGCGTGCTCGAGCTTCATCCCAAGGTCCTCGCTGATCACCCGACCACCGGTCAGGATCGCGATATCCTCGAGCATGGCCTTGCGACGATCACCGAACGCCGGGGCCTTGGTGGCCATGACGTTCAGGGTGCCACGCAGCTTGTTGACGACCAGGGTGGCCAGCGCCTCGCCCTCGACGTCCTCGGCCACAATCACCAGCGGACGACCCAGCTTGACCGTCTGCTCCAGCAGCGGCAGCAGATCCTTCATGCTGCTGACCTTCTTCTCGTAGATCAGGATCAGTGGTTCCTCGGCAACCGCTTCCATCCGCTCGGCATCAGTGACGAAGTATGGGCTGATGTAGCCGCGGTCGAACTGCATGCCCTCGACGGTGTCAAGGGTAGTCTCCATCGACTTCGCCTCTTCGACCGTGATGACGCCGTCCTTGCCGACCTTCTCCATCGCCTTGGCGATAATCTCGCCGATGGTCGTGTCGTTGTTCGCGGAAATCGTGCCGACTTGGGCGATTTCCTTGAAGTCCTGAGTATTCTTGGAGATCAACTTCAATTCGGCGACGATGGCCTTGACGGCCTTGTCGATGCCGCGCTTGATGTCCATCGGGCCATGGCCGGCCGCCACCATCTTCACGCCCTCGCGGTAGATGGCCTGGGCCAGGACAGTTGCCGTCGTGGTCCCGTCACCGGCCTCATCCGAGACCTTCGACGCCACTTCCTTGACCATCTGGGCGCCGATGTTCTCGAACTTGTCCTTCAACTCGACTTCCTTGGCAACCGTCACGCCGTCCTTGGTGACGGTGGGCGATCCCCAGGACTTGTCGATGACTACGTTGCGGCCACGGGGACCGAGAGTTACCTTCACGGTGTCCGCAAGAATGTTGACGCCCTTCAGGATGCGGGCGCGAGCGGCCTCACCAAAGATCAGTTCCTTCGCTGCCATGATGACTTCCTCCAGCGTTCCAGGTCCTGTTGCAGGGACCGGGAATTCATATCAATCAAGAATCGCCAGGATGTCGTCCTCGCGCAGGATGATGTGCTCTTCGCCATCAACCTTGACCTCGCTGCCGGCATACTTGCCGAACAGGATCTTGTCACCGGCCTTGACCGCGGGATTCCGCAGCGTGCCGTTCTCGAAGGTCTTGCCGGGGCCGACGGCGATTACCTTGCCTTCCTGAGGCTTCTCTTTGGCTGTATCGGGGATGATGATCCCGCCGGCGGTCTTCTCTTCGTGCTCGAGTCGCTTGACCAGAACACGGTCCTGCAACGGCTTCACGTTCATTCTACCTTCCTCCTGTTGCCTTGTCGGCCATCCTTAAATCGGGCCTGACTAACTCGCCTGCCCAACGGAACCCCGCGAGCACCTTGTCGCCCGCGAGAACTCTTCCGGCGTCAATTTGTAATCATGGTTTACGGAAACGCAAGGGGATCAACCGCCCCAGACGCCCGCCGCGCTCGGCTTCCGGCGCAGGAACCGGGGTGGTCCCGACAGGGGTCGCAGCACCAGGCGCTCTGGCCAGAGCCAGAGCTGCAACATCCATGGAGGCGCCGACCAGCGGCAAAACAACGTCCAGCAGAGCCTGGCGAAATTCAACAACAGACGCATACCGCTGTCGTGGTTCACGCGACAAGGCCTTCTGAACGACCGCCTCGACCGCCTCGGGTACCTCTGGATTCAAGGTGCCAACCCGGTAGGTGGGAATTGGCTTGTCCGACAGCAGGTACTGAACGTAGGACTCGGGGCTGGTGTCCTTCAGATGCAACGCGCGAACCCCGCACAGCACCTCGAAGGCAACGGCACCCAGGCTGTAGATGTCCGACAAATCACTGGTGATGCCGCTCTTCGCAGTCTCGGGCGCGACAAACGGCGGGCTGCCAACCGACAAGGGCCGGGACGGATTCAGCACTGGGTCTTTCTCGTAGGCCGGCCTGGCGCTGCCCAGATCCAGCACGCGAACCTTGAGCCCAACGCCAGGCACCTGCTCCAGCACGATGTTGCCGGTCTTGATGTCCCGGTGAATGATGTCCCTGGCGTGCAACTCGGCGACCGAATCAAGGACCGAATCCAGCACAAGCGCGGCGTTCGGAAGCGACAATGGGCCGCTCTCGCGAATCGTCGCGTCAAGCGTCTTGCCTATCACCAGTTCCATCGCGAAATAAGGCAGCCCAAGAGGCGTCGTTCCAGTCCTGAGGATCCTCGGAAAGCACGGACTGCGCAGCAACGCCAGGAAAGCAGCCTCGCGCTTCAGGCCGGCAACTGCGGCAGCCTGGTCGCCGTGCATCGCATGCAGGACCTTCAAAGCCACCTTGCGCTTGCCAACACTTAGTTGTTCGGCCAGATAAATCCGACCGTACCCGCCAAAGCCGATCTGGCGGACCACACGAAAATCGTCGCCTAGAATGGTGTCGAGAAGTGGGTCGGCCTCGCTCATATAGGCTAGTGTACGGCTAGAATTGCCAAGGATGCAATTCCAGAGCAAATCGCGTTTCTTTGTCGAAGCCCCGTGAACTCCCGGGGAACCAGCCAGGATCATGCGATGCTGATACGAGGGTGATCGGTAGCATCGGTGAATCGCCCGATCACCCGAGCATCGATATTTTGGCTGGCCAGGCTCTTGACCATGCATTCCAATCCTGCCGGCGGCACCGCCAACAGCAGGCCACCGGACGTCTGCGGATCGAAGAGCAGAGCAACATCGCCAGACGCAATGGCCTCCAGTCCATCAACAAGACAGCCAGCAAAATCCAGATTTCGCTGCATACCTCCGGGCGACCAGCCTGCCGCCGCAAGTTCCCTGGCTCCGGGAAGCAATGGCAGGTCATCGAACCGCAGTTCGGCCCCGCACCCCGAGGCAAGCACCATCTCGCGCAGGTGCCCCATCAGACTGAAACCTGTCACATCCGTGCCACCTCGAACCCCGGCTGCAAGGGCAGCCTCGGATGCGGCGCGGTTCAAACGAGACATGGACGCGACGGCAGCGTCAACCTGCCTGCCAGAAGCTGCCCCGTTCTTCAACGCCGTCGATACGACCCCAACCCCCAAGGGCTTCGTAAGCACAAGGATGTCGTTTGGACGCGCCCCTCCCTTCGTCATCAGCCTGTCCGGATCCACGACACCAGTGACCGACACCCCAAGCTTGATTTCGGGGTCATCTACACTGTGCCCTCCCACCAGGCAGGCACCGGCCTCGCTGAGTGCGTCGATAACGCCCTCCAGCATCCGACGAAACGTCAGGGCCGGTTCCGACTTGACGGGGAAGGTCAGGATCGCCAGGGCCGTCAGTGGCCTGCCACCCATTGCATAGACATCCGACATCGCGTTGGCCGCCGCAATGCGACCATAGTCGAACGGATCGTCGGCCACTGGCGTGATCATGTCGACAGTCTGGACAAGTGCCACACCTGGCGACAACAGGTAGACGCCAGCATCATCGGGACGAGCCAGCCCAACCAGGACACGCTCGTCGGCCGGCACCACGATTCCAGCCATCAGTTCCTGCAGGTCACCCGGTCCGATCTTTGCCGCACACCCGGCTGCCCTCGCCTTGGCCGTCAGTCCTGGATACCGGTTCGAATCGGTCATTGGCAATGTCCACTCTGCAATCCCAGCCACGGAGTCTAGCCGCATGCTGGTTCAGGGTCGAACTGCCATTGCTTCAATCCGCCCCCGGATTGTCATATGCCCTGACTGAAGGATTACAGTAATTCTGCACGCTTCCTGTGCGCTGGTCCGGTTCCCCGCCCTTTTCGTTGACTACCGCTGCCCGCCCCGGTAGGGTGCGTGCCCTGGAGGTGTACATGCAGATGTGGGTTCAGATCGAGGTTCGTGTGCCGGTAGCAGCCCAGGAGGCGGTAACGGCCTGGTTGCTGGACCGGGGGGCTTCCGGAGTCCAGGAGGACTACCCGGGGCTGTTCCCTGGCGACGGTCCCGTCGTATCCGGCGACCCCAGGGAATCATTACAGGAACCTTTCGCCAACTCATACAACGAGGTTCTGCTGGTTGCGTGGATGCCATCGCCAGCGAATCCCGATCAAGAAGGCGAGGCCCTGCACGCCTACCTGGTGGCGCTGGACGAAGTTGTGCCAGGCGCAGCTTTGTCGCCGATCGACGCATTCGAATTGCCCGAACAGGACTGGAACGCCGAGTGGAAGGCGTCATGGCAACCACTGCCTGTCGGGAAACGCCTCATCATCTGCCCGTCATGGATTCAGCCACCACTTGCGCCAGGCCGCATGGTACTGGGCCTGGACCCGGGCATGGCCTTTGGGACCGGGACCCATTTCACCACGGGTTCCTGCCTGGAGTTCGTCGAGGAGATCATGGAGACGGCAGTGCCGCCGGTTGACGTGCTGGACGTGGGCACAGGTTCCGGCATCCTGGCCATTGCTGCGCTGCTGCTGGGCGCGAAATCTGCCCATGGCATAGACGTGGACTCGGACGCTGTTGCCGAAGCCCTCGTCAACGCCCAGCGTAACAACGTCGATGATCGGTTCACCGCTTCAGATTTGCCTCTGTCAGGAGAGGAGGGCCGTTTCGCGGTGGTTTTCGCCAACCTGGTAGCACAGGTGATCCTGCAACTGGCTGACCCGATTGCTGCCTGCGTTGCACCCGGCGGAGCCCTGGTGACCTCGGGTGTGCTGCGATGCCACGAAGAGGAAATCGGTCAGGCAATGAAGGAGCGCGGCCTGGTCGAAGTCGAAGCCCGGCGGGACGACCACTGGGTCACTACCCGCTGGCGCCGGCCGGAGTAGAACCCCCTATCCCAGCATCGCCTTCAGATCCTGCTCGACCGTTGTGGTTGGCATGATGTTGAACAGCTCGACCAGTACGCCGACCGCGGCCGGGGTCAGGAATGCAGGCAGGCTTGGTCCCAGGCGAATGTTCTTGATCCCCAGATGCAGCAAGGTCAGCAGGATGGCAACAGCCTTCTGCTCGTACCAGGACAGAACCATCGACAGCGGCAGGCCGTTCACGTCGGTGCCAAAGGCGTTTGCCAGCGCTACCGCGACTTGGATGGCCGAGTAGGCATCATTGCACTGGCCCATGTCCAGCAGGCGCGGAATGCCACCGATAGTGCCGAAGTCCAGCTTGTTGAACCTGTATTTACCGCATGCCAGGGTCAGGATCACGCAATCCTGTGGTACTGCAACGGCAAGATCCGTGAAGTAGTTGCGGCCCGGCTTGGCTCCGTCACAACCGCCGATCAGAAAGAAGTGCTTGATGGCGCCGCTCTTGACGGCGTCGATCACGGTCCCGGCCACGTTCAGCACTGCGTTGTGCCCGAAACCGATCGTGATCGTCTGCTCGGGAACGTCCACGGTGAAGCCCGGGGCGGCCAGCGCAGCGTCGATGACAGGCTGGAAGTTCCCGTCCGCGATATGGACAACGTTCGGCCAGGCAACAAGGCCGCTGGTGAAGATCCGGGATTTGTAGGCTACGGAGGGAGCCTGAATGCAATTCGTGGTCATCAGGATCGCCCCGGGGAAGGCGTCGAATTCCGCGAGTTGATTCTGCCATGCACTGCCATAGTTACCGACCAGGTGCGGATGCTTCTTCAAACCCGGATATGAAAGCGCAGGCAACATCTCGCCGTGCGTGTAGACGTTGATGCCCTTGCCTGCCGTCTGCTCAAGCAGTACTTCCAGTTCCTTCAGGTCGTGTCCGGACACCAGGATCGCCTTGCCCTTGACTGGAGTGACTCGCACGCTCGTCGGTTCGGGGTTGCCGTAGGCACCCGTGTTAGCTCCATCCAGCAGCGCCATTACCTTCAGATTGACGGCCCCTACACGCAGCGCCAACCCCAGCAGGCCGTCCACCGTTGGCGGAACCGACACCAGAGCATCCAGCGCCTCGTGAATGAACGCAAAAACTTCAGGATCCTCGCGGCCCAGGATCAACGCATGATCGGCGTACGCAGCCAACCCCTTCAGCCCGTAAGTAACCACCTCTTGAAGACCGGCTAGATCGTCTCCCACAACCGACCGGCGGGCAGTGATCGAAATCGCTTCGGATTGTGCCAGCAGCGCGGTCCGTGTGGCTGCCGGCACGAACAACGCGGCCGGGTTCGGATCTTCGGGAACCAGGCCCTTGGACAGGCAAGCCGCCAGGTAAGCTTCCCTGATGACGTCACGATGGGAAGCCATCAAGCGAACCATCGCCTCCAGTCGGTCCGGATCAAAGTTCACGTTCGTTATCGTGGTAAACAGAGCCTCGACGACAGCGACGTCCACGTCACGATTGCGAACTCCCAACTGCGCTGCTCGATGCATGTAGAACGAGACTCCCTTTGCCGCAAAAACCAGCAGATCCTGAAACGCCGATGTGGTGGCGTCCTTTCCGCAGATCCCCACATAGCTGCATCCGCTGCCCTTCGCCGTCTGTTCGCACTGGTAGCAGAACATGTCCATTGATCCCTCCAAATTGCCCCGAACGACCTGTCGGTCTCTCCAAGGCATCTCCTGTCTGGTTCCCACGGGACGACAGTCGCCCCGCAGGCCAAGCGTCATGGCTGTTCAATTAATGCAAAGCGTCATTCCGGTACGTCTTTACCTGTTTACCGTTCGTCCTGTCAATGTCATTCATCGAAATCTCCTGTAATTTACTTAGCTTAGGTCAGTTTGTATCAGGTCCGGATCGGCGAGAACTATCCCAGCAGATCCGCAGCAGTTTCGCGACGAAAGCCCTCGACGGCTTCCAACCCGGCCTTCTCGCCTGCGCGACGCGCCATTTCGCGAATCATGAACTCCAGGGCCGGGCGATAGTTCAAGCGGTCCAGCATCGGCAGGAATTCCGTGTGAACGCCGCACGCCTCGATTCCCTGGCGCATGTCGTCAACGGCCAGCCGCATCTGCGACTCGTGCAGGCACAGTGCGTCAACCTTGCGTACCAGCCACGGGCCTATATCCACGAAATGGTCGAACAGCGCGGGCGACTTCGCGAAGAACCAGCGCTCGGGGACCAGCCATGGTGCCAGTCCCTGTTCCCGGTGCTCGGGGTGGTACAAAGGAAAATGAGAGAACGACACAGCTTCAACAGCGGCCCATGCCACTGCGCGGTGGTCGGGATGAGGCTCGAATGTCGCAAACGGGTCGAACGTCAGCAGCAGATCGGGTCGCCAACGCCGGATGGCTCGGAAAAAGTGCTGGCGCAGTTCCAGGACAGGCACCGCACCAAGTTCACCGTCGGGATATCCAAGAAACTCCACCGAGGCCTTTCCAAGAAAGTCGGCCACGGCACGAGCCTCGATGTCGCGGCTGTTGGTCACCAACTCCGAGGTGCCCAACTCGAACGAACCCTTGCCATTGTCGGTGGCGATAACCTCGTGGACCGACCAGCCTTCGGCAACCAACTTTGCCACCGTGCCACCGGCAAAGAACTCGGTGTCGTCCGCGTGGGCACACAAAATCAATGCAGTCTTGCCCATCTGGGCCTCCGGTGCGTGTCGGGCCGATGATAGTTTAGGATTGATGTCCGCGCCACGCGCAACGCAGGGCGCCGGGCGGAAAACGATGCTATCCTCCCACCGGTTTTCTTGGGGAATGGAAGTTTCATGGGGAACCCGTGGAAGGCATTCAAGGACTTCTTCCGTACGGGTCGCGACCGCCCACCAGGCACTCGCGACCCTGAAGTTGTCCGACGCACCTACGAGTCTCACCGATGGAGCGTCTTTCTGTCGGCCACTTTGGGATACGGTCTCTACTACGTCTGCCGCATCAATTTCTCGGTCGTAAAGAAGCCGATGCTCGACGAGGGCATCCTTGACGCCACCCAGATGGGCCTCATCGGCTCGGCGCTGCTGTTGGGGTACGCCGCAGGAAAACTGGTGAACGGTTTCCTGGCCGACCGCAGCAATATTCGCCGCTTCATGTCGATCGGGCTGCTGGCCTCGGCCGCCATTAACGTGTTCCTGGGATTCGGACCTGGCTTCACGTTATTTCTGGCCGCATGGGGCCTGAACGGCTGGTTCCAGTCGATCGGCGCACCCGGATCGATCGTGACGATGTCGCACTGGTTCAGCCCGAAGGAACGCGGCTCCCGCTACGGAGTCTGGTGCATCAGCCACAATATTGGCGAGGGACTGACGTTCGTCCTCACGGCCTTCATGGTGTCGTCGCTGGGCTGGCGATGGGGGTTCTGGGGCCCTGCCCTGCTGTGCATCGGAGCGGGTCTGATTTTGTACCGAACGCTGGCGGATCGCCCGCAGACACTGGGCCTGCCGCCTGTGACCGAATACAAGGACGACCCGGCGCCGATCGACAAGGCCGAAGCCTCGGTTGGCCGCCTGCAACGGGAGGTCCTGCGCAACCCGGCTGTCTGGATCCTGGGGTTCTCGTCCGCGATGATGTACGTCGCGCGCTACGGCGTAAACAACTGGGGCGTCCTGGTTCTTCAGGAGGGCAAGGGCCATTCGATGATGGACGCCGGGACGATCCTGGCCGTCTACTCGGTCGCCGGTTTGTCGGGTTCCTTTTTGTCCGGCATCATCTCGGACCGCTTTTTCGGGGCGCGGCGCAACCTGCCAGCCTTTCTTTTCGGGTTGCTGCAAATCGCCTCGCTGACCGCACTGTTCCTGATTCCCCCGGGTGAGTTCTGGCTGGACACGGCCGCCCTTGCCGTGTTTGGGTTCGCGATGGGCATCCTGGTTTCGTTCCTGGGCGGCTTGATGGCGATCGATATCGTTTCGCCCCGGGCGGCTGGTGCTGCGGCCGGCGTCGTGGGCATGTTCTCTTACATCGGCGCGGCTCTTCAGGATGCAGCCAGCGGATGGATGATCAACCAGGGACGGACCGTCGTTGAGACTCCGACAAACATCAGCATGGAACGAGTATCGAGCCTGCTTGGCACCTTCGGCACCGACTTGTCGCTGCTGATTGGGCCGCAGCAGTGTGTCGGGATCCGCACGGTAATGACCCGTCGCGTGGACTACTCGTTCACGGACCCGTTCATATTCTGGATAGGTGCGTCGGTCCTCAGCCTGCTGCTGGCCCTGGCCGTATGGAAGGCCGTGGACAGGGCCCGGGGACGCGTCTGACATGGGTCACATCGGCAGGATCTGGAATCCCGATTGGCTTTGCCATTCGGTCGGCCAGCGAATGGAGGCAAGATTCCCGTGAATCCGATCAAGGAATCATCCAGGTTCGTCCTTCGCGTTTCGGTCATCGCTTTCCTGTTAATCGCTACGGTGGCCATCACGTTCGTCGTGAACACGCAATGGCGCGAGGCTTTGGTCCTGAACCACTTCGCATACCTGCCCATCGGAATCGCCGCAGCCTGGTGGGGACGTCGCGGGGCACTGATCGCGCTGGTACCGGTAGCAACCCTGTGGACCATGGACGTCATTGGACTGACGGCAGCCCCTTTCTGGACCGACGCGGTCCGTGGCGTGTTCTACCTGGTAGTCGGGGGGGTCATAGGCACCTTGTCCGACAGCCTGCGTGGCCGCGACGATGCAGCAAGAGCCTCGGAATCGAACCTCCGGGCCGTCATCGAAGCCTCCTCGACGGGCGTAATCGTGTACCGCGATGACGCCGTTGTATTCGCCAACCGGCGCGTTGCTGCGCTGCTGGGCGACGATGCCGGCGTCCGAACGTCTATCGGACGATCAATCTGGGATTTCGTGCACCCCGAGGATCGCCCGCGCATTCAGGAATTACTGCAGCGGCGCGCCAGCGACCCGCAGGTCGCCTTGCGGTACGAGCACCGGTTGCTGCGGCCAGATGGCGGCATGGTCTGGTGCGACATCGCTTCGGCAGGCGTGGATTTCGATGGGTCGCCTGCGATTCTGGTCAGCATCTACGACGTTACCGACAGGCACGAGGCCGAGGAACGCCGCCTTGAACTGCTGCGGCAGACTCGCGAGCAGGAAGATCAACTGGTCCACTCGACACGACTGGCAGAACTTGGCGAGATGGCGGCCGCCGTCGCTCACGAACTGAACCAGCCTTTGACCGGCATCCGGAACTTCGCCCGAAACGCCACCTATATGTTGGAGAACAATGCAGGCGACACTGACGAGGTACGGTCGAACCTGCGCCTCATCAGCGAGCAGGTCGATCGCGCGGCCCGGATCATCCAGCAGATGCGGTCGCTGACCCGCAAGTCGGACCGCGAGTTCGTCCCGGTGGACGTCGTCGGTGTCGTACGCGAGGCCATGGATTTCCTGTCCCCCCAATTCAGGCTTTCGGGCTGCGAGGTCAGCCTGGAATTTGGCGACGGGCAACCGGTGGTCATGGGCGACCGCATCCGACTTGAGCAGGTGGTCCTGAACCTGCTGACCAACGCCCGCCACGCCATGGAGGACTCGGCCAGCCGCCATCTGTGGATTCGTACACGGATCGAACCTGGTGCCATGATGCCTGTCGTAGTCGAGGTAGAGGACACCGGCAAGGGTTTCGCGCCGGACGATACCGAGAAATTGTTTCGCCCGTTCTACAGCACGAAGGGTCCAGGCCGTGGCACGGGCCTGGGTCTGTCCATCAGCCTCTCGATCATCAAAGAGCACGGCGGCGCCATAGAGGCTTGGGGGGAACCCGGCACAGGGGCCAGATTCACGATCCGCCTGCCTGTGGCCCCAGAAGGGTCACGGCCGATCGAGGTGACTTCATGACCGGACGCAATGCAGCGGATACGACGGCGAAGGCACTAGTTGCTGTGATCGATGACGACGAAGCTGCACGCCTCTCGGTAGGCCAGATGCTGCGGCTGCGCCGGTTCGAGGTCAAGGTCTTCACTTCTGCCGAGGCCTCCCTGGCCTGGCCATCGCTCCCGAACGCCGATGCCGTGATCTGCGATGTGAAAATGCCCGGAATGAGCGGCGAGGATTTTCTGGCCGAGATGGCCAGACATGAATGGGCTCCTCCAGTGATTCTGGTAACCGGCCACGGCGATGTCTCCATGGCCGTCCGCTGCCTGAAATCGGGCGCTTACGACTTCGTTGAGAAGCCCTTCGAGGACGACGTGCTGCTGGCCTGCGTTGCGCGCGCCGTCGAAAAATCCGCGCTTAGGCGCGAGTCGGCCGAATTGCGTCGGCGTCTGGCTGCAGTCTCCACGGACGAGGATGGTCGCCATGGCCTGATCGGGCGCAGCCGCGCAATGCAGGACGTCTACGACCAGATCGACGTGGTCGCGCGGTCCAGCGCGCCAGTCCTGGTCTGGGGCGAGACCGGCACGGGGAAGGAACTGGTCGCGCGAGCCATTCATGACCAGAGCCCACGTGCTCGCGGCCCCTTTGTCGCCCTCAACGCCGGGGCCTTGCCCGAGACCATGCTGGAATCGGAACTGTTCGGACATGCGCGCGGGGCCTTCACCGGAGCCGACGCAGCGCGGGACGGGAAGATGGTTGCCGCGTCGGGTGGCACTCTGATGCTGGACGAAGTGGAGAGCATCCCGATCCGGGCCCAGTTGCAACTGCTGCGAGTGCTTGAGGATGGCCTTGTCTACCCGCTGGGTCGAGATGCCCCGCGCAAGGTCGATATACGGCTGGTGGCTACGACCAAGGTGGACCTGGCCGAGCAGGTCAGAAAGGGCCAGATGCGCGAGGATTTCTATCATCGCATCCTGGTACTTCAGGTGCATCTGCCGGCCCTGCGCGAGCGCACCGAAGACATCCCGCTTCTGGTGGGTCACTTTCTGAAGCAGGCGGCCACACGCAACGGCGTGCAGGTACCGCAGATCCCCGACGAATCGCTGGCCGCGATGCTGGGCCACCCGTGGCCGGGAAACGTCCGAGAGCTGAAGCACGCAGTCGAGCGAATGGTAATCACGGCTCGGGATGGCCGGTCAGGTACCTTCGCAGGAGAGGAACAATTCGACGCAACGCGCTTGTTGTCGCTGCCACCCGGTGCGGGCCGCCTGCGCGAGGCACTGGAAACGACCGAGCATCATGTCATCCGGGATGCGCTGGAACGCCATGGCGGCGAGGTAACAGCAACCGCGCTGGGCCTGGGTATCTCGCGCCGAGCACTGTACGAGCGCATGAAGAAATACGGACTGTCCCGCGAGGACTACCAGGAATGACGACACGTTGCATGCGCGTTTCAACAGAAGAGCACATGGCGCACATTTTTCATGACAGTTTTTCTGAATTTTCGTGGTTTTCAACCTGAATGCCACGCGTTCCTGGCATCACACGTGCGTTTTTCAAGTCACCGCGTTGACACTTCTCCCCAACGACCGTATCTTTCGACCGTGGTCCGGCGATCGCCCGCGGAAGTTCCGCGGAACGTCACTTCGCCGTCCCGCATTCGATGGAGGTACCCCGAATGAAGACCCAGTCGCTTCGCCCGCTGGACAAGGAAAAGATCCTCAAGTTGTGCAAGGACGAGAAGATTCGCTTCCTGCGCCTGCAGTTCACGGACATCCTGGGCATCAACAAGAACGTCGAGGTCCCCGAGAGCCAGTTCGACAAGGCATTGTCGGGCGAGGTCATGTTCGACGGCTCCTCGATCCAGGGTTTCGTCCGGATCGAGGAATCCGACATGCTGCTGGTTCCGGACCTTGAATCCTTCCGCATCTTTCCGTGGGCCGACGAACGAGGCCGCGTAGCCCGCGTCATTTGCGACGTGGCACAGCCCGACGGCACGCCATTCCCCGGCTGCCCGCGCTCGGCCCTGAAGCGGGTCGTCGCCGCTGCGGCAAAGATGGGATACACGCCGATGCTGGGTCCGGAGGCCGAATTCTTCCTTTTCCAGCAGAACCCGGACGGCACCCCGACTACGATAACGCACGACCAGGGCGCCTACTTCGACTTGGCGCCCATCGACAAAGGCGAGGACTGCCGCCGCGAAATCGTGAACGCGCTGGAAGGAATGGGCTTCGAGATCGAGGCTGCCCACCACGAGGTCGCCCCCGGCCAGCACGAGATCGACTTCCGTTATGACGAGGCTGTCGCCACAGCCGACCACCTTGTCACCTTCAAGTTCGTCGTCCGCAAGATCGCACGCGACTTCGGACTGCACGCGACCTTCATGCCCAAGCCTATTGCCGGTATCAACGGGTCGGGCATGCACGTTCACCAGTCGCTGTACACGAAGGACAAGAACGTCTTCTACGATGCCAAGGCCAAGTGGCAGTTGTCGGCGACCGCGCTGAACTACATCGGCGGCGTCCTGGCGCATGCCAAGGGGATCTGCGCGATTACCAACCCGACCGTGAACTCGTATAAACGCCTGGTCCCGGGATACGAGGCCCCGACCAACATCGTGTGGTCCGAGCGCAACCGCAGCCCGATGGCCCGCGTGCCCGACCGCCGAGGCAACGGGACGCGCGTCGAGATCCGCACTCCCGACCCGGCCTGCAACCCCTACCTGGCATTCGCGGTCATGATCGCGGCGGGGCTGGACGGCATCCGGAACAAGACCTCCCCTGGGGAGCCCGTGAACAAGAACATCTTCGAAATGTCCCAGCGCGAGAAGCGGCGCCACAAGATCGACGAACTTCCCGGCGACCTCAGCGAGGCGTTGAAGGAACTGAAGAAGGATGACGTCGTCAAGGAGGCCCTGGGCGAGCACCTTTACACCCAGTTCCTCGAAGCAAAGTCTGCCGAGTGGCACGCCTATATCGGGGCCGTCCACCAGTGGGAACTGGACCAGTACCTGGCGCGCTACTAGGTTAAACGCATCCCCCTAACCGCCTCGGCCCCCAAGGCTCCTCCCTGAGCGCCGCGGGGGACGTGCCAATAACCAAAAGGTCGATATGGATTGGACCCAAGTCTGCAGAATTTGATTCACTAAATTTTGACCCGCACTGATAAATGACGATACTTGCAGGAAGTAGTCATTAGTTGACTACTTCTTACAGGGTTTCATGATGAACCGACTGACGGAGCAATTCTTGAATGCGCCCGGCGGCATCTTTACAATTGCCGACGTTGCATGCGTGATCCAAGGATCTGATTTCAGCCGCCACGGACTTATCAAAAGGGCCATCGCCGATGGCGAAATTCTGAGTATCCGACGCGGCCTGTACTGCATTGCCCCCCGATACCGAAAAGAACTCTTGAGCACTTATGCGCTGGCTCAACGGATATACGGTCCAAGCTACGTCAGTCTGGAATCGGCGCTGGCATACCACGGCTGGATTCCCGAAGCCGTCCATTCATGCACCCAGGTCAGCCCGCGCCGATCCAGGGAATTTGATACGCCGATGGGTATCTTCAGCTACAGCCACGTCCCGCAGGCAAGTCTGATGTCCGGGGTTGAACGTATGGTGGACGAGTCTGGAAACGCGTTCTATGTTGCCGAACCGGCCAAGGCGATCGCGGATTACGTCTACGTCAGAAATCCTGGTTGGGAAGATTTCTACGACGCGTCGAAAAGTCTGAGAATTGAGATGGCTGACATGATGGGCGTGTCGACCTCTGCCTTGTCGAAACTTGTTCCGAATTACGGCAGCCGCCGTATCAAGCAATTCCTATCCGAATGGTTGAGAGCATTGAAATCATGAACATCAAACCGATCCAGCAAAGACTTCAGCAATACTCCATCGGGTCTGATATTGAAAGAATGCAGGCACTTCGAGAGATTACTCAGGAAATCGTGCTGGCCGCGCTGGGCCGTGGAGAGTTTTTCAAGTACGCACTGTTCCAGGGTGGCACATGCATGCGGATCTTTCACGGACTCAACCGCTTTTCTGAAGACCTGGATTTCATTCTCCGAAACCCCGATCCTGGCTTCGTCATGAAGGATCATCTGGTCCTGCTGACGCAGGAACTGGCCGCCTTCGGGTATGTTCCAGAGATTATCGACAGGGAAAAGTCGGACGCGACCGTAAGGAAACTGTTTATCAAGGACGAGTCGCTGGGAAAGCTTGTCATCCTGCGCAATACGAATAGATCAGTCAGGTTGCCTGCCATCAAGATCAAGCTTGAGATCGACACCAATCCCCCAGCCGGCAGCGGTAGTGAATTGAAATACCTGGATTTCCCATTTGTTTCAGCGGTCGCGGTCCAGGATCTGCCCAGCCTGTTCGCTGGAAAGATTCATGCGTTGCTGTGCCGTGAATATGTGAAAGGTCGCGACTGGTACGATTTGATCTGGTACACGGGGCGTTCGTGCCCAATCAACTTCGCATTTCTGACCGCCGCAATCGACCAGACCGGCCCTTGGCAGGGTCATGGCATCATCGTCGACCATTCCTGGGTCGTGGAAAACCTGAAGAAGAAAATTCAGTCGCTCGAATGGAAACAGGTGGCCGATGATGTCCGCAGGTTCGTCCCCGTATTCGATCAGCCTTCGTTGAACCTTTGGTCTGCCGACCTGTTCATCGACCGGCTGCCAAGAATCCCCCGCGATTAGCCGCACAATACAAATTGCTTACATCTTAGGAATCCGTTGAACGACGGGCCTTTCCCCGGGGCACGCGGCTTGCTATCCTGTCCAGAAGGTTATCAATGTCGCCAGAACCTGGCTTGATAGGGAGGAATCGATGCGGGGAACAGCGGGACGATGCTCGATCCTGTACGCGATTGTCGTAGTCGCGATGTTGGCCGGCCCGAACGGGGGCTGTGGTGTCAACTCGGGCGCAGACGACACTACGGACGGCTTGGAGTGGGATGCCCTGGAGATGCCGGTCACAGATGACCCGGCGACTGAACTCCCGGCAGCCGAACTCCCGCGGACCGACACTTTACCGTCCGACCTCCCGCCGACCGACCTCCCGATCGGTGACCTCGCTGCAGACGTGCCGCCCGTGGACATCCCGGGGCAGGACCTGCCGAAGGACACGCCCCCGGTGACCCCCGGCGTGCCCATCCTGGAACGCACGCCCGACCTGCGATTCAACTGCAGCGTCACCCGTACTGCGACGGACCACGCCCCCCGGGTCTGGGGCCGCGGTGCGCATCCGCTGGTCACGACCGCAGGCGGAACGGTCTTCCTGGCCCGGAACGAGGCCACGCCATCCAGCCCCTTCGAACCGGCACCATTTGCATTGCGTATCTCAACCTTCCGGGTTGACGGCACGATTGGATCGGCCATCGATGTCCTGCAGAACACCGACCTGGTCGGGAGCCTGGCGGCTGCGCCGGCCGGGGACGGCCTTCTGCTGGCCTGGTCCGACGACACCATCCACACGGCAATAAGGAACGCTAGCGGCGATGCGGTGGCACAGCCGAGGGCCCTGGCGGGAACGACAACGGATTCCCTGACACGTCCCGTGCTGGCGCCACTTGGCTCGAATTTCGGAATGGCCTTCAGCGCGCCGGGAAACGGCGGTGGCCGGCCAGTGAGGTTCGCCCGCCTGGACGCAACCGCAGGGCTGGAAGGGGACGTACTTAACCTCGGCCAATTCGGCAGCGAAGGGGACGAGCCTGCGCCGGCGGTGGCCGCCCGCGCCGATCGATGGGGCATCCTGTGGCAGGAATCGGGCAATTCGCGGGGCCACGTCTTTTTCGTCGCCGTGGACGCCGCTGGGACCGTGGTGGTGCCCCGGAAACAGGTATCGTCTACGGACGAGGATGGGGCAATCACGACCTCTGGTTCCTTCGGCACGGTCCGGCAGGCACTGGTCGCAACCGAGAGCGGCTGGATCGCGGCCTGGACCGAGGTCCGGACCGGCGTGGACTTCCAGTCCGGCGCGTCGGCGATCATCCGCGTCGCCCGACTGGACGCAGACGGCGTTCCCCTGGACGAGGCCCCCGTGCGCGTGGCGGTCGTGGACGTGGACGAGGTCGAACCGGTGTTGGTGCCCTTCCAGGGCGCGGTGGGCCTGTTCTGGTCCTCCGGGCAGCACATATATATATGCGGGGGTTGCAGGCCGGACCACCGGGTGGATTTCGTGCTGATGGACCCGGTCACGCTGGCCCCGGTCAGCGAGGTGCAGTCGATCCCGCCCACCACCGGCGGGCTGCTGGGTCTGTCGCCAACCGTAGCTGGCGACGACCTGCTCCTGACCTTCGAGATCGGTTTCCACGTCAGCCAGGATCCCGGCTCTGCCGCCCTGCGCTGCGCGGCCCGAACAATGGGGACGGTGCCAGAATCTTTGTGAAACATGTAAAGCACCAGGCATCACCTACCCTTCCCGACAGCACAGCGAGAGTGGCCGGGCAACAAGAGCGCAGCTAAGGGAAACATGCCCTGCCCACGGCAGCCCTATTGCGCCCCCGGCCTTCACCGGTCAATCAACGACGGCGCTCGCGAAAAGCATCTGGTCCGAATTTTCCTGAATTGCCCACAATGAGACCGTTGGAGCCAGAATTTCGACTGCGTGGGTACCCGAATCAGCATCGTTGATACTTTGCTAACGACTGGGTTAGGTAGTGGATACGCCTTGCACTCCGCAAACCGTTTTCCGCCGCGTCAGATCATGCTAACGTCACGCTGAACTTCTGCGGAGCTTAACCCCGTGAAAAGAACTGCCATCGCCAGCCTGTTACTGCTGGTCGGCCTGGCGCTGCCGGTTCCGGCCCTGGCCGGCTGGGGCCTTGTGGACTTCGAGATCGGCGCCAAGGGTGGCGCTGGCGGCACGCTTTGGACCCAGCCGGACCGCCTTCCATCATATCTGCTTGGCCAGGACTGGGCTTTCGGACCTCAGCGTGGAGGCTGGAGCGGCGGTGCCGGACTGTACGCCCAGTTGCGCCTTCTAAAGGCCTTGGGACTCGAAATTGACTTCCTGTTCGAGCAGGGCCAGATCCGCGAAACGCCGCTTTCAGGATCTTCGTGGAAGCTGACGGCAAAGTCGGTTGAAATGCACATTCCGATACTGGTGCAGGGCATCCTGCCTCTTCCAGGCATCCGGATTGGCCTTGGGATTGGGCCCGAGTTCGTCGTTCCGATTCAATCCAGTGCTGAACAGTCCGGCCAGCCGCTGGACTATCGGGGCTACAAGTTCAAGGTTGACACCGTTTCGGCAACGTATCTGACGATCGGACTGAACCTGACGCCAACGATTGGCCACCTCAGTATTCCGATCGATCTTAGAGCCTCGTACAACCTTACCCAGTCAAAGAACTACGAGAACCGTGTGACGGTGAACAAGAACGCCGCCGGACTGCAGGACATCAAGGAAGGCTTCACAATCCACTACCAGGACACGTGGGACTTCCAACTTCTTATTGGTTTGGGCTACTCGTTCTGAACCTTTTCCATCGACAAAGCACTCCGGACAATCGTT
Organism: uncultured Myxococcales bacterium; assembly: GCA_903936705.1. GTDB lineage: Bacteria > Myxococcota_A > UBA9042 > DTJE01 > DTJE01 > CAIZWN01. Next base: position 98,025 of record CAIZWN010000005.1, read on the forward strand.
CCTGAATCCCCCACGGGAGAATCGTACCCACGCGTCATTCAAGGACACGACTGTTCCTGTTTTCATAACCCATTGATCCGCCATCGTCCCTCGAAATTGCTCACGGCGCCGCTGATGGCATGCGCCTTGCGATGTCCTTTGCCAGGCACGGGAAACGCCAGCCGCTGAGGCGAGGCGAAACCCCAGTGAATCAAAGGAGGCTCATTACGATGGCGGTGAACCCAGCAACCTGTACTTGCGGCGACGTTCCCGAGGCACAGCTCCTCGAACGTCTTGACGAGATCCTCGCGGAGTACCGCGAAAAACCGGGCGCGCTGATACCTGTGCTGCAAATTGCGCAGGGAATCTTCGGGTACCTGCCCGAGATCGTGCTGAAGCGGATATCCGTTGGCCTGGGCAAGCCCTACAGCGAAGTCGCGGGAGTGGTCAGCTTCTACTCGTTCTTCACCACAAATCCACGCGGCAGACATTTGATCCGCGTGTGTCTGGGAACGGCTTGCTACGTCCGAGGGGGCAAGCAGGTCCTGGACACGCTGAAGGCGAAACTGGGCTGCGACGTTGGCGAGACGACGGCCGACCGCAACTTCACCCTGGAAGTAGCCCGATGCTTCGGCGCATGCGGCCTGGCTCCGGCGATCATGATCGACGACGACGTGCACCAGCGGGTCAAGCCCGCACGCATGCAGGCCATTCTCGATCTCTACGCTGCGCCCGCCGCGAAATCCGGAGGCGATTGATCATGACAACCAGAAACCGCATCGGTTCATTGACCGCTCTTCAGACCCTGCGGGATGAATCGCTGGCCCAAGGCACCATCGCCGGCGGCCGCCCCGACAAGCGACAGGTCCTGGTCTGCACCGGCGGCGGGTGCATCGCATCCGGTTCGCTTGAAGTGGTTGCAGCCTTTCGTCGCACTCTTGCGGCCAAGGGACTGGACCGCGACGTGCAACTGCTGGAAACGGGATGCCTGGGTCCGTGCGCACAGGGGCCTGTGGTAGTCGTCTACCCCGACGGGGTCTTCTACCAGCAGGTCAAGGCTGCCGACATCGCTGAGATAGTCGATTCCCACCTGCTGCGCGGCACGGTGGTAAATCGCCTGGTCAACCGCCACAGCGCCACGGGCGAACTGGTGCCGCAGATGAAGAACCTCGAGTTCTTCGCAAAGCAGGTCAAGATCGTCCTGCGAAACTGCGGCATTGTCGATCCGCTGCGAATCGAGGACTACGTCGCGCTGGATGGCTATGCGGCACTGGCCAAAGCTCTCACAGCAATGACTCCCGACCAGGTTGTCGACGAAGTGAAGGCTTCCGGCCTGCGCGGGCGTGGCGGCGGCGGCTTCCCGACCGGCCTGAAGTGGGCTTTCGCCAGGAAGTCCCCCGGCGCGGTGAAGTATGTCCTGTGCAACGCCGACGAAGGCGACCCAGGCGCGTTCATGGACCGATCGGTACTAGAGGGCGACCCCCACAGCATCATCGAGGCAATGGCCATCGCCGGTTATTGCATCGGTTCTTCGCAGGGATTCGTCTATGTTCGCGCCGAATACCCGCTGGCCATCGAGCGCCTGGGCATTGCCATCGGCCAGGCGCGCGAGTGCGGCCTGCTGGGGACCAACATTCTGGGCACCGGCTTCGACTTCGACCTCGAGATCCGAAAGGGTTCCGGCGCGTTCGTCTGCGGCGAGGAAACGGCCCTGATGACCAGCATCGAGGGCAACCGCGGCGAACCGCGCCCGCGCCCGCCGTTCCCGGCAGTCAAGGGTCTTTGGGACAAGCCTTCGCTGCTGAACAACGTCGAGACCTACGCGAACATCCCGGCGATCCTCCTGAAGGGGTCGGCATGGTACGCCGCCTACGGTACGAACAAATCCAAGGGCACCAAGGTCTTTGCTTTGGCGGGCGCCATCCGAAACACGGGCCTGGTCGAGATCCCCATCGGCATGCCGCTGGGCGAGCTGGTGTTCGAGGTGGGCGGAGGCATCCCCGGCAACAAGAAGTACAAGGCGGCCCAGATGGGCGGCCCCTCGGGCGGCTGCATCCCGGTTGAACACCTGGGCGTGCCGGTCGACTACGAATCGCTGATCGAACTGGGGGCCATCATCGGATCGGGCGGGCTGATCGTGATGGACGACGACGCGTGCATGGTCGATGTCGCGCGCTTCTTCCTGGAGTTCTGCCAGGACGAATCATGCGGCAAATGCGCACCGTGCCGCATCGGCACCAAGCGCATGCTGGAGATCCTGGAACGCATCTGCGACGGCAAGGGCGTCGAAGGCGACGTCGAGCGGCTGATCGACCTGGGCAACACCATCAAGGACACCGCTCTGTGCGGCCTTGGCCAAACGGCGCCGAATCCGGTGCTGTCCACGATCCGCTACTTCCGTCACGAGTACGACGCCCACATCCGCGAGAAAAAGTGCCCGGCAGGGGCCTGCAGCGCTCTGGTTCGCGCCCCGTGCCAGAACGCCTGTCCGGCCGGCGTTGATGTGCCTGGCTTCGTGTCCCTGGTTGGCGAAGGTCGATACGCCGACGCGATGCGCACGCACCGGAACCGCAATCCGCTGGCGTCCATCTGCGCACGTGTATGCTTCCACCCTTGCGAATCGAAGTGCAGGCGCGTCACGCTGGACAGCCCGGTATCGATCCGCGGCGTCAAGCGCTTCATGGTTGATCAACCCGTGGACATGGAGTTGCCCGAGATCCGGCGCACTCCCGGCAACGAACGTCGCAAGGTTGCGATTGTTGGCGGCGGTCCGGCCGGCTTGTCGGCGGCGTACTTCCTGGCCCGCCTGGGCTATACCCCGACGATTTTCGAGGCCGAGCAAAAGGCCGGCGGCATGCTGATTCAAACGATTCCGGCATACCGCCTGCCGCGCGAACGCCTGGCTGCCGAGATTGCCCTGATCGAGTCAATGGGCGTCACGATCAAGACCGGCCAGCGACTGGGCCGCGACTTCACGCTGACCGGCCTCAGAGAACAGGGCTTCGAGGCCGTGTTCCTGGGTATCGGCGCGATGAAGGGCAGCACGCTTGGCATCCCGAACGACGACGCCGATGGAGTTACCGAGGCTTTGTCCTTCCTGAAGGCGGCAAACCTTGGCTTGAACGCAAAAGTAGGGAAGAACGTGGCCGTTGTCGGCGGCGGCAACGCGGCCATCGATGCTGCAAGAACCGCGCTGCGCATGGGCGCCGAGAACGTGACGATCGTCTACCGACGCCGTCGCAACGAGATGCCGGCGTGGGAGGTCGAGGTCGACGAGGCGCTGCACGAAGGCGTGACGCTGGAAACGCTGGTAGCACCGATCGAGGTTCAACTGGATAACGGGCGAGTGACCGGCCTGGTTTGCCAACGCATGGAACTTGGCGGCTACGACAAGTCCGGCCGTCGACGCCCTGTCCCGATCAAGGGCGCGATGTTCACGATTCCCGTAGACCAGGTGGTCGCGGCGATCGGACAGTCGGTCGATGCTGACGGCCTGTTCACGGACCTCCCGGTCAAGTGCAACAAGGACGGCACCCTTCAGGCCGATCCGCGCACCGGCCGCACCTCCGTGGAATGGCTGTACGCAGGTGGCGACGCCGCGGTCGGACCTTCCTCGGTCGTTGACGCCATAGCGGCGGGCGAGCGGGCGGCAGTGGCAATCGACCACGCCTTGACCGGCGCCGATCACGCATTCTGGCGCGAGGATCAACAGGTCGATACCGCCTTTGATCCGGACGCCGACCCGGTAGCGTCGCAGCGCGCCGACGAACGCCTGCTGGCCGTCATCCAGCGCAAGGGGTCGTTCGCCGAGGTCGAACTGGCGTTTTGCGAGACGGTTGCCAGGGACGAGGCGCGACGCTGCCTGCGCTGCGACTACAGGGAGTCCTGCAACTGAGGTTTTCGAAGGACGACGACGCGAGGAGGAACGACCCATGGTTAACCTGACAATCAACGGCTCGCCGGTCCAGGCAGCCGAAGGCTCGACAGTACTGCTGGCCGCGCGCCAGGCAGGCATCCAGATCCCGACACTGTGCTACCTGGAAAACGTGCAGGCCATCGGCGCGTGCCGCCTGTGCATGGTCGAGATCGAGGGTGCTCGCACGCTGATACCGGCCTGCGTCGCCCCCGTCACCGAGGGCATGAAGGTCAGCACCCGCACGCAAAGGGTGCGCGACGCCCGAAAGACGGTCATGGAACTTCTGATGTCGGACCATGCAGGCGATTGCAAGACCTGCGATCGGAACGACGACTGCGAGTTCCAGGCGTTGGCACGCGACCTGGGCATCCGCCAGGTATCGTGGCCGGGCGCGGTCAACCCGTCCCACATCGACACTTCGACGCCAGCCCTTGTCCGCGACACCGGCAAATGCGTGCTGTGTCGCCGTTGCGTCACCCTTTGCAATGCGGTGCAGGATGTCGGCGCCCTTTTCCCGCAGCATCGAGGCTTCAAGACGGTCGTGGGCCCGGCGTTTGGCGGTGACCTCGACACTGTGACGTGCGTGCAGTGTGGCCAGTGCTCGGCTGTCTGCCCGGTGGGCGCGATCAGCGAGCACGACGAAACAGGCAAGGCCTGGGCTGCGCTGGACAATCCAGTGAAATTCGTGGTCGTGCAGACCGCGCCGGCCATTCGCGCTGCACTTGGCGAGGAGTTCGGATTCGCGCCCGGCACGCTTGTGACCGGCAAGATGACCGCCGCATTGCGTCGCCTGGGATTCGACGGTGTTTTCGACACGAATTTCACGGCCGACCTGACCATTCTCGAGGAAGGCACAGAGTTGCTGCGCCGCCTGAAGGCCGCAATCCTTGGCCCGGACCATGACGTACAGGGCGACCATCATGACGCCCACGCGCACGCTGCACCGGGTCCGCTGCCACTGGCGACATCGTGCTGCCCGGCGTGGATCAAGAACTGCGAACACTTCCACCCGGACTTCCTTCCGAACCTGTCCACATGCAAATCACCGCAGCAGATGTTCGGTGCCGCTGCCAAGACCTATTACTCGCGCCGCATCGCAAAACACCCATCCGACGTCTTCGTCGTGTCGATCATGCCGTGCACCGCCAAGAAGTTCGAGGCGGCCCGGCCCGAGATGGAGGCGTCGTGGCAGCGTGATGTCGACGTGGTGTTGACGACCCGCGAACTGGCTCGCATGATCCGCCAGGCGGGCATCGATTTTGCCAACCTGCCTGACGAACAGATGGACCAGCCGATGGGCATGTCCACCGGCGCCGCCGACATCTTCGCAAACACCGGCGGAGTCATGGAGGCCGCGTTGCGCACGGCCTACGAAATCGTGACCGGCCGCGCCCTGCCCTTCGACGGGTTGCGCGTGACCCCGATCGAGGGCATGGAAGGCATCAAGGAGGCCGCGCTGACCTTTAGCGACGTAGTGCCCGAATGGAGTTTCCTGGAGGGAGTCACAGCCCGTGTCGCGGTCGCGCACGGCCTGGCCAACGCGAACCAACTGGTCGACAGGATCCGCAGCGGCAAGGCGGCTTATCACTTCGTCGAGGTGATGTCCTGCCCGGGCGGCTGCATCGGCGGCGGCGGCCAGCCTCGCATGACTACGGACGCTGTAAGAAAATCACGAATCGAGGCCATCTACCGCGAGGACCAGGGCAAGGGCCTTCGCAAGTCCCACGAAAACCCGCAGGTGAGAGCGGCATACGAGGCATTCTTTCAGACGCCGAACTCGGACCTCTCGCACCGCTTCCTGCACACCGGTTATTTCGGGCGAGACCGAGTGTAGTGCGGGCGTTCCCGTCGCCAGGTAACGGTACCTCCTTGCCGGGCGACGGGTACCACTCTGCTTGGAGTTGATCATGGCTGTCCTGTGGACCATCCCCGAACGTTGCCGACGCTGCTATACCTGCGTCCGAGATTGCCCTGCCAAGGCCATCCAGGTCGTTGCAGGCCAGGCACGAGTGGTGCCCGAACGGTGCATCGCCTGCGGCAACTGCGTCAAGGTATGCGCCCAGGGGGCCAAGCGCGTCCGGGACGACGTCGACGAAGTCAACGGGCTTCTGGCAGGCAGCCAGCCCGTCTTCGCATGCCTGGCCCCATCCTTCCCGGCGGCGTTCCACACTGTCGTACCAGGGCGCGTCATCCAGGCGGTACGTGCGCTGGGGTTTGCCGAGGTCTGGGAAGTGGCGTTCGGCGCCGAACTGGTCGCCCCAGCTTACCAGCGCCTGTTCGAAGAGGCCCGGCGCACCGGACGTCCGGTGATCACGACGCCATGCCCCGCGGTCGTGACCTACGTTGAAAAGTACCTGCCCGAGCTGCACCCGTTCCTGGCGCCCGTCGTGTCGCCAAAGGTTGCTGTGGCGCGGGCAATCAGGCAGAGGCACAACGGCACCGTACGGGTGGTATTCATCGGCCCGTGCGTCGCCAAGAAGCAGCACCTGCAAACCTCGTCGAACACGGCACTGGATGCCGTGCTGACGTTCGACGAGTTGCAGAGGATGTTCACGGCGGCCGGAATTGACCCAGCCGACCAGTCCGTCAGCAGTTTCGATGGGCCACGAGCCCACATCGGACGGACATTCCCCATCAGCGGCGGTTTGCTGAAGACCGCCGGCATGGGATCCGATTTGCTGGAAGGAGAGATTGTCGGCACCGAGGGCAAGGATCGCGTGCTGATGACCCTGCGCGAACTGGCGGCGGGCCGCTCCAAAGCCTTGTTCTATGACCTGCTGTTCTGCGAAGGCTGCATCGACGGGCCAATGATGCTGAACGACCTCAGCGTCCTGGCCCGCAAGGAACTTCTGGTCCGGCACATAAACGAGCGCGCACGGTTTGTTTCGCACCGAGAACTGGCCGAATCTCTGGCTGAATTCGAGGGCCTGGACCTGACCAGATCGTTCATGCAGGAGGATCTGGTGCTGCCGCAGCCGTCCGATCAGGACATCGCGCAGGTCCTTGAACGGATGCGCAAGACAGATCCGCAGGACCAGTTGAACTGCGGCGCCTGCGGCTACCCGACCTGCAAGGAAAAGGCTATCGCCGTGTGCCAGGGGCTGGCCGAGCCTGCCATGTGCCTGCCGTTCCTGGTCGATGAACTGGAGCAGGTCGTCGTCGATCTGCGCCATTCCCACGAGGAACTGGCCACGACCCAGAAGCAACTGCTGCGCAGCGAGCGGCTTGCCTCGATGGGCCAACTGTCGGCCGGTATCGCACACGAGTTGAACAACCCGTTGGGAACAATCCTCCTTTACAGCCATATGCTGATGCGCGAGGTGAAAGACGATCAGGGCCAGGAGGACCTGAAACTGATCGTCAGCGAAGCGACGCGCTGCAAGGACATCGTGCGCGGGCTGCTGGATTTCGCCAGGAAGTCTCGCGTATCCAAGGCCCCGGCACGAATCGACCAGATCCTGGACGAGGTCGTGACCATCGCGCGTCCGCGGTCCGTCGAGTCCAACGTGAATGTCCTGACTGAGGTCGAGGCCGACCTGCCGGTCCTGATGATCGACCACATCCAGTTGCGTCAGGCACTGGTCAATCTCGTGATGAACGCCGTCGACAGCATGCCCGACGGGGGCACACTGCGAATGTCGGTACGCAGCGCCTGCAACGGCGACGACATTCGAATCGAGATAGCCGACACCGGCTGCGGCATCCCACCCGAGAATCTCAGCCGCCTGTTCACGCCATTCTTCACGACAAAGGCAATGGGCAAGGGGACCGGACTTGGCTTGGCTATCACGTACGGCGTCGTCAAGATGCACTCGGGCGACATAACCGTCGACAGTGAATTGGGCCGCGGAACGACGTTTACGATCCGCCTGCCGATCCGGACGGCGGAATCTGCAGCCGAGGACGGAAGCGCGCGGGAGTACCGCGTTGAAGAACAATATTTCCGGTGAAGTATTGCATGGAGGACCCGATGAGCGACGCGAAAAAGGTACTGCTGGTGGACGACGACGTGGACCTGGTGGCCGTGAACCGGGCGGTGCTTGAGAGCCGTGGATACTCGATAGTGTCGGCCCATTCCGGTCCGGCGGGTCTGGTCAAGGCGCGAGCCGAAAAGCCGGACGTGATCGTCCTGGATGTGATGATGGGCACCAACAGCGAAGGCTTTGACCTGGCACGCGCCCTGCGCAAGGACGACACCACCAGGCACATCCCGCTGATCATGGTCACCGCAATCCACGCGACGGTCCCGTTCCGCTACGAACCGGACACGAATTACCTGCCGGTCGACCGCTTCCTGGAGAAGCCCGTGGCACCCGAGGTGCTGCTGAACGAAGTGCTGGCTGTCCTGACGTGATGGCGTCGACAGGAAGCATCGCCTTTTGAAAGGCGGCCTGCGTGGCCGTGAAATATGCCTCTGGAGGTCATCATGGCCGATCGCCGAAACCGGATCCTGGTGGTGGATGACGAAGTCGGAATGCGGGAGGGGTGCCGCCGCATACTGGCGGCGGAAGGCTACGACGTCGAGACGGCGGACGACGGCATGGCGGCACTGGAGCGTTTCCGGGCCGGCGAGGGTTTCGACGTCGTCATCTCGGATCTGAAGATGCCCCGCATGGGTGGAATGGACCTGGTCCAGGCGCTGCACGAAGTCGATGAGGATGCCCTGCTGCTGGTGATAACCGCCTACGCGACGATCGACACGGCGGTTGACGCGACCAAGCGAGGCGCCTACGGGTACATCCCGAAGCCCTTCACCCCTGACGAACTGCTGCTGCACGTCCGCAACGGCCTCGAGAAACGAGCGTTGCGCATCGAGGCCAAGGCACTGCGTGAGGAGCGCGAGAGTCGCCTGCTGGAGGTGGCGTTCGAGCGTTCCAAGTCCACGACAATCCTCCACTGCATGACGGACGGCGTCCTGGTGGTCAATCGTGAAGGGCACATCGTCCTGCGCAACGCCGCGCTGTCCCGCATCATGCCATCGTGCACCGGCCAACCGCTGCCGACACCGGTCGAAAATGCGGCCGAGTTGCCCGAAATCGTGTCGCTGGTAATGGAGGTCGTGCAGGCCGATGCCCCGATTATTGCCTCAAGAGAGATCGTGATCGGCCCGTGCACCTACATGGTCAATGCGGCGCCCGTGCTGGAACCAGGTGGCGAGACCCTGGGCGCGGTGGCGGTGCTGCGGGACATCACGGCGCTGAAGAAGCTGGAAATCGCGAAGTCTATGTTCGTGTCGATGGTCGCGCACGAACTGAAGAGTCCTCTGGCAACAATCGAATCGTCGCTGAACATCGTCCTGTCTGGCATCGCCGGCGAGGACCCCGAGCGCGACCGCCAGATGATTCAACGAGCCCTTTTGCGATCTCGCACACTGCGCACACTGGTGTCGGACCTGCTGAACCTGACGGCCATCGAGACCGGAAACTTCAGCCTCAAGCGCCAACATGCCGACCTTTCCACAATCGTCACCGAGGTGGTTGACGCCAGCGCCGAAAGGTCGCAGGAACGAAACGTCACGCTTCAGATCGAGTGCGCTGCGCCCACGCAAATCGAGCCGATCCTCGCGGATCCGAATGCCGTGCGCAGCATCGTGACGAACCTCGTTGACAACGCCATCAAGTACACGCCTGAAGGCGGCCACGTGAACGTCCGTGTAGACGGAAACGGCCTGTACGCGAGGGTCGTGGTGAAGGACGACGGCATTGGCATGTCCCCTGCGGAACGCGACCACATCTTCGACGAGTTCTACCGGGTCAAGAACGACTACACCGCGCACGTCCCCGGCACCGGTCTCGGACTTACTCTGGTAAGGCGACTTGTAGACATGCACCAGGGCCGGATCGACGTGGATTCCTCGCCAGGCAAGGGCAGTTCGTTCGCAGTCAGCTTTCCGACCGTAGCGTATGCAACGGGGCTGTGATTAGCTAGTTCACCAGGGCTGGTACCGCGGCTTCCTGGCACAGCGTCAATACTGCTTCCAGCGTGTTCCAAGCCTCGGCATCGTCGGTGTTCGAGGTGCTTGCTCCAATGAACCCGAAACGCGGCGAAGTCGGATCGGTGACGCGATCGGTCAGAATGTGCTGCTGGACCAGCGTGGATGCGAATGCCTGGTCCCCCAGGCGCAGGGCCAGTCTTGCCGCAAGCGCATAGATCCGCGACTCGCCGTTTACCAGGTTGCTGATATCCGGTTCCAGGCACCCTGCCGGGTTCGTAGTGCCGCATTCGGGAACATCGCGACCATCCGGGGCAAGGTACTCGGGGATTCGCCCCTCGGCAGCATGGAAAGTGCGGAAGAACGCAAGCGTACGATGCGCGGCAGCCGAGGCCCCGAAGATCTGCTGTTCGGTCAGCGCAGCCGGCTGCGCGTTCGCCACGGCAGCCAGATGCAGGGCCGTCCACAGGATCTGTATCGTCTTCAGGTTCAGCCCCTTCGGCCCGTCCGGATCCTCGAAATCGCCCGTGTAGGCCCCCGTAATCCGCATTCCATTCCAGAACAGTCCGGTCGGCTGACCTCCAGGCGCGATCTCGGCCGACAGGATCAAGTCGGTGGCCGCGCCTAGAACTGAATTCCATCGAGGATCCCACCGCGTCGACAGCTCGATCGCCTCGAGATCCTGGTAGTCGATCGGCAGCAACTCGGAATCGATCTCCCCGATGCCCTCGGCGAACGAGGCCGGTGTCAACGCAGGATCATCGACCTCCTGCCAGTTCCATGCGTACGCCACCAGGCCTCCCGACAGGCTCGGATATTCGATCGGCTGGCCACGCCCCCTGTCGGTCACGCTGGTCCAGTGCAGGCCGCGCATGATCCTTCGGGCAAGTTCTTGCGCATCGGCCCTGCCAAACGACTGGGCGCCAGCCAGCAACCCCTTCACCACACGGAAGTCATCAAGTGGCGCGTTGCCGTTCCTCCACGGATCCGTGGTCTCGTCCTGCTGGACGACCGGCCGCTTCAGCACAGGGTCCATCGCCCAGTTCACGACCTGGAACAACGGAGATACCATCTGTTCATTCACGAAACGGAACGCCTGATCGAATGCCTCGGCATCGCCCATGCACGCCGCCGCCTGCAGCAGCAGGCCCATGTGCTCGCTGGTGGTCAGGTGTCCGTAGGCATACTGCTCGGTCGGATCGATGGAGTCCTTCAGATTCGTCCACACGGCAAAGTTCCAGGGTGCAGGCAGCGCAGGATTCCGCATCGAATCGAGGATGAACCGCAGTCCTTGCGCGGCAGCTTCCTCTCGCTGTCCGTCGGCAAACACCGGCGCGGCGGCAACCGGAAGCTGCGAGATCCGGTCGGTTTCAAGCTGCACATCGATAACCGCAAACTGGTCCACCGATGTCCGCAGACGATACAGCCGTTCGGCCACTTCCTCGACCACGACGCTGCGCGGGCTGGTCGCCCCGATCTCGGGGCTTGATGCCTGGGCTGAAACGACCTTCCATCCGGCAGGCGGACGATACTGAATGTCCATTTCCTGGGTCGCCTGGACCAGCGGCATCTGCAACCCCTGGAAGTTGACCACGTACAGCAGATGACGTGTATCAGATGGCCGGGCTACCTCTACATGCACCCAGCGCGGCAGGTCCAGAACGACATCATCTTCCACCTGGGTCCTGACCATCCGTTCTACCGTTGACATGGATTCAGCCGCGATATCCGCGCCCTCGAATCCCTCGAACACCTTGCGCGCCAGGTCCTCGGGAGTAAAGAACGCCAGGCCGTTGCCCGACTTCTGGACGTGGCCCAGTGGCACCGGGCCGGGTATGGGCCCAAGCAGGTCGGCCAGCGGGTTGTCCGATCTCGGATTGCCCAGGTCATCCACCTGGCCCGGGTAGACGCCGTCAGCCAGCAGGACGCCTCCATCCTGCACGAAGGCCTTCACGATGCGAATGTCGTCGTCCGACAGTGCTCGAGCGCTGGGCATCCACAGCAACCGTATGCCTGCCAGATCACCTGCTGGGTCGCCAGGCGACTGTATCGGCTTGTATGGCACGCGCAGTTGCGTCAGTGCACTGGCGGCACCGCGCCAGCCTCCCAGGTGGGGCTTCTCGATGCACGAATCGCCTTCCTCGGTGGCCCACCAGTCGATATCGGCGGTGACAGAAATCGTGGAGACATACATGCCGTAGGCTCCCTCGTCGGGCATGTAGTCCTGGTAGTCCCGGCTGGCCGAGCCATACCAGACGCCGACCCTGGCCAGCCTGGGTCCACCAGGCACGGTATCGGCATTGTCCGCCATGAAACCGAACCACTGACGCCGGAAGTCGGCGCCGACCGTCTGGGTCATCTCGGGGGTCTTCAGTTCGAATGGCGCGTTGCCCGTGGCAAGAGCTGCCGCCATGACCAGGCCGGCATCCAGGGGCTCGTTCCCGTACGAGAAAACCCACGATGGTCCTGCCCCATCGGCCTGCCTCGCCCACTTGAACATCGCTATCTTGCTGGCGAAATCCTCTGGCGTGGCCCATTTCATGGCCAGTGAATTGGAAACGCTATCCACCTCCCAGATGCGCGAAAACCTGTCGCCCTCCGGGTGGAACAGGCCATCCAACCCCTTGTCGGTGGCATCCATGTAGTCCATCGGGAACGTCTCGGCCACGATGCGAATCTGTGGCGCGGCGGCCACAGCCGTGTCGTAGATGTCCTTCAGGAAGTCCCGAAGGTTCTCGTGACGCCAGCGCAGCCAGGTGCGAAACACCGGGTCCTGAAAATCGACGGCCTTCGGAGACTGGTATCCGGCCCCCCCCCCTAGGCCGCGCTGGCCAGACCAGCGCGCAAACTCGGCCGAGCTGCCTGGCTCGACGCCAGGCCAGGGCGTGCCCGTATCCATGAACAGCGGAACATCGACCCAGATTGCATCCAGACCGGCAGCCGCGAGAGCCTTGATGCGCTGAAGGTAGATTGCGCGCCAGGGACCGTTCGGCGACATCCAGGCGCTTTCGTCATCGGCTTCGACCCAGAACTCGGCAGAACCGTAGAACACGTTCGGACTGCCATCAATGCCCTGCTGCACCCAGTCCGGGTGATCCTTGAACATCGAGCTGGCGGCATTGCGCCCGTTCGTTGTGATGACCTCCAGGCTGGGGTAGTACGCAGCCGTTCGCAGGCCCTCGTTATGAGCCAGGCAGGCGACGCACTTCAGAAAGGAAGCCTGCACGGCGAAATCGGCGTCTGACCGGTAGTCGGACAGGCCGGAATCGACCTCGATCACTGACACGCGCTCGTCAACACGCTGCCGCAGAACGGCAATGACTTCCTCTGTGGACATTTCCCAGTCGAGATCTGCGTTCGCGATACGGGCGCGTTCCGCCCAGTCAGTCTGTTCGGGCGGCATGCCGTTCACCGGCTCGCAACGACACTGCAAGCCATCCCCTTCAGCAGCCGGTTCGCCGGAAGAACATCCACCTACAACCAGCCCGAGACCGAACAGGCACGGCAGAATGCCACGAACGACGAAGCCAACCTGACCTACGAACTGGCTCATGGCTCACCTCTGCGAATAATCACGGCTCCAGGGCAACCAGGAAGAGTTCACTAGATATCGCAATCACGGATTCGCAGCGATGTTACCACCGGCTTCGGCCCATGACGAGATCACCTAAAATGGACTATTATGGTCCTGTAAAAGATGTGTATTTCCATGCAGATCCCCCCTTCCCTTCCACAAACGAGGCGCTAGAATCCGCCCAGGGTCGGCCCTGTGGCCGCCTTGCCGCCGACTTGAACGGAGGTCCACCGTGGGCTCGCACGAGCACTCCCACGAACACTCTGCAGCGCAGCCGCTGGCCACCCGCATCCAGCACATGACGGGACTGAACCCCCTGAAATGCTACCAGTGCGGCAAGTGCTCGGCCGGATGTCCGATGGCGACCGAAACCACCACGCGCCCCCATGACGTAATGCGTCTGGTCGCCCGGGACCAACTGGACCGGCTGACTGATGCCGACGGCCTGTGGCTGTGCCTGACGTGCGAGACCTGCACGTCGCGCTGCCCGAATGGGTGCGACCCGGCACGCACGATGGACGCCCTCAGAGAGATTCTCGCGGCCCGCACGAACGGTAAGAATCACAATGCGATTCGCGCCTTTCACAGGTCATTCCTGACGCAGGTACGAAACCACGGCCGCCTGTTCGAGATGGGCCTGATCATGAGCTACAAGCTGGGCGGCGGCCCGATGTTCGCCGACGTTACGACGACTCCATCGGTTCTGGCGCGCGGCAAGCTGGGCCTGGCCCCGCACAACGTCAAGGGTTTGGAAGAGATCCGTCGGATATTCGAGGCCTGCGCTGCACAGGAGGATGGGGCATGAGCATCGGCTATTTCCCCGGCTGTTCGCTGCACGGCCTTTCGCGCGAGTACGACGAAAGCCTGAAGGCCATCGCGCCAGCCCTGGGCCTGGAACTGGTCGAGGTTAACGACTGGTCGTGCTGTGGCGCCTCATCAGCCCACTCGTCCAGCCACCTCCTTGGCGTGGCGCTGCCGGCCAGGAATCTGGCGCAGGCGGAAGATCAAGGCATCGCCGAAGTCGTCGCGCCTTGCGCCGCCTGCTATGCCCGCCTGGCCGCTGCCCGGCACGAGATCGCGGGCGACGCCACGCTGGCTGGCCACATCAACAAGGTGCTGGCGCGCGACTTCCGGAACAGCGTTAAGGTGCGCAGCATCCTTGAAGTCATGAAGGGCGCGCTGCCGGCTATTGGTTCCAAGGTTACACACCCGCTGAAGGACCTGAAGGTCGCCTGCTACTACGGCTGCCTGCTGGTCCGCCCGGTCGAGGTCACCGGTGGCTACGACGACCCGGAGGATCCATCCTCGATGGAGGCCGTCTGCAAGGCCGCTGGCGCGACCCCGGTCAAGTGGAACCGCCGCCTGGACTGCTGCGGCGGCGGGCTCAGCATGTCGCGAACCGGTTCGGTAGTACGCCTGGGCGCCGCGATCCTGAAGGACGCTAAGGCTGCTGGCGCGGACGCCATCGTGGTGGCCTGCCCGATGTGCCACAGCAACCTGGACTTCCGGCAGAAGGCGATGGCGCAGCGCGGGGCATGGGATGGCGAGATGCCCATCCTGTTCCTGACGCAGGTCGTCGGTCTGGCGATGGGCCTGGATGCAAAAGCACTGGGCCTGGGACGCCATTTCGTTCGCACGGATTCGGTGACGACGCGGCCGGCGCCCGTCGCGGCCGGGGAGGTGGGCTGATGGCTCGCATCGGAGTCTTCGTCTGCCATTGCGGCGAGAACATCGGGCGCACGGTCGATTGTGCAAAGGTCGCCGAATTATGTGGCCAGGTGCCAGGCGTCGTCCACAGCGTCGATTACAAGTACATGTGCAGCGACCCTGGCCAGCAGATGGTCAAGGCGGCTATCGCGGAAAAGGGGCTGACGGGCGTGGTCGTGGCGGCATGCAGCCCCCACATGCACGAAAAGACCTTCCGACGCGCCACCGCCGGCGGCGGCTTGAACCCCTTCCTGTGCGAGATGGCCAACGTCCGGGAACACTGCTCGTGGATCCACGAGGACCGTGACGCCGCGACCGTCAAGGCGGTCGACATCACCAAGACGATCGTCGAGAAGGTCAAGCGCAACGTCCCGCTGTCGACGATCCGCATACCGGTGACGCGCCGGGCGCTGGTCATCGGCGGCGGCATCGCAGGCATCCAGGCCGCGCTGGACATCGCCGACGGCGGGCGCGAGGTCATCCTGGTCGAAAAGGACCCGTCCATCGGCGGCCACATGAGCCAACTGTCGGAAACCTTCCCGACGCTGGACTGCAGCCAGTGCATTTTGACCCCGCGCATGGTCGAGGTCTACCAGCACCCGCGCATCAAGCTGTACAGCTACAGCGAGGTGGAAAGCGTCGAAGGCTATATCGGAAACTTCAAGGTCAAGATCCGCCGGAAGGCTCGCAGCATCGACGAGGACAAGTGCAACGGCTGCGGCGCGTGCACAAAGACCTGCCCGAACAAGAAGATCCCCAGCGAATTCGACTGCGGCCTGGGCAAACGCACGGCCATTTACGTGCCGTTCCCGCAGGCCGTCCCGAACCTGCCAACCATCGACCGCGCGAAATGCCTGCTGTTCATGAACCGCGCGAAGGGCCGCCCGGACACGTGCAAGAAGTGCGCTGAGGCTTGCAGCAAGGAGGCGATTGACTTCGACCAGGTCGATCGGTTCGTGACCGAAGACGTCGGCGCCATCGTCGTTGCCACGGGCTACCAGCTGTACACCATCGGCAAGGACCAGGCAAAGCCGAACATCAAGGGCTACGGCGAGTACGGCTACGGCACCATCCCGGACGTCATCGACGGCCTGCAGTTCGAGCGACTCGCGTCAGCGTCAGGCCCCACCTCGGGCAAGATCCAGCGCCCGTCGGACGGCAAGGAACCCAAGCGCATCGTCTTCCTGCAATGCATCGGGTCGCGCGACCCGCAGAAGGGCATGGACTACTGCAGCAAGATCTGCTGCATGTACGTGGCCAAGCACACGATGCTGTACCACCACAAGGTGCACGACGGCCAAGCCACCGTTTTCTACATGGACATCCGCGCCGCCGGAAAGGGGTACGACGAGTTCAGCCGGCGCGCCATCGAGGAAGAGGGTGCCAGATACATCCGCGGCCGCGTGTCGAAGATGTGGCGTGACGGCGACGTCATCAAGATTCAGGGGTTCGATACGCTGGCAGGGGAACCGATCGAAATGGACGCCGACATGGTCGTCCTTGCAACCGCAATGAGGCCCCAGCCGGGCATCGATTCCCTGGCGCAGAAGCTGTCCGTGTCCTACGACCAGCATGGGTTCATCAACGAGGCCCATCCCAAACTGCGCCCAGTGGAAACGAACACCGCGGGCGTCTACGTGGCCGGGGCGTGCCAGGCTCCGCGCGACATCCCGGATGCCGTCGCCATGGCTTCGGCCACCGCGTCGAAGGTACTGGGCCTTTTCGCCAACGAGATGCTCGAGCGCGAGCCGACCGTCGCGCGGGTGGACGAGTCCTCCTGCGCCGGCTGCTTCCATTGCGAGCGCGTTTGCGCGTACGGCGCCGTGGAACACAAGGAGATCAAGGACCGCGCTGGCAACGTGTTGCGCGTCATCGCATACGTGAACCCGGGCGTGTGCCAGGGATGCGGGACATGCCAGGCGACCTGCCCGTCCAAGAGCGTGGAACTTGCCGGCTTTACCGACGAGCAGATCTGGTCCGAGATCCAGGCCCTGGGCGTGTGAATCAGGACGGGGTCAATAGCCCCGACGGGAGGTACCGATGGATTCCGCAACCCCCGCCGCCGCGGGCGGGTTCGAACCGCGGATCACCGCCTTCGTCTGCAACTGGTGCACCTATACGGGCGCCGACCTGGCCGGCACCAGCCGCCTGCAGATGGCGTCGAACGTCCGCATCATCCGCCTGCCATGCACCGGACGCATCGACCCGATGTTCATGATCAAGGCGTTCGAGCGTGGCGCCGACGGAGTCATCGTCAGCGGCTGCCACCCTGCCGACTGCCACTACAACGCCGGCAACTACCACGCGCGCCGACGCTTTGCGATTTTCCGGGAACTGATCCAGTTCCTGGGCATCGACACGGGCCGCATCACGTTCTCGTGGGTGTCGGCATCCGAGGGCGCGAAGTGGCGGGACATTGTCAACGACACCGTGACGCGCGTGCGGGGTCTGGGACCCTTCACGGCCTACCGCAAGCTGGTCGTGGATCCCGCGACCGTTCCGGCGGCCAAGGTCACGTCCAAGGAGGTACCGGCATGACGGAGCTTCGCGAACTGGCGCGCCGCCTGCTGTCCGAAGGGACGGTGAACGCCGTGCTGGGCTGGGAGGAAGGCCCCCGGGGCGCCCGGCCAGCCTTCGTCACCACCCCCGATGGCGCGGACCGCCTGATTTTCGACCCGCGGTGCGTGCACGACCTTGCGTCGTACCTGTCCCCGCGACGCCCCCACCTGAAGAAACTAGGGAAGGTCGCGGTAGTCCTGAAGCCGTGCGATGCACGCGCTGTGGCCGGGCTGATCCGCGAAACGCAGATCCCGCGCGAGAACGTCGTGCTGGTCGGCGTGCGTTGCGGCGGTGTTCTGGCGGATCCCGAATCCACGGCGCCGCTGTCCGAAACAACAGTCGCCGATCGATGCCGCGGCTGCCCCGACCGGGAAGCTAAACTGGCTGACCACGTCGTTGGCACGGCCGGTGCCGGGTTCCCCGGACCGTCCAGGCGCGCACAAAAGATCGAGGAACTGGCCGCAATGCCAGTGGACCGACGCTGGGATTTCTGGCAGGCAGAACTGTCCAAGTGCGTACGTTGCCATGCATGTCGGCAGGTGTGCCCGCTGTGCTTCTGCGAGCGCTGCATGGCAGACAAGTCGCTGCCCCGCTGGATCGAGTCCAGCCCCCACGCCCGCGGTAATATCGCGTGGCATATCACCCGGGCGATGCACCTGGCAGGACGCTGCGTTGATTGCGGCGAGTGCGAGCGCGTCTGCCCCGAGGGCATCCCCCTGGGGCTGATTACCCGCAAGATCGCTCAGGTCGTTTCGGACAGGTACGATTTCCGCCCGTCCGACGACCCGGCCGTGCCCGCTCCGGTGGGCACCTATCGCATGGACGACCCTCAGGAGTTCATCCTGTGAGCACTACCACTTTCATCCGGACCGCGGATCTAAAGGGGCTCGTCGCCGACTTCAACGCGGCGGGTATCGGTGTGGCGGGACCTGCACGGACCAGCGATGGCGCAGTGGACTACCAGTCCATCACATCGTTCGACGCTGTGGTCCTGGACGCGCAGCCACGCAACTCGCTGAAGCAGTTCTTCCTGCCGCCGACCGAACCGCTGTTCAAGTATGCGCGGCAGGGCCAGGACGTTGCGATCCTCGAGGTCCCAATGTCATTCCCGCCGCGCGTGCTGATCGGCGCCAGGCCGTGTGACGCCGCAGCGGTCGAGGTCCTCGACCGGGTCATGAACTGGGACTACAAGGACGAACCCTGGTTCGCACGCCGCGATGCGACGACCATCGTCACGTTCGCGTGCCCGGGCGGCGACAGATCGTGCTTCTGCACCGCCGTGGGCCTTGCTCCCGACGCGACGCGCGGTTCCGACCTTTTGCTGGCGCCCGCTGGCGACGGCTATGTCGTCGAGATCGTCACGCCCAAGGGCCAGAAGTTGGTTGACGCGTACGCCAAACGCTTTGCCACCGGGGCCGGAGTAGATGCCACGAAGGCCTACCGCGACACGGCGCGCGCCAGCGTGGAAGGCCACGTGCCGGCTCGCCCCGACGTCATCCGCGCATGGGTGGAAACGCACTTCGAGGACCCGTTCTGGGCCGAAATCTCGATGCGCTGCCACGGCTGCGGCGGGTGCGCGGCATCCTGCCCGACCTGCCACTGCTTTGACATCGTGGACGAACCCGAGACGCTGACCGAAGGCGTTCGTCGCCGCAACTGGGACACCTGCCAGACGTCCCTGTTCACGATGCACGCGTCGGGCCACAACCCGCGCCACGATCAATGCGGCCGGTGCCGCCAGCGCGTGAACCACAAGTTCGCGATCTACCCGGCGCGCTTCAACGACATCCTGTGCACGGGCTGCGGGCGCTGCGCCCGGACCTGCCCCGCCGGCCAGGACGTGACCGAGATCCTGACCCGCATCGTGGCAATGGCCACAGGCCAGGGAGGTGCCGCATGAACGTCTACCAGCCCTTTCGCGTGCGCATCGAGGAACGCATCGACGAGACCGCCGACACGCGCACGCTGCGACTGAAGTTTCTGGATCCCGACATCGCCGAAAAGTTCGATTTCAAGGCCGGCCAGTTCGGCGAATATTCCGTGTTCGGCGCCGGCGAGTGCACCTTCTGCATCGCCAGTTCCCCGACCCGCAAGGGATACATCGAGTGCAGTTTCAAGACCGTGGGCAAGGTCACGTCGGCCATGAAGGACCTGGAAGTCGGCGACGTGATGGGCTTTCGCGGCCCCTACGGAAACGCATTCCCGATGGAACAGATGCATGGCGGCAACGTCGTCTTCATCGCTGGCGGCATCGGCCTGGCACCGGTGCGATGCGTGATCTGGAACGTCCTGGACGAACGGAACAAGTTCAAGGACGTCACCATCGTTTACGGCGCACGATCAGTGGCCGACCTGGTCTACAAGCGGGAACTCGAGGACTGGGGCAAGCGGCCCGACGTCAAGCTGTGGACCACGGTTGATCCAGGGGGGGAAACACCCGATTGGAAGGGTCAGGTCGGATTCGTGCCAGCGATCGTCGAAAAGGCGTCGCCCAAGGCCGACAACAGCTGGGCCGTCATCTGCGGACCGCCCGTCATGATCAAGTACACACTGCCCGTGCTGAAGAAACTGGGCTTCACCGAGGACCGCATCCTTACGACGCTGGAAAACCGCATGAAGTGCGGCATCGGCAAGTGTGGCCGTTGCAACATCGGCCCCGTCTACGTCTGCAAGGACGGCCCCGTGTTCACCGCCGCCGAGATGGCAAAGCTGCCGAACGAGTTCTGAGGCACGCCGGATCTCCCCACCATTCCGCAACCGACGAATTGAACAAACGGGATGTCGAGTGAAGCCTGGGCCTAGTTCCAGTACCAGGTCATCGTGTACGGGGTGCAAGAGGGTTCGCCGCTGACCGAGACGGAGATGGTGCCGGAAACCAGGCTGAGAAAGCTTCCCGACTCCAGGTTCGATGATTCGACGAACAGCGACCCGGTGCCCTCGACACAATTATTCTCGTCGATCACCCCGGTGGAACCTTCGTCCCAAAGGAGGCACAGCCGATGATTGCCGTCACCACCGGTCAGACTGACGGCCACGTACATCGAACTGTCCAGATCTGGGAAGGGGAATGTGTCCTCTTCGTACCCCCGGAACGAGTACCAGTCGATGTCATCGGGACCATGTATCCAACCCGTCGCAGCAGGAGGATCGTATGGTTCATCGTAGTATCCGAAGAATCTGGAGGCATCGATGGTATCGTTAGGCTCGTAGGCGTCCAGCGTCCAGGTGCATGCCGTAGGCCACTCGCAACCTTCCGAGCACACGTAGTTCCCGCATCCCTCGGAACAGGTCTGGAGGGTGCCAGGCTGACACGTCCCCGCTTCCACGCACTCCGACCACTCGGTGGGCCACATGCAGTCGCTGCCGCAGATCCTGCTGCGTGACCCGCACAACCCGCAGTGCTCGGTGCCCTCGGTCCCGGGGTCGCAGTCGAAGTCTTCGTCGGTCAACGTGTCGCAGTCGTCGTCCAGGTCGTTGCACACTTCGGCGGCGCCCGGCTTCCGATCGAAATCATCGTCGGCACAGTCGCCCCCTTCCTTGGTCACCCACTCCCCGTCGGCGTGACACAGGCACGGGCCGTCCACGAGAGACCCGAATCCGTCCAGATCCAGATCCGCTCGGTATATCTCGCAACCGCCGCGGTCGGGACCATCATCGGTCAGACCATCGCAGTCGTCGTCGAGTTCGTTGCAGACCTCGATCATCCCGGGATGAACCTGGTCGTTGGCGTCGTCGCAGTCGGTCCCATCCGGGACCAGCGGCAACGTGTCCGACCCACAAGAACAACGTATCGTGGCCGGGTCCCCGTATAGATCCCCGTCCATATCGACGTACGCCACCACGCAGTTCGGCAGGTCCGGCGGATCGGTGCGTCCGTCGCAATTGTCGTCGATACCGTTGCAGACCTCGGTCACCACAGGGCTGATCTGGTCGGTCGTGTCGTCGCAATCGCCACCGACCTTCGCATCCCACGGGGCCTTCAGGCCACACCCGCAGCGCGGCTCGCCCGCACCGTACACGTCCCGGTCCTCGTCCTTCCACACGCTGACGCAGTCCGGAGTTCCATCCTCGTCGATATCGCCGTCGCAGTCGTCATCAACCCCGTTGCAGGTTTCCGTGACTGGCGGCCCGGCCTTGCAGTTGGGCGCCCCGTTCTCGCAGACCTTCGGCCCAAAGCACATCAGCCCGCCCCACTGCCTGGCACAATCCTCGAACACAACCCCCTCGTCCGTATCGCCGTTGCAATCGTCGTCGATGCCGTTGCAGGTTTCCTCGGCGGCATCGACAGCATCGCACAGGGTCAACCCATCCTCGGTGCATAACCTCTGACCTTTGCATGTCGCCACCGCATTCGTTTTGCCGCACACGGTAGCCATGCTTCGCTGAACTGCAGCCAGTGGGCATTGGCATTCCGCGGCGTCCGCCGGCATGCACTGTTTCACCGAAACCGGGCTGCCCTCGGGCCGAACACACTGGTACCCGACGGGGCAACCGGCACCAACCAGGCAGTCCGTCCCGCAGAAACGGCCAACGGCATCGGTACCCAGGCAACGATCGGCTGTAGCCACGCCAGCAGGTCTACAATCCTGGTCCTTCAGACACGGCGCGCACAGGAGATCCGGTCCGGGAACGCACCGCCTGGGGTCGTCATCAGACCCAAGAACAGTGCGGCATATGAACCCCGTTGGACAACCTTCATCGGCATCGCATGGCTGATACACTGGGATATCTGAAGCATCAGCATCGTCGCCACCACCGTTTCCCGAGTCCTCGCCGACGTCACGAGACCCCTGGTCGGAGCCACCATCGCGAAGCCCCTCATCGCCCTTCACGTCACGCAAATCGATGCCTTCATCTACCAGACCACTCGGTTCCATGCTTGTGCACGCTGACGCGATCATTCCAAGCATGCATACCGTCGGCACCATACGGATTACACTGGCGGCAAGCATCGATTCCCCCGTTCTCGCAAACTAGCCGGATCGTAGGGCCGGTTGAAGAAACCGGCAATCCGGAATCTTCAATTGATGGCAATTTTGTCCGCAACACACGTTGAATCAATTGACGGCTGGGATGCAGTAGTTTCGCTGGTTGGAGCAGTGATCATTGACGTAGGCCGAGTAGCACCCCCAATATGGCGTGCAGGTCTTGAAGTCCTCAGCCATCTCGAAACAGCCTTGGGCGAACCTGGACATCCATCCTGTGTGAGTGACAGTCGTGCTGGAAGTCGAACAATTCCAGGCCCAGCGGCTGCCGCCGAACAGCAGCGCGCAGGCTTCCTGGCAGGAATAGCTGGTTGGATTGGAAATCCAGATTGGCCCGCTGCTGACCAAATACGACAGCACCTGGGTCACACACTGTCCGCTCTGGCACTCCATTTTGGTCCCGCAGTTCGTACCGTTGGCCACGTCCTCATTACTGCATCCACCTACCAAGCAGGCATCCGTCGTGCATGGGTTGGAATCGTTGCACACTGCATTCTGCCTGGCATTCACGCAACCAGCGGTCGCACTGCACGAATCGACCGTGCACTCGACATTATCGTCACACTCGGCATCCCGCGTGACATGATGGCACCCTTGGACCGGGTCACACGAGTCCAGCGTGCATGGGATTTCATCGTCACACGCGGTCGCCAACGGTACGTGCAGACAACCTTCCAACGGGTCGCAGGAATCCTGGGTGCATGCGACACCGTCGTCACACCTGGCAGCCGACGGCAGATTCAAGCACCCCAGGTCGTCATCGCAGGTATCGACGGTACATGCCATGCCGTCGTTGCAATTCCTGCGCTCTACCTCGATGCAAAAACCATCGATGCAACGATCGTTGATCGAGCACGCATTCCCGTCGTCGCACGGATTCGTGTTATTCAGATTATCGCATCCAAGAACCGGGTCGCACGAGTCGGTGGTACAGATGTTGCCATCATCGCAATGCAGTACCCCAGTCAGGACGCACCGGCCACCTCGGCATGTGTCGCCGGTTGTACAGGCATTACCGTCGTCGCACTCCAACTCGTTGTTCTTGTGCTGACAGCCACCCAGGACATCACACGAGTCGGTCGTGCATATGTTGTTGTCGTCGCAATCAACAAAGATGTCACTGATGCAGCGTCCGGCAACACAAGCGTCGAAAATGGTGCAGGCATTCCCGTCGCTGCAAACCACCCCTGAAATCGCGATGTGATCGCATCCACCATCGACAAGACAAATGTCCCTGGTGCACATGTCGTCGTCATCGCAATCCATCGTCCCGTTGCCCTGGCATGTTCCGTCCTGACAGCGATCCCCGATGGTGCATGAGTTTCCGTCATCGCAGAGTGCGGAGTTGTCGTCATGGATGCAACCCAAAGCTTCATCGCACGAGTCATCCGTGCACAGGATGCCGTCGTCGCACGAGACGGGAGTCGTAACGCATTTCCCTGCACTGCAAACTTCGCCCTCGGTGCAGGCGTTGCCATCATCGCAGTGAATGGTGTTGTCAACGTTTTCGCACCCGGAGGAAGGGTTGCAAAGATCGCTGGTGCAAACGTTGTGATCGTCGCAATCAAGAGCCCCGGCAAACGTGCACCGCCCTTCACTGCATACGTCCCCGATGGTGCAGGCGTTCAGATCGTCGCATGGCTTGTCGTTTGCAACATGAAGGCATGCCCCGTCCGGATCGCACGAGTCTTCCGTGCAGGGATTTCCATCGTTGCAGTTGGCTGTGTACTCGCCGACGCAAACTCCAGCCTCGCACCTGTCCCCAACGGTGCATTCGTTCAGATCGTTGCATTCCAACCCTTCGGCGGCAGGAATCACGGAACACCCACCGGACACAGGGTCACACGATGCAACCTGGCACAAGGCATCAGGGCCCGGTTGCGGCAAGGGGCAGGTCACGATCGATCCAGGGACTACGGCGCAACGATAGGGCAGACGAACCTGGTCGCAATAGAGGCTTCCATCGCAGACATCCGGGGTATTCAGGAACGCGCAGTCCTCGTTCGTGTCGCACGAACAGTCCAGGGCGACTCCACTGCACTCGCCACCATCGCACCTGTCGTTCCCGGTACAAGGGTCCGAATCGTTGCACCAGAGGTCATTCGGAGCATTCTCGCAATTGCCCGTTCCCCGGATGCACGAGTCGGTGGTGCAAATATTCTCGTCGTCGCAGTTCTTCAGGCTGCCAACGCACCAGCCAAGCTGGCAAGCGTCCGATTCGGTGCATGGGTCCTGGTCATCGCACGCGCCTTCCAATAACGGCACGAACTGGCATCCATCCGCGCCTTCGCAGATGTCCTGCGTGCATGGATTCGAATCGTCGCATGCCATGTCGTCGGTGTCGCCGTCGCAATCATCGTCCAGGCCATTGCAGATATCTGCCTCGGGGGCCGCAGCCGCGCAGGCAGTCAATCCTCCAGATGCGCATGCCCGAATCCCGGAACACGTTCCCAATCCGTTGCGAACAACGCACGATGTCGAACTATGCAGCCGTATGGCCAACTCCGAGCAGGAACATTCGCCGGTCTCCGCCATGCAGAACAAACCTGCCTGGCCTGCGATCGAGGTTGCGTCCTGGCATGCGAACCCCTGCCCGCAGTCCGTGTCCAGCCGACAAGCGAAGCCGCAATAGCGACCAGAATCGCCATAAACAACGCATCGCAGGTTGCCACTTCCAACCGCACATTCCTCGTCGGAATTGCACGGAAGGCACTGCACCTGATCGATGGGAATCTGAACGTCGCCAACCGGATCGGTAGCCTGATCGACAGTCGATTCTCCCGCCGAATCTATCGGCAAATCAGGGAATGTTTCCCCAACGCCGTCCACCAGCAGGTCCAGAAAAGTCGTATCACCCAGTTCCTGGCCGGAATCGACAGCGCCGACGTCGGCGTCGAGGTCAACGTCGGTCAACGAATCCATCGAGGGCGAGTCCTTGGAAACGTCCTCTACGTCGGGAAACAACTGGCCGGCTATCCCGCCACCGTGGCAGGATGCCAGCATAAGAAGAACCCCAGCAGCATACACAGACCGACCTACGGTCTTCATAAGCTCTCCCTGTCGCACCCAGAAATGGGCAGCGTTGCTCTATTTGCATTAACTTATCTGCCAGTTTGATGAATTCCGCAGCACGACTTAAGGTATCAGCTTGATGTTCCAGGCATTTCCCTGTCATCAATAATTTCGACAAGCCCTCTGGCATGTTTTCAGCGAAAGCCCTATCGGCCCTAAAATCGTGGCAATACCAGCCCACTACGAGCAATCCCACCCCAATCGATTCATAGCAAAGTAGCAATTGCAAACCGGCAATATTGCATCCTCGCAAAACAATGCTGTGTCGAAAGACGTCGGAGTCGATAACACGCCACTCGATCCAGCCAACCAAGTCTGCTAACGTCCCCGAAGTTTACGGGTCTGCACTTCGGCATTACTGGAGCCGACGAAAACTGGGGGTTTCCTGATGATTCTTACCTGTCGCGCACTACCGTTTCTTGTAACCGCGTGTCTCGTTGCGGCTCAACTGATGTGCATGAACCAGGCCAGCGCTTGTACATCCTACCTTGTCACCAAGGGCGCTTCCGCCGATGGTTCAACGATGATCACCTACTCCGCCGACTCGCACACCCTTTACGGCGACCTGACGGTCATCCCGGGCGGCGTGCACGTGCCTGGCGAGACCATTCCCGTCTACGACTGGGACTCGGGTCGATTCCTGGGCCGCATCCCGCAGGCGCCTGTCACCTATTCAGTTGTGGGCCTCATCAACGAGCATCAGGTTGCCATCGGCGAAACGACGTTCGGGGGAAGGAAGGAACTGGTTGATCCGAAAGGCGTGGTGGACTACGGCAGCCTGATGCGCCTGGCCTTGCAGCGGTCAAAGACGGCACGCGAAGCAATCGGCGTCATGACGTCTCTGGCAGAGACCCACGGGTACGCCAGCGAAGGCGAGTCATTCAGCATTGGCGACCCGAACGAAGCGTGGATCCTCGAGATGGTTGGCAAGGGGCCCGACGGCAAGGGCGCTCTGTGGGTCGCAGTACGCGTTCCCGACGGCTTCGTAAGTGCACACGCGAACATGGCCCGCATACGGAAGTTTCCGCAGAAAGATCCCAAAAACGCGATCTTCTCGAAGGACGTCATACGGTACGCGAGGGACAAGGGCTGGTTCAAAGGCAACGATTCCGACTTCAGCTTTGCTGACGCCTTCTACCCGCGGTCCTTTGGCGGGATGCGTTTTTGCGACAGCCGCGTGTGGCGCTTCTTCATGCGCGTGGCCCCGGCACTGGGGCTTCCAACCGACTGGATCAAGGGAGTCGCAGGCGCTCAGCCGTTGCCCATGTGGGTGAAACCGGAACGCAAGCTGACTGCACGAGACGTGATGGAACTGATGCGCGACCACTTCGAGGGCACTGAATTCGACTTGTCGAAGGGTGTCGGCGCCGGGCCGTTCGGACTGCCCTACCGATGGCGACCGCTGTCGTGGGAGTACGAGGGCAAGAAGTACTTCAACGAGCGATCAGCATCAACCCAGCAGACAGGTTTTTCGTTTGTGACGCAATCGCGAGGCTGGCTGCCGGGCGCCATTGGCGGCCTGATCTGGTTCGGGGTGGATGACACCTGGCTGACAGTCTATCTGCCCATGTACGCTGGCATCCGCGAGGCTCCGCATGCATTTGCCGAGGGTACTGGATCGTTCAAGCAGTTCAGTTGGGATTCGGCATTCTGGGTTTTCAACGCGGTGTCCAATCTTGCGTATTCGAGATGGTCGGACATCTCGATCGACGTGCGTGACGCACAGGCAGCGTTGGAAGGATCGTTTTCTGCCGCGGTTGCCGAAGCCGACATTGCCGCTGTCGAAAAATACAAGAAGGCCCCTGGCCTGGCCCGTGACTACCTGACTGCGTTCAGCGCCACCCAGACCGATCGCACGATGACCCGCTGGCGCGCCCTGTTCACCGAACTGCTGGTGAAGTACCTTGACGGCAACGTCCGAGACCCACTGGGCGAGGTCAAGCACCCGCCGTACCCGAAGGAGTGGTACGGACGCATCCTCGACGACCGACCCGGGGTTTTCGAGGTAAAGAAAATCCCTGGTGAGCAGGACGAACAGTGATCAGACCGCTTTTCGCGAGATTCCACTGACAGGAGCACCCCCGATGTCCCCAGAAAAGCCGGCCCCTTTCCCGCGCACGTACTGGACAGCCAACGTTACCGAACTGTTCGAGCGCGGCGCCTACTATTCGATGGCGTCGTTCATGGTCATCTACCTTGGCGAACTTGGCATGGGCGACTACTGGCCGTCCACCCTGAACGCTCTGCTGTGGGGCCTGATCTACTTCCTGCCGATCCTGTCGGGCACCATCGCCGACCAGGTGGGCTTCAAGCGCTCGCTGATCCTGGCGTTCGTCCTGCTGGGCGCCGGCTACCTGTGCATGGGTTCGCCCGTGTGGCTGGGCGGCGCCGAACTGGTGCCGTCGGTTGCGCGGGAGGTGACGGCTGGAACTCCGGTTTTCGGGATGGTCCTGGCCGGCATCGTGCTGATTGGGGTTGGCGGCTCGTTCGTGAAACCCTGCATTTCAGGCACGGTGCAGAAGACCGCAGGCCTTCGCGCCACACTTGCCTTTGCAATCTTCTATATGGTCATCAATATCGGCTCGCTGTTCGGGCGCGGCGCAGGATACGTGGCCCGCACGAATTTCGGGCTTTCCGCCATCTTCGTCGTTGCAATGGCTTGCGCGTTCGTCGCCCTGCTGACCGTCATCCTGCTATATGCCGAACCGGATCGCGGGCGCGCGGCACCGCCGGCCAACGTTCAGCGCCGCTCTGTGGGAAGGGTCCTCCTGGACATGGTGCTGGTCCTGCGAAACGGTCGTTTTGCCTTGCTGCTGCTTGTGTTGTCGGGATTCAACTTCCTGTACTCGCAGGTCTACAATGTCCTGCCGCTGTACCTGAAGCGAGTGGTGGAAACGAACCCGGCCGTGGACCTGTACACCATGGCCAACCCAATCGTGATCGTGTTCTTCCAGTTGTTGATCACACGCGTTTTCGGAAAGATGAGGCCCATTCGCTCGATGATTGTCGGGACGGTGATCATCTCTTTGTCCATGGTCGTCAACGTCGTACCAATCTTCATGGCTGGCGGCGTAAGGACGCCGCTGTGGGACTTGCTGCCCGTTGGATCGATGGTCGTGATCCTGACGGTCGCAATGATCGCTTTTGGCGAATTGTTCACATCGGCCAGGACCTACGAATACATCGGCGCGCTGGCTCCAAAGGGGCAGGAAGGCCTGTTCCTGGGCTATGCCAACCTGCCGATCGCAATCGGAGCCCTGGTAGGCGGCCCGGTGGGTGCTTACGTATTCAACGAGATCATGGCAAAGGACGCAGTCAAGCTGGACAGCGGCCTGCTGGAGCTTGTGCCAGCCAACGCAGCAACCGGCTGGTTGATCCTGATGTTCGTAGGCCTGGCCTCGGTGGTCAGCATGATGCTTTACAACCGATGGATTCAGAACCATCCGGCCGAACCAGTTGCAAAATAGTTTCATCAGACCAAGAGGCACGCAGTCGAGGGCGTCTGACCAGCCGTCACGTAGACTTCGGCCCGACGCACACTTCTGGAGCTTCGCCGGCCAGTTCGGCGACGTCGCGCTCGGAAAAACCCATCAGGTACAAGACGCCCGTCAGCGACGAGGCGTTCAGACTGAGGTCCGCGGCAGCCTGCAGGCGCGGCTTGGCACGGAACGCAATCCCGAGGCCTGCCAGGCGCAGCATCTTCATGTCGTTGGCTCCATCGCCGACTGCAACGCACTGGTCCAACCGGCAGTCGTAGACGTGTGCCATGTCGGACAAGACCTGGGCCTTGCGGTCCGCGTCGACGATCTGTCCCCTTACCTGGCCAGTAATGCGACCGTCCTCGACCTCCAGCGTGTTGGCGAAGGCAAAGTCCAGCCCGAAACGCTGCTTCAGTGCATCGACCAGGAAAGTGAAACCGCCGCTTACCAGGCCAATGCGCATTCCCAGCGCCTTCAGCGTGCGCACCAGCACCTCGGCCCCAGGCGTCATCGGCACATCGTCCAGCAGGCGCCTGGCCTGCTCCATCGGCAGCCCGGCCAGCAGCGAAACGCGCTCGCGCAGCGCTGCCGAGAAATCCAGTTCACCGCGCATCGCCCGATCGGTTATCAAGGCGACCTTCTCGCCGCAGCCGGCCATCTTGGCCAGTTCGTCAATGACTTCCATCTGGATGAACGTCGAGTCTACGTCCATGCATACCAGACGCTTGCTGCGACGCCCGATGCCGTCACGCTGAACGGCCATGTCAGCCCCAAGGTCGCCTGCCATCGACAGGATTTCACCCCTCAGCGCCCTCATTTCCACCGCTGTGATCCGGCGGTCCGGCGGCAGATCGACGATCAACTCCAAGCCCGTCAGGCGCCGCCGGGACAGCGTCCGGATCTCGCGGATGTTCAGGGATGTCCTTGCCAGATAATCGGTTGTCCGCCCGACCGCGTCGCCATCCTCCAGGTCGCCCAACAGCGTCACGCACAAGGCGCACCCGGAACCGTCACGCCGGGAATCTCCCTGTGACGCGTTGTACATCGACACTTCCATCCGCAAGCCCAGTTCCGAGGCCTTGAACAACGTGCGCCTAAGAACGTCCGACCCCTGCGGCACCTCTATGAACGCCGAAAGCGTGAGGTGGCCGTGAAGCACCGACTGGCCAAGGTCAACCAGCCGCGCCCCTTCCCGGGCGATGATTCCGGTCAGCGCCGAAGTGATCCCGGGACGATCCGGGCCCGTCACGTGCAAAACAATCAGGTCGTCATGGTTTTCGTTTTCCATTGGTGGATTGTAGTGCATGTTCCCGGACGGTGGAACGCTTGATTTGGGCGTGCGCTGGCGAATCGGGCCGTTCCGGCGCAGGACACTTTCACTCGAAGGGCCGATGATGAAGCGCGACACGCCCCGGTTTGACCCGAGACCTGTCTGAGTGGAGAGCGTGGTGGGTTTCTAGAGGGTGGTTCTCAACGCACGAGCCGCTCGGGCCAGCGGAGCGTTGGACGGGGACAGGTACAGCCGTTCCTTGGCCTCCCCGCCCGCCCCTGCTTCCTGCCGGTCGAACGCATCGCCCCGAATCTGCTTGAACGGCGACTCCCGGGCGATTTCATCCTCGATCGAGTCGCCGGTGGCCGCAGCGGTTTCGGCCTGACCCAGGGCCGCTTCCAGGTCGCCTCGGAGGTTTCCGCCTTCCGGCTGCTCGCGTCCAGCAAGCCGCAGGATCGACTGGACCAGTTGCCTGACTGCGGGAATCTCTTCCACCGCAAGCGCCCGGACCGACATCAAGCCGGCGCTTCCCGGACGCACGACAACAAAGACAGCAACAACGACCAGCAGTCGCCGAATCATTCTCCAGGCCCGACCGCTGTTAGTTGTCGTTCTCATGAAGACCCGCATCGGCCTTATCTCCACCAACTTTAGGGTTCGTGCAGAAACTGTTTTCAAGACCGGTTGACTGGCGACTCCAGGCGCGGTCCAATCGCCGTCGCGGCCACACCCGGAAATTCGCCGAGGTTCACCGAATGCTGCGGGCCATCATGGCGTTCTTTCGCACCGGACCTGATCGCCCGATGATGTCCGAAGATCCCTTGAGGATCAGGCGCATGTACGAACACATGCGCTGGAGCGTGTTCCTGTCGGTCACTCTGGGCTACGGCTTCTTCTACGTCATCCGCACGAACTTTGCCGTGGTCAAGAAGCCGATGCTGGACGAGGGCATCTTTACGACCACCGAGATGGGCCTGATCGGCTCGGCCTTCCTGGCTGTGTACGCACTCGGCAAGCTGCTGAACGGGTTTCTGTCGGACCGGGCCAACGTGCGCCGGTTCATGGCTACGGCTCTGCTGCTGGGCGCGCTGGTCAACCTGCAGCTCGGCTCCAGCCGGTCGTTCACGACGTTCCTGGTGCTGTGGGGGCTGAACGGCTGGCTGCTGTCGGTCGGTTCCGCACCCAGCGTTGTCGCACTGTCTCAGTGGTTTTCGCCACGTGAGATGGGTACTCGCTATGGTGTCTGGAGCATCAGCCACAGCCTGGGCGAAGGCTTGACATTCATAGTCACCGCCGCCATGGTGGCCGATTTCGGCTGGGAGTGGGGATTTCGCGGGCCTGCGCTGCTGTGCATCGGCGCAGCACTTGTCCTGTTCCAGACACTGGCAGACAGGCCGCAGACGTACGGGCTGCCACCTGTTACCACCTACAAGAACGACCATCCGCCCGTGCAGCAGGCGTCGTCTGGCATGTCGGTAGGCCGGCTGCAACTGGAGGTCCTGAAGAATCCAGCCATCTGGATTCTGGGCCTGTCGGCTGCGACGATGTCCGTCGCTCGTTACGGAATCAACAACTGGGGCGTCCTGTATTTGCAGGAAACGAAGGGCTACTCGCTGAAGGAGGCCGGGACCGTGCTGGCGGCATACCCGGTGGCGGCAATGATTGGAGCCGCGCTGTCGGGCCTCTTGTCCGACAGGTTCTTCGGCGCCCGACGGAACTGGCCGGCCCTGCTGACTGGCATCGTGGAGGCTGTCGCCCTGGTTGCACTGGTGCTGGTGCCGCCGGGGCACGTGATTCTGGACGCGACAATCCTGGCAGTATTCGGTCTTTCGCTTGGGGCGCTGCTGGTCTACCTGGGCGGCCTTATGGCGGTGGACCTGGCTCCCAAGCGGGCGGCAGGCGCGGCAATGGGCGTGATCGGCGCCTTCGCATATGCGGGCGCCGCGATCCAGGACACGGTATCAGGCTGGCTGCTGGACAACGGCAAGGTGGTTGAATCCGCCGTCACACGTTACGACTTTACCCCTGTCATCGTCTTCTGGATCGGCGCTTCACTGCTGTCGATCCTGCTGACCCTGACGGTGTGGAATGCCAGGGCGCAGGAATAGACCTTTCAGCACCCGCAAGAGGAGGCCTTTGCCATGACCCATCACCTGCTTGGACGCATGACCGGTCTGCCGATGGCCTCAATCGCACTGCTTGCGGCACTTTGCCTGGCGCCGAATCGCTCTGTTGCTGAAGCCGCCGAACCGCCGCCAGGGGTGCAGCCCGACAGCTTGTACGTCGTTGCTGTATCGCACCTGGACACCGAGTGGTTATGGACGATCGTCGAAACGATCCGGGACTACATACCGGCAACCTTCCGCGACAACATGGATCTCCTGGATCGGCACCCGGGATTCAAGTTCGGATTCGAGGGCGCCCACCGCTACTACATGCTGCGCGAGTACTACCCGGATTTGTGGCAACGCCTGAAGGGATACGTGGCAGACGGGCGATGGTCGCCTGCAGGAAGTGCGCTGGAAGGCGGCGACGTGAACATCGTTTCGCCCGAATCGCTGATGCGGCAGTTCCTTTACGGCAACGGCTTTTTTCGGCGCGAATTCGGGCGCACAAGCGTCGATGTCTTCCTGCCGGATTGCTTCGGGTTCGGATGGGCCCTTCCATCGGTAGCCGCGCACTGCGGTTTGATCGGATTCTCGACGCAGAAGCTGACGTGGGGTTCCGCCTATGGCATCCCGTTCGACGTGGGCCGGTGGCGCGGTCCGGACGGCGCCGAGATCGTGGCGGCGTTGCGCCCGTGGAACTACGCGGC
Source organism: uncultured Myxococcales bacterium (assembly GCA_903936705.1). Lineage (GTDB taxonomy): Bacteria > Myxococcota_A > UBA9042 > DTJE01 > DTJE01 > CAIZWN01. The sequence continues at coordinate 131,313 of CAIZWN010000005.1, forward strand.
CGGCCTCGATGGAGACTGGACGCGCGCACAGCGCTGGACCGACGCGCTCGATCGGCAGGAGGCGGTGTCGGGCATGCGATTCGGATACGCATATTTCGGCGTAGGAGATCGAGGAGGTTCGGTAGGCGAGGATTCCGTTGCCAACCTTGAAACGAACATGGCCGATACAGGGCCGGTGCGCCTGAAATCCGAACCGCCGGACCAGTTCTTCAAGGACCTGACTCAGGACCAGTGGGCGGCACTTCCCGTGTACGACGGCGAACTGGTGCTAGCCACCCATGGGACAGGTTCCTACACGTCACAATGCGCGATGAAACGTTGGAACCGGCAGAACGAACAACTGGGGGACGCGGCCGAGCGAGCTGCGGTCGCAGCATCGTGGCTGGGCGGTCTGCCCTACCCCGCCGAATGGCTTGCAAACGCCTGGTTCCGCTTCCTTGTGCACCAGTTCCATGACGATGTAACGGGCACCAGCATTCCCGAGGTCTACTCGAACTCGTGGAACGATGAACGACTGGCACAGCACCGGTTCGCTAGCGTTCTGTCGGCTGCGGCGGGATCGGTTGCTCGTGCCCTGGACACAACCTCAATCGGCGTACCGCTGGTCGTGTACAACGCGCTTGCAATCGATCGCGAAGATGTGGTCGAGGCCTTCGTGCGCTTTCCCGAAGCGCCGCCAGCGCATGTACGGGTGTTCGGTCCCGGTGGCGCAGAGGTACCCTCCCAGGTGATCGGCGAACGCGACGGGGCTGCCCGTATCGCCTTCCTGGCCAATGTGCCGGCAACCGGGTTTGCCGTGTACGACGTTCGCCCATCCGATGTTCCGTGCTCGCTTGCGACCGGACTGTCCGCAACGCAGGCAGGGCTTGAAAATGGCAGATACCGGGTCACGATCGACTCGAACGGTGACGTATCAAGCGTCTTTGACAAGGCGGCCGGCGTGGAAACCCTGGCCGGCCCCGTGCGGTTCGCAATGTTCAGCGACATGTCGCTAAGCTACCCGGCGTGGGAGATAACCTGGTACGACCTGGCCGAAGGCGCCAGGGAATACGTTTCGGCTGCCCCGACAATCACGGTCGTCGAGGCAGGTCCCGCGAGGACCAGTGTTGAAATTCGACGCGAATATGCATCCGATCAGGGCACATCGACCTATGTTCAACGGCTGCGACTGGGCGCCGGAGGTTCGGGGGATCGCGTTGAATGGGATACCGAAATCGACTGGCACACCAGGATGTCACTGCTGAAAGTCGAGTTCCCGCTGAAGCATACGGCCCCCAAGGCCACCTTCGACCTTGGGCTTGGCGCAATTACACGGCCGAATTCCACACCGGATCTGTACGAGGTGCCTTCGCAACAGTGGGCGGATCTCACGGCCCCCGACCTGTCCTATGGCGTCTCAATCCTCTCGCTTGACAAGGTGGGATGGCACAAGCCGGACGACGAAAAGCTGTATCTGACCCTTCTTCACACGCCGATGTTACCCGAGCACCACCACGACACCAACGACATCGGGCACCATCACACTGGCTGGGCAATTTTCGGCCACACGGGGGACTGGACGAACGGTACCGTCCCGCAGGCCGCCAGGTTCAACCAGCCTCTGGTGGCATTTCAGGCGCCATCGCACGCCGGGACTCTGGGGCGTAGTTGGGGCCTCGCGCGGGTATCGGATCCGGCGGTGGCCATTCGCGCCTTGAAGCAGGCCGAGGATTCCGACGAGGTCGTGGTGCGAATTCAGGAGACATCGGGAACGGCCCGGAACAACGTGCGCATTGAGATTGCGACGGGCATTGCCGAGGCACGCGAGGTCCGTGGTGACGAACAGCCGAAGGGCGAGGCTGTAATCGTTGACGGGTCGCTGATCACGAACCTGACGGCCTTCCAGCCGCGAACGTTCGCGGTGCGACTGTCGGCGGCAGCAACCAGGCTTGCGCCTGCGGAATCAAGTCCGGTTGCACTGCCGTACGACACGGACGTGCTGTCGTTCAACGAGGCACGGGCCGACGGCGCCTTTGACGTTGGTGCCGGCGTTGCCTGGGCTGCCGAGCAGTGGTCGTCGACGCTGGCCGTTGGTGGGGTCGATTTCCAACTGGGGCCATCGGCTGCCGGGCAATCCAACGCTGTTTCGTGCTTAGGACAGTCGATTGCCATCAATCCCCTTGAAGGCCAGCGCCTGAACCTGTTGGCCGCCGCCGTTGGGGATGTAGAGGCTACATTCCTTGTAGGCGACAAGCCCGTCGCACTTGCGGTTCAGGATCACGCGGGGTTCATAGGCCAATGGGACAGCCGCGTGGTTGACGGAGGTTTTGTCGAGACGCCGATGCCCGCGCTGCCTGGCTTCCTGAAACAGGCCGAACCGGTCTGGTATGGAACACACCGGCACCTTGCCGATGGCGACGACATCTATGCCTTCAGCTACCTGTTCAGGTACGTGCTGGACGTGCCCCCAAACGCGACGTCGCTGACCCTGCCAAACGACCCGCGCATCAAGATCCTGGCCATCACACTGACGGACGACCCCGGCGGGCTGACGGTTCCGGCCTCGGTGATCTTCGACGATTTCGACCCGCTGCGGCGTCCCCTGGCAGGGTGGGAACCAACCCCCGCACAGCCAGAACCTGTTCCGGATACGGCCGAGGAGACCGAGGTCACGATGCCAGACCAAGAGGACGAGAACCTTCCTGACGTCATGCGCGACACTTCCGGCGACGATTCGACCGCAGAGGTCGCCGATGCACCCGGCGACACCACGACAACCGAGATTCCAGGAATCGGCAAGCATTCGTCCGGATGCCAGTCGAATACCGGCGGACATCCAGCATCCTTGGTTTTGTCGGTACTGGCTATTGCTTTACTGCTGATGACCCGCCGCCTTCGATCCTGTCGCAGGACGGCCTGATAGAACACTCTGCCAGCGCAACCAAAACGCTGTCCAGGTTCACGTCATTTCGACAGGCCGCTTATGTCCAAGGCCAGTCATCGCCATGGGGAATGTACGCAGAATCGGGGGCTGTCCCGGACCCGTCCCCGGTGATATCCTCGACCGCCACCCGGGGTTGCCCGGGCTGCGACTCCAGGGATCACGCAAGGAGCGGGACATGTGCAGGTCGTCCATCAGGTTCGTGCTGTCATTGCTGGCTGTGGCTGCGGTGTCCGCGTCGGCAAGGGCCGAGGACGTCCTGAAGCCCGCTGCGGCGCCCATGGCCGAACCGGCCGTTGATTTTGCCCCGACTGCCCTGCCGCCCGCGACGATCCCTGCCGCCTCCGAGGCAGCGGCGACATCAACGCAGCCTGCCGTGGCGGAACCATCGCCGTCGCCTCAATCCCAGTCTCAAGCTGCGGCCCAGCCTTCGCCAATTCAACCGGCCGTAGCCGATACCGCGCAACCAACAACTGTGGATGCCGCGCAGCCGGCAGCCTTCGTGCCGGCCATGGACCCACCGGCCGCAGGTGCGGCACCCGTTCCCGCTGCCGATGCAGTGGAACAGATCGAGACCGTCCTGGAAGTGCAACCATCGGACATGGCGTGGAGCCTGGATTCAATCCCTCAGGCCGAGCGCGCAATAAACATTCCCTTTGCCCAGACGACACGCAAGCACGCACTGCTGTTGATCGTTGATCACCGGGCTTTTCAGGCGGCCTTCAACAAGAACACGTGGCACGACTTCTTCGGCCTCGACTCGGGCGGGGTGCGCGTCGGCCTTGGTTTGCGGTTCGGCATCCTGGACGGGCTGGACGTTGGCATCTATCGCCTCAGCAATGCCTCCGACGCCTTCGACACCTACGAAATCGACATGAAGTGGCGATTCCTGCGCGCCGACCGCCATTATCTTGACGTTGCGATTCGCGCCGGCCTGACCTGGTTTTCCCAGCGCAACGCCGATGACGCGGTGGGCGGCTTCGGCCAGCTGCTGATCAGCCGCATGTTGTTCAAGCGCCTGACCCTGGGCACCGGAGTCTTGTTTCACAGCGATTCGTCAGGCGAGATGAAGTCGCAACGCGATACGCAGTGGTCGCTGGCTATTCCGGGCGCCGTCGAGATTCGCATTCTGCCGTGGCTTGCCTGGAACGTCGAGGCGTCCGTCAAGGTGGCCGGCTATGGAGCCAAGTGGCCGTCGTTCTCGACCGCCGTGAAGTTCCTGACGCCACGTCATGCCTTCTCGCTGATCCTGACAAACACACAACACGTTGCCGCGGACGGTCTTGTCGCCAACAGCAACCGGGATTACAAAAACCTTATCATCGGGTTCCAGATTCAGCGCGAGTTCCCGCTGTAACCGTGGGGGGTATTCGAATGTTCAATCGACGCGGTTTCCTGAAGGCGACAATCGGCTTTGTGGCAGCGCTGGTATTGCTGCCGGTCCGAAAGGCATTCGCGAAGAAACTGGGCATCGGACTGGACAAGGCCGAGGCCCTGCGCACCGTGGGCGGTTCTGTTGTGCTGAAGATCAAGGACAGGCAGATCCTGTTCGTACGTGACACCGCGACTACCGTGAAGGGCTTTGATCCTGTATGCCCTCACCAGAACTGCATCATCGCGTGGGATACCGTTTCAAGCAGCCTGAAGTGCCCGTGCCACGCCTCCAACTTTGCGCCTGACGGACGCGTACTTTCGGGCCCCTCCCCGAAACCAGTGAAGACATACGACTGCGTCCTGGACGGCGAACGAATCATTCTTAGCATCGACGACTGAACGGCCCTTGAACAGTCTTCCCGTGGATAGATTCGCCGGCTATGCGGCTGGGTATCCGTAGAAAGCGGCCACCAGCGGCGCCAGATGGCACATCAGCCCGCAGTACCGTTCAAGAACCATCCCTATCAGCCCCCACATCGGGACCAGCGTCCACAACGAATAGCCGCGCGCACAAATCTTCCACCTGGACAGCTCGTAGTAGTCCCACGGATAAAAACCGAGGGTCTTGTCCAGAATCCACCCCCACGCGATCTCGCAAAAGGTGAAGCCCACGGCATACGCGCAATAGCGGATTGGCCATGCAAACGGCGCCATCAGGCCTTGGACAGGTTCCAGCAGGAACAGGACACCAAGTCCATGCAACGGGATCATGTAGGCGCTTACAAAACCTTCCAGGTACTTCTTTGGGACACGGCGCGGGATCTTGCTGCCCACCAAACGCTCGATGCCGTCGATCGCGAAGATGGTCTCCATCACCAGGCCAAAACATGTGTAGGCAAAAAACCTGAACAGCAAGGGAACTGCAGTGTCCACGGCTGGTTCTCCTTCGACGGGACGGCGCTGGGCACGTGGCGCCTGGCCCAAAACGCTAGAGCGTTCGCGCCTGGATGTCGTCCTTCTGGCCCGACACGCGTGGCAGCAGCCAGTCGTAGGCCGCGCAAGGCAGCAAGCCCTCGAAACGCACCAGCCATTTCATCTGCCACGGGTAAAGGAAGCGCGGTTTCTGCGCCTTCAAGGCGTTCGCGATCAACATCGACGATTCGCGAACACCGATCTTGAACGGCATGTTGAACTCGTCGTGGTCGGTCATCGGGGTCGCAACAAAGCCCGGATGAACCGCGGTCACCTTGATGCCGTACTTCCGCAAGTCCATTCGCACGGCCTCCAGGAACACCCCCTGTGCCGACTTGGCAGACGAATAGGACGCGGCATTCGGACGCCCGCGAAAGGCGGCCAAACTGGACACGCCAACCAAATGACCCGACCTGCGAGCGATCATCGACGGAATGTAGGGCATCAACGTGTATGCCAGGCCCATGCAATTGATCTCGTAAGTGCGGCGATGGATGTCGAGATCAAACTTGTCCGACGGGTTCAAACCGCCCACGCCGGCATTGCCAATGACGATATCGACATGGCCCCACTTTGCCAACACGTCTTCGGCCATGGCCTGCATCGCGGCCCGGTCGGTCACATCCACCGGATACACCAGCGCCTCGGTCCCGGCCTGCTGGGCCGCCACCTTGACCTCGTCCAGCAATTCCTTTCGCCTGGCAGACAGCGCCAGCCTGGCGCCGAAACCGGCGAACACCAGCGCGAGGTCCTTCCCGATGCCCGACGAAGCTCCCGTGATCACGATGTTCTTGCCGCTAAAAAAGCTTCCAAGCGTTCCCATCACTTCCCCCTCGATGCGGACGGGCCGGTCCGTCCCGATGTTGATGCTGGAGGATAGGCCAAGCGCCAGTCTGCGCGCAAGATGCCGCGGCGCGTCATCTGCCCTCGATTGATCTGTTCGGCACCTGGGCTACACTTGCGGCGATGAAGCTGCTGCACCTAGCATTTTTTGTTGTCGGGCTGGCCTTTCTGTTCCTGACCATCGCGAATGTCGGCTGCAACACGATCATCGACGGCGCACTTCAGCTTGGCTTGTGGTTCTGGCCAATGGCCGCCATGAACATTTTGTGGTACGCCGCCGACGCACTGGGCTGGGCCGGCGTGCTGGGACGAGACAATCGCTTTGCAGGTCGCACGCTGCGGCTGGTCCAGGCACAGGTCGCTGGCGAGGCGATAAACAACGCGACACCACTGTTGAACCTGGGCGGCGAGCCGGTCAAGGGCCTGCTGCTGAAGGGTCTGTTGGACCGCAAGACCATCGTGTCGTCGCTGGTCGTCGACAACACCATCAGGTACATCGCCACGATACTGTTCATCGCGTTCGGGCTGGCCTTGTCGCTGGCGACGCTGGATCTGACATGGCATGTGCAACTGGCGCTCGTGTGCTTGGTCGTCGCACTGGCAGCACTGATCGGGCTGGCTGTGGTCGCGCAAAAAGGCGGGATTTTCGGTACCGCACTGGCGATTTGCGGACGCCTGGGCGTTTTCCCGAAGGCGATAGACCGCCATCTTCCTGCCGCACAAGGCATCGACGACGAAATCGCCATTTTCTATAATTCCAGGCGCCGCGATTTTGCCATTTCCCTGGCCTGGCACCTGGCATCGCGCCTGATCGCGACCGTCGATGCCGCACTGCTGCTGTACCTGCTTGGCTACCCCGTGGGTGCGTTGCACGCGCTGTTCATACAGACGGTCAGCGTACTGCTGAACCTGGTCTTCAGCTTCATCCCGCTGCAGGTTGGCGCAGCGGAAGGAGGCCACTACATCCTGTTCCAGATGCTGGGAATGGATCCTGCGGTGGGCGTTGTGTTCAGCCTTGTTCGGCGCGTGCGGGGGCTGTTGTGGATCGCGGGCGGTCTTCTGATCGTGCTGATCATGTCCCGACGGAGGCTTGCCGATGCCGCATGACGCGTCGAGAACTGAAGGGGTACGCCGGACCAAGGCCTCCTGGTGGCTGTGGCTGGCCGCGATCGTCACTTTGGCGGGCGCTGCACAATGGTGGACGCAGTCGCAACTGGGTCCGGTCAACGACGAACTGGCGAACTTTCCGTCAGGAGTCGCGCTGGTGCACACCGGCCTGCAGGCAGACCCGACCCACCCTCCCCTGGCCCGCTACCTGATGGCCATGCCGCTGCTGGTGGCCGGCGTGGATCCTCGCGCAGACCACCCGTCGTTGGGGACCGACTGGCATCCGTACGGGCGCGATTTTCTGTTTCGCAACAACCTGCCATGGAGGACGATCCTCGACCTGGCCCGGTTCCCGATTCTGCTGCTGTGCATGGGACTGGTCGTCGTCGTGGCCTGGGAAGCGAAAAGGCGCTGGGGTGCTGCGGCCGGACTTGCCGCCGCGGCGACCTTGGCATTCGAGCCATCGATCCTAGGACACGGGACGCTGGCCACGACAGACCTGGCTCTGACCTTCGTTGTGTTCCTTTCGGTCTTGGCATTCGACCGGTTCCTGAGGGCACCATCCGGACCGCGGCTGATGATCGTGGCCGTCACGGTGACGGCAGCCATTTTGACCAAGTTCGCGGGAATTCTGCTGGTGCCGATCCTCGGGGTTACCGCCATCGCACACCGGCTGACTTCCGAAGGCCGCTTTTGCAGGTCACTGGCAAGCAGCAATCAATCCCAGGTTGGCCAGGTCACAGAGGTCCCGACTGCCGTTTCATGGCCGCGATGCCGCTGGTGGGCCTTGGCGTTGGCGCTGTCGGCGCTGCTGGCCTGGGCTGCCTATGGATTCGAGGTACGATCCATGTCGCAGGACCGTCAACTGACGGCCACCCGTGAAGCCGCCGCAATCCGCGACAGCATTGCTCAGATAGCGCCTTCTTTCGGCCTGACCACCGACCAGCTTATGGATGTGCCTATCCCGGCATACTCGCTGCTGAAGGGATTTGGCGCCCAGATGTTCCACGCAGCCCGACAGGATGCCTGGGAGGACAGGGACTTCTACCAGTACCTGGATGGCAACTACGACCGTAACGGCTTCGCGACCTACTACCTGCGCACGTTCCTGTACAAGTCCACGCTTCCTTCACTGGTCCTGTGGGCCGGGGCGGCACTGGCTGGTATCTGGTTGATCCTGCGGCGCAAAAAGCCTGGTAACGATGTTCCCGGCTGGCCTGCGCTGGCAATCCCGCCGGTGCTGTGGGTCGCCGCGTGCTCGATCCAGACGATCAACATAGGACACCGGTACGTGCTGCCGGCAATCCCGTTTCTGTCGCTGGGCGCCGGCTGGCTGGTGGCAAGACTGTGGGATGACGCGGCGGCGATGACCAGATCCCCAGGCATTTCGGGCGGCAAGCGTGCACGCATCGCGGCCTCGGCTTCGGCGGCAGTCGCCCTTCTTGCGGCCCACGCCGGCATCGCCATATCAACAGCGCCGCACCACATCGCGTACTTCAACACGATTGCCGGGGGGATCCAGGAAGGCGGGCTGCACCTTGCAGATTCGAACCTCGACTGGGGACAGGATCTTCCGGCGCTGGACGCTGATGCCCGACGGCATTGCGCCTCTGGCCGCACCTGCATCGCGGCAGTCTTCGGCACCGCCCGTCCCGAAGACTATGAAACGCCGGTGACACCCTGGCTCGAACCCATGGACCCATCGACGCTTCAGGGCACATCGACGCTGCCGGGCAAATCGACCTTCTACGTCAGCGAAAACCGCTTTCTGTTGCGTTCGCTGGCACACCCGGACGGGCTGTTCCCGTTCTTGCGCAACCGCCAGCCGGTGCGTCGCGTCGGGGCATCGATCCGCGTATACGAGTTTCCGTAGCCGATTCGAGTACGATTGTGCCGGAGGTCCGATGAGGAAGTTTTCGCGCGTGGTTTTCATGCTGTTCGACGGGGCGCGATGGGACGTGTTCCAGCGCCTGCTGGACGCAGGGGAACTGCCGCACGTACGCGCCAACCTGGTCCCCGACGGCCGCGTCAGGCGAGCCGTTACCGCGTTTCCCTCGGTGTCCGGGCCGGCCCACCTACCGTTCATGACGGGTTGCTTCCCCGGCACACTTGGCACCCCTGGCGTCTACTGGTTCGACCGTGGCGTCCAGGACAAGCACAGCACCGGCCTGGCGGCAACGAGGTCGTACCTGACCCTGTACAAGGTCTCGAACTTCGGTCGTGACGTCACGCCGAATACACCGACCCTGGCGGCGGCATGGCCCGACGCCCGCTATGTATTTGCCTGGTACACGCGCGGCAGCCCGGACAACGCGCTGCTGACACGCTGGACCAAGGTCACATCGTTCGTCCGCGGCCTGATGACAAGGGACTGGCTGCGGTGCGACGACGACGCCGAAGCCGCTCAGAATCGGGCAATCGACATGGGCGGATCCTTCGTGTTCAGCGTCTTCCCCTCACCCGACGAACTTGGCCATCGTTTCGGCCCCACGTCCGTCCAGGCCGAGGCTGCATACCGCAAAATGGACGGCACCATAGAACGTCTGTTCCAGCTGTTGCAGCAACGCGGCGAGGCTGAAGATACCCTGGTGATTCTGTCGTCCGATCACGGCCTCAGCACGACGAGTTCACATTTTCCGCTGGATCGCATGGTCGAATCAGCCTTCGGCACAACGCTGACATACAGGCGCTGGCCGAGCCCCCTGGGCGGCTTCCAGGCAGTCGTACTTCCCTCCGGTAACGGCATGGCAAACGTGTACTTCCGGGGCGACGGCTGGGACAAGGGGCGGCCGGATGCTGCTGGCTTTTCCGGGTTCGCGAGCGACCTGCTGGCAAACCCCGGCATCGACCACGTAGCCTGGCGCACGACCGACGGCTGGCTGCGCGTAACCGGCCAAGGCGGCGCTGCCCGTATGCGCGAGGTGAAAGGCGGCCTGATGTACATAGTCGAAGGCAAGGACCCATTCGGGTACAACCCGTTGCCCACGACGATGGACGCCGAAACCACGTTGCACCTGACCGCGAACACTCCCTATCCCGACGCCCCATTCGGGCTGCTGACTTGGGCACGCAGCCCGCGCTCCGGCGACCTGCTGGTGACGTCGCGCCTGGGCTACGACCTTCGCGACTGGTTCGAATACCAGGATCCCCGGGGCACGCACGGAGGCCTGCACGCCGAACACTCCCACGTGCCGGTACTGTGCAACGCACCGCTGCTGGAAGGTCCCATGCGCACGGTGGATCTGTACCCAACAATGGTCGAACTGACAGGCCGCCTGCTGCCTGCCGGCGTCGAAGGGATCTCCCGGGCGGTTTAGCCGCGAACCCGCAGCGAAGGACGAGTCGCTTAACATGGTCACCTCCCGGAACGGCTGGCGCGAAGCGGGCGGGTAGTTTTAACGCGCTGGTTGTACTGCCCTAACTTTCATCATGGTATCCAGCGGTTCGAAATTATCCATCACCCCGAAGATCAACTTGGCAGAAGGCGTTTCAACTCGGCCACGGTGCGTTCGGCAGTGGCCAGGATCGCAAGAACCTCCTCGCCTGCTGGCAATGGAAAAGGGTCACGTCCGGATAACCGTCGAGCAGCATTCGTGCGGCTCCAAGGTCCTGGTCGGCCTTCGCCAGCCAAGCAAGGGCTTCAGAGGTGCGAGCATCAAGCGGCATGCAGTAGCACCCCCTCGCGAACAACGGTCGCGGGTAGCGACGCCCTTGCACCCAGGCGCTTCTGGAATTCCGACTCAGACCATACCAAGACGTCAACCGCTGCTGGAACGCCCCACAGCGCGTCGCACGCATCCATCTCCCGTCGGTGGGCCGGCGTGGCAGAGTCGGCGACGACCATGAGGACATCGTAATCCGAGTCCAACGTCGCTTCGCCTCTTGCTCTGGAGCCAAACAGGTAGACCCGTGAAGGGCGGAACCGTGCCACCAGCCTTTCGACGATCTCCTGGAGAATCGGGTCCATACCCAAGCCCTCGAATCGGAACAGAATGGTAAGCCTTGCCTCAACTTCAGTCCAGTCGTCGTACGATTCGCGCCACTCGCGGCTGATTCCCCAGCCGAGAGCTCCGCTGCGCAACTGGGAAAGACCGACTAATGGTCGCCAGGTCGTGCAGTACGACTTCACGGTGTACGAATTCACGGCATCCATTGGGCCTCGCTGACACCGTCCCACGCGATCGCTGTTCTTGTCTGTCCAACGGCGTTGCGCGTCAGCGGCAACCCCCGGTGCAGCCGCAGGCGGCATCCGGCGCGGTCCCTGCGGCCCCGCCCGAGGAAGCCATTCGAATCACCCCGGAGGTTGCGGCGGGGCCAAAGCAGGGACCGTGACGGAAGGGGTTTGTCCGTTGAACGCGCTTGTTGTCCAGTCCGTCCGATACTGCGGTTCTTCCTAGTCGTAGCAGGGGATGGAGGCGGTACAGACCACGTCGCTCGCCTCCAAAGACACTACGCCCTCCCGGGTCACGCGGTACGTAACCTGGACCAGGGCCTCGGAGGTGCATCCATTCTCGTCGGGCACCTTGTAAGTACGAACGATGAAGTCCGGCCCCTCCGTTTCTGCCCAGGAACCCTCCAGGTTGTTGACCGAACATCGGGTCTCGTGACTGATCCCCGAGTTCTCGACCATGGTTCCGGCGATGAAGAAGTCCTGACGCGAGTACAGATGCCGAACCGAGCGACCGACCAGTTCCACAAACGCCATTGCCTTCGCCGGCGTCGTCACCGGCGCAAACCGCTGCGCGAGTTCGGCGGGCGACTCGATGGACACGATGGTCCCATCCGCATCCTTCAGCAGGACGTAGTCGCACGAGACGCCGCTGAAGCCCCAGTAATGCTGGTCCAGACCACCCACACACCCGCAGATGGAAGCGTTCTCCGGGTCTTGCGGGCAACTGATGCAATTCAGGGCATCCACCCGGCCGTCAAGCCAGCTGCCCAGCGGGCCGAGCGACGACACCGACTTGCACAGATACCCGCTCTCCAGGTCAGGGCATTCAAGTTTAGCTGGCGGGAACGACGTCGCAGAATCGCACGTCCCATCCCACCAGGCATCCAGGTCTGGCGCCTCGGAAGCGGGAACGGTGGACTCCAGAAACGACACGCAGGCAATGGGAATTGGAGTATCGGGCGTGGCCGCCACTTGGCAGGCGTCGAGTTCTTCCACGGCGTCACCGGCGTCGGCCGTATCGGCAGACCGGGAATCGACCGCATCGACGGCATCCGACGTCACGCAGCCCAAAGTGCCGGGCCCAAGGCCAAGCCAGGACACCGCGGCGAGGCTGGCCAGCACATATCTCACGATTGATCCCCCCATGACACTTTCATCAGGCAGTCTGCGGAATCGGATGCCGCGTTGCAATACCAGACTCGGCAGGAAGTGGCGCCTTCCTTTTCATCACGGAGTACCGCCCTGCGGCAGCGCTGCCGGAACAAGCGCGTTTCCTCCTGTCTGGACAACCACCGTTTATACCGACAGCCCTCCCGACCGGCCATTGATCGTGGTGCTTCCCCTGCCCTGCCGCCTGTTCTATCCTTCGCAGCAAGTCCGCCCCATGACGGGGTGACGGGAGGAACCAACAATGCACTCTGACCCGCCCCCAGGGAACGCCGGACGCCTGCTGCCGCAGAACGCCTATCGCAAGCTGGAGCCTGGCGAACAGTACCAGCCGATTGTCCCAGCGGCCAGCCGGATGGCCGAGACCACACCCTGGTCGATCGGCCTCGGCCTGCTGATGGTCGTCATCTTCTCGGCCGCCTGCGTATACATCGCCCTGCGCGCCGGCAGCGGCATCGAGGCCGCCATCCCCATCGCGGTAGCCGCCATATTCTTCGGCCGCATGCGTAAGACTCGCAGTACCATCCTCGAAAACGTCATCGTCCAGTCGGTCGGCCAGGCGTCGGGCGTGGTCGCGGCCGGTGCGGCCTTCGTCATCCCGGCACTGTACCTGAACCAAGTGACACCCGCCTGGTGGCAGATCTTCCTGGCCTGTTTCATCGGCGGCGCCCTGGGCGTCGTGCTGATCATCCCGCTGCGCAAGTACTTCGTCGCCGAACGCCACGGTGAACTGCCATTCCCCGAGGCCACCGCCATCAACGAAATTCTGGTGTCCGGCGAGTCCTCGGGCGGCGGCGCAGGCAAGGTCCTGCTGGCGTCATTCGGCCTGGGCGCGGCCTACGATTTCGCTGTCGAGGTGGTCCACGCCTGGAACCCGGCATTGACCACGCGAACGCTGCTGGGCGACGCGGGCCAATGGCTGTACGACTTCCGCGTCGAGATGAAGATGAACGCCATCGCGGCGCTGTTCGGGCTGGGCTATATCATCGGAGTGAAGTATGCCGCCATCATCATGGCCGGCAGCCTCCTTGCCTACACGGTAATGGTCCCGCTGGTCTTCCTGGTTGGCGGGCAGGCGGGCACGATCACGTCTGCCGGCGTCGTCTATACCGTTTCGCAAATGAGCGCCCAGGCGATATTCACGGCCTTCATCAAGCCCATCGCCATCGGCGCCATCGCCACGGCAGGCGTCATCGGGCTGATCCGCATGGGCCGAATCATCGTCGGATCCGTCTCGCTGGGCTTCAAGGGCCTTGCCCACAAGGGTCTCGACGGCGCCCAGCGCACCGAACGTGATCTGCCCCCGTCGCAGGTCCTGTTGATCCAGCTTGGAGCCGTTCTCGCAATGGGCCTTTTGTTCTTCGTCGTCTGCATCGGGGCCGGCGGCTACGACATCGGCCAGGCCGCGCTGTACTCGGTTATCGGCATGCTGATCTCGTTCCTGCTGTGCTTCTTGTTCACGCCGGTGGCGGCCGAAGCCATCGCGATCGTCGGCACAAACCCGGTTTCCGGCATGACTCTGGTCACCGTAGTCCTGGCCTCGCTGGTGATGACCGGCGTTGGCCTGTCGGGATCGACCGGCATCTTCGTTGCGCTGGTCATTGGCACCGCAGTCTACACCGCACTGTCGGTCGCGGGCGGCCTGATCTCGGACTTCAAGGTCGGCTATTGGATCGGCGCCACCCCGCGCCGGCAGCAGGGATGGAAGTTCCTGGGCCTGTTCATCGCCGCGCTGGTGTGCGCGTTCGTCATCCCGGTCATGGACCAGGGATACCACTTCCTGGTCGAAAAGGGCGGCGTGATGGTCAGCAACGAGGACGTCCTGCCCGCGCCCCAGGCAAACATGATCGCGGCCGTCGTGCGCGGCCTGATGACCGGCGCCGAGCAGCCATACCTGCTGTACGGCCTGGGCGTCATCATCAGCCTGCTGATCACGATGGCAGGCGTGCCAACGCTGGCCTTCGCGCTGGGCATGTACCTCCCCATCAGCATCAACTCGGTGATGCTGGCCGGCGGCGCTGTCGCGTGGCTGGTCGAACGTTCCGGAAAAACCCCTGAAGAACGCGAAGCCCGTACTGGCCAGGGCACACTGATCGCGTCAGGCATGATGGCCGGAGCAGCGATCATCGGCATCGTGTCAGCCGTACTGCGCCTGGACTGGACCTCCTATGCCATCAGGTTCCTCAGCGTGGGCATCGACTATGAAGTCGTCTCGACGGCAGCCGGGGTAACGACCCTGAAGGAAACCCCAATGCCCTGGTACGAAGGCTTCACCGGCCAGGCGCTAAGCCTGGGCATGTTCGTCGCCCTGATCGTCGCAACCTACCTGCTGGCCCGCTGGGGCGCCGCAATGCAGCGCAAGGAATCCGGGGGGAAGAAGTAGGGGGTGCCCAGTGAGCGCGAAGGGACCGGACGTCTTTGCCCTGCGGGACGCGGTAGTCGGCGACTACCGGAAGTTCGCGACGTCGTTCACGACCATCTACGCGGACGACATCGTGGAGAAGCGGGACAGGAAGGCGTTCGGCTCGTACCGCACGAAGGATCTGATCCTGGCGGCCTACCAGCGCCTGGAGCGAGGTGCCACGTGACCAGTGAACTTGAGGGCCAGGTCATCGATCGCAAATCCCTGCGCGTGGTGACTGGCAGAGCCGCCGACTTCCAGGCGCTGGCCAACGACTGCGTGTGCTTCGCCAACAGCGCCGGAGGTACCTTGCTCATCGGGATCGAGGACGAGGAGACCCACCCACCGCCGGACCAGCGGGTGGACCCGGCCCTCCTCGACCGCATCCGCAAGCGCATCGGGGAACTGACCGTCAACGTCCAGGTGCTCCCGGAACTGGCCAGGGACGACAACGGCGGCGATTACATCCTGCTCCAGATACCGCGGTCTATGGGCGTGGCTTCGACCAGCGACGGTCGTTACTTCCTGCGAGTCGGCGACACCTGCCGCCCGGTCACCGGCGATGATGTGCTCCGCCTCGCAGATGAACGCCCGTCCGTCCCCTGGGAAACGATGACCTCGCTGGGTGCGAAGGTGTCCGAGGTCGACCCGGCACAGGTTGGCCGGTTGACCGCGCGGCTCCGCGCTTCGGACCGGGTCAAGGACTCCGTGAAGGAGAAGTCTGACGGCGAGCTACTTGAACACTACAGGCTGGCCACCTCGGATGTCATGACGAACCTGGGCATCCTGCTGGTGGGTCGGCCGGCCAACCGGGCCCGGCTGGGGACAGCGCCAATTGTCCAAGCGATCCGATACGACGACCGGGGCGTGAAGGTCGGCAAGTTCGTCTGGGACGACTACGAGTTGTCTCCCTTCGAGCTGATCGACGCGATCTGGGCCAGCGTCCCCGACTTCAGGGAGAGCTACGAGTTCCCGGACGGCATGTTCCGGACAGCCGTGCCGGCGTTCGACGAGGCCGTCGTTCGGGAATTGCTGGTGAATGCCCTGGTGCACCGGCCGTACACGCAGCGAGGCGACATCTTCCTGAATCTCCACCCCGACCGGATGGAGGTCGTGAACCCTGGCCGACTGCCGCTGGGCGTCACCCCTAAGAACATCCTACACGCGAGCCGGCGCCGTAACGATGGGCTGGCCCGCATGTTCCACGACCTGAAGCTGATGGAGCGCGAAGGCAGCGGGTTCGACCTGATGTACGAGAAGTTGCTTGGCAGCGGGCGGACCGCGCCAGTCGTCACGGAGGGAGTGGACTCCGTGCACGTCACCATCCCCCGGCGACTCGTTCACCCTGGGACCATCCGGTTGCTGTCCGACACCGACCAAAGGTTCCAGTTGACGCGGAGGGAGAGGATCGTCCTCGCGCTGCTGGCACAGTCCGAGGGGCTCAAGGCGTCGGAATTCGTGGACCGTCTGGAGCTGAATGACACGGAGAACATTCGTTACTGGCTGGGCCGCCTGACCGACCTGGGCCTGGTAAGGCAGGTCGGACGGACCCGGGCCACCCGGTACTTCGTGGAGCCGGGCGTCCTCAAAGCCGCCGGGCTGGACGCGGTAACCACGCTGACCAGGGTTGAATCATACCGCGTACAGGCGCTAATCCTTGAGGACCTAGGGCGCTACCCCGACTCGGCCATCTCCGAGATTCATCGCAGGATCGGGTCGGAGATTCCGCTGCGTCTGGTCCGTCGCGCTCTTGCAAGCCTGCTCGACGATAAGCGGATCCTGCCCCTCGGGGACCGCCGTTGGCGCAAGTATCGGCCGGCACCGCCTATTGACCGGGAACGATGAGAGTGTCCAATAGACGCGGTCAATGGAGCGGCAGACTTATTGAAAAGACTTGGTTTTCTATTGAAGCGTTTCCGGGCGAGTTGGTGGTCAATGGGCAGGACGTTCAATAGAAACCGTCCGATCGAAGGGAGTCCCACCGCACGACGGAGGTTGAGATGATCCCGCCCCTGCCGCCGCTGAAGGTGACGCTGCTGGAGAAGGCCGCCGCGGACAACGGGTTCGATCTACCGCTGGCCCGGGACGCGAACTGGCTGGGGTTTGCCAAAACCCATGCGCCCATGAAGTTGTTCTTGCTGGGCCTGGCTGCGCCGCTGAAGGTCCGAACCCTTTGCAAAAGCCATCGGAGCTACTTGCCGTGGCACCGAGAGCGGGTGTTCAAGGGGTCGTGACGTCGAGGTCGGTTTCGACGTGCCAACTGGCACCCATCTAACGCCCCCTTCGTCCCTCGCATACAACCGCTAGTCCTTCCGGTCCTTGCCCCCCAGCCATCCCTGGCGGCGAAACCACCAAAGCATCGATCCGGCGGATCCTAGAATGAGCGTCCAGAAGAAGGGATAGCCATATCGCCAGGACAATTCCGGCATGTTGAAGGGCGAATCCTCGGCATGGAAATTCATGCCATAGACACTCGCCAGGAACGACAACGGCATGAACAGCGTGGCGATGATCGTCAGAACCTTCATGATGGCGTTCAGACGGTTTCCAACCGAGGACTGGAAAGCCTCCATCAGGCTGGAACCGATCTCGCGATACGTCTCGATCATGTCCAACACCTGGACGGAATGGTCCAGGCAGTCTCGCAGGAAGTCGCGCGTGCCAGGCGTTATCAACGAGGAATCCTCGCGCAGCAGCGACGCCAGCGCGTCCCGCAGCGGCCACGTGGCTCGCCGCAGGGCCAACAGGTCTCGCTTGATCTGGTGAATCGCTGGGATGCACTCGTTGGATGGCCGGTCCAGGATCGAGTCCTCCAGGACGTCCATGCGTTCGCCGAAGGCCTCCAGCACCGGGAAGTACCCGTCCACCACGGCGTCCAGCAGCGCCCACGCAAGGTAGTCAGCGCCGCCGGCACGCAGGCGCGTTGCTCCAGCACGCAGACGATCCCGAACACTGGACAGGCAGTCACCTGGGCGCCGCTGCTGGAAGGTCAGCACGAATCCTGGCCCCAGAAACATCGACAACTGCTCGGATTCCAGACGATCCTGGGCGGCGAACAGCATTCGGGCGACAACGAACAGGTGCCCGTCATAGCGCTCGGCCTTCGGGCGCTGCGTGGGATTCAAGACGTCTTCCTGAGCCAGAATGTGCATGTCAAAAACGGACGCGATACGCTGGACGGTCGTGGCATCACCGACCCCATCGACATCGACCCAGGTAACGGGGCGACGGCCTCTCCAGGATGAGATCTCGTCTGGACTGGAAAGAACGGCTTCCTCGATCGCGTCGGGTCCATAACTGAAAACGCGGATGACCGGCGGCACGACAGGTTCCGGCACCGGACTTCCGGGCATAGCGGCGCCGGGAACCGCACTTGAGCCTCCCGACCCGATCGGAACCCCAGGCTCGGGTGGCGACGCCCGTCGGTCCGGCAGCGCAAACCATCGGCGGTAGTGGCGAAGGTCCATGTGTCGCCCCTGTAGGTTGGCGCGATCGTAGACCGGATCCACCCAGACTATCCAGTGGACATGTATTCTCGGTCTTTCGACACGGCGTAATCAGGCCCCAGAACGTCAGGAAAGCACCGACTGACAGGAAATTCCAACTACTCCGCCGTCCGCACCAGGGTTTTGAATGCGCGGGTTCAAGAACCAACGAAGACGGGAGGTCGGCGCTTCAGGAAGGCTTCCATGCCTTCCTTCTGATCGACGGTGCCGAAAAGTGCCGAGAAGGCTTGCGCCTCTGCCTCAAGCGCATCGCGACAACAAACGTCGGTAGCGCCCAGCACCAGGCGTTTGGCCAGTGCCACGGCAAGCGGCGCTCGCGACGCGATCTTGCGCGCCAGTTCCATCGCCTGTGGCATCAGGTCGTCCGCCGGCAGCACCTTCTGGACCAGGCCCAGCCGCAGCGCCTCGGCAGCGGGATAGGTGTCACCACCCAGGATCCATTCCATTGCGGACTTTCGGCCAATCGCCCGGATCAGCCTTGCGGTGCCCCCGAAGCCCGGGATCACACCCAGCTTGACCTCTGGCTGACCGAACAGCGCGTTCTGCGCAGCGTAGACCACGTCGCAGGCTAGAACGAGTTCGCAGCCTCCCCCCAGCGCGAACCCGTTCACCGCGGCAATCACCGGGATCGGCAGCGCCTCGAGATCGTCGAACGCCGCCTGCCCGTCGCGCGCAAATGTCACGGCTTCTTCGCGCGTCATCGCTGACATCTCGGCGATGTCAGCCCCGGCCACAAAGCTTTTGGGCCCCGCGCCAGTGATGACCATGCAGCGACAGGAAGGTGTCGCGGATACCTCGGCAACAGCGGCCCTCAGCTCGGCCAGCACATTCCGATTCAACGCGTTTAGGACCTCCGGTCGCTGGATCGTCAGTGTCGCAACAGGTCCGTCGAACAGTAGGGTAAGTGTGTTGTAGGCCATGCCCAGCTCCGGCGATACAGTTGGACCAATCTTATCGTACTGTGGAGGGAGCGGGAAGCAGAATCACAGAGGCCTTTCAGTTCTGGCCTTGCCGCCGCACGAAGTACGTCATGACAACCCCATCTGCGTCAGTATCGGTCCAGGCTGCATAGCCCTTGCCTTCTGCCATGGCCACCAGCGGCGCCGGCACAAAGGGCGTCACCAGCAGGAAGACCTCGTCTGGGCCCAGGTCGGCCAGCCCCTGCATTACCTGGGGCATCGGGTGGGCGCCCTGCCCCAACATGACTCGGGCGTCCAATGTCTGCGAGGGTTCTACGATCCAGTTCGGCCTGCCGCTAGTTGTAACCACGTTTCCTCCTCAACCCTGTCCACCGGATGCCGCAGCGCCTTCCCAGGACAGAAGCCTGCGATCGCCCTGCAATTCCCGTTTCGCCGTTAGATCCTGGCTGACCTCCAGGGTCCCAAGGTACTTCCCTGCATCGTCACGCAATGCCAGATATTCGATGTGAAGGAAGCGCCCCTTCATCGTCAGCCAGAACGCCGCGTTATCCTTCTGTCCGGCCTTGAATGCCGCCAGGATCTGCTCGACCACGTGGACACTGTGGGGCGGGTGGCAGAATTGCACCTTGCGGCCCAGAATGGCGCGGTTGCGATCGAAAATGCGCTCCTTGCCCTGGGTGAAATACCTTACGGTGTCGTCACTATCGACGAATGTCAGATCGAACGGAATCGTGTTCAGGATGGCCTGAAGTTCTGTTGGCGTGAACGCCCCGCTGGGCAATTGGATGCGCCCCTCATCAACCACCCTCGTCGCCGGCGCCGGCGAGAACCCTTCGGGCAACCAGACATCGGTCGGGTCGAACAGGCAATACCCGATCTCGTTGGACTGGCTGGCAATATCCATCCACTCGGCATCGTCCAGCGTATCCAGGCACATCGGCAGCAGGATTTGTTCCTCCTTGTCGATCATGCCCGAAAGCGCCTCGATGGCCGGCCGCAACAGCCGCGGCACCAGGGCGCGCGCCTCGTCCCCCTTCAGACCTACAGACGTCTCCAACGCCTGGATCGCGTTCTTCAGCAGTGCACGGGTCTCGTCGTGCTTGCCCCACATCACAGTTGGCGGCCCGGTGATTCCGTGCTTTTCCAGGTGCGGGAACAGCAGGTATTCCTTGCGACGGTAATGCTTGTCAACGTCCATCAGGGCGTTGAACCTGGCGCGAACCTGCTGCATCGGTTCCAAAACATCAGCATCGGCTGGCAAAGACTGCACCTCAACCAGGACACGTTCCAGATGCGTCAGTTCCCACTCGATGGCGCGATTCTCCTGCTGCATCGTGTGAACCGGATGTCCGGGCGGTGCCACCCCGGCGCCCTCCTGGCTGATGACGCCCTTCAACGCCGCGGTGTGGACATCGCACAGCCGCAAGACCTCGGCCATCGGCAGGCCTTCGGCGATCAACTCCTGTTCGACCTCCACGACCTCGCCGTACGGCACATCGCCAAGCAGACGGGCAAGCATGGGCCTCACAGCCTCGGGAGCCTCCCCCCGGTGCAACTGGAGAATCATGTGTTTAAGCAGTTCCTTGCGCCGCTGGGCGTTGTTGATTAGTTCACTCACGAGTTTGCCTCCCTGGCTTCGATTCCGGGTAAGAACCGATGCAGGAGGCGTGCCAATTTCAGAGTCGCAGTTCCGAATTTCACGAGCGCGGCAAACGATCCAGGCCGTGGCGCTTCAGCTTGCCCTGCAATGTCGTTGGCTTCAGCCCCAGCAGCGCGGCAGCGCCGCCAGTTCCGTAGACGCGGCCATCGCTGGCATCCAGCGCCCGCCCCAGAATCAAGCGAACCTCGTCATCCCAGCGACCCGGCGCCTTCGATGCCAACGACTCCCTACCGGCCTCCCAAGCGTGTATCGGTCCGCCACCAGGCAGCCCCGCCAATACCGGCTGCCTCCCTGACGCATCGGGCAGGACCAACTCGGTACCCGAATGCAGGATCAGCGCACGTTCGATGAAGTTCTCCAGTTCCCGCACGTTACCCGGCCAATCGGCCCTCTCCAGTTCCAGCCACGCCTCCTCGGACACGCGAGGGACACGCCTGCTCATCGCGGCCGACAGCCGCGCCAGAAAATGCAGCACCAGCGGGCGAATGTCCTCACGATGCTCGCGCAGCGGTGGCAGCAAAATCGGAAAGGTGCTCAGGCGGTAGTAAAGGTCCGAACGAAACGCCCCCTGGCCAACCAGTGCCTCCAGGGGCCGGTTCGTCGCAGCAACCACGCGCACGTCCACCTTCACCGGCAGCGTCCCGCCCACCCTCTGAATCTCGTGGTCCTGCAGCACCCTCAGCAGCTTTACCTGCACCGGCATTGGCGCGTCACCGATCTCGTCCAGGAACAACGTCCCCTGGTCAGCCTGCTCGATACGCCCAATCCGCCGCGCCGTCGCCCCCGTGAATGCCCCTTTTTCATGCCCGAAAAGTTCGCTTTCAATCAGCGTCTCGGGAATCGCGCCCACATTGACCGTGACGAATGGCCCTCCGAACCTGGCGCTGTACTCATGTATCAGGCGCGCAAGCCCTTCCTTGCCCGTACCCGTTTCGCCACGAATCAGAACCGTTGCATTCGAGGCGGCCACACGCCGCGCCTGGTCCAGCACCTGCCGCATCAGCGGACTGTCGGCCACGTATCGCGCCTCGCCGCCGGTCAAACGTATCTGGTCCCTCAGGATTGCGTTTTCCCTGCCCAGCAGACGGTTCAACCGGCGAACCTCCTCGACCATCAAGCTGTTGTGCAAGGCGATGGCCACCAGGCCGGCCACACGCGCAGCACCGTCCAGGCAACAGTCCAGCAGACCGTGGCTTGATAGATGCGCGATGTCCAATGTCCCCAGCACGTGGTCCTCGAATACCAACGGGAAGGACACCAGCGCCCCATAGCCGTCCAAAGCCAAAATCCGCTCTTCGCGGCATCTGGGATTCGCGGCATCCAGTTGTTCCAACACGTTGGCCCGACGCTCGCCAATGGCCGGACCGCAAACCGAGTCCGATATCGGAATGATCAGCCCTACCGCCAATTCCCTTTGCGATTTCGGGTCATCGACGAACAGGATTTCAACGACATCGGGATGCTCGGGGACCCAACGATGAATCGACAGTCTGGTCAAACCGAAATATTTCCGCATCAACTCTGCGGTTCGCTGTACGACCACCTGAATATCCATGGTCGACAGGATCGCGTGCAATGCCTCGTCTACAAGCCCTTCTCGGTTCCGGTGACCGGGACAGTGTTTCCGCTGCATGAATCACGACCTCGCTTGGTACAAGTCACGGGCTTGGCAACTAAATATAGTTACCACACCCAAATTTCGGTAATTGTAAACCATATTTCGGTTACTGCCACCACAGGACCCGCGTCTTCGCGCATTATCAAGTTGGCACGCCTCATGCTCTTGTTCCCAATCGTTGACATCAAGGAGTTCCCCAATGGACCCAATCGACGTACTGATGGACGAGCACCAGACGATCCTTGAAGTACTCGACGCCATGGACGGGTACGTGGCCAGGATCAATGACCAGGGGGCAGATCCGGCAGACCTTCGCAGTTTCACCGACTTCCTGCGTGGTTTTGCCGACACGTACCACCACGGCAAGGAGGAAGAGATCCTCTTTACGTCCCTGGTCGCGAACGGCTTCCCGCGAGACTCGGGGCCGATCGCGGTGATGCTGTACGAACACGAGGAGAGTCGAAAGAACGTAAGAGCACTGGTCCGACTTGCAGAACTCGCCGATCGACCCGCAGCCTGGGACGACGCCGAACGCATCAAAATTGCGACATATGCACGCAGCTATTCCTCCCTGCTGCGCTCGCACATCGAAAAGGAGGACCACATCCTGTACCCAATGGCACGCCGCCACCTCCCGGCCCCACAGATGGAGGAAATTCGGTTAGAATTCGACAGTTTCGAGGAACAGCAAGGCACGACCGGACGACCTTCCGAGCTGAGGGCCTTGGCTGGTCGCCTGGTGTCGGCGTACGGCAGGACGGCCGGAAAGCTGGATGAGATTTCAGGTAAAGCGGCCGTCGCGGGCGCGGCGTCCTAAGGCGACGAAACACCGCAGAATCGACAGGAATCTTTTTGATGCAGGGAGGAAATCACATGCCCATTCAGAAGCAGTCCGGCGGGTTGGATCCAGCAAAGTCGGTTCGACTGGCCGACCTCGTCGAATACCAGCCAGGATCGATCGTCAGCAGAACGCTGGTTCAGAAAACGGTTGGCTCGCTGACTCTGTTCGCCTTTGACGAAGGCCAGGGACTCAGCGAGCACTCGGCCCCATTTGACGCCTACGTCACGGTCCAGGACGGCATCGGGGAACTGGTAATCGGCGGCGTGGCTGTTTCCTGCGCAACCGGTGAAACTGTTTTGATGCCAGCAAACATCCCACACGCAGTCAACGCGCGTCAGCGATTCAAGATGCTGTTGACGATGATTCGCGGCTGACGGATCCGTCCGCGAACATTTCATATTCTGGCATTGGTCCGGATTCGCCTATAGAATTCATCGGTCAGCCCCAGGAGGATCCGGATGATGCCAATGGGGAAGCCGATCACCATCCTTCTCCTGTCAGGGTTCCTGACTGTTACAGTTTCCTGCGGTGACACCCCTGTTCCCGGGATGCAAGCTCTCGATGTGCCCTCCCCAGCCGATATTCCTCGCGAACTTGACAACCAAAACGACGACTTGCCTCCGCGGGATGGCAGCTTCCTGGACGCCCCCCTGGACACGTTGCTGGATGGCGCCTTGGACACCGTCGGCACGGATCCGTCCGGCGACGCTGCTGGCGGCCCGCGAATTGCCCTGGAACCCGACGCTCTGGATTTTGGCTTTGTAGGCAAGGGGATTTCCACGCCACGTTCGTTAACCATCCGAAATGACGGCGACTTTAACCTGAACATCTCGACGGTCACGCTGACACAGGATTCGAACGGCGAGTTTACTGTTGACGCCAGCACTGCCCTGGCAGGTCCAATCCTGGGGGGCACCTCGGTCGTCATAGTCGTCACGGTCAAGAACCTGGGCGCCGATTTGGGTGACATCAGCGGTCGCATGAGGATCCAGTCTAACGACCCGATGAATCCTTTACTTGATGTCGTGCTTACGGGAAGCAGGGCCGGTGAGCCGGTTTGCGACGTAAAGATAAGTCCTCTGAAAACCAGCCTGGGCGACGTTGTAGCCGGACACCTGGTCCAGCGCCCCCTTAGCATCGTTAACATAGGCGGCGCTGCGTTCGTCATCCAGGAACTGGAGGCGTTCGGCTGTGGCGGTGCAGTCGGAGCACCTGATTGCGGACAATCTTTCGGCCCATCGGATTCCTGGAAAATCCAACTGAATGACCAGACATCGCCTTTGGTCTACCCGGGATCAACCGTGACTGCGAAAGTGTCCTTTCAGGCGCCGGCAAGCGTGACAGGGAAAGCCGAGGGTGTATTCGGACGCTTCTCTATGACCTATTCATGCCCATACGGCGCCGTTAACCCGAGGACCCTGTTCTGGACTGCCGACTGTCCGCCAAGCGAAAGTTGCCGCCCTAACCTCGAGGCCAACGTCACCCCGGCGGCCATCCAGGTGGAACCAGCCAGGATCGTGTTTCCCGAGACGACAGTTGGATGCCCGGCTTCCCCGTTCGAGGTGTCGCTGAAAAACGCCGGGGATGCCACCTTGAGAATTTCGACCATCGAAGTTGATCCATCTTGCGCGGGACTTGCTTCCTTCGATCTTCCGGGCCTTCCGACACTGCCGATCGACCTTGTTTCAAAATCCGCCATCAACGTGAAGGTGGCGTTCCTGCCAACTTCCACTGGTGAAAAGGAATGCAACCTTAGAATCGGCCTTTCCTTGCCTGCTCAGGACGTCATTCTCGTCCCGATTATCGGCCCTGCGGTTGCAGCAGGACACGTTGTCGATCGCTTCGCCCAGGTTGGACGAAAGACCGATATTCTATTTGTGTCAGACACTTCAGCATCAATGCACGATGGCATTCAGAGACTGGTTGATTCGATACCAACCCTCACCGCAGCTTTCATCGACAGCGGGACCGACCCGCGCCTGGGCGTCATCGGCCTTGGCATGGAAAAGGCGTGTCCGACCGTCGCTGACCTGATGGGGACACCACGAATTCTGGACGCGCAGTCGATTGACTCGCTGAAGGACACCGTAGACGGGATGCTCGCAGACACAAAATGTGTGCCAGCAACAGGCAAGTCTGGCTTGGAAGTGATGCGCCTGGCCTTGACGACACCGCGAATCGACGATCTTGGAACATCCTGCTCGACCGACGACACCTGCACGTCGCCATACCGCTGCGTAGACAAAGGATGCGGAGGTTCGAATCGCGGGTTCCTGCGAAACGACGCCTCCCTGGAGGTCCTGGTCATCTCGGACCAGGACGACCAATCACCGAGTACGGTCTCTGCGTACGTGAGTTTTTTGGAAAGCATCAAGGGAACTGGTGGCGAGGCGCTGGTCAGGGTGCACGCCATTGCCGGGGATGCTGTTGGTGGCTGCAACAACGCCTATGACAGCGCCATTGCCGGAACCAGGTACATTCAGGCCGCCAATGCAACTGGCGGCACGTTTGCCTCGATCTGCCAGGCCGACTACGCCGACGTTCTGACACACATCGGCAATTCGCCTTACACTCCCCGGACCGCCTTCCCCTTGTCCGGCAACCCGACGTCGAATTCAGTATCGATCACCGTGGACGGAACTCCTTGCGTGACCGGTTGGACACTGGACGCAATCACCAGGGTTGTGAACTTTGACCTTGATGGTTCCTGCTTCCCTGCCCCCGGGGTTCCGGTCGTCGCCAGCTATGTCGAGGCATGTCAATAATCGTTCCATTACGTTAGATTCGACCCCCAGCACTCGGTCGGAAAGGGGGACTGACTTGGATGCCGGTCTAGGGGCTATCGGGGTCGGGGTCGTGGTCGGAAACCCGGTCGCAGACGAAGTCCGCCGCAACGGCGGGCTGGTTCGGCACGTTTGTGGCGGAACCGCCACCTATGCCTCACTGGCGCTGCGCGCACTGGGACTGGACGTGGCCCTGGTTGGATCAACGGGCCGCGATCACGACGACATGTTGCGTGCTCCGCTGGTTACGGCTGGCGTGGATCTTCGGTACCTGGGTACGACCGATCGGGGACCGTCCTCGGCCTATCTTCTGGACTATGTGGGGTCACCGCCAATCCGTTTGGTTCGCCTGCAACATCGGGGGCCGATCCTGGAGCCACAAGACGTTCCCCTGCTGCCGTTCGGCACCACATTCGTCCATGTTGGCGAGGTCGCAGGCGAAATCATGCCACAGGCGATCCGTCGTCTGGCATCCTGGGCCCGGCCCATGGGAATCGACCTGCACGCCCTTCGCCGCTTTTCGGAGGATGGAACCGTAACGCTTGGGTCCGCTGCCGAAAGCGGCATCGATTTCGGGCACTTCGATACCGTGAAAGGATCTGTGGAAGAAATCCGCGCGTTCGACCCGGCTGCGCCAGACCTCGAGGCAAGCCTGCGTGCGATTGCTGATCTTGGTGTCAGGCACGTATTTGCGACCGATGGTGGATGCGGCGCCCTCATGATGACGAAGGAAGGAATCGTGCCCATTCCGGCGTTCCCCGTCGAGGAGGTCGATGCCACCGGAGCAGGAGACGTGTTCCTGGCCGGTTTCCTGTTCGCCAGCCATGCGCTCGGCGAAGCGCCGCGGGACGCAGCGCTTTTCGGGGCCGCGATGGCGTCCTTTGTCGTGGAGGGACCCGGCGCCACGGTACTGGGCGACCTGGCAGGCGTCCTGCAGCGGCGGGCCGTTTTGAACGGGGGAATCCGCCCCTGCATCCATAATCCTGGCGCCATCAATCCTTGCAACCAGGAAGGAGTCAATTCATGAAGTCTCTGACCGAATACCTGGAATTCAACATTCCGGCCAGGCGCGGTTTTCTGAACATCACATCAAAGGTGGCGGAAGCTGTCCTGCGCAGCGGCGTCGTCGAGGGCCTGTGCCTGGTCAATGCCATGCACATAACGGCCAGCGTCTTCATCAACGACGACGAATCCGGCCTTCATCAGGACTACGACGACTGGCTGGAATCCCTGGCGCCCCACGATCCTGTGTCGCAATACCGCCACAATCGCACCGGCGAGGACAACGGGGATGCGCACCTCAAGCGGCAGATCATGGGTCGAGAAACGGTCGTCGCCATCACGAAAGGCCGTCTGGACCTGGGACCTTGGGAACAAATCTTCTACGGCGAGTTCGACGGCAGGCGAAAAAAGCGCGTGTTAATCAAGGTTATCGGCGAGTGACTTTCGGGGTGTGGCTATAATTGACCTCGCTGATCACCTGTCGGAAGCGGACTGCCTCAACTAATTGCTCTCGAAGAATCCGGGTCTACTCAACAACAGCCCTGTTCAACGATTTTTTTTGTTACGGACTTGAAAGCGGCTGCAAAATGCCTAAGCTAGTTGATAGGTCATATCAATAGTGACCCGGGAGAAGCCCATGCGTCTTTGCCTCGAATGTCTGAAGCTGCATGGCGGGATGGGGGTCGAGTGCCCACTGGACGGGCATCGGACCTGGGCCGTTGCGCGGCCGACTGCCGCTACGGGTCGCGTATTAGGGGGTGATTTTGTTCTGCTGGAGGAACTGGCCCGAGGCGGCACATCCATAGTGTACCGGGCGGTCCGACGTTCCAAGGGCGATGAAATCGTGGTGAAGGTCGCGCAACGTGACTTGCCCGACGACCCGATCGAGGAACTGCGTTTCCTGCGATCAGCAGCTTTGGCCGCCGATCTCAAGGGCACCCACTTCGTGGAGGTTCTGGGACATGGCCGTGCCCCAGACGGTACGCTGTTCCTGGCCATGGAGCGCCTTCGCGGACGTACGCTGTACGAAACGATGCAAGAGGACGGAATCCCGATGTCGCCAGCGCGAACCGCCAGCATCACCGTCCAGGTGCTGGAGGCGCTGGACCTGATCCACGATGCAGGGCTGATCCACCGAGACTTGAAACCCGAAAACATCTTCATGCTGGACGGGCCCGACGACCGATTGAAGATACTGGACTTCGGCCTGGCCCGTTCAACCCGGTTCGCCGATCCAGCACTGACCGGCGAAGGTTTGGTGATCGGCACGCCGACTTACATGAGCCCCGAGCAGGGGTACGGGCGGACCCTGGACACCCGCAGCGACCTGTACTCTGTTGGCGTCCTGCTGTTCGAGTTGCTGTCGGGGCAGGTGCCGCACAATGACGCGTCGTCTCTACGGGTCCTGATCAAGAAGGTGTCGGACAGGGCCCCGCGGATCAGCGATCTGGCGCCCCAGGCGGAAGTGCCGCTGCCTCTGGAGAACCTGGTGGCCGACCTGCTGGAAGTGGAACCGGCCCGGCGTCCGGCGTCGGCCAGGCTGGCGATCCAGCGGTTACGTGAGGCCATCGACCTGGCCCACCAAGGCACTTCCGACCAAGAACAGGACGCCACGATCCCGGGTACGGAGGCCGTTTCAAAAGTCCGGCGCACCACCCGACCGACCCGGGTCCATGCGAACTCGAACGCGTCGACACCGAAACTTGATCGAGCCCGGCCGCCAAACCTGCGGCTGGTTCGATTTTCGCCGTCGCTGGAAACCGGGATCCCCGCAGTGGACGACCAGCACCGGGCGCTTTTCGACCTGGCAGACCAGATCCTGGGCGGGCCTGAAAAGGGTTCGACTCCAGAGGACGTACGGCAGACCATCACCAGGCTCATCGAATACGCCAGGCATCACTTCGAGGAGGAAGAAACAGCCATGGAGGCGGCAGGGTACAAGTGTCCGGAAGCGCACACACAGGATCATCAGCGCTTCACCAACACCATGCTGCTTGTCTGCCAGCAGTCCGGAACGACCGGCGCCGTCCCGGCATGTCGAGACGAGGTCCGTCGCCAGATGACGCTGCTGGTTCGTCACATCCGAACCCTCGACCGCGCCTTTGCCGACTTTCTGAAGGCACGCGACACCATCGGAGCAAGTATCCCGGTCAGGTCACAAGGCTGACTGCAGGCGCACCCTAGCCACAGGGAATAGGTCCACCGTAATGATTGCGTCGCGTCCACGAGCATCGACGTCATCCGGCACCGTCAGCCGAACGCCGGCCAGGCGCCCGTCTTCGCTGGTAACCCGCTGGGTGTTGGCGCCGTAGCGGCATTCCAACCCCTCGCCCGTGACCGGATCCGCCAGCACGACAACCGGCAGGTGCCCCTGGGAGGCAAGCGCCGTGCCCGAGAATACCGCCTCGACCACGCCACCCATGCCGCCCGGGCCAGGGGCCAGCGTTGCTGTGGCAACCAGGCCATCGATGGGCGTCCCTCCCGGTCCGACGTGGGGCGAAAGCACCGCAGTACCGTTTGACACCAGCAGGCCGGTAGAGGGGTTGCACAGGCCCAGCAGGTCCAGCGCCGGCCCGTAGAAAGACACCTTGCCGCAGTCCACTTCGGCGAACAGGTTCAGCCGATCATCGACCATCTTCGCGTCCAACTGTCCAGCCAGGCGAAACCGGTCCATCACGATCGACAACTTGCCGAACAGAAGTTCAAAGCCGCGGCTTTC
The DNA here is from genome assembly GCA_903936705.1 of uncultured Myxococcales bacterium. Classification (GTDB taxonomy): domain Bacteria; phylum Myxococcota_A; class UBA9042; order DTJE01; family DTJE01; genus CAIZWN01. Next base: position 161,317 of record CAIZWN010000005.1, read on the forward strand.
CATTGTGTAGGACCGCCCCTGGGAAGCGCCGTTCATCACGAATACCGATCGCGTATCCATGCGGATCTGCGGATCCAATCCGGGCGTGCCCTCCACCGCCAAACCCAGGAACCTTCCTGCAGCCGGATCCGCATCCAGGATGCCCAGCAGGTAGTTGTAGGATGCGAAACCGATCTGGTTGAACGTTGTCATCAGGGGAGGCTGTGGCACAGCCAGGCGGGTCAGGCGAAGGACGGTCGCAGTCGTGCCCGGCGGCTGGAATGGCGATGCCCCCAAGGCAGCAGGCCGCGTATCCATGGTGAACGTCCGCGCAAAGGTCCCGCCATCCTCCCCGCCAGACACCTTGTTGCCGAAACGATCCCCATTCACCAGGTACGTCCCGGAAACCTCGATCGAATAGGTGGTCCCGTCCTGCAAGGGGGCCGTGGGCACCACCTCAACAAACCGCCCGTCTGCCGACACCTCCACCCTGCGGGCAAAATCCGGCACGGCCGTCACCGTCACCCTGGCAGGATCCACTCGCGCGACGATCGTGTCTTGGTCCTTGCGCACCAGCAGCCGAAAAGCCAGCACGTCCAGCGGCCCGATCGGGTCGGTCGATTCCAGCACCGAGTCGCCCCCCTCCGTGAACCGGTACAGGAACGTGCCGTCGGACGGGATGTCCTCGGATGGAGAAAGGTTGCAACGCGAATCCTGGGCGTGCGTGGAACAGAAGTCCCAGGGGACGAAAAATACGGTGCCGGCCTCGCCACCGATGACTACGCCGTCCAGGCCCAGCGCAGGAGATCCGTTCAGGTCGTTGCGATCGGACTCGCTGGTGTCGTATGACCAGCGGCGCCGGCCGTCTGGTCCCAGGCTGTACAGACGGCCGTCGCCAGCCCCAAAGTACACGTTTCCTTCCCCGTCGATTGCGGGCGAAGAGCGGATCGGATCCAGCGTGTCGAAGGCCCACTTCAACGTACCGTCCGGGTACAGCGCATACATCGTGCCGTCGGCCGAGCCAATGTAAACCGTACCGTCGGCCGCGATGGCCGCGGAACCGTAGATGTGATCCCTGGTCGCGAAGGACCAGGCCTCGCTGTCGGTCCTGGCCGGATCGATGCCGTGCACGAACCCGTCAAACGACCCGACCACCACCAGGCGACCGTCGTCCGACACGGCCGGCGAGGACGTCACGGGACCAAGGGTACCCCAAACGGCCTTCCGGTTTCCCGATGCATCCAGGGCCCTGACCGACATGTCGTTCGACCCTGCGTAGATCGTTCCATCGGGGCCAAAGCCCGGGCACGACCAGACCTGGTCCCCGGTCTCGAATCCCCACCCGATCGTCCCGTCGCGACCCACCTGATAGATGTGGAAGTCGTCGTTCCCCAGGTACAAATTCCCGTCCACCCCCATGGTGACGTGCCCTTCCCACCACGTGATAAAGCCGGCAGCGCCAGGCGATTGCCGACGCCACTTCTCCTTACCCTGGCTGTCCAGGGCATACAGATTGCCGTCACCGGCCGGCACGTAGATCGTTCCGTCATCGCCCAGCAGTGCTGACGAATCGATCATCTCACCCGTCGCAAAACGCCACTTCTCCCTGCCGTCCGCTCCAATGGCATAGAAGTTCGTATCCGCCGATCCCATGTAGACCGTCCCGTCCCCGCCGATAACCGGCGCATGGAACATGCCCTTGCCGGTATGGAACGCCCACGGCTCACGACCGGTATCCCGAGGCAGGACAGGACTGCGCCCATTGTTTCGCGTTGTCCGGCGGAACATCGGCCACGGAGAAGTCGGCAGAACCGGGTTGTCGTAGACGAACGTAGGCGGCGGCAGAACAGCTTCATCAGAACAGGCAACCAGCCCCGCCAACACAACCGCCAACAAGCATGAGACCCCGGCCACCGAACGCCCCGGGCAAACAAACGGATGCATCGGAAGACCCTCATTTTGGTTCGTATCAAGGTTAGCCGCAGACGACTGGCAACAAAAGACTGTTTCACAAACATCCGTCCTGAACGTGCTGAACTGGCTTTGATTCAAGGCAAAGTTGCGCTATCATCACATGGCTAGACAGTCTAGCTGTTTCATGGTGGTTCAGAATGGGAACAAGCAATTCACCGCGATTGCCACACGACCGGGAATGGCAGCTTCAGGATGCCAAGAATCGTTTCAGCCAGGTGGTGGATTCGGCAGTGCATGATGGCGCTCAGACCATCACCTTGAGGGGGAAACCTGCGGCGGTAGTTGTCTCTTTCGACGAATACCGCAGGCTGACACAGCCACGCATCGGCTTGTCAGCGTTCTTCGAAAAATCCCCACTGCATGGCGTCGATCTTGATCTTGGCCGCAGTGCCGACCTGCCCCGAGAGGTGGATTTGTGAAGTACCTTCTTGATACCTGCCTGATTTCCGAACTGGTGAAGAAGACGCCGAATTCAGCGGTCGTCAGGTGGCTGGACGAACAGGATGAACACAGCCTTTACCTCAGCGTCCTGACCATCGGAGAACTGCAGAAGGGGATCTGCAAACTTCCGGATGGTGCCCGAAAGGATGATCTTCATGCCTGGGTTGAAAATGATCTTGCCCTGCGTTTTTCCGGACGAATCGTCGACGTTGACCTGGAAACCGTGCTGATCTGGGGCCGGTTGCTGGCACAGTCCGAACAGAAGGGCGTGATTCTGCCGGTAACGGATTCGCTGATTGCAGCCACCGCAATAAATCACGGATTGGTTGTGGTTTCACGCAACGTCAAGGACATGGAAAGATGCCTGGTTAGCGTGTGCAATCCTTGGGCCTGATCCAGGCACCCGCATACGATTCGAGTCCTGTCGCAAATGAACAAATCGGTACGTCGCCAGATTGTGGCAATCGGATCGAAAAGAAACGGGCCGCGCCGAACGTTCGACTTTCCCCATCGTTGGGGAAGCTACCAGCCCGGCGCGGCCAGGGGCTCTTTGTCCGCCCCACAATAGGGACGGCGCGGGTTCGGGGGCAATGGTCAAGACCTGGGCACGGGACCGGCGTCCTTGAACGCAGGTCATCTGGCCGTCGCCTCGAGCTCGAAGGGCGCAGCCCCAGGTTGTTGTTGCGGTTGCCCGGGTCGTTGTTGTTGCGGTTCGCAGCCCGGGCGTTCCTGGCATCGTTGTTCCAGGAGCCGCCCCGATTCACCCGGTTAGAGCCCGTGTCGCCCCCGAACCACCTCCTTCGGTGCAAAACACCGATCTGCGAAGCGAGCCGGTGTCCGCATGCACCACGTGGCCCACCCGGCTCGCCATCGACCTCTCTAACGCTTCCGCGCTGATCCTCCCTTGTTCGTGGGCGTGCTGCTGGTCCCGGATGCCGCGCAGGAACCGTCGCTTTGACGCCCCGCTAAGGCGGACAGCCTGCGGCCAGATCCTGAACCCCAGGAATGGCACACCATCGAAGACCGGAGCAGCCAGCGTCGCAGCGGCCTTGACCTCCAGGCGCAAATCCCTGGCCGTCAGATCCCGGATCGCGCTCTCCCACTGCCACATTTCGGCACGGCCGTTACCGAACAGCAACAGATCATCCATGTATCGGATGTACCCGGTTACCCCCAGGGTCTCCTTCACAAAGTGGTCAAGCTGTGACAGGTAGAAGTTTGCAAAGTGCTGGCTGGTCAGGTTACCGATGGGAAGGCCCATGCCCGGCTGCGATCCGGGAGCCCCGTGGTCCACGAACACGTCCACCAACCACAACACGCGAGGGTCCTTCACGACCCGCCGCACCATCGCCTTCAGGACTGCGTGGTCAACCGTCTCGAAGAACCTCCGGATGTCCATCTTCAGGAAGTACGGCTGCTGCCGCGAAAACTCCCTTGCCCGCCTCAACGCCGCGTGCGACCCCTTTCCGCATCGGCAGGCATAACTGTCGAAAATGGCGACCCTCTCGAACACCGGTTCCAGCACGGTACACAACGCGTGATGCACCACGCGATCCCGGATGTCGGCCGCCGAGATGGTTCGTGGTTTCGGGTCCGACACCGTAAACGTCCGGTACGGGCGCGGCCAGTATGACCCGTCAAGAAGTTCGCGCTGCAAGGCCAGGACCTCGGTCTCGAGGTCGAAGACCAGCCTGGCGCAAACCGGCTTGCCTCGGCGCCCCCGCACAGCCAGTCGGGCTGCCTCGCACAGCGCGCCGAAATCCACCACACTATCGAACAAAAATCCCGTTCGCTTCATAACTGCGCTTGCTGCTTCAACCAACCCCCGACCATCCGGCCAGCCTCGTCCAGGCTGCGCGCCACGTGCTCGAACCCGTGATGGTCAAGGTGGCCCTCGTCATGGCAGATCCTGGCCAGCACCCTAAGTTTCTCGATGTCGATACTTACCGCCTGTAACGCGCCAAATTTCTGGCGCGAATACCTGGCCTCGACCAGTCTTTCAACCACGTCCAGGGCAAGATTCTCCAGGCGCGAAGACAGCGTAAAGCGCACACGCTTCGGGAACTTCTGGGTCCTTGCCAGCAGGTCCCGCAGGAACGTCTCCCAAAGCGCGAACAGGGACAACTCGTCAGCCGGCATCAGGAGCGCCCTCCACGACGGCTGGCACGGCATCGCCAGGTTCCGCTGCCGCGGCAGCAACAAGCACCGCGATTATCTCGTCACCCCACCGGCTGGACTTGGCATCGCCGATCCCCTGGATCTCGCGCAGGGAGGTGGTCGTCTGTGGGTGGCGGACCGCGACATCGGCCAATTCGCGGTTATTCAGAATCATGTACGGAGGGATCCCCTCCCGTTTTGACCGCCGGCCCCGCCACAGTCGCAGTTGGTCATACAGGCGCTGCGCCTGGGGGTCGAGTTCCGCCCGCCAATCCTTTCGCGCCTCCTGGACGGCGCCATGCACCGCAGCCGGTGCATCCCGATATCGCATCAGCAATGCCCATGTGGGCACCCGGTCGTGCGTGAATTGGTAGTCCGAAACCTCTAGAACCTCCTTGTCCGTCTGGAAATCCACAATTTCACGGTCGTCGAAGAGGCCTGTCACCGGATCAAGCCGCAGAGTGAACACCTTCAACTTCATGCGAACCTCATTCTGTCATGGTCCCTGCCTATCGCGATCCCGCCCTTCGGGCGGGCGCCGCCGCTGCGTTGCGGGCGTCCGCTCGCTGTGGCTCGCTTCACGCCCTCCACTACGCGACGGCGCAGGACACAAGGATCCAAGCGTCCAAGGGCCAAGGGTTACGGGCTTGACCTCGAAGGGCGCAGCCCCAGGATGTAGCTGCGGTCGCCCGGGACGCTGCCGCTGCGGCTCGCAGCCCGGGCGTACCTGGCAACGTAGTACCAGGAGCCGCCCCGACCCACCCGGTAAGAGCCCGTTGGCGCGCCTGTCGGATCCGTCACCGTCCCTGGATACGTCCCGTACCAATCCCCAGTCCACTCCCAAACGTTCCCTAGCATGTCGTACAGGCCCCAGGCGTTCGGGGTCTTGCCCTTGGCTGCGTGTGTCTTGCTGGAGGAGTTCCCGCAAAACCAGGCAATCGGATCAAGAACCGTGTTTGGCTGTTCGCAACTAATCAACGTACTCGTCCCGTTGTACGTCCCGGTCGTCGTACCTGCTCTCGCAGCGTACTCCCACTCCGATTCCGTCGGCAGGCGGTAGCCTGTGCAGGTCAGTCCCGCAAACGTTACGCCGGTGCAGGTGTATCCAGACACCCCAGGTGTTCCCGTGCACCCAGTCAACGTGTAGCACGAAGACAATCCCTGGCTCGACGACAGTTTGTTGCAGTACGCTACCGAGTCCCACCAGGAAACCGTCTCAACCGGGCAGTCGGTACCGCATGTCGAGAAAGACGACGGGTTGTTACCCATCAATGCCTGCCATTCACCCTGCGTTACCTCGGTCGCCTTCAGACAGAATGACTTCGAGATCGTTACCTGATGCTCGGTCTCGTTGGTAACACGCCCAGGCTCCGTTGACGGAGACCCCATCGTGAACGTCCCAGACGGGACCAGGACGTACCCCAAGGGACAGCCACTGCTTGGGTCGCACACGCCTGCCGTGCATCCGTATTGGCACGTCTGCGCCAAGGACCCTACGTTCCCGCACGAGTCGTACCAATAAACGCTCCCGCCTGAACATGCCTTGTGGTCGTTCGCGTTGCAGCACGTTCCCGAAACACACCCGCCCCCAGTGCCACAGGTCGTGCCATCAATCGCATTGCTCCACACCGAAGTGCTCTTCGTCGTCGTACACACCTTGCACAAGTTCGTCCCGTTCGCCGCACCCTCCGCGTAACACGTCCCGGCGATAAGGCAGTACCCTCCCTGAAGAGTGTTCGCGCATCCCGACGTCACGTTGCAGAGGTCCTTGGTACAAGCCTTGCCGTCGTCGCAGGCAACGCCCGTCTGCGTGGGGCAATTCCCACCGGAGCAATTGACCGCTGTGTAGAATTTCCCCAGTTCGCACTTTGCTAGGGCGCATTCCAATGTGTTGTTCGTGTGGCCGCAACCAGCCAGCGGGTCGCACGAATCAGTGGTGCAGATTTCCCCGTCGTTGCAATCCTGGGGGGTACTGTCGCCAGTGCAAGTATTCGAGAGGCATGTCTGGCCGGGTGTCAGCTTCAGCAGGTTGCAGGCGCTCTTGGGACAAGTGCCACACTCGACGCCGCAACCGTCGTCGCCGCAGCCCTTGTTCGTGCAATCGCCCACGCAATCCTTGCAAATCGCGGCTGCGCAGCCGTACGGGCAATCGGCGGTTTTCGCGCCTTTGGCCCCGCAACTGTCGAACCAGCAGACCGCATTCCCGCAGCAACCCTTCAGGGCCTCGGCCACACACGAACACGTCCCCGCGACGCATTTCTTCCCGTCCTTACAAGTTCCACATTGACCGTCGCAACCGTCATCCCCGCAATTCTTCCCGTCGCATTTGGGAACGCAGATGTCCGGACCTGTATCCCTGGGCGATACACCCTCGTCGTCTGGTGCGACGTCCGTGTTCGAATCCGGACGCACAATCGCGTCGATGTCCTGTGACGAGTCCGGATTCGTACCAAAGTCATCGCGACCATCTAAACCAGGGTCGTTATTCGTGTCCGGCTTGTCGCCAAGGTCCCTGGCGTCCGCGTCGTGGCTGTCGGACTGCACGATGTCGAGATCAGTCGTGCAACCGGCAGGTGCCGATTCCCCGTTCTTCACGCACACCAACAGACCATTCGTGGCCGGACATGGAACGCACGACCAACCGCTTCCGCAGTCACCGTCAACCTTGCATTGGAAGTACATGTCCGAAGGAATGCCCTTGTGGCAGGAGATGTTCAGGATGCAGGCCGACATCAGGATCATCGCGGCGGCCGTCGAGATCGCGCTGTGACGGGTCAAAGGGTTTGTCATCACCAGAACCTCCCCGTCGCCTGAACTACCGCTCCGCCTGGGACTGGGCCTGCCGACAGGGCGACAGATGCTGCTCCTGGCTTGCCTGCCGAAGTCCTCTTGGCGTCAAGAATCGCAAGAACAACCCCGGTGACTATGGCCGCGCCACCGATGGAGTACATGGCGATGCTGGCATTTGACATCTTGTCTGCCGATGACAGCAGGGACAGCACATCGGCCCGGGTCATGCCAGACAGGTTTGACGACCCAATCGACAACGTCTTTGCATCATCCACCTTTGCCCGATCCTTGGACGCGAGGCCGGTCAGGACACCACCGGTGATCACCATGGCCGCTCCCGTGCCAAGGGTCACCCATTGCCAGGGGGAGTATTTGGCTGGCGACACTTTCGCTGCGACTACCGGCGCCGCCAGTTTACTGGGCATGACGGCAGAGATTTTTGGCTGGGCAGGAGGCAATGCAACCACCTTCGGCGGGATTGCTTGAAGTACGGCGTCAATCGCGACTGAGGCCCCGGGGGCGACTTCAATCTCCTGGGTGAATTTCTCGTACCCATCGGCAGTGGCCTCGACCTTGATATGGCCCGGCGTCACGACGAAGGGCCGGTCGATGGGCGTCACCCTGGGATCGCGGCTATTCACGGTCACGCGGGTACCTCGGACTGGGCATCTGATCGTCACCTGGGCGGGCAAGGGGCGCAGAGCCATCAGAACCCGGACCTCGCCGCCTGGGGGTATCACCACGGTCTTGCTGTCGGGTGCGCGGCCTTCTAGTTTCGCCACTACCTCGTGGTTGCCTCGCACCAGTTGAATGGAGATCGGCAGACGTGTCGCAGCAACCGGCTTGCCGTCCACTTCCACAATGGCACCAGGAGTATCCGTCTCGATGACAAGTGTTCCAGGAATCCTGTCCAGCACGTCCTGCAACCGCTGGCGGCCCTTGGCCAGGCGGTCCTGATCCTTCTCGTCTGATATGTATCGTTCGTAGTACTCGCGGGCCCGGGGCATGTCGCCCTTCTTGTCGTACAGGCGGCCGATGTTGTACAGCAGCGCCGCATCGGGTTCGAGGCCGTAGGCCCGCTTGAAAAGGGCTATTGCCTCGTCGTGCTTGCCCTCGCTGGCCAGCACTTCCGCCGTGCGAGCGACGGCCTGGGCCGTGTCGCTGGCAGTCTGCCCTTGTGCCTTGAGGGCAGCCAGCGACAGCAGGAAGATCGCCGCAACCATGGCCAGGCGAGGCGTCTTTGCGCTCATTGTGCACCTCTAATCTAATCCAGGAGGTTGAACTTCTTCTTGATCGGTTTCGGCGCGATCGGAGCTGCCCGCTTTACCTGCCTCGAAGGCGCATCCGGCTTCTTGGCGGCGCGAGGATCGGCCACCGCCGGTGCATCAGGCGTGTTCACAACCGGCACGGCTGGCGGCTTGGGTTTCGCGACAACCGGTTGCGCCACAACCGGTTCCGCAACAACTGGCTTCGCCACAACCGGTTCCGCCACAGCTGGTGCCGCAACAACTGGCTTCGCAACAACTGGTTCCGCGACCGGGGCTTCCGCGGCAGCAGCGGCAGGCTGCGGTGCTGCAACCGGGGCGGCCGGAGTCACAGGCGGCAAGACAGGCTTGATAACCGCAGGCGGCGCGATTGGCATGACCGCAGACGGCGCGATTGGCTTGATCACAGCAGGCGCCACGACGTCCTTGATATTCGCCTGTTCAGGCGGCCCGCCCCCGCCGGCCATGACAGCCACGATGGCGATGGCAGCAAGCACAACAGCGGCAAGCCCGATCCATTTCCAGGGAATTGCCCTCTGTCCAGGCAGCAACCCCGGAAACTGGGCCGATTCCTGCGACGCGTTGGATTCCTTCGACGCCATGGATTCCCTTGACGCCATGAATTCCTTCGACGCCGTGGTTGTAATCGCAGGCAGAGGGGACGTCGCTGGCTCGGGGGCCCGCGCCACTGTCGCGTCAGGAACGACCTTTACAACCTGGGTTGTGGACCCCTGCACCGTGACCACGTCAGGTATCGGAACCAGTTCGGCTGACGACTCTTCCATCACTTCGGCCAGCAATCGCGTGACCATTTCGGCACTGGACGGGCGAGCGTCCTTGTCCTTGGCCAACAGGCTTGCCAGCAACCGTTCCAGCCGCACCGGCACGCGGACATCAGGATTGACGTGGAACACGGACGGCGGCTGACCCTGGACCTTCTTCATCATCACATCGAGGGGAGTCTCACCCTCGAATGGTGGCCTGCCCGCCAGCATCTCGAACAGGATAACGCCCAGAGAATACAGATCCGTTCGCGGGTCCAGCCCCTTCGCCTGGGCCTGTTCGGGACTCATGTAGGTAGGCGTCCCGAAAGCCAGGCCGGTTCCGGTGAGGTGGCTGCCTGTGCCGTCGGCCCCGGTCAGCTTCGCGATCCCGAAGTCCAGCACCTTCACGAATTCATTGCGCCCGGTGCCCTCCAGGATGAACACGTTGTCAGGCTTCAGGTCGCGATGGATGATGCCGACCTGATGGGCCTCGGCCAGGGATTCAAGGATCTGTTCCGCAATACGAACGGCCTTGGCAGGTTCCATCGGCCGTTCAAGAGCACGAAGAACCTGCGCAAGCGTGCGGCCACGCAGCAGTTCCATCGCAATATATAGAAGGCCCTCTTCCGTCTGCCCGAAATCGTGAACGACTATGGTGTGAGGGCTGGCCAGCTTGCTGACGGCCCGCGCCTCGCGGAAGAATCGCTTGACCGCATCCTCGCTGTGGGCCATGTCACGGCGCAGCACCTTCAGGGCAACGTCGCGATCCATCGAATGCTGGTGTGCACGGTAGACGGCGCCCATGCCGCCCTTGCCAAGGAGATCCCTGACAGTGAAGCGGCCATCCAGGGTCTTGCCGATGATGTCATCTTCCGGGGCGAACACCAGAGTAGGGGATCCATCGTCCGGACAACGCGTAACGTTGCCGTCAAACTTGCGTCCACATGTGGCGCAAACACGTGGCATGCGGCTGATCCTCCGGGCAGTAGTCTAGTCGAATCAAGCCCCTGCGGATACATATGATTCCGTCACCACCGGATTGACTGACACCTAACGCACGGATATGCTTGATCCCGTTGCAAGGATTGACGATGCGAGCCCTGTCGCACATGGAAGAATCAGTACGTCGCCGGATTCTGGAAGTCGTATTCCGGCGCCTGTCCCCGGCCGATTGGGACGTCACCCTTTTCGGGTCATTTGCGCGTGGAACCGCCACGCCTGCCTCGGATATCGATATTGCCCTTCAAGGACCGGGGCCCCTGCCAACGGCGGCAGCCGAACGAATCATCGCAGACCTTGAGGAATCGGTGCCTATGCTGCGGGATTTCGACCTGGTAGACCTGTCCACGGCAAATCCTGCACTGAAAAAACGGGTCCAGGCCGAGGGGAAATCATGGCATCGGGCGACGAAGACGGCGTGAGACTTGCGCGGTTCCGACAGACGCTGGCGGCTCTGGAGGAAGTACTCCCGAATCTGCCTTCCGTCCCTGCGTCCATCCTGCGCGATTCCCGAATTCAACGGTTCGAGTTCACATTCGAGGCTACCTGGAAACTGTTGCAGGCAACTGCGAATGCGGAAGGGCTTGAAGGATCCAGTCCACGGAAGGCTTTCCAGTACGCCATTTCTACCGGCCTGCTGGATCCTGAAGACGAGACGACCGCATGGGATCTCCTGCGTTACAGAAACCTGACCGTCCACACCTACGACGAGAATCTCGCCGCAGAGGTTGAAGAATTCATACTAGACACAGCCCTACCTCTGTTCCGAAAGATTGCAGCACGAACCGACACCTGATCCATCCCCTTAACCGACGCCAACCATACGCCAGAAAGGTCCTCAACCAACGTCCGCGGGCCGGTTCCGGGGGTGCTCCGGAGGGAGCCGTCGGAGGCGCGGCCCACCATACGGGGGAAATAGATGATTGGGCCGCGCCGAGACTGCAGGAGGCCGGTGGGGGCAGAGCCCCCGCCGGAACTCCGGTCCCGGAGGGGCACCCCCGGAACCGGCCCTCCGTAGAGTCACGCTATCGCCAACCGGCTCCAATTACTGCGCCACCTGGGATCTTCGACCTTCTTGTTCCTTGAAGGCCGTCCAGCAATCGGCCAGAATCGTTCGCAGTCCGGCCAGGGGGTCCCGATGCTATCGTGGCGCGACAGGGGTTCAAATGGCGCGCCGGCGCGGCTTGCTGTGCAGGCTGTGCTGACAATGCTGGCAACGTTCGCGACTGCGTGCGGCGGTTCTGACGTGACGCCGTCGCAGCCCGGGGACGTGCCGCAGGATGGCGCTGTTGACGTTTACACCGACCTGCCCGGCGAGGTACCGCTTGATGTTCTTTTCGATACTACGCCGGACAATCCAGGGCCGGACGATTCTGGACAAGACACCACGGGACCGGTTGATACTGGACCGGACGACCTGGGGCCAACGTCCCTGTTGCCGCCCCTTCCGCTGCGCGTGGAAGGAAGGAACATCGTGGACGCCACTGGACACAGGGTGCGCCTTCAGGGTGTCAACTGGGACGGCGGGCACCAGGAGGATTTCGTTCCCTATGGGTTGGACTATCACACACCTGCCGAAATCGCGGGCAAGCTGCGGAAAATGGGCTTCAATTCGGTCCGGCTGACCTACAGCGACCGGATGGTTCGCGACGATCCCGTCCCCCCCGACGGGAGGCTGGCTGCGAATCCCAGCCTGCAGGGAAAAGGCGCGCTGGCGACATTCGACGCAGTGGTTAATGCATTGGCAGCCGAGGGGATCCTGATCATCCTGAACAACCACACGTCCGACGCCACCTGGTGCTGTTCCCTGGATGACGACAACTACCTCTGGCACAACTCGCGCTTCAGCGAGGCAGACTGGATGGCAGACTGGGTCAAGCTGATCCGCAGGTACCGTGACGTCCCGGCCGTGGTGGGGGCCGACCTGCGCAACGAACCGCGCCAGCCAGCCCAGTGGGGAACAGGCGGCGGGATCGAGACCGACTGGCCCTCGGCGGCCGAACGCTGCGGCACGGCGTTGCTGGCCGAGAATCCCGACCTGGTGATCCTGGTCGAAGGCGTCGTGTTCGCGAACGACCTGTCGGGCGCCGCCGCGCGGCCCGTAAACCTCCCGGCGGCGCACCTGGCCTACTCGGCCCATGACTATGGATGGGCCCTGCCAGCCAGTGCCGACACATACGACGACTTTGCGATGGTCGCGGACAGCATGTGGGGGTACCTGCTGTCGGCCCAGCCGCCCTCCCCCGTTTGGCTGGGCGAGTTCGGCTGCTTTCACCGCGAGATCGGCAACAAGTGGTGGCCGTGGATCAGCCGCTATATCGCCGAACGGGAACTGGACTGGTCGTTGTGGACGATCTTCGCCTATGGCGGCTGGACATGGGGCCTGCTGGATCCGATCACGCTGGAACCTGCGGACCGCGCGTTCTGGGAATCGGTTAAGGCGCTGATGACGCCGGAACCAATCGTCCCGATCCCCGAGGTAGAGCCGATCCCGGACCAGCCAGTCGAAGACAGCGGCCCGGCATCGGATGCCGAGGTTATCGAAACGGTTGAAGGTCCCGGCCCCGAGGTCCAGTGGGTCACCATTCCAGGCGGGACGCTTCGGATGGGGGCGACTGACCTGGGGTTGTTGTCGCAGCCGGTGCTGGACGTGACGGTCCCCTCGTTCCGCATCGGGCGTACCGAGGTCACCGCGGCCCAGTACGCCGCGTGCGTTACGGCCGCGGCATGCACGGCCCCGAACGGCAGCCAGGTCGGGGACGACGCCCCGGTCCAGTGGGTGACGTGGGACCAGTCGAAGGCGTTCTGCGCATGGGCAGGCGGGCAACTGTGCACCGAAGCCCAGTGGGAACTGGCGGCTGGAAACGGTTCGATGGGCAGCCGGTATCCTTGGGGGAACCAGGCACCCACATGCGCCGATGCCGTGTGGAACGGGCCTGGCTGCCTGGACCTGGGCCCAGCGAATGCCTGCTCGAGGCCTGCTGGCAACAACGTGTGGGGGCTGTGCGACCTGGCCGGGAACGTGATGGAGTGGGTGGAGGACGATTGGCACGCCTCCCATCTGGCAGCGCCGACCAACGGCAGCGCCTGGGTGGACGATCCGCGTTCATCGGCCCGCGTATTGAAGGGCGGCGGTTTCGCCCACAACTTTGCCGACGGTCTACGGACGGCCTGGCGGGACAGGGGAATGGCTGGAGACAACGCTGCCATGTTCGGAACGCGATGCTGCGGGACGCCTGCGGCCCCGTGAAGTGACAGCCCGAAAGGAAGCGGCAACCCGCGGCTAACCTACCCCTTCTTGGCGGCGTCCTTCGCCTTCTTCTCTTTCTTTTCCTTGACGGTCAGCTTCGGCTTCTTGGTGTTCTTCTTCGGTTTGTCGAGTCCCTTTGGCATGGTTCATCCCCCTCGAATGAAGTAAACGCAGGAACTTTCAAGACAGTTTCTGGTTCCTGTGTGGAGTATGGCGGAGGCCTGGAACAGGGTCAAGCTGGTGCGCGCCTGCGACAGAATATCTTCACCACAACGCGACATATCGCATGAAACGGCACTGGAAACGCGAAAGCGCATTGGGGTATCCTGCCGCGGCCACTGGCGAAGAGGATCTGATGAAACGGTCTGCAATCCTGCTGGCAACAGCCATTGTTCTGACATATGGATGCGGGGGTGAAGGGGCCTCCAGTCCGGACGACTTGAACGACGTGCAGGCCGACGTGGTGCAGGACGCCGCTGTTGATGTTCCTGCCGATGTTCCCCTCGAAATTCCAGCCGAAATCCCGACCGACGTGCCGGCCGACCTGGGTCACGACGACACGGTTGCCACCGATCTGCCTGGCGAACAGGCACCAGCCGACATTGCCGGGTCCGACGCCGAAGACATTGTCCCGACCGACACCCCATGGGTGCGTCCGGCAAAGGGCGAGCCGGTTTCCGACGTAACGATTGCGGAAGTCACCGACCTGTACATCCAGATCCTGAAGGACAGCCGCTACTTTGAAGTCGTTGACGAACGCCTGCATGGATGGCCCCAGTCCGACCCTGAAGAACGCTTCTGGTATGGAACCTGGTGGAGCGGCGTTCGCATCCTGAAGGAATCAGGCAAGGTCACCTACAAGCATTCCAACGACGGCGCCGACAACAACGGAATGCGAACGGCCCCGTATTTGTCCGGTGCTGCATTTGCCCGGCTGCTGTGGAACCGGGCCGACCATCTGCACGTGGTTCAAAGCCTGGTACGCGGTTTCAGTTCGTGGGTTCTGGCCATGCAGCGGACGTCGCTGCCGGATGCCCCGGCACTGATGACGCGGGCCGCATACTTTCCACCGGTGACCTCCACCGACGGAGGCCGCGAGATATACATAGACTACAGCCCCACTTTCCCGGGCATCGACGGCGGCGCATCGGTCTACGTCCGCAACGCCGACAACCCGATCTGGGGCGACATGTACATCAAGAACCTGCGGTCGAAGGACGACATCGGCCACATGCTGCTGGCCATGGCCATGGCAAAGGACGCCGTCGAAAAATCGAACGACCCCGGCCTGACACAGGACTGGGCTCAACTGATGGATCTTTACGGCGCCTGGGCCCGCAGGGTCGAGTTGAACGGCTGGCAGATCGAGACCGTGGACAAGGACTGGAATGTCTACCTGCCGCTGGACGACCTGGCGATTCTTTCCGATTTCTATGGCGTCGAGCGCACCATCATGCTGGCCTTGCACCTGGTTGGCGGCGGCCAGCCCACCCCTGAACTGGACTGCGGCAACGGCGTCAGCGAAGCCGAACTGGTCTTTGCCATCAAACCGGACAACGCCCAGCAGATCCGCTCGTACCACGAAGCCGCGGTCGCCTGGCTGAAGATCACAGGACACACAGACACCGCGCGGCTGCTGGTGCAGGGGCTGGCCCAGCGCGTCGATACAATCCTGGACGCCCGCGAGGGGCCAGAACCTCCGGCCCACCCCGGCAACCAGGACCTGGCCGAACTGGTCCTGTCGTCGGCCACGGTAGGGCTTCCGCTGACGTGGCGGGAAGTGCGATTCATGCACGATCGCATCCGCGACGCGCACGCCAGCTATCTGGCCGAATCGGCCATGCGCGACTACAAGGTGTTCGACGTCGAATCGCCCGACGGGGAGTACTCGTTCACCCCCGATCACGACGGGTTGTTCCACCGGTACGTGGGCGCCGTCCTGGGGCTGTGTTCGTCGCCGTTCCTGGACGTTTCGTCCAATCCAGTCCTGGACTGCGACAAGATCAAGGCGGCCTTCAATCAGTGAATCCGGACACTGGATTCCTTGCTGCGTCATGATTGGTAGTAGAGTCCGGGGACCAAGGCTCGACTGGAAGGCCTGATGAATGGTCGCTTGTCGCCGTGCCGCATGATTGCAAGGCATCTGATACCTGCGATGGCGTGCATCCTGATGGTTGCAGTCGTGCCCCAGCATGCGAATGCCCATCGCAAGGTTGTCCGGCCACCTGGCGCCACACACCCTTTGGTGTCGGAAACGATCATCGAGGACTCTTCGGGGCATGCGCTGGAAACATTCGCAGCAGCACTGAGGCGCGCCAGGAACCACGCCGGCCAGGCGCGCATCCTGGTCTGGGGTGCGTCGCACACGGCCGCGGACTTGTGGACCGGCACGCTTAGGCGTGGGCTGCAGGCGCTGTACGGCGATGCCGGCCACGGATTCGTGCTGCCAGGGCGTCCGTGGGCGTACTATCGACAGTCCGATGTAAACCTGGCCTCGTCCGACGGATGGTTCACCGACAGGGTGGACAAGGCCGACGCACGGCCTGACGGTCTTTATGGCATTGCAGGCGCCAGCGTTTCGTCGGCCAGCGCAGCCGACTGGTCCAGGGCTGCCACCACGCGCGAAAACCCGATGGGACGCAAGGTGTCGCGCATCGAGGCCTGGTACCTGAAACAGCCGGGTGGCGGGGCGTTCGACATTCGGATCGACCGCAAGAAGCCAGTCCGGATATCGACGTCCGCGGATCAACGCGAGGCTGGATACCAGGTCTTCGACCTGCCCGACGGGCCTCATCAAGTGGAAATCCGGCCGGCCGGCAACGGCGAAGTGCGCATGTTCGGGCTGGTGCTGGAAAGGCGGGTCCCAGGGGTCGTCGTGGACACCCTGGGAATCCCGGGGACTCGCGCCGAACACATGCTGAAGTGGGACCAGGAGATCCTGGCGCAGCAGGTGGCCAGACGGCGACCGGATCTGGTGATACTGGCATACGGGACCAACGAGGCTGGGGACGACGACGTGCCAATCGAATCCTACGAAATCATGCTGCGGGAGGTCATGCAGCGCGTGAAGACCGTGGCTGCCGGGGCGTCATGCCTGCTGATAGGTCCGACTGATCGACCGCTGCAGTTGCCGTCCGGAGCATTCGGCCCACGTCCCCGCAGGGCCCAGGTGACCGATGTCCAGCGACGCGTGTCGGCCGATATCGGGTGCGCATTCTTCGATACCGCGGCATTCATGGGGGGCGAAGGTGGCATGGTGAACTGGGTGAAGGCACAGACTCCGCTGGGGTCGCGGGACCACGTCCACCTGACGCCGATAAGCTACGAGATCATGGGCCGGACGATACTGGCGGAACTGCTGCGGCTGGCCGCTGAAGGAAGTCGGAAAATCCCTTGAGCAACGCCTTGTAGAAAAGGCTGCCGATCACCTCGTAGCCTGCCGGCGATGCGTGGCGATAGTCGCCCCACCCAAGCCGGGGGCGAGACTTGTACCAGCGCCCCATCGCGCCGTTTCCGCCCATGGCCGTCCAGGTATCGAAGAATGCGCACCCTTCCGCCGCGGCAACGGTCCGCTGCGATTCCACGATACGCGGGATGGTCGGCATGGTCCTGACGCCGCCGCGAGGCCCGACTTCGCCCTGGTCCAGCGGGGCCATCAAAAGGCATGACGCCTGCGGCCGACCCGCGCGCATCATCTTGATCACCTTCGACAACTGCTCGCGATACTTGTCGAAATTCATGTGGTCGTCCCCGGCCTCGTTTCCTCCAAAGGCGATCACCAGCAGGTCAGGCGATCGGTGGCCGACCTGGTCGGCAAAGTGTGCCGAATCGGCATTCAGCATGCGGCTGGCCCTGGCGCCGACAATTCCCATCGAGTCGTACACCACACCGGGACCGGGGCGCTCCATCGTCACGCCGTAGACCCGCGCGTCGCCGCCCCCTGCTGCCTTCACTGTCACCTGATGGGGCCCGTCATCGACCTCGAGCGACCACCAGCGGTCCTCGACCGAATCCGACCGCGACGTCACGACCTGCGGCGCGCCGGCATCAACCGAAACCTCCAGCGCGCCACCTTCAGGATGGGCCTGGTACCACAGTTCGAAACGGGTAAACGAGCGGCCAACCGGTCCAATATCGGAGGAACCAAAGGTCGTTTTGACGCCGCCCGACGCGCGCTGAAGAAATCCGCCGTAGCCGTAGCGCCCGTCCTTGCGGTCGTCGGAAATCACCGAATGCAGCGCCCAGTTGCGTGGTTCGTCCCACCTGACGTCCTTGTGGCGATAAGGCAGCGAACCCTTGCCGGCCAGGTGAAATCCGTGGCCCGCATCACCGAACCTCTTCTGGAAGCGCCTGCGCAACGTGCCGGTCACGTCGTCCGCGGCAATCGTCGAATCGCCCCAGTGGGCGATACGCGTCACCGCACCGGGCTTGCCGCCCGCGGTCCTGGCCAGCGCCATATAGAAGGCGTCCATGGCGCGACCTGACGGGTCCTCGATCGGCCGGACCAGCCCCTCCATCTCGTCGAGGTCGATCTTGATGCCGGAGTGCGTTTCCGGGACGTCGGGAACATCAGCCCCTTCCCCGGCAGCCAGGGTCTCGGGCGAAAGGTTCTTTGCCAGGTCGCTGCCCAGAGTCTCGACGGCCGCGGCACGAGCCTGCTGGGGCGACAGGGGGCCTTCAGGTATCGTCCGGTTCCCGTCGCCTTCGGAATCGCCGGTCTTCAGAGCCAGCATCTTGGCCATTGGAAGGGATTCTCCGGGCATCCAGGGACGCCAATCGGAAAGCCCCGGAATTGCGTAGGTCGATATGGCAAACAGCAGAAGCGTGCCAGCCACGGTACCAAGGTGCCGCAGTGCCGGGGCGCGTGTCCGCCAGTCGCCGTCGCCCGGATCGAACCCACCAGTCGGATGCGACGCGTTGCCGATCGCCAGCGGCGCCTGCGCGTACTGCGCACCGAAACCAGCTTCATCGTGATGAACATCGACAACCGGAACGATTGCAGAATCCTGCGCCGCAACGGGCAAGGACGCCGGGCCGGGCAACGACGCCGTAACTGGCAACGCCGCGGTAAATGGCAACGCCGCCGTATCTGGCAATGCCGCCGGGCCGACAGGCACCACCTTGCTTTCCTGTTCGACCAAGTCGTTGCAGCCTTCCTTCACGCCGAGCCCTCGCCAGTTACTAGAACTGGAAGTAGATGTACGGCACTACCTGGCTGGAAGCCATCTTCATCAAGACCGCTGCCGTGACCGCCAGTACAACTCCCTTCAGGGGTGCCGGCAGGGCTACGAAACGGTCCCTGACCAGTTCGACGTATCGCTTGGGCGCAAAGTGGATCAGGAATGATCCGAACAGCACCATCCACACCATCCAGGACACCTGCGCCAGCGAATACGAACCCTTCAACAACTGAGCCGTGACCGCCCCGGCAGAACCCAGGGTCGGCGCCCTGAACAGGATGCGCGACAGCACCACAAAATGGAACGTCCCCATTATCTTCAGCACCATCAGCCACTTCGGATCATGCGTGTCGTTCGTCCGACCGGACCGCTTGTAGAAGTAGCGATGGAGCACCATCGCGCCGCCGTGCAGCGCGCCGTAGATCACGAAATTCCACGACGCCCCATGCCAGATGCCGATCAGGAACAGGGTCAGCCACAGATTGAAGTACGTTCGGACCGGGCTGCCCTTGGACCCGCCCAGCGGGAAGTACACGTAATCGCGCAGCCACGACGACAAGGTGATGTGCCAGCGGCGCCAGAAGGCGGCCGGACTGGTGGAAAGGTATGGCCTGTCGAAGTTCTCGGGCAGCGTATAGCCCATCAGCATCGCCGACCCGCGGGCAACGTCGGTATACCCCGAAAAATCGCAGTAGATCTGCATGGTGTAACCGTAAAGAGCGACAAGGACTTCCAGGGACGTGTAGGCCGACGGGTTGTCGAACATGCGATCGACAAGGTTCACGCTTAGGAAGTCGGCGATCACGACCTTCTTGAACAACCCCTTGATGATCAGGAACAACCCCTGCCCTACCATGCCTGGCGTCAACGGCGGGCGGGTCAGCAACTGCGGCAGCAACAGGTGCCCGCGCACGATCGGCCCGGCCACAAGGTGTGGAAAGTACAGCAGGTATGTGCCGTAGTGCAGAAGGCTCTGCGCAGGTGGATAGCGCCTGCGATAGACGTCGATAACGCACGACAAGGTTTGGAAGGTGTAGAACGAGATCCCCACCGGCAGCAGGACATCCAGGTAGGGGCGCGGGACGTTCAAACCCAGCAACCCCAAAGTATCGGCTGCAGCCCCGACAAAGAAGTTGAAGTACTTGAACATGCCCAGCGTGCCCAGGTTCCAGGCAAGACTTACGCCCAGCCATGCCTTGCGCTTGCGGTCATCGTCGGTGGCGGCGATGCGGCGCTGGGCCACGTAGTCGATTACGACGTTCGAAAGGACCAAACCGACGTAGTAGGGGTTCCAGACCATGTAGAACCGGCAGGACATCAGGAACAGGAACAGCAGGCGCCAGCGGTCGTGGCGGATCAGCGCCCAGAAACCGGTCACGGCAATCGCCAGGAACAGGATGTAGTCGAGACTGTGGAACAGCATCGTCGCGTGCCCGGTTTCTGCGGTCCCGGAAGACGCCCACCAGAGCGTCACCCAAGCCGCGGCGCCCCCTGCGGGACCTGGAAGAGCGTCCGATTGTAATTGACGGCCGGAGCGCCCGCCAACAGAACAACATGCGACCTTCAACTCATGTTCGGATATCCTTGCCGCCTTGAGGGTCTGGAGATGCGAATGAAGGGCACCCTGGCGATTTCGGTTTTGCTGGCGGCATCGGCAATTGTTTCTGTGTCCTCGAATGCCCTGGCAAAGGCGGGCGATGACGAGGCCGCGGGCTCGTGGTCGTTCACGACAGACAGACCAATCAAGACCGTGCTTGTCGGCGGATCAGTTGCCGCATTCACTGGTGGCGGGTTTGCGGATCAGTTGCAGGGCGCGTGTGCGAATGTCGAAATCGTGAACCTGGCAAAGGCCAGGCTGGGAGCCGCGGCCATCAGGACGCGCTTTCACATGCAGGTGCTTCAAAACCCCAATCTGGCGGATTGGAGAAACGGCGCAGGCGAGCGATGGGCCATGGTCCTGGGCGGCCTGAACAGCGTCGGGAACCCCGAACAGACGAACGCCAACGTTCTTGGGATCTACCACGCGGCTCACGATGCGGGGCTGAAGGTGGTCGGTCTGACCCTGGGTCCCTGGGGCGACGATTCCGACAAGCGCTGGGCAGGATTCGCGGGCATCCGGCGCCAGGACAACACCCGACGCGCAGCCGATTTCGTGATGGGGCGCCTGACACCGACCGCCGCCCTGGGGAAAATGGCTGCCGGGCAGTCCACCTGGAAGACTGGAGACTTGCCGGACGTTGCTGTGGACCTATACGACAGCGAACTGCGGGACTCGACGGCGACCACCCGGCCCGAGGCGCCGCTGGCAGCGCGCATTGATTCGGACCCCGAGGTCACGAAGATGCTTGAGGCCGTCCCAGCCGGAAGTCGCGCATCTGAACGCGCCCGTATCCTGAAGCAGGCGGTCGAGATCCCCAGATGGTACCTGCGCAAGGATCTGCGATCGTTCGATCACATCCACCCGAACCGCGAGGGCCACCGCGTCATCGCCGCCCAAATCTGCAAGAAGGCCCCGGCTTCCTGGGGATGCGACTGCGCGAAGCTGGCTGCATCGGTGCGACGCTGACCGGTTGGCTCCCATACGATGCTGACTGATTGCCTCCGGTGCGACGCTGACCGATTGCCTCCCATACGATGCTGACCGCTTGCCAACCGGTGCGTACCGGTACACGCCAACGCCCGCCAACCGGAAAGCCCTTGCGCCATGGGCACGTCACCCCACGCCCCCTTTCTTCGCGCACGACGTCAGGCTATTGTTCGAGGACACTTGGCATCGGGGCTGGTGGCGCCTGGAACAAACTGTGGCTTGAGGTCGATGCATCAATCTGGCAGGGGGCAATCGTGAAGGTTCTGGTGACTGGAGGGGCCGGGTACATCGGAAGCCACGCCTGCGTGCGCCTGCTGGAGGCCGGCCACCAGGTGACGGTCGTGGACAACCTGTGCAACAGCAAGCCCGAGGCCATGCGCCGGGTCCGCAGGATCACCGGGCGCGACCTGGTGTTCCACCACGTCGATCTTGTCGATTGCGTCGCGCTGCAACGCATCTTCAGCGACGGTGCGTTCGAGGCGGTCATCCACTTTGCCGGCCTGAAGGCTGTGGGGGAATCGGTTTCGCAGCCCCTGCGCTATTTCCACAACAACCTGACCGGCACCATCTCGCTGCTGCAGGCAATGACCCAGGCTGGCGTGCGCAATCTGGTGTTCAGTTCGTCGGCCACCGTCTATGGCGACCCGCATACCGTGCCAATCACCGAAGATTTTCCTCTGGCCGCCGTGAATCCGTACGGTCGAACAAAACTGGTCATCGAGGACATGCTGCGCGATTTGCACCGGTCTGACCCGTCGTGGAACATCCTGCTGCTGAGGTACTTCAACCCGGTTGGCGCGCACGAAAGCGGCCTGATCGGCGAGGACCCGCGTGGCATCCCCAACAATCTTCTGCCGTTCGTGGCCCAGGTTGCGGTTGGCCGCCTTGCTGAAGTGCAGGTGTTCGGAGGCGACTATCCCACACCCGACGGCACGGGCGTGCGCGACTACATCCACGTCGTGGACCTGGCCGAGGGGCACGTCAACGCGCTGGAACGCCTTGCCGACCGGCCCGGTATCGTTGCATACAACCTAGGCACGGGAATTGGTTGCTCGGTTCTCCAGGTGGTTCAGGCGTTTCGCAGGGCATCAGGACATGCCATCCCCTGCAAGATAACTGGCAGGCGACCTGGCGATGCTGCCGCCTGTTTCGCGGACCCGACGAAAGCCAACATGGAACTGTCCTGGCGAGCCAGCCGCAACCTCGACCAGATGTGCGCCGACGCATGGCGCTGGCAAAGCATGAATCCGGACGGCTATCCGGACGATCCAATTTGAAGGAGGGTATTATGAACAGGCTTCCGATTTTCCTGGCAATTGCAGTGCTGTCGGCATTTGCAACCGGATGCGCCAACCCGGCCAAGGACGCCCCGAAGGCCATCGTCGGCCAGCCTTCCGCACAGGTCGTCCAGGCCCCCGCCAGCAAGGTGATCACGGTAAACCTGGATCCGACAAACACCTCGATTGGTTTTGTAGGCTCGAAGGTGACCGGCAACCACGAAGGTTCGTTCAGCAGGTTCAAGGGAACCCTGAAGATCACCGACGGGAAGCGTGACACAGCCAGCACCTTCATTGAAATCGACATGGATTCACTGGTCATCGAACCCGAAAAGCTGGCCGAACACCTGAAGTCAGCCGACTTCTTCGACGTGGCCACCTTCCCGAAAGCGGTCTACAAGTCGGGCAGCATGCTGACTGGCGCACCACCGGCACCCGCAACCGATCTTGTTCAGGGAGACCTGACGTTGAAGGGGGTCAACAAGGGTCTGTCGTTCCCCGCTACGATCATGATCACGGCGTCCAGGGTCATGGCGTCCGCGAAGTTCAGCATCAATCGAAAGGATTTCGGACTGGTTTATCCAGGCATGCCGGATGACCTGATCCGGGACGAGGTGCTGATCAAGCTGAAGGTGGATGCGCCAGTGAATCCATAACCGGATTCCCCGGAACGGAATGGTTCAATCGGCCTGCAACTTGTCGCACGTCGCCCTGGCCAGGGTAGTCTGGTCGTAGTACAGCGACACCTTTGAATCGGGGCAGGCCACCTTCAACGGGTGTCTTGCCTGCAACCCGTACTGCAGCGTCAGCTTCTCGGATGGCTGGATCGCATCCACGTAGACCATCACCTGACGGTCAGTGGTCTCGAACTTCGATATCAATTTGTCGGTCACCGCCTTCTGCAGCAGGTCGGACAAAAGGTCGAAGCCAGGAGGCAGGCCAAGGTCCACCAGGACCATCGGCGCGACCTCGGTCGATACGTTTGTCACCGTGGCCGTGACGTTGACGATGTCGTTCACGGCCATCGTCGTCCGGTCGTACGCAAGCTCGATTTGAAGCGGTCCATCGACCGGATTCACGCCTGCACCCGGCGCAAAGTGCGACCACACGATCTGGTACATCATCGTCCCGGTACCGTCGAAGCGAATATCCACGACGTTCGGGCCCACGGGGTCCAGACTGCCGGACAGGTCGAACTGGAAGAAAACATCCGCGTTGTCTGAATTCACGACCAGCGACGGATCGGCCTGGCTGCCCAGCGGCACCGGGGTACCGTTCAGGATCACGTTGATCGAACCGTCCGCGTCCTGCGCCAGAGATGTCAACGACGCAACGAACGCCTTCAGGGTCAGGATCGTCGCGTGCGTCGATCCCCAGTTCCCGAACGAATCCTTCTTGGTGGACAGATACCCCAACGCCTGCGACACCAGGTCCGGGCTGCGGCCTGCCTTCAGCATAGCCAGCACAGCCAGTGCCGTGGCCTCGATATCGGTACCCTCGCCACCACCGTAGTTGCACGAATCCTGTGACACGTCGGCCTTCCAGTGCACCGTCCCGCCTTCGCTGACGGCCCGCCCGGCAAGGTCATCGAAGGCCACGGCGGCAGCGCTGCCGTTCGGATCCAGCACGGCAAGGGCATTGGCACACATCGCAAGCGCATAGGTGGACGTCGTCGCAGTCAGGTGCGAGGAAATGTACTGCGTTGCATTGCCGGCTTCCTTCTTGGCGCCACCCAGCGCCCAGCCGATGAAGCACGTCGTCATCAGGTCGTCGTACTGCACGGTCGCGAATTCGCTGCCCTGCGCCTCGGTCCACGATCCGTCGCCAGCCTGTTTCGAACGCAGGAAGTCGGCAGTGCGAGGCACAATGGCCTCGTCAATGTCCATGACCGACCCGATGTCCGTGAACTCCATCACACCCATTGCGGACAGGATCAGGTTCGCGGGGGCAGGGTCGCCGAACCAGGTAAAGCCGCCGCCTGTGCATTCGTAGGTCAGCAGGCGCTGGTAGCCAAGACTGGTGAATTCACGCGCCTTCAGTTCGATGTCCGGCGTGATCTTGCCGGATACCGCCTGGTACTGCAGAACCAGCGCGTCGGGCCACAGGGTCGCCGTGGTTTGCTCGAAGCACCCCGACGGCATCTGCAGCAGGCTGTCCAGCCCCTCGACGACCTGAGCCATGACCCCGGGGTACACCTTCACCAGAAGGCTGGGCGTACCGGGAATCGCGGTCTCGGGATAGGAAATCGTCTGCGTCACAGGTTCGGTCAGGCGCCCCGAGGCCTGGCCACGAACCTCGATCCCGTCGGGCAGCACCTCGACCGTGCGCATCACGGCATCCGCAACGTTGTCGCTGCCGAAGCCCTTTACCGTCACGCCGTGCCAGCCTACGACCTTGGCCCTCAGGCCGACATTGACGCCCTTGACGCCACCGGCGGGGACATCCACGGTTACCGACGTACCGGTTGTCAGGTCAGCCCAGGCTCCGGCCTCGATCTCCAGACGCACCTGCTGATCCGTGGCCAGGTAGTTGTAGACCGCAATCGGGAACGCAACCTCGTCCCCCCGACGCAGGGTGCGCGGCAACGCGGCATCGACAAAGAACGCCTGGAACACGGTAAGGCCCTTCGTCACCGAGCCCAGACGGCCATCGACGCTGTTGGCCAGGGCCGACAGGCGCCATTCGGTGATGCTGTCCGCCATCGGGAATTCAAGCACTGCCTCGCCGTTCCCATCGGTAATCACCTGGGGATTCACGTACAGGGTCTCGGGGAACCAACTGCGGATGCGCGGCTGATCGCCTTCGTTCGCGACTGGAGGTGTCGTGCCAGAGTCGGATGAAGCCGCAGCGTCCATCGCGCCGGGGAAGCCTCCGCCGCCGTTGTTCATGTCCTCCCAACCGCCGCGATTCATTGCCTCCCACGACTGGAACGTTGTCTTGAAGTCGTCCGCGGTGTCCCAGATCTCGTCGGGACCACGGCTTGACATCGTGATCGTGTAGTTGTCCGCCGACGTAAACCGGTACAGGTTGCCGAAGAAATCGTAGAACAGGCGCTGGTCCTTCAGGAACGGGATCACAGTGTCCCAGTTCAACTGGCCGGCCTCGCCCATCCACTGCAAGACGCCCAGAATGCGCGTCCGGTCGGTGTCGTAGAACGGCTTCAGGACCAGCAAGGCACCGCCCAGATCCTTGTCCCACGACGAGGCCGACTGCGACGATCCCGCGGAACCCAGCGCCGAGAACGCAGCCTGCGCCTCCTTCTGGCGCCGTGCCTGGGCCTGGGGGTCCTGCGTGTCGTCGGTAACGATGCCCGTAAGGTCGAACGCCGCGCCATGAACCTCGTATTTCGGCTGGCGTATCGCGTCCTCGATCTGGAAGTAGGTCCGCAGCAGGCCTGGCTGGTTGTCGGACAGGGCATAGACCGCCTCGTCGACAACGTGAACGCCCAGCGCAGCCACCACCGGTTCGCCAGTGGTGCCACGTGTCACCTTCAGCGTCACCTTGGCGCCGTCGGCCGGCGCGTACTTGGTTTTATCCGGCGTGACCAGGACGGTCAGCGCATCAGCCCCCTGCACGAACACGACCTTCTCGTCACGGATGATGCGACCCTCGGCCGACAGATAGTACGCAGCGATGACCAGGTCGCCGGCCAGCTCGTTGTCCAGGTCAACCTGGATCTGCCCGCGACCTGCCGTCAGGTCGAAGGCCTCTTCGCGCACAACCCGCCCGGCGCGCAGAAGGTCCAGATAGATGCGGTCCTTCGCATCCGGGGCCATGACAGTGATCGTCGCGGTTTCTCCGACGCGGTACAGCGCCTGATCCGAACGCACCAGAACGGCTTCGCCCGACTCGCCGGGCGTCATGGCGAACGACTGGGTGACCGTCTGGCCGCTGGCATCGCTGACCACGACTTCCAGGTTGATGCCAGCCGCATCGGGGGTGTAGGCGAACTGGCCCACGCCCGAGGCATCGGTCGACGTCTTGACTGCCGTATCGCCCAGACCCTTCACCGTCACTTCGGCGGCGACAGGCGCGCCGGACGGGTCCTCGACGAACACATAGACGACGTTCTCGACACCGGCCACCAGCGAACCAGACTCGGGAATCAACAGGACATTCAACGGGTTCTGGGCCACTACCAGGGCGGCCTCCTTCGAAACCTTCTGGCCGGCAGTGTCCGTGACCTCTATCAGCGCACGCACCAGAGCCTTGCCCTGCGTCAAGGTCTGGCCGACCAGATAGCTGGGCAGTTGAACCTTGAACCCGTAAAGGCCCTCCCCATCGGTCGCGCCGGTCACCGTCGCAAAGTCGCTGAACTCGACGTCAAACGCCGACATGACGACCTTGACAGTCCCGCCGGCAACTGGCTTTCCGAAGAAATAGCGGGCATTCACGGTGCCCTTGATCTCGCCCCCAACCTGGTACCACGGCCGATCCAGCGCCATGTCGATCCTGAACTTCGGAAGGGTATAGCGATCGACGGTAACGGCCTTCTCGGTCATGGTGTCGCCAACGATAGCCCTGATCTTCCAGGTGCCCATGTTCACCTGGCTGGCGACCTGCATCTTGGCCGAGGCGATGCCGAAATCCGACGCGGTGGAATGCTGCTTGAAGACCTTGTTTCCCTTGGCGTCCAGCACCTCGATCCTGACGTCGGCACCGGCATCGGGGTGCAGATTCGGCTTGCGCAGGGCCAGCACGCGTACGTGCATCTCCTGGCCCGGCTGGTACAGCGGCTTGTCGGTGGTGACCAGCACGCGGCGCAACCGCAGGACATCGGCCTTGCACAGGGCCTGGACCTGGGTGCCGCCGACGGCGGTTGTAAGGGCCGAAAGGTCCAGCGTCCCGGCTTCGTCGAACTGCAGGTCGATATCGGCGGCCCCAAGCGCGTCGGTTGAAACATCGATGGTCCGCTCGACAAGGCGCGGAGTGCCATTGTCGTCGACGGTCAGCACGGCCTTCACCGACACGGACTGTTCGGCCAAGGGCCTGCCCGAAACGGGGTTGCGCGCGAACAGCTTGACCCGCGTGGATTCGCCTTGCGTGTAGGACTTCGGCCCCAGCAGGACGACCTGGCCCTTGGGCATGACAACGAACATGCTGCGCATGCCGGTCAGCGCCCCGACGTTGGATTCGACGCGATAGCGCAGAATGTGGGCGGCCTGGCCGTCGGGACTGTCGATGCCCGCGGGCGCCGGAACGCGCATCACGATCGTCTGGGCACCGGCACTGAAGTTGAAATCCGACGTTCCCTGAGCCGAGGTCGCACCGTCAAGCGACGCAACCACAGCCAGGACGCTGCCCGTGATTCGCCCTTCGCCCTCGCGGCGCAGAACGACCGACACCAGGATGTCGGACCCGTCGATAACTCCCGAGATGTCAGCCTCATCAAGGCTCAAAGGTCCGGTCGCAGTGACCTCGGGCGGCGGAACCTCCGCGATCGGGGTGGAACCGCAACCGAGGGACACGGCCATCAGGCACGGAAGAACCCGCCAGAATGCTTTTGAAATACGGATTTCCATGTGGCCCTCCATTACCGACGACGATAACAATCTATGACGCGTACATTGTCGGGATCCGTCATCAAGGAATCAACTCGATTTGCGATTTTGACTGGATATTTTGTCGAAAGGCTGGCCGGGACTGCCGGTTGCTGTCGCGGACTTCTACATGGACGGCTGCATCACCTAACATCGGGCTTGAAGCCAATTCCAGTTTGAACGCGACCCATGGAGGTCAGAATGATCGCTCGCTTCCTTCCGATTTTCGCAATTGTGGCCACGCTGATGCTGTGCCGCGCATCCCCGGCGCAGGTGCGCGTCCTGACGCTGGACGAAGCCGTGCGCATGGCCCTGGTCGATCATCCATCGATACAGGCAGCCCGCCTTGATTCATCGGCGGCCAAGGAGTCCGAAGGAGTTGCCCTGGCAGGGTTCCTGCCGCAGGTTGGGCTGGCGGCTGCGTACCAGCGCACCACTGCAAACTTCTCCTACCAGCCTGGCATCACAGAAGTCGCCCAGACCCCAAGGTCGAACTCGGGCGCGACCTACAACTACTTCGTCTTCGGCGCGACTCTGGTCCAGCCGATCTGGGATTTCGGAAGGACTCTTGGGGCATACCGGGCAGCGCAGGCGCAGACCGTCGGGGCGCGCCTTGGGGTCGAGGTATCGATGCTGGATCGCTGGGCCAGCGTCGTCGCGCAGTACTACGGCGTGCTGGCGGCACAACGTCTGGTCGAGGTGGCCACCAGGACGCGCGACGCAGTCAAGCGGCACGCCGAGGTTTCCGAGGCGTTCTACAAGGTCGGTTCCCGACCGCGGCTGGACATGGTCAGGGCCAGGGCTGAGGCGGCCGCGGCCGAGGGCGCACTTGGCGTCGCAACGCAGGGCCTGGATCTTGCCAGGTCGGCCCTTCTTACGGCGATAGGGATGGAACAACGATTTGCCTACACGGTAGCGCCGGTCGGGACCAATCTGGCCGGGCCGATGCCGGAACTGGAAGCGGCCGTGACCGAGGCATTGGCCCGCCGCCCCGAACGCGAGCGCTTGAAAGCGGGCGTAACAGCGGCCGAGGCACGTGTGACGCAGGTTATGGGCGACTGGTTCCCCTTCCTGACAGCCGGGATGGGCCTGACCGACGCCGGCACCAGGATCAACCAGATGGCGTGGAACTGGAACGTGAACGTTGGATTGTCCTACCCGGTGTTTTCCGGCCTTGCGACCTGGCGCGCCTATCGAGCGGCAAAACTGGGCCTGGAGGCAATGAAGACGCGCATGAAGGAGTTTGACCTCACGGTGCGGGCCGAGGTCGAACAGGCTCGTCTGCGGGTGGTGGAAACCACCGCACGACTGGTACCACTGCAGGCCGGGGTTGAGGCGGCAAAGGAGGCACTGCGGCTGGCCGAGGAGCGCTACAAGGCTGGCGAGGGCAACGCCGTGGAATTCATGGACGCCCGACGAGGATCGGCTGACGCCGAGACCGAGATCGTTCGCGCCGAGTACGACATCGGCCTGGCTTGGACAGCGTTGAAACGCGCCCTTGGATCGATGCCAGTACACGCGGAAGCCGGTGCCAATTGACGTCCCATTCTTGACGACCATCGGCACTCCGGATTACCTTGCCTTCAAACGCCTCTGGAGGTACTGGTGCCTGAAGGCTACGGTGACGCACAGGGCGAGGAACTCAAACTGCCCTTCGATATCCGAACAGTCCTCGTAGCGATCCGACAACGAATCGTGTTTTTCGGCGTCCTTTTCGTGATATCCGTCGCTGCCGGGGCTGCTGCCGGGCTGTTTCTGGGCAAGCGGACCTACCAGGCCGAGACGCTGCTGCGCTATACCCCGGTGGGAGATCGGCTGGCCAGTGCCGGCACGGCTCTTCAGACCGAGCAGAACCAGGTCAAGATTTCGCAGAACCTGGCTCGCGTAAGGATGCTGCTGTCCGTAAAGACGTCCCTGGAGAAGCTGGGGTCGGCCATATCGGTGACTACAGCCAACAACAGCAACCTCATGACCATTCGTGCAACCTGGAACGACGGGAGCATGGCCGCAGCAATCGCAAACACCTTGCGGGACGTCTATCTGGACGCATGGCTATCGGCGCAGGCCGTGAACCTGCGACTGATGTACGACCACGCCTCGTCGGAACTGAAGAATCTGGACGCGCAGGCCGAAAAACTTGGAATGGTCATTAAGGATCTCGAGGGCAAGGCGCAGGCCGAACAGCAGGAGGCGGCCAAGGAAGGCAAGGGCAACGCCTCGTTCAAGCTGCAACGGTTACAGTCGGCAATCGCCGAAGACCAATCCCGCCGATCAAACATGGCGGAACTGGCACGTCGCGAATCCGAAATCTCCCGAGCTCGCAGCCTACGCGCACAGGACCTGATCTCGCCGGCCGAATTCGAGCGAACCGTGGCCTCGTACAAGAGCCAGGCCGCGGTCACCGTTGACACCGGCCAGATCAAGAACTGGAAGGCCCAGATGGACCAGTTGTCACAACAACTGGCATCGCAAAGTCCCGAAGGTTCGTCCACGCTTTCGCTGCTGCAGTCCACGCTGCTGCGTTCGTTCGACATCGACATGCAGCGAGTCACCGTCCAGCAGAAGGTCGGCGACATCGGGGTGGCACTGGACCAACTGATCGAGGTCAAGGCACGCAACGACGTCCCCGAGAAGCCATCCAGCACGCTGGTTTCTTCCCTGATGGCCGGCGGAAATGGCCCGGGTAACGAACCGGCTCAGGATCGGATGTCGCTGCAGCACACGCTTACGCGCGTCCTTACGGCCTATGGCAGCGAGGGCGGCGTCTTCGAGGTCATCGCCCAGGCGGACGAGCCGGTCTACCCTGCGAAATCTTCGCGCAAGATGCTGGCCATAGCCGTCTTTCTTGGCCTGCTGTTGATGGGCGTGCTGGGCGTGTCGGCAGTCGAGGCTTTGCACCCGGGGATGAGGTCCGCTGCCGAAGTTCGCGCGAAACTGGACATGCCGGTGCTGGGTATCATGCCATTCGTCAGCAGGGAGGCTTTGGGACTGCCCTGGCAACCGGGAAGCCTTCTGGTCGAATCCGCCCGGCTTATGGCCGAGCGCATCCGAGCGATTGCGCCACAGGCCGGCGCGCGGCTGGCAGTTACCAGCGCAGGTTTTGGGGATGGACGATCACTTGTGTCTTCACATCTGGCTGCCGCCCTGGGGCAGCGCGGCGAGCGGGTAATCCTGGTCGATGCGGAAATCCGGGAACCGCGTAATTCGTCCGGACTTGAATTCCTGAGCCCGGTTGGTCAGGACGCCGTTCGAGGACTGGGCGACCTGGTCCAGGGAGATCGCATTCCGTTGCAGGAAGTCCTTCTGAAGACCGTGCTGCCCAACGTGTCGCTGCTGCCGAGAGGGCGCGCCTCGGCCACGCCTGAGCCGCTTGGTTCCACAACGATGCATAACGTAATGACACAGGCGTCCTCGCACGCCTCGATCGTGCTGGTGACCACAGCACCAGCGCTGCCTACGGTGGATGCCGGACTGGTGACCCGTCACTGCGACGGAGTAATCGTGGCCATCCGCGCAGGAAGGACAAAGGCCGCAACCGTGCGTAGGGCAATCAAGCACCTGGAGCTGTCACAAGTTCCCGTCCTGGGCATGGTCCTGGTTGGAGTGCGCGAGGCCTTCCTGGACATAGACTAGTGTGAGGAATTGCGATGTCCGGCGTGCTGCAGGAAGGAACGCCTACCGTTGACATCCTGGGAATCCGCTTCCCCCTTTGGACCCAGGACCAGGCGCTGGAAGTCCTGCTGGGACGCATCAGTCGTGGCGAGACCTCCGGAGTCTGCTTTCCCGACATGTCATCCATCAACGTCGCATGCCGCCAGCCGGACTTCAGGCGCCTGTTGCAGGAGAAATTCCTGGTACTGAACGACGGAGCCGGGCTGTCATGGGCATCATGGCGCCGCGGAATGCCTTTCCCGGCAAACCTGAACGGCACCGATTTGATACCCAGAATCCTCGATTCGATACCGCCAGGGACGAAAGTCTACGTTGTAGGTGGCCGTCCCAATGTAATCCATGGCGCCCGCGAGGCGCTGACGCGCCGGTTCCCTGGAATCGATTTTGTCGGCCATGACCACGGGTTCTTCGACGTGACCGGCGAGGAGGCGGTGGCCGCCGAAATCGCCCGGTGCAAGCCCCACATCGTGCTGGTGGGAATGGGGAATCCAAGGCAGGTGCGCTTCATCGGGCGTCGCCTGGACGACCCACGCCTTCAGGGAATCACCTGGCTGGCCGTGGGCGGGTTCTTCGATTACTGGGGTGGATCGCTGGTTCGTGCACCGGCCTGGGCACGCAAGGCGCGCCTGGAATGGCTGTTCATAGTGTCCCAGCAGCCGCACAAGGCGCGTCGATATTTCGAGGGCATCCCACGCTTTCTGGCGCAGTGTATCGGAGCCGATATCCGTGGAGGCCACGAGTGGCCGGGCGACGACGATGCCTGCCACAGTCCGGCTGAGCCGACTCTTAAAAGCCATGTCAAGCGCCTGGCCAGAGTGGCCACGGCCAGGTTCACCCGGATGGTCGGGACTTTCGACCCCGACGCCCCGCGAATTCTTTGCTATCACGGAGTCAGCAAGCGCGGCGACGACGAGTGGTGTGTGACTCCCACCCAGCTTGGGGACCAGATGGCCTACCTGGCCGAGACCAGGGTCCCTGTGGACCTGGAACATTTTCTTGCCTGGCTGCGTGGTGAAACGGATCTGCCCAGGAGGGCCGTCGCAGTCACGTTTGACGACGGGTATCTGGACGTGCTGCGCGAGGCCGCGCCGATCCTGGCCCGGCACGACATTCCAGGGGCGGTGTTCGTGTCCCCGGCTCTGGCACGAGGCGGGGCGGCGGCAGCCCACCGGGATTTCCAGGTGCGCCGCCCGCTGATGAATCCGTCGCAAGTTCGCGAACTGGCAGACACGGGATGGACAATCGGTTCGCACGCGATGACACACGCCCCGCTGGCCAGGCTGGATTCGGCCCAGGCCAGGCACGAAATAGTCGATTCAAAGCGCGAACTTGAAGAAATGATTGGCAGGCCGGTCACGCTGATGGCCTATCCCTACGGCACCCCTGGAACGGTATCGATCCGGGAACATGCCCTGGCCGCCGAAGCGGGGTACCAGGCGGCCTTTATTGCAGTGACCGGCGTCGTTCGCAGGGACAACAACCGCTTTGCCCTGCCCCGCAGCAAGCTTCTGGGCACCGACAGCCCAGCGACGTTCCAGGCCATTCTGGACGGCGCTCTGGATTCCTGGAGTATCGTCGAACGTACGCACTGACCCGGGCCAATTCAGACCCATCGATTGCCTGGAGGTTCCCCTTGTTATTTAGACCTGTTCGCCAGCAAACGCTGCTGCCGGTTCTGGCCGTTCTTCTTGCGTTCTGCCTGGTTGCTTTCGACGCCGTCTCGGCGCAAAAGCGTTCGCCCGCCAGGTTCAACTCAGTGCTTCGAATCGATCGAGCCTCGGCCCTCGGCGTCTTACCCATCGGATCATGGGACTTCCGCGTGATATCCCCGGAGGTCCTTGAAATCAGCTTCGTCAACACGGCGTCAAAGGGTGCAGATCCGTCGTCCTGGGACTTCGTGGATGGCCAGCAGTCCCGCTTGCCGCCGCCTTCCTCGTTCCAGGTCCTGGCCGCAGGCAAGGCCATCGCGGTGAAGGAACTTGGGTTCAGACGACGCCCTTCATTCGCGCCGAAGGGCCGCCGGGATTTAAGAATCACGAACGTACTCTACCTGCGCCTGGCCTCGCCGCTTCCGGCGGACGCCGAGGTGCGCATCGCCAATCCCGCGGCCGACGTCTGGATTGGCCCCCCGAGCCTGGAGGCTCGCAATGCGTCCATGCGCCTGTCCGCCGCAATCCATGTTCCGCATGTCGGCTATGCCCCAGGTTCAGTCAAGAAGGCTGCGGTTGGTGTCTGGATGGGAACCCTGGGAGAACTGCCGGTCCCCGAAGGCACGACGTTCCAGGTTCAGGATGCTTCAACGCACGCCGTCGTGTTTTCTGGCCACCTGACCGCGACACACGAATCCGGCTTCGAGAACGAGGTCGAACCGAACCGGGAGGTTCGCGAGGCCGACTTCACGCACCTTGATCGACCTGGTGCCTACCGTCTTGTGGTGGCCGGACTTGGCGCCTCGATTGCCTTCAGGATCGACCCTGGCCTGCCGGCACTTTTGGCCCGCACCTTGGCACTTGGTCTGTACCACCAGCGTTGTGGCGCAGCCCTTCGCATGCCGTATTCCAGGTTTCAGCACGAGGCTTGCCACCTGGCGCCGGCAGCAATTCCGACACCCTCTGATGGCCGCTACAACGACCGCCTGTCGGGACTGCAGGAGGGGCAATCGCGCGACGGTCAGGCTGCCCCGCTGATGGATTCGCTGCAGCACGCCCTTTTTCCTTTCGCCCGCAAGGGTTCGGTCGATGTTCACGGCGGCCACCATGATGCAGGCGACTACGGAAAATACGTCACGAACAGTGCCGCACTGGTTCACGCGCTGATCCTGGCTGTTGATGCCTTCCCTGGGGTCTCGGGCCTGGACAACCTGGGCCTTCCCGAAAGCGGCGACGGCACTCCCGACATCCTCCAGATAGCCAAGCGGGAAGCCGACTTCCTGGCGCGCATGCAGGACCTGGACGGGGGGTTCTATTTCCTGGTCCACCCGAAAGACCGCGCCTATGAGGATGACGTTCCTCCTGACCGGGGCGATCCCCAGGTGGTGTTTCCAAAGAACACTTCTGGTACCGCTGCTGCGGTTGCGGCGCTGGCGCAGTCGGGATCGTCGCAGCACATGCGCCGGTTCTTCCCCTCGGACGCGGACGGGTACCTGGCTGCCGCACGAAAGGGGTGGGGATTCCTGGAAAACGCGTGGCGGGCCAGCGGGCGCAAGTCGTCGTACCAGCGAATCACGCACTACGGCGACAACTTTGGCGATGCCGACGAGATCGTCTGGGCCGCCATGGAACTGTGGCTGGCCACGGGCGAGGACCGCTTTGCAACGGTCGTCCGCGAGGGATTCGACCCGGTGGATCACCGTCGCACCCGGCGCTGGCAATGGGTTCCCATGACCGAAGGTTTCGGGAACGCCACTCGTTCGTGTGCGCTGGCTTCGCGCACCGGCAGGCAGTTCGCGTCGCGCCTTGATCCGGACCTGGCCTTGCGCTGCCGCAAGGAACTTGACCAGGTCGGCGACGAACTGGCTGCGTGGGCACTTGCCTCGGCCTACGGCACATCGTTTCCACAAGAAAACAAGCGGTTCAGGACGGCTGCCTGGTACTTCAGCCCCGAGAACGCCTTCGACCTGACGACAGCCTCGGTGGGCCGCAATCGCCCCGACCTTGATGCGGTGGCTGTAGGAAACTTCAACTACGCGCTGGGCGCAAACCCCGTGGACGTCAGTTTCATCACGGGGCTGGGACGCAACCGCCCACGAAACGTGGTCAGCCAGTGGGCAGCCAACGACGGCCGCGATCTGCCGCCAACCGGCCTCCTGGTGGGCGACGTGACGGCCGGCCCGGCATGGACACCGGATTACGAACGCGACCTGGGGCGGCTGGTATTCCCGCCTGACGGTGACAAGGATGCCCGGAACCCCTATCCGATGTACGACCGCTGGCAGGATTCCTGGAACGTCCAGACCGAGGCAACCGTCATCGCCCAGGGACGGGCGCTTGCCGCCGCCGCAGCCTGGATGGCGCGAACGCCTGTGGCAAGCCAGCCGTGGAACCACGCTGATGCGCGTATCACGGGCCTGCCGAACGGGATCCGCGCGGGACAGGCTTTCACGCCGCGCCTCGTAGTCGATGGTATGGACGCGTCAACCGCCGAAATCGTCTGGGAGATGAAAGGCGCCCCGACACAGGAAGGTACAAGCCCGATCCTGGCATTCGCCGCGGCCGGCGCGACCTGGCTGGAAGCCGAAGCCGTCTGGCCCGACGGCCGCCGTGCGTTCGCCCACTTGAATGTCGAGGTTGACGCCACTCGTTGATGCCGCGCCAGGATTCGCCGCGTTCAACCTGAACTCTATTCCCGACTGAACGCCTTGCGCAACGAGGCCCTTTCCTGGCGCCCGATGCCCAGCGCCATGAACACCAGCGCGTACAGCAGGCAACCGATTACGGCCTCGGTCAGCACGACTCCAAGATTGTCGGCAGGCACCAGAATCTTCATCCCGACAATGGCAGCATAGGCGATCGGGGCAGGTATCGCGGCAGGCACGAACACGGCCCGAAGGTACTCGATGTACCCGATGCCGTAGGCCCGCCTGACAAGCCAAACGACAACCAGAACGTCCACCAGCACCGTGGCAATCAGGGTCCCCAGCGCGACGCCTGGCAGGCCAATCCACCACGCAAGGATCAGGCTGGCCGCCACGTTCACGGTCATGCTCAGAAAGGCTGCCCAGGCGGTCAAGCGATGCTGCCCCGTCATGCTGAATACGCCCGAGGCGACCATCTGGGGGACCAGCATCGCCACCGACATCATCAGGATCGACAGGACTCCGGCGGCGTCCCCGTAGCCTGGCCCCACCCAGGCAACCAGGCCCTCGCGCCCCAGGGCAAGTGCGGCCACGGCCATCCCGACGGCTGGCGCCAGGGCGTACTTGGCGCCGCTGACCAGCAGCGCACGAACATCATCCTTCCGCCCGGCACCACTCATTTCCGCGGCCAGCGGCCCCAGGACATTCACACCCTGCTTGATCAGCATCAAAACGTTTTCGGCCACCTTCAAGGCAACCCCGTACAGGGCCACGGCCGACAACGGCAGGAAGGCGTTGACGATAATCGGGTCCGTGCGCAGCAGAACCAGCGACGATACGGTCACGACAAACTGGGCCGCGCTGATCCAGGCAGCAGAACGCAGCAGGGTCCGATCAAAGTGCCTGGGCGAAATGCGCAGGTCCGGCATCGTGATCATGGCCGTCACCACATATGCCAGGTTCTCGACGGCAAAGGCTGCCAGGTTTGCCCAGGCCAGCCCGATCAGCCCGCCACCCATCTCGATTGCGACAACAGAAGCCCCCGCGTACAGCAGCGTGCCCCCGGCCTGCAGCAGGTTGACCCAGCCTATCCTCCCGTGACCGAACAGGATCGATCGGAACATCCCGAAAGGCAGGCTGACCGCTATGGAACGGGCCGCCAGGACCCACAGCAAAGGCAGCGCTATGTCCTGGCGAGATTCGGGAATCTTCATCAGGTCCAGGTAGAACGGCGAGACCCCGGCAACCATCAAGGCCGCAAGCGCGGCCAGGCACAGGTAGACCACCAGGACCGTACTCAGCATCGCGTTCCGGCGCTGGACATCCCCGGAACCCCTGGCCTCGGCCGTGAACCGCACGACGCTGGTGCCGAACCCGAAGTCCACCAGGGACAAAAGGCCCAGGACCGAAAATGTCAGGGTCCACAGGCCGAATCCCTCGTCCCCAAGATTGGTGATCAGATACGGGATCAGGGCCAACTGGACGATTATGACGATGCCGTATCGCAGGTACGACGTGGCTGTATCGGTAGCCAGCCGCCTTGACTTGCCGCTCATGTCATTCCCGTTGCAGGTGAAACAGGTGCCGCCGGGTCCTGTACCGGCACCCATTCTCCGGTTATCCGCCTGCCTGGCAGCGCAGTCCCCGCCTGCGGCCCGTCGTTCACCACGCCCGCGTCTGCCTCGCCTTTCCCTACCACTTTGGCTGCCTCGATTTCGCGCCCGCCTGGTCCCCCTTTGCCCACGCGCCGGGCACGGCGATCCAGTCTGGACACGTCAGCCAGTCCCACCGACAGGCCGCAGCACACCAGGAACAAGAAGAAGATTGGCGTGATCCGGAACACCCATTCCAGGAAACCCGAAAGGTGCAAGGCCGCCATGCCCATGGCCAGTGCCGCCTGCAGCAGCCCTTCGAACCCGCTCTTTCTGAACGCCTCGAACGAGGCGTGCCACAAGAACCGCAGAATCACCAGAACGAATACCGCCAGACCGATCCACCCCATCTCGGCTGCCGTAAGGTTGTAGACCTCGTGGCAGACGCCCTTCTGCTTTTCGGCGGCCATTATCCTGATGTAGTCCGAGTACTTCGGAGTGTTCGTAAGGACGTACGAGAACTGATTGATCCCGACCCCCAACGGGTTGTCCTGTGCCATGGCTTTCGCGGCGCGGTTGAATTCCTCGCGGGCAAGGTGGGAGGCCTCCGGCGCCTCCATGAAGCGTTCCACGATGCTGCGTCCGGTCACCATCAGCCCCAAACCCAGCCCGGCAACCACCACGATCGACACGATCGAAACCCGGATCGAACCGGCCTTCCGGTTGGCCACCAGCAGCACACCCAGTATGGTCATCAGCGACAGGACCATGCCCGCACGGCTGAACGTCATCACGACCGTCATCAGCATGGCCAACGCAATGCCCACGCTGGCAACCGACCCCTTCGACGACATCCAACGGGCGGCGATGCCGAAAGCCAGGAGGACCGGCAACACCTGGTTCACGAACATCGGCACCGTGTTCGAATGGTCGAACGTCACCGGGATCCGATAGATGCCCTGCCCGTATTTCTGATAGACCGCATACACGGCGAACACGACCCCGATCACCACGATGCCGCGCCACACTGCCTTCAGGGGAACCCCCACGCGCAGCACGTTTACGACGGTCCAGTAGATCACGAACCCGCGAACCATCTTGTACAGGGTGAATGTTGCCAGCAGCCCCTGCGGGGCGTCGATTGCCGACAGCACGGCCACGCCGAAATACAGGACCATCAGAAAGGTGTTGTATGGAACCCATGCAATCCGCGACGGGCGACGCAGGACTATGGCCAAACTCAGCGACCATGCGATAAGGTCGGCCAGCGTCACCTCGAACCCGCGATCCGGGCCTCGATAGGTCTCGACCGACAGAAAATGGATGTTGCCGTGGTCGCCCAGGCTGGTCGCAAAGATCAGGGCGGACAGCAGGTAGCCTCGCAGTTTCTCTGACCGCCAGGCCATGCCGGTCATGATCGGCATGGACACCAGCGCAATCAGGGTGAACAGCGCGTACTTCATTCAGCCTCTCGGTCCCATCCAGCCAAGGTCATTCCCCCGAACGCCTTGTTCGACATGACTTGAACCGGCACCGGCATCATCACAGTCCCAACTCGGAAAGCACGACGCCCTTGAGATCAGCCAGGCCGATCGGGCGAGGCGCATCGATTGTCGATGTCCCGTAGAAGGCAATCGAATCCTTGTCGTCCGGCGCGTATCCGTGCATCCCTGGGATCGGCTTCAACCCCATGTGCGACGGCACTATCAGCACGCCTGGATCGGCCAGCCAGAACCTGTGACCGTATCTTTGCCCCGGGAAATCGACGCCCCACTCCTGCAACTGCCGCTGGTCCAGCATGCGGCCGCCCTTCGCGCCCGCAAGAACGGCTTCTATCCGCAGACCGGCGCCGTCCTTCAGATACCAGAACCTGGCCATCGTCGAATCGTAGACCGCCGCGTAGTCATGCCCGAACCGCAGCCCGGTTGATTGAACCTGGCTCATCAGATCGCAGGTCGATGTCACGTCCGTCATTCCATGGTCAGAAAAGACGTGCACCCGTACCTCGTCATACCGGCTGCGCGCGATTTCCAGGATCTCGCGCAGCCGTTCCTCGTACCAGCGCAGACGATCCACGACTGCCGCGCCCGTGGTCCCGTGATCGTGCAGCACGGCATCCAGGCTGGCCAGGAACAGCCACCCCAGCGCGATGTTTCCCTGCGACACGTCGTTCTTCAATCGCGACAGGTTCTCGACCTCGGGTCGCCTCCAGTCGGACAGCGAAAACGGAATGCCCCGCTCGCGCAGCGGGTCGAAAACCGTCTTCTGCCCACCCAGGATGCCGCCCGGGAAATAGATGTCCTTCTTCTCGATGTAGTCCATCATCGGCAGGCAGTTCCAGGGCACGTTGTACAGCTGGAAGTACCCGTTCCAACCAAGCAGTGCGCCAACGCCACGACTGATCCACGACCGGACACGCGCCCTGTCGGCAACCGCCGAAGGCAGCAGTCCCAGAGCACGCAACGGGCGAAAGGGCGACCTGGGCGGGTCGTACACGAAGAAGCTGAAATGCCCGTGCTGGCGCGGAGCAACGCCGGTCAGGATGGTCGGGTCGCAGGTAGACGAGTACCCGCAAACGGTCTGCAAGGGAGCCTTGTGCACCAGCACGTCGTCCAGGAATGGAATGCGCCGCGCCAGTTCCCAGCCGAACGCATCAACGAATATCGCAAGCACCAACCGTCGCGGACTGCTCACGCCCCCCCCCTCGCGGATCAGGCATCCCCCCAAAAACTCCGACGCATTCTTGACGCGAACGGATGCGATGCGCAACGATAGCACACACGTCCTCACAGGGACCTGATCACGGAGTTGCAATGGCCTTCGATCCACAGTCTTCACCCTTGATGAAGCGGCCGCACCTTTTGACCGTAGTGGTCGAGGACTACTTCCAGCACGCCGCATTCAGCAACCTGATCCAGCACGAACGCTGGCGACGCTTCGAGGCCAGGGTCGGCACGAACACGCGGCGCGCCCTTGATCTGCTGGACGAGTACGGCATCAAGGCCACCTTCTTCGCCGTCGGCTGGATCGCGGAAAAGATGCCTGACGTGCTGAGGGAAGTGGCGCGCCGCGGGCACGAGGTCGCGTCCAAGGGGTTTTATCATCGCGCCCTTCGCGAGATGTCCCCACGCGAATTCCGGGACGACCTGCGGCGATCCCGCGTGGCAATCGAGGCCGCATCGGGCGTTCGCTGCTGGGGGTATCGCGTCGCCCAGGGGTCGTTCCTCCCGGACGATCTTTGGGCGCTGGACATCCTGGCCGAGGAAGGCTTCGCGTACGACTCGTCGTTCTTCCCGCAACTGGCAGCCATCAGGAAGGAACCCTGGCGCCGCTACCCACACATTCACCATCACGCCGGTCGCGACCTGTGGGAGATTCCCCTTTCCAGCGTCGGACCTTCCTGGCTGTCGGTACCGGCGGCGGGGGGAAACTACTTCCGCCAGCTTCCCCACGACTTGATGCGCCGTGTGGTTGATCACTGGGACCAGACGCAGACCCACCCGTTCAACATGTATTTCCACGTGTGGGAGCTGGACCCCGAACTGCCCAGAATTGACGCCGTGGACCGTCTGACCCGCATCCGCCAGTATCGCAACCTGGACAAGATGCAGGGCATCCTGCGCGACTACTTCGGCCGGTACTCGTTCACTAGCATCGCATCCCACCTGGGCCTGGACCCGGCCGCTGCCCCGGCGGCGCCTGGCGTCGATCCGATGCACAAGCCCGGTGCCGGCAAGTCGCGACGTCGCGCCCGGGAAGCACTTGCCCCCGTGGCGCCGCCAGTTCCGATAACGATCGTGGTGCCGCTGTTCAACGAGGAAGAGGCGCTGCCCTACCTGCGCAACACGCTGGACGAAATACTCCAGGACTTCCTGCCGGCCTACGACGTCAGGTTCGTGTTCGTGGATGACGGTTCGACTGACAGGACCTGGGAGGTTCTGAACGGGATGTTCGGCGATCGACCGAACTGTGCCTTCGTTCAGCAGCCCGCGAACAGCGGAGTGGCTGCCGCAATCCTGGCAGGAATCCGGGCGGCGGAAACGGACATCGTCTGCTCGATCGACTGCGACTGCACATACGACCCGCGCCAGTTGCTGGTGATGATCCCGATGCTGGCCGACGGGGTCGACATGGTGACGGCGTCGCCGTACCACCCGCAAGGCCAGGTCATGAACGTGCCCGAATGGCGGCTGGCGCTGTCGAAGGGACTGTCGTTCCTGTATCGCCGTGTCCTGAACAACCGGCTGGCGACCTACACCGCTTGTTTCCGGGTGTATCGCAAGTCAGCCGTCGAACTGGTTCACGTCACCGAGGGCGGCTACCTGGGCGTCGTCGAGATGCTGGCTCGCATGGACCTGGCCGGGTCCCGTATCCTGGAGGCCCCTGCCCTTCTGGAGGTCCGGATGATGGGCCAGTCCAAGATGAAAGTGCTGCGAACGATTCGCGGCCACCTGGGGCTGCTGGCCCGCATGACGGCGTCCCGATACCGGGGGGAGATCTCTTGATGAAGGATGACTCAGGCGGACCAGCAAGACGCGGGCAACCGCAACGCTTTGCAGTCATCGGCGGCGGCATGCTGGGCCTGACCTTGGCCCACAGGCTTGCCGGCCAGGGTCGTGACGTCACCTTGATAGAGGGGGCGCCGCACCTGGGAGGGCTGGCCTCGGCCTGGTCGCTGGGAGACATCACCTGGGACCGCCACTATCACGTCATCCTGGCATCGGACGGGCACCTTCGCCGGGTTCTGGCCGAGATCGGGCTGGACAGCGAAATCGAATGGACCACAACGCGAACCGGGGTCCTGGCCAACGGCCGCCTGCATTCGCTGTCGAACACGATCGAAATGGCGACCTTTCCGGTGCTGAACGTCGTGGACAAGGCCCGCCTGGCCGCGACAATCATGGGCGCCTCGCGCATCAAGGACGGGACACACCTGGAAAGGATTCCGCTAAGCGACTGGCTGATCCGCTGGTCGGGACAGCGCACATTTGACCGTTTCTGGCTGCCGCTGTTGCGCAGCAAGCTTGGCGAGAACTACCGGGAGACATCCGCGGCATTCATCTGGGCCACGATCCGCCGACTGTACGCGGCCAGACGCAGCGGCCTGAAGGAGGAGCGCTTCGGCTATGTCCGCGGCGGCTACGCGGGCATCCTTGAACGGCTGGGCCAGACCCTTGAAAACGAAGGCGTCCACATCCAACTGGGACGTCCGGTGGCACGCGTATCCGTTATCCGAGGGCGCCCCGTGGTTTCCTTCGCGGACGGTACATCGCAGCCGTTCGATCGCGTTGTGGTGACCGCCGCAGCACCATTGGCCGCGCGCCTTTGCGAAGGCCTGTCGGCCGATGACCACGACCGGCTGGCAGGCGTCCGCTATCAGGGCATCGTATGCGCTTCGGTGCTGCTGACGCGCCCGCTGGGCGGGTTCTACGTAACAAATCTGCTGGACCCGGCGCCGTTCACAGGTGTAATCGAAATGTCGGCGCTGGTGGACCGCGACCGCTTCCTGGGCGGCCACCACCTGGTCTACCTGCCCCGCTATGTCGCATCTGACGACCCGTTCCTGAAGGTGCCGGACGCCGAGATTCGCGCCTCGTTCCTGCGGGCATTGACAGGCATGTATCCCGACCTTGTGCCCGCCCACGTCCTGGCCTTCCAGGTAAGCCGCGTACCCTACGTGATGGCGCTGCCCACGCTGAACTACTCGGATCGCATTCCTCCCGTGCGCACCTCGCTGCCCGGCGTCTTCACCGTGAACTCCGCTCATATCGTCAACGGCACCCTTAACGTCAACGAGACCGTCCAGCTGGCCGAGCGGGCCGCCATCGCCTTCGACGGCGAATGGGTCGGAAATTCCCTGCCGTCCTTGGACGGTCAATGAGGCACCCATGAAACCGATAGCCAGCCTGTCCCTGGACCTCGACAACCTATGGTCCTACATGAAGGTACACAACGACCCTGGCTGGGAGTCGTTCCCGTCTTACCTGGATCTGGTGGTCCCCAGGGTGCTGGATTTCCTGGAATCCCGTCGCCAGGCCATCACCTTCTTCGTGGTCGGCCAGGACGCAGCCATCGACAGGAATCGCGAGGCGCTGGGGCGCATCGGAGTCACCCGTCACGAGGTTGGCAACCATTCGTTCGCTCACGAACCGTGGCTGCACCTGTACACCCGCGCACAAGTCGATGACGAGATTGCCCGCGCCGAGGACGCAATCCAGCGAGCCACCGGGCGCCGTCCTGTCGGGTTTCGCGGGCC
Source organism: uncultured Myxococcales bacterium (assembly GCA_903936705.1). Classification (GTDB taxonomy): domain Bacteria; phylum Myxococcota_A; class UBA9042; order DTJE01; family DTJE01; genus CAIZWN01. The sequence continues at coordinate 205,334 of CAIZWN010000005.1, forward strand.
AGGTTTCAGCGTTTCCACGACCGTGCTGGAGGTGCTGGCTGCGCGAGGGTACCGCTTTGACGCATCGACCCTGCCGACCTTCATCGGGCCGCTGGCCCGCACCTACTACTTCATGACGGCCCGACTTGGAAAACAGGAGCGCGAGCAGCGCGGCGCCCTGTTTGGCACTGTGCGCGACGGCCTGCGCCCCGTGACTCCCTACCGTTGGAGCCTTCCATCCGGCGCATCGATCATCGAGATCCCGGTAACGGTCTTCCCGGTGGCACGCATACCATTCCACCTTTCGTACGTGCTGTACCTGTCGACGTTTTCGGAAAAAGGAGCGCGCGCATACTTCAGGGCGGCTCTGGAAGCCTGCCTCCGGACCGGAGTCGAACCGTCCATCCTCATGCACCCGCTGGACTTTCTTGGCGGCGACGACGTTGGCGAACTGGCGTTTTTCCCCGCAATGAACCTCCCCGGGAAGGTCAAATTGCAACGCGTATCCCAGTATCTTTCCGACCTGACCGACCGTTTCGAGGCGCTGCCAATGGGAAGCCATTGCGGATCCCTGGAACTGCGAACCGATCTGAAGGTCCGCAAACCTGACTTTGCTGATGCAACTGTTACCTAGCAACTTGTGAGGCAGGAATGCCTGGACCACTCGGCCATCGAGATACGGTCGTTGACTTGAATCAACGATCATCGATCGCCTCGCAAACACTGGGCCGTCTGGCGGGTTCGATGCCTCTGCACATCGCCATGCTGCTGGGGGTGACGTTTCTGACCTGGGGCACGCCGGTGCCAACCGGGAACGAACAGCACTACCTCGCGGTCCTGCAGCGGATGTGGGATCCTGCCTTCCTGGCCAACGACTGGACGTTCTCGACCTCCCTGCCCGACCGCTGGACCTTCGACGCGATTTTTGGCGCGCTGGCACTGTTCCTGCCGGTACAGGCAATCGGCTGGGGGGGCAGAATCGCCTGCTGGATTTTGTCATCGTGGGCAATCCTGCGCATCGGACGACGGCTTGGCATCCCGCTGCCACTGGCGGCCATGGGCACGGCCGTCTGGCTGCTGCTGGGCCAGTCCCTGGTGGGCGGCGAGTGGATGCTGGGATGGTTCGAGGCCAAGGCAGTTGCGTGGGTATTCCTGCTGTTTGCAATCGACGGCGCCATGGCGGGCCGACTGATTCGATCTTGCGCATTTGCCGGTCTGGCGGCCACCTTCCACCCGGCAGTCGGCGTCGTTGGGGGCGCCTCCCTGGCCGTGGCAATCGTAGCCATGCACAGGCCGGTCCGCGACCTTTGGCGACCGGCGCTGGCCGGTGTTGCCTGCGGCCTTCCCGGCTTGATCCAGGCGGGGCTGATGACGCTGGGCGCCGAGCCGTCGACAGCGGACGACTGGCATTTCCTGGCAGGCACGTTCATGAGGATCCATTTCGACGCCCGGACCTTCGACATCGGGTTGCTTGCGGCCCTGGTTTTGTCCGTCGCCTTCACGCTGGCCTGGGCGCGATGGATGCGCGAACGGCCCGCGTTCAGGCTGGTCGCATGGATGCACCTGGTGCCGGCAGTTTTGTTCCTTTTCGGCCTGGCCTCCCAGGCAGCCGGCGCCTGGAACTTCATGACGCTGACACCTTACAGACTGCTGCCGGTCATCAGCCTGTTGTCATTCTGCCTGTTTGTGGCATCGATGGGATTTCAGGCGATGGCCGCCCCGGTGGGCCGTCTAGCACCGCTGGCCGCGATGGCCGCGTTCCTTTGCATGCCGGCGCTGCCACCACTGGTGAAGGCGGACGCCTCTCGCCTGATCGACACGTGGACTTCGGCCCCCGACCCGTACGAACAGGCATTCGAATGGATCGCCGCCAACATCCCGCAGGGTGAAACGGGGCTGATCCCTCCTTGGCGCGGGGACGCCGTGCTGCTGGCCAGACGCGGCCAGATTGCCCACTGTGCGATGCCGCGCTATGACCGACTGGCAGCGTGGACCGGCAGGATCCGGGATCAACTGGGCGACGTCACGGCGGAAGATTCGCGCGACCTGGCCCTGCCGTGGAACCGCGCCAAGGCCGCATGGAAAGCGATGACCTCGGACCAGGCCTTGCGCCTGGCATCCCGATACTCGGCCACATTCCTGGTGTCCGAAGCCGAACTGCCATTTGCACAATCCTGCCGTTTTGGGCCCGTAAAGGTCTATCGCCTTCCATAACCCGACTGATGGCCCTGGTCACATGGCCCTGGTCACATTGATGCTTTCTCGCTGGCTGCGGGCCATGAAGCGCCTATATAACAGTCGGCTGCCCAGGACCATTTTCAACCCGCACCCTAATCCTGGACGAGCATTGTGCCGAATGTTTAACGGTAATCGGCAGCACGAGTGGTCTTCTGGGGCCCTCCCCGGCAGAAACGCGGTCGATTCGAAAAGGGTGACGGGGGTTCATCATGATGCTTGCCTCACTTGGCCAAAGAGGGCGACGACGGGCTGCGCAGCTTTTGATGGGACGTCTTCCCGGCATCATCAGCCGTGATGAATTTCAGCGATTGATGGCTCGTGAGAGGTCCCGCGCGGATCGGAACTCGCACGTATTCTCGCTGGTGGTCTTTCGTACCTCCGAGGCGCCGGTAATCGACGCGAAACGCGCAGCGCAGATACTCCGGGATTCCAGGCGCCTGACGGACGACGTGGGCTGGGTCAACCCGCCTGACGTTGGCGTACTGTTGCCGGATACCACAGCAGCAGGGGCACGCAGCTACGCCGAGAAGATGCACGCCACGCTGGGAGATGCAGGCTGCGACGTCGCCGATCTGCTGTACACCTACCAGGGCAATACCGACGAATCCACGATGTGGGCGCCAGCCAAAGGTCCCGGGGACGACGGCGACGCCTTGGGGCCGGTACAGTTCCCCAATTCGGCCAGTCTGGAAGGCACCGGCGTTGCGGGTTTTCAATTGTCTGACCTTGAAACCGCGCCCGTCGGCAAACCCACGTCGATCGTCAGGGCCAACGACATGCGGGACCTCTTTCTGCAGCCCTTGCCAGGCTGGAAGCGCGCGATGGATCTAGTGGTGTCAACGGCAATGCTGCTGGCCCTGTCGCCGGTCTTTCTGACCATCGCGATTGCGGTGCGTCTGTCCAGCCCCGGACCGGTGTTTTTCCGCCAGTTGCGGGCTGGCCCTGGCGGACGGCCTTTCGACTTCTACAAGTTCCGCACTATGGTGCCGAACGCCGAGGCCCTGAAGGAATCCCTGCGCGTTGCAAACGAGGCCGATGGTCCGGTGTTCAAGATGAAGGACGACCCTCGGGTGACACGAGTCGGGCGATTCCTGCGTCGCACCAGCCTGGATGAACTGCCCCAACTGTGGAACGTCCTGAAGGGGGACATGTCGCTGGTTGGCCCCAGGCCGCCGACGATGGACGAGATTCCATCCTACGCCCCGTGGCAGAACCGTCGCCTGGAACTGACGGGAGGCATCACGGGAATCTGGCAAACTAGCGGCCGCCACGAGATCGGGTTCACCGACTGGATGCGCATGGACGTGCGGTACTCGAAACACCGTTCACTGTTGATGGACGTCAAGCTGCTGGCCAAGACTGTGGTGGCGGTGGTGTCGGGCCGCGGCGCCTCCTGAACCAACTCTCCACATCGCAACACTGCAAAACAGGTATTGACTGGACACGCAGGCAAGGGTATTCCGGTGGCCGCCTTCTTTGAATGAGGAATCTAATGGGCGCCAAGACGTACCGTTTCCCGCATGCCCTGGGAGCCGAGGAAGCCAAGAAGCGCGCCGCGCCGATGGCCGAAAACCTCGCCCGCAAGTACATGATGCAGGTCAAGCCCACGGACACCGGTTTCGAGATGTCCGGCAAAGGCACCAGCGCCAAGGTCGTGGTGACCGACACTTCCGTCGAGATTACGATGGAGCTGCCGTTCCTGATCGAGAAGCTGGCCGGCAACCAGATCGAATCCGAACTGAACTACAAGGTTCCGAAGGCGCTGGCCTAGAAACGTGCATTCTGCAGCCCCAGTCAACTGAGCGTTCCCCGGCCGGCCGACATCTTGCCAAACAACGTGCCCCGACTCACCTTATGACAGTCAGATTGGGGGGAACAAATGAATCATCCATCGTACGGCCTGACCAGGGAGTTTCCAGGCGTCAAATGGGCCGATGCGGTTGATCGCGCGGTGTCGGCACTGAAGACCGAAGGTTTTGGCATTCTGACCAGAATAGACGTGCACGAGGTCATGAAGGCGAAACTTGGCGTCGATCTGCAGCAGTACGTGATCCTTGGCGCATGCAACCCGGTTCTGGCCCACCAGGCACTGACCGGCGAGCCCTGGGCCGGACTGCTGCTGCCATGCAACGTGGTAGTTGCGGAAACCGACGATGGCGCCGCGGTCAGCATCGCCTCGCCAAAGGCCATGTTCAGCGTGGTGAACAACCCGCAGGTGGCCCCGCTGGCGGCCGACGTCGAACAACGCCTGCTGCTGGTCCTGCAGCGAATCTAGGCCCCAGGCCCCCGCCCGAAGGCGCAATCGACCAGTGTGGATTCAAGGTCCTCGAAGTGGGCGAAAGGATCCGGCTGGATGGGATCGACTATCGCGCACCCGGTTCCGCAGGCTTTCATGACACGCTTGACGTCAGCGAAGGCTTCCCGTGGTTTCGAACCTGATCATTGGCGCGACGAAACATCGTAACATCATGTTTTACACGCATTATTCCGCAGGTACATAATCCGCCTGTCACCAGATGGGCGGCACCCAATCAAATTCCCCATTCGTTGGACCGATCCAGTCTTTCGGTTGGACCCGAATGTCACCCGGGCCAAGAGGACTTGAGATGAGTTCCTCGCCCGACTCGGACGAAAGCCCCGTGGCAATTTGAAGAAGCACGTCATTCTTCAATGAGATAGAAGCGCACTGGAGGCCAGTCTTGTCCGCGCCATACTTGCTCCAATCATCGGCCGGAATCGTAACTTCGCATCCGAAGTTGGCAAGCCCATCGCCCGCAACAAATTTTGGCACGGCGACACTAGAAAAAACCCTTTCCGAAAAGAAGAAGTAAAACTTCGCCTCACTTGGGACCGCAATTACTCGCTGAATTGTCGGGTGCGAACCTAGGGAAAACCGAAGGGCAGCCGTTCGGTCCTGGCCCACAGCGATGGCGCGAGATGCCGATCCAAGGTCCACTGACTCCGGGATGTCGCTGATGAACAGAACATACCAAGCCTTGGGATCAAGAGGTTCATCGGGTTCAAAGGCCAAGTCGACGTAACTTACAACCTTGCCCTCATAATGAACAACAACCGTAGAACTGCCGCGGACCTGATCGCCTTCGGCGAGAGTCCTTAACGCCAGGCGGCCAGAAAGGAAATCAGCCACTTCAACAGGGGACGATGTCTGGCCGAACAACTCAAAGGTCGGAATCTTCTTAAGGCCCGAGGACACGTCAACATGCGACGCACCAAGGACATAAGGGAGTACTTCAGAATCGGTCGTCAGGCCGACTGCAACGGAAAGCAGTTGGCCGTTATGATTTGACCACCTGCCAACAGGTTGTGGCTGGATCTGGACCAGACCTGGAGAGCCGCGACCCAGGGTCAGGGTATGTTTCGCATCAACCCCATCTTCCGAACGAGAAGCACCGCACGAAAGGATAACGGCCATGACAGAGATGATCGGGACTGCCCTATACATGTCATCCTCCGTTCAGTTAGTGAATGTAACCACGCCAAGCCGAGAATGGAAATCCATTTGAGGCGATGCAAAATGATACGCATCTGGCGTCTCGGTAGGATAGTAGCCCGTCGGCAACACCCCAGCTAAGGACGCGTCGTCCCAAGACCCATAAGGTTGGCACAAGGCGTCAGAAGCAACTGGCGGATTCCAGGTGTAATTGATAGGGTCCCACCCATGATCGCAGTTGTAGGCGCCAGTAGAGAAGCAGGCATTTCGCAAGTAACGGCTCTTCCCGTTAGTATTTGCAAGGATCGAGTGGGTGCACTTAATCTGAGTACCAGAGTATTCGTCATTCGCACAAAACAGGGTGTGCATCGCCTCGTGGGCGATTGTTTGTGGAAGATTTGAGTAGTCGTCAAAGATTGCGGCCAAATAGTTGTAAACGTCGAAGTACGCATTCTCGCCAGGCGACACACAGACACCACTTGCAGCCCCATGCAGCCCACTCCGTGATGCCAAATGAATACACTGCCTGCAAACACCTGCGGCGTTGAACCCGTCACAAATGCACCGAATCGGAAGTCCGCTGGGGTAGTTCGTGCAACCGACAGTATTCCAATTACCGTCGGCGCACGGTGTCAACAGTGTTACTTTGAAGCTCTCGACGTAGACCGCGCCCTCGGTTGCAGCAAATAGAAATGCCGCTGCATCGCGCAAAGTGTCCGGAATCTTGGTCTTCATGTCTACCCAAGAAAAGCTTGGAACATGAAACACGTTCTGGGGAAAGTCAGTTCCAACGCGAAACTCAGCAAAGTGCATCGATGGGCGATGCTTAGTAGCGTATATGTTAAATACGCCATTAATTGGGTTAACCGCTGCCAGCGCGCGTGCATTAATGGCGATATGCCAGGTTCCATTACTGCACACGTTGCTTGGAATGTGAACTAGGTCTGAATCGCCCGCGTAGGGACCGCCGTAGTCGTAGGATGTCGTTGTCGGAACCTGATTGCATCTGACGTAAATATCGAAATCGTTGCCCTCGATGTGGTCTCCCCACAGAGCGATGGCAAGATGAGACGCAGTATTGTCAGCAGGAAGAGTGAGATACACGACATCGTTGGTTGCGAGAAGAAAACCCTGAACTCGCTGCATGTACTCAATTTGAGCGGGACTCGAGTAGCCGCTGACGTTGCAGCAGGCTCGAGCGCCAGTGAACTGGAAACCACTAGAGTTGACAGTACGATTCGTAACGAACTTGAAGAAGGCTGGCCCAGCCTGCATAGATGATGGCGATTCAATGTCGATCCAGAGGTTGCTTCTCGAGCCGCCGATCAAGTCGTATAGCAACCAGTCGGCTCCATACATGAGTGAGTCAGAGTAGTCAGGAGTGCTGAAGCTGGAAAGATAGAAGCCGAGTTCATGAACATATTTGTTGGCGACGATGAGGCGGAAGTTGGAACTACTGTTTGCGTACCTTCCAGGCGCCACACTTTCGACTGACGGCATGAGTTCCCAGTTGGTGAATTGCTCCTTCCCCAGCAAGGACAGGTTCCCTGTCGCATTAAAATGATAAGCAAGTGACTTGAATTGCGATGCAGAGCATTGAGGGCACTGGGCCGCGATGAATGTTTGGCCAAGGATATTAGTTGGGATAAATATGATTGAAATTGAGAGAAATATAGCAACCCTGGCCATTCTACCCCCCCCTCATCCACTAACGTGATTATTGGCTCGAACCTAAGCTGATGTCAAGACCATTCATTACTTTAGAAAGATCTGTGTGGGCTATAATCGTGCTGCGTGTCCCCGACGCTGGTAGCGTCACCCCCGCAGGAACCGTACCTTCGTCAAGCATCGTCTCATGACAAACCTCATGCCTGTCCCGTCAGGATGATCACCTTCAGGAATTGAGACCTGTTCCCATCATTTCCCGCCAGGCTGTGACCTGAATGCCCTCGCGGACGTAGCTGCCGTCACCACCAAAGATCAGGACAGGCTGGGTTGTAGTCTGCGAGATCGCCTGCCATTTCTTCAAGGTTCGAAACATGTCAGGAACGACGGTCTGGCCTGACTTGATTTCGACTGCATAAAGCACGCCGGCCTTGTCAACAAAGGTCAACCTCGTTACCAGTGCTGTCGCGCCAGAAGTACAGACAGGAGTCTTCGCCACGATTCCACATGGCACGCAAGTATTAGGAAACTATCATGGTTTCAAACATGGCGCCCCTGGCCGGATGCGTCGCAAGCTGGTCCGGTGTCTGGATACCCATCAGGAAAGCAGCCAGCCCGGTATCATGAAAGTACAACTTCGGCGTCTTGACCAGGCGCTTACCAAAGTTGGCAAAGTGTGGGGGCAGGCGGAAGACGATGTAACTGGCCTCAAGAATGCTGAGCCATGCGTTGGCCGTACTTTGGGCAATACCGCAATCGTTGGCAAGGGAGAGAACGTTCAGTATCTGTGCGGTTCTGGACGCACATAGCCGCAGGAAGCGTTGGAAGGCTATCAGGTCGCGTACAGCAGTCAGGTCCCTGACATCCCGCTCCAGGTAGGTCGAAACGTAGCTGGAGAACCAGTCTGAGCATCTGACCTAAGTGCTGTGCAGCGCAGGATAGCCTCCTGTGAACAGCCAGTCGTCGAGGACTGGCGGGAGAAGTCCTGCGCTGCGAAGTTCCGTTCCAGACAAGGGCAGCAGTCTGGCGATACCGGCGCGTCCAGCAAGGCTCTGGCTTATCTGTCTGTTGAGCGCGAAATTCTGAGACCCGGTCAGGACAAACCTGCCTGGACTACGATTTTCATCAACAATTACCTGAATATATGACAGCGGATCCGGAACCCGTTGGACCTCGTCAAGTATTGCGCCATCAGGATAAGTCGCCAGAAACCCGCGCGGGTCGACGGATGCGAGCATCCTGGTGTCGGGGGCCTCCAGGGACACGTATGGCTTGTCTGGAAAGGTGTCGCGTACCAACGTAGTCTTTCCCGACTGGCGAGGCCCAGTCAGCACAACAACCGGGAATCCCCCTGCCAGACGCTGAATCGTTGATGTAAGTAACCGTGGAATCATGGCTATTTCCAGATCTTGACCAGCGTCTTGCAATTTAACGAAATTTTCGTGGATTTGTAATCATTTGCACTGTCGTCAGCAATCACACGACCACACTGCCGCGTGCATGTGACAGGTATTCAGCGCCAGATAAGGGACTGGACCAATCTTTAGGACGTGAACTTCGGTCTAGGCCCCTGGCCCCCGCCCGAAGGCGCAATCGACCAGTGTGGATTCAAGGTCCTCGAAGGGGGCGAAAGGATCCGGCTGGATGGGATCGACTATCGCGCACCCGGTTCCGCAGGTTCCTGCGATACGCTGAACGTCCGCGAAGTCAACCTTCTGGAAGGCGGTTTCGGCATAACGGGCGTTGCAGAATTCCACCAGGTCCGCGACCTCGCGGGCAACGCCGCGTTCGACCGCTTGAAACCCGCCAAGCACGGCGGTGACAAGGGCTTCGGGGGGCGCCGCATGACCTCGGCCTATGCCGGTGTACCCGATGTGCAACGACTGGACCGCGTCGCGCTGGCACAGGTTGCAGGCATCGACGAAACCCTTCAGTGTCGGAGCACCCTCGGCAATGATCCCCGGAACGTCGTCGGCGTACACGCGATGCCCGGTGCAGGCGAAGACAACCTCTGCGCCCGCCATCGCCTGCGCCCTGTCGGGCACGAAGATCGGGTCAAGTCCGGTTCGCACAAGGTTCTGGTCGCCTGGACGCACGTAGGGATCGGTCGCAGCCACCCTGGCGCCCCTGTCCAGCAGCAGCCGCGCCAAAACCAGCGTGGGGGAATTCCTGGTATCCTCGGAATCAAACCGATAGGCCGTTCCCAGCAGCGCCACCTTCCGCCCACGAAGGCTGCCGAACGCCTTCTCGGCCAGGGCTATCGTCGCTGCCGGAGAAGCGTCATTCACCTTGCGCGCTTGCAGGATCAAGCTGTTCCTGCCGTCGTGACCGGATTCCAGGCGGCGCCACCACAGCAGGATTCCATCCTTGGGCAGGCAGTGGCCGCCAACGCCTACGGTTGGCACCAGCAGGCCGCCGGTCGGCACCGATGTCGGATTCGAGGACGCCGCGTCGGTTTGCGACAGGCGCAGGTTCACCAGATCCCTGAGAGCAAAGAAGTCGATATCACGCGCGTCACACCAGCGCACCACCTCGGCGGCATAGGCGATCCGGACGTCGCGATACGCGTTTTCCAGGGTCTTGACGATCTCGCCCGTCAGGCTGTTCGTCGCATGCAGCACGCCGCACGTGACGATGCGGGAGTACAGCCGATGGATCAGCCCCGGCGTCGCCTGGTGCAGTCCGGCCACGATCTTGTCCGAGTCTCGAACACGCTGGACCAGCCGGCCCGGCATGACCCGGTTTGGACTGTTGCCCAGCAGGATGTCGCGGCCGTCCACAAGGCCGTGGCGCAGGAACAAGTCGCGGACCAGCGTGGCCATCGATGACGGGGCCAGTGTGGATTCGAAGATGACCAGCGGAATGTTGCCCGCAGGCCGACGAACAAGTGCCGCCGCCAATCCCTCCAGGGCGTCGAACAAAGGCCCGTAGTCCGGCCCAAACCCCTTCTTGTCGGTCTGGACGCAAACCAGCACCACGTCGGCGTCGGAAAGGGCAGCTATGTCGTGCGATGCATCCAGCAGGCCGGCCGCTACCGATTCCTGCACGACGCGGTCCAGATCTGGCTCGATACCGCCGATCGGGGACTTCCCGGCGTTGATTGCATCCACCTTCCAACCGGAAGTCGGGGACGCGCGCTGGATGACGGTCACGCGGGCAGGCGCATCGCCGCCTTCGCGGATCCGGGCATGCGCCAGCATCGCGGCCATTGGCATCCCCACGATACCTGGACCTATGACGCCGATTCGTCGAATCAGCCAGCCTTCGGGCCGGCCATCAACCAGGGAAAGGGGCATGAAATCCTCCTCGTAGTCGGTTGCCGCTTCTACGCGGCGTCGATGAACGTACGGTGCCACAGTTCCAGGTTCAGCAGGCCCCACAGACGCCGCCCGAAGGCGTTCTCGCGGTCCATCTGGCGCTCGACCGATGCCACATCGAACAACCCGCGCTGGCGGCAGCGATCGGACAGCAGGACGTCCGCAAAAAAGTCGCGAGCCTTCGACTTGGCCCACAAGTGCAACGGAACCGGGAATCCCATCTTTTCCTTTCTTGCCAGGATCGCCGCCGGAATGATGTCGCCGACTGCGCGCTTCAGGACGTACTTCATCTCGGCGCCCTTGAACTTCATCGATGGCGGCATGCTGGTCACCAGGTCGGCCAGGCGCCGGTCCAGCAAGGGAACGCGCGACTCCAGCGAATGGGCCATGCTGACCCGATCCTCGACGTGCAGCAAGGCAGGCAGGCTGGCCACAATGTCGAAATGGGTCATGCGGTTGAAATACGACTGGGTTTCAGGGTGGTTGAACACCGACTGGAACCTTGCGAAAGTGCCCTCGTGGTCGAAGGCGGCAGCAAAATCACCCGAGAACAGCCCGGTCATCCCGCCGCTTCGATCGACCAGCCGGAAGTAGCGTCGGTCCATGGGTTCGAATGCGCCATCTGCCCAAAAGTCCCTGATCATAGGGACATACTGCTTGAGGTACGGCAGGTTAGGCAGGATCGATTTCAGCGAGACGATGTGTTCTCCCTCTTCGTTGTTCTCGAAGATGGCTCCCTTGATGGCCTGCTCGAGGTACGCCACTACATAACGCGCGTACCCCCCGAAGATCTCGTCACCCCCCTGCCCTCCCAGCGACACTGTCACCTGCTGCCGTGCAAAACCGGATACCACGTACTGCGGAAACAGCCCCGGCCCGGCAACCGGTTCGTCCATCTGCCACGCCAGCCGCGGCATCAGATCGACAAACTGCTGCTCGGTCGGATAGATGACAAACGACTTTGCATTGCAGGCGTCGGCAGCAATCCGGGCATAGCTGGACTCGTCGAACTCGGGCCCCTCCCTGAAGGCGCCGGTGAACGTCTTCAGCGGCTCGCCTGCGTGACGCGAGGCCAGCATCGTCACCAGCGACGAATCGGTGCCGCCCGAAAGGTACGTTCCGACAGGCACGTCCGAACGCATCTGCAAGCGCACCGAATCGCACAGGGTTTCGCGAATGCGGTCCTTGAAGTACAGCTCGGTGTGGTCGTGATCGACGTCGAATTTGGGTTCCCAGTACAGATTGTCCCGCACCGACAGATCCCCCAGATCGATGACCAGGTAGTGCCCGGGAAGGACCTTCCGGATGCCATGGAACAATGTGGCGTCCGAAAGGCAGAACTGGAACGTCAGATAGTCGCGTATGGCGGAAGGTTCGGGCGTGGCATGTACATCAGGGTGACGCAGCAGCGCCTTGATTTCCGAAGCGAACAGCAGGCGTTCGGACGTTGCATGAAAGTACAGGGGCTTGATCCCGAAATGGTCCCGGGCTGCCACAACAATCCCGCGAGCCCGGTCCACCAGCAGGAAAGCGAACATGCCATTCAGTCGTTCGACAAATCCTGGCCCGTAACGCATGTAGCCCTGCAGGATGACCTCGGTATCGGACGACGTGCGAAATTCGGCGCCACCAGCTTTCAACTCGTCGCGCAACTCGACGTAGTTGTATATCTCCCCGTTGAACGCCACCACCGCTGGCCCAAAAGTCATCGGCTGGTGCCCGGTCTGAAGGTCGATGACCGACAGCCGCAAATGGTGCAGGCCGACCTCGCCATCAATCCACTGGCCCTCGTCGTCAGGCCCGCGGTGCCGCAAAACCTGTGCCATCCCAGACAGCACGGAACCATCTACATGGTTTCCAGGACGCTGGAAGATCCCCACCAGGCCGCACATCCCCAGTTCCCATTCATTGCCAGAAGGCCTTGATTCTAGGGTAGAAGCTGCCATTCGCAAAGATCGCGACAGGGAGAGTCGGAACTGGCAGGTGAGAACGGGACGGTTCAAGGACGGCCAACGGTTGGCAGTTCGGATATCGACGGCACTGAAATGGGGCTTCCTAAAGTAGCAACTCCCCTTCGGATTGATTGGGGTGCGGGCAGCTTTGACCTGACCAAGAAAAACGCGATCAAACCAGAGAGTCCTCGGTCAGGATACGTTGACAGCCATGACGTTTTTGGCGACAATCACGCTTATTGGACTGTTTACTTGGTTTTAGACGCTAAATTTGGTGTTTTAATGGACATACCAATTCCAGTGCCAGTTGACAGAACTCTAAAGAAACTGGGTCGCGACTTGTCGCTAGCGAGGAGGCGCCGCAACCTGAGCCAGGCAATGCTGGCCGAACGGATTGGAACATCGGTCAGCACGGTCAGACGCATGGAGGAAGGCTATCCCGGCATTGCGATTCAGCATGTGGCGCGGGCGCTTCATGTCTTTGGCGAGCTTGACAGGATTAACAACCTCCTGGACTCGGCCAGGGACGACATCGGTCTGGTCCTGATGGACGAGAGACTGCCGGTCCGAGTGCGCAGGCCACGACCCGGCGTGGAGGCTTTGTGATGGCTTTGTCAAAAGACGCCCGCCAGCCACAGAAAAGACATGTGGAAATTTGTATAGGCGACAGTGCCTTGACGGTGGGCGACCTGACCTGGGTGAAGGACGGTAACCGCGAGTATTCCACATTTGCCTATCGCGAGGGCTGGCTGCGAAACCCTTCGAGGTTCAAGGTTTCCCCAGACCTGGAACTGGTGACGTACTTTCAGGTAAGGAAGGCCCCGACAAAGGAAGATTCATGTTTTCCTTTCGCGCTGGCCGACACCCAGCCGGATTCCTGGGGACGGCGAGTGATTGCCAGGGCTAGCGCGAAGGAACGCGGTTTGAATCCTGGTCTGGGTGTTTTGACCGAGATGGATTATCTGTGCGCTGTTGACGACTTCAGTCGCGTTGGGGCACTGCGGTTGCGCGACGAAAACGGCGGTTTTCTTCGCACCACGCGGCCGGATGAACGAACCACGCCGCCGCTGGTGAATCTGAAACTGATATACCAAGCCAGCCGGGCCGTCGAGTCCGGCAACGAATCCCTCGATGACCTTCGGTACCTTCAAGGCAAGGGCACCTCGCTGGGCGGAATGCGGCCGAAATGCACCGTCCTTGACGACGATGGGTCGCTCGCCATCGGCAAGTTTCCGAGCGTCCACGACGAACGCGCCGTGACCCGCGGGGAAGTGCTGGCCATGCGGCTAGCGGCCTTGGCGGGCATTGAAGTAGCCCATGCCCGGGTCGTCGTGATTGAAGATGTACCCGTGGCGGTAATAAAGCGATTCGACCGTGCGGTGGGGACCGGTCGGATTCACTATCTTTCCGCCTCATCCCTGCTGCAGGCGAACCGCGGCGAGGAAAGAACATACACGGAACTTGTTGATGCCATGAGAAGTGTCTGTCTTGACGCGCAGGCTGACGCCCGGCAGTTATGGAGGCGGCTGGCCTTCAACCTGCTGATCACGAACATCGACGACCATCTGCACAACACCGGCTTCCTATATGCCGGAAATGGCCTGTGGCGCCTGTCACCGGCTTTCGACCTGAACCCTTTTCCTGACAAGCACCGCGAGTCGAAGACATGGCTCAGCGAGGATACCGGCCCGCTGACGTCAGTAGAAACTCTGCTGGACAAGGCCCGGTACTTTCATCTCTCCCGGGATGCAGCCGTGACCGTGCTGGCTGAAGTCGTGACTGCCGTTTCCAGATGGCGCTGGCTGGCTGCAAAACAAGAAATCGCCTTCACCGTGCAGGATATCAAGGACTTTGAACCGGCATTTGATCACGGCGAGATGGAGAAGGCCAGGGCTCTTGTCGGCTGTCCCAGGCCATAACTCCGTCCGGCATGACTTCGTGGGATTCACTTACGTTCTGAAGTCCGGTGTAGAGGGTTCCGTTCATGCGGACCAGATTCTCGACTACAACAAGGCACCTTCCTTCCTACGGGACATGCTTGTCTACAAGTTGACGATCGATGTGCAAAATCGAGTCGCGACGACTGGCCTCAGCAAACGAGAGATCATTCGACGACTTGGGACCTCGGCCTCCCAGTTCTACCGGCTTATGGATCAAACGAATTACGCCAAGTCTGTAGACCAATTGTTACGGTTGCTGAACGTTCTCGATTGCGACATCGAGTTCATCGTTCACGCCAAGACCGCCTGACCAATACAAGGCCACATTTTAAATGCGTACTTCACGGCGTTTTCGACTAGGTTGCCGACGATATCAGCCCCCCCAGCCCTTCTGCAGATTCAACCCGGGCATCGGGAAGTGCTTCGTGTTCTGGGTGACCAACCTGCCCCCCGCCTTGAGTACGGCCGCCGCCAGTAGAGCGTCGTACTCGTCGATGCCGTGGCTGGCGTGCCAGCGCTGGAAGAGCTGTGCCGCTGCATCGACGGCGGAACCATCCACCGGGGCCGTCCGAAACTGGTCCAGCAGTCGTCGCGTAGCTTGCAGTTCGTTCGGACGTGCAAAGAACAGTACCTCGGCCCGCTGCATCGCGCCGGTCCACAATTCGTTCCCCTCAGCATCGCGCAGGCCGCGCAGCAGGTCCAGGGCCCGGGCGTCGCCACGCAGGTGCCAGATAAGCAGGTCGGAATCTACGAAAACCTTCATGCCCGCCTCCGCGCGAAGGCCGCGCGAGAGCGCGTCCTGGCAGCCTCAATGGTGGTCTCGGGGGACTCGTCGCGGGCCCAGGCACCGCTGGTTGCCTCGAATGCGTCGGCCTCCAAATTGGGCGCGTTCCGCGCCGCGTATTCACGGATAGCCTGCTCGATAACCGCCTTGCGGGTCGTATGCAACGTCGCTGCAACCCGCGCGATCTCCCGCACCACTTCCGGATCAAGGCGGGCTGAGATGACCTGATCCACGACGTCCTCCCTGGGAATTTGAAACCTGTAAGAACGCTACTGTAAGAATGCACCTTCGTCAATTTTGTGGTTGATGTGTCTCATACTCACGCCAGCCTGACGCCCGACAAATCCCCAACAAGCAACCGCGGGCCGGGTCCGGGGATGCTCCGGAGGGAGCCGTCGGAGGCGCGGCCCACCATACGGGGGAAATAGATGATTGGGCCGCGCCTCTTTCCCTTGCCGCGCGGCCAGGATACGCTTGACCGGGCTTTGGCAATCCCCCAGGGAGGAAGTGATGCTGGACGTTCTTGAATACGCAGCCAGGAACCAGGAACGATACCTGTCGCAACTGTTCGAAATTCTGCGCATCCAAAGCGTTTCCGCCGACCCTGCCCGTGCCGGCGAGGTTCGAAGGGCCGGCCAGTGGGTCGCCGACTTCCTGGCCGGAACCGGTTTCGAACACATTTCCGTGATGGAGACCGGCGGACACCCAGCCGTCTACGCGGACTGGCTGCACGCGCCGGGGACGCCGACAATAATGGTCTACGGCCACTATGACGTGCAGCCCGAGGACCCGATCGACAAGTGGGTAATCCACCCCACACCGTTCGAACCAACCGTGAAGGATGGCCAGATATGGGGACGCGGCACTTCCGACGACAAGGCGCAGTTCATGCCGCACATCTTCGCGCTGGAGGCATGGCTGAAGGTTCGCGGCAGCCTGCCTTGCAACGTCAAGATATTCATCGAGGGCGAGGAGGAAGGCGGGACCGGTGGTACCCACGACTTTGTTCGCAGCCATCGCGACCTGCTGGCTTGTGACGCGGTGGCCCTGTCGGACACGTCGTGGTTCAGCCCCGAACAGCCGACGATCGTCTATGCGCTGCGCGGCATTTCGTACTTCCAGGTGGACGTCAAGGGACCGGCACGCGACCTGCATTCGGGCGTCTATGGCGGGATGCTCCGCAACCCACTGAACGCCATCGGGCAGATCATCGCGGGACTGCAGGACGATCAAGGGCGCCTGACGGTGCCGGGATTCTACGACGATGTCGTGCCGCTGACCGAAGTCGAAAAGGACGAGTTCCGCAAGGTCGCCATCAACGACGATGAAAGGCGCAAGGACCTGGGCGTTGAAGCGCTGTTCGGCGAGGCCGGATACACGTCGCTGGAACGCAACTGGGCGCGCCCATCCTTTGACGTGCACGGGATCTGGGGGGGGTTCTCGGGCGAGGGTTCGAAGACCGTCATTGCCTCCGAGGGCGGATTCAAGTTCTCGTGCCGACTGGTGGCAAACCAGGACCCCGAAAAGATCCGCGGGCTGGTCGAGGACCACGTACGGCACCTGGCTCCGTCCGGCGTCAAGGTCGATGTGAAGGGTCTGCACGGCGGCACTCCCGTGATGGTCCCAGTGGACAACCCGTTTCTGAAAGCCGGGCAGGACGCGGTAGAGGCGGCGTTCGGAAAGCGCCCCGTCCTGGTACGCGAAGGAGCCTCGATCCCGATCACGGCAGTATTCCTGGAAGACCTGAACGCACCGTCCATAATGGTCGGTTTCGGGCTGGACAGCGACAACATCCACGGCCCCGACGAGCACATGCCGCTGTCCCATTTTCGCAACGGGATTGCAGCCTGCGTGCACCTGTACAAGGCGTTCGCCGGAGTCGTGATCCCCAGCCATTCGCGGGTTCCTTGATGGAAACGGCATTGAAACGAAGCGCGTCGATGCTGGCTATCTCGATCCTGTTGCAGGCCGCCCTGGCGACGTCCGCATGCAAGTCAGTTTCGAAGGATGATGAACAATCCACATCCGTATCCACCGAGTCCGACATACGGGCCGGATTCAACGAGATGCTGGATGTGACCGAAGGGTGCGATCCAGCGCGCTTCCTGGAGGCCCATACCCAGAAGGCCCGGGGGGCAATGGAGGCCATTGACCGTTTCGTTGACCTTTCCGAGATGGGCCTGGATCAGGCAGCCACCAACCCCGGTGCGAGATGGGCATGCGAACTGGGTCGGCTGGCCGGTTTCGGCAAGTCAAACGTCCAGGTGGTTCAGGTGGTCATGAATGCCAAGATTGGGACCGCCCGAGTCGTTTTCACCATGCGGGACCGGGAGTACGGATTTCCCATGATGCGCCAGTTCGGCAAATGGCGTGCGCCGTTCCCTGGATTCATCTTCCTGGCCAGCGAGTTCCGGGACTGGCAGAAGGCCATCCAGAAGGCCCTGCCCGACCAGGCAAAATGGCCGGATCTAGCTACGCGTCTTGGCAAAGCGATCACTATGCTGGAACCTTTCCAACCAAACTGGGCCGAGTTCCCTGATATGGCGCCAAAGGTGGACTAGAGCGGACCAGAAGGATCAGAGCAAGGTCCCCGTCACGATTGTGAACGGCAGCCCGATCGAGGCGGAATCATTGCCGGTCTTGCCGTCGGTATCCAGATCGCCGCATTCCGTCCCGGTGCATAGACGCTGATCCATCGCGGTACGAACCTGGTCCCTGGTATACGGGTTGAACTGGTTCTCGGGAACAGTGTCGAGATCCATAATGAGTTTCCTGACGTCGATCGCACCGGCCAGAATTCCAGACCCTCCCACCACCTTTCCATTGCCATCCAGTGTCACGGTAGCCCGAATCCGGGCCCACTTCAGCACCTCGGGCACCAGCGTACAGACCGACCCGGTGGTGTTGCAGAAGGCGAAATAGATCATCGCCTGGTATTCCTTGCCACCGGCCGTCAGCACGTTGCCCACGATCGTGGCGTTTGCCATGGCGTAGCGAGGCTGGCACGGGGTAAGCATTTCAGCCGGGAACGGAGAATAGTTGCATCCCGCGGTCGCTGGGTTGCAGGTAGTGGGGGCAGCCAATTGCCCGAACAGCACGTTCAACTTGTAGGGACCCGCGCCCGGCCCTGGAGACTCGTGCTCCATCAGCAACGATAGCCTGCCGTCCACGACCACATGATTCAGGTCAAGCGCAAACTGCTCGTCCAGGAAAATCCCCATCTTCCCGAAGAAGTTATCGATGCCACCGCTGCAACCTGGAGAAGGCGAGCACGTATTGACGTTTTCATCGACGTCCAAACCGAACCCGGCAGTGCCATTTCGGGTCATGACAAGGGTACCTGCCTTCGAGAACGGGTTGGCGAACACATCGGCAACCCCGGCGCAAACACCGTTCGAGCATCGGTCGTTAATGGTGCAGCCAAGACCGTCGTTGCACTCGTAGGTGTTGTATTCGTACTTGCAACCCTTCGCGATATCGCAGTAATCGTTCGTGCAGAAGTTTTTGTCATCGCAATCCACCGGAGTCGTGACGCACGACCCTTCCGCGCAATGATCGCCCGAGGTACATGCACTGCGATCATCACAGGGGGCGTCGTTCGGCGGGAACACGCAACCAACCGTTGGATCGCATACATCGTCGGTACAAACTTCGTTGTCGAAGCAGGTTACCGCCCACCCGCCCTGGCATATGCCTTCAAGGCATCTTTCGCCCGTGGTGCATTCGTCGCCGTCGTTGCAAAAGCCGGTCTGGGTTTCATGGACGCAGACGCCGTTGACACAGGAATCCAAGGTGCAGGGTTTGTCATCCACGCAATTCATCGGGGTTCCCGCGCAAACGGAATCAGAGCATTGATCGTTCAACGTGCACGGGTCATCATCGTCACATAGAGCCGAATTAGCCGTGTAATAGCAGCCGTTGAGCGGATCACAAAAATCGTCGGTACAAAGCTTGCCGTCATCGCAGGACCGAGGGGTCGAGGAACAGCCGACGAACGGGACGCATGTATCATCAGTGCACGCATCATTATCGTCGCACCCCAGGTACGCGGTCGGCATGCACTTCGCGGCGATGCATCGATCGCCGATGGAACACAGGTCGCCGTCGTCGCACAAGATGCCGTTCTGGACGGCAAGGCTGAGGCATGTCCCTCGCACGCACGAGTCGCTGGTGCAAGGGTTGTGGTCGTCGCAGTCCTTTGCCGAACCCTTGCACACCCCGGCGGCGCACCTGTCGCTGGAAGTGCACGGGTCACCGTCGTCGCAACCTCGTTCATGCTGGGTGAAAATGCATCCCACAGAGGCTTCACAGGAATCATCCGTGCACTGGTTATTGTCGTTGCAGATGCGATTCACGCCGGTATGACAAACCAGATTCTCATCGCACATGTCATTCGAAGTACAAAGGTTCCCATCCTCGCAAACCGCACCTGGATCAGGATCCTGCCGGCAGATCCCGGCACCAGGCCCCTGCTGAACGCACACGCCCTTCTTGCAAATCGTGCCATCCGAACAGTCCCTGTTCTTTCCGACGCAATTGCCGTCGGAACAGGCATCATCGATCGTGCACCAATTGCCGTCTTCGCAAAGCTGGGTGTTGAACGTCCGCGTGCACGAACCGGTTGCCGGGTTGCAGGCGTCGTCAGTGCAGATGTTGTTGTCGGGCGTACATGTCTTCGGCGTCCCGACACATTCGCCATCGACGCAGGTGTCCTGCAGGGTACATCTGTCGCCGTCGTCGCAAGAACCGCTGACCACGTGCGGGTGGGTGCAGGATCCATCAACGCAGTAGTCATAGGTGCATGAGTTGCCGTCATCGCAGGGTTTCAGGACCAGCGCGCAGGTCGCCAGCGCCGTACACTGCCCACCGGGACTGCACGGGGTAGGGTCGTCGCAAGGAAGACCGACCTCGGCGACGAAGGCCTCGGTATCCGTATCTGGCTGACAAGTCCTGCACGGGTTCGTCGGGTCCACTGCGTCCTTCTCGATACAGGCACCTTCAATCAGGCACCAGTCGGCCTTCAGGACCTGGATGCAGCTCGCAGTATCGTCACGCGCAACCTCCGTGCACTCGAGGTCGTCATCGGGGCATGGAACGCACTCGGGCCCCTCGCAGGCATCGCCAGGTTCGGGGGACAAGTCCTTGCCTGAAATCTCAGGTGGCGCATCCAGGTCAAATCCGCCCCCTTGATCGTCCGTCAAGTTGGCATCTGGTCCAGGATCCGCGTCGGAACGCGCATCAACCATGTCCGCTGAAACCAGGTCCGACACATCGGCCTGAACCTGTTCTGCGCCTGGGTCTCCCTGGTCAGCGGTATCACGCCCGGTGTCGGTTCCGGACTGCCCGCCACCGCCACAGGAAGCCAGGGACACCAGCGCAAGCCACAGGATCCAGCCGCTTCGATCAGCCTTCATAAGCCGCCCCGATGCAGGTTCGCGGGTATTGTACACGGAACCAAGCGATATCGCCCCGTCACTCCTTTGTGGCCGCCCGATCGATTACATCCGACGATGGCGTCGCCTTCAACGCATCGGCGCGCAGCCATCGGACCGCAAAGCCCCGCACGTTCGACGCACCGTCGGAACTCTCGACGATGCGAACGACCTCTCCAGTCGTTCTGGCGACGCTGGTATCGCCTGTCTGGTGCAACAAAATGATCTCCAGCCTACAGCCCATGGATGGCAGAACACGGCTGGCCAGAAAAGCCCCGCCAACACCGACGTCGGTCGTCGTGGCCCGGTGTTCGACCCCGTCCACCCGGAAGGCGACCTGCAGCATGCGAGCAGCCCGTGGATTCCGGCGGCGATCTGCAGGTCTCTTGGGTGCAGGAGGTGGTTCGGGCACAACAGGGGCAGGGCGAGGGGCATACCGCGTCGTACGGGTTCGGCGCGCTGGTTCGGTCGCCAGTCGCCTGGATTCGTCCGAGATGTGGTCTTCGACGGCCATCGTCAAGAGATTCCTGAACTCGGTCGCAGTCGCGCATCTGTCTTCGGGATTCGGCGAAAGGCTGCGCTCCATGAACATCTCGACTTCGGGGGGGACAACCACCGCCGGATTCGCCCCGTAAAGAGTAGGCGCCTTCTCGGTTGATTTCTTGACAGCCAAGGCAAGGGAACTGGGCTCGTCGAACGGAGGAAATCCTGTCAGCAGTTCGAACAGAACCGTGGCAAGAGAATACAGGTCAGATCTTGCATCCAGCACCTTGCCGGACATCTGTTCTGGGCTCATGTAGCGCGGAGTACCAACCACCATCCCGCTGGGATTGGCCTTCAAATCCGACTCGTCTCCAAGCTGTGCAATGCCGAAGTCCAGAACCTTGCCAAACTCCTTTGAAGTGGCACTCTCGACAATGAAGATGTTCTCGGGTTTCAGGTCGCGGTGCAAAACGCCGCTGGCATGCGCTTCGGCAAGGCTTTCGAGAACCTGATCAATGATGTTTACAGCCCGCCCCAAGGCCATCGGCCCTGGTTCGTCGGACATCACCTGGAACAGGGAACGCCCGCGCAGCAGTTCCATCGCGATGAACAGCATCCCTTCGGGGGTGCGACCAACGTCGTACACGGAAACCGTATGCGGGCTGGTCAGGCGGCTTATGGCGCGAACCTCACGCACGAAACGATCTGTCGCCTGCTCGTGGGAGATCAGTTCCGAACGCAGAACCTTCAGCGCCACATCGCGGCCCATTGAAGTCTGTTCTGCGACGTAGACGGCTGACGTGCCTCCGATCCCAAGGAGGCCCTTGATGGCGAAACGTCCATCCACCACCACGCCATCACCAAGCATGGTCGCGGTTGGGCCCAACGGCTGTTTCCTGCCCCCACGCAGGCGGCCCCATAAGTTTGCAAGCCGTTCACCCACGAGCACGCCCACAATCATCCCAGGTCAGCATTGTGCGATCATGCGGTCCGGATCGTCAAGAATACCAGCTGAACGTCTTGCCTCACGGGGCAGGAAGGTATTCAGGTTGTTCTGCGCCCTGAGTCAATCGAACACCATAATTTGCTCGAACCCCTTCATGAACCTGGGTCGTCAGCGCCTGGTCCGGCCAGCGAACCTCGATTCTGTCGATGTCGCAATTTGCAGCCAGACCGAAGTTCAGCGCCAGATCATGCTGAATGCCGAAGTGCCCGTAGCCACCGCCGACCTCCTGAGTCTGGGTGACCCCGCCGGCTGTCACTCGCACCCTGGCCCCTATCGCGGAACGGTTGGTTCCGGGCCCGCCCGCCAGATGGACCCGCAACCAGTTGGCATCCTGGCCCACCTGGTTGCGAAACAGATGAACCTCGGAGGTCTTGTAGCAGGACGGATCCCCGCTGCACCGTGCCAGGCCATGCCCCAGAGCCACGTCCACGTCACCGTCACCATCGAAGTCCGCGATTGCCACTCCGTGCGCCCGCGGGTGGTCTATCCCATCGGCGACGGACACCTCCTCGAACGTCCCGTCGAGCTTCTGGTGAAAAAGCGCCGCACGCGTTCCCGGATAGTCGGATGACGCAATAAGTATGTCCTGCCGCCCGTCCGAATCGAAATCAAGGAAGGTCCCGGTCATGTCGCCGGCATTCCAGTCAATCCGGCCGAAATCACGAACCAGGCCGATGGCTTCGTTCCCGGGTCGGTCGAATCTAGGTTCATTTTCTCCCCTGTTCATCAACAACTCGGACGGGTCGGACGTGGAACCAACGTCCCAATGAACGATCGTGAACGTCATCAGGTCCATGTTGCCATCGTTGTTCACGTCTCCGCACGCCGTCGAAAAATGGTTGCCGCCCAGCCGGTAGTCTCTGCGGTCGTTCACGTGATCCCAACGCAGGTTCTGGACCGAGTCGCACACGAAGTAGTCGGGAGGCGCAGGAACGCCAACGCATCCGTCGGCGGTAGGCTGCAGCATGCAGTAGCACCTGGCATTCAGGTTGGTGGTCCAGTCCTTGCGATCGTCGGCGGCAAAGCCCGATTCGAATGAACGATCAACATAGCTGCCTCCCGGGCCTCCCATCCACAATGCCGAAAAGTACCTACCGTACACGGAAGACATCAACTCGGGCCAGCCGTCGCCGTTCAGATCGCACGCGGTGACCCCCCAGGTATTCCGATGAACCTTGCCGTCCCAGATGTCGTGAAGAAGAATCCAAGAAAGCGTCATCAGGCCAGCCGGTTCTGTAACGTCCGAAAAACCTCCAGCCCCGTCGCCCCTGAAGAGGCGGTCCGGATCCGGCTCGGCAATTCCCAGCGCCGTCCCCACCCACACATCGAGGTTTCCGTCGCGATCCGTGTCCACCAGAGAAGCCGCGAACGCTGGAATCCTGTCCTTCGTGTTCCCCTGGATGGCACTTTCCGGCCCCAGTTGGAAGGTCCCGTCGCCACTGTTCAGCATGACTTCGGTCCTGTCTCCCGTGTCCGCCGCCGACGGATCCGGGTTCACGTTCACCAACGTCAGCGCATCCAGGTTTCCGTCGTTGTTGATGTCGCCCCACACCACCGTATGTACCAGGCGGCCCTCTTTCTGGTCACGTGTCGCAAGAAAACCGGACTGGCGCGTGGCGTCGGTAAAGGAGAATCCCCCGTCGTTGTGCAGCAGCCAGGTGTTGCGAACGGTGTTTACCAGGAGGTCGTCACGACGGTTGTCGTAACCGCGAACCGACAGGTCCGGACGACCGTCCGCATCGTAGTCAACCGCCCCAAGGCGGACACCGGCCACGCCCAGTGCCTTCAGACCGGACTGCTGGGTCACGTCCACGAACGCCTTCCGTCCCGGCACCCACGGCTGTGGCGTACGACAAATTCTGGGCGGAAGTTCCATCCCTGGGTCCAGCGGCGACAGGTCTGAAATCGCCTCGAAGACATCGACGGCATCGCCATCGGATGAGTCGCCACCGGAGGCACCTCGATCAAAAGCATCGCGATCGGATGCGTCACCACCGTTGGCGCAGGAGGACAAAAGGCCGATCAAGACGAACAACACTGGCGGAAACTGACGCACGAATAATTCCTGAAAAAGCCGCCTAGGCAGTCTGAAGGGGGGCTGCCCTATGTGTCAACGATGGTTCGGCCTGGATGTGGCCCAAAAATGGTCAAAAACGACCATATATGGGGGTCGATGCGCCAACCGGCGTGAACAGCATGAGGTAGACGAAGGCCGCACCGTAGACCAACCCCCTGACCGGACCTGGCAGCGACAGGAAACGGGCCTTCAGTGCAGGTCCAGGCCCTACCTCCAGCAAATGATAGGCAAGAACGAACAGCGAAATTGCCCCAAGGTGAAAGGCGAATGCCTCGGGATGCGGCGTCCCGCCTCCAAGACCCAGAAGGCCCACGGCAAAATCGGCAGCGGCCGACAGGTCAGGCGCCCGAAACGGTATCAGGGTCAGCAGGAAGAAGAGCTGCGTGACGACCCAGGACACCAGCAGATACGGACGCGCCTTGCGCCATGCGACGTAACGGCGATCCCCCCGGCAACGCCCCTTGTACCACCCGTCGTAAGCATTGTGGATCGCCAGTGCCACCCCGTGCGCCAGCCCCCACAGCACGAACGTCCAGGTCGCCCCGTGCCACAGACCAGACACGAGGAATACGACCAGAAACCCGGCTCCAGCACGGCCCCGGAACCACGATCGACCTGTCGTAAGCGGCGCAAACAGGTAGTCGAACAACCAGGTATTCAGGCTGATGTGCCACCGACGCCAGAATTCAGCCAGGTTCTTCGAAAGGAACGGGTGGCGGAAGTTCTCGGGAAGTTCCAGCCCGAACAGCCTGCCCGTCCCGATTGCCATCAGCGAATACCCGGCAAAATCGCAGAAAAGCTGTGTCGCATATCCCGCCAGGGTCAGCCACAGCGCCCCGGCCGAGAACCCTGCAGGCCTGGCGAACACCGGGTCCACTATCCAGCTTGCAAGCCAGTCGGCAGCATATGCCTTCATGGCAAATCCCAGCATGAAGGCCCCGGCCCCCGCTGCGACCATGTCCGGGGTCAGACGCCGAGGCGTCCCGTACTGCGGCAACATCCGACCCACCCGCACGATCGGGCCTGCGATCAACTGCGGGAAGAACCCCACGAAAACCGCGTAGGCAAGCGGGTCACGCGACGCCGGCACCCGCTGCCAGTACACATCCAGGAGGTATCCCACCTGGATCAACGTGGTGTACGAAATCCCCAGCGGCAGGACAAGTTGCAGCACCGGCAGCATGTCCGGCATGCCGGACGCCGTCAGCAACGAGTTCAGGGTACCCGCAAAGAACCCGGCATACTTGAACACCCCCAGCAGTCCAAGCTGGGCAGCAACGGCCAACGTGACGACAGCCAGCCGCCAACGCCCAACCACGGTTGCCCGGGCTGCGGATCGGCCTTCGGTCGACAGCGCCGCTAGAACAACCCCAGCTGTAAAAGACACAGCTATCGCACCCGCCAGAATCCCCATCAGCGACAGGTCCCAGCTCGCGTAGAACACGGCACTGGCCAGCAACAGCACCGCGTTTTGCCAGGTCGCGCGACGCGGCCCAAGCCAGTACAGCAGCAGCACGGCCGGCAGGAAATAGAAGAACTCGACGGCGGACGGGCTCA
This sequence comes from uncultured Myxococcales bacterium, assembly GCA_903936705.1. Classification (GTDB taxonomy): domain Bacteria; phylum Myxococcota_A; class UBA9042; order DTJE01; family DTJE01; genus CAIZWN01. Next base: position 231,215 of record CAIZWN010000005.1, read on the forward strand.
TGGCGTTTTCCCCCCGTTCCCATCCAGTTCCGCGACATCACCAGCCAGGAAGCCCAGCGCCGAATCAAGTATCCAGGGCGCGAACCGGCGATTGGCATCGTCGGTGGGATGGTCCAGATCCATCCCGAAGTCGGGGTCTGCAAGCGGATGGTCCCATGACAGGTCCACCAGACGCACCCCGCGCTGCCGGCAGCGCAGGGACATCCACTCCGAGAAGCGTCCGATCGGCGATTCGCGAGCCCGATCCGTCAACATCCCGTGCATGCGCGGAAAAAGCAGGACCGTCACGTCCAGGCCCCTGGACCGAAAGTCATCCAGCAGCGCATCAAACGACTGGACGTCGCCCGGGTCGAACAGGCGTTCGCCACCGCGCTGAACGTACTCGCGAAAATGTCCCAGCCGATCCTTGTACCGGGTCTCCATGGATTCTCGTGCCGATTCGGGAGACAGGACGCCCTTCAGCCAGTCCAGCAGGACGGTCCGGCCGCGGAACTGCACCAGCGACGAACCATGAAAAAGGCGTGTCCACCGATGCAGGACGTAGTTCTGGTTGTATGGGGTGACACCCTCACGCCAGACGTCTTCCAGCCAGTCCAGGAAGTCCCAGGATCTGGCTGGGAGGTTGACCAAAGGGTCGTCGTCGGGACCCATGACCCGAAAATCCCACCACTGAGTTACCAGGATCACCTGTCGCAAGGACGGGATGGTGCCGGTGCCGGTTTTGGCGCCATCGACCTCGTCCAGAATCGGCCTGACGCGATGTTCCCAGGTCCAACGGTAGGAGGACATCTTCCCCCAGTCCACGGGAATGGAAACCATCCGGCGAACTCCCGCGGTGCGCCGGTCAAGTTCCCTGGCAACCGCATCGAAAGTCCGAAGGTGGCTGGATCCCAATACCAGGACCGTGGGGTCGTTGGATTGAAGCGCCGCAAGCCCGTCTTCGACCTCTGGATATCGAGGTGGGGGCACCGCCGCCGAAAATGCCAGGTCAACCCCGACTACCAGAACCGCCACCACGATGACGACGCCGGCAAGACCGCTGAAGGTTCTTGCTCCGGGAGCCACTCGTTACCGTCCGATTTCAGAATGAGCAAGCCTACCTCACCGGCCGGCTGATCGCCCACACGAAGAAGGGCAGCTTCAAGCGACAACCCGCTTTCAGTCGCGGTGAAACCCCAGATCCGCGGGGTTCTGACCGCCAGGGACGTGGGCCATGCTGCCGCCTTCCGACTCGAATGCACGACGTTCGCGAGCCGTCATTGCCGCCAGCTTGGCAAGGTCAGGATCCGTAGACCGCTTCTCGGCACTAAGGTGGTCCTTGGACCAGTAGTCCAGCACCAGCGCCGAATCCCCCAGCACCTTCCGGACTCCCAGACGCCGTGCAATCTTGAGCGCGTACAAGCACCCCAGGAGTTCCCCGTAGTTGTTCGTGCGACCCGGCGAAAGAAGAATCGTCCCGAACTTAGTCAGCACGTTGGCAGGGGCCTCCAGATGCGCAAGCGGCGTTCCACCCCGATCGGTCACGTTCGCTTCGGTGCCGTCCCCGCGACCCGTCCCGGCGTCAAAGTAGATGGCGTCCTCCGGAAGGTCCAGCCTCTCCATAGCCTTGCGTTTTCCCTTGTCCTCGTAAAGGGCGCCGGAATCCAGCCAGGCCCGAGCCTCCTGGCGGGTTGCGAACCCCCGATAGCGAACCCCTTTGCGCCCGCTGACCCGCGCCTCGCACTCGGACCAGGAATCGACAATCCCCTCCTCGCCATCACCGACCCACGCATACGCATTATTGGAATTCTTGGAACCCACCGAAAAACCGCCATCCTGGAGAATCGCCCATCGGGCCTGACAAGAAGCCGTATTCGACGGCTGGCGACCAACTCTGTCAACCCCGGATGCGGCTGCGGGTCACACAGCCTCGGTGAAACAGTCCAGCAAATGCAGCGATATCCCAGGTACGCGTCTACATGGACCAAACCATGCCGCTGTCTGGCCTGCCGCCGGTTGTCCTGGTTCTGGTTCTTCTGCTGTCCCGACCTTCACTCGCCATCCCGTACCCGATAGATCTGCGCATCGACGACGAGTCGGAACTGGACCAGGCGTGGCTGGACGGGGATCTATCCGAGGACCAGCGCGACCGTTTGCGCTTGCTGCTTGGCCGACCGATCGACCTGAACACCGCAAGCCGGGACGTTCTGTACGACCTTCCGGGCATGACGTACGCGATTGCTGACTTGATCATCGCCGCGCGTTCGACCATTGGCCTGTTTTCCGGCGTCGAGGACCTGGCAGCAGTTCCAGGCCTGCCCCGGGATGTCTACGACCAGGCGCTTCCTTTCATCCAGGCTTCTGTCCAGGCAAAAACACGGGATTGGTCGGCAGAAACGACGGTCGGGGCCGCCTGGAAGACCGAGGTTCAGCATCCGGATGGCGAGATGCCCGAACTGGCATTCCAGGGCCGTGTGATCTTCCTGCGTCAGGGATCAGCGGGATTTCTGGTTGCAGTCAAGCCGCGCATCGGCCAGGTCAACGGCGCACCACGCGGCGAGTCGTTGTCGGCGACGCCCATGGCAATGCGCCTGAACCCTGGCGCGATATGGCTGGCTTGGGACGCGCCGGGCTGGTCGGTAATCGCCGGTTCCTACCGGATCGGCTTTGGCTGCAGCCTGACCATCAGCAACAGCCTTGTTAATCGGCCGCACGGCTGGTCCGTGGCCGGCGATGCCTCCTGGGACCTGAACTCGGGAACCGTCAGCCCGGGCAAGTCCTTCAATGGCCTTGTCCTGCGGGCAAAACAGATCAACCTGCCGTTGGGCTGGCTGGACATCAGCGCCTTCATCAGCGCCTGGCCGAAGGACATGTCAACCAACGATTTTGTTTACAACCGCTGCCCGACAGGGGAATCGAAATGCAGCGCGCCTGCGCCCTTCCTGGTCGATTCGCGATTGCCACCCGACCCGCAGACGGGAGTGCATCGCAGCCTGTACTGTGACTTCCCGACCCTGCCGAACGCGATGTGGGAGGTTATCGGCGGTGCCAACATCGGCTGGTGGTACGACGACCGCAACGCCGTCGGAGCTACCGGCTACGTGTCGTGGCTGCACCTGCGCCCCAGGGCGACCGATCTGCGCCTGACCGCAGCATCGCCCTACCCCGAGGATCACACACTGTTCGGCGCTGCCGGGCTGGACTTCCGCGTGGGACGCGGGATTTTTGATCTGGCTGGAGAGGCAACAATCACTGGCCAAAGCAGCCCTGCTGCGGTTCTTACCGCACGCATTGCCCCGGTTCAAAATCTCGAGATCCTGCCGTCATTCAGGTACTACTCACCTGGCTACGACAACCCGTACGCACGTTCCGACGCAGATGCCGACGAATTCCTGGGCAACAGGACGCGCGACGAACTGGGAGGCCGCCTCCAGCTTTCGTGGCAACCCCATCAGGTGGTGCGCCTGGGAGCGCACGTGGACGTCTGGCACCACCGGTATCCAAACACCACCTGCGACCCGACCGTTTCGGATCCTGACGACCTGCTGGCGTGCCCTACGGGCGACGAGGTGTTGCCGATTCGGCCCACAACCAACCTCGAGACGCTTGTGCGAATCCAGTTGTACCCGACTCGCAAGGAACACCTGGCCGTATCGGCGACCTACAACGACCGCGACATATTGCGTTCTGGAAGAAGGCTGTCCTACGCCTCGTATCAGAATACCCAGGGCGACTTTTCGGGAGGCGAAAAGATCTCCTGGGCAATCTCGGGCAGCACCACTCGAATCAGACGGATGTCCATCTCGTTCATGGTCAGGCAGGTGTTCGAGGACGTCCATGCCCTGACGGGGAAATTCGACCAGTCCTGGTACGCCTGGCTGCGGGTGGCTGCGAACTTGTCGCCCGGGCCAAAGCTGGCGCTGCGTCTTAAATACCTGGACGAATCCACAGTGGCAGATCCCGAGCGATCGGCAGGCCAGGTCTGCGACTTCGAGACGCGCGGGGCAGATCTTCCGGCCAGACTGCCTGCGTCCTGCCGGGGACAGACCTACGTCCAGGCAAGCTTGCTGGTCTTGCAACGATTCGCAATGGGTCCGGGGCGCTGGGGCCTGGCCCGGGTGCAGGCAGCCTGGACCCGCTGGCTGGATCATCGCGGTTCCTGGCGGTATTGCGCATCCTGCGATACCGGCCCCTCCCGGGACCAGGTCGCGCTGCAGGGGTCACTGGCGTTCCATTTCTAGGTTGTGTCTTATTGCCGACCAAAAGTTCCCGTGCGGCTGCAAATCCCACATAATCATCGCAGCCAGTTTGCGCTCGGAGGCCACGGGATGCGAGGTACCTTCCTGGGCTCGATGCCAGCGATACCAGCCATGTTGATGCTTGTCGGCCAAATTGCGCTGGGCCAGGTTGGATGCAGTGGCGATGGCGAAGTTTCACCCCCGGCAGAAACATGCAGCCTGTCTGCTGGCGAACTTCTGATCACCGAAGTGATGGCCAACCCGAACCCGTCCGACCCGAGTGTGGAATGGTTCGAGATCTACAGCGCCAGCAGTCGCGCGATTGAACTGACAGGCGTGGTGCTGGAGGCTGGCACCCAGTCCAATCCAAGGGTACATGCCATTCCTTCGGTGCTTGACCCAGGCATCCAGCCTGGGGCGTTCCTGGTCGTAGGCAGCGGCACTCTGGGCGACGGGATAACCGGATACTCGTGGCCAAAAATGGTCCTGGCCAACGATGGAGCCACGATTCGAATCAGATGCGGACAGGTCGTCATCGACGAAGTGGTCTATGGCGCCGGCGCGGCAGGTCCTGGCAAGGCGAACCAGGGCGTTTCATGGCAGTTGTCGTCCAGCAGGTTTCCGGCCTCGGGCGCCACGGCAGACCAGTCATTGAACGACTTCTCCGACGTATGGTGCTTGTCGGAGGACGAGGCGGTGTTCAGCCAGGCCGGGGATCGAGGCTCCCCTGGCGCCTGGAACCGCGAATGTCCGGGAACTGGAGATTGCCTGGACGGAGACGTGATACGGGTGCCGGTCCATCCAGTAGCTGGCGACCTGGTGATAACGGAGGTATTCGCGAACTCCCGCAGCGCCTTTGGTAGCGCCGACGACAAGCGGAAGGAATGGATTGAAATCCATGCCTTGAGGGATGTGGACCTGGTCGGAATGGTTGTCGAGAACCGCAACGGAACGACGACTGAAGCGACCACGAAGTCCTACCCCATCGAGTCAGCCTCGTGCCTGCGACTGGCGGCTGGGTCCTGGGGGCTGCTTGCCGGATCAGCGGATCCGGAACAGAACGGTCACCTCCCCGCTGTCCTTCATGCATTCGAGGAAGGATTTCTGCCGTTCTACGGAAGCAATGCCGAGGATCTGGCCACCATCTCGATCCTGGATGCTAATGGAAACGTTCTGTCACGGGCGGTTCACCCGACTTGCACCGAGGGCGCATCGCTGAACCTGATGCCGGAGCACTGCTCGAACCCGCCAGCAGCCGAGGATCCGTTGAACTGGTGCTCGTCCCTCCACACCGGCAGCTTTGATGGCCTTGGAACGCCAGGCGCTCCTAATGCGGTGTGCCCTTGAGGTTTACCGCAGGATTTCCGGGCCTCTGCCTGCTGGCTTTCGTGCTGCCAGGCTGCTCCGGGGAATCGCCCTGCGGACCGTCGCATGGCATTGTGGAAATCGTCGTGGATGGTGACACCGTCGTTCTGGCAGGCGGAATCAGGGTCAGATACCTGAACGTCGATACCCCCGAGGACACGTCGATTGTCGAATGTTTTGGACCGGAGGCAACCGCCTTCAACGAATCCAGCGTACTGGGACGCGAGGTTGATCTTACCTACGACCAGCAATGCACTGATCGTTACGGCCGCCTTCTGGCGCACGTCTGGTCTGAAGGTCAAGACGTCGGCCTGGATTTAGTGACCGAAGGTCACGGCTGCGCGATGATCATGGCGCCAAACGTGACGGACCAGCAGGCTTTCATCGATGCCCAGAAGGTGGCTATGGCCAATGGTCGCGGGGTCTGGAAATGGGGCGGCTGCCATGAGCCATGGCCATGCCGGGAATAGTTTTGGCAAACCGCGGTTTTTGCGCTCCGGAAGCCATGGGTTTGTGGGGTCACAATTCGATCAACAACGGCTATCATGCCTTCGGGTGTTCGACCCCCCGACACAAGGAGGTTTTCATGACCCGGCTCTTGACGCTTCATGTTTTGGCAGCGGCCGTGCTGGCTCTGGGTTGTTCCGACGACGACGCGACTGCCGATACGACTGGGCAGGACCACGGCATTACCGACGTGAACCTGATTGACGTGGTATACCCCGAAGACGTCACTGTGGATCTACCCGACGTGGCTCCCGAAGCCGCAGGGGATGTCGAGACCGACATTTTACAGGACGTTCAGGCTGATCCGGCGACTGACTCGACCGCGGATGTGCAACCGGACACGCTGCCTGGCGATGCATCCGAGGTTCAGGTGATCCCGGAAATAACCCCCGGACCCTTCCCACCCAGGGGGCTCCCGTTCACGTTCACGCGCCCCGCCGAGGGCGAAGCCGTTACCCCCGCAGACGTGACGGCGTTCACCAAGAAGGTCACAGGCCTGTGGAAGAAGATCGGATACGCCCGATGGCTGCTGCGAACCAGCACCGGCGTGGACGCTACGACCGGCAAGGACGATTACCTGGCCTGGCACAATGATATCCAGGCGGAAAAGGCCGGCGACACCGTCACCTTCCGCCACATGGGCGGCGAGCACAACATGTGGATCCCGGGTTCCAAGGTGCTGTCCGAGGTGATCGGCGGTTACCTGCTGACCGGCGACTGGGAGTTCGCCAAGCTGACGGAACAGTACTGCAAGGGATTGTCGGCCGTGATCAAGGGCTTCCGCTGGGGCGACAACGACCCGGCGCCGTTCCTCATGGCGCGCGCGATCTTTCCGATGGACCACTCGTTCACACTGGACGCCGCGACCTGGAAAGACGACGGCAGGAAGAAGAACGTGAAGTTCAGCGACATGTACCAGGTGCAGGACGGCTGGAATGCCCACACCTTCGCCTGGCCGAACAACCCAACATGGGGCAGCCTGTGGATCACCAACATGCGCAGCAAGGACGACGTGCGGGCCATCGTCCGAACCACGACGTTCCTGCCATACGTCCTGGAGGACGCCAAGGACGAATGGGTCAAGAGCGCCTGCCAGGAGACCTACGACCTGATGAAGGCTTTCAACAAGGACATCGTCGATAACGGGTACAACATCCGGACCAAGGACAAGGAAGGCAACGCCTATATCATCCCGTGCGACGACCAGGATCTTGGCAGCTATATGTGCTACACCGACCTGGACCCGACGAACGAATGCTGCCAGCGCTACACGGCCGACCTCATCGGATACGGCGAGCGCAAGACCGAGGAATGCGGCAACGGAACAGGCAGCGTCTACGATGCTTTTGCCAGCGCCGCGCATTTCTACAATATCCCGATCATCTGGGACTACCACATGGCCGCAGTGGGCAATGCGCTGGTCTACCGCCGCGCACGCTTGGCGTACACCTTGCTGGAAGGACTGCAGCAACGGATCGACAGCTATATGCACCCGGCAGCCGACATGCCTGGCCCCGAGGATTCCGCGTGGAACAAGGAACTGGCGGTACTGCTGGTGCAGACGGCGTCGGTTGGCCTGCCGCTGACGTGGCTTGAGGCTCGCCATGTGCAATCGCACTGGACCCAGGCCGTGGCCGACTTTGAGAACTGGCCGAACTGGGACCTATGGGCCCAGACAGTTTCCGACGGCGTCGTCCAGGCCAGACCTCCTGCCTCGGCAGGTGGTATTGATATCGAGGGCCTGGCAACATTCCTTGAGTACTGCAACTCTCCCTTCAAGAACTCCGACGGTGTTGCGTTCGTCGATTGCGAAATCGTGAAGGACATGACGAAGTGGGGCGAGTGACCGACAAACCGCACTGCCCCTTCATCTGTATCTGGTGAAATCACCGGACTGGTTTTCGTCGCTATACTCGGATATTATCCATCCTAGTTAAACCTGTAATTTCCTGGTTTTCGCATCAGATGGATTGACACGATTCACATGGGATCCTGGCCTCCAGTAAAGGCCGGAACAGAAACTCTTGACCTTCGGACCCAAATTGTCCGAAACTACCGCCGATATTGGTTTCCAAAGGTCGGTTTTTCAATTGGAGGTGCCATGAGACGGGCTATGTCTGGTTCAGGGACTATCGGGGTGATCTTGTTCTCAGTGATGTTCCTTGCCGCCTGCGAAGGCGCGAAGGGTCCTGTCGGCGACGCGGGAACGCCGGGCAAGTCGTGTACGGCGACCGAAGACGCCACTGCCGGAACCGTGACGATCACGTGCGAAGGCGGTGCGTCTGTAACCCTGAAGAACGGGACGGATGGCACAGCCGGACTGGCCGGTGTCGATGGCAGGCCGTGCGCCTCGACCGAGGATACCGTGGCCGGAACGGTCACGATTACCTGTCCGGGTTCCGAGGCTGTCGTCCTGTCTAACGGCAAGGACGGAACCAACGGAACCAACGGAACCAACGGAACCAACGGAGACAACGGCACCAACGGCACCAACGGCGAATCCTGCACGGCGACCAAGGACGCCGAGACGGGCGACGTTACGATCACGTGCCCCGATGCCGAGCCAATCGTTCTGAAGGACGGCGTTGACGGCACCAACGGCCTGCCCTGCACGGCCGTGCGTGATGCCGAGACGACGTTCGTTACGATCACCTGCCCCGACGTCGAGCCCGTTGTCGTAAACGACGGTACGAACGGCCTGGACGGCGTGAACTGCTCGGTCGTTGACAACCTCAACGGCAGCAAGACGATCACGTGCGGCTCGACCCTGGTGACTGTATTCGACGGCGCCACAGGCCCGTCGGCCGCCGCCGTTTTCAACCTGGCCGCCGATGCGGTCCCGACCCTCGTCGCGACCGTGACCAGCGTAACGATCACCGGCAAGCCGGTCATCAAGTTCACCCTGAAGGATGGGCTGGGCCGCGGAGCGGTTGGCCTGCGCGTCGGCAGCAGCGGCGGCAACGCCCGTTTCGCCCTCGCCAAGCTGGTCCCCTTCAACGCAACCACCGGCGAGCCTGCCGATTGGGTTGATTACGTCCTTTCCGCCTCGGGCAGCCCCAGCTCGGACCGCACGGGAACCCTGAAGGACAACGGCGACGGCAGCTACGAGTACACATTCGCCATTGACGTGACCACCGTCACAACTCCGAAAGTCATCCTTTGGGAGCCGACGCTGACGACCCGTCTGGCGATCCAGATTTCCGGCACCGGCGGCGGCATCGCCGCGGCGTCTGGCGGCATCGCCCTGCCATACGTCAACAAGATCTACGACTTCATCCCCGCGGGCGGCGCGGTCGCTGACACTCACTCGGTTGTCACGACTGCCGCCTGCAATGAGTGCCATGGTCAGTTGGCCCTTCACGGCAGCCGCATCGAGACCGGCTATTGCGTCGTATGTCATAACCCAGCCGGCCTTGGTGCCGAGCTCGACATGGCGTACATGACCCACGCGATTCACGGCGCCGCCGTCCGCAAGTCGAACGGAGCCCCGGCGTACATGATCGGCTCGGCCAGCTTTGCCGAGGTCACCTACCCGCAGTCCCCCAACCTCTGCAAGAAGTGCCACGACGGTACGACCTCGGCCCAGGGTAACAACTGGAAGCTGTACCCGACGAAGGACGATTGTGGCGCTTGCCACCAGAACGCGCTGCTTACGGATGGCGTTGCGACCTACGAGAGTCATGTCGCCGATGCCACCAACGACACCTGCATCGGGTGCCACGGCGCTGGCAAGATGAAGGACATCGAAAAGGTCCACGCGGTCGAAAACAACAGCCCCCATGCAACTGGCGTGGTGACTGGCGCCTCGAACTTCACGTACGAGGTCAAGACCGTAACGATGGCGGGAGATGCCACGCACCCGATCATCACCTTCAAGATCACCCGTGACGGCGTTGCGATCGACGCCACCGCAGCGCTTCCCGCCGAACTCAGCGGCGGCCCGTCGTTCCTGCTGGCCTACGCCTTGCCGCAGGGTGACATCACGGACCCGTCCGACTACAACAATCTCGGCCGTGCCGCTGGCCAGCCACTGAGCGTTTCTCTGGCGAACCTTCGCGCCGGCACTGCCGGCACCTTGGCCGCAGATTCAGTCAACGCCGGCTACTACATCGCCACGTTGACCGGCGCCAACGCCTTCCCGGTTGGTGCGAAGCTGCGCGCGGTCGGCCTGCAGGGCTACTTCTCCCAGACGGGAGTGCCCGGCTACGGCACCACAGCCCTTGGTCGCCACACTCTGGCGTCGGTTGCGCCGGTAACCGGCGACACCGTTCGTCGCGACGTTATCGATTCCGCAAAGTGCGGCGCCTGCCACGAGTGGTTTGAGGGTCACGGCGGCAACCGCCTGGCCGGCCTCGGCACCACCGGCCAGAACATCTGCGTTCTGTGCCACGTTCAGAACCTGAGCACGGGTGGCCGCGGTGCGGACCCGGCCACAGTCCTGGCTCGCCTCAGGACGGCAGGCGGAGCAGCCCTTGACCGGAACGGCAACGGCGTCTGCGACATCACGACAGACCCGCTTACGACCGACGACCTGTACGTCGACGGCGTTTGCGACGTCCTGGACAGGATGTCGGCAGATGGCTTCGATCCTGCTGACCCGATGACCTTCCCCGAGGTGTCCAACAACCTGAAGGACATGCTGCACGGGATCCACGGCTCGGCCAAGCGTGTGAACCCCTTCCGCGAAGTCCGTGACCGCGGCACCAGCGGCGTGTTCTTCTATGACTTCAGCGAAGTCACCTACCCGAACGAACACGACGCCTGCCTTGCCTGCCACAAGACTGGGACCTACTACCCCAATCTGCCGGCTGGCGTTCTGGCTTCGACCCTGGTGACCTACAATGGCGACGCCAACGAGAGCGGTACTATCACCTTCGCCGACATCGTCGCGGCGCGCGCCTCGGTCCCGAACGGCCTGGACACAGTCTCGACGCCCGCAGCGGCGACCTGCTCGGGCTGCCATGACTCGGACCTGGCGATCGCCCACATGGAGCAGAACGGCGGCGCCGTGTCCAAGACCCGTGGAACCCTGGACCCGACTGCCATCGAGACCTGCGTTCTTTGCCACGGTGCGGGCCGTGCCGAGGACGTCAAGGTTGCCCACGGATTCTGATCCACGAGAATGGGCCGGGTCCCGAAAGGGGCCCGGCCTATTCAACCATCCACCAAGAATCTAATCTTCCATATACGACGCGACCAGACTGGTGCTTCCCTGCATCAGGTTCACAGAAGCACCAGGGAGAACCCTGCATGCCTACATCTGCGGCCGCGTGCCTTGCCGATACTCACGCACCCTACGCAAGCCTGACGCGTGACAGCCTCTCAACGAACATCCGCAGGCCGGCTCCAGGTGTGCTTTGGAGGCAGGTAGTGGCAAAGCCAGTGCCGGCCGAAACTCCGATCCCTTTGTGGCAACCCCGGGACCGGCCCTCCACAGCGCCACGCCATCAACCACGGGCGATCAGTCAACACGAGGGTTCATCGATCAGGCTTGTCGGCTGTTTTGTAACTGGGTCTATGACCAGGCGCCTGGTTACCAGATTGAAGTGATTCATATTGCGCAATGCACGAGGGGTAAGGAGACGTCAGTGACCGCCGCCCTTCTTGCCTGATCGGCGCAGGCGGACGTTCCTGATGATGTCCATGATGATGTAGGTCAGAAAGAACCCCATCGTAGCGACAATCAGCAGCGTGTAGAGTTTTTCAATGATACCGGGCACCCAGTGCCGATCCTCGGCCAAGGTCGCGTGAATCTTGCCGGTAATCAGGGGCTTGGCCCGATCCTGCACCGAGTGGCACTTGCCACATGTCTTGCTCATGTTTGCAGGATTCGTGGACGATTTCGGGTCGGCTGATGCCCGGATATCGTGAGATTCGTGGCAACTGGCGCAGTTCGCTACCCGGGTGTCGCCCAGCTTCGATGCTGCTCCGTGATAGGACTCGAGATACGTAGGCACCCTGGCCTCGGGAATCCCGTATTTGTTGACGACGTTCGCCTGCGAGTGGCATTTCAAGCACGTCGCTGCCACATGCGTCGTATATGTCGCTGCCCCCGAATCGAAATGCGACCGGATCTGGTGGGATCTGTGACAGTCGGTGCAGACCGGCACGTCCAGGTTCCCGTCCAGGAAGGGCTTGCCATGAACGCTCTCGAGGTAGACCTTGACGACGCCCGCATGGCACTTTCCACACGTCTCGGGAATCTTGGCCCGCGAAATGCGGTTCTTGCCGCCGTCGCGTCCGTGGGTCACGTCGTGGCTGCCGTGGCAGTCGATGCAGGTAGCCGACACCATCAGTCCGGCCTTGGTCACAGCCAGGCCGTGGATGCTGCCAAAGTAATCCTTCACCGCGCTGACCATCGCCGGGTTGAAACCCCGCTCCTCGTCAGTATGGCACTTGGCGCATGCCTGGGCCTGGTTCAACCGGAATACGGTGGACTGCGGGTCTGCTGGACGAAGAACATCATGAGCGCCGTGGCAATCGCTGCAGGTGGCAACCTTGTCGTTCGGCGCCTTGCCATGCCAACTGTTCGTGTAGATCCCCAATTCCTTGTCGTGGCAGGCGCCGCACTGCGCTGCGATACGCTGGTTACGGTTGTGATTCGCCCCCTTCCTGACGACGTCGTGGGTTCCATGGCAATCGACACACTTGGGAGCATCGACATTGCCGGCGCCATGAACGCTGATCGACATCTGCGCCTCAACTGCCCCGTGGCACTTCACGCAGTTGACCTTGGGAGGCTTCGCATGGCCGTCGTCGCTGACATCGAATTCGCCGTGGCAAGCGACGCAAGACCCGCCGGCCTTCCCTTCGCCCAGTTTCATGTGGGGAGATGCCTTCAGGGCCGCACCCGAGGACACACCATCGTGGCAGTCGATGCATTCGGCTGCAGCAACAGTGAACGGGGCCGAAAAAGCAAGAACCACGACCGCGCATAGCCCGAAGCCTGGATTCGCCTTCATTTGGCCCCTCCCTGCCGGGTCGCCCGGTCCTCAGACTTCCCATCGTCGGGCCCACCCGCGCCGTGCTCTGCATCGGCAGATCGGCCGGTCAGCGCCTCGAACTCCAGAGGGTGCTCGTGCAGCATTTCGGCCCGGCTGATCCGTCCCGTCAGCCAGATCCGGCTCATCGGGAACACCCCTGCCTTCAGGTGAACGTTGTACATATGCCATATGGCAATCGTCAGGATGGCCAGAATGGCCTCGTACCTGTGAACAACCTTGGCCACGTCAAAGAACCACAGCGGTGCGATCAGCAGGACCTGGTCCTTGAACCACATCACAAGACCCGTCAAAACCATGACGAGGGAGCCCCAGACCACACCGAAGTACTCGAATTTCTCGAAGAAACTATACTTCCCGGCCTTGGGCCGATCCTTGCGCAACCCGAAGGTGAACATGATGTTGCCGCCCGCCTCCTTCAGGTCCTTGGGAATGCTGGGCAGGATAGCACGCAGGTTCTTGTTTCCGTCCTCGGTCAAAAGGATGTACCCGATGTGGTAGAAGCTAAGGAACATCAGTCCAACAGCCGAGATTCGGTGCATCAGCCCGCGCAGGTAACTGCTGTCATCGAAGAAAAACACACCCTTGAATGTCTCTGGAAAAAACAACGGAACGCCGGTGATGCTGAGCAACGTGAACGTAAGGATCAGCACGATGTGCTGGGTCAGCATCGGCCGCGAGAAACGCTCGAATCCGGCCTCCTCCTCCCGCTTGCGGATCCTGGAAAACCGCAGCTCGGCCAGGGAACGCACAAAACGAACCAGCTCGTCCTGCGAGAACGGCTTCTCTATGAAGTCGGTTGCTCCAAACTTCATCGCTCCAACCGCCGAGTCCACCGATGCATAGCCGGTCATCATGGCGAAGTCGGTGTCCGGGCGAATCTTGCGGCCTTGCTCCAGCACGCCAAGGCCGTCAAGCCCCGGCATTTTTAGATCTGTGATGACAAGGTCGAACGGAGTTTCTCGAAGCTTTGCCAGACCCGCCTCTCCCGAAGGAGCGGTTGTCACGTCGAACTCAGCACGCAACGGACTGAATACCTTTAGATAACTTTCCAGAATGATCGGTTCGTCATCGATGACCAGCATCTTCAGCGGGGCTTGCGCCATGAATGCCTCCCGAGTTCGCGGTGCAGTATTATCCGAATTGTCCAGGAGTTTCCAGTACCGATTTCACCTGGATGTTGCAGGTGCCTGTTCGACGGCAGTATGGGCATCCCCGGCATCTCCCTTCAGGAGCTTCTCGATTGCCTCCATGATCTTGCGGGCGTATGCCGGATTGTGAGCGCCACCCGAACGATCCTCGTCAATGGCGGCCAGGTCACCCTTGGCCTTTACAAGGCTCTTCAGCGGCAGGCTCTTCGCCAGTTCGGCGGCCGCGACCGCAGCCTTCAGGACGTCCAGCCGCTTGCCGACTTCCTCCTGCCAGGCCGTTGGCATTGCGCCGTACTTCTGATCGTGGCATCCGACACAGGCCTCGCGAATCTTGGCCTTGTCGTTGCCCTCGCCGATATCCACATGGCAATCCTTGCACGCAGCCTGGTCAACCATCGCGTCGGGCGTCTTCGGCACGCCAAGCGCCGAGGCCGTTCCCTGGATGAAGCCTACCTGCTTCTGATGACACGCCTCGCCGCACTCGCTGGTCTGCTGGGTGTGGTGGCAGTGCACGCACGACTTCTTCTGCAGACGCACAGCGCCGTGCCTGGTGCTGTTGTCGTGGCAGTACACGCACTGCAGACCATGCTTGGTGATGTGATCACGGTGGGACAGTTCCAGGTCGTCGTACTTGACCTTCAGCACCTTGTCCATGCTGCTATGGCAGACCTGCGTACACTTTGCCGTGATGGGCGCGGGATCGAAGCCCAGCGCACTGGCCAGAGTCTCGCCACCGGGCTTTGCCGCCTGCATGATGGCGTCAAGGTCCGACTGGACGGCCACCAGGATACGCTCGGCGTACAGCACGTTGTGCTCGCCACGCCCCTCGCGCAGGAACCTCAGGTTGTATTCCGCGCGGTCCAGGTGCGCCTTGGCTTCCTTTCGGACCGCCTCGTCCGCGATGGCGTCAGGCAGGTTTTTCACCAGTTCCCGCTTGGCCTCCACGCCATCGGTGGACGACTTCAGCAGGGACTTCCACTTGTCAAGCATCACGTCGAAGCCCTCGCCGTGGCATGCGACGCAGGCACTGCGCGTCCCGAAGTTCACGGTTTCGCCCTCGACCGACCCTGCCATCGCACGGACTTCGCGCTTCTCGCGATGACACCCGTCGCAGCCCACCTGGGCCTTGAACATTACGTCTGGCGACGGTTCCACACCCTTCGCACCAACCCCCATGTACATGTCGCGATGCGGGTCGTGGGTATTGGAATGGCACGTGGCGCAGGACACCTCCAGCGTTCGCACCATCTTGACCTGGCGATGCTCGATTGGCTTGTGACAGCGGTCGCAAGCGATGTGATGCTTGGCCACATGGTTATCGTGGATGGTCGCCTTGTCGAACTTCTCGACGTGCTGCTGCAAGTGACACTGGCTGCATCGCCCCGGCGGAACCTCACCCTTGCCGGACGTTACTTCCAGGTGGCAGTCGCTGCACTTCATGCCCAGGCCCACGAACTTTTCGTGACTGACCGAGAATCCCTTGTGCGAAACCGGGGCGTCAGGCGCACCGTGGCACTTGCACCCGGCAATTGCCACACCCTTCGACAAATCCTTGAAATGGCACAGGAAGCACGACTCCTTCGTGACCTTCATGTGTTCGCCCTGGACGATACGCGAGTGGCACGCCACGCACGGCAATTCCATGCCACGAGGACGGCCGGTCAAGTGGGCCTTGTGATCGAAATCGATTGTCTTGTCGAACTTCACCGGGCCTGACAACGTGCGGCCTTCGTGGCAGCCCGACTTCAGGCAGGACGAGTCCGGCACTTCGGCGCGAGGCATGTAATCGTAGGCGCCGACCAAATACTTTGCCGTGTTCCACACATTGCGGGACTGCTGGGCAATCGTCCCAGGGACACTGTCCGAGTTGTGACACTTCCAGCAGGGCACGTCCGAATGAGCGGAATCCTTCCACTCCTTCACGAACGGCTCCTCGAAGTGGCACGTCGAGCAAAAGCCTGTCGATCGCGAAAGAAAGTAGGCTGCCGATATCATGGCAACGTACAGGCCCAAAACCACGGCCCCGACGGTAGCCAGAACCTTCCAGTTTCGGACGACCCAGGTTCGAATGGTTCCCTTTGTGGCGTTCATATCAGTCTTCCTCCCCGGACGAGGCGCGACGGGCGGCTTCCTCGGCCCCGAATGCCTCCACCAGCACGGCAGCAGCGGTCGGATCGTGGCCCTGGATCTCCTCCAGTAGTTCGCGCTTGACGCGGCCCTTGCGCAACAAGGAGATCAACTCCTTAGGATGCTCTTCCAGCAGTTCGCCTATATTGGTCCAGCCGTTCCAGAAGACCTTGTTCATCGGGAATTTATCGGGATTGATGTGCGCGTTGAACATGTGCCAGATGACAATTGCCAGGGTGGCCAGCATCGCCTCGTCCGAATGCATTTCCTTGGCGACGTCCAGCCAGTCCTTGGAAATGAAACGCATGGCGTCGGTCTGGAACCACAGTACGGCCCCCGACAGGATCATCACGACGCAACCCCAGTAAACGGCCCAGTAGTCGAATTTTTCCAGGTACGAGAATCGCGGGAACCGGGGCTTGTCCTTCTTGAAACCCAGGAAATAGCTGATGTTATGAAACACATCCTCAAGATCGCTGGGCCCTGGCAGCATGTTCCAGAAGTTGTAGCGGCCGGGACGCGTGAAGATGATGTAGAAAAGGTGGGTCAGCGACACCAGGATCAACTGCGTCGCGGCCAGACGATGGATTACACTGGTTACCGTCAGGCCTCCGATCACCGACATCAGACTGGCAGCCCAGGCAGACTCGTGGAACTTGACCGGAATGCCCGTGAAGATCAGCAGGATGCACGCGATTGCCATGTTCGCATGCTGGATGCGCACGAACAGGTCCAGGCGGCGGACCGGGGTTGCCAGAATCTCGGCCAGGCGCGACCCTGGCTTGGGATGATGGTGACCGTCCTTCTTCCCGCGCCTGCGGTTCAACCATCGCCGCAGCAGGTCCAAGGCAATGTGCAGGACCAGGCCGGCCATGACCGAAATCGTCAGCAGCATGAAGGCCCGGGCGATCCAATAGATCTTGCCGGACGATTCGTCATGCGACGACACGTGCATCTTGCCACGGGCGAAGTTTGCCGAGGCGCCTGGATGGCACTCGGCCTTGCCGCACGTCTCGGGAACGCGCACCGGGCTGACTGTTGACCGAGGGTCATCAGGCGGCAGGATCCGGTGATGTTCGTGGCAGGAAGTGCAGTTGGCGACCTTGGTCACGCCGAACTTCAGCGCAACCCCGTGGAACGACGACTTGAAGGTCGCGACGTTCTTGGCGTTCAGGCCATAACGGTCCATGACCTGCTGATCCTCGTGGCACCGACCGCATGCCTCGGGAATATGGGTAGAAAATACCTTCGACGTCGGGTCCGATGGGCGCTGGATCTCGTGCTCGGAATGGCAATCCGTGCAGACCGGGGCATCCACGTTGCCCTTGGCCGCCTGCTGCCCGTGGAGGCCCTCAAGGTACTCGGCCTTGGACCTCGAATGACATCGACCGCAGTCATCCGGAAGGTTCTTTCGGTGTACACGGGACGTTGGATCGTCGGCAGGCCGGACCTCGTGTGTGCCGTGGCAATCCTGACAAAGCGGGGCACGTGCATCGCCTGATGCCGCCAGCCTGCCATGAACGCTTTCCTGGTACTGCTTGTAGCGACGCGACTCGGGGGCACCAACCGTGTTGCCAACGTAGTGACAGCGCACGCACTGGACGCGTTCCAGTCCTTTCTTGTGCGGGACCACGTCGGCATCAGCATGGCACTCCCAGCAATTGCGCTTGCCGTGAACCGACGCGCCGAACGCCTCGGTATCAACGAATAGTCCCTTCCTCCCGTCAGATCTAGCCTTGTCCTTGAACTCCTCGCGGGAGTGGCAGAAGAGGCATCGCCGATTGCCGCCGTCACTTGGTATAACCGCGCCCGATGGCACACCATCGGTTGCGATACCGACTGCAGCACTGTCAGCGGCGATCCTTGGTGGTGCCGCGCTGGAACCGGAAGGCACCGCCAAAAATACCAGCGCCGCAGTGGCAGACAACAGGAACGAGGGATAGGTCCTCATGCCAATTTGACCCCGGCACATGGCGACTCGATCCTTAATCACGTCGTCAATCTCCAATCAAGAAAGGATCCCAACCGGTTCCATTGCCCTTGGAGCCACGCCCCAGGGCAGATCCGCCAGTCATCCGGCCCGGGCCGGCCGACCATGCCAGCATCACGTCCCAGCCGCACTGCCTTGCACTGCGGCCTTCACCGGCAACCTCAACGTAAATGTAGAACCGGACCCGGGCTGAGAGCGCGCAGACAACTTGCCCCCGTGACCCTCGGCAATACCCCAACTGATGGACAGCCCCAGACCGGTGCCCTTCCCTTCCTTCGTCGTGTAGAACGGCTCGAAGATGCGGTGTAATTCATCGGACGGCATTCCGGTGCCTGCATCCGCGACGTCGATCTCCACCGCATTTCCGTCATCCACCAGTCGGCGGGTTATCGTGATTTCGCCACCATCCGGCATCGCGTCCATCGCGTTCACCAGCAGGTTCAGGAACACCTGCTGGATCTGGGCAGCGTCCATCTCGATCTCGGGCAGGTCGCCCCCTACTTCCAATATTTGTATGCCCGACTTCGACGCCTGGGTCCTGACAACCTGCAGGACCTTGCCAATGACACCCTCGATCCTCGCCGGAATTCTCTGCGGCATGGTTTGACGCGAAAAATCCAGCAGCCCCTTCACTATCTCGCGACAGCGCTGAGCCTCGCGAGAGATTGTCTCCAGGTCGGCACGACGAGGGTCAGAAGGATCACTCGAATCCAGCATGTTGCTGGAAATCAGCATCAGGCCGGTCAGCGGATTGTTGATTTCGTGGGCCACGCCAGCGGCCAACCGTCCGACTACCGCCAGCTTTTCCGAGTGCAACAAGTGGCCGCGAGCCTCGGACAAGCTGCGGGTCATGCTGTTGAACTCCTGTGCAACATGGGCGAATTCGTCGTCGCCCGACGTCCGAATCGGCTGATCCAGATTACCCCCGGACACGCTCGCCATGCCCTTTAACAGGACGCGAATGCGGCGGGTAACAAACCGGTGAACAAACCCGAAGATTACCAGGGCAATCAGGATGGTTAGAACCAGTGCCGACGCCAACGATGCGGCCCGGAACTTCTCGAGTTCGACGTCGAAGGGCGCCAGAGACAGTGTCAAATCCATGACGCCCAGAATCTTCTGATCAGCGGGATGCACGTGGCACGGAGCCGACGAACAATCCGGTTCGTTGTACAAAGGCTCGATCAGCGTGAACAGGCGTCGTCCCTGCGCGTCACGATAGATGAACGTCCGCTGGGCCGGATCCATCGACGCAACTGGCGCGCCATTTCCATGACACCCCTTGCAGGCATCATCTGTCGTTGGAACCCGCGAACCCGTAACCGCAGGGTCCGAAGCGAACTGGACAACGCCGTCCTTGTTGAAGATCCGAAGACCCGTGACGTCCTGCCCGCCTGCCAGTGTTCGGACCGTCGTCTTCACGCCCTCGCGGTCATCGTGCAGCATGGCATACCGCAGGCTGCGTTTGACCGTGTCCGACAGGCGGATTCCGCCCCCCTGAACCTCTCCGATAACCTGTTGCTCGAGGCTTCGAACTGCCACCCAGGCGCCGATGCCAAGGCCGACTGCCAGCGTCAGCCCCACTGCCACTACCAGGCGGACGGCAATCAACTGTCTCATGAACGCTCCCGGAAAACGTCGGCTAGACCCTGGCGGGCGCGAGTATAGTCAAGAGGAGTCTGCTTGTCCACGTTCGAGGTACCGAAAATACCGATTTACTGAATCCCGCCTACAGCAGGTTATCAGGCAGTCTGGCGGCATGACCCGAATCGCAATCACGAGTCTGAAACGGGAGAAAGCCGATTTGAAAACGTGGTCACGACAACGCTATTTTTTCTCGTCGCTGGCGCTCTTGCGCTTCTGGGCACGCAGGAGCGCTTCACCGAGAGCGGTGACCGCAGGGACTGCGGGCTGGTTCTGGGGCGCGGTCGGGGTCCATCGCCGCTGGGTGCCTGCATCCCGATCGACAACAAAGCGGGCGCGAACCTCGGGATCCACCTCTTCTTCCTTGGCCTCCAGCGCCTTCAGCGACAGGGACACGCGACGCGACGCGGGATCAACCGTCAAAACTGAAACGTCGATTTCCTGATTGATCTTGAGAAGTTCACCCGCCGAACGCAGGTGTTTCTTTCCCGTGAACTCCGAGATGTGCAGCAGGCCCTCGATGCCGCCACCCACATCCACGAAAGCCCCATAGGTCGTCAGCCGGGTCACCTTCCCGCGTACGGTACTGCCTACCATCAAACGGTCCGATACGTCCGTCCACGGGCTGTCGCCGGCTTGGCGCAGGCTGGCGCTGATTCGGGGGCGCTCACCGGTCGTCTCGACACGCAGGATCTTGACCGTGATCTCGGTGCCAGGCGCTGGCGGGGGCTCGGAAGACCTGGTCCAGGACAGTTCGGACTGAGGCACCAGCGCATTCACGCCACCACCCAGGTCCACGAAAATCCCGAATGTTTCATGCTTGACCACCCGGACCAGGCGCAACTGGCCCTCGGCAATCTCGGCCATCAGACGCTCTCGATCAGCAGCCTGTTCCTCCTTCAAAAGGGCCGTACGCGACAAAATCACGTCCCTTCCGCGAACCTCCAGAACCCTGAACCGGAAGCGCTGGCCGATGTAGGTCTCGGGCGGCAGCCTTGCAAAATCCATCTGCGAAAATGGCACAAATCCTCGGGCTGACCCGGGCAGATCGACGGTAAAACCACCCTTGTTGGACCCGCTGACGTTTCCCTCTACCGGAATACCCGAGCGACTGGCCTGGACCAGCGACTCAAGGTCCAGGTTCCTGGCCTTCAGCGCCCTGGACAGAACAACTCCGCCGGCAACGAACTTCAGCACCCGACACTCGATGATGTCGCCCAGATTCAAAGACAAAAGTTCTTCCGGCGAAAACTCCTCAAGCCCTATGGACCCTTCGGCACGCTGACCGACGTCCAGCAGCAGCGCAGTCTTTCCCAACTCGACAATCCGCGCCTTTACCATGTCGCCAGGGCTGTACCGGCTGAATGACTTCGGAAGATTTTCCGCCAGCAACCGCTCGAATTCGCCGGGATCCTCGGTTCCATGATCGGTCATGATGGGCCTCGATGCTCATTAGTAGGCGCACCCGCCCATGCGGATGCGTCGGCCGATGGTAGGGACCTCGGGGACTTGCGTCAAGCACGACACCTAATTTCGGAAGGCATTCGTCCTGCAACGCATCTGCGGTATCATCCCGAACACGCCGCCCACCGGTGGGACGGCATTTGCCCTTAGGAGGTACCGGAGATGAAGACGTTTCGAGTCTCGTTGCTGTTCGCGGCCCTGACCCTGGTTGGATGCGGTACGAAGGGCGAGTCGAGCGCGTCGGCAGGCACGACGGCAAAGTCGGAATCGCCTGCTGCCACCACCCAGAAGTCTGCCGAACAATTGAAACCTGTCGCAGTGTCGGTTCAGACAAACGTCGGCACCATCGTAATGGAGTTGTATCCGGACAAGGCACCCAAGACGGTCGAGAATTTCCTGACTCTGGCCCGAAAAGGGTTCTATGACGGCATTCAGTTTCACCGCATCGTCCCGGGCTTCGTCATCCAAGTTGGCGACCCGTTGACAAAGGACCCGACGCAGAAGGCCCGCTGGGGAACTGGCGACCCGGGCTACAAGTTTGCTGACGAACCAGTTGCCGGCGAGTACGTTCGAGGGGCGCTGGCCATGGCAAACTCTGGTCCGAACACGAACGGCAGCCAGTTCTTCATCTGCCTGCAAGACCTGACGGGCCGCCTGCCCAAGAAGTACAACTACTTCGGAAAGGTTACGACCGGACTGGATGTCGTCGACAAGATCGCCGCTCTTGAGCGTGACGAACGCGACTGTCCGAAAACTCCAGCCACGATCGAGAAGGTGACCGTCATCCAGTGACGGCCCCGGGGGATTTCGACATCGAAACCCTCCTTCTGGTACACTTGTAATCGAACCAAGAAATTGGCGTCCGCTGCCGGGGCCTCGTGCCAGACGGTGCGGGAGGTCCCGGCGGGAAGCTTTGGCAGCGGTCCGTCCCGGGACGAGTCCGCTTTGGGGGGGATCATGGCAGTTGTGGTCATTGCAGTGGTGGGATTCTTCGCGATCATCGCCTTCGTGGCCTATATGAGGAAGCGCAACTACCACGCCCCTGATCTTGATGCCAAGGGCAAGTAGGCCTTGTTCGCGGCCGCCAGTTCAGGTTCCCGAAAGCACCTGCCATGCCAGACGAACCAGCAGCAATGCGACTACGCCAACAAAGACCCTCCTGACCCAGGCACTCCCCTGCCCTATGGCGAATCTGGCACCCGCCATTCCACCAAGAAGATTGGAGACCGCCAGCATGACGGCAAGGCCGGGCATCCATGAACCATGCCACATGAACACGACGAGGGCCGCCAGATTGGACCCCCAGTTTGCCGCCTTCGCCAGCGCGGATGATCGAAGAAAATCGTAGCCGAGTATGCTGACGTTCAAGAAGATCAGCAGGCTTCCGGTTCCCGGGCCGAAGATCCCGTCGTAAAATCCCAGGCACAAGGCTATAGCGACCGACAGTACCATCCCCGTCTTCGCCGCAAACCGAGGGGCATGAACACGCCCGTGACCGGGACGAAGAAGGGTGAAAACCAGCATCCCGACAAGAAGAACCACCATCGCAGGCTTCAGGATCGACGGGTCGATCCCATAGGCCATCCGGGCGCCGACAGCCGACCCTGCCATCGCAGCGACGACAGGGCCAGCAAGTTCGCGCCACCCAACCAGGTCCGCCTTTACGAACTGCCAGGTCGCAGCACTGGTTCCCGTGAAAGCGGCAAACTTGTTGGTCCCCAGAAGGGTTGTAATCGGGGTTGACGCCGGAAAGCCCAACAACAGAGCCGGCAACAGGATCAACCCTCCGCCGCCGGCCACCGCATCAATGAACCCAGCCAAGCCCGACGCAAGCGCCAGAAAGGCAACCACCTCTGCGCCGGGCATGTCCAGCCTCCATGAAGTCCTCCCGAAAATCACGGTGCCAGAACCGGCCCTGCAACGCGCAGTCGATCTAGTCCCGTATGGACTCCAGCGCCTTTCTAGCCGCAGTAGAGACGCCCATCCGCACAAAGTTCGGCCTTGCCAGCAGCCTCCACTCGGAAGGGCCCAATCGGGGCACCAGCCTGATAGCCAGGTCGAGGGGGGACGACGGGTTCTTGACCAGCGCCAGGATCACCATTCGCGACGACATCCAGGTCGAATTCGCCGAAATGGCCTCCAGCGCATCCTTGGCCAGGCCCGGCCAGTTCGCGTATTCCAGAACCTCGTCCAGCATGACGTCCGGGTTTGACAGCACGGTCCGCTGCAGCGACTTGTTCGGATCACGCATCAGGATCTGCCTTACCGTACGACGCCCGTGACGAGCCAATTTCTGCTTTTCCAGAAGCGGCAGGTCCCTGACCTTTGCGTACACATCCGAATACTCGGTCTCGCGGCCGGTGACCGTCGACCCCCCCCCGGCAACAGTGGAAGTACCATCGGCACGCCTTTCCGGAAGGTCCTTGACCGATCCCGGCGTGCCCGCCCGGGCCACCGGCATCCGGATCATAGGCCGACGCGGCACCGAGGTGTCCGCTGCGGGAACAACCCGGGGTGCCGAAGCCTCTTCCACGGGACCCGCCTCAATCGCAAACTTGTCTATTTCCACCGACTCGTTCAGCAGATCAAAGATGGACACGCTGCCAGAGGACTCCTCGCGAATTGCGGCAAGAGGCTTTGCTGTATGGGTCTGGCGCTGTGTTGGAAACAGTGGCCTGACAGGTTCGACTGCT
The DNA here is from genome assembly GCA_903936705.1 of uncultured Myxococcales bacterium. GTDB lineage: Bacteria > Myxococcota_A > UBA9042 > DTJE01 > DTJE01 > CAIZWN01. The sequence goes on from CAIZWN010000005.1 coordinate 255,374, forward strand.
GGTTCTGGCTGGAGCTTGTCGGTTCCAGACGGCTCTGCACCGTCCCGAAACAACAGATTTTCGGGGCTGACGGTCAGAAGCAGGTCGTCCACGAGACTGGAACTGCTGGGCACACTTGCTGCGGTGCCTGAAATGGGCAACTGGGTAGCGCCCGAATTAGACACCTTCGTCATACGACGCAACGATTCCAGCGGAGGCAAACTGTCTGCCTGTAGCAGGAATTCGTTCTCGCCGCTGGCCCGGATTACGCGCCCCCTTGTCTCGAAAACGGAGCCATCAGGCAGCATCAGCCTGACCTTCCCCTCGGCCAGCATCGGCGGCGGAGTGCCCTCGGCTGGCACCACTCCCATCGATACGTATCTTTCGAGAACGACAGCCAACCATCGCGGGTTCTGAAGATTGATGTCCCACGTCATCGGCCCCCCCCCCCTCGCCGCCCGGACAACACGCACGGGCACTACGAGACATTATCGTTGTGTAGTTTACACCTGGTTGCCTATAATTCCGACCAGAAGTTGCAATGAAATCGATGGGGCGGCCGACTAGGACCGGACCCGTGTTCCAGGATCCCGACTGGAGGTCCGGATGATGAATGATTCTATAATCCAATATGAAAACAAGCAGTTCGTGGTACCCGACCGGCCTACAATTCCCGTCCTGCCCGGCGATGGTATCGGCCCCGAGGTCTTCGCTGCCTCTCGCCCTTCAATTGCCGCAGCCATTGACGCGTGCTATGGCGGCAGACGCAAGATCGACTGGCTGGAACTGCCCGCAGGCGTGTCGGCCATCCAGAAGGGCCTGCTGCCGCTGCCAGAATCCACGCTGGATGCCATCCGGAAGTACCGTGTCGCAATCAAGGGCCCGACCATGACACCGACCGGCGGAGGGCACAGGTCCATTAACGTGGTCTTGCGCCAGGCTCTTGATCTGTATTCCAGCGTTCGTCCGGTCCGGTATTTCCGAGGTGTCAAATCCCCGGTACGAAACCCTCACGCACTGGACGTGGTCATCTTCCGCGAGAACACTGAGGACGTCTACGCAGGCATCGAGTTCGAGCAGGGTACCGACGACGAGGTCGAACTTGCTGCCTGGTTGCGCACCAAGAAATTTCACGTGCCCTTCGACGCCGGCCTGGGCATCAAGGTGATTTCTAAGGTATGCAGCCAGCGCCTGGTCCGCGCCGCCGTGAAGTACGCCATTGCCAGAGGCCTGCACCGTGTGACGCTGGTGCACAAAGGCAACATCATGAAAGCGACAGAGGGGGCATTCCTTCGATGGGGTCAGGAGGTCGTCCGCGAGGAATTCGCCGGAAGCGCAGTAATCGCGTCCGATTTTCACGGCGCAACCATCCCGCCCGGGCAGGTCCTTGTCGACGAGCGTATCGCCGACGCCATGTTCCAGGACCTGATTCTGTCGCCGTCCCGATTCAATGTCATTGCGACCCCTAACATCAACGGCGACTACCTGTCAGACGCCTGCGCCGCGCAGGTTGGCGGCCTGGGTGTAGCTCCCGGCGCAAACATTGGCGAGGGGCTTGCCGTGTTCGAACCAACCCACGGAACGGCCCCCGACATCGCCGGCAAGGGCATCGCCAACCCGGGCTCGATGATCCTCACCGCAGCCATGCTGCTGGAACACATAGGCTGGATCGAGGCATCCAGGATGCTGGTGGCCGCCTTCGAGACGGTTCTTGGATCCGGCAGGATGACGGTGGATCTGGCGGTGGATCGCCCCGAAATCCAGGTTCTTTCGACGACCGGTTTCGGCGACGCCGTGGCCGATGAAGTGGTCCGTCGCCACAGATCTGGCCGCAAGACAAACGCGTAGGCGTCAATCGAAAGTCGAAAGCTGTCTTGTGGTTACATGTTGGAGATGACGGCGTCGGCGAACTCGCTGCATTTGACTTCCTTCACGCCCTCGACCCCTTCCGCAGTCATCAGGCGTGCGAAGTCGTACGTGACGGTGTGCTTTGCTATGGACGTCTCGACGCCTCGCATGATCATCTGGGCAACGTCGGTCCAGCCGAGGTGCTCAAACATCATCACGCCCGAAAGAATGACCGATGACGGGTTGACCTTGTCGAGGTTCGCGTACTTGGGCGCCGTACCGTGGGTCGCCTCGAAGATCGCGTGCCCTGTCATGTAGTTGACGTTGCCGCCAGGAGCGATGCCGATCCCGCCTACCTGGGCAGCCAGGGCGTCGGACAGATAGTCGCCGTTCAGGTTCAGCGTCGCGATGACGTCGAACTCGTCGGCGCGGGTGATCGTCTGCTGCAACGTGATGTCAGCGATCGAGTCCTTGACCATCAGCTTGGACTTCCACTTCCCGTCGCCGTGCGTCTGCCACAGACTCAGTGCCGCCTCGACCTCGACAAGGATGTCCTGCCGCTGGACTGGGGTCATGTCCTTGAAGCCCGGCTCGATCGACAGCGCGTTTTCGTCGTTCGTCATGCCCGGCTTGCGCGCCTTGTTGTCGAGGATCCAGGATTCGCGCATCGACACGGTCTGGTCGCGATATTTGGTGGCGGCCAGGCGATAGCCCCAGTCCTTGAAGCCACCTTCAGTGAACTTCATGATGTTGCCCTTGTGGACCAGGTTCACCGACTTGCGATTGTGGGTCAGGGCATACCGGATCGCGGCATCGACCAACCGCTCGGTACCTTCGCTGCTGACAGGCTTGACGCCGATCGCACAGGTTCCCGGAAAGCGGATCTTCGTGACGCCCATTTCCTTCATCAGGAAATCGACGACCTTCTTGCATTCCGGCGTGCCGGCCTGCCACTCGATGCCGGCATAGATGTCCTCGGTGTTCTCGCGGAAGATGACCATATCGACCAGTTCCGGACGCTTGACGGGCGACGGAACTCCCTTGATGTACTTCACTGGCCGCAGACAGACATACAGGTCAAGGATCTGCCTCAAGGCCACGTTCAGCGAGCGAATGCCGCCACCGATGGGCGTGGTCAGCGGACCCTTGATGCCCACAAGATACTCGCGATAAGCCGTCAGAGTATCCTCGGGCAGCCATTCGCCGGTCTGGTTGAATGCCTTTTCGCCGGCAAGAACTTCCATCCAGCGAATCTGCTTCTGCCCGCCATATGCCTTCTGAACCGCAGCATCAAAGACGCGGACTGCTGCACGCCAGATGTCGGGCCCGGTCCCGTCGCCCTCGATGAAGGGCAGAATTGGGCGATCCGGGACGTTCAACGTCCCATCGGCATGGATCGTTATTTTTGAACCGTCAGCCGGTGGCACCAAACTCTTGAACAGACCCATCGATTCCTCCTAGACGTTTGTGGGCAACAAGGGGACCTTCAGAGCTGAACGGGGAACTCCTAAAGCAGTACAAAAAGGACTGGGGGCATCTTATTTAGGCACCTATGTCGTGTCAAGGTTGCGGCCCAGCAAAGCCTGTCTGGATGCGACCGCGCGCTTCCGATGCAGTGGACCACTGCCACGACTGGGTCGCGAGATCCGAGACCTGAGAGGGGATCCGAAGGCATACCCAGCCGGCGCGCCTAGACCTTCACACGATACTCGCGCCAGGCAGCCCGCTTCAGCACCTCCCTGAAGCGCGGATGCGCGACCGAAATCACCGCGCGAATGAATTCAGACTGGCTGCGGCCCGACAACTGCGCTATGCCGTGCTCGGTCACCAGGTACGACACCGCGCCTTCGCGCCCACCCGCCATGTCCGGCCCGGTGTACGCTACCGGGGTCCCCCTGGGCAGGAACGGGAAGACCGAGGAACGCGTCTCGCCCTCGGGCGTGGTATGCGTCGACTTCATGCACAGATAACTGATCCCGCCCTTCGCCAGGCCTCGCAGAATAGCCGCGCCGCCGCCAACGCCGCTGTAGTGGTTCCTGTCGCGCGCCGACGTGTTCACGTGCCCGTTGAAATCGATCGCCAGACAGTTGTTGATTCCCATGCCCCCCGCGAAAGCCTCGGAAACGACGACCCGGGACGACGGAGCCACGATGACCGCGGGGTTGTTGTCGATACGCCTATAGAAATCGCTGTCCTTCATGCCCACCGTGAACGTGCAGACGATCCGACCGTCCAGTTGCGTTCGCCGCCCATCCTTCTCGATGATATGAGACCCGGCGATCTTGCCGGACTCGAACAGGTCCAGCATGTACGGCTCCAGCATCTCGGTGTACGCGCGGCCCGTCCACGACGACTCCTTCAGTTTGCGCACGGCCAGGACGCCCGTGCCGCCAAAGCCGACCTGAACGGCGCGACCGTGTGTCCGATCTTTGTTCGCCTCGACGTGGTTCACGACGTGCTCGGCAATCGTCAGTTCGGTTGGCAGCGGCTTGTCGAACGCCCCGGCTGGCAGCGCCGGCAGGGGACCATCGTCCTCGACCACGAACAGGCGTCCGGCTTTCGCCAGAGGCTTGAACCGATCAACGTGGATCGTGTTCGACGCGTCCTCGTATCCCCTGGTGAATGGGTAGGCAGCGTTCACGTACAGCAAAAGGTCCTGATCGCACGACTCGACAATGTGGTCCAGAACCGTGCTGTTGAAGGCCGAACAGGGTCCATGACTCATCTCTCCGTTCGCGTTCGGAGGGGTCATGACCATGACCGCGACGTGCGTCCTGGAATTGCCCCTCTCGTCCAGCGCCATATTGTCCGCGGCATCCGGAAAGTGGACGAACACCATGTCGGTAATACCCATGCGCGACGTGTTGCGACGAATGTATTCGGGGTAGAGCACCCGTGACATCGGCACGTCGGGAACGATCCCGTTCATGGCGGGACTCAGGAAGCCGCACCTGAAGACGATTTTGCGCTTCTGCAGACGCTTGTAGTGCGCAATCAGCGAAGCGAGGCTGTCGAATTTGCGCGTTGCCTGGTTGATCGTTCGAGCCCACTCGGCGAACAGGCTGACCGACAGTTCGTCGGCCACACCGTGCAACAGGCCCTTGCGTTTCAAGGCGCTGCCCACGAACAGATTGTAGGGGGTCAACACCAGCCCGTTCACGAAGTTCAGTTCCTGTACCTTCTCGCGGCGGATGTGATCCCAGACCGTCGAGTAGAAAGTGCAGGGTTCAGACGTCGCGAATCCGGCCAGGATGCTGCGGCCGGATCGAACGGTCTTCTTCAAGGCCTCGTCGTTTGGCAACAGACAATCGTTCAGCACCTTCGGCAACGCCTTCTTGCTTGTGGTGGACATCAGCAACTCTCCGCAAGGGAAAACCACGTCCGGACGGACGCTCTGCGTCAAACGCCGGCTCCTGTTATTTTGGTAACACCTCGCGTGGGCTGGAGGCAAGCGAAACCCGACACGAATAACGCAATGCGTCAACCAAATGTCGGATCGTTTGAATGGGGACTGAGGGAACCTCGGAGAATCGTCAATCGCGTCGAACGCGAAAAAATCAGTCGATTGGCGACAGATATTTGACTCGGGACCAGACGTGGCCTAGCGTTCCCGTATGGTCCCAGACGGTTCAGCCCTTGTTGTTGCTGGAGGCACGATGAAGCGACGCCTGATCTTGAACTGGAGCGATTCGCACAATGGCATCCGTGAGGCGATAGAAAGAGGTATCGATGCCCCGTGGGAACTGCCAGAGTCTGGAAGGGGATGGACCTACGCCACTTTCTGCCCCCCAAATTCCGACCCTCGCACGATCCTGTTCGATGTCGACAAACTTGAGGGCCTGGCAAAGGACAACGGCTATCACCTTCCCATCGAGGTGGTTGCTCAGCACAACAAGATCGTGGTCACCGCCATCGGCGACACGTCTTCAGCCCAACTGTTCGGCCTGGCTCATCTTCTTGAACACTTTGCCAGGGAATGTGCCGACGAATCCAGACATCCGCACCAAGCCTTCTATGGAAAATTCGGCGGCGTGTATGAGCGCCCCGAGAAGGGCCGTGCCCTTGCCATCTACGCGCGTGATGACGAGGCCCTGCTGTCGATTTCGGAAACGATCGAAACTCTGATACCGAAGCTGCATGTGCCTGGCGTCCAGTTTGCCACGCGCTTGGCCAACGGGCTTTCCGCGATTCCCAGGATGCTGCACGGTTTCGATGACCCAACGTACCGAGGTTCGGGAGCTGAAGTCTTCAGGATCGTGGACCCGAACCGATTTGCCGTGCTGCTGGACCAGGCCAGGGCCGACTATCCTAACTATCGCTTCACTTCCCGGTGACTGGGACCGCGGCCTGCATGGCCAGTTCGTGACTTCGCTGAAGCAGCAATCAGTTTCCCGAAAGGAACCCGCGCAGGACGGCCTGGAGGATGCCTCCGTTGCGGAAGTACCCAACCTCGATCCCGCTGTCCAGACGACATATCGCAGTGAACTTCAAGACCTTGCCTGATTCGTCACGGGCCTCTACCGTCAGGACCTGGCCGGGCTTCACGCCGTCGTCAACAGCAATCGAAAATACCTCGCGACCCGTCAGGCCCAGCGATTCGGCGGATTCGCCGCCCTGGAACTGCAGGGGCAGAACACCCATACCGACCAGATTACTGCGATGGATGCGCTCGAATGACTGGGCGATGACTGCACGAACACCCAGCAGATATGTGCCCTTCGCGGCCCAGTCGCGGGAGGAACCCATGCCGTAGTCGTTGCCGCCCAGGATGACCGTCGGTATGCCATCCGCCTTGTAGCGCATGGCAGCGTCGTGAATTGGCAGGCGTTCGCCCGACGTAAGGTGCGTCGTCAGGCCTCCTTCGACCCCACCGGCCAGCCGGTTGCGCAGGCGAACGTTCGCGAACGTGCCTCGCGTCATGACGCGGTCGTTCCCTCGGCGGGAACCGTACTGGTTGAAGTCCTTCTGCTGGACGCCATGCTGCTGCAGATAGGCGCCTGCGGGACTGTCCGCGGCTATGTTGCCCGCTGGACTGATGTGGTCGGTGGTGATGCTGTCGCCCAGCAAGGCCAGGACACGCGCTCCGACTATCGGGGTGATTGTCCCGGCAGCTGGTCCCATGGTCGCAAAGAACGGGGGATTCTGGATGTACGTGCTGGCCTCGTTCCAGGCGTACAGGTCACCGCCGGCAACCGGAATCGCGTTCCAGGCCTGGTTCGACCGCTCGATGCCGTCATACAACTTCTTGAAGACGGCAGCATCCAAGGCCAGGGGCAGAACGGCCGCAACCTCTGCCGAAGTCGGCCAGACGTCTCGCAAATATACGGGAGTGCCATCAGGCGCGTGCCCCAGCGGTTCAGTCGCCAGGTCAATATCGACGGTGCCCGCAATTGCGTAGGCAATTACCAATGGGGGGGACGCCAGGTACGCCGCCTTGATGTCCTGGTGGACGCGCCCCTCGAAGTTCCGGTTGCCGGACAGAACGGCCGACACGACCAGGCTGTTCGCCTTGATTGCGGCGCGCACAGGTTCCGGCAGTGGTCCGGAGTTCCCGATGCACGTGGTGCAACCGTAGCCGACGATGTTGAAGCCCAGTTGTTCCAGATAGGGCAGCAGGCCCGAACGTGACAGGTAATCGGAGGCAACCGTGGAACCTGGGGCCAGCGAGGTCTTGACCCAGGGCTTCGTTGTGAGGCCGCGTTCGCGGGCCTTCCTGGCGACCAGGCCGGCTGCCAGCATCACGGAGGGGTTCGATGTATTGGTACAGGAAGTGATCGCGGCCAGTGTCACCGAACCGTGGGCCAGTGTGGACGTCGTACCGTCGACATTGACGACGCTGCCGGTGCGAGGCAGGTCGGCTTCGGTCAGAGCAAAGCCACGCTTGTCGATCGGCAACGTAAGGCCGGCCTTCCACGCTGACTTCATATCGACCAGCCTGACCCGGTCCTGCGGGCGCTTGGGTCCGGACAAACAGGGCACGACCGTGGCCAGATCCAGTTCCAGGGTGTCCGCGAAAACAGGGTCCGGTTCCCCCCCGCCCTGCCACAACCCCTGGGCCTTGGCATACGCCTCGACGCGATCGACCAAATGGCCACGATTGGTTCCGTGCAGGAAGGCCAGAACCTGGTCGTCCACCGGGAAGTAGCCAATGGTGTTGCCGGCTTCGGGGGACATGTTGGCGATGGTCGCCCGGTCCGGGACGGTCAGGGCGGCGATGCCAGGTCCGAAGAATTCGACGAACTGATCGACGACGCTCATCTTCCGCAGCATCTGGGTAATCGTCAGAACCAGGTCGGTTGCGGTCGCGCCCTCGGGCAGACGGCCGGTCAGACGGAACCCGATCACGCGCGGAGCCACGAGATAGATGGGCTGGCCCAGCATGACGGCCTCGGCCTCGATGCCACCCACGCCCCAACCAACGACGCCCAGGCCGTTAATCATCGGGGTGTGGCTGTCGGTGCCCACGCACGAGTCCGGGAACCAGATTTCGACGCCGTCCTCGACGGTGGAGCGCACCACCTGGCCAAGGTACTCCAGGTTGACCTGGTGGCAGATGCCGGACGCGGGGGGTACGACGCGGAAGTTCTCGAAGGCCTGCTGCCCCCACGCCAGGAACTCGTAGCGTTCACCATTGCGATCGAATTCGAGGTCGGCGTTCAGCTTCAGGGCGTCCGCGGACCCGAAGTAGTCCACCTGCACGCTGTGGTCGATGACCAGGTCCACAGGGATGCGCGGGTTGATGCGCTTCGGATCGCCTCCCAGGCGCTTCATCGCATCGCGCATGGCAGCAAGGTCGACAACGCAGGGAACTCCCGTGAAGTCCTGCAGCAGCACACGGGCCGGCAGAAACGGAATCTCGGTCTTGGGAGGATTTGCAGGGTCGTAGCCTACCACCTTCGCAACGTCGTCCCGCGTCACCTCGCGACCGTTCTCGGCACGCAGGGCAGCCTCCAGAAGGACCTTTATGGACCTTGGCAGACGCGAAACGTCAGCCAGCCCCTTTTCGGCCAGCGCCTGAAGGCGGAAGTACCGGACACGGCCTTCAAAGCCCGGCAGATCGGTCAGGGTGCCGAATGAATCGACATGGACTGGCTTCATGGACGCTTTCCCTCCTGATTAGTATCGCTACCACCGAGGCGACCGAATGACGGCCGGCAAGCCGGGTTCGCGCTGGCACCGTGGCAAAAAGGATGGTCGCGAGGCGGTGTTTCGTCAAGCCAGGCGGGCCTTGCGGGCCGCTGGGACGCGATTTTGGGATGCTGATGGGGGCTCGATGTACCTACTTGCGAACGCCGACCGGCAGGATCGCCTGGACGGTTTACCTACAACCGCGATCACGTCCATCGGGTACGTGGCCCGGGCCGACGCCGGAGCATCGTAGATGACAGATTTGGCAAGCTGCGCCGGCGCGTCACGCCTTCGTCTTGAAGTCCCTGCCGACCCAGTTGCGGGCGACTATCAGCATCACGGTCGACGACATGGCGATCAGGCCGTATATGAACCACATGGTTTCGGTGTTCAGCATTGCGGCCGGGGTGTCTTTGGGACAGTAGTGCGTCAGGAAATAGCCCGAATAGATCGGCACTATGACCTTGGTCAGGAACCACGGGAACTGGGCCACTCCCATGTATGCTCCGGTACGCCCCTCTGGAGCGATTTCAGCAGCGTACTGCAGGAACCTCGGCTGCCACATGGCCTCGCCGATGGTCATCAGAACCAGGAAGGCGAACAGGGTCCAGAAGGACGGGCCGATAGCAAGCAGAAATGTCGGTGCCGCCATCACCGCGGTACCAGCGATCATCATCGTATAGACGTTCCTTCGCTGGGTAAGGGCGGTCACAATCGGCACCAGGATGAAGATCAGGATCGGGTTGAAGTTGGTTGCCACCTCGAAGTTCTTGCCGATCCAGGTGCCGGCGTAGGCGCGCTCGACGTACATCGGCAGCGTCAGCCAATTGTGGGCGAACAACGTCTGGACAGGAATCAGGCAGAACACGAAGAAGGCGAACTTGGCGTCGGCCAACGGATGGTTTTTCAACCAGTGCAACGACCTGGCAAGAAATCCGACCGGCACTGGACCGGCTGGAACGGGCGTTGCCGTGGCAGCAACCGGTTTGCCGTCGTTCGCCTTGGCAGCCTCGGCCGCCTTCGAAGCTGCCGTCCTTTCGGCTGCGATCTTGGCGGTTGCCACGGCGTCCTGAACTACCTTCCGGGTCAGGATCAGGAACGTCAGGAACAGGCCAACCGCAGTCAGACCTGTGTAGACCCAGTAGACACCAGGGATGCCAAGGCCTGCGTATTCCTTGTCGCGCAGCAGAAACGCGAACGTCGGGATCCAGCCGCCCAGGTTCATCAGGGCGTAAAGCATCGCATAGCCCATTCCGGCGGCCTCGGGCGTTGAAAACTGGCGAACGGCGGCATACGCGGCAGGCTGGTACATGCCGTAACCCAGCACGATCAGCAGAATCCCGAACAGGACCATCAGGTGAATGGGCGAACCAAGCCCCGCCGGGGCCAATCCCAATAACGGGCCGGACGCGATGAAGATCCTTCCGACCAGCATCATCGCCAGCGCGCCCAGGATTGACGCACGGACGCCCCACTTGTCCGAAAGCCCGCCGAAGAAGAACATGCTGAAGGTGATACCGAACGTCAGCACCCCGACATTCAGGCCCGCCCACACGTCATCGAGGCCGACTGCCTCGTTGAAGAACATCGCCAGGTAGCCCAGCATGCCGAAGTAGACCAGACCCTCCAGGAAGTACGTGAGGTTGATGCCCCACAGGGCGCGAGGCGCGTGGACCAGGTCGATGAAAGGCTGGGTGACCTCCTTCCACCAGGGACCATTCGGGGCTTCAGGCGCGGCGCCGGACATCTGGGACCTCCGTGACATGAAAACTGGCCGCCGGACGCGGCGGCGCCAGCGTATCACGGGTTTGCACCAGCCGATACCGGTACTGCGACAGCCTCTCCCCCGGCCGGTGTAATAGTCGTTGATGTGCCGTTTGACGCCGGCGGCAGGCCAGACTACCCCAAACCACGGACCACCGACCTGACCAGGTTCCGGCGCGAAAAGTGCCCCAGCGTCACGGCCTCAATCAGCATCGGCCCGCCACATACCTTACTGGCAATCGCGCCAATCGAATAACCGGACCGGTGCATCCTGCCAATCTGGTCGGCCAGTTCATCGTAGTACTCGACCTTCCCGGCAAGTGCCTGGCGGGCATCGTCCGGCACCCGCGCCGCACCCGGGAACAACTGCCTCAACTGCAACCCAGCAAGGCGCCGTAACGATGCAGCGCTGGCCCAGACGTCCCCGTCCGATCGCAGGGCTCGATCCCGGCCTCCAACGTACAGGTCCCCACTGAACAGCCAACCTCTTTCGGGTTCCAGAAAGCACAAGTGGTCGCTGGAATGACCTGGAGTGTGCAGCAACTGGAACCTGTAGGGGCCTGCGTCAACGACGTCCCCGTCACCAAGCGCACGTGACGGCACACGTTCCGGCCAACCCCACATGACGCGCCGGTAGGGATGCAAGGGCTGCCGTTTCCGAGGATCACCCAGAACGGCGACGCATTCGGGATGCGCGACAACATCGACAGACCCTCGCTGGCGAACCAGCGCCCCACTGCCTCCGATGTGGTCCTCGTGGCAGTGGGTGTGCAAAATGCGATCCACCGGATGACCGTCCAGTACCCGCAAAAACTCGACCGCGGCATGCGAACATCCAGAGTCAATCAACGTGGAGCCAACCCTGTAGCAGGTGGTCCAGTAGCGACCACGGCCCGCGATATCGCGAGCGATGTCGTACCTGACGACTTCGCCGAACTCGGTTACCCGCACCATGACAGACACCTCAAGAGGCCCGCGCATTGTGCTGCAGCCGGCAACTGGTAACAACCCTGCAAATAGGGACTATCAAGGCGCTGCGGGATTCGTGAATTCGGCAAAGACGGCAAAATGGTCGGATGCATCGGAACGAATGACTTCTCGACGGACGCTGCGATCCAGTCCCCCGGCGAAAATGTAATCAAGCCGGCGGGTAGGCGCAGAGGACGGGAACGTGAACGAGTCCACCTCGGGATTGTCGGGAGAGTCGTCCAGGAATACCTCCCGCATGCGACTGGCGCCCCATACGATGTCGATGCTCTGATCCGTCCTGAAATCCGTGTCCTCGTCAGTGAAACCTGATTTTTGTGCAGCTCGGGTCGGCAGCGCGTTGAAGTCACCTGCAACTACCAGGGGCCCGCGCAGCGCCAAGCGATCGACTACGTTGGCCAGAATCCGTGCCTGCGCTTCGCGATTTGATTGCGAGAACGACTCCAGGTGAACATTGACAACCGACAGGGCAATGCCACCTGGCAGACGCACTGTTGCCTGTTGCAGACTGCGGTGCAGGTAAGCCCGATTGTACCAACTGGGGTTCTCGTCCGGCTGCGGCATCGGAATACGAATACACTCCTCGATCGGGTACCGGCTGAGGATGGCCTGCCCACTATGAACACGACCAATCTGCCTTGATGGCGGCCACACCGGCATCGGAAGATAATTCAGATTCCACGTTGTGATATAGCAACCGTGCGCATATCCCGCCAACTCGATCAGGACCTGGAACTGGTCGATTTCCCCCGATCGGTCCGATGGCTTGTCGACCTCCTGCAGGAACACCACATCGGCATCAGCCTCTCGTATCAACAAGGCCTGCGCCCGAAGATTGCCTTGAACCTCGGCAGCTTCGTGCACGTCCATCGCGGTACCGGAGCCCCCACCCCCAAAGGCAACGTTCCAGGTCATGACACGAAGGGTTTTCCCTGGAACCGGCTGGGGAGCCGATGACGACGAGGTGATCTCGGCCGCCATTGACGAAACAGGATCGACGCCATCCCAACCGGAGGACGCCCACATGAAGGCACCTGCCAGCGCGGCCACAAGCAGGGCAAGAACCGCCACTATCCAGCCCACGGATCGCCTCATCCGTCCTCCCTTCAACCAGACGGTTGGAAACGAATCTTCCGTCGCTGCCTGCTAAACCGCAAGGACCCGACGCTAGATTCCACCGCCGTGGCCCAGCGAGGACAATGGCAAAGGACCGTCAAGCACCTCGCGAACCCTCCTGGTGAGGCCCGCTACCGAAAACGGCTTGCGCAGAAACGGTACGCTTTCGTCCATCAAACCGAAACGCTCGACAAGGTGTTCGGCGTACCCGGACATGTAGACGACCTTCAGCCCGGGGCGTATGGCCAGGGCACGCCGATACAACTCGCGGCCGTCCATTCCGGGCATGACAAGATCGGTCAACAGCAGGCTCGCCGCGCAAGCCGGGTCTTCCAGCAGCGACAGAGCTCGTTCGGGACCAGACGCATCCAGAACGGAATACCCGTGCCGGCAAAGGACATCTATCGCCAGTTCCCGCACCATATCGTTGTCTTCTGCCACCAGAATCGTCTCGGTGCCGCGAGAAAGCGGCGCATTGGATACCCCTGGATGCCCCGGATACGCCTTTGCCGAGTCCGTACAAGGCAGAAGGATGACGAAGTTGGTGCCCTTGCCCGGCGTGCTGTGAACCTCGATCCCTCCCTCCAACTGGCGAACAATTCCGTACACGGTTGAAAGCCCCAACCCAGTCCCTTTTTCGGCTTCCTTGGTTGAAAAGAACGGCTCAAAAATGTGGCTCTGGGTCTCGGCATCCATACCGCTTCCGTCGTCGCTGACGGCCAGCCGTAGGTATCGCCCAGGCCTGAGCCCATCGGACCTGGCAGCCCAGATTTGGTCCATTTCGACACCAGATGCCTCGAACTCCAATGTACCCCCGCGCGGCATGGCATCCTGAGCATTCAAGGCCAGGTTAAGAACAACCTGCTCGATCTGCGTGGGGTCGGCCATCACGCATCCCGAGTTCGGGTCAAGCCGAGTCTTGATACTGATGTTCTCGCGAATCGTCCTACGAAGGATTCGCCCGAATGATTCGATCACTTCCACAACGGGAACGGCGCGCCGTTCCATGACCTGCCCCTTGCCGAACGCAAGCAACTGACGCGTCAAATTCTGCGCACGCTGGGCAGCCTCATGAACGTGAGTCAGCTGCTCGGCCCTGCGATCCGCCGCCGGCATATCTGCCAGCAGAAGATCCGAATACCCCATGATCGGTGTCAGGAGATTGTTGAAATCATGAGCAATACCACCGGCAAGACGCCCCAGACTTTCCATTCTGTGCGCCTGGGCCAACTGGACCTCCAGCCGATGACGTTCGGTCACGTCCTGGCCGGTGCCGATGATCCATTTCACCTCTCCGGAAGCACCCAGAATCGATCCACCCGTCCACACGATGCGGCGCACGGTCCCGTCGCGCGCCAGCCAATCGCTCTCGTCACGCAGCGTGTTGCCGGCTTCTCGCAGCCACTCGACAGCCCTGGTCGCGACATGCCGATGTTCTGACGGAACGAGTATTTCCTCCAGACGATGTCCGGTAGCTTCGGCCGTGGACCATCCCAGTGTTCGTTCCGCCGCCTGGTTCAAGCGAATGACATTACCATCGGGGTCCATTACCAGCACCAGCGAACCTGTCATTTCCAGCACCGTCGAGACGAACGACCTCTCCTCGACGAGGGCCTGTTCGGTCAGCTTGCGCTGTGTAATATCGGTGGCAATTCCCCCTGTCGCAAACGGCCGGCCCTGACCGTCGCGCAACGGAAACTTGATCGACATGTAGGTGTGCAGACCGTCACCATGCAGCGCCTGCTCCTCGGTGACGGTCTCGTGACCGGCATCCAGGGTCATTCGGTCGTTGCTGCGGTACTGGTCGGCCAGGTCGGCAGGGAACAGGTCGTGGTCGGTCCTGGCCAGCATCTCTTCTGCCGAGCGTTGGAAGACATCGCACCATTGGCGATTCACCAGAAGATAGCGCCCGGTCAAATCCTTCACGAACACCAGGGCCGAGGTGTTGTCGATTATTCCCCGCAACAACGATTCGCTGCGTCGCAGTTCGTCCTCGGCCCGTCGATGTTCCATTTCCACGGCGGCCCGGTTCGAAAAAACGGCCAGAATCGATTCGACTTCTGCTGCGTTTGAGATCGGTCTGCTGAACCACGCACCGAGGCCCCCGATTGCATGCCCATGGGAGTCGGTCAGAAGGGCACCAGTGAAGGCTTCGGCCATGGTCGCCATTCCGACAGGGTCGCGAGGAAAACGTTCACGCAAGCCGGAAGGCCACGTTCGAGCACCCGACCGCAGAATGTCGCCGAACGGACTGCTTTCGGCATCGACAGGAAAGGCTCCTACCCCGGGGACCAGCAACCATCCGGCTACGCCCCGAATCCCCAATCCGTCAGGCCCTTCGAAAAGGACTACGGCGGTGGCATCAGCTCGCAACGCACGGCCGAGCTGTTCGGCCACTCCGCGGAAAAAGGCGTCGCCCACCGCCCCGGATTCCCCGTGCGGACTTTTCACCAGGGCATCCTCGAACCACTTGCCTTCCGAAACGTCGATCACGACACCAGAATGAACCACCGCACCCGTGGCATCTCGAACCGGACGGACTCCGGCCCTCAGCCAGCGCGTCCGGCCGTCCGGCCCTTCGACCCTGAATTCCGCAAACCATGGGCTCAGCGAGGTCGTTCCATCCTCCAAAGCCTGTCTCATGGCGCCAAGATCGTCGGGATGAATCCGTTTGAAGAAGGCACCGGCATCAGCCAGGCAATCAGCCGCCGATACGCCCGCAAGTGCCAGGATCCCATCGTCGATTGAATGAAAGCGTTTAGGGCCTTCCAAGGGCAATTGGAGGCAGAACATGACGGAAGAAACCCCGACTGGGCCCTGCCCGGGCACCGGTATAACCGGTTCCTCCTTCGGCCCGCAGGATTCATGATCCAGGGGTTCGGACACGATCGTGCTCCGTTGACGGGAGCGCGGCACAAACAATCCGCCGACGCTTGCAGAACCAGTCCTGGGTTATTATTTCTAAGCGAATCGCCACACCCAGTCAATCCGACTGGCTCGCAGAATCAAGCCTGAAGGGCGAAAGGCGGGGCATCGGCGTCTTCAGCACCGCAGCTAGGGATTACCTCAGTGCCCAGGGTCTTTCCAGTCGATGATTATCTTTTCGTCCGGCATCTTCTGAACCGCCAGTCGGGCCAGCGTCTTCAGTTCCTCGCGGCAGCAGTCTATCGTCTTGGCTTTGTCGATGCGATCAAGCAGGTCGGCAACAAACTCGCGGATCGTCACTTCGCGCTTCATGACATGCTCCTTCTTCAAATGCGACGCCAAGCATAACGCCAGGAACCTCAGTCGCCAAGCTCCCTTGTTATGGCCATCGCGGCAATGGTGCCGTCAGACACGGCGGTAGTCATCTGGCGGAACTGCTTGCTGCGAACGTCACCAGCCGCGAACACCCCAGGAACGTTCGTCCGCATGTCCTCCTTGACCTTGACGTACCCGAAATCGTCCAGTTCGAAAGCCTCTCCGAACGGTTCCAGGTTGGGGCGCATCCCGGCGAAAATGAACACGCCATCGCATGCGATCCTATGAAGCTCCTTTGTACGCAAATCCTCCACCACCACTTCGCCCACGGTGCTTCCCTGCGCAACGAACTCGCGTGGCTCATGCTGGAACATAAAGCCAACCTTCGGGTTCGCGAACAGTGATTCCTGCGCCACGCGGTTGGCCTGCAGCTTGTCGAACTGGTGAACGACAGTGATGCGCGAAGCAAACTTGGCGATGAACAGCGATTCCTCGACAGCAGAGTTGCCGCCGCCAATCACGACCACGTGCTTGTCCTGGTAGTACTTTGCGTCGCAGGTCGCGCAGTAGGAGATTCCGCGGCCGCGATACTCGGATTCTCCCTTGACACCGATCGGTCGAGGGGAAGACCCGGTTGCAACGATGATACGTCGCGCCCGGATCGTCTCGACCCCGTCGATCTCGACCTCCTTCGCAACCAGATCCACCCTCGTAAGGTCCACGGCGGATCGGTGTTCGACACCGGCTTTCACAGACTGTTCGGCCATGTAGTGCGCCAGAAGATAGCCAGGCTGAGGTTCGATGAAGCCGGGGAAGTTCGAAACCTGATGCGTGATCGACAGATTTCCGCCGGGCAGTGCCCTGTCGATCACTATGGTCTTGAACCTTGCCTGGGCCGCATATATCCCGGCGGTCAAGCCAGCCGGGCCGGCGCCGATTACAAGCACGTCACACTCGGTCGATATCCGCGGCACCTTTGCAGCCAGCACGGCGGCCCTACCGGGCGCCAGCAGCAATTGCAGGTTTCGCTGGACATCGGCGCGCCGGATGCCCCCGGTCAATCGATCCCCGACCATGAGTCCGTCCCGGTAGAACAGCAAGGTTGGCGACGATGCGACGCCAAGCGACTCGGAGAGGGCGCGGTTCCCCTGGCGGTAGATCTTCACGAATCTGACGTCCTCGCCGTAGACGTCGGCAAGCCCCTCGAATTTTGCCGCCAGCGCCTCGCAAGGCGGGCATTCGGTCGAGTAGAAATCCACGACCACCGGGCGATCCGCGTTCAATACAACCTCTTCAAACCGATCCGCCTCGACATGCAAAATGCGCTCGCTGTTCATGGTCCCTCCACGGGCAAATAGGCAGCTGTACCCAGTTCAAGCAACTCCCTGATCGGACGGCAGTCGGGCGCAAGCAGGCTGCCGGTCCGGTTGCGCGCAACTGACGCGCACCCGCCGCCGCATGCGAGACGCGACGAGCACGTCCGGCAGGCTTCTATCGCCAGCACGTCGCGGTCCTGCCACTGCGCGATCTCGTCGTCCTTTCTGGTGACTGTCGGCCAGAATGTCCCGACCTCCTCGCCGACCTTGCCAACTGTCGCGGTGCACGAGTAGATGCGCCCGGTGTGATCAAAGGCCCACTCGGTCTTGCAGCCCGAACACGAATCGAACAGAGGCAAAGGCATCCGGCCGTTGTCGAACAGGAACTTCGAGATCGAATAGGCCGGCCGGTGGAATTCAAGAACCTCGGGGTGACGACGCGCAAGGTCGAACAGTGCCTCGTACATCTCGAGGCGCGAGTAAAGCACCTGCGAACCGGCATGGCACTCGTGCAATTCGTAGTTGCGACCAAGTTGGGTCTTGAAGTTCGGGTTCCTGGTCCAGCCACGCTGAATCGCGAAGGTGGCAAGCGCCGGAAGATCCTCGAGGTTGTCGCGATCCACAACGGCTCGCAGGTTTACAGGGATCCCGGCGCCAAGCGTGGCGTCGACCCCAGCAACGATGGCATCGAAGGTACTGCCGCCTCCTTTCAGGGGCCGGCGGCGGTCGTGAACCTCCCGAGGGCCATCCAGCGTGACCTGGATTTCCCGAACATCAGCGCGCTGCAGCAGCGGCAGGTATCGTGCAAGTTCGTGCCCGTTGGTGACTACGGCAATCGGCATCCGGCGTGCAGCGGCCCGATCGACCAACCCCTCAATGACACCCATCGCCGATGCGCCCGGCAGAAGAGGTTCGCCCCCGAACAACGTCAGGTATGTCCGGCGGCCAGCCATCTCGCGGTCCACGTACTCGAAGAACGCATCCAGAACCTGGGGCCCTGGCAGCCCACCGGACGAGGGGTAGGCGCCCTGATAGCAGTATGAGCAACCAAGATTGCAGGCGTACCACGGGGCAAAAAAGATCTGAACCTCGTCCCGATCCCTCCGATCAACGAAATCGAGGTAGGCGCGCCGGTAGCGCCCCTCCTCCTCGGCAGGATCCACCAGGTAGCCCCGCGCAGCGAAACTGCCGCCTGGGTCTGGCCGACCCGCCTGGATTTCAGCAGCCTCGTCCGCAGTCAGCACGTCGGCACAACCCGACAGCGGGTTAACGACGAACCAGGACGCGGACCCGCGAACCGGCCCTACGATGTTGTGTCGCGAAGGTTGCAGCAGAGGTGTTTCCACGTCAGTCGTGGCAGCCCATGCTGGGCCCCGAGACCTTGGCGCAACACTGTGCCTGGGCCTTCTCGGGTGCGGCCTGGACCGTGCGTTCCTGAACGACCGGAGGTGTCTTGCCTGGCTCGATGGTCGTTGTACGATTCCTGGTGATCGGCTTCATGGTTCCTCCATTAATTTTCAACCACAGCGACAGCCACTTGGCTTGGCGCCGGCGATCGTAAAACTTGCGACCCGAATCCGGCCCTTTTCATAGGGCTCGCTTTCCTCTATCACCTTCAGGCCAACCAGGCCCGCAGCGGCCACTGTCGACAGGTACAATTCCCGCCGCACCGAACCGGCCCAGCACTCGGCGACCGCCTCCGGATCAGTCGAGTAGGCTTCTGGAACATCGTCGATGGCGTAGATATCGCTGACCACGAAGCGGCCACCCGGTTTCAGGACACGGTGAATCTCGTGCCATACGGCTGTCTTGTCCTCGGCATGGTTGATCGTGCAGTTCGAGACGACCAAGTCAACCGTCTCGTCCGCCAAAGGGACGCATTCCAGCGCAGACTTCAAGAACGTGACGTTTTCCAGGCCAAGTTTGGCCGCGTTCCGCCTGGATTTTTCCAGCATGGCGTCCGACACATCCAGCCCATAGGCATGCCCGTCGATGCCTACGGCCTCGGCCAGTCGCAACACATCCTGCCCTCGCCCGCTGCCGAGATCCAGGCAGACCTCACCTTGACGGGCCTCAGCGTACCTGACGGCTCCACCGCACGAAAGGCAGCACGAACTCTCGGCGAGTTGTCCGTATCGTGCCTCGATGACCTTGGTAGCTCCAGCTTCTATCATGTTGCCTCGATGACCTGCGCCAAAGTGTTCAGCCCGGTCTGAACCTGTGCCAGTTCCAACGGTGACATGCGCCCGGTCAGAATCTCGTCGCAGTGGCAGACAAGCGTATCGATACGACGCCGCATGGCGCCTCCGCTGATCGACAACACCAGCATCTGGGCGCGCCGGTCGGTCGGATCGTCCTCGCGCCTCAGGAATCCCAACCTTACAAGGTCGTCTATCACCCGCCCCCCTCGGGACGCCGATAACCCTGTCAGGCGGGACAATTCCCCGGTAGGGACAGACCCGCATGAAGGCATACGACAAAGGCACCTGTACTGCGGCAGCGTCAAGCCGGTAAGCTCGAGGATCTCGGTCTCCTTCTCCTCGCAAAATCCGCGCAGCCGCTGGATCAGTGTCATCAGCGAACCGGAAGGCGACGCATTGTTGCTTGTAGCACTAGTTGTCATACGCAACTAAATAGGTCGTCCACGTCACGCTGTCAAGGCACCAGCCCATCAGGTCAGCCGGTCAGCACTGCTTGATGCTCCCAGGCAGGGGAAAACCTTGACGAGGGATCCATACACGCACCAAGGTCCCATGCCCGGGGGTGGATTCGATATCGACCTGCCCACCAAGCGACTTTGCCATCTCGTGCATCGAAATCAAACCCAGGGTCTCACTGCGCCTTTCGACTACGGCCTCCCGCGCAAAACCACATCCATCGTCGCGAACTGTCATCCTGAGCCCCGGTTTCGAAGCATACAGCCGCACCTTAACGACCTTTGCTGCGCCATGACTGGCTGCGTTGGTAAGTGCCTCCTGGGCAATTCGGAAAAGCACCATTGCGGTCTCGCGATCAATTACTGCTCCATGCGTTCCGTCGGTGAAATGCACTCGCAGCGCAGTTCCCCTGGTGACCGTTTCAAAGTGATAGCGCAGGGCAGCAGTCAATCCCAGCAGATCCAAATCGGGCGGCCGAAGGCGAATCGCCAGATCCTTGAGTGACGCCAAGGCCTGGTCGAATACGCGCCTGAGTTCGTGCAGTGATTCGATCGCCTGTCGCACCCGGCCTGCACGCAGGTCATCCTCGGCCGCGACCAGGCGACCCTTCACGCCAATTGCCAGGGACCCAGTGTCGTGGTGCAGCGCTGTCGAAATGCGCCTCTTTTCGTCCTCCCTGGTGGAAAGCAGCCTGCGCGAGAAGCCGCGAATCTCTTCCTCGGCCATCTTGATATCGGTAACATCCCGGAACACTGCGGCAATTTCGCCGAACGGCAGCTTGAACACGCTGTTTCTGAACCAGAACCTCAGGCGCCCGTCGTCGTACCGAAAGGCTGGAATCTCCTGGGGCTGACCGGTCCGCCATACCCACCGAAACGATTCCAGCAAACCGGACACGACCATGCCCGGCAGGATTTCGCGCACGTCCCGCCCTATCGCATCCTCCCGTTTCAACGCGATGATGTGCGCACAGGCCGGGTTGAGGCCCGCAAGGAAGAATTCGTTGCCATCGTCACGGGTTCCACAGATAGCAATGCCATCAGTGTTCCTTTCGAACAGTTCGCGATACCGCATTGCAAGATCGTTAAAGTAGCTTGGATCCTCCGAAATCAGCACCGAACCGGAGCGCTTCAGGCTGGCAGCCTCGGAAGCCCGCAGAATCAGGGCAGTCGCATCACTAATCCCATTTGCGCCATCGACCATCTTTACGTGCGCCAAGATTTGCCTCCTTCAGACGTTGCCACGTCACAAGGGAGAACAAGCCGAAAAAAGCTGGCGCTGACAGTGATTGAATTCTACACGAAGGCCGATTTTCGGTCAGGATTCTTCCTGGTCAACCAACGGTCCCTTCCCGCACCCCGGCAGACCACACGTATATGGCCGGCAGAACCACCAGTGTCAGCAGAGTGCAGGAGATGAGCCCCCCCATCACTACGACCGCCAGAGGCCTCTGGATATCCGCTCCAGACCCGGTGGCGTATAACATTGGAAGATGCCCAATGAAGCTGGTCAGAGCGGTCATCAGCAAGGGTCTGAACCTGAGCTTGCATCCCTCGCGAACGGTATCGGCCACAAGGTAGCCTCGGCTTCGCAACTGCCGGAAGAATGCAACCAGGACCACGCCGTTCTGAACCGCTATACCCAGCAGCACGATGAACGCGACAGCGGCGGAAACGGACAGTTCCATCCCGAATCCCACGACCGCTACCACCCCCCCTACCAGGGCGAACGGAAGGTTCAACAACACCAGCAGCGAGTCCCTGACCGTCCCCAGCGCCATGTAAAGCAGGATCAGCACCATCAGGAAGGCGACCGGCCCGACTATCGACAACTGCCGCATCGCCCGCTGCTGGTTCTCGAACTGCCCGCCGTATTCCAGAAACGAACCAGCAGGCAGGCCAGCCGAGATGCCCTCGAGTTTTTCCTGCACCTCCGCCACAAATCCGCCAAGATCCCGCCCGCGCACGTTCGACTCAACCACAACGCGTCTGACGCCGTTCTCGCGTCCGACCTGCGCCGGAGCCTCGACGAAACGCACCAAGGCCAACTGCCCCAGGGGAACACGCTCGCCGCCAGCCCCCCGAATCAACAGTCTCTCAACGTCGCCCACCCACCGTCGATTGGCTTCGGGTAACCGAACCACGATAGCGAACCGTCGCTGGTCCTCGATGAAAGTGGATGCCACGCTGCCGCCAATACCGGTCTCTATGGCCTCGTTCACGTCCGCTATGTTGATGCCATACCGCGCCACTGCAGCCCGGTTGATCTCGACATCAAGCTGGCTCATGCCCGAGACCTGCTCGACCCGCACGTCCTGGGCGCCCTCGATCCCGCGCACGACAGTCGCGACGCGGTCAGCCTCACGCTTCAGAAGATCAAGGTCATCGCCGAAAACCTTGACCGCAAGGTCGCTTTTGACGCCCGAAATCAGTTCGTTGACGCGCAAGGCGATGGGCTGCGAGAAGGACAGCCTAAGGCCGGGGATCTGCCCGATGTCCTGCTGGATTGCCGCGACCAGTTCCGTCTTGTCGCGCCCCGTGCCCCATTCCTTCCGGGGCTTCAGCATGACGAATACATCGGTCTGCTCGGGACCCATCGGGTCCTCCGAAATCTCGGCGCGCCCGCTCTTGCTGACCACCGTTTCAACCTCGGGGAACCGCATGAGGCGCTTCTCGATGAAGTCGGACACGCGTGTTGTGCCCTCCAAAGACGCGTTGGGCAATCGCACGACGTTGATGGCGATGGATCCTTCGTCCAGCGGGGGCATGAACTCGGTCCCGATCAACGGCGTCAAGGCCCCAGCCCCTGCCAGCAACACCACGGCGGCTCCCACGGTGATCCGAGGGTGGCGGATCGCGCGATCCAGCAACCTCAGATAGGCATCGGAAATCCTGCGAACGAACCCGAATTCACGCTCGGGGACCTGGCGCAGCACCCAGGCTGCCAGCACTGGCACGATCGTATAGGCCACCGCCAACGACACCAGAAGCGCGATCAACATCGTTGACGCAAGGGGCCGGAACATCTTCCCCTCAATCCCTTGCAGCGAATACAGCGGCACCAGAATGATCCCGATGATCAGGACGGAAAAGGCCACGGGTCGCGCGACCTCGCCGAACGCCTCGGACACGACACGCAGCTTCGAACCTGCTTCAGAACGATGTGCCAGGTGCCTCCGTATGTTCTCGACGACCACGATGGAGGCGTCCACCACCATTCCAACCGAGAAGGCCAGGCCGCCAAGGCTCATAAGGTTGGACGAGATGCCGGCCAGCCTCATCACGATGAACGTAACCAGGAACGTGAACGGCAGCGAGAAAAGCACGATAAGAGCTGTGCGCAGTTCGGCAAGAAACAGGAAAAGCACCAAAACCACGAGTATTCCGCCCTCCAGCAGCACGTCCATAACGGTACGGATACACGCCTCGATCAGCGAGGTTCGATCGTAGAACACCGACAGCCGAACTCCGTCCGGCAGCGAGCCCTGGACCTTCGCGATTGCCTCCTTGGTACGATCAACCACGTCCTTGGAATTCTCGCCCTTCAGCAGAATCACCAGGCCAGCAACGACCTCGCCCTTGCCGTCACGCGTGACCGCGCCCTGCCGCGGCTCGGCACCGATCACGACGTCGGCCACGTCACGCACCGTGACGGGCGCACCATCATGGCTCTTCAGCACTATCCGCTCGATGTCCGGCAGATCCTTCAACAAACCCACGCCACGCAGGTAGACCTGCTCCCAGTCACGAACCAGCACGCCACCACCGGCGTTGGCATTGTTCTTCTCGACCGCTTCGACAACGTTCTGAAGTGTCAAACCATAGCCAACCAGTCGATCCGGATGGACAAGCACCTGATACTGCTTGACGAAACCGCCGAAACTGTTGATCTCGTTGACCCCAGGGATCGGCTTCAGGCGCGGCGCGACAACCCAATCCTGCAAAGTCCTCAGTTCTGTTGGCGACAGTTGATCACTCTCCAGCGTGTACTGGAAGATCTCGCCCAGGCCGGTGCTGATTGGGCCCAGTTCAGGTTCGACCCGGGGAGGAAGCTTGTCCCGCACGTCAGCCAGACGCTCGAAGACTACCTGCCGCGTCCAGTATGTTTCCGCGTCGTCGTCGAATACGACAACCACCTGGGACAGCCCGGCACGTGACAGTGAGCGAACCTGCTTGACCCGCGGCAGGCCGCGCATCAATTGCTCGATCGGATAGCTGACCCTCTGCTCGACATCGACCGCAGCCAACCCAGGAGCCTTGGACAGCACCATGACCTGCACGTTCGTAACATCGGGAAACGCGTCGATAGGCAGGCGGGTCCAGGCCACGATGCCAAGGCCGGCCAGGATCACCGTGACCAGGACCACCAGCAACCTGTTCCCAAGCAACCATTCCATGAAGCGCTGCATGTTTCCCCCTCTAGTCCGCGCAGCCGGCGCCCATTTTCGAGCGCAGGACGTCGGACTTCAGGAGAAATGCGCCGTCGGCGGCCACCTTCTGGCCCGCCTGGATCCCCCCCTTGATTTCGACCCAGCCATCCCATTCCCTGCCGACGCGAACCGGCCGCCGAACCCAGAAGTCCCCGTGATGCGGGACGAACACGAATGATCTCCCCTCGTCAATCATCAGGGCCGGACGCGGGATCGCCAGGACAACATCGTCCCCTGGCAGGCCCAGCTTGACATTCGCAAACATCCCCGGCCGCAGCTTGCCGTCGGGGTTGGCAGCGGACACGCGCGCCTTCACCGTGCGGGATTCACGGTCCATCACCGAACCCAGCAGGTCCAGCGTACCCAGGAATTCCTGGTCGGGAAAAGCCTTCACGGTCACGACCGCTGCGACCGGTCCCTTTCCCAGACGGTCCTGGACCGTGCCCAGATTGTCCTCGTACAGGTCGGCCAGGACCCAGACCGGATCGGTTTCACCAATAACCATTGTGCTCTCGCCGGCCTTTGCTGCCTCGCCGGCTACGGCGTGCATCTCTACAACACGACCGTCTATCGGCGCCCGAACAACCAACCGACCCCGGGCGCTTCCCAAGCGACTCGCCCCCCCCAACGACTTCAAGTCGGACGTGTCCAGCCCAAGGCGCAAAAGGCGTTCGGAAGCTGCCCTGACCCTGATGTCGGCCGCCTCGAACGCCTGCCCGGCCTCCAGTGCCTCACGCTGGGACGAGACGCCTTCGCGGCGCAGCGCCTGCTGCCTCTCCAGAGTTCGCGCCGCAAGTTCAAGCGACGCCCGGGCGACCAGGTACTCACCCTGAGCATCGCCAAGAACGATGCTGTCCACCTCGATCAACGCCTGCCCGCCCTTGACCCGGTCGCCCAACTGGACGTGCACCGCACGAATGACTCCGTCCGTGCGTGGAGCAAGATGAGTGACCCGCCGCTCGTCGAAACGAACTTCGCCAGTCAAGGCCAACGGTGCTTCAACCGTACGCATGACAGCCTGGGCGATCCGTATCAAGCCGCCCTCGACCAGACATGGAGCAACCTTCACAACCCCCATCTCATAGCGGCACTCATCGCACTCGAAGGTCTTGACCCCATGTTCGCAACCTGCGCCAAACAGTTCCTCGACCGGACGATCAAGGTCGGATACCTGATCTCCCTCGCCATCGGAGTGTCCACCGGCTAACTTCGCAGATTCGTGTCCATCCGAGACCTGGGTCCGGGGGTTCTTGTCCTCCCGGGCGGGCTTCGTCTCGGCCGGCGACCTGGACGGCGGCACTTGCTTCCCGCAGGCAATCGCGAACATCAGCCCCACCAGGATCATCGGCCGGCCGATTCGACTGGTCATTGTGTCATCGCACATCCTCGATTCCCCCCGTCAGCACGGCAAGCGCCGTACATTCGGCCCGGGCCCGCAAGCCCGTCCCGATCTGTTCCTTCCTGACGTCCAGCAGAACTCGCCTGGCATCCAGCACCTCTATCAGCGAGAACTCGCCAAGCTCAAACCCGCGTTCGACCGCGCGACTTGCGGCCTCGGCCCTGGGCAGAATCTCGGTTTCGAATCGCGACACGGAATCACGACCCTGCACGCACCTCTCCCACGCCTCGCCTGTCTCGGCTACCAGGTCGCGCAAAGCCACCTCGGCGGCCATCGTTTCGGCCTGGCGCTGGGCCTCGGCCCTTCGAATCCCGCCCGAGTTCCAGTTCCATACTGGCAGTCTGACCTGCAACAAGCCGCCGGCGACGTCCCGATCGGACTCCCGGTCAAAATACCCCCCCAGGGAAAAGCCCGGGATCCGACGGGCCTTTTCGGCCGCCACCATGGCATCGCGAGCCTGGATCCGTGATTGGGCTGCAGCAAGACGCGGGTGTGCCGCCAGAACACTTCGAACTGCATCGTCTCGTCCGCACGGCGCCGGCCAACCGACCGGCTCTGCGTGCACCCGAGGCTCGACTCCATCCGGAAGTCCCATTACCACTGCCAGGGATCGCCTCTCGGAACGCGCATCGGCCCTGGCCCGGTCAAGGTCAATCCTTACCCGCTCCAGCTCGGTTTCGATCCGCGGAAGTTCCGGAGGTCGAGCCTCACCCTTTTCAACTCGCAGGCGAATCATCGACGCCAGTCGCGCAACCTGTGACTCGGTTTCCTCGAGAGTCGCCACCAGGCGCTGGTCGAACACGATTCTCCAGAACAGACCGGCAAGTCGCCCCAGAACACTGCGACGAGTCAAGCGAGCGTCCTGCCGGCATGCGTCCGCTTCGGACCTGGCCGCGCGAACCTCGGCGCCACGGGGCCCTACCCAGTCGAACGGAAGGGACAGTCCGACTCCCCACTCGAATGCGTCGGACTGACCTCCATGAGGCATGCCGCTTCCTAAACGAACCTCTGCCTCGGGATTTTGCACCTGGCCGACGGCGTCCACGCCGGCCTCGGCAGCCCGCGCCAGAAATCGAGCCTCCTGGAGCTGCGGCAACGCATCAAGCCGCCCAACCAGGTCGGACCAGGTCATCTCGAACGATGGCGACTCTTTCGCGACAGCCGATCCGGCAAATGTCACCGTCAGGACTGCGCAGCAAATCGCGCTTGCACGCATATGTCCCCCCCCGGAGCCAAGGAAGGCTCCCGACCACTGGCTTTCAGATTCATTAACTAAATTGACCAACTGGCCAGAATCAGGTTCGCGGAGGGCGGAACGGCGAAGCAATGGCTCCCAGACTCGACGGGATGCCGATGGACACCGCATGCATCTCAATTGGATCATCGGCACGAACGACAGCCGGACCATTCATGGCTACCGCCGGGACATGGCACATACAATCGCAGGAGTGCAGCTGCGGTTTGGGGTCGTCATGGTCCGCGGACGCCGCACACGCACTGGCGGCTGACGACGAACATGACAGAGCGCACTCGTCTTCTTCCAGGCAGGGCTGCACCTGCGCAACTCCGGCCATGAAGGCCAGCAGCGCAACCAACGAGACAGTCTGGCGGAAGAATTCGGCCATCACGATCCCTGCAGAATCCCTGGAAATCCTGCTAAATGAACCTCCAGAAGTCAACCGGCGTCGACATCCCAGGTCTTTCCAAGCTTGCTGGGGCTGAGCGTGGTCCTGGCACGCTGGCCGTCGGGACCGGAAAGCCTGACATTGTAGGCACTTTTGGCAGGGGACCACTGCAGCAGGCCCGTCCAACCCTTGAACGAACCAGTCAGAACGCGAGCGCGGGTGCCCGCCGGAACAGGGGGCTTTACGGCACTGGACTTTCCAACCGGCTTCGCTGCTTTACCAACAGGCTTCGCTGCCTTTGCAACCGGCTTAGCTGCCTTTGCAACCGGCTTAGCTGCCTTTGCAACCGGCTTCGCCGCCTTTACAGCGGGCTTCGATTTGACACGCACCGCATCCTTGGTTTTCTGAACTGGAGCGACTGTCTCCACCCGGCTTGCCACCGGAACGCGGGGGGGCGGGTTGAAGACGGGCGCAGGCTGACGCCATACCGAGGGCGGAGGAGGAGGAGGAGGAGGTTGACCGATTATCGCGCCAACGATATCGCCACCCGGAATGCGACCAAGAAACTCGTGAACAGCCGGTACATCGACCACCTTGCGCGCCTCGACCAGAACCTGCCGCACAAGACCTTCCAGTTGCTCGACAACGATCCGCATTGCTTCCTCCAAATTCCGGACCGCGCCCACAGTAGCACGAGTCAGGTTGATCGTTCAATTCCCGACTCATCGGCAGAAGGCATTCCAGTCAATTCTTGACACGAAGTCTTCTTACCTCGCATGACTGCCCGAGCCTGCCAGGCAAGATGCATCCGGGATTCGGGAATTTGTCCTGAGACGTAGAACATTCAATCTTTCATGCACATTTTTTGAAACTGACCCAAATCACGCCTCGCCAGGAAACTCATTAGTCGTACAATCCTCCCGTGATTCGGAAGGTGCGCGACCACGGGGCCGCACCGGATTTATCTGGAGGACAACATGAACATGACACGACTGATGGGCCTCGGATTGGCTATTGTGGCTGCCGGCTGGCTGGCCTGTGGTTCGTCGGAGAGTTCGGGGACGGACACCGTGGACCACGGGACCACGGATACAGCCGACGTGATCGTGGATATTCCGGTGGATTCGCCAGCCGATGGGCTGGACGTGGATACTGACGTCACGCCGGACACGGCAACTGATGTCGCGATGGATGTTGCAGCCGACAGCGACATCGGCCCAACGCCCTACCTGTCAGCCCGCAAGGTTGAAGTGAAGGCAGATCTGGTGGGCGGCGACAACGCCTACGGCATCGTCGGTCACGCCTACGTGATCGAAAACAACCGAGTACGCTTCCTGATCCAGGACGCCGGCACATCCGTGCATCTGTACCTTTACGGCGGCAACCTGATCGACGCCGACGTGAGGCACTGGGAAGGCGAACCGGGCAACGACCAGTGGCGCGAGATGTTCGCGATCGTTGGATTCAGGGTGTGCGCATCCGAAAAGGTCGAGGTCATCAAGGACGGGTCCGACGGCAAGGAAGCGATCCTGCGGGTAACCGGCAGGGACGCGAACACCAACATGATCGCCATGCTGGACAACATGGCTCAGCCGCTGGACCTCACTTTGCAGAATGACTACGTGCTGGCGCCTGACTCGCCTATTCTCACCTTGCGTACCACCGCTATCAACGACACCAAGTACGGGCTGACCGACATGGTCGCTGGCGACTTCCTGTCATTCGGCGGGGCACAGCACGTCTTCTCGATGGAAAACGGCTTCGGCGATGCGGCCGGTGACGTTGCTGCAATTGCCAGTACGGGGCGCGGATCCTCCTACGGCTATACCATCAAGTCGGGCACGATGAACCTGCCGCTGGTTGATGCCAGCGGGACAATCAGCCTTCTAACATCAAGCTTCGCGGTACCAGCGTTCGGACAGGCTTCGTTCGAGCGATACATGGTGGTCGGCAACGGGGACGTCGCATCGGTGCTGGACGTGATCCGGCAGATCCGCGGCGAGGCTTTCGCGTCCCTGCGCGGAAGTGTCAAGGACGAGGCCGGTGCCGCACTGGCCGGGGCCAGAGTTACCGCCCTGACAGGAACCGGCAACGCACGCCGGGCAATGAATCAGGCCATCACTGGCGCGGACGGGGCCTACGTGATGGGTTTGCCTGCGGGGACCTACGACATGGCCGCGACAGCCCCAGGTCGCGCCACGCGGACGGATTCCGTGATTGTTCCCGAAGGCGGGACGACGAAGGATTTTGCATTCGCGGCCGAGGGTAGAATCACGCTGTCGATCGACGAGGTGGATGGCGCGGAAACGACCACTGCCGCCACGATCGGACCGGTACCAGGCAAGGCTTCGCTGGTGTGCCTGGATGACGACGGAGGATCGGACCAGGTCATTGAGGAGAGCGCCAACGGATGTGCAATGGCCTCGGGCGGTGGATTCAGTGCAACCAGCCAGTGGTGCGAATTGGGCATGTACCCGATGGGCAGCGGGAAGGGATCCGTCTGCACACTGTTGAACTCGGCGCACGGCACGGCCGCCACGGTTCCGCTGAAGCCGGGCCACTACAAGATCGTCGTGTCGCGCGGCCCCGAATACGAACAGAACGTGTTCGAGGACGTCGAAATCAAGGCCGGCGAAACCACAACCGTCGCAGCCAAGCTGTTCAGGTCTGTGGATACCTCCGGATACCTGTCTGCCGACTTCCACCAGCACACGTTCGGCAGCCTCGATTCGGCCATGTCACCTTTTGACAAGACCGTCGCAAACCTGAACGAAGGCGTCGAGATTGCTGCGGACACCGAGCACGACATAGTGCGCTCGTACGACGACATGATCGCAGCAATGCAAGTCGGGACGCGGATCCACGGACTGAACGGCGACGAAGTATCCGTGAACACGGTCGGCCATTTCAACCTGTTCGGCTGGGAAGGCAAGCTTGTCAACGACGATGGAACTGCTGGAGACATGTTGCCCTTCGCTGGCACCAAGCTGTTCTCCGGCAAGACCCAGCCTCAGCTGACCGCTGCAATCCGCACCATCCCCGGCGTGTCTCTGTGGCAGATGAACCACCCGCGCGACGAGGGATCGGGATATTTGACATTCATCCAGTTCGACCCGACTACCGGCAATTCGTTCAACGACACCGAACCGATGGAATGGGGCTACGACATGATGGAAGTGAAGGGGTACGTGGGAACTCCAGCCCAGTACCTGGAATCTGCCGACATAGGCATGGCAAAACTGGCCGCCCGCGGATCAGGCGACATCCCCACCATGCGTGACTGGTTCGGTTGGCTGAACCTGGGGCATCCGATCACGGCGACCCACAATTCGGACAGCCACTTCCGCAACCATTCGGTGGGATGGGGCCGCAATTTCCTGCGCGTCGGCGACAAGACACCGGACACGGTCACTACGGCCGATATTTCTGCGGCAGTCAAGGCCGAGCAGGTCATCGTTTCGCACGGGCCATTCGTGCAGGTATTCGTGGAAGGCGTCGAGCGCATGGGCCACGGGGATCTGGTTCCGCCCGGAACTGAGGGAAAGGTCACGGTTCGGCTGAAGGTCCAGGCGCCCACATGGATGGACGTGACCAGCGTCGAGGCTTACGGCAACGGTCGTCCACTGGTTCTGGAAGAGGTGGACGGCAAGCTGGTTCAAAAGACTGACGCCCTTGAGGGAGCACCGCTTTCAATCGCCCTGCCGCTGGCCAGCCAGCCAGCAGACGGTGCCGTGCGCGCTGATGTGGACGTGGTTCTGTCTCCTGCCGTAGATACGTGGTACGTGTTCCTGGTCCGCGGAGCACTTAGCGTCTGGCCACTGGGAGGCGGAACTCCCCTCGGCTACACCAACGCACTTTATGTCGATGTCGGTGGCAACGGTTTCACCGGCAGTCTTCAGTAGCGAATCTGCTTTGATCCCCACCCACGACCAGGAGGTCACCATGGGAATGCTGTCTGGTATGCGCGTGCTGGACTTGTCCATGCGCCTGCCTGGGCCTTTCTGCACACTGATGCTTGCCGACCACGGGGCAGACGTAATCCTCGTGACACCCCCCGGCCAGGAAAGCATGAACCCCTTCACTGGTGAACCGCCTGGTTTGTCTGCCTACGAACGCTACCTGAATCGTGGCAAGCGCAGCCTGTCCCTGAATCTGAAGCTCCCGGCAGGGCGCGAGGTTTTCATGCGACTGGCCGCCACCGCCGATGTGGTGGTGGAGGGTTTCAGACCGGGGGTGGCAGCCCGCCTGGGCGTGGACTCGGAGACGCTTCGGACCGCCTTTCCAAGCCTGATCTACTGCTCCATCAGCGGCTACGGGCAGGACGATCCCCGCGCCAGATTGGCTGGGCACGACATCGACTACCTCGCGTGGTCTGGCGTTCTTGGCTTGAACGGCGTTTCCGGCGGGGCACCGGTGCCCTTGCCGGTGCAGGCCGGTGACATTTTCGGCGGGTCCATGATGGCGGTTACGGCCATCCTGATGGCGCTGTTTGCACGGCAGCGAACCGGCAGCGGAGCCACACTGGACGTGCCAATGACCGACGGCGCCATGACGCTTCTGGCGCTTCAGGCGCCGCATCAACTGGCCGGCGACGGCCCCCAGCCGTCACGCGGGGAAATGCCGTTGTCGGGAGCCTTCCCCTGCTACGATCTCTACCGTTGCGGCGACGGGGGTTACCTGGCAGTCGGCGCACTGGAGCCTGTTTTCTGGGGACGATTGATGGAGGCACTAAACCTGACCGAACTTGCATGGGGGCAGTTCGCCACCGGCGAGGACGGGCTGCTGGTGCGCGAGTCCGTCACGTCGGCACTGGCCGCCCGATCGCGTGACAACTGGATGGAGATACTGGGACCCGTTGACTGCTGCGTTGCTCCGGTCTTATCCCTGGACGAAGCCCTGAACCACCCCATAGCAAGGTCGCGCGGCATGATTGTGAACGTGCCTTCGCCGCTTGGCGGCCACGATCGTCAGCTTGGAGTGCCATTCCTGTGCGACGGTGCTCGACCGACGCCATCTGCGGCCCCGCGCATGGGACAGCACAGTGACGGCATTCTTCAGTCCCTGGGATACGACGCTGCCGCCATACAGGTTCTGCGGCACGACGAGGTCACCGGATAGACGACTTCTGAACCCTTGACATCGCTGAATATTCAAGGCAGCTTACCTAAGTAATCTAGGAGAAATCTGATGAGCGATGCCTACGTTTTTGACGCCATACGTACGCCCCGTGGGCGAGGGAAGGACACTGGCAGCCTCTACTCCGTTAGGCCGATCGATCTGCTGTCTGGAGTCTTGCGAGCCGTACGCCTACGCAACTCACTGGACACTTCGCAGGTGGACGAAGTCGTCGTCGGATGCGTTACCCAGGTGGGCGACCAGGGGGGGTGTATCGCGAGATACGCGTCCATGGCTGCGGGTTACGATTACCGTGCTCCCGGAGTGACAATCAACCGCTTCTGCGCATCTGGCCTCGAGGCCGTCAACCACGCCGCCGCGATGATCGTATCGGGCTTCGCCGACCTGGTGGTCGCCGGCGGTGTGGAAAGCATGTCCAGGGTTAAAATGGGCAGCGACGGTGGCGCCTTGACAGATCCGACGTGCCAATGGGACGTAGGTTTCGTTCCCCAGGGCATCAGCGCCGACCTGATGGCGACGCTGCACGGAATTACCCGAATGGACGTGGACGCCTTCGCGTGCGAGAGCCAGCGGCGGGCATGCGCATCGCTTGATTCCGGCGCGTTTCGCAGCGTTGTTCCTGTGGTGGATCGGGCGGGTCTCGTCGTTCTGGACAGGGACGAATACCCCAGGCAGGAAACTACAATCGAGTCGCTGGGCAAGCTGAACGCCGCCTTCGAGGCGATCGGGGCCAGGTTCGGCCTGGACTCGCTGACGCGGCGAACATACCCCCAAGTCGAACGCATCCAGCATATCCACACGGCAGGTAATTCCTCGGGCATCGTCGATGGCGCAGCAGCCGTGTTGATTGGTTCTCTTGAAAAAGGCCTGTCCATGGGATTGAAGCCCAGGGCCAAGATCCGTGCTGCAGCAACGGTGGGTGACGAACCCATTCTCATGCTCGACGGTCCGGTTCCTGCTACCCGCAAGGCGATGGCGCGGGCAGGCATGGTTGCGAAGGACATTGACCTGTTCGAAGTCAACGAGGCGTTTGCAGTCGTGCCGATCCGCTATATGCGAGAGTTCGACGTGCCGCCAGACCGGCTGAACGCCAACGGCGGCGCGATTGCGCTGGGGCATCCGCTGGGAGCTACTGGCGCCATGCTGGTTGGCACGCTGCTGGACGCCCTGGAGGAACGAAACATGTCAACCGGTCTTGTGACTTTGTGCATCGGCGGCGGCATGGGAGAAGCCACCATTTTCGAGCGGGTCTAAAGGAGTATGAAAATGAGTCAGGACGCAAATTTCAGCGATGGAATCATCGGTCTTACGTTCGATGAGTCGACCGGCATAGCGACACTTACGCTGCAAATGGCGGGCAAGGTCAACAAGATCGACGCGGCCTTTGGCATGGGTCTGGCCCAGGCGCTGAACCAGACAGCGACACTTGCCGGACTGCGGGGCGTAATCGTGGCCAGCGCGCACCGAGACTGGTGCGTCGGCGCCGACATCGACTTCTTGTACGGGGCAAACGACCCTGCCATCCTTCTGGACTTCACCAGGAAGCTTGGCGCGCTGTATCGACGCCTCGAAACACTTGGCGTCCCGGTTGTCGCGGCTCTTTCCGGTTCTGCCCTTGGAGGTGGCTGCGAACTGGCGCTGTCGTGCCACTACCGGATTGCCGTGGACCTCCCAGGGGTACAGATCGGCCTGCCCGAAGTCAGTCTGGGCGTCATTCCCGGTGCCGGCGGCACCCAGCGACTTCCCCGCATGCTGGGCTTCCAGTCGGCCCTAGACATTCTGCTTCAGGGCAAGGTACTGCGAGCCTCGCAGGCCAAGGCCGCCGGCCTGGTGGATGAACTGGTCCCGGACGTTGCCGCATTGCGAACTGCTGCCGAGGCATTCATCGCGGCCCATCCCGCTGCAAAGCAACCGTGGGACCTTCCCGGGTACGTTTGGCCAGCCCCGGCGCCTGGCTCCGAGGATGCTCGCAACCTTTTCATCGCTGCCTCGGGCATGCTGTACAAGCGAACCGCCGGCGTATTCAAATCCCCGGAGGCAGCCCTGTCGGCCGTGCACGAGGGGGCATCGCTGTCCTTCGACAGGGCGCTGGAGGTCGAACAACGCATCTTCGTGGCCGTGTCCGTTGGCGACCAGGCCAAAGACATGATCAGGACGCTGTGGTACCACCGAACGGCCGCGGAAAAGCACGAAGGCCTGCCCAGGGCCGACAAGGACGGCATCCGCAAGGTCGGAATACTGGGAGCCGGCATGATGGGAGCAGGACTGGCCTTTCTTGCCGCAAATCGCGGGTACGAGGCGGTCCTGAAGGACATTGCCCAGCCTGTCCTGGACAAGGCGATGGAACACTGCGGAGATCAGATTCGCAAGAGCGGGAAGCACCTCGACGAGGCAGGAAGACAGGCAATTCGCAACCGCATCAGGCCCACGCTGCAGACGGCCGATCTGGCTGGATGCGACCTGATAATCGAGGCCGTGGTTGAGGACCTGGACCTGAAGCACCGCGTCACACGCGAAGTCGAACCTCTGATCTCCACTACCGGACTTTGGGCGTCGAACACTTCGGCCCTGCCAATCACGGACCTCGCCACCGCGTCCCAGCGACCTGCCAGTTTCCTTGGGCTGCACTTCTTCTCGCCCGTGGAACAGATGCCACTGGTCGAGGTAATCCTGGGAAAACAGACATCGCAGGAAACCTTGGCCCGCGCGCTGGCCTTCTGCCGGTCAATCAAGAAGCTGCCAATCGTGGTCAACGACGGCTACGGCTTCTACACCACTCGCGTCTTTTCGGCCTACATAATCGAAGGCGCGCAGCTTGTGGCCGAAGGACACGACCCAGTGCTGATCGAGTGGGCCGCCAGGGTGGCAGGCATGGTGGTCCCACCCTTGCAAGTGTTCGACGAGATCACCCTGAAACTTGGCCGCCACGTTCTTTCGCAGGCGGAGAGATATATCGGGAAGATAGACATTGCCGGCGTCGATCTGGTGCGCCGGATGGTCGATGATCTGGATCGGCCTGGCAAGGCGGCTGGACGAGGTTTCTACGACTACGATGGCGGACGGCGGATCTGGCCGGGTCTGAAGGATCTTGCTGTTGGCAAACCCGATCAGACGGGCGTCGAGCACCTGGCGCGCAGGATCATCCTGGCCCAGATTGCGCAGGTCGGCCACGCACTGCAGGACGGCATCCTAATGAATTTCCGCGATGCCGAAGTTGGCGCCATATTCGGCATCGGCTTTGCTCCCAACACAGGCGGGCCCCTGTCATACATGGATCGCCAGGGGCTGGGGAACGTGGTTGCCTGGATGGACGACTTTGCAGCCCGCTACGGCAAGCGATATGCACCGACGCAAATCCTGCGAGACCGCGCAGCAAATGGCATGCGCTTCTTCCCCCTGGATTCGCCGCCCACCTGAACCGAAGCTGGGTGACAATCGGGCTGCGCTTGGCCTTGCTGGCGCCTAGTGGAGCAATCAGGTTCCATCTGGCTTTGACGGGATATCGATCTGCTTCAGCAGTTTTCCTTCAAGGTCCATGTAGCGCACCGTCAGGCCATCGCAGCCGGTCTCGACGACGGCAAAATTCGCGATGCCGTAGATCCCGTTCCACGGGGCCGGGAATCCATCGGGTGTCGGACAGTCGCCCGAATCCATACCGCAACCGCACAGCCCGCCAACAATGAACGTGTTGACACCTTCAACCGCGCCCCACTCGATACCGTGCATATGGCCGTGAAACGAGGCCTGGACCCCGGCCGCAGCCAGCATGGGTATCAGCGCCACGCGCAGGCACTGCTCGCCGTTGGAACTGCACTCGGTCCCCCACTGGGTGCTGTACGCAGGCTCGTGAATGAAGAACAGTTTCCATTGGGCCGTCTTGAACTCCTCAGTCTCGAACTGGCGACGGAACCAGCCAACCTGGCCCCAATCCGCGTCGGGCATCGAGAGGTAGAAATCGCGGATCCACCCGCCTCCAATCCAGACGTTGCCCATCCGCCTGGCCCACCATCCCTCGCCAAGGCCGGCTGCCGATTCCTCCTCGTTGCCCTGGGGCAAAACGAAGGCATCGAAGTACCCTTTGATGTTCTTCTCGTCGTGGTTTCCCAAGACCGCCCAGACGTTTACCCGACTTCCCAGATCCTGGAAGCCCTTGAGTGTCTGGTCGAACTCCTCGGGCAGTCCGACCCCTGTCAGATCCCCGATTCCGATCGCGAAATCGACACCCATACCGAGGGCAAGCGTGGACATCTTCTGAAGATTCTCGACTTTATTATGGGCGTCCGCGAACACGGCGAACTTCATCGGAACGGGCCTGTCAGGCAGGGTCCGGAACGTCAGTTGCGACGTCAGCACCTTGCCGACCTGAACGTGATAGCTGACTTCACTGGCAGCCGGCAGACCAACCACCTGGATCTCGTACTGGCCGTTGGCGTCGGGCAATCCGCATTCCATTCGATACTGGTCGCTCCAGGTCAGATGCACGCAGCCCTCGTCCTGGGATGGAGTTGCCGTTCGCCAAACAATGGTCGCGCGGTCACGATCGGACATCTGAACCAGCGGGCCGCGCAGGAAAGTGGCGTCAGGAATCAAGGTCCAAGCGGCACCAGTTCCTGCCCCCTCGCAACCCGACGCCCAGTGGAACGGCTGTGGTGTGTCAATAACGCCTTCGGCAACATCAGGTGTCACGTCATACAACGTGTCTGTCATGGCGTCTGCCACGTCCACGGCCGCTCCCAGATCCCCGGTATCCAGATGGTCCCCTGGCAGGTCCATCGCGACTTCAATTACATCGGCAAGGACTTCGACAGCAGGGTCGCCCGACGGGTCAAAACCCGGGTCTGCCGACGACGATGAAGAACCGCAGGCCAGCGCGAAAACGGCTAGGAAACCTGGCGCAAGGAGGCGCCGCCTGAAGCCTGCCACGGGGCCACTCGAAAGCACCAGCCTCTCCGAAATCCCAAGCATCAGTCGCCCTCCCCTTCTACGGATCAAAACCGTGCGTCCGCGGTATGCTGCCCCAGATCCCTACAGACCGCAACGCGATACGATCGTGGATGCTAACTCGACAAGAAATGGGGAACGGCACGAGGGCCAGTTGTGGGTTGCGTGACGCTGTGGAGGGCCGGTTCCGGGGGTGCCCCTCCGGGACCGGAGTTCCGGCGGGGGCTCTGCCCCCACCGGCCTCCTGCAGTCTCGGCGCGGCCCGATCACCTATTTCCCCCGTATTGTGGGCCGCGCCTCCGACGGCTCCCTCCGGAGCACCCCCGGACCCGGCCCGCGGTTGCTTGTTGGGGATTGGCAGGCTTCTGGCTCGCGTTGGGTGCGAGTGCCCCCTCTGGCTCGACAGTTTCTGTCGAATCGGCGTCTTGGCTTGAAGACAGTGAATCTCGGAACGATCCGCCGCATGTGGTCCTGACCCTGACCTCCACTCAGTTACACACGTTGGCTCTGGGAGCCAACCTCCTGCATTTCCAGCCAGTCACTCGGTAACTGAAGCGCCAGGTATATTAGTGCGTCCGCATCAAGGTGCCGCCAATAGAAAGGCACCAGTAACGGCGGACCCAATTGGGTCATTGGAATGCAAGCGCAGCACTCGCTCTCGTCACGTATCAGTGAAGCAGCCCAGGCAGACGCTGAGCATCCTTCCCTACAAGCCGCATCCGATAGCACCTGCGCATGGATCCCAGGGACCATAATTGCAGTAGTAGGTCACCCCGGCACGTCCTAGGCAATCGTTAACGCCCACAATAGGGTACTGGCAGCCGACTGAGGCGCCGTTTGCATCCCGCAGCGAGCATCGTACCTGCTGACCGCAATTGTTGATAATTGAGGTAGTGTTGGGAAGACAATACGGACCCGCTTGGCCGAATGAAATGCATGGACCGGCGTCCGTGCATTCCCCACCCCCACCCCCAAAAGGCACACACGCGTCAGCAAGACAGATCTGATCAGATGGACACCCACCCGGGCAGCCGCCGCCACCGCCTACCCATCCGCACTCACCAAGAATGCAGGTTTGTCCCTGTGGACAACCATCGGGGCACGGAATTGTTTGACATCCGCAGGTAGTGCCGTTACGTGAGCAACTTGGCTCAGTGACGCAGTCTGACAAGCCCAGACAAAGGGGGGCATCCTGGCAGGTTCCGCCACAACCATCCCCGCATCCACCTGAGGTGGGGGGGCATTCGGGTGTACACACGCACTTTCCATCGATGCACTCAAAGTTCCTGAGCCCGTAATCACTTTCGCCGCAATCGTGAAACACTATGCGTTTACTGCAGGAACCGCCGCAGCCGTCAGCGCCGCATTCCTTTCCTTCGCAGTTGGGTAGGCAGCAACCAACTCCATCGACACACTGGCTGTTCGCTTCGCAGATCTCAACGTTTGGAATATTGTACGTTTGCGGAGCGCAGATGACCTCCGAAGTGCATCCGCTGGATGCGTAGGGAAAGGTCCCCCCATCCCATAGCCCTTGAACGTTCTCAACGCACTCGGCACCCATCGGGCACTCGCAGTTCACCTTCTTCGGACAACCCCAGATTGCGTCACCAAGAATATCCTTCCAGTGATTGTACGCGCCATGCTCCATCTCGATTTCACCGCACGCGGGCGGAAGGCCCCTCGTGTATCCGGTATGATTTCCAGAAGAAGCCGCAACCGCAGCTTGCAAAACGAGGCAGTCTGAACCTGGATCGAAGTCACATCGAACGCATTGGTGTCTCGCATCGCTGAACGCGCCACAATGCAAGCCAGTCCATTTCGGATCCCCTCTGCAATCGGAATCCGCAAAAGTCGTACCGCAGACGACTTCCTGTCCAACTGCAAGACATGCTTCAGCCTTTCCGTTCCATTGGCATTGTCCATCGGCCGATGGTGCGTAGGGCGGAAGTTCCATCTCGTCGGACTCGATCATGTCCGAGATATCACCAACGTCCTTGACATCTCCGCTACATGCCACGAAGTTGCACGCCACGAGCAGCACGAACAGGAGTAGCACCAGGATCATGCGCTTCATCCCGTTGCTCCGGAGAGTTGGGGGAATCTTGTCAGGCTTGCACCCCCCAGGTCAAGAGCGATTCTTGACGAGATCCTGGAGGTGGACACGACCTTGGACACGACCTTGATCCCAAGGCAGTAGACCACCGCGGCCTCGGGAGCCAACCACCCGAATTTCCGGCCAGGCACTCAGGGACTGAGGTGCCGGGTTGTCTGCGTTTTGATCAAGGTAATGGGTCGAAGCACGACTTCATAGACTTCCGTTCAGCCCACCAACAACCGTGCCCGCGACGACAGTCCAGACACCAGGAGGCGCAATGACATACTGCAGTTCGATAACTCATGTCTGGATCGACCTTGTGGTCCACGAGAAGCTATGGGCCTGTCCTCAAGTGAAGACCGCGGGCCGGTTCCGGGGGTGCTCCGGAGGGAGCCGTCGGAGGCGCGGCCCACCATACGGGGGAAATAAATGATTGGGCCGCGCCGAGACTGCAGGAGGCCGGTGGGGGCAGAGCCCCCGCCGGAACTCCGGTCCCGGAGGGGCACCCCCGGACCCGGCCCTCCACAGCGTCACGCCATCAACAACAGGCCCCTACACAAGACCGTGAGCAATCATAGCCCGGGCGACCTTGATGAATCCGCCGATATTGGCGCCGACCACCAGGTTTCCAGGCGAACCGAATTCCTCGGCCGCATCGGAGCAATGCTGATAAACGTTCTTCATGATCTGATGCAGCTTGGCATCGGTCTCCTCGAACCCCCAGGCATCGCGCCCGGCATTCTGCTGCATCTCCAGCGCCGATGTTGCCACGCCACCCGCGTTGGCCGCCTTCCCAGGCCCGAACAGGACGCCCGCGGCCAAAAACACCTGTACGCCGTCCGGCGTCGTCGGCATGTTGGCACCCTCGCCGACGGCAATACAGCCGTTCTTCACAAGGGTCCTGGCGTCGTTGCCCGAGATTTCGTTCTGCGTGGCCGACGGCATCGCAACGTCGCACGGGACATCCCAGATGTTCCCGCCATCGATGTACTTGGCCTGCTTGTGAATATCGCAGTAGTCCTTGATCCGGCGCCGGTCAACCTCTTTCAACTGCTTGACCGTCTCGAGATTGAAGCCGTCCTCGTCGACCACTACGCCGTGACTGTCGCTCATGGCGACAACCTTTCCACCCAACTGGTGGATCTTTTCCAGCGTATAAATGGCCACGTTACCCGAGCCCGAAACGACGGCCTTCTTCCCCATGAAACCGTTGCCCTTGGCCTTCAGCATCTCTTCGACGAAGTAGGTGCATCCGTACCCCGTGGCCTCGGTGCGCACCTGGCTGCCGCCGTAGACCAGCCCCTTCCCGGTAAGGACGCCAGCCTCGAACTTGCTGGTCAGCCGCTTGTATTGACCGAAAAGAAACCCGATCTCGCGAGCTCCAACGCCGATGTCGCCCGCCGGAACGTCGGTGTGCTCCCCGATGATTCTCCACAGTTCAATCATGAAACTCTGGCAGAACCGCATGACTTCGTTGTCCGACTTGCCCTTCGGGTCAAAATCCGAGCCGCCTTTGGCGCCACCGATTGGAAGGCCAGTCAGCGAGTTCTTGAAAATCTGCTCGAACCCCAGGAACTTGATGATTCCGAGGTATACGGAAGGATGGAACCTCAGCCCGCCCTTGTATGGCCCGAGGGCGCTGTTGAACTGCACACGGAAGCCACGGTTGATCTGGACCTGACCACGATCATCCTGCCATGGCACCCGGAAAATCGTCTGTCGCTCGGGCTCGCAAATCCGCTCGATGACCTTCGCCTCGGCGAACTCGGGATACTTCACCAGCACCGGGCCAAGACACTCAAGAACTTCCTTTACCGCTTGGTGGAACTCGGCCTCGCCTGGGTTCCTCTTGATCACGTCCTGGTAGATT
Source organism: uncultured Myxococcales bacterium (assembly GCA_903936705.1). GTDB lineage: Bacteria > Myxococcota_A > UBA9042 > DTJE01 > DTJE01 > CAIZWN01. Next base: position 296,904 of record CAIZWN010000005.1, read on the forward strand.
GACTGTACGCGTTCCGGTAGAGCCATCCTGCTCCCCTCCAAATTTGTGTCTCAGCCAATTTAGCAGTCTGCCCCGCCGGGTCAAACACAACAAACCGCGACCTAGTCCTGAAGCCGTTAAACCCGTGTTGACGGTCGGAGACCTGCTGGCTGGCCCCGAACTGCAGGATGACCCGAAAATTCCGGTTGGCCATTCCTGTACCGGCAACCCCACCGACCACGTGGGTAATTGCTGTCTTTCCCCGGGGCTTTCATCCGGCTGTACACCGTTCATATTCCGAGGTTACACGCGCATGTATCGCCTCGCATTGGGCCTGATCGTACCATCGTGCGCTATCGGTCGAGGACTCCATGCTGAACATCGCGCTTTTCGGACCACCTGGGGCCGGCAAGGGTACGCAGTCTCCCATGCTGGTGGCTCGATACGGCTTGTTCTGCATTTCCACCGGCGACCTTTTAAGGACCGAGATGCGGAACGGGACCGACCTTGGACTGGCGGCCAAGGACGTCATCGCCAAGGGCGGCCTGGTTCCGGACGAGATCATCGTCCAGATTCTCGAGAAGACAATCAGCGAGAATCCGCAAGCAAACGGATTCCTGTTCGACGGCTTTCCCAGGACATGGGTCCAGGCATATATTCTCGAAGGCCTGCTGCTGAAGATGCACACGTCACTGATGGCCTTGATCAGCCTGGAAGTTCCCGATCGTGTTTGCACCGAACGTCTATTGGGACGAGCGGTGAACTCGGGGCGCATCGACGACAAGCACGAGGTCATCGAGGTCCGACTGCGCGAGTACAACGAAAAGACGGCGCCGGTACTGGGCTTCTACGCCGAGCGTGGGATTCACAAGGCCGTCGATGGCCTTGGAACCGTCGATGAAATCTTCGATCGCGTCACCAACGTAATCGACCTGACGCTCGAATCCGTTCAGATGAACGTGGTCTTGCTGGGCGGCCCTGGATCTGGACGGGGCACACAGGCTCAGCGGTTGGCCGCCAAGCACAACCTGACCATTCTGTCCGCGGGCGACCTGCTGCAGGAAGAGATTCGCCGGGGATCGCCAGTCGGCCAGCAGGTTTTTGCGCAGATGGAGGAAGGTTCGCTGGTTCCCGACGAGGTCGTCATCCGGCTGGTCGAGGAACGCATCAAGTCCAACAAGGGCAGGAACGGGTTTATCTTCAAGGGCTTCCCAAGAACGCTGGTCCAGGCCTATATCCTTGACGGGCTGCTGCGCAAGGCCGGCTCGCAGGTGAACTGTGTTCTGGACCTTCGGGTACCGACTATCGAACTGGTGCGACGCCTGTCAGCCCGGGGGCGCCACTACGATCTGGCCACGGCGACAATCTTCCAGCGCCTGCATGCTTATGAGCATTATGAGAACGCCCTTTCAAGCTACTACGGAAACTCGGGTAGGCTGCACGTGATCGACGGCGTCGGTTCGCTGGACGAAGTATTCTTGCGAATGTCCAAGCCGATCGACGAAGCCTTCCGCCTGGCCCGGTAGGCGGACCAGATCCTGGCAATTCGCAGCCAGGCCACGCTTGACGGATAGCCGTGCCGCACTGACAATAGCGCGGTCTTTTACTCGATGAGGCTAGGTTGTGGCGGCAGGCGCCGGAATGAACCCACGTTCAAGCCGTGCCGCATCCAGCCGCTACGAATTCAAGTACCATGTGGAGGAATCGCTGGCCAGGGCCGTTGCTCGGGCTGCGCGCACGTGGTACGACCGGGATCCTCACCTGCCCCCGGGTCAATCCGAGTACGTAATTACCAGCCTGTACCTCGATACCCCGCGTATGGATTTCTACAAGGATCGCGTATCCCAGCGGTTTGATCGTATCAAGGCTCGCATCCGCACGTACGGTCCCAGAAACGAGGGGCCGGTTTTCCTAGAGATAAAGCGCCGCTTTGGCGACACGATGGTCAAGTCCCGAGCGCATGTTCCGACCGACCTTTGGACGTCGGCGCTGGTCCCCGGCTTTCAGGACTTTTCTTCGTGGGGCCTGACCCATTCGCGCGAAAAGGTAGTCCTTGATTTTGCTGGAATGTGTTCGGCCCGCTCGCTGCGCCCCGTCGTTTCGGTGCGCTATGACCGCGAGGCTTACGTCGGAAGGATGAGTCCCGATTTGCGACTTACATTCGATCGGCGCCTGCGCTATATGCCCGTTGGTAACGTGACGCTGCCGCCGCACGACCGCGACTACCGGTTGATGGACTCCGGAACTCTATTCGCAGGGTCGCAATCGCTGGTCGTAATGGAAGTCAAGTTCACAGGACGACACCCGCTGTGGATGGAGGATCTGCTGGCGCAATTCGACCTTCAACGGCGATCGTTCTCGAAATATATTGTCGCCGTGGACGCCATGCAGAGCGAGGCCGATACCAGTTGCCCGGGCGCCAGACGCTCGTGGGTCGTGTGAGGCGATGGAAGACGTCCTCAGAATGATGTTGGCCTCTGATACACCGATGCCCTGGCAGGCGGTCCTTGTGTCACTGCTGTTGTCGTTCGTTGCGACCATTGCGGTGGCAATGACCTACAGCAAGACGTATCGGGGTTTGTCGTATTCGCGAACCTACGTCCAGTCTCTCGTTCTGGGCGGCATGGTGGCGGCGGCGCTGATGCTGGCCGTCGGCAACAACCTGGCCCGCGGCATTGGCATTCTTGGTACGCTGGCTATCGTGCGCTTCCGCTCCACCTTGAAGGACCCCAGAGATCTCATCTTTCTTTTTGCTTCCTTGGGACTTGGCATCGCCATGGGTGTGCGGGCGTTCGCGGTCGGCCTGATCGGGACGGGCGTATTCTGCGGCGCCGCTTGGCTGCTGGCATGGACCGAGTTCGGCAGCCGTCAGGCGTACGACGGCCTTGTCCGACTGGAACTACCCGGTGCTGCTTCGCAGGAAGCGGCAATAAGGCGGGTTCTGGAACAGCACTGCGGCCGATTCGTACTTGTCGCGCTGCGTGAGGCTGCGCAGGGCGAGACGGTCGAACATTCCTACCAGGTGAAACTACGGGATCCGGATGCGCGAGCACCGTTTGTCGCTGACCTGGAGGCCATTCCGGGAAGCCGGAACGTGTCGTTCTACTGGCAGGAAGCCACGATGGACCTGTGATTATGGCAAAGGATTTCAAACATCGACTTCGTGAGTTGCTGGGTTCACGGCTGATCTGGATCGCCGTGGCCTGGTTAGCCTCGCTGGTGGCTGCAGGCGTGCTGTACATTCAGACCCCCGAGTTTTCTGGCGTTGCAGGCGTTGTCGAGGTCGTTGACTATCGCGTTGCGGCCCCCGAGACATTGAAGATCGTTGAACTGCCGGTAGAGGTCGGGACGCGCGTTCGCCGGGGGGATGTTCTGGCGACGCTGGACGCAAAACATCTGTCGCTGGAACGGGACCTCGTCCGCGCCGAACTGGACCTAAAGACTGCCGAGTCGCGCTTTCGCGAGATTACTGATGATCGGTCCTTCGCGCAGGGCGTCACCAGCGCTAAGCAGGCACTGGCTCAGGAGAACCTCCAGGCCACGCGGGTCCAGGCGGATCTGGACGCTCTGCGAAGGCGACTGGCCTGGTGGAAACGGCAGGTTGCGGCTGGCACGGCACCGGGGCGCGAGGTCGAGGACCTTGCGTCCGAGGAGGCTGCGCTGGCCATGCGACTGCGCTCGCACCGTGACGCAGTAGTCGATCTGAAGATACAACTGAAGGAAGGCCGCGACCGCATGGAGTCATGGCATTGGCAGGTCGGAAATGGATCGCCGGAACACCCAACGGGGCAGGCCGACCCAATCAAGGCGGCCATCAGCGTGGCGCAAGCGAAACTGGCGATACTGGAATCGCGGCTGGACGCTCTGACACTGAGGGCTCCGGCAGATGGCGTGGTCCAGCGTGTTGACGCCAGGGCCGGCGACGTGTCACAGGCGGGGCAGACGGTTGTCCTGGTCCGCGAAGACATCCCGCGTCGCGTGTTCGCCTATCCCAGCGCCAGCCAGGCAGGCATGTTGCGACTGGGCACCCCGGCGTGGGTCGCGGCACGAGACACCGGCGGCACGCAGCGCTTTCCTGCGCATGTTGTCGCCATCGGACCCGGAGTCGTCCCCTACCCTGACGTACTGCAGAACCGGACGACCGCTGCGATGTCATTTGGCCAAGCGGTAATCCTTCACCTGGACGGCCCTTCGCCACTTGCTCCAGGCCAGGTGGTCGACGTCAGTCTGATGAAGATTGACCTGCCGATTCTCCGGGATCCTACCTCGGCTGCCGATGCTTCACCCCTACCCGTCGCCACGATTCCGGGGGCGGTGTCTTCATCTGACCCTTCCGGCAAGACCGTACCTCCCGTGGCAACCAAAGTGACATCGCCCGCCGTTGTCAATGCGTCGGCCCCAAGTCAGCCCGTCGCCATGTCAGTGCCTGAATCCATTTCGCGGACGACGCGATTCGAACCGTCCGGCATTGCATGGCTGCCCGATCGAAGCCGTTTCATTGTGGTCAGCGACGACACTGGGCTGGTTGACGACAGCAATGACCATGCTCCGTGGGTTTTCCTGATGGACGGCAAGGGCACACTGGACCCACAGCCGGTTCTCGTCCAGGGCGCAATGAAAATCAGCGACATGGAGTCTGTGACGCGAACCGACAGCGGCGAGCTGTGGATCCTGTCATCGCAGTCGATCAGCCGGAAGGGTCGGCGGCCTGCTGCACGAACGCAACTTGTCCAGGTTGACGACACCGGCGGACGTTTCGTCGTGCGCCATGCTACCTCGCTGGCCTCGGCACTGGCGGCGCTGGACGGAGCATCGCTGGACGCCCTGGGCCTGATCCAGCGTGACAAGAACCTGAAGGAAGGAACCCTCGACCGCGTACTGAACGTGGAGGGCCTTGCCTCGGAAGGTTCCTCTCTGCTGGTTGGGTTGAAGCAACCCTTGGACGCCTCGGGCCGGGCAATCATCTGGCGCATCGCTGACCCTGGGACCCTGGTTCAGACGGGCCGCTTCGCCCATGGAGATCCCTCACTTTGGGCCAGTGCTGCCATGTCCCTTGGTTCGGGCCAGAAGGGCGAGCAAGCCGGAATCTCGGACATCACCTCCTTGCCGGGAGGAGGGGTTGCAATCCTTGGAACCGCCTTGCCTGGATCGGCGTTGGGTGATTTCGGCGGCCTGTGGGTGGCGCGAGGCGGCCCGGCCAATGGCGTTCTTTCGACACGGAAGGCAGTCGAATTCCCTGGCCTGAAGCCTGAAGGCGTCGCGGTGGGACCTGCGCCAGGGGAGCTGACAATCGTCTTTGATGAGAACTCAAGGAACCCGCACTGGATCACCATTCCCATTCCCCGTTGAGGTCTCGATGCCCGGACGGAACCGAAGCAACCGCGCCGCCCTTGCCGTCTGGATGCTTCCCGGCCTGTTGCTGCTGGCAATCCCGTCCTGCTACCGGGCCGCACCGCTGGACGAAACAGCCATCCTGCGCACGATTCTCGAACAGCCGACTCAGGTATCCACATCAAAACCTGATCCGACGACTGTCCTGGCAAGCCCGCTGACTGAAGCCGACGCGATCGCGCTGGCAGCACGCAATCCTTCATTACGAGTCGAGCAGACACGCGTCGAGATTGCCAAGGCGGATGCAAGAAAGGCGCGACATCTGGAGAACCCCGAAATCCGCGTGGGAAACGGCTGGCAGGAGGATCCTTCCTTCGGCGAGGACCGTTTTACGATGGACTTGCGCTGGTCCCCGCAGCCTCTTCTGCAGCACCTGGCGAGTATCAAGGCCGCCGAGGCTGCGGTACCGGCCCGCGAGGCCGAGGTGGCTGAGAAGGCTTGGGAGGTTCGCCACCAGGTCCGGCTGGCATGGAACCAGGCCGCCTTTGACCGAGCAGGCCTGAGGCTGGGCGTCGAACGGGCGCTGCTGCGAAAAGCAATCAGGGATCGTCTGGCCGGGTCGCCAGGAGCCGATCCTCTGGCCGGGTTACAGGCCGACATGGATGCTGCAACGGCCGAGGACCAGGCAAAAATACAGCAGGAGCAGGAATCCAAAGCACTTTCGACTCTTGCAAAACTGCTGGGGCTGGGATCGTCAGCCGGACTGTCCGTGGTCTTGGGTTCTGCTTTGCCCGAATGCCATGCCCAGACAACACGGCAATCCTCGAAGGTCACGGACCATCCGCGCCTTCGGGTCGCTCGTGCCGTCTATGCTGTGGCCGAGGCAGACTTGCAAACGGAAGTCTCGCGTCAAATTCCGTGGGCAAAATGGGTCCAGGTCGGCTGGGGCTATGCCCCAAAGACCGACAAGGGCAATACCACCTACCGCAACCAGCTTCGACTGGGGATATCGCTGGACCTTCCGATCCTGGACTGGAACCTGGGAGGCATTGCCGCCGGAAAGGCCCGCCGCCAGCGCGAGGCCGAGCTGTTCAAGGAGGCGCTGACTGAGGTAGTTGGCGGCTCAAATGAGGCGGCACAAAGGTGGGCGACGGCGCTGGAACGAGTCAGGCATCTGCGGACGGTTGTCGTCCCGCTGGCCGATCGTTCCGTGGCCGCCACGTCCGAAGCCGTTGACAGCGGACGCCTGACCGAGATTGAACTGTTGAAGGCGCGACTGGAGGCTCTGAAGATTCGCCAGGCACTGCTGGAAGCGACACAAGCCTGCCGCGAGGCCGCCATCGACGCCGAAGCTGCGAGTGGCCAACCCTCACCAGAATTGATGCCGACCGCCACTGTGCCATGATGAATGGCCTGCGACCCAACCCACAGGTTGCCCTATAAGGCCGACTTCAGGAATTCAATCCTGGCGGTGATCCGATCCTCGAGGTCCTTGCACCCGGCATCGAAGTCCTGCAACGTCCCATATGAATTCGGGTCCATCTCGACGTATGGCCGGATCTGCTGGCACACCCGCTGCGTGCGCTGGCGGGCTGCTGCGTAGTACCCGTCACGCACGACAACCAGGGCGTCAGCGTATTCCTGCTTCCAGTCGTCCCTTTCGAACAGCAGGTTCCGCAGGTCGTATCCAAGTCCCGGCTGCAGGTCGCCGGTCATGTGCCCGACAAAGTCCCAGGGATTCGCATCGAAAGGTGCCGTTGAGGAAGCCACCTCGTCGAAATCCCATGGCAGCACCACCATCGGCTTGGCCGCCGCAGGCTGGTACAGATAGAAGTTCCAGCCTCCGTTCGAGAAGTTGTCCCAGACCGGCCAAACCATCTCGGCCGCCGATTCCAGGAGAACCTGCGGCACATCCACCAGCGTCGCCACCTTTTCCAAAAACGGGGTCGAACTGCCGGCTCCACGGTGCTTCCAGGACTCCAGAGTATCCTCAAGGGCGAACACCGCCGCATAATCGCCGGTGTCGCCATTGGTCTGAAGGGACCAACTGCCGTCGGTCTTCTCGTACAGGTTGCCGATGGGCGGGTCAAAGCGCTGCTCAAGGAACTCGCGGTCAACCACCTCAATGTTCTGGTACAAGCCCAGCGGCTGCCCGTTCACGGTCACCCAGGCGTGGTTCGCCCGGGGCGCAGTCAACCCACCTAGTCGCAATGCCCACATCGCCACCCGGTCTCTTATCGGAGCAGCAAACGACGGCAGTGCCTCAAGATCAATCCGACGCAAACCGAAGAAACGCCCCGAGTCCACCCATTTGTCGAAACGGACGATGATCTGGGGCTTCTTCTCGACATCAGCGTCCCCCGGATTTCCCTTATGGCGGCAGGCCGCGTCCAGAAATCTCACTCCCGCGAATTGGAACGAGCAATGGAACCACGTGCTGGTGTCCTTCTTGGGCTTCCACGCATCCTGGAATGCCTTCCAGTTCCGATCGTCAAAGCCCACGTCGAATTCCACCACGGCGCTCTCGTCGTACACCGCTGCGGTCTTTGCCTTGGGATGCAGCAAGGCCGGCTGGCCCAGGTCCCAGGAAGCGTCACCAGAAGGATCCGCACACGAGCAAATCGAAATTGCCATGATCGTTACGAGTCTGCCGGGGCACATCATGGGGCGGCCTGCCTGAGGAAGACCGTACGGGCGTCAATCCTGGCAACCATGTCGGTACAGTCGGCATCGAACTCCTGCATGTCGCCCTCGCGATACGCGTCGGTCTCATGGATCGGGCGAATCATCGCGCACACATCGGCCACCCGGGTCTTTACCGCCTGGAACGGGCCGTCTCGAAGTTCGCGAACGCTGGCCAGGAACTCGCTGTTCCAAACAGGATTTTGCTGAACAAGCTGCCAGAACTTGCACGGCGGCAAGCCAGTACCCGGTTCTCCCCAATATGCCCAAAAATCGGAGTCAGTCCTGGCCCATTCGCTGAACACGTCGTCCAGATCCCACGGAATCAACAGAAACCCTCTACCTGGCTGGTCGTACCAGAAGAAGTTTGAGCCTCCGTTGATAAAGTTGTCCCCGGTTGGCAAGACCGCCTCGGCCGCCATCTCCCGCAAGATCTGATGCATGTCAGTCAGTTGCGCCAGCGATGCAAAAAACGACGTATGGTCCCCGGTCAGTGGTTCGCCGTCTACAAGGTCCTCAAGATCCCAGATCCGCGTCAGGTCATTGATCGCCTCGTTGGTAATCAACTTGTTTCCCTGCTCGTACAGGTTGCCGGATGGGTCCACGAAGTTGTCTTCCAGGAACTCGTGATCCACGACCTCGATGTTCTGGTAAAGGCCGTAATCCTGGCCGGACACCGACAGCCGCACGTGGCTGACCCTGCTTGAAACAACGCCGGCGGCCGCCATGAATTCCAGGCCGAGGCGGTCGCGAATCGGAGCAAAGTGGTATGGACTGTATTCCAGGTTTATCGCCCTAAGGCCCATGAATCGCCCGTTGGCGTCCCAGTGGTTGAAGCGCACGACGAACTGCGGCTTTTTCTGGTCCGCCCATGACGTCGGATTGCCCTTGGGCCTGCACGCGGCATCCACGAACGAATTGGTCCCGAAGGTCAGGTTGCAATGGGCGTAGTCCTTGATTCCTTTGGTGATCGTTAACTGGTACAACGCCCACTGGTCCGGGGTGAAATCCAGGCTGAAATCAAGCACTGCGTCGGCCTGGAACAGGGGCACCGTCTTCGGGTCGGGATGCGGTACGAAAGCGTCCGGGACATCGGTGTTCCCGGCTGTATCGACGGGGGGCACTCCATCGCCCTGGTTAGGGTCGCCGGCTGGATCCGAGGCGGTATCGGAAATCCCGGATTCGCCTCCAGGGTCACGAGAGTCCGAATCCGCAGCGCCTTGATCCTGATCGTCGTTCGCTACAGGTGTGTCGATAGCGCCTGGGTTGTCGATCGAACCCAAGTCCATGCCATCGGAGGTATCGACGGCATCCGGGTCCTGAATGTCACCGGATGAGGCACCCCCCCCGCATCCGGACACCAGAACGACGCAAATGATCAAGACAAAGCACGATCTCATCAAAGTATCTCCTGACCCTACATGGGGTAGCCGGACGCACGATCATAGCAAACGCGGTGAGCGCGCGCCAAACGACACGTCCAACAGCCTCGCCTGAAACCGAATATTCCCCAGCCACAACAATGCGAACTGGACCTCATTGAACTAGGGACACCCGTCGCCTGAGCGCGTTACGGAAATCGAATCGCTGCCGACGGGCGCACCACTGGAATCCAATGCCTGAAGCGCAATCAGGTTAGGACCGCAAGCAAGCGGGAAGGTAGCCAGCCAGGTCGACAGACAGGTCCACGAGATACTTGTCGACACGGCGTCCCCGTCACGCAGGATCTCATGGACGTCCAGCCACCCATTGCCCTCAAGAAGAATGTCGGCGGTCGTAACCTCGAGGTCAGCACCCCCGTTGGTAGTGATCCCGAAAGGGACCTCTGGCAAGGCAAGTACCAACGAATCAGGGGCACCTTCCAGCGCCATCTGGAACGATCGGCGATGAACTGGCAGTGCCCTGTGAAGTCCTGCCCCGACAGCAAGGCACCGTAATGCTGACACCAGCGCCCCATGTAAGCCTCGTTGTACGAGGTACGGATGATATCCAGAAGATGGCCATAGAAGGCACGGCGGCGCGCGGGCGGCCCGACCAGCTTCTGCAAGTCACCGCTGGCAAACAACTCCCCCTGGTACGAGAAGGTCTGCCAGACGGCGGCAGCCGACTCGTCGCTTGCGGCCCATGCCTCGGCAGCACTGTTGTCGGCTGAGGGATCGCGCAGTTCCAGGCTCGAACCACCAACGTCGGGCCTCGATGGCCAGCGCCCGCCGTCAAAGTACCTGACCGAATCCACCGGGTTGCCGCATGCATTGCGAAGAACGATGTTGCCGCTGGTGTTATCCAGCCGACCAACAAAGTCGCCGATGATCGCCATCGCGGGGTACAGCGCCCTCAACTTGGCCGACTTGCGTGCCACCACCAGGTAGCCTCCAGCAGGCAGTGCGATGCCTGCCGGAATGGTGTACGCAACCGCATCAACCAGTTCCCAGCCTGCCAGGTCAACCGTCGCTGAACCTCGGTTATACAGCTCGATCCACTCCTCGCCGTCCGACGCCGGAACCGCGCCGGGAACGGCCTGCGGAGCGTGGTGGTACATGATCTCGTTGATGATTACGTCATTGCCAAGCACGACCTTGTTGGCAGAGCCGGGACTCGTCGTATCCGGATACACCCAAGATCCGCGACCAGGAACAACCCGGGCCTGAGGAACGCCGGCCACCTCTACTCCATCCACGACACTGGTTCGACCTGGCGCGAGGAGGGAAACGACTTCCCCAGGCGCTGCCGCAAACCCAAGCTGAGCCGGATCAATGAGAACCACCTCCCCTGGCGCAATTGTCCGGCTGGCAAGAACCAGTTCCCCCCCGGCCGATGAAGCCAGGACCCATCCCCCGATGTCCATCGGGTTCACCGACGTGCTGGCAAGCTCGAGCCAGAAGGGGCCTGAGCCGCCTCCCGCCACTTCGTTCAGCGCCAGACCAGGATCCCCAGAACCACCGCCGCACCCGATAGAAAGGAACAGGATCGTCATCAGGCAAGTACTTCGCGAACGACGCACGGTATTCTCCCTGCCGGCTAGGGAATTCAGCCATTCCGCTGTTTCAACGGGCGCGGATTCTAGCTATCGGGCTAAACGATGTACAGCAGATCACCAAGCCGACAATACTGCACCAACCCCGTGGAGTACCATTGCTTCCGACGACTTGGCCGCTATGATATCGAGGTGCCTCAAGAGGCGCGACGATGCCATCTCCCGAGAGGCGCTTTCGAGCGCACCGTTTTCTGGCTATGCGCTGGCGCAGGCTGGGGCTTGCCCCCAAGGTAATTCTGTCACTGACGCTGATCGTCACCGTCGTATCGACGGTGTCTGCCTACGTTGCCCTTCGCAACCAGGAAGAACTGCTGCTGCGCGAGATGATCCGCGGGGTAGATCAGTTGTCTCAGACGATCCGCTCGGCGACCTGGCAAGCGATGCTGCGAGACCAGCGCCAGTCTGCCTACGAAGTCATGCAAACCGTCGGCCGCCAGGAAGGCATCGAGAAGATCCGCATTTTCAACAAGGAAGGACGGGTCATGTTCTCTACCGGCGACGATCTGAATGCGCTGGTGGACAAGACCGCCGAGGCCTGCGACTTGTGCCACTCGCGCGAGGAACCACTGGTAAGGGTGGACGTACCTTCGCGGGCCCGGCTGTTCACTGACCGCATCGGACGCCGCGTACTGGGCATGGTGACACCCATCTACAACGAACCGGCGTGCAGCGGCGGCGGGTGCCACGCTCACCCTGCGTCGATCAACGTCCTTGGCGTGCTGGACGTCAGCGTTGACCTGTCCCCCGTAGAGGAACAGGTCGCGATGTTGAGGTCCATCACGGTGACGCGGGCGACGATCGAGATCGGGCTTCTGGGGCTGATGATAGTCTTCCTTACACGCCGTTTGGTCGGCAAGCCAATCCGACGCCTGATCCGGGCCAGCCGGTCGATCGGAGCCCTGGACCCCAGTCCGGACATTGAGGACGAGGAAATACCGGCCGAAAGTGGCGAGGAAGTGCCGGTGCCGGGAGCGCAGGACGAACTGGCTCAGTTGCAGCACGCATTCGATGAAATGCGGCAGCGCCTTGAAACAGCACGGAACCAGGTCAACGCCTTCACGCGGCAACTGGAACAGAAGGTCGAGGAACGCACAGCGCAACTGGAGTCCGCACGCGTCCAACTGCTTCGGGCCGAGCGCCTGGCCTCGCTTGGACGTTTGGCCGCGTCGGTGGCACACGAGATCAACAACCCGGTCTCTGGAGTCTTGAACCTGACGCGACTGGTGCAGCGACTGGTGGACGAGAAGGGCCTTGACCCCGCGCGTGTTCCGGAGGTGCGTGGATACCTGGCTCAGGTTATCGAGGAAACCACGCGGGTCGGGCGCATCGTGTCGGATCTGCTGGCGTTCGCCAGACAGACTCGGCCCCGCATCGAGCCTTCGGATCTTGCCGACCTGGCCAGACGCACACTGTCCCTGCTGTCCCTGAAACTGCGCCACCGGAACATCGAAACGGACCTTTCGGTGGACCCGGAACTGCCACTAATCTCGTGCGACCGCGGGCAGGTAGAACAGGTCCTTATCAATCTGGTGATGAACGCCAGCGAGGCCGGTCCCGACGGAGCCAGGGTTCAGGTGCGGCTGCGGCACGCCCCCGGGGAACCATCCGTGGTCGTCGAGGTCGAGGATCGCGGGACCGGGATTTCCCAAGAGCACCTGGGTCGCATCTTCGACCCCTTCTTCACCACAAAAGAAGACGGGAAGGGAGTGGGCCTGGGCCTCGCAGTTGCGTATGGCATCGTCGAGGCCCACGGTGGCTCTATCGACATTCAAAGCAAGGAAGGGCGGGGAACCACCTTCCGAGTCCGGCTTCCCCTGGAGGCCCGCGCGGCTCCGGCGAGTATGGCAGGAGGCGGCACATGACGGCAACGGGACGGATCCTGATAGTGGACGACGAGAAGGTCGTCAGGGATTCGCTGGCTGGCTGGCTGCGCGAGGACGGACACGTTTGCGAAACCGCCTCATCCGGGGAGCTCGCCATCCAGGCAATCCGGCATGCCGCATTCGACCTTTGCGTCGTGGACTTGAAAATGCCGCGGGGCATCGACGGACTCGAGACCATGCGGAAGATCCAGGAAATCCGTCCGGATTGCTCGGTGGTGATCATCACGGCTTACGCCACGGTGGGCACCGCCGTTGACGCGATGAAGCACGGGGCCGAGGACTACCTGGTCAAGCCCTTCGAGCCCCGAGACCTGTCTGCCATCGCGGAACGGGTGGTTGCCTTGCGCCGGGTTCGGCGGCCCGAAAAGGGAGGATCAGCATCGGTCGAGGTTTCTCGGTTCCACGGGATGGTAACCCGAAACCCGGCCATGCTGACGGTCTTCGACATGATCCGAAACATTGCCGATCTGCGCAGCACGGTACTCATCGAGGGAGAAAGCGGCACTGGCAAGGAACTGGTGGCACGGGCGATCCACGAAAACGGCCGGCGGCGGGAAGGCCCCTATATCCAGTTGTCATGCGCGGCGCTTCCCGAAACGCTTCTTGAGTCCGAGCTGTTCGGCTATGAACGGGGGGCCTTCACTGGCGCTGTTTCCCGCAAGCGAGGCAAATTCGAGGTGGCCGGAGGCGGCACGCTGCTGCTGGACGAGATCGGCGACGTGGGACCGAAGGTTCAAACTGACCTGCTGCGCGTCCTGCAGGAAAGACGAATCGTCCGCCTGGGCGGCAGCGAGGAGATCGCTGTGGACGTACGCTTCGTGGCGGCGACAAACAGGCCACTGCGTGCGGCGGTGCAGGAAGGCCGTTTTCGCGAGGACCTGTTCTACCGCTTGAACGTGATCCACGTTGAAATCCCCCCCTTGCGCAAGCGACTGGAGGACCTGGACCTGCTGGTCTTCGACCTGCTTCAGCAGGCATCCAAGGAAGTCGGCCGAACGGTAAAGGAAGTGGCACCAGCGGCAATCGAGCGCCTGTCGACCTATGCCTGGCCGGGAAACGTGAGGGAACTGGAAAACGCCGTCGAAAGGGCATTGGTGGGCTGCCGAGGCGACCGGCTTGAACCTGGGGATTTCGACTTCCTGTTCCGGACGGGTGCGGAACTCCTTTCGTGGCTGGCCCCGTCACACCTCTCGTTGAAGGAGGTCGAGGCCCGCGTCGTTGAATCGGTGCTTCGCAGCTCGGGGTGGAACGTCAGCGAGGCCGCTGCCACTCTTGGAATAGACCGATCCACACTGTACGACAAGATGCGCCGCCATGGCATCGAAAGGCCCGATGAAGGGGGCGAACAAGAGACTTCGCGATAAAGCATCCGGGAACGCCGACAATCGATTGAGGGAAACCTAGGCCGTAGCGGGATGACTGACGCGCTGGGCGGCACGCGACCGCCACGCGGCCCTGCAACCTCCGACAACACACGCAATCACCATGCCGAAGGTCATCGCCCCAAGCAGCAGATTCGTCACTACCACTGCAACAACCATTTCTTCAGACATCCAGGCCTCCTTCGGCGCAGCGCCGGGTGCGTCACTGGAGACGTATATCTGCATGAAGAATGCCTGACCGTCCGCCTGCCATCGAAAACTTCCAACCAGCGGTTTTGTATTTGTTTATGCGGCTTGAGGCCCGGTGGTTCGGGCAGATCTCGCGAAGAGAAGTGTGGGAAATTCCAACACCGGTGTTGTAAATCCCGACACATCAGAGATTGGCGATTGAATCACAGGCCAGGAGGTGGTGTCGGCGAAAACGGCAGGCGGATGCCGAAAAGCACCTGTCAGCAATCGACCTCGGTACCAGGACTACCGGCTCTCTCGACTCGCCCACTAGCCGTAGCCGGCGCTAGTTCGAGCTCGGCCAGATGCCGCACGGCGTCGGACGATGTGACCCGGTTCCGACCGCCACGCTTGGAAGCGTAGAGATTCTCGTCGGCCAGGCGGATCAATTCGGTACCCTCGGTCGCGTCAGCAGGCATCATGGCAACACCAAAGCTGGCGGTGATCCGGACCGGGTTCTCGCGGGCTCCGAAGGTCGCTGCCTCGACCGCCTTCCGAAGGCGCTCGGCCACGGCCAGAACCACGCGGTAGGGCACCTTCGAGAGAATCAGGACGAACTCCTCGCCACCGTAGCGCGCAACCACGTCGTTGGATCGCACAGCCCGCCTCAGCAGCGCGGCTACGCCCTGAAGCACAACGTCGCCAATCGGGTGCCCGAACTGGTCGTTCACCTTTTTGAAAAAATCGATGTCCATCATGATGACGGCCAGCGAATCCTGGCCCACGGCCGCAGCTGACACCAGTTCCTTCAGACGCCGCTGGAAGTGCGCGTGCACGAAGGTCTGCGTCAGGCCATCGGTGACCGAAGCCTGCCACAATTGGTCGTGCAAACGGGCGTTGTCGATAGCGAACGCAGCCTGGTTGGCAAACAACATGATCAGGTTGACGTCCTCGGCCGAGAAATCGCCCTCTCTCTTGTCGTTGACGTTCAAGACACCGATGACCTGACCACGGGACCTGAGAGGCAGGCTGACCAGCGACGGCGACCGGTAACGGTCGGGGTTGCACCCCCTCAGGCCACCGGTGGCATCGGCAATGTTCCGCAAGAAGACCGGTTCCCCGGTCTGCGCGACACGACCGGAAATTCCCTCGCCTATCTTCCGGACAGCAGTCCGGACCACTTCTTCCGGAACCCCGATTGCCATGCGGATTCGAAGCGTTTCACGCGACTCGTCCAGCAGCATGATCGAGCATGCCGTCGCATCCGACAGACGTGCCACACCGTCCACTATCAGCCGTAGGACTCGGTCAAGATCCAGGGTGCTGGCCAGAGTCTGGCCGACCTCGGCCAGCGTGGTGAGTGCTTCCACACGCAGGTTAAGCGCCGTCTGGGCCCTCATCCCGCGGATCAACGTTGTTGCATGGATGGCCGTCAACCGCAGGAACTTCAGCCGCGTCGAGTCCGGAGGCCCGTCCGACAAACCAGCGACCACCAGCCATCCGACGGTCTGCCCGCCCTGGACCAGCGGGGTCCAGAACGAACCTTTGCGAAAGGCTGCTGGTGCCGTACGTAACTCGACTTCCCCCTCGTCGGCGGTCACGAACCTGGAATCCTCGCTGGCCAGCCAAGGCACTATGCCAAGTACAAAAACGCTGTTGTCGCCAGCGGCAACGAGACCCAGTCCATGTGAGGCGACCATGCGCATCAGACCAGACTCTTCTTCGGCCACGAAGACGCCTGCCTCGGTCGCGTCGGTAAGAAGGGAGGCAACCTCCGCCACCGCGCGCAGCGCCGTGGACAGCGATGACACTTCCTGCGCTTCGCCCAGCAGCCGCAGCAGGCCCATCACATGTTCAACCTGTTCGGCATTATCGGCCGGCCGGATCACTGGCATTGAAGGACCCTATTCCAGACCCGCGGCAATCTACCAGGAATGTGGGACTTCCGCAAAGCGAGAACACCTGGACGCGCCCCTGCCGATTCCTTGGTATGACAGCTTCAGGATTGGCTTTGATGCGTCTGGCGCACTGACCGTATCGAGAGCCGAAAACATGCTTACCGCGCAGTTGCCCTGTGCTAGACTTCTTGCGAATCGATTTTCAACTGCAATTCCACGGAGGATTCCATGGAGTTCGGCCTGACCCCCGACCAGAGTGCGCTGCGCGAGCAGGTCCTGCGCTTTGCGCGCCAGGAGATCGTCCCGCGCGTCCGCGAACATGACCTGGCATCCGAGTTCGACTTCGATTCGTGGCGGAAGCTTGGCGAATACGGAGTGCTCGGACTGAACATACCCGAGGCTTATGGGGGCGGCGGGGCCGACGTCATGACCTGCGTGGTGGTCGGCGAAGCACTCGGAGAAGCAGGCGTCGATGGAGGTCTGACTTTGGCGTACGGGGCGCACAGCTTCCTTTGCGCCGACACGATCGCGGCCCACGGCAACGAGGAACAGAAGGCGCTGTATCTGCCTAGGCTTGCCACCGGGGAATGGATCGGTTGCATGGGTCTGACCGAGCCAGGCGCAGGCTCGGACGCTGCGGCGCTGCGGCTGCGCGCCGAGCGTGTGGATGGAGGATGGCGTCTGAACGGAACCAAGATGTTCATCACGAACGGCCCAATCGCCGACATCGCGGTCATTTTTGCGCGAACCGACGCCGAGGCCGCCCACGCCGGCATCTCCGCGTTCGTGGTCCGGAAGGGCACTCCTGGCTTCTCGGCCGGCAAGAACCTGCACAAACTGGGAGTTCGGACTTCGTTGACGTCGGAGTTGGTGTTCGACGACTGCATCATTCCCGAGGAGAACCTTCTGGGAATGGAAGGCATGGGATTCTTCGTCGCACTGCAAACGCTTGAGTGGGACCGCAGCGCCCTGCTGGCACCGGCGATCGGCACTACCGGGTTCCTGATCGATCGCTGCTGCCGTTACGCCGGAGAGCGCGAGCAGTTTGGGCGGCCCATCGCCAGCTTCCAGGCTGTCCGGCACAAGATCGCTGACCTGAAGATCTTCCAGGAGGCCGCGCGGTCGCTGGTCTACCGCATCGCATGGTGCAAGGACCAGGGACAGCCGATGAACCACCTTGAGGCGTCGGTCGCCAAGCTTTTCGTCGGCGATGCGTCCCTGCAGCCTACGAACGATGCCGTCGTGTTGCACGGTGGCTACGGTTATTGCGCCGAGTACGACGTCGAAAGGGTTTTCCGGGACTTGCGCATCGCAGCCATTGGCGGCGGGACGTCGGACATCCAGAAGATGATCATCTCCAGGCTTATGGGCGAGGGGGTGTGATGGACTTCCAGCAGGGAGAACAGGAACGCGAGAATGGCGCACGGATCGCGAAGATCCTGGCAACCTTCATGGATCGGGTCGAGGCGATGGAACTGGCTGATGTCCCCGCGGCCAGGGGGATATTGTTGCAGATGCAGGCGGCCCTCGCCGCCGAGGATGTCGGGCGTGCCTTGGACGACCAGGGCGCCTGGCCTCAGGCAATCGCGAACGGCCTCGATGTGGCAAAGGTATCGACGTCGCTGTTCCTGGCCCTGCAGGCGACACGCCAGTGCGCGATGATCGCTGGGGGCGGGCCGCACGATCGGATCGGGGCGGTTGCACTTACCGAACCCGGCGGACCGCGCGCGGCTTCGGTCAGGCTGGCGGGCCCGCCCTGGCGCCTGAACGGCAGGAAGGCGTTCGTGACGAACGGGCCCGTCGCCGACGTCCTGGCTGTATTCGCGGCGGCTGATGGCCGGGAGGTCGCCTGCGTGATTCCCGCTGATTCACCAGGCGTGACCCGCGGACCTCGGATCGCGATGCCTGGACTGAACGGGCTGACCGTGTGCGACATCGAGTTTTCGGATGTCGATGTCCAGCCCGAACACATCATCGAGTTTGCAGGAAAACCGAACCCCAGAGAACGGTACGTACTGGACGCCGACCTGACCGCGGCCTTCGCCTGCGTCGGCTTGATGCACCGGGTCCTGGGCGCTGCCATGGCCCACGCCTCACAGCACGAGCGCGGGGGGCGCCCCGTGCTGAAGTACCAGGAGGTCGGATTCAAGCTGGCCGAGATGCTGACGGCAACACACGCCGCCGACCTGCTGGCCATGCGGGCCACATGGATGGCCCTGACCGGCAACCCCGAGGCGGCGACGCTGGTACGCTGCGCACGGGTCTTCTGCGCCGAGAACGCCGAGCGCGTCGCCATCGGGGCAATGCAGGTTGCGGCCGGCCAGGGCTATGTGGCAGGGGGGTTGTTCGAGCGCGCCTGGCGGGACGTCCGGGGCCTGGCCGTGGCCGGCACGACACTGGAAGTTGCAAGGATGGCGATCGCTGACGAGCTGCTGGGACGCGTGTAGGGGGGGGTAATGGGCATCATCGAGACCGCCGTCGACACAGGCAGCGACGCCTACCGCGAGAACCGCGAGGCAATGCTGAAGCTGGTCGAGGAGTTGGGCCGCGAGCTGAAGACCGCCCGCGAGGAGCGCAGCGATCGCGCCCGCAAGCGCAACGCTGAACTTGGAAAGTTGTCGGTACAGCAGCGCCTGGATCGCCTGCTGGACCCTGACTCTCCATGGCTGGAGATTGCACCGCTGGCGGCCCGTGGCATGTACGAGGGCGACGTACACGGCGCCGGCAGCCGGGCTGGTATCGGGGTCATCCACGGGCGAGAAGTCGTGGTGCTGGCAAACGACCCGATGATAAAGGGCGGCACCGTGTACCCGATGGGCGTCAAGAAGACACTGCGCATGCAGGCCATCGCGATGGAGAACCACCTCCCGATGGTCACCCTTGTGGACTCGGGGGGGGCATACCTGCCACTGCAGTCCGAGATTTTCCCGGACATCGACGACGGAGGCAGGATCTTCTACAACCAGGCGTTGATGTCGAAGGCGAACATCCCGCAAGTAACCGCCGTGATGGGCCTGTGCACGGCGGGCGGCGCGTATATTCCGGCAATGTCCGACCACGTGGTGCACGTAAGCGGCACAGGAGCAATCTTTCTGGGCGGACCGCCCCTGGTGAAAGCCGCCACTGGCGAAGACGTGACCGCCGAAGACCTGGGCGGTGCAATGGTCCACTGCCGCGATTCGGGGGTTTCCGACTACTTTGCCGAGGACGACGCCGATGCCATGCGCATCGTCCGGGACATTTTCCTGACGATCCCAGCAAATTCAAAGGCACGCGTGCCTTGCCGCGCTGCGACGGATCCGCTGTGCGACCCTTCCGAGCTGTACGGAATCGTCCCGAAAAGCACGACCATCGGCTATGACTGCCGGGAGGTGATCGCCCGCATCGTGGACGGGTCCGAGTTTCACGAGTTCAAGGCGTTGTACGGGCCGACACTGGTGTGCGGCTGGGCGTGGATCCACGGCTACGAGGTTGGCATCCTTGGAAACAACGGCGTGCTGTTCTCGGACAGCTCGCTGAAGGCTACGCAGTTCATACAACTGTGCGACCGCATGGGAATCCCGCTGGTATTCCTGCAGAACATCAACGGGTACATCATCGGCCGCGAGTACGAGCAACGCGGTATCACCAAGGACGGCCACAAGATGGTCAACGCCGTCGCGACCTCGACCGTTCCAAAGTTCACTGTGATCCTTGGCGCGTCCTTCGGAGCGGGCAACTACGGCATGTGCGGACGCGCCTACTCGCCGCGCTTCCTGTGGATGTGGCCCAATGCCAAGATCGGCGTCATGGGCGGCGAGCAGGCTGCGCAGGTCCTGATCTCGGTCAAGAACGACCAGTTCGCACGCGAAGGCCAGGACCCGCTGCCGCCTGAATTCGAGCAGTCCATCAAGGAGACAATCGTCGAACAGGCGGACAAGGATGGCAACGCCTACCACAGCACCGCGAACTTATGGGACGACGGAATAATTGACCCGGTGAAGACGCGCGACGTGCTGGGACTGGCGATCTCGGCATCACTGAACGCGCCTCTGGAGGGTCGCAAAGTCGGCTATGGGACCTTCCGGATGTAGGGGGATGTCGTGTTCCGAAGCGTACTGGTCGCTAACCGGGGTGAGATCGCCGTCCGGATCATTCGGACCCTGCGCGAAATGGGCATCCGCAGCGTGGCCGTTTACTCGGAGGCGGACCGTCAATCGCTGCACGTCGCAACAGCCGACGAAGCTGTTTGCATCGGCAAGGCCCCCCCGGCTGACAGCTACCTGAGCATCGACAGCATCGTCGCGGCCGCCAGACAGTGCGGGGCCGAGGCCGTCCACCCCGGATACGGTTTTCTTTCCGAGAACCCCAGGTTTGCGCGGGCAGTCGCAGGTGCCGGCCTCGCGTTCATCGGCCCGCCAGCAGACGTGATGGAACGCCTGGGCGACAAGACAGCTGCACGCCGCTTGATGCACGAAAGGGGGGTGCCCATCATCCCTGGCATGACCCGGCCGTCGGACGACCCGGAACTGTTGGCTGCGTTCGCCGATGAAATTGGCTACCCGGTACTGGTCAAGGCATCGATGGGCGGCGGCGGCAAGGGGATGCGCGTAGTGGGCTGCGCCCGGGAATTACGCGAGGCTGCCGCATTGGCCTCGGGTGAGGCACAAGCCGCGTTCGGCGACGGAGCCATCTACCTCGAGAAGTACCTGGATCGTCCACGGCACATCGAGATCCAGGTGCTGGCTGACGCCCTCGGGAACACGGTGCATTTGTTCGAGCGCGAATGCTCGATCCAGAGACGCCATCAGAAGGTCATCGAGGAGACTCCATCAACGGCACTGGACGCCGGACTGCGCGATCGGATGGGACGTGCCGCAGTGACAGCCGCGAAGGCAGCCGGTTACGTGAACGCCGGAACAGTCGAGTTCCTGCTGGCGCGGGATGGTTCGTTCCACTTCCTTGAGGTCAACACGCGCCTGCAGGTCGAGCATCCGATTACCGAGATGACCACCGGGCTGGACCTCGTCCGCTTGCAGGTGGAAATCGCGGCCGGTGCGACGCTGCCCTTCAGGCAGGAGGATGTTTCGACACGGGGCCACGCCATCGAGTGCCGACTCTATGCCGAGGACCCCGGGGCAGGCTTCCTGCCGTCGCCAGGAAGGGTGGCCCTGGCGCGGATGCCCGAAGGGCCGGGGGTTCGGCTGGATAGCGGGATTACGACCGGGTCCGACGTGCCGATTCATTACGACCCGATCCTGGCCAAACTGATCGTGCATGCCTCGGACCGCTCGGCAGCGATCGCGAGAATGCTGCGGGCGCTGGAAGAGTGCGTGATTCTTGGCGTGCGTACACCTGTCGACTACCTGATGGACGTGCTGCGCCTGGCGCCTTTCGCGGCAGGAGACACCCATACCCAATTCCTGGAAGAACACATGGCCGACTGGCGGCCAGCACCCCCGAACCTGGCGCTGGCGGCTGCCGGCTATGTGCTGGAACGACGTGCGATGCAAGCCGGAGGCGTGGTCGGAACTGGCGGCGGTGCCGAAGGATTGGACGCGAATTCTCCATGGCGGCGACTGGGCGCATGGGACCTGGGAGGTCGCTCGTGAGGATGAAGCTGCGGGCGGACGATCGTGTGTTCGAGGTGACCACCGGCGGTGATGGAGCGAACGGTGGGATGGGGCTATCCATCGACGGCCATCCTTCGGAGGTCTGCGTCATAGCCTCGTCGGCAGGGCGCCATTCGGTGAATGCTGGACAGCGCTCTCACGTGCTGTACACGGCGCCCGCTGGTTCAGGAGGCACGTGGGTCTGGTGCGAAGGACAGGCCTGGCGAGTATCCGACGCCGAGTCCGAGGGACGGTCAACAGGCAGGGGACCAAGCGGCCTCGGGGCCGGAGTTACCCCCCCAATGCCCGGCGTGGTCGTCAGGATCCTGGTTGAGGTAGGCCAACGCGTCACACGCCGGCAGGCACTGGTAGTGGTCTCGGCCATGAAGATGGAGACGTCACTGGTTGCCGCGCACGACGGGGTCGTGACCGGCATCCGCACCAGCGTTGGAACCAGCGTACGCCCGGGCGAGATCCTGGTCGAGGTTCAGCCTGACGAACCCGGAGGGGACGATGCAAGGCGATGAAGTGCTGTATGAAGTACGGTCGGGGACTGCCCGCCTTACGCTGAACCGCGAAGCCAGCCGGAATTCACTGGACGCCGGGACGATCGGCCTGATGGACGCGGCCCTGGACAGTGCCCTGGCCGACGACACCGTGCGCGCCGTTTGCATCACAGGGATTGGAGACCGAGTGTTCTGCTCGGGTGCGGACCTCGGGTCGGCGTTGGCCGGCGGTGATCCGTCCGAGGGACCGCGACGTTACGCGTTGCTGCTGCGCCGGATCCTGGACTTCCCGAAGCCGGTGGTGGCGCGGGTCAACGGACACTGCATGGGCGGCGGGCTGGGCCTGATGCTGGCCTGCGACCTGGCTTTCGCCCGCGAGGGGATCCGCATCGGCACGCCTGAAGTCAAAGTCGGCCTGTTTCCAATGATGGTAGCGCCACTGCTGCTGCGCGCCGTCCCTCGCCAGCGGGCCATGGAGATGATGCTTACCGGTGAGCCCGTGGACGCAGTTGAGGCCCAGCGCATCGGCCTGGTATCGCGGGTCGTCCCCTCGGCCGAGTTCGATACCACCGTGGACTCGGTCCTTGCCGCCATATGTGCAAACGCGCCCGTCGCGATTCGGATGGGCCGCCAGGCTATTCGCGAAGTCGAGGGCGGCAAGCCAGGCACATTGCTGGAATTGATGTCTGGCAAGCTTCTTGATTTGCTGCAAACCGAGGACGCGGCCGAAGGCCTGACTGCCTTCCTCGAAAAGCGTCCCCCCAAGTGGAAGGGAAGGTAGAACAAACGGAGGCATCACGATGTCGATGTGGACCCGCGAGAACCATGACTTCACCAGGCCGTGCATGATCACATGCGCGCTGTCTGGTGTGGTGGCCAACCGGAGCCAGTGCCCAGCCATCCCGTACACGCCAGATGAGTACGCAGCAGAGGCCAAGCGCGCCTATGAATCAGGTGCGGCGGCTGTGCACATCCATGCCCGGTCGCCAGACGGTGCACCCAGCTATGAGGTGGCCGACTACCGCAACATCTACGAGGCTGTCACGGCCGCCTGCCCGGTGATAATCAACTTTTCGACAGGGGCCGTCGGGATTGACACGACACGCAAGACCGCGCCGATAGTCGCAATCCGGCCAGCGGTAGGTGCCCTGAACATGGGGTCGATGAACTACGCGAAGTACCACCCAAAGCGCCGGGACTTCGTGTTCGAGTTCGTGTTCGAAAACCCGTTCTCCGAGATCATTGCAATCCTGAAGGCCATGCGCGGGGTCGGCACCAAACCCGAGATGGAGTGCTTCGACGTCGGCCACATCGGAAACTCTTTCCCGCTGATCGACATGGGGCTGCTGGATCCGCCTTTCCAGTACAGCCTGATCCTGGGCGTGCTGGGAGGCGTGCCGCCGACCACTGGGAACCTGATGGCAATGGTTGACCAACTGCCCCCCAACAGCGACTGGGAGGTCATCGGGATCGGCCAGGACCAGTGGCGCCTGGTGGCCGCGGCCATCGCAATCGGGGGCAACGTCCGGGTCGGTCTCGAGGATAACTTCTACCTGTCGGACGGCGTGATGGCTGAATCAAACGGAGATCTTGTGGCAAAGGCGGCCAGGATGGTGCTGGACCAGGGCCGCACAGTTGCGACCGTTGAGGAATGCCGTGCCCGCCTGGGCCTGCTGCATCCCTGACCTGTGTCTGGCCTTCGCACAACCCTACCCTTCCACGTACCTCACCGACGCCAACTGGCGGTGCTGCACGCGGACAAATTTGACCGCCGGGTGGCCCAGGACAATCGCCGACAGGACCACCTGGTTGTCGGCGATACCCCAGCGCTGCCGCAAGGCACGCGAACGCTCGACGATGGGCGGTACCAGACCAATCATGGTGCTGCCCAGTCCCAACGCATGTGCGGCCAGCATGGCATTCTGCGTCGCCAGGACGGCGTTCTGATCGTAGGACAGGCCGTTGCGGTCGCCCAGAAAAATGATCACGACCGGAGCCTGGTATATGAATTTGTCCTTGCCCGTCTTGTCGAACAGGACGTTTGCCTCGCGGGTCAGGTTCAGAATGTAGTCGCGCAGAGCCTTCCAATTGTCGCGCCCGGCCATCAGCCGGAACATTGCACGGCCGATGAAGTTCCGGGTCATACGATCCATCTGGGAATACCCGCTGCGCATAACGCTCAACAGGCGGCGGATCTCGGCCTTGTCGGTCAGGACAAGGGCCGAGGTAGTATGTGGCGGCCAGCCCATCGGCGCACTGGCTGCCATCTCCAGCACGCGGTCAAGCAGCGCGCGATCGACAGGACGATCCTGAAAATGACGCACCGAACGCCGCGACAACATGAAGCGCTCCATCGCGTACGCGTCGAAACCCCACGGCAGTGCCTCCACGAACTCGGCAGGATCCAGGCCCACAACCCTCATGGCATCAACCGCGCAGACCATCACGCAGTGGCCACAACTGAAGCACTTGTCCTCGCGCCCGGAAACCGCGCGCGCCAGGCCATCGACGACCTCTAGCACCTGCATCGGGCAGACCGATGCGCACGACCCACAGCCGGTACACTTGACGGGATTCGTTCGTGTGGTCGGATCGTCCATGCAACACTCGTTTGGGAAGACATGGCAAGGATAGTCGATTTCGCATGATTTGCGGACGAACATATCAACTGACCGTGCGACGCGATACCCGTCTTGACACATGCCAATAATGTTATAGGTTATCGGAACTCGGACGCGAAAATGAACACCAATTTCAAGGGGGGTACCGTGCTGAAACCGACCCATACCCGGATTCCGGTTTTGATCGGCTTCGCCATTTGTTTTGTGGGCTGTCCCACAGATTCCGGCAGCAACAACGGCAATGGCACTGGCGACTGCACCGATGTCTGTGCAGTGCTGATGGCGGCGCAGTGTTACTACGGCGGCGGCGAGGCAGACTGCAACGCGTCCTGCAGCGGGTGGGACACCATGTATGGCGCCGGCACTGCCCCCTGCCAAGCTGCATGGGCAGAATACAAAGCCTGCGTTTCATCGGCATCCCTGGACAACTGCGGCGGCGTCTTGACCTGGAACGTGCTGGAATGCAGGGCATCCTGGGATCACACGCAAAACTACTGCGTGAACTACATGCAGCCAAGCATTCCGTGCATGACGAACGCTGCGTGGGACCCGTTCTGCTCCGGGGTGGCCGGCAAGACGAATGCCAAGCTTTGCCGCGGCGACGTACCGGCCGGCTGTGTCGTTGGTGGCACTGCCAGCAACGCCGATCTCTACTGCTGCCCGTAGCCACGCCTCCTGGATAAAATTGCGTTTCTTCCCCTGCTGACGAACGGATCGTTCCTGTAGACAGGCATCTCCAAGTAAAAGTTGGCACCAGCCCACAAGGAGGCGCCGCAGGCAAATGTGCGCATGTCCTATAACGTCTACGCCGACGTCCGGTTGCACGCCCGGTTGCACGCCCGGTTGCACGCACGGTTGCACGCACGGGTTTCAGGGAGTACCTTTCCGTCCCCCGCGAGGGGCGCGGCTTCAAGGAGTGGAACGTGGCGGACGCCCAGATTGGCCCGATGATAGCGGCACGCGGTCTTGGCAAGGCCTACGGGGCGCAAGGGCTGTTCGAGAACGTCAGCCTGGGCATCAACGATGGCGACAGACTGGGCGTCATCGGGCCGAACGGCGCAGGCAAGTCCACGCTGCTGCGCATCCTGGTCGGGGACGAGCGGCCCGATACGGGAACCGTCGCCACGCGAAAGGGAACGCGCGTAGCATTTGTTCCTCAGGAACACCCTTTCTCTGACCAGGAGACCGTCGAGGACGTCCTGCGCGCAGAACTGGCACGAACGCCTCCTCATGGACCAGACCCTACCTCGGTGATCGAGGCGCGGCTGGCCGAAACGCTGGGGCGCGTTGGATTTTCGGACCGAACGCAGCGGGCAGTGACCTTGTCGGGCGGGTGGCAGAAGCGTCTGGCCATCGCACGGGCTCTGGTTACCGCCCCCGACGTTCTGATGCTGGACGAACCGACTAATCACCTGGATCTGCCTGGGCTTGCGTGGCTTGAGGACCTGTTGCGCCGGTCGCGTTTCGTAGCCCTGCTGGTCAGTCATGACCGCTGGTTTCTTCAGAACGTGGCAACGCGCATAGTTGAACTGAATCGCATTTATCCGTCCGGCACGCTGGCCAATGACGGCCCCTACGGCGCATTCGTCGAGGCCCGGGCTGCATATCTGGAGGGCCAGGCGCGCATGCAGGAGACGCTGGCGAACCAGGTGCGACGCGAGACCGAGTGGCTGCGCCGCGGACCCAAGGCACGGGCGACCAAGGCGCGCTATCGCGTGGATGCGGCCCATCGGCTGATAGATGCCCTGGACGTGGTGTCCGCACGCAACGAAGTGGTCGAGGCCAAATTCGACTTCACCGGAACCGAACGTCGAACGCGACGTCTGCTGGTAGCCAAGGACATTGCAAAGGAGATGGGGGGCCGCACGCTTTTCGACGGCGTGTCGTTTGTACTGTCACCCGGAACACGCCTGGGCCTGGTCGGGGTCAACGGCAGTGGCAAGACGACGCTGCTGCGGGTGCTGCAGGGGGAACTGCAACCCGATGCAGGCCACGTGGAGACTGCGCCCGACCTTCGTGTGGTTTACTTCGACCAGCGGCGCGAGACGCTGCCGCCAGGGCTGACGCTGCAGCGCGCGTTCGCGCCCGACGGGGATGCCGTACCGTACAGGGGACAGGAGATCCACGTCGCATCCTGGGCGCAGCGCTTCGGCTTCAGGAAGGACCAGTTGACGACGCCGGTTGGGGACTTGTCTGGTGGGGAACAGGCTCGCGTTCTAATAGCGCGACTGGTGGTGCGGCCGGCGGACGTGCTGCTGCTGGACGAGCCTACGAACGATCTGGACCTGCAGACGCTGGAGGTGCTGGAGGACAGCCTGCTGGACTTCCCAGGCGCGGTTGTGCTGGTGACGCACGATCGGTACCTGATGGACAGCGTGTCTACCGCGATACTTGGCCTGGACGGGCAGGGCAAGATTTCGTTCAACGGCGACTACCTACAGTGGGAAGAGGCTTGGAAGGAGGCGCGGCGACGGGAATCAGCGGCAGAGCAGGCTGCTCAGGAGACACGACGGGACCTGGCGGCACGGGCCGACAAGCCGAAACCGAAGCGCCTGACATACCTTGAACAGAAGGACTGGGAGACTATAGAGGCCCGCATCCACGATGCCGAAGCCGACCTGGCCAGGCAGGAAGCTACGCTGCACGACCCTGTTATCGCCAGCAATGCGGCCCGACTGGGGACGGCAGCCGATGCCACAGACAAGGCGCGAGGAATTGTCGAGGAACTGTACCAACGCTGGGCCGAACTGGAAGAAAAGCTGCGCGCGCAGTGAATACTATTCAGTAATAGTTTCCAGTTGTTACTAGCGACACTGGCCCTTCAACCACTCGATGATGACGTCCAGGGCCGGCTGGGGAAATTCAGGCGACAGTCCATGAGCCAATACCCCAGCGATTCGGGATTCGGGGTATCGCGCCAACACACCTGGATTGGTGGTTTCGGCAAGATCCGCAGGCGTTTGGGTGGCCGAAAGAACCGTGGCCAGGTGCGGGATGCCCCTTGCGGCCAGGTAGCGCGCCGAAAGCAGCACGTGGTTGAGGGTGCCCAGGCCCAGCCGCCCCACCAGAAGAACCGGCAGTCCCGTGCTTTCCAGCCAGTCGGCGTAGACAATAGTTCCGGCAAGGGGCACCAGAAGCCCACCCGCGCCCTCGCAAACAACCACATCGTGGGAGGACCTGAGTTCCGCCAGCGCAGCGTCCAGACGAAGGATGTCCACCGTGCGGCCCTCGCACTCGGCGGCAACGCCGGGCGCCAAGGGATCGGCAAAGCGGTAGGGACACACCAGATCCAGTGGTGCACGGCAGCCCGATGCCTCGATAAGGGCCAGGGCGTCGGGCGGGGCATCCGAGTGGCATCCCGTCTCTGCGGGTTTCATCACGCCAACGCGCAGCCCTCGACTTCGAAGCGCCCGGCAAAGGGCCATCGCTACATGAGTCTTGCCCACGCCGGTGTCTGTTCCCGCCACAAAAAGCGCCGGGTTCACTGGGCCCTCCCAAGAATGGCGTCGATGGACCTTGCGGTCACGTCCACCAGAAAGTCGATCTCCTCACCCGTTATCGCCAGCGGCGGCATCAGAACAACGACATCGCCCAACGATCGGATCATGACGCCCAACTTCCTGGCTTCCAGGATCACCTGGCGCCCGATGCGGTCTTCCAGCGGCAGGCCGGCCTTGGTAAACCTGTCGGCAACCAGTTCAATCCCAACCATCAGTCCACACTGGCGCAGGTCTCCAACGTTCGGATGGCTGGCGATTCTTTCGCCCAGCCGATCCCTCAGTCGCTGAACCTTGTCCGGCAGTCCCTCCAGCACCTTCTCGTTTAAGAAAACGTCCAGGCTTGCGATTGCGGCAGCGCAGGCCAGCGCGTTTCCAGTGTACGAATGGCCGTGATAGAAGGTGCGATGTGCCGCATAGGGCCCCCGGAAGACGTCATAGACTTCGTCGGTGGTCACCGTTGCGGCAAGCGGAAGGTAGCCCGCAGAAATCCCCTTGGCCAGACACAAAAAATCCGGCACTACGCCTTCCTGCTGGCATGCGAACATGGTACCTGTGCGGCCAAAGCCTGTGGCCACCTCGTCGCATATCAGAAGCACTCCGTGACGCTTGCACATGTCGGCCACGCTGCGAAAGTGGCCCGGCGGCGCGGTAATAATCCCGGCCGCCCCCTGCACCAGCGGCTCGATCACCAGGGCAGCCGTCTCGCTGCCGTGCACTGCCAGTATTTCCTCAAGTCTTTGCAAACAGGCATCCGAGCAAGTCCCTTGCGCCTTTCCCAGGGGGCATCGGTAGCAGTAGGGGTATGGGGCGCGAAGCGCGTCGAAAAGAAGCGGTTTGTATATGCCATGGAAAAGGTCGATGCCACCAAGGCTGACAGATCCGACAGTATCGCCGTGGTAAGCGTCGGTAAACGCGATGAAGCGCGTTCGAGCTGCATCGCCCGGGCGGCCCCGCTGCTGGAAGTACTGGTAAGCCATCTTCAGTGCCACTTCGACGCTGGTTGAGCCATTGTCGGAGTAGAACACACGCACGAGATCGCCAGGACAAAGTCCGGCCAGCCGCCGCGCAAGTTCGATGGAAGGAGGGCTGCCAAGACCAAGGAGTGTGGTGTGAGCAATCAGGCCGAGTTGCCTGATTATGGCCTTGTCCACCTCGGGATGCCGGTGGCCATGAACGTTCACCCACAGGCTGGAAATACCGTCCAGATAGCGGTTTCCATCGGTGTCGAACAGCCAGCGTCCCTCGGCTCGTTCGACTATCAGAGCATCCTCGCTCTCCCACTCACTGGCCTGCGAAAATGGATGCCACAGGTGGGCGCGGTCCTCTGCAACCAATTCCTGCGTCCGTTGCGATCGGGGATTCACGATTTCTCCTCGTCTGGTTCCGTTTCCCGAAGCAATGCGATGCTCCGGCAAAGCGCGGCGATGTCATCGGACGTGTGGTCCGCGGAAACGGTCACTCGCAGACGAGCCGATCCCTGCGGTACGGTTGGAGGACGGATGGCGACGACCCAGATACCCATGTCCCATAAGGCACGGCTCCATGCCAGCGCACGGCGGTTTGAACCCAGGACCAGGGAAATGATGGGCGTGGGGTCGCAAGGCACATCGAAGCCCATTTCGCGAAGCCCTCGACGGAGCATGGCCCCATTTTCAGTCAGTCTGGTAACGATTTGAGGCTGTTCGCGAAGAATCTTCAGCGCTGCCAGCGACGCCCCGACCGCCGACGGAGGCAGCGCCGTCGTGAATATGAAGCTGCGTGCCCGGTTGATCAGGAGGTCGACCAGCTCCCGCGACGTTGCGGCAAAGGCCCCGAAGCTTCCCAGCGCCTTGCCCAACGTCCCCATATGGATGTGGATTCGGTCGGCCACCCCGAAATGGTGGGCACTGCCCTGCCCTGCCCCCAGCACCCCGGTGGCGTGGGCGTCGTCCACCATCGCCAGGGCATGATGCAACTGGGCCAGTTCCGCAATCCGCGGCAGCGGCGCCAGGTCACCGTCCATGCTGAAGACGCCGTCAGTAACGATCAGCTTTCGCGCAGCGTCGGCGTTATTGGCCAGCAACTCGCTCAGGTGGTCCATGTCCCGGTGACGATAGATGCACGTTCGGGCACCAGCCAGGCGGCAGCCGTCCACCAGCGACGCATGGTTCAATTCGTCGCTGAAAATGGCACCCTCGGGCATCAGCGATTGCAGTATCCCGACGTTGGCCTGATACCCGGTGGAAAAAAGCACCGCGTCATCGGTCCCCTTCAGGACGGCCAATTCACGTTCCAACTGGCGGTGGATGGCAAGGGTGCCAGTGACCAGGCGGCTGCCTCCAGTTCCAGCGCCCCAGATCATGGCAGCCGCCGAGCTTGCCTGCGCCAGTTCAGGGTGGCCGGCCAGCCCAAGGTAGTCGTTGGACGAGAAGTTCAGCATCTCCCGCCCTTCGACCTGAAGACGGCGACCCACGTGGCTTTCGACCACGCGCAGCGTTCGCCGGGCGTGCGCCTCGTCGATGTGGCATAGATCCGCGTGCACCCAGGCTGGAGAGGCAGGTCCCTTCACCTGACCACCTCCGACACCGGGGAAAAGCCCAGTGCGCGGATCATGGCCAGATCCAGTTCGGGAGTCCGTCCTGCCGTCGTCAGGAAGTTACCTACCATCATGGCATTGGCACCGGCATAAAAAATCCACGATGCCATGTCGCCCAGGTTCCGTTCTCGTCCTGCGCACACTTTGAGTGTGGCGCGAGGCAGGACAAAGCGAAACACCGCCACGATTTGCAGCGCTTCCAGGGGCGAAAGGGCCGGGCGGCCCTCCAATCGTGTCCCGGGCACCGGCACCAGGAAGTTGATCGGGACGCTGTCGGCCCCCAGTTCGCGCAGCGTCAGGGCCAACTCGACCCGCTGGGCGGGTGATTCTCCAACACCAAATATCCCCCCCGAGCACACTTCAAGTCCGACGTTCCTGGCCGCAACCACGGTAGCCACGTCGTCATCGTACTCGTGGGTGCTGCAGATGGTCGGAAAGAAACTCCGCGACGTCTCGAGATTATGGTGATAGCGACGCAGTCCAGCCGTTTTCAGCCTGCCAAGGGCGACCGCGTCCAGGATGCCCAGGCTGGCGCAGGGAATGACCTGACCGGCCGACACTATCCGCCCGATCGCCTCGCACACCACATCCAGTTGGGCCCCGCGAACACGCGTTCCGCTGGTCACAATGCCGAAGTGATCGGCACCGTCCGAAGTTGCTACCGCGGCAGCCTTGACCACAGCCGGGACTTCCATCAGATCGTAGACAGGGGTGTCGGTGCGGTGATGGGCCGACTGGGCGCAGAAGGCGCAGTCCTCGGGACAACGGCCGCTCTTGGCGTTGACGATCCCGCAAAGCTCCACGACCCAGCCCTTGAATCTTCGTGCAATGCGGTTGGCCGACGGGAACAGATCATACACATCGCGCCCCGCAAGCGACATCAGCGCCTGCGCTTCCTCACCGGTCACCTCGCCGCCATTCAACACCCGCTGTTCCAGCGCCTCGATAGGGACCCGCATATTTATTCCTGGTGTCACGCCATTCTTGACCCAGGTGATTCTGCATGCCTGATCGTCCGGTAGTCAACCGATCGTCAGTTGTCCTCGTAGACGACCGGCTTGTTCGAGGAGTACCAGCGCTCATTGTTGGGCTGGTAGGTCTCCTCGATACACGAACGACGAATCTTCATGGTCGGCGTCAGAAAGCCGTTCTCGGGCGACCAGACGCTTTTCGCCACGGCAACGAACTGGAGTTTTTCGTAGCTTGGCAAACCATCGTTTACGCGCCTTAGGTGATCCGCCAGTTCCTTTTCGACAACAACCGCGTCGGCGTTGCGCGCCGCGTCCGAAAGCTGAACTATTCCGTGCGGCTGTGCAAAGCCGGCCCCACTCACGCAGCACAACTCGATGCGCGGGTGATTGACCAGAAGGTTTTCGATCATCGCCGGCGCAATGTACTTGCCCTTTGATGTCTTGAAGATTTCCTTGGTGCGCCCCACGATTTTCAGGCGGCCCATCTCGTCGATCGACCCGCGGTCTCCCGTGCGCAGGAACCCGTCAGGCAACAGCACCGCCGCAGACTCTTCGGGCATCTTGAAATAACCCATCATGCAGCCAGGCGTTCGGACCTGGATCTCGTCGCCCTCCCCCAGCCGACACTGGACCTGGTCGTATGGCTGGCCCACGTAGCCGGCACGAACCTGACCGGGACGGCACAGGTGCGAGAAGTTGAAATTCTCGGTCATTCCATAGCCTTCCAGCAGTTCGAGCCCGAGAGATCGGTACCAGGCGCCGACCCCTGCCGGCAGCGGAGCAGATCCCGAGCCGGCGATCCGCACCTGATCAAGGCCCAGCTTCGACAGAATCTTCCGTTTCACGATTCTGCCCAGGATTGGGATCTTCAGTATCAGATCGAGCTTCTGCGGCGGCATCTTCTCGAACACGCCTCGCTGGAACTTGACCCACAAACGCGGCACCGACAGGAAGACGGTTGGACGGGCGCGCTGGAGATCGCAAAGGAACGTGTCCAAGCTTTCGGCAAAGAATACATGGTGGCCCGCTACCAGGGGAAGGCACTCGCCAAGCCAACGCTCCATGCTGTGCGCGACCGGCAGATAGGACAGATAGCGGTCCTCGGGCCGCACTCTCAGGAACTTCGTCAGGTGAACGCTGCACTCGACCATGGACCGGAAGCTGATCATTGCTCCCTTCGGCACTCCTGTGCTGCCCGAGGTATAGATGATGGTCGCCATCTCGTCGGGCGACCGATCTACCGGCTGCAGCAGCGGGGACTGGCCCGCGACAACCTCGTTCCACCTCAAACTGGCGCCATCCGGACCCAGCGGGAACGAGATGGTTGGCATGTCCGCCGGAACACCCGCCTTCATCTGCTGCCAGATCGGATCCAGCTTCCCGACAAACAGGAGTCTCGAATCCGAATGTTCAAGAACGTGGCGCACGATCTCGGTCGGCAGGATCGGGAAGACCGGCACGCTGACGTGGCCAGCCATCCAGATTGCCAAATCTGCCATCACCCAATGTGCGCAATTCTTCGAGCAGATTGCGATTCTGCTCCGGGCCGGGAGGGCCAGCCCTTTCAGGTAGTTCGCCATGCGGCGAGCCTGGTCGAGCGTCTCGCGGAAGGTGTAGTTCCGGACATTCCCGTACCCGCCACCAAGAGGTTGGGTCATGAACACGCGTTCTGGAAACGCCTGCTCCCAATGGATCGCCCAGTCGACAATGGTCCTGCGTTCAGCCATGGCTTCCATCCTCCTCGGATCGGGATGATTCGGCTAATTAAGATAATTGTACTCCTGGTTACCTGGGTGTTGGAACCGACACCGTAAATCGCCTGTCTTTCCTCAATAATCCTGGGCATTGGTGTGCGATGACCACTGGATCGGAGGTTGTCAGGTAGCGGGTACCTTGCCTCAGCATTACAGCCGGGAAGGCCAGCAGCACCTTGGTCCATTTGCTCAGATTTGTTTCAACACGTCGATCGTCCTGTCCTTTTCGGCCCAAAAAGCCTGCACCCAGTCTCGAAATTTCGCACGCAGTTCCTGGTCCAGGTCATAGTCGCCTTGCATCAACTCCTTCGGTATCGGCAGCGAACGCACCTTGACTATTGTCCGAGGCACCCGCCCCGACAGGAACTCCCAGAACGTCGGGGCACCTGACGGGTAGACGATGGTCACATCAATCAAGGACTCGAACCTTTCGCCCAAAGCCCTCACCGAAAGCGCGATTCCTCCCACCTTCGGCCGCAGGAGGTTCCTGTAGGGCGAGGCCTGTTGCTGGTGCTTGTCCGCCGAATAGCGGGTGCCCTCCGGAAAATTCATGACGCTGGTCGGCGTGCGTGCGAACCTTCGACAGGCCTGCCGGGTGGTCTGGACGTCCTGCCCTCGCTTTTCGGGATGCAAGGCCAACACATCCGAGCCATGGCGTTTCAGAAACGGAAAGTCCAGCGCCCACCAGGCTAGGCCCATCACCGGCACCCACAACAGTTCCCGCTTCAAAAAGAACTTGAGCAGCGGAATCCGGCGGTTCAGGACTCGCTGCAGCACGAAGATATCAGCCCACGACTGGTGGTTCGACACCACCAGGTACCATCCGTGTGACTCCAGCGCATCGACTCCCTCCACCTCCCATTTGGTCTCCTGGGTCATCCTCATCCATACGCCGTTGCCACTGATCCAGCCCTCGCCGATCAACGACAGCAACCGGTCCATGACAGTCCGAACCCTGGCAATAGGCAGCAGCAACTTCGGCAAGGCAACCGCAATCAGCAGCACAAACCAGAACAGGACATTGACGGACAACATCAGGAAGGCCAGGACGCCCTTCAGCGGGGCAGGCAGGAACTGCAGCACGTTTACCTCGACAGGACCTCTGGTCCATTTGCGCCCGACAGGATTATAGCGTTGTCTTCGGCCTCGCTGACTGCCATCATCGAGTCCTCCAATGGGAAGGAGGCTTTAGTGGTCGAGATCAACCTGACGTCCATGCCAATCGGGGAAACCAGAGTCCTCCTGGCCACAGGGGCCCCGGTATATTTGTTCGCAAACCCAGTGGAATATCACGGTCCTCACCTTTCCCTTGAAAACGACGGGCTAGTCAGCCGTGGCCTGGCCCGGGACCTGCACGCGCGGCTTCAAGAGACCCATCCCGACTGGCCATTCCTGGTCACAGCCGATCTGGGCATGGGCTGCGCGGTGGTGCCGGGGCCAGGGTCCAGACAGACCAGTTTCATTCACCAGCGCAAACAAGTGCTGGAGACCTGTTATGCCCTGGCCGCGATGGGCGCCAGTCGGGTGATCCTGATGACCTTCCACGGGGATCCCCTGCACCTGCTGGCATTACAGGCGGGCGTGCGGGCTCTGGCTGCCAGGAAGATCGCCGCGCTGTCTCCGATGAACCTGCTGGT
Organism: uncultured Myxococcales bacterium; assembly: GCA_903936705.1. Taxonomy (GTDB): domain Bacteria; phylum Myxococcota_A; class UBA9042; order DTJE01; family DTJE01; genus CAIZWN01. Next base: position 332,416 of record CAIZWN010000005.1, read on the forward strand.
CCGTCGTATCGTGGGCCTGCAAACCGGCGACCCGCAGATGTCCGAGGTGCTGGGCGCCATTCAGGACCCTCAGAACCGGCGAGCCATGGCAGAAGAGATGCACACGGACGTTCATGCCGGCTTCGGCGAGACATCGCTTTCGCTGCACTATGCTCCACTGTCGGTGTCACCCTGCTACCGAAACCTGCCCCCATGTCCCCGATGGCAGCCCATACCCGCCCTGACGGCCATGTCCAGGGCAGCCAGATTGGCCGGGGCCCAGACCCTGGCTGACGAGACCGCCTATGTAGCCCAGTTGCTGGGCTGGATGGGGCTGCGACCATTCCCCGGCTACACGGGGCGCCCCTCGCTGGCCAACGCCGAGGCAGGCGCCCGCCTGGGCAGGATCATCGTGGACGGCATGGTGAAGGCATGCCAGGACGTCTTCGAATTTGGGGCCGCGCCGCCCGAACCAGTGATGCCCTGGCTGACGACGGTGACGCTTCAAGGCCGCTTCTACTAGGCTTTTTACAGGTCATTCTGCGGCCGCTTCAACTGCGTATGCCGAATACTTCAATGACCGACCGCTAGACGCCTCGCCCCGCACAGAAGAGCACCCCGATTGAGCAAGAGTTCAAAGGGCCGCGATGATCCGCAACTGGGTCGTCGACAGGGCAGGATTCGCCCGAACCCGGCACTGATAACAATTCAATTTCATGAAGGATATCATCCTGCCGACGACCTGGATTTGCGTGATTGATTCCTCCGGCCTGTTGACTGATACTCCAGCCAGGGCCGGTGGGCAAGGGGGCCCACCGTCTGCTGCTTTTCGTGTCGAACTCTTGGTTAGGGGGGCATGATGTCAAATTTCAGCAAGGTCACGACTGTGTTCATTCTGGCAAGTCTGGTTTTTGGAGCGGGATGCGCCACTACGACCACACAACTCTTTACGCCGATGACCGACATTTCGAAAGATGAGGCCGCCGTATACGTGTACCGGCAGAAGAACTTCTTCGGGTCCGCCGTGCAGTTCAAGGTGAACATCGACGGCAAGCAGATCAGCTCCCTGCCCGGCGGGCGGTACATTGCCTACGTCGCAGCGAAGGGGCCACTGGAGGTCGCCGCAAAAACCGAGATCCGTTCGGTCGTGAACATTGACGTCAAGCCGGGAGAAACCTACTACATCAGGGCCGACATAGTACCTGGCGCCTTCGTGGGGAACGTGATTTTGAACCAGCAGTCCAAGGAGTTGGGCGCCGCCCAGATAGCAAAATGTTCGCTGGTGCCCGAAAAACGCCAGTAGGAACGTTCCAGAATGGTCCGTCCGCAATCGCTCCCGACGCAATTTCCTTGAGATGCTAAACGCCAGGAACATCCACGCCGCTGAAGTTTCAATCGATGCTACCATCAATGCGAAACAAGGTAGATCAGCCTGTTGCCGGGACGCTCTGGAAATTTGCCACCTGCGCCGACGGTACCAGTGTCCTGGTTTGACACACGGGAGGAAGCTAGGATGCCCGGAAAGCCAAGCCTGACAGCCAACAGGATTTTCGTCACAACCATTGTGCTGTTGCTTTCCTCCTGCAACACGGACCTGCTGAAGGGAAGAACCTTCCAGTGCGACAATATCGGATCAGCATGCGGAAAAGGATGTTTGTGCGTTGCCGCACAGCCGGGAGCCGGATACCGAGGCTGGTGCCAGTGTCTTGAGGATAAATCCTGCCAGTCCAGCCAGGATTGCGATGTGGGCCGAACATGCTGGCAAGAGACGTGCCAGGTGCGTGAATGCATGGGGACTTCGGATTGCCTTCCCTTAGATATTTGTGCGCCCGGTACCACGATCGGGATGGATGCCTCCAAAAACTATTGCACTGCCCGCCAATGCGGATTAGGCGCAGCTGACTGTCCCGATGGTGGCGACTGCCGAGAGGGAATCTGTGTGTTCATCGACGGCAGGGATGTCATCCAGCCGGATTCCAATGCCGAAGACCAGGGTTTCGATGATTACAGGCCCGACCTGGCTGCCGATATCGGCCAGGACCTGGCGCTGGAAATCGGCCGGGACACCGACAATCCTCCCCCCGATGACGTCCCAGCCGAAGCAGGCTGCACCCGGAACTGCACCGGTCGCGAATGCGGCAGCGACGGCTGCGATGGTTTCTGTGGTACCGGCTGTATTGAAGGGACTTCCACATGCGACATACTGAATGGCACGTGTGTCCCCGTATGCGATTGGACGACTGCCAGGCCCACGTCATGGAGTCCGGTCGGTACCATTTCCTCGCTGCAAACCCCGTCCGTCACGGGCGACGTCCAGGCCAAGTGCTTCGATTACACCGGCGACGGCCTTGGCGACAATGGACTCAAGGGCCTGGCCACCCAGGTCAACGGCCCGCTGAATGATGCAGTGGCCGGCGGCGACATCGCGATCATGCTGGAACTGACTGGCGTGACAGACTTCGCGAACTCGTTCTTCCAACTGAACGGCCTGCTGGGCAAGTCGACGGCTGCCCCGCCAGCAACAACGGGCGATTTCTACGTCCAGGAAGCCTCGTACAACCAGCAGACATGCCAGCCCATGATCCTCTTCAAGAACGCAACCATCGCAGCGGGTGTTTTGGCGGCCGGCCCGTCAATTTTCCAACTGTCGATCCCGTTTGAGGCCGAACTGGTCATCGATGTGACCCTGGTCCAGGCCAGGCTGAAGGGCAACGTCATCAACGGCAGCACCACCGACGGCTTCGAACTGACCGACGGTGTCTTGTCCGGGGTCCTGACCAAGGAGCAATTGGTCGCGGCCGTCACCAAGTTGCAGGCTACGTGCGACGCGGCTCCCGACCCGAAGCCATCCTTCTGCTCTTACATAGGCGTCGTAAACTCGGCCATGGCGATGGTGTTCGACATGCACCAGGAACGCGACGAAGCCGGCGTCGCAACCGGCGTATTCGTGGCAAAGTCCAAGGAACTGCCCGGCGATGCCGCATCGATATGCCTGACGTACGGCATGTCCAAGGCCAAGGTGGTTGGCTTCGAACCGACAATTCCATGAGCTACCGTATGGGCTTGCAGGACTTGTAGCTTGGATGGCAAGCCTGGCCATCGGGGCACTGAAGGTCACTGGAGCAACGCACGCTGCACGTGCTTTCACCGGTACTAACGTTCGTCCCGCTGCAAGCAGTCAGTCCGAAATTAGGCAAGAAGGATCCGGTTTGCGCCAGCGCAGGCCATGGTTTGCCTCCAGAAAATATGTAGTGCTTGCCACATATTATCCAGGATGCGAGACAGGCCAAGGGGCAACTGCAAAACAGGCGAACGACTTATAAGTCTGCGGGAACGTCAATAGCCGGCACGTCGGGAGAGGGCTCTGTGGCGTCAGGAACGACTGGTGCCTTGGCTTCGAACCCCCAGTCCACCAGACGCGAAGCAAAGCAGGCAGCAGCCTCGTCGCCCATGCCAACCGGTACTGCATCGATTCCCATCGCAAGCCGCAGGTGGGCCAGCGTGTAATGCCTGATAATCGGCCAGGCCTGTACGGCCGGAAGGTCTGCCGGCCGGCACCCATCCATGCCCAGTTCCACCAGGAAATCCGGCACGCTGACGCCATAGGAAAGTGCCATCTGGATGATGCCTCCCCTGTCGGCGCCAACGAGGCACAGATCCGAGAATGCAAGGTGCCCCGCGCCCAGGATCTCCGCAAAGCCCTTGGGCCAGCCGGCCAGCGACGCAAAGGTACCCCGAGCGTCCCCCGGGGGCACTATGCCGTCGATCGAACCGCTGATCTGCATCAATGGCTTCGTAACCGTCACGCCCGCTATCGAGGGCAAAGGGCCCGCCCAAGTCACACCCGCCATGACACTGGACTCCTCCATCAACTTCATGACAGCGGCCCCGCCCAGCGAATGCCCCGTGGCGCCGATTCGGTCAACGTCAATGCGCCCCTCGAACGGGCCGCCAGCCTTCTTGGTCTCGGCCTCCATCAGAGCGATCGTCGCCCGAAGGTCAACGTCCCCGAACGTGTTGAAGTCGGCGGTCTCGGTCAGGAACGACGCCAGGCCGCGCTCCCAGTGGTCTGGCGCCGCCACGACGAATCCCCAGGATGCCAGGTGCGTCGTCAGGGCCGAGGACTGGCTGCGAAACGATGCGACGCCGTGGCTGAACAGTGCCATCGGGAAAGGCCCGTCCGCCACCGGCAGGTCGCGGTAAGCCTCCATGACATAGTATGAGAGCGCGTCGTTCGGGATCTTCGCGGCCTCAACCGGAGGCAACCACTCCCGCATGTCGTACCGGGCCTTCGTCTTCCCGACCTCCGATCCGGCCGGTGCGGGGTACCACACCTCGACCTTGCGGTCAGGCAGGTCCAGGGTCCGCACGCCGACCACCCAGGATCCGTACCCCTCGTACGGGGCACAAGGAGTGACGTCGGGGATATCAGCCGACAAGTCAGTGGCCTCCTGCAATACGTCGATGGGAACGACTGCGTCCTCGACATCGGCCTCAAGTGCTGTGTCTGCAACTTCGGACTGAATGGCGTCAGCCGGAAGGTCAGCCAGGTCGCGGCCCGCGTCTGCCGCTTCCTTTGTCCCATCCCCACCACAAGCCATGAAGGCAAACCCCAGGAAAGTTGCGACGAAAGTTGAACGCAGCATGAATCCCTCGGGAAAGCTTTGGGTCGATGAAATTGTGGGCATTGGATGCACTTGCGTCAACTCCGACAAATACAGATCCTCGAAGCAGCAACGCCTTGACTGACAGTCTGTGTCAGATAGACTCTCCAGCGTGTCTCAAAGCCGGTTGAACCGGAGGATGCCAATGATCAAGAACACCTTGATTGCGCTGGTCCTGACTGGTTTGGCAGCCTGCGCAGGGGAGGCTCCTGTTCACTCCCCAGGACCCGCAGAAACCCCGAAAATCGACCGCAACTTCCTGCGCGACGATCAAGGCCGCTACATGAGTCTGCACGGCGTCAATGCATCGGGTGAATCGAAGGTTCCGGCCTGGCTGACCGTCAATGGTGTTGCCCGTCCATTCGTCCAGGCAGATCTGCGCTCTACCCCGTTGATCGGTGTACCCAGTTTCGTAGGACGGCCGTTCCCGCTGGACCAGGGATGGAAGCCCGGGGACGGGGTTGTGGCAATGGACGGCAAACTGGGCCGTGTACGGGACGCCGTCCGCGATCTGCGCGACGCGGGGTTCGACTCGATTCGCCTGGTGATCCTGTGGGAGGGCATCGAACCGGAACGACGAGGCACGTACGACGCGGAATACCTGCACTACCTGCGCCGGGTTGTCGAGATCTCCAAGGAATACGGGATCTACGTGCTGCTGGACTTTCATCAGGACATGGTCAGCCGCTACCTGACCGTTCGGTTCAATGACCGGCCTACCGTCGTCACCGAGGACGGCATTGAGATCGCAGTCGACAAGTACAGCGTGGAAAACCAGGTACTGGCGCTGTTCCCCCCATACACCGACGCCGTCCGAGGTGACGGCATGCCAAAGTGGGCTGTCCAGACGTCGCTGCCTGAAAAGGACATGCGGCCATCGAATCCCTGGTGGGGAACGCCACGAACGATCTCGGGCTTCAATCCCCTCATGCTGTGCAAGGCCTACTCCGTGTACCAGATGGTATCTGGCGACGAACCTGACGCGCTGGTGCAGGTTGCCTGCAGCAGCCTTGATCCAACCAGCCCCAACTACGACCCTGTCGACGGACGGGACGCCGTGTGCTCGGCCATTCCGAAATTGTCCGACGACGATCTGGCCCCATGGCTGAAGCGTCTGGCGCAGTACGCCTGCCAGGATCCAGACCCGCAGTTCGCCCCATACGAAAGCACTGACCAGCTACCCTTTTCCCAGTGGAGCGTGGTTGCCGTCGTATCGCTGGATGTGGACCGCACGGCCGCGGCGTTCTTCGGTTCAGACAAGGTACTGCCAGGCTTGTATGCGAAGGAGTGCCGGGATCCTGGCGCGAATCCGCATGACCTGTTCGGCTGCAAAACCCTGCACTACCCCACCCACATGGTGTGTCGCGACAAGGACCGCGAGACGTGGGACCTTGATGGGGACGGGACCGGAAGGACTCCATGCGCCGACGTGCGCGAGGAGTACTACTCGGTGAAGGACTACCTTCAGGAGGCTTACGCCGGGTCGTGGCTGGCACTGATCGATGCCCTTAAGGTCGGGAGCAAGCCGGTCGGCGACCCGGACAATCGGAAGGTCATGCCTAATGTGATCGGGTACGACATCGCTAACGAGCCGGTGGGACACGTGACGGGGCTGCTGCTGGGAAACCTGCCACTGGTGGCCAGCGTGGATCGCAAGATGATCACCGACCTGGCGAAGTCCCTGGTGGATGATCCCGTCACGGCACAGGCTATCGCCGACCTGGTGCCAGCATTGTCGCTGGTCCCTGACCTCCCGCCCGTTCCCGAGGAACCCGTGGCTCCGGTTCCACCCGTCGCACCGGATTGCACCGGGCTGGACCAGGACGTCTGCGACGTGCAGTGGACGATGTACCGAATCGAGCAGGACAAGTATGACGGCGATAAGGCGGCCTACGACCTTGCCCTGGCCTCGTGGCCTGCAGCCAAGACAGCCGCCGAGTCTGCCAGGTCGATCCTGTTGCGGCAGTGGGGTCTGGAGTGGGATTCGCCCACCGATCGCGAACCAGCCAAGGCATCCAAGGACGAAACGACGTCCCAACGAACCGACCTGTTCGGCCTGGTCGACTTCGCTACCCTGTTCGACTACGCCTACCTGCGCCCGTTCCACGGCAGAATCGGGCGGGCCATCCTGAAGGCTGATCCAAACGCGATCCTCTTCCTTGGGGGGTCGCTCAGCCTTGGCGAGCCGCTTGGAGGCATCGTCGGTCCGGTCCGCGGCGTACCTACGCCGGATGGCCTGGAGGGACACGTCGTCTGGGCGCCCCACTATTACGTGGATATCTACCCGTTCCTGGGCTTCAACCAGCCGCCACGCGAGTTCAAGCTGGAGGAACTGCGTTTCAGGGACTATTCGGAAGGGGTCAAGGCCGGGACACAACTGGCGATTGACTCGATGGGAAACGCGCCGGTCGTGTACGGCGAATTCGGTTCCTATTTCAACTTCGGCGGCATCCAGCAATCGATGGCACAGGATTACGCGCTGACCTCCAACATACTGGACAACTACTACGAGGCATTCGAGGGCCAGTTTCTCAGCAGGATGGTCTGGTGCCTGGCCTTCGGGAACGACACCCGCTTTGGCGACGGCTGGAACATGGAAGACTTCAGTATCCGAGGGCCGGCCGTTCGGGATGCCGACGAGAACGTGACCGACCCCGGCCCCTGGCGCGCAGCCGAGTCCTGGGCGCGCCCCCATGCTAGATCGATGGCTGGCCGTCCAATGTCGACACACTATTATTCCCCGCTGCACTACTTCAATTCCGACAAGGGCGTACCCGATCCGGTCGGAGAATTCGAGGTCCGCTATCTGGCCAAGGAGGTTGGCGCCCCAACCGAGATCCAGATACCAGAGATCCGCGTGCCGTCTGTCGACGCGAAGGGGAACACTACCGAACGAGTCCTGCCCTACCCCGACGGTTTCTATGTGTGGCTGTCGGACGGAATGGCCTACTACGACTCGCAGCGCCACGTTTTGCAGCACTATCCATCGAACGACGCACCGGGTGCCGAGCACTGGATCCGGATCCTGCCGCCGCTGCCAGGAAACGTGGCCAAGGGCTGGCAGTACTTCTTCCAGGGCGACAAGGTCATCAAGGGGGCGACAGGGGAGTAAGAGGTTGTGACCTCGTGGCAACCTCCTGGTGAAAGGTCAGCGGAGCGTCATTCCTTTACGAACGTACACGCAAGCAATCAGCTTCGACATCGAAGATCACTGGTGGGAAGGTTCGGACTATTGCTCAGGACGGGGCTGCGGGTTCTTCAGCTTCGCCAGCAAAGCCTCGTTCGGGTCAACGGTCAGTTCCCGGTAGGCTTCGAACTTTGTCTTCAGGGTCGCGAAATCATCGACATATGGGTCCGGACGCACAAAATTGCTCTTCAGTCGCCCACGCAGGCCCCATGAAGTCGAGAAGTCGAAGACAGGCATGCTGATCGGGTCGTCAAGGCGCTTGTACGTCCAAAGCGACCACGAAAACCCTTGCTGCTGCATCCACCACGCCGCATAACCGGCCGCATCGTACGCCCATTCCTGGTCCAGAAAGGTCGAGAAACTACCAATGTAATAGGGAACCTTTTGCCGCGCCTGTGCCTCGGTGAACCTGGGGCCATAGAGTGCATCAAAAAGAAAGGCATAGGCGTCGTAGTCGGAAGTGGACCACTCGAAAAGGTGGGTGGAGTAGACGACATTATCCCAAAGGTACGTGGCAGGATCCGGCAGCGAGTCCATCCCCATGAAGCCATCGTGGATCACACACAGGTGGTCGTCGCCCTTGGCGCGCACGGCCTTCACGATGCGGTCGTACATCTGGTCCCGAGCGTCGGCATCGGGCGCTCCGTACGGCTCGGCCAGAAGACTGTATGCAGCGACCTCGTCTCTGTCATGCAGCAGGTCCGACAGGTGTTCCCACATCTGCACCGTAAGATCCTGCATATGCACGTTCGAGTAGAGTCCTGACGTGCCCGAATAGGAGTTCTGGCCGCCCGGCGCCTCCTGGATGTCGACCACCGCGTAAACGCCGTTGCGCCGGCACCAGTCCAGCAGGTCGGTCAGCCGCTTTTCGGCCATCGGGTTGAAGTCGAGCGCCTCGGGAGCCTCGGCGTCCACACCCCTCACCAGCGACCGGTAGCCGATCGGAACCCGTACGACGTTGAAGCCCTGAGCAGCCAGCCACGCAATGTCGGCTTCCGTAATCCAGGCTTGCTGGAAGGCATCCAGCAGTTCGTCGCGACCCTCTGTACCAAAGCGATCGGCCAGGATCTTCCGCAGCGAAAGGTCTGCGTCGTCGCACAAAGGCGGGTACTCGACCAGGCCATCCAGCAGGGTCTTTGCCGTGTCTGCTCCGACTGCGGTGACCAACCGGTCCTTCAACCTGGCGGTCCACAGATCGCCGTTGCCAGGGCAGACCTTCGTGACGGCAGGATCGGTGCCGTACTCGGGCCCGATCTCGCGCATCGCCGCGACGACGGCCTCCTGAACGCCCAGTTTCGCCGCCGCCTCGTAAAGCGCGCCATGGCTGGTCTGGCCGACCAGCGTTATCCAGGTTTCATGGAACATCCATCCGCCAAGGTTGACGCCTCGCAGAACGACCTCGTTTCCTGCCGGATCCACGATACGGGGTCCGTCTGCATGCAATCGGGGCAGTCCGGCCGGAATGACATCAGGCGCTTCCGGAGCATCGGCGACATCCACAGCATCCACCACATCGAAGATGTCGGAAGCATCAGCGACATCGGTCAGGTCTGTTCCGTCGCCACCGGACGAGCATCCAGGCATGACGACAAGGATAGCCACCAGAACCGTTTTCCAGCACATCATTTCATGTACCTCAATCGCCGGTGACGACCTCGTCGCCACGGAAGAAGTATTGCCAGCCAATCGCAGGACGCCCCTCGATTGGCGGCAGCAGCCTCACCCAGTGCTCCACACCCGGCTCGTCAACCGACGGCAGGTGGTACAAGGTCCGGTTTCCGTGGTTGTAGTACGCAACCCCATCTGAAATCCAGACGTAGAATCCCTTCGGATACTGCACGTCGTATGGAATCTGGACCTCCGTCGGCCGGTCAGTTTCCTTGCTGGCGTATCGCACCTCGAACTCGCCAACCGGATCAGGCATGCCCTTGTCCGGCTGAAAGAAGTGATACGGGCTGTAGAAGTGCGTGGAAATCGGCCGCCCAGCCATCGCGCGGGCGTGCGGCCTGGCCCAGACCTCCTGGGCACGCCAGGGCCTCGAGGTATTACCCTGGGCGTCCGTCACTTCGAAACTCTGGATGCTGAAGTCCTCCTTGTTCCACAGGTCTCCGTAACGCATGTCGTTGTCCGGGCTATAGCACCACAGCATCCGGCTGGCGAACAGGGACTCAAAGCCTTCGAAGAAGTTGTCGTAGATCTGCTTCGTGATCTCGTAGTCCTCGGCAATCGACTGCTCGACCCCGTTGAAGTTGTAATACGCGCCGAACTCCCCGAACACGACGGGTGCGTTACCCAACGATTCGGTCGCCAGCATTGCCGCATTCTTCATGCCCTCGGTATAGTCGCGAAACTGGACCTCCTCGACCTTGAAGTACCGCGGGCTGACGTTGAAGCCCAGGAATGGATAGATGTCCTCGTAGTGGTGTGGGGCAAACACCACAGCCCCGTCAAGGCCGTCCGGCGTGGGCATACCCAGGTCGTACCCGACGCTGCCCAGGCCCATCGAGCCCTCCATGAAAATCAGCGCCTTCGGATCCGCCTTCTTTATCGCGTTACCGACGCGCTGATAGAACGGCCGCAGGAATGTCCAATCGAACGATGTGTTCAGGTCGATCAAGCTGAACAAATCAAGCTTGTTCACGTTCGTCTCAGTGACCTTCGACGGCTCGGCGCTGTCGAACGCGTCCCACATCAGGCCCCACGACTTCAAGATCCGCGTCTTTTCGTCCTCGGCCGCCTTCTTCCTATCGGGATACGTCGCCATCTCGGTGTCGTATGTCGCCTTGCCTGCGTCGTAACCCTGCTTGGCCTTCTGGTACAAAGCCTTTTCGACCAGATAACGGTCCAGGGCATTCTGGTCGGCGGTTGGGCCAGGATCCAGGGGTTCCTGCGGCGCTACCGGAGCCTTCGGTTCTTCCGGAATGGAGGGAACCGACGGAATCAGGCCCAACGCTGGAATCACCTTCGCAATCGTCTCGGCCACTGCGGCGTCGCTGACAAGGTTCTTCAACAGATCCAGAATCATCGAGTCGTTGACACCCCCCATCTGCACCAGCGCCTGCACGGCCAGCATGATGTTGTAGCCAACCGGCTCGTTCATGATGTCGTAGCCAATGACGTTCGGGAGGTCCTTGACCTGCTGGACGACCTGAACCCAGGAATTCGCGTAGGCATCCTGCAGGTAGTCCTTGACGGTCCAGTATTCCTCGACGAGTTCCTGGCACCCCTCGATCTGCCATGTCTCCTTGTCGTCATCCCGGCAAACCACGTGGGTCGGAAAAACCAGCTTGTCCGGGGGGCACCCGTAGAGTTCGTGACGGTCACCCCCGTTGTCGCATTCGCGTGCGTAGAGGCCGGGAAAGGCCACGTCCGACCCGAAAAAGGCCGCGTTGGTACGCTCGGCATCCAGGCTGACGATCGAACCCTGGCTCCAGTCGGTGAACGGCAGCATGTCCACCGATTTTTCCGGAGGGAACACCGGGTCGCTGCCCGGCACGCCGATCGGGTTTTCGACGTTGCAGGCGTATCTGGCGACCTGCTTGATCCAGGGGGGCAAGTCCTCGTCCGAGACGTCCAATACGGCGCCGCAAACTGCCGAGCGACCGTCCAGCGGGTCGTAGTTGGGGCTGGCCGGGTCCAGCGTGCTGCAAGCGAACGTGATCAGCGGATCAGCGTCCTCATCCGACACGAAGCAATAGACGTCGTAGGCCTTGCACAGGAGCGCCGGCGAGAACTGGCTGACGATCCGAGGCGTCCCCCAGAAAACGTTCTGGGGACTCATGTCCTTTTCGGGAAGGGCCGTCTGGACCGCCCATCGGGGCATGCCGTCACCGCGCACTTGATCCGTGTATGGCCCAACCAGCGCCAGAACCATCGCCTCGATGCTGTCGGCTTCCGCCGTTTTAACGGAACCATCCTCCGTCTTGTAGGTCGGCTTGTCGTTGTAACGTGCGGTAAGGAAGCGGCTGACCATGTCCTGGTGGAAGTCCATCAGCACATAGATGCCTTCCTCGTTTGCGATCCTAGCCACCTGCCCGATGTAGTGCAGGTACTCGGTATCGTATTCGGCACGCGACCTGGGCTGGACCGATTCCCACAAGACCATCAGGCGGAACGAATCGAAACCGTTGTCGTGCAGTTTCCGAATCTCGGCCCTGACATTGGAAAAACCCATCGTCGCCGTGCCGTCGCCCGGTTTCCAGCCCGGGTCCAAAGCAAACGGGCGGCCGACGAACGAGGCGTCGTAGGCTGTCGGCCGCAGGTTCAGGTCGGCCTTTGTGAAGGGGCGCCACGAGGCGCCGGCTTCCTTCACCCAGAAAGGCACCTTTGAGGACCCGGCCACGTTGATGCCGTGGAACGAAAGATAACGACCGCTTTCGTCCCGCAGATAGTTGCGGTCGATGACGGGACGCGACAAGGCCTGGCCGGACCGCGGAACATCCCCGGTTCCGCATCCAGCCATTGCGAGTGTCACCACAAACGCGAAGGCCAGGGCAAATGGTGCCGATACCGCACGCTTGAAGACCGAAAGTGCCGTCGCATTCATGCCGGTTACCCCTCCCGAAGCCAGCCGTCCAGATGGAAGTTACTGTCCGTGACAGTCTGTGTCAATTCAGAAGTAGCCACTTGTGAAAGGTTGCGATATCGCCACCGGAAAATGCCATGTCAGGAACTTTCGGGAAGGCATCAACCCAAAGGCAGTCCAGTCGGGCAGGAAGCCATTCCCTACCGCTCGGGTCTGATTGCCTCGCCCGAGATATCCACATCAACCTCGTAGTTTTCGGGCTTGATAGTCAGGACCATGCAGTGGGCGCGGCGAACGACCTTCTCGGTCTGGCTGCCCAACAGCATGTGCTTGACGCCAGTGTAGCCGTGGGAACCCAGAACTATCAGGTCGGTGCCCCTCTCCCACGCCAAACGGCATATCTGGAGGTACGGCTTGCCAGCCCTGATCTCGACCTTCACCTTGCGCCTGTCGACCTCGGTCAGGCCGCCTTCCTGGAACAGCTCGTCAACGCGACGGCGCACGCCAGCCTGGATGCGCTCCATCTCGTCTGCCTGGCGCTCCATGTCCTCGCCCGTGTCGAACGACGCGATCGGCTCGACAACGTGCAGGACATCCACATCGGCATCGTACTGCCGAGCCAGTTTCAAGCCTATGTAAAACGCGCGCCTGGAGGTATCGGAGAAATCGACCGGGATGAGGATCCGCTGGACACGGAAGTTGACTTCCATCGCGTTCTCCTGTTGGCGCATTGCCGGGAAATCGGGTCAGAGCGGGATGTTACCATGCTTTTTTGGGGGATTGGAATCACGCTTGTCCCCCATCGTAGCCAGTGCCGACGCAAGGTAGCGGCGCGTGTCGCGTGGCCGTATCACAGCATCGACAAACCCCCACTCGGCAGCCTGGTAGGGATTCGCAAAACGCTCTCGGTAGGCGTCGATACGATCCTTCCGCTCGGCGCCCGGGTCGGACGACGCATCGATCGCGCGCCGGTCCAGAATATTGACGGCACCTTCCGAACCCATGACAGCGATCTCTGCCGTCGGGTAGGCCAGATTGAAGTCGCCTCGCATGTGCCTTGAGGACATGACAATGTACGCACCGCCGTACGCCTTTCTGCAAATCACGGTCAGCTTCGGCACCGTGGCCTCGGCGTAAGCGTAAACAAGCTTGGCTCCGTGCCGGATTATCCCACCGGACTCCTGGTCCGTCCCGGGAAGGAACCCGGGCGTATCGACCAATGTCACCAGCGGGATGCCGAACGCATCGCAAAATCTGACGAATCGCGCAGCCTTGACGGAGGCATCGATGTCGAGGCATCCGGCCAGAACCGCAGGCTGGTTTGCGACGATACCGATGGTCCGGCCAGTAAGCCGCGCAAAGGCGCAAACGATGTTCTCGGCATGGAACTGATGGACCTCAAGATAACGCCCGTCATCCACAACACGACTGATGATCTCGCGGATGTCGTAGGGGCAAGAAGATTCGGTTGGAACAATCTCGTCCAGCGCAGGATCAGCCCGGTCCGGCGGGTCCTGGGTCGGCAGCACCGGCGGTTCCGAAACGTTGTTTTGCGGAAGATACGTCATGAGTTCACGAATCAGCGCAAGCACGCCCTGCTCGTCGGGCGTGACAAAATGCGCTACACCGCTTGTGCGGGCGTGCAAGGCTGCACCGCCCAGGGCCTCCTTGGTCACCTCCTCGTGCGTGACCGTACGAATGACGTCGGGCCCCGTGATGAACATGTGCGAGCCGCGCTCGGCCATCAGGACGAAATCGGTGATTCCGGGCGAATAGACCGCGCCGCCGGCACATGGCCCAAGAATCGCGCTGATCTGCGGGATGACACCGGACGCCAGCGTGTTCCGCAGGAATATTTCGGCATATCCCGACAATGCAACGACACCCTCCTGGATCCTGGCCCCACCCGAATCGTTCAACCCGATAATCGGAATGCCAACCTTCAACGCCATGTCCTGGACCTTGCAGATTTTGCCTGCGTGAGCAACGCCCAGCGACCCCCCCAGAACGGTGAAATCCTGAGCATAGACGCAGACGGCCCGTCCGCCGATGCGCCCAAATCCCGTTATCACGCCGTCACCTGGAACGACCTGCGTATCCATGCCGAAGTCGTCGCACTGGTGCGTGACGAATGCGTCCATTTCCAGGAACGACCCGGGATCCAGCAGAATATCGACCCTCTCCCTGGCCGTCAGTTTTCCGTCCTCGTGCCTCTTTGCAATACGCTCAGTGCCCCCACCAGCTGCGGCCTGCGCCTCCAGTGCCTCAAGACGCGCCAGCAAACGGTCCCTGTTGTCGAACGCCATTGATCCTCCTGGATCGGGCCGCCAATCTCAGCGTGCCACCCGCTGGTACAACTCACCGTACAGTCGCGCCGATTTCTCCCACGAGAAATCCTGCAGCATCGCGCATTGAACAGCCCGCGCCATAGCGTCTCGATCGTCCCACAGCGCCCTGGCCCGCCTGATGGCGCAAGCCAGTTCCGATGATTCGAAGGACCGGAACTTGAGCCCGGTTCCCCCTGACGGCACTTCGTCGATGTCCCGCACCGTATCCTCAAGACCACCCGTGGCGTGAACTATCGGCAAGGTGCCGTAGCGCATCGAGTAGATCTGGTTCAATCCACACGGTTCAAAGCGCGAGGGCATCAGGAAGTAGTCGCTGCCTGCCTCTATAAGGTGAGCCAACCCCTCGTCGTAGGTGAACCGCAACCCTACTCGCCCAGGATGCCGCCCAGCCGCGTCCCGGATCGACTCCTCGACCGCGAGGTCCCCCGATCCAAGCACCACCAGCGCGCCGCCAGAGGCCACAAGGTCATCCAGGCATGCCGCCACCATGTCGTATCCCTTCTGCGCCACCAGCCGGCCAACGATCCCGAACAGCGGCCCATTTGGTTCGCTCAACCCGAACGTTTCAAGCAGATGGCTCCGGCACACCGACTTCCCGGAAAGATTCGCGCGGTCGTACCTGGCAGGCAGCCACGTATCTATGGATGGATCCCACGCCCCGTAGTCGGCTCCGTTCAAGATCCCGCTGAACCGATCGCCAAGGTCTCGAAGTATGCCATCCATGCCCATGCCGCCTTCCGGTCCCAGCACCTCGGAAGCATATGTCGGACTGACCGTCGTTACAGCATCAGCAAAGACCAGGCCGGTCTTCAAAAACGACAGGCGCCCCCAGTACTCGCCCCCTTGGCCGGGGCGGAACATGTCCCATGGCAAACCGACCTCGGAAACGGCTCCCGAATCGAAGAGTCCCTTGTAGGCCAAATTGTGAACGGTCATGACCACGCCAGCCGACCCGACTGGATTCAACCGGTTGAACGCAGGAACCAGGCCTGCCTGCCAGTCGTGTCCGTGAATGACATCGGGGCGCAGATCCAATTCCCGCACCAGGCGAAGCGCGGCAGCGGCAAAGAAGGCAAACCGAAGATGGTTGTCTGGATAGTCCCCCTCACGCGTTCCATATAGTTCGCTTCTACCATACCATTCGTCGCACTCCAGATGGTAGACCACTGTGCCAGCGGGAAGCTCAGACTGGAATACGGCAAAATCGCAACTGCGCGTTCCCAGCGACACCGGAAACCGCAGTCCGGTCGGACGAATCCCCTGAGATGCCCGGTCCACAATCGAATACATCGGCGTCACAACGACAACTCGATGACCCAGTCGCGTCAAAGCCTCGGGAAGAGCTGCCGACACGTCTGCCAAACCACCAGTCTTGCTGTATGGAACAACTTCCGACGTCACGTGAACAACGCTTGCCATCCGAAATCGCCTCCCGCACCACTTCAGGCGGGGAGTCTAGCATGACAGGCCTGGAAGGCTAGCTGACTGGAGACGGTGTCAAGGGGGGGACCGGTTTCCATTCCTCCCAGGCAGCAACGTCGCGCAACCTCAGACGCCTGGGTTCGAAACCACGCTGGACCAATTCGGCCATGAACTGCGAAAGAAGAGTCTGAAAGTCCGGGGCATCTCTCACCACAAACTGCAGAAGAAAGTGCAACGGGTCCGAGCACTGTGTCTCGGCGTACAGACGAGTCCGGGCCTTGTCCTGACGGGCAAAGACCGTGACCTGGAAGACCACGGTGCGGGCCAACTTTGTGGCCTCGAGCTGAAACCGGCTGTGTTCCTGCATCATCGCGCGGATTGTCTCACCAGCAGCTTCGGTGCGTCAAGGCGCCGGTTCTGCATACCTGACTGCGGTAGCACATTGACGCGGAACGGCTCGTATTGTACGGTCCCATCGTAGACGATCGCAGAAGTTTAGCTGGCTATGGCGCCGGAGTTCGAGGAACTCCACTTGGCGGTTTGATAGTGTCTGGGGGAGGTAGCAATGCTTCATGACAGGTCGAGAACCGGCACTGTACGGCTGCCCGTGACTTTTTCGGCAGTTTTTCAGAACCATGGCAAGCAGGCCAACGGCGTGGCAGTAAACGTGTCTCCCGAGGGATTGTGCCTGCGCACCGATCAGGAACTGCTCGAAGGGCAGGTTCTTGTGCTGCGCTTGTCGGCCAAGGGATTTGAAGATGTCGAGACCGAGGTGAACGTCCGCTGGGTCCTGGAAATGTCACCGATGCTCCAGGCCACCTTCCCATGGGAAGCCGGGGTGCGCATCGAGAATCCGACTCCCGAATATCTTGGGATGTTCCACCGCGAAAACATCCGCTTTGTTGACTACCGGGACGTGCCCCGTTATCCGCACCAGATGCGGGTCATGCTGGCGGGCCCTGGCACCTGGGAAACGACGTTCGCCCTGAACATTGGACGTCGCGGCTTGTTCATTCGCACGGGCCAGGATCTGGACCTGGGGGCGCTGGTCGAGGTTCGCGTCCACGTGCCTGGGCTGGGCGATGCGATCCCCATTCGCGCCGAGGTGGTTCACCGCTTGTCCGAGGCACATGCGACCGAGGTCGGTGCCGAATCCGGGGTCGGGGTGCGTCTGGTGACCCTGCCCACGTGGGCCCGCGAGGCCTGGACAAACTACGTGACCGCCCTCGAGCAACGTTTCAACGTCTGATCAACCTTCATCCCGGTTTGTCGGCATCTGAGGTAGAATCTGCCCCCATGATGCAGCCCCAATACGGTCACCGGGCCTCTGCCATCGTGCTGGCGGGACTTCTTGTGTACCTTGGTGGCATCGTTGCGTCCCGGTGGGAACCGTACACCTTCCTTTTTCGCGACGGATCGTTCTATGCGCAAACCAACCGCGCGATTGCAGACGGCTTCACCCTGCGCCAGGAGGCCGTGCAACCAGGATCGTGGTACGACGGAAGCCTGCCCTGGTACGCGAATGTCGATGACGCCTGGTCGAACATTTCAATCGGCACAGACGGGGAATGGTATCCCAAGCACTCGTACCTGATGCCCGTCTTTTCGACACCGTTCTTCCTGGTTTTTGGCACGTCCGGGCTGCTGCTTTTCAATCTTATTGCAATGGCCCTGGGGCTTTTCGCGGTCTACCGGATCGCAGCTCGCGCATCGGGGGAGCTGCCCGCAGCGATCTCGGTGCTTGGCATTGCGAGCTGCCCGCTGATTCCGTATCTTGCCTACTCCTACAGCCATGACGTTTTTTATGCAGCGCTGCTGACTGGCGGCATGTCGGTATTGATGACCGGGCGCCACGGGTTTGCGGGCATTCTGCTGGGCCTGTCGATATTCGCAAAGGTTACCAACGCGGTCGCCGTGGTACCAATCGTCCTGTTCCTGTTCCGAGGTGGACGCAGGGATTTTGCCCGACTGGCGGCTTGCGCGGCGATCCCGGTCATGATCCTGGCCGTGGCCAACTGGTACATGTACGGAGCGCCCTGGATAAACTCGTACAACAGGATCCTGACGGTCAGGGGCGGTGTACCTGAAATCGTGTCCTACTTCGGCGCCTTTGGGACCCCTTTGATGGACGGTCTCGCCCGCTACTTTTCCTCGTCGCCGGAAGGCGAAATCTGGCAGAAGGCGCCCTTGTCGATCGTTGCGTTGCTGGGCATCGTCCCCCTGGCGTTCGCCTCGTGGCGCCTGGCTTCCGGCATTCTGGCGACCGTCGTTGGATACACACTCCTGTTCGCCTTGTACAACTTCGGCGGGGCACGATTCCTGACGCCCGTGGTGATGCTGGCGGTCGTGCCAGGGGCGGCTCTGATCGATGCCCTGGGGCGCCTGGCCGTTTCCACGGGCAATCTCTGGAGCGCCGTCACACGGTCTCGCGCGGCAATCCGTGTATTGCTGGCTATTGGCGCCATCCTGTTGCTGTCACTGGCGATTCGCTGGGGATCTCGCGTGATTGATCCCGGGGAAGCCGATTCGATGGCGGCCGACGTGCAGCGCCTGATGGTACGGGTCGATCGAACACCGTGCGACTACTTCAACATGGCCCGCCAGAAATGGGAGTGCAGCGGCATCGACCGCGATGACCGCATGTACACAGGGACTGCCGTGGCCAACCAGTGCGCGTTTGGACGAGATGCCATGCTGAGAATTCCGGTCGCCCCGGGAGGCAAGAGGCGCACGGTCGAGTGGCGCCCTTCAAAGGGCGGAGACCATCTCGAAATCGTCTTTGGAATCGATGGGACGACTAAATCGGAAGGCCCGGTTACGTTCTCGATCCGGGTGGGCGACCGTCAAGCAACCAAGTGGACGGCATCCACTACCGGAGGCGTCACGCACGAGGAAGTCGAGGTGCCAGTGTCCCCTGGTGACCCCGTGGTGCTGGAACTCGAACCATCGCAAAAGGGGGCTGCTCTTTGCCTGGACGTGTCTGTGCGATAGGCGATCGCCCTATGAAGCAAGCACGGAAAGAGCCTCGTCAATGCGGGCTATCGTGGCCAGAAAGTCGATTTCTTTTTCCCGCTCGCCCTCGACGACCTCCTCCTTTGCCCGCGCTATGAAGTCCGGGTTCGTCAACTTGCGCTGAACGACCTCAAGGTCCTTGCGGGTCTTCTCGCGCTCCTTTTCCAGACGCCGCACCTCGGCAGCCAATCGCTCGTCGCCAATCATCACGTAACAATCAACGGACGACCCAACCGAAACCGCTGCCCCGGCAGGCCGGGTTGCGTTCGCGTCTATGACCAGATCGCCGGTGCGCCCCAGACGAACAAGGTTGTCTGAATGGGCCTGAAGGTGCGCCGCCACCTCGGGCGAATGGGGCCGCACCAGCACGTCAACTCGCTCGGACGGCGGCACTCCGGCCTGCGACCGAACCCCGCGGATGGCGCTGATGACTTCCAGAACCTCGTCCAGCGCGGCCGCATCGACCGGGAACGTCCGCCGACCCACACCCTTGGGATATTTCGCGATCATGATGCTGTCGGGAGCATCGGGCAGCATGGGCCGCAGGCGCTGCCACAGTTCCTCGGTCACGTACGGCATGAACGGGTGCATCGCGCGCAGGACGTTGTCCAGGACATGCACCAGAACGGACTGCGTGGCCCTGCGCCGTTCGCCGCCCTCGTTCAAGGCACCCTTCGCCAGTTCCAGGTACCAGTCGCAGAAGCGATGCCAGGTGAACTGGTACAGCGCCGATGCCGCCTCGTTGAACCGGAACTCCTCCAAAGCCTTGTCGCACTCGGCCATCGCCTCGTGCAGGCGCGTCAGGATCCAGCGATCCGCAGGCGACAGAAGGGCATCGTCGATCACCAGGTCCCCGTCGACCTCCGGCACCTGCCCCTCGAAATCCTCCAGATTCATGAATGCAAACCGCGAAGCGTTCCACAGCTTGTTGACGAACTCGCGGTAGCCCTTCAGTCGGTCGACCGACAGCTTGATGTCCCGCCCCTGCGCCGTCATCGTCGCCAGCGTGAATCGCAGCGCGTCGGCGCCGACTTCGTCGACAACCTCGAGAGGGTCGATGACGTTGCCCTTGGTCTTGGACATCTTCAGACCCTTCTCGTCACGCACCATCGCGTGCAGGAAGACGGTCTTGAAGGGCACGTCGCCCATGAAGTGCAGGCCCATCATCATCATCCTGGCCACCCAGAAGAAGATGATGTCGAAACCCGTCTCCATGACCGTGTTCGGATAGAAGGTCTTCAGTGCCTTTGTCTGGTCCGGCCACCCAAGCGTCGAGAACGGCCAGAGACCCGACGAGAACCACGTGTCCAGGACGTCCTCGTCCTGTTTCCACCCGGTACCGCCACACTTCGGGCACGCCGTGCCGACCGCCGGCTGCTCGACGGCGACGTGCATGTGGTCACACCCCTTGGCGGTGCAGTACCACACAGGAATCTGGTGCCCCCACCACAACTGGCGACTGATGCACCAGTCACGGATGTTTTCCATCCAATTCATGTAGGTCTTTTCCCAGGCGTTCGGGATGAAGACCGTACGGCCGTCCCTGACTGCCGCTATGGCTGGTTCAGCCAGCGGCTTGGTGCGGACATACCATTGCAAGCTGACCGTGGGTTCCACCACGACACCCGACCTCTGGCAGTGACCCACGCGGTGGGTGTAGTCCTCGGTCTTGACCAGGTAGCCCTGCGTTTCCAGATCCTCGATCACCTGCCTGCGTGCCGCAGATCGCTCGAGCCCCCGGTACGCCTGCGGCACGTTGTCGTTCAGGTGCGCATCGGGAGTCAGGATGGTGATGACCGGCAGGTTGTGCCGCAGCCCGGTTTCGAAGTCCGAGAAGTCGTGACCGGGCGTGATCTTCAAGGCGCCGGTGCCGAAGTTCAAATCCACCGCCACGGCGTCGGCAATGATCGGAATGTGCCGGTCGGTCAGCGGCAGGGACACCGTCTTGCCGATCAGGTGCTGGTGCCGAGGATCGTCCGGATGCACCGCCACCGCGGTATCGCCGAAAAGAGTCTCGGGACGGGTCGTCGCCAGCACCAGGCGCTCGTCGCTGCCGTCAACCGGGTAGGCGATGTGCCACAGGTGACTCTTTATTTCCTTTTCTTCGACCTCCAGGTCCGACAGCACCGTCAGGATCCCCGGGGACCAGTTCACCATGCGCTGCGCGCGGTAGATCAAGCCCTCCTCGAACAGACGAACGAACACGTGGCGCACCGCGCGAGACAGGCCCTCGTCCAGTGTGAAACGCTCGCGGTCCCAGTCGACGGACACGCCCAGCGCCGTCATCTGTTCGGTGATCCTGGCATGGCAGGCATCCTTCCATTTCCAGACCTCTGCCAGGAATGCCTCCCGGCCCAGGTCGTGTCGGCTGATGCCCTTCTTCTGAAGCTCGCGCTCGACAACCATCTGCGTGGCGATTCCGGCGTGGTCGGTACCTGGCAGCCACAGCGTATTGAAGCCGCTCATGCGCTTGAAGCGAATCAGCAGATCCTGAATGGCAAAGGTAAGGCCATGCCCCATGTGCAGGTGCCCGGTGACGTTCGGCGGCGGAATCACGATGCAGTACGGAGGCTTGTCACTCTCGTCAGCAGCGCGGAAGTAGCCGGCCTCCCGCCAGACCTTGTACCAACGCTCCTCGACCGCCTTGTGTTCGTATCCTTTCGCCAGGGGCTCCATCAATCCTCCAGATGCGTCGACGGCGCGGGATTATAGACCGGTTCAATCCGTGGCGAACAGCGCCTCGACGAACTCGTTCGCATCGAAAGGACGCAGGTCGTCCAGTCCCTCGCCGACGCCGACGAAGCAGATGGGAAGACCCAGATCGCGCACGATCGACAAGACCACGCCACCCTTTGCTGTCCCGTCAAGTTTTGCCAGCACGATGCCGGTCACGTGGACGGCCTGCTGGAAGATGTCAGCCTGGCGCACGGCGTTCTGCCCCATCGTCGCATCCAGCACCAGCAGGACCTCGTGCGGCGAACCCGCGATTGCCTTGCCCAGCACCTTGTGAACCTTCTTCAACTCGTCGACCAGGTTCACGTTCGTATGCAGGCGACCGGCCGTATCAGCTATGACCAGATCCGCGCCATCCGCCAGCGCCTTCTTGCCGGCGTCAAACATCAGCGAGGCAGGATCCTGGCCGGGGTTGCCGGCAAGAACCGGCACTCCAGTGCGCTGACCCCAGATTACAAGCTGGTCCATGCCCGCGGCCCGATAGGTGTCCCCGGCCGCCAGCAGCAGATTGCGACCCTTGGCCTTGTAGAAATGCGCCATCTTGCCGATGGTGGTCGTCTTGCCAGTGCCGTTTACGCCTATCACCATGACGACAGCCGGAGCACCAGCACGGCCTTCCACCTTGGGGGCGCCGTGAGGCTGCGTCTTCAGAAGCTCGAGGGTCTTGGCACGGAAAAACTCCATAACCTGCGGGCCCAGATCGCCCACCGACGGCTTGAACTCGGACCTCAAGGCCTCGATCAGCAGGCTCGCGGTCTTGACCCCGATGTCTGCCGTCAGCAGGGCCTCCTCGGCTTCCGCGATCAGCGCATCATCGACAGCGCCTCGCTGGAAAGCGTTCAGCAACCGGGCGACAAAACCTTCCTTGCGCGTCCGTTCAAGACCGGCGCCAAGGGGCCTGATTGTCGGCAGCGCCACAACCAGTTTCGGCGCGGCCACAGGCTCGGGGATCTGCGGGATCACCTTTCCCTTCGGGCCGATCCTTGGTGCCTCGCGCAGCGGTGGTTCGACGGGAGCTGTTACCCTTGGCGCCCCAACTTGTCCGGGGCGCTGCAAAGGTCCCCTGGCAGGCCCGGCAGGCCCACGAACCGGCGGTACAGCGGGTGCCACGCCCCGCGAGGGCCGAACCACCCCCTCGTCGGACTCGTCAGGAATCTCGTGCAGGGGCTTCTTCTTTGACAGGCGAACCGCGACAGCACCGATCAAGGCCGCAAAGCCTATGACCAGCAGAAGGGCAACGATCGATGAGGCGTCCATGGCTGCTCCGGGCATCCAAAAAACCGGGGCGGATACTATTCGACGAGGGGCCGATCGTCAAGCAATGCCACAGACATGCCAAGGGCGACCAGTGTCGCTGGCGCCCTGTTGACATACCAGGCAAATCCCAGCTAGGCTGCTGACCATAAGGCTGCACCAGGTTTTCGCCAGGTTTCATTGCAATGGAGGGAACATGCGCCTTCTTCACAAGTGGCCGAATGCGTTTCTTCTGCCTCTGGCCCTAGCGCTTCTGCTGATCGTTCCTGGATGTGCCCGAACGTTCATGAGCATCCCGAAGGACCCTGTCCAACCAGGCGCCAGAATCGGAGTCATCCAGGTAGGTTCCGGTGGCAGTATGAAGTTCTCATGGGGCACCCACCATCTCTCGAAGGCATTCAACGATCTTGGACTTGTCTACGTCCCGATCCAGGAAGTCGACGTAACCAGCTTGATGCTGCCTCATCAATCCAGCATTGTCGTCGATGGCAACCCGCCTGCCGCGAAGGCCGGCGAAAAGCCCGGACGCGCTTCCGTCTTCTCGCTGAACACGCTGCGCGGCCATTTCGCAGAACTTCAACTTGACTACGTGATCCTCATGGATCTGAACGTGTCCAACAACAAGGACTACTCGATCAAGGTGTCCCTGATTCGCGTTCAGGACATGGCCGTAGTCGGATTTGTGCATCAGAGCTACAACGGCCTGACCGTCGGATGCATCGCCGCATTGCCAGGCTACTTCTTCGTCACACCGATCGTGTGCCCCGCCGTTGCTTTCGCCGGCTTCGACCGCGAGAAGAAGGAAGTGACTCGGATGACCGAAGTTCTGGTCAAACTGATGTCATATGCGCGCGGTTCCCGTTAGCCGGTGACCCTGGGATTCCTTCGGAACCTACGAACTCCCGCCATGAAGGCACTGCCGAAAACCAGGTAGCAGGGGACTGCCCACCGGAAGATCATCACCAAAGCCTGTCGTCCCTTTGGCAGGCAGCCGCGTGCGGTGCTAGTGTGACTCACAGTCTGCGAGGCTAGCGCCACCATGCTCCCTCTTCACCTGATTTCCGCGGCGGGACACGAGTTCGAGTCGGACCACACTGTCGATGGAGTATTGAACAAGGGGCTTTGGTGGGCCGAGCGCATTTTCGGAATGAACGTCTGTTCGTTCATGCTGATCGACGAGGACGGCGGGTTTCTGAGGGTTTCGAAATCCCGGGGCTTTCTTCCCACCGATGCGGCCTTCCTGCGCGTCAGACCGGGCGAAGGACCACAGGGACAAGCCTTCGCCAGCGGATGCTCGGTGCAACACGGAACGCCCGACGGAATGGCAGTTTTCGTCCCACTGCTGAACGAGGAAGGCTCAGCCGGCATCATGACTGGAGTCACGTCACGAAGTTGCGAACTTGACCAGCAGGAAATGCAACTTCTGGAATTGTTCGTGGCCAACGTCGCATCTGCCTTGCACAACGCCAGACTGGCCGAGCGGGCCCTTGCAGACGCGGCCAGACTGCAGACGCGGGCCAGCGATCTTGCGATCCTGAACGAGATTGGGATGCGAATCGCTACCTTCACCGACCTTGAAAGTCTGATCGTTGGCGCGATGGAACTGGCGCGGCAGTCGCTGTTCTTCCGGTCATGCGCCCTGCTGCTGCATGAGCAGGACGAACTGGTTGTGCGCGCTCACTATGGATTTGACGACAAGATTGGAATTGGCCTACGGATTCCCCGGAGCAAGTGCGTGTCATGGAGCTGTTTTGAAAGCGGCGAGCCTATCCTGATCGCTGACGTTCAGCATCAATCGGACAAGCAGGCAACCCTGGCTGCGGCTTGTTGTGAAATGGCTGCCCCAATCCATGGACCGCATGGGGTCGTGGGCGTGATTGTGGCCGAAAGCCCCAGGGTATGCGCCTTCGACAAGACAAGCATGGGGCTTTTCGCGACCTTCGCGCACCAGGTGGCGTCCGCACTCGAGAACGCGCGACTGCACGAAACCAACCGCCGTACTTTCTACCAGACTATTCGTGCCCTGGCGCAGGCACTGGAGATGAGGGACTCCTGTACCCTGGGTCATTCCGAGCGCGTCCGGGCGTACTCGATCGAGATTGCCGGTCCGCTGGAGGTATCGCCCAGAGATATAGAAATCATCGAACAGGCGGCGCTGCTGCACGACATCGGAAAGATCGGGGTACGCGACTCGGTGCTTCTGAAGGACGCGAAGTTGAGCGCGGAAGAGAGGGCTATCATCGAGCGCCACCCGGTCATTGGCGACAACATCCTGCAGCCCGTAGGTTTTCTTCGCGAGGCCCTCGAATCAGTGCTGCACCATCACGAACACTGGGACGGCAGCGGCTACCCGACCGGCCAGCGGGGCATCGAAATTCCATTGGTGGCACGGATCATCTCGGTCGCAGATGCCTATGACGCGATGACATCCGACAGGCCCTACCGCAAAGCCATGAGCCAAAGGCATGCGATCCGGGAGATCGAAAATGGATGCGGAAGCCACTTCGACCCGACGGTAGTTGCCGCGTTCATGGCCACAATCGGGGTTCGAATCGGCGCGACTGTCAACGTTGCCGGCGATGTCGTCCCGATGGCGGGCTGACCGCTGGTTTTTGGTCCTTGGCCGCCTTTCCAGGCTCCAGGCGCACGCGCGGCAGGCGTTCTTCACCTGATCCGTACAGCAGCCGGTAAACCGCCCAGTTCTCGAAAACCTTGCGTGCGTATTCGCGGGTTTCCGTGGCACCGATCGACTCGACCAGTTCATCCAGCGAGGCACCCGGCATCTCGGTCAACTTCCGCTGGATCGCGCCTCCGCCTGCGTTGTAGCCCGGTATTGCCAGAAGGGGTTCGTGAAGGTCGCGAATCAGGCGTGACAGGTATGCGGCACCCAGGCGCACGTTCACGTCGGGGCGGCGCAGGGCATCAGGTGTCGCTTCCAGACGCAGGATCTTCGCCATCGATTGAGCGGTCGGCAGGATCAATTGCATAAGGCCGATGGCGTTTGCACGGGACTCGACCCCACTCACGAAGGCGCTTTCCTGCCGTATCACGGCCCAGATCAGCAGGGGATCGATCGACGACTCCAGCGCCGCCCGCTCTACCTCGGTCCTGAAAGGTCTGGGCCAGGCAAGTCGGTAGTATCCGGCTGTCGGCTGGTCCGGCCAGAAACTTCCGACGGTCTTTATCAGCTTCGTGGCAAGCCGGTGCGACTGCGTGTACATCCCGGCAGTATCCAGCAGCATTGCGGCAAGCCAATCGGCATCGACGTCACGCTCGGCCGTCAGCGCGGCCTCCTCCCTGGCAAGGTTCGTCAGGCCGGTTTGCGACAGCCATAAAATCCGTGCCGCCGCCCCCTCGTTCAACGACGCTGGGTTTGATGGGGTGAAGAAGGCTCCCGGCCTGGTCATGCCTGCCGTCAGGATCTTCAATTGCGCATCCGGCGTGGATTTTCGGATTGCCGCAAGCCTTTGCAGGGACAGGACGGCGTAATAGGTCATCGGATAGGTTCGAACACAATCGCTGTAGACAGCCTCGGCGTCCTTCCGCTGTCCGGCCTTCTGCAAGGCCCGGGCTTCCCAGTAGGCAAAACGGGACCCCTGATCCGGATCGACGCCTTCGGCACTGCGACCCTCCCGACATCGGGCGATGGCCTTGTCACGTTTTCCGGAGGTCCAGGCTGCCCATGCCAGCAGCCATCGAGACTCGTCGGCCATGTCGCCTGCGGGCCACGCCTTGACTGACTCGATCAGAATCCTTTCAGCAGCAGCAGAGTCTCCCCTGCCGATGGCCTGCCTTGCCCTCATGATCGAGACGTCGTCATTGAAGGATGCGGTCGGAAACCCCTTGGCAAGACGTGACGCGTACGCGTCCCCCTCGGCGCTCTCGCCTGCCCGGTAGGCACTTCTGGTTGCGTTGAACAGCACGCGTGGCGTGTCGGCTCCGTTGTCACATTCGTTGATGACCCCTCGGTAGTCGACAATTGCCTCCTGATGCCGTCGCAGTTTTGTCAGCGCGCCTGCCCGGACAAGCCTCGCCTCACACTTGATGCCAGGTTCCGAGCTACCCAGCAACGCGGTAGCCGCCCGGGAAGCCTCCTCGCTGCGTTGTGCGTCAAGGAGGTTGCGGGCGGCCTCAAGGGCATCGGCATCACCAGAGACTGGGCGGCTTGTTTCAAGAATTCCAATCATCTTGCGCAAGGTGCGCCTTCCGGTCGCAGACGCCTTGCCAAGAGCGTCCTTCATTGCCTGCTCGGCCCCGTCGACGTCCCCGACCTGTCGCAAGACGTCGGCCAGACGACTTGCCAGCCCGGGATCCCCAGCCGCCTTTTCCGTGGCTTTGCGCAGCAGTTCCACCGCCTCGATAAACCGACCGCTGCCCACCAGCGCGTCGATCCTGGCATCCCTGGCTTGCGTCGCGATTGGCGACGTACTGGGGACAAGCGCCAAGGCATCTGCCGCATCGCCCAGTCGGCCGAGGGCAGCCAGCGCCGTCCCTCTGATCAACAGGATTCTGTCGGCCATCAGCGGCAGGTCGGACTCCAATCCATCCAGCACGGCCACCGCACCCAGCATGTCGCCTGCGTTCAGGCATGACAGGCCCAGCAGAAATCGCAGTCGCAAAGGCTGCTCGGGAAGTCGGCCGCCGGCGGCCAGGGACAGAAGGGCTTCCCTGGCACCACTCCAGTCCTGCGCGTCCACCTTTGCGACAGCCTTCAGGACCGCCTGGTTCCCGTAGACCGGTGCAAGGCTCTGCATCGACAAGGGCGCATTCGTGCTCGATGCCTGCGCCGGCACTTTTTGCGATACGGGAACCGGGGCTCGAACCTTTGCGGTTTGACCGGCTCTCGACGGCGATACCTTTCCTGGTGTCGGGGAGGTCGCGCCGGCAGAGGACGCCCAGGGAAAGAAAATTCCAACGGCAACGATTACAGCGATGATCGGCAGTTTTCCCCAGCAGTCGAAAACCAGCCGCCGAATTCTTGATGACGCCTTCATCCCGGTATCGTAGGGCAGGACTGGTCGCAATGCCCAGCCGACGCCGCAAGCTACTGCCGCAGCCTGATTCCACAAGTCACTGATATTCGAGTTGTGCGAAACTCGCCAATTCCATAGAATCCTCACGGAATACTAGGTACCAGCGTCTTCAGATTGCTGGTCTCATGCGGGCACTTTTCCGGTTTTGGCCAAGGAGGTCCAGATGCGGCTGCACGTCACCCTCAAGGCTTGCGTGATGTCCGCGTTGGCGGCAATGGCCATGTCTGGATGCGGGGGCGGCTCGTCATCCTCGCAGGACAATCAATTTGTAGGCGACCTGGGGCCGCTTCTGGATGGTGTCGATTCCAGCAATGACGGTTCGCTTGACACGATAGGGTCCGATGTCCCGATGGACGGCGAGGTGCCACTGGCACGGGACGCCATTCTGGATGGTCGGCAGGACGATACTGTGACGCCAGGCGACCACGGGGTCCGTCCGGACGGGTTCGTCGACGACGCTGAATCCGAACTACCACCTCCGCCGCGCTGTGTTCCGGGAACCTCGTGCGACGATTTTGATCCGTGCACGATTGACGACATCTGCGATGACGACGAAACGTGTCTTGGAACCGTTGTCGAGGCCTGCGACGACGCCGTTGATTGCACCGAGGATTCCTGTTCCTCCATTGAGGAATGCTCCCACGTCATCATGCCGGGATGGTGCCTGGTCGAGGGGATTTGCTTCAAGGACGGCGCCTTCGACCCGCTGCGCCCATGCCTTTCGTGCGTGTCGGCGCTGGTCGTTGACGACCTGATCCCCGACGACAATCTCACGTGCGACGACGGCAACGGCTGCACATCCGGGGACCACTGCAAGACCGGCGTCTGCGTCAGCTCCCCCAGGAACTGTGACGACCAGAAAGCCTGCACGATGGACGGTTGCGTGGCCGGCGAATGCACCTACACCTCCATCCTGGGGCCTTGCGACGACGGGAACCTTTGCACCGAGAACGACGCCTGCGTGGAAGGTGAATGCGTGGGTGACAAGGTGGGCTGTTTCGACGGCAACCCGTGCACCCGCGACGACTGCGACCCGCAGATGGGATGCGTCCACCAGTTCAACACCGAACCGTGCGACGACGGGAACGTCTGCACGGTTGGCGACATATGCAGCCTGGGAGTCTGCCAGTCGGGTGTTGGTCGCCTGGACTGCAACGACAATGAACCGTGTACCGAAGACGGCTGCGTCCCCACGCGCCCGGTCGATGACGCCTGCGTTCACATCCCGAACGTAGCCCCGTGCGACGACCTGGACCCGTGCACCGTCGGCGACGCCTGCCGCCTGGGTGGGTGCAGGCCGGGCATCGAGTCGCTGGCCTGCGATGACCTGAACCCGTGTACCGACGATTCCTGCAAGCCTGGCGTTGGCTGCATCTTCGTGAACAACAGCGCACCTTGTGACGATCTCGAGCCTTGCTTCCTTGACGATGTCTGCGTCGAGGGCTCCTGCAGTCCGGGCCCGAGGGAATTGTCCTGCGACGACAGCAACGAATGCACCGACGACTCTTGCCAGGTAGACTACGGGTGCGTCAATCGCCCGAACGACTACCCGTGCGACGACGGCAACGTCTGTACCGCCGGGGACACCTGCACCGCCGGCGTCTGCATCGGCATGAACCCGGACGGTGTCTGCAACGACGACGACGACTGCACGGGCGACTTCTGCACACCGGAAGGCGGATGCGGCCACAAGGCCCTTCCTGTGTGCCGCCCACAGATAATCATCGACTATCCACCGCGCGCAGCGACGTTGGCCCAGTACGACTATGCGATCGACACATCTACCGGCCAGCCTATGTTGGACAGGGACGGACGGCCCAAATTGGCCGTTCGCGGACACATCGAATACCCGATAGCGAACAGCGGGATCAGGGTTACCGAGGTCAACATCAACGGACGAATCTGCCTGATCAACCCGTCTGATCAAACCTTCGCCTGCAGGGCAGACGACGGTTCGACCATGGGCTTCTACCCGTACGGCACTTCACAGGGTTTCAACCCGATTGTCGCAAGCGCGGAAAGCCTTCCGATTTGCAACTCGGTGTCATGTTCGAACTCGGCCTGCAAACCGGCCGACTGCGATGTCATCAACGACATCTGCCTGGTCTGCAACACGTTTGCCGATCACGTAGTCCAGTCCTTCTACTACTCGACCGAATGGTACGACTTCTCGAACACCCCTCCGGCCCCTCCGCCCGACATTACGGACGGTCTGCAGATGTTCCTTGGCAAGGAGGTCTGGGACGACAACGACACATCGACCCCCGATGATATTGCGACCATCCTGACCCTGTACGTCCAAAGCATGGACATCGGCAGTTTGATCCAGAACCCGGTTACGCGAGGATCGTTCGGATGGTGCAAGTACAAGGTCAATCTCAACCACATCCGCTTCGGCCAGATTGCGGTGGACCTGGTCCCGACCTATGGCGGCCTGGACTTCAGCGCTGCCATTCCGAATTTCAGAGTCGATATCGGCATCGATGTCAGCGGGTTCCTTTGCCCGTCCTTCAGTGGCAATGCGTCTGCATCGTCAATCACGATTGCCGCGACGGCACTGGTTTCGATGAACGGCCAGGGCGAACCACAGGCGTCCATCATCAACCCAGATGTCGTCGTAAACGGCCTCAACGTCAGCATCGATGGCATCTGGGGCTTCCTGTTCAACTGGATCATCGACTTCTTCGAGAGCGACTTCGCCACCATGATCGAAACCCAGTTCGAAGCCACCATTGCCAATGACATAGGCACTGCCATCGCCGGCGCCATCAAGGGTCTTGCCATCGACCAGACATTCCAGTTGCCTGCGTTCCTTCCCGGTACCGATCCTCTTTCGCTGCGGATTGTGGCCAAGCCTTCGACCCTCGACTTCACCCCCGACGGTGCCGTGATTGGACTGAAGTCCACTATTCTGACTCAACGCGGCATCGCCTATGAAAGTCTTGGTTCCATTGGCCGTGCCTCGTGCCTTGGCACCCAGGATCCGCCGCTGGTGATGCCCAAGACCCGGCCCCTGGCGATCGGCCTGCGCGACGACCTGTTCAACATGATTCCTTTCGCCCTGTACTGGGGCGGTGGCCTGCGGGTGCCGCTGGATCCTTCGCAGCTTGGCGGCGCAGCCGTTGATCTTAGTGCCTACGGCATCAGTGAACTGGTACTTATCATCGACTTCCTGCTGCCCCCGATATTGTCGTCATGCAACCAGACCAAGAAACTGATGCTGCAGGCAGGCGACGTGGGTATCAAGGCGACGATGAAGCTGTTCGGCACGCCGGTGGACATGCAGATGTACGCATCGCTGGACGCCGAGGCGAAGGTGTTCGTGCAGAAGGGCGTATCTGGCGGGAACGAACTGGCACTGGCCGTCAGCGAACCGGTTTTCATCGACATCGAGATTGCAAGCCTTCACGGCGGACTGGTAGGCGCCGAGGATTCGCTGGGCAAGCTGATCAAGGACACGGCACTTCCTCTGGTCCTGCAGGCACTGTCTGGCAACACGCTGGTATCGTTCCCGATCCCTGAAATCGATCTTCACGGAATTGCACCTCAATTGCCGGTTGGCAGCAAGATTGCTATTGATATTGAGGAACTTGTGCGCGTAAACGGGAACACCGTTGTCTCGGGACAGATCAAATAGGGTTCGAGGTTTAGGGCACGCACGCTCTTATACTGGCGGGCGGGTTCAACAAGGAGGAACCAGGATGCGCACGGGCAGCATTTGGGGAAGCGTGGCGGGGCCGGTATTGCTGGGGTTGGTCGTGTTGTCGTGCGGCGGCGGCGGGGCTCCTGGTTTGGACAGTACGGGCCTGCCGGACGCCCAGACTGATCTTAAGGATGTCGCAGGTGGCGACTTGCAGACCGATGAAACCTTCCGCCCGGATGCAGGTGTCGATACGGTCGGCGAGACTTTCGTCGATGTCCCTGTCGATGATGTCATCCCGACCGATATTCCAGTTCAGATCGATACCGGTATCGACAGTCGACCTGCGGACGTTTCGGCTGAGGCAGGCGATACGCCAGTGCCTCCGGCATGCGTCGAGGGCGAAGGCTGCGACGACCACAACCCGTGCACCATCGACGACAAGTGCGTCGAGGAAACGTGCCAGGGCACCCTGGTCGAGGCCTGCGACGACGGGTCCGACTGCACTGATGACGCTTGCACCTCGGGCACCGAGTGTTCCCACGAGATCAAGCCGGGATGGTGCCTGGTCGACTCGACCTGCTTCGAGGAAGGCGACGTCGATCCGACGAACGCGTGCATGGCCTGCGTCACCGCCGTGGCAAACGATCGCTTCCTGGCTGACGACTCGCTGCCATGCAGCGACGGCAGTGGCTGCACGAACCCCGACCGATGCGTCAGCGGCCAGTGCAAACCTGGTCCGGTCAATTGCAACGACGACAAGGAATGCACGAAGGACGAGTGCGTCAACGACGAGTGCGTCTGGACGCCTCTATCCGGCACCGCATGCAGCGACAACGACTACTGCACGATCAACGACACGTGCAACGCCGGTGTTTGCACCGGTGCGCAGGTCGACTGCAACGACAACGAAGACTGCACCCAGGATTCGTGCGGCCCCGACGGGGTTTGCATCCACACGCCCAACAGCAACTCGTGCGATGACCTGAATGAGTGCACGGTCGGCGACCAGTGCGTCGATGGCAAATGCGCCCCGGGCAGCGACAAACTGGTTTGCAACGACTTCGACGTCTGCACCGACGACGGCTGCGTGCCCGACAAGGGCTGCGTGTACATTCCGAACAGGGCTCCATGCGACGATTCCGATCCATGCACGGTCGGCGACACCTGCCGCAAGGACTTGTGCGAGCCTGGTCTTCAGGAACTGGCCTGCCCTAACGATAACCCGTGTGCGGACAGCGTCTGCACGAAGGGCGTTGGGTGCGAGTACCCGCCCAACAGCGCCCCCTGCGACGACAATGATCCCTGCACCCTGAACGACACCTGCGGCGGAGGAATCTGCCAGCACGGCACTGGGCAGCTGGATTGCGACGACCACAATGACTGCACCACCGATTCATGCGTCGAAGGTACCGGGTGCCTGAACGAATACAACACGGCCCCTTGCGACGACAACAACGTCTGCACGCACGACGACGTCTGCCAGGGCGACGGCGTCTGCAAAGGCGCACTTTTGGCGGACGAATGCGACGACGGCAGGCAGTGCACCACGGATACGTGCGATCCGGTCGACGGCTGCTTGAACAAGGTTCAGAATCGCCCCGAGTGCCGCCCCCAGATCGTGATCGAATTCCCGCCGCGCGGCGCTACCCTGGATGAAACCTCGGTCACGGTCGGGACTTCCAGGACCATAACTGTTAGCGGTCGCGTGGACACGGGCGTGGACGGCTGGCAGGTGCGCGAGTTCTCGATCAATGGCGTGCTCGTGGCACCCAGCCCTCTGGACAGGACCTTCACCTTCGACATCGTGTCGAACCTGGGATTCAACCCGATTGTGGTCGATGCCACCGACGAGATGGGGCTGAAGGACCACCTAGTGCAGTCGTACTATTACTCGACCAAGTGGTACCCGATATCCTGGGTACCCAAGGGCGACCCTGTGCCCGCGGCCTCGATGGTCGACCAGGGCCTGCAGATGTTCCTGGGCCCGAAGGCGTGGGACGATGGCAGCAGGGCGGATCCGGTCAACGACATCGCCGATATTGTGCAACGCTACCTGAAGGGAATGCAGTTCGCGGTGAATCCGAATGCTCCGATTTCCCAGATTAGCGAGCTTGGTTGCGATTACGACATATACCTACAAAGCGTCGAGTTTGATCGCAACAACATTGGAGCTGTCATCCAGCCCGTGGAGGGCGGCCTGCATCTTGCGGCTTCCTTGAGTTCCGTCGTTGTGGTCGTCCCCGTCGTCAAGACGGGCGGATTTCTTTGCCCTGGCAATTTCGTAGCGACCGTCAAGGTCACATCGGTGACCCTCGATACGACCATGTTGATCTCGGTCGATTCGGCAGGCAACGTCACAGTGACTCCAACCGGAACTGTAGTGAACATGTCCGATCCGACGATCAACACCACCAACCTAATTGCAACGTTGCTGTTGAACCTGATGAAAGGCACTCTGACGACGATGCTGAAGGACCAACTGGCCGCGCAGGTGAACACCCTGGGAACCACGCTGGCCGATGCTCTGCAGGGCCTTGCCATAAATACGGACTTCACCATCGGGGCGTTCGTCAGCGGGGCGCCCGACACCACACTTGGCATGCGATCCGGGTTGGAAACCATCGAATGCCACCCGACCGGATGCCTGATGGGGATGAAGGCCGCAATCGTGTCCCAGAATGCACAGACGCTGCACCCCGTGCTTGGCTCGATTGGGCGCGCTGCCTGTCTTGCCGCGATCCCCGAGCCCCTGCCCACCTACCCGGCGGGCACATCGGTTCCGCCGGCGCCTGTTCCGTCCATCGAACTTGGGCTGCACGACGACTTCTTCAACCAGATCCTGTACGGCTTGTTCAACAACGGCGCTCTGACTTTCGACGTTCCGCCCTCGATGCTGTCGGGAGTCGACCTGACACAATACGGCATCACGGACCTGACGTTGTCGATCGACATGTGGCTGGCTCCGATCTTGTCGGCGTGCAACAGCAGCGAAGCGCTGCATATCCAGATTGGTGACCTTGGAATCCACGCGGTCATGAAGCTGATGGGGACGCCTGTCGACATGGACATTTTCACATCGGTCGAGGCAGACGCTGCGCTGGCAACGCTGGACACGCCGACCGGCAAGGAACTGTCGGTCAGCATCGGCGCCCCGACGTTCCTGGATGTCGAGATTTCCAGGCTAGATGGAGGACTGGTCGGCGCCGAGGAATCGCTGCGCAATATGATCAAGACCCAGTTGATCCCGCAGCTTCTTTCTTCGCTGACCGGCACTACCCTGGGTTCGTTCCCGATCCCGTCGATCGACTTGTCAGGTATGCTTCCTGGCCTGCCGCCCGGGACCAGCATCAGCGTCGATATCCAGCAAGTACTGCGGTCCCATGCGTACGATATCGTATCCGGTTGGGTGAAGTGAGGCGTTCTCGGGCTGTCGCATCGGTGCGACTGGCCCGCGTTTGGGAGGTGTTTCAATGCTACGTCTGATGATTTCGGTCGTGACTTTGTCGGCGGCAATGGTCCTGGTTGGCTGCGGAGGCGGATCGAACAACACGTCTTCCGACAATGGACCTGGAACAGACCAGGGCGCTGAACTTGCGGACGTCCTGATTGGGGATGTCGAGTCGGAGACGGGTCGAGACACCGTATCGAACGACTCCGCAGACCAGGGCATCGATACTGCTGGTGACGGCACGACGATCCCGGATGGCGATGACGACACCAAGCCCGCCGACGTGACTGGCGATTTTTCTGCCGTGGACGCCGGTACGGACGTACAGCACAACGACGTGGCCGCCGGGGATGCGCTGCCGGACGTCAGCACACCATGCCTGGAAGGCGACCCGTGCGATGACGGCAATGCATGCAGCTACGGCGAGAAGTGCAGCGCAGCCGGCCAGTGCGTCGGAGGAACGACGTATGCGTGCGACGATGGTCGCGTTTGCACTACCGACACCTGCGACGGCAAGGGCAACTGTCTGTACGTGGTGAAGTCGGACGCCTGCCTGGTAAACGGCGTCTGCCGCACATCGGGCGAGACGGATCCTGAAAACACCTGCATGGGCTGCGACCCGGGGACCGACCAGGGTGCCTTCGTCCAGGCAAACGACAGCGCCGACTGCGATCCTTCGGCCAGCCTTCCCAAGTGCAAGATATCGCTGGGAGGTACCTGTACGGCGGGCGTGTGCGTGACCGGTCCGACCGGCGACAACCCTTGTGATGACAAGAACACGTGCACCCAGGATTCCTGCGATCTCGAAACCGGTTTGTGCGTTCACCTGGGTTCGACAGGCCAGCCGTGCGTCCTCGAGGACCGCTGCAAGGCAGGCACATGCAACCAGGGGCGCTGCATCATCCCCGTCGACGCCTCGTGCGACGACGACAATCCCTGCACGCGGGATTCCTGCGACCCGGCCAACGGATGCCTTCACGAGAATCAGTCGGACGTATCCTGTGACGACAACAACGCCTGCACTGTCGATGACACCTGCTTTGCCGGTTCCTGCCAGGGCATGGTGCTGAATTGCGACGACGGCAACATCTGTACCCTGGACGGCTGCAACGCCATTACGGCGTGCTGGCACGACGTCGCCAGCAACCCTTGTTGCGAGGGTGGCGTCAGCAAGTGTGATGACAACAACCCATGCACGAACGACGACTGTACTGCCGACGGTTTGGGGTGCATCAACACGGCCAACACGGCGGCATGCAACGACGGTAATCCATGCACACTCAACGATTCATGCCTGGACAAGTTCTGTTCTGGCGTCGAGAAGAACTGCAACGACGGCAACTCGTGCACGCTGGACAAGTGCGAGGCCGGCAAGTGCATCCACACGCCCCTTAATGCGGTCCCCTGCGATGACGGACGCGATTGTTCGACTGGGGATCAGTGCACACTGGGCCAGTGCGTCGCCGACACCACGCTGTGCGACGTCTGCACCTACACGTTCTTCCCCACGGCCGACAAGTTGGTGGCGATGACGATTTCGCCGGACGGTCTGACCGGCGCGACACCTGCGGACCTGAACCATGGATTGAACCTGGACGATAACGCCAGCACCTGTGCGCCATCATCCAGTTGCTGCTGCGGGATCGACAACTCGCTTGGTATGGTGGCAGGCCTCCAGATTGCCACGGATGCGATCACCAAGGCGATCGTTGATGGCGACCTGATCATGCTGTTCGAGCATCGCGGTCTGCGGACCGATGGCGGGCCGTACACACTTGCGTTCTATACCGGCAAACTTGATCCGGCCAACGCCGCCTGTGACTACCAGAATTCAGATTGCCAGTACTTTGTGTCCGAGGCCGTCTTTGCCGACTGGCCGAAGTGCAACCCGCTGGTCAGCCTGGACAACGCCAAGATCGTCGGCAACCGGCTGACGGCCGGCGGCAAGTCCTACAAGTTCCCGTTCGACCTTCCCTTGGCTGGAATCCCTCTGCACGTCGATCTCTACAACACGAAGGTCGACGCCACTGTTGAAGTTACAGGCGGCAAGATCACGCGCATGAGGGGCATTCTGGGCGGCGCGATCCCGAAGCAGCAGATCATTGATGCCATAAACGCCATTGATCCGTGGACGATCACCCAAATCGACAAGGAGACCGTACTGGCACTGATTGGCGAAGGCGATGACGGGCTGGTTTATCCAGACCTTGACGCCGACGGCGACGGCGTGCGCGAATCGGCGTCCATCGGCATCCAGTTCGACTCGATCGACAGCACGATCACGGGCGTCTTCTGACGCTTGATTGACCGGGTCTGCCACTGTGATGGCGACTTCCTGCCGACATCCGACCGCAACTTTGGAGGCATCACAATGCCGAAATCTTCCGTCTTCAAACGGTGCGGCAACTGGCTGACGGTTCTTTCCGGATGCGCGCTGACCATTGGCGTCGTTCTGCTGCAGCCCGCCCTGGCTGAGGCCGGGTCCAACATCCGAAAGGACGGGTCCATCGTTGCCGAGATCGACGGGCGCTATCTGCGGCAGCGCGGGTCGATCGTGGCGGAATTCGACGGGGACAACGTGCGAAGATCAGGATCGATCGTGCTGACCTTCGACGGGCGTTACGTACGCGAACGGGGGTCAATTATCGCCGAGATCGACGGTCGCAACATCAGGCGCAAGGGGTCGATCGAGTGGCAGATAGATGGGAACGGCAACGTGCGTCGGCACGGTTCGATATCCTACTCTGTGGACGGATACACGGACAGCGAATCCATGAAACGCAAAATCGTGACGTTCCTGCTGCTGTTCGCCGAGTAGGGGCCGGTAGGCCATCGTCTAGAATTTGCACCCATGGTTCAGAAAACGCGACCTTCCCCACAAAACCGATTCCACATAGTCGGTGTTTGCCGGCAGACCCTTCTTGCGGGCCGCGCGGTCGGGCATTCCATGGCCGGCGTTGTATCCCGACAGTGAAAGGTAAACGTCGCCCTTGTACCAGGCCAGGAACGCCTGCAGGACGCGCACGCCGCAGCGCAGGTTTTCCATCGGGTCACGCAGATTCCCGCATTTCTTGGCCCGGCCAGTCAAAGGCATGACCTGGGTCAGGCCCAAAGCGCCGACCGGGCTGCGGGCCTCGGGCCGGAAATTACTTTCGGTGCGAACCAGGCCAACCAACAAAGCCGGTTCCATTTTCGCCTCTGATGCCGCCTGCCGAATCATCGGCAGCAGGTCCTGGCAGCGGTCCGACGCGCCTGGCGATGAAACTGGCTGCTTGATCTTTGGCGCCCGGGCATGTGACGACGTTCCTGATTCGGGCCCACGTGACTTGACCGTTGTGGCGCAACCATGCGACAGCAGCGCCAAAGACAGCAGCAACGCGGTTTTGGCCTTCATTCCCGTTTCCCTTGTGCGTGGCCGGACGGAGGTTCATTTGGGCGCCCAAAAAAGCAGATCAAGCGGACCCCCAAAATCGACCTTTGCCACGACACCGCTGCGATCGTAGGATCTGTGGGCCCGGTGCGCCAAGTTGGCGACGCCAGGACAAGTTGGTCAAGGTACCCGCACCGGCCGGAGGAAACGAATGGCTCTCCCGATTATTCGATTGCGTCATGGCCGTGCAAGGCCGTTCTGGCACGGAAATCCTTTGGTTTTTTCAGGCGCCGTGCAGGGTTCGGAGGGCGACCCAAAGGCTGCCGACTGGGTCGAGGTACGCGACTCGGAGGATCGGGTCATCGGGACAGGCTGGTATCATCCTGGGTCGCTGTACCAGGTCCGGATCACACGATTAGCCCGCGAGACGGACCTTCCCGACGATCCGGAGGGAGTGATTGGCGCCAGGATCAAGGCATCGGCGACACGACGTCTGGGAATGGGGCTGCCCGCCGAGGGTACGAACACCTGGCGTTTGATCAACAGCGAAGGCGACGGACTATCGGGACTGACGGTGGACGTTCTTGCAGGCGTTGCAGTCGCGTCCGAGACGGCGTTATGGACCGAACGTCACCGCCCGGCAATCGAGAGTGCCATCAGGGCCGCAGTTGGCGACGTCGAGATCGTCCACCGCGTGCCAATCGCGTTGAAACGCGAGGAGGGGATGGCGACCCTGCCGGTTCCCGAACCGCATGATCCGATCGAGGTCATCGAGGGCGGCCTGAGGTTTCCGGCTGACCCCTGGCGTGGCCAGAAGACAGGCTTCTATTGCGACCAGCGCGAAAATCGAGCCTTGCTGCGGTCGATTTCAGCGGGAAAAAGGGTCCTGGACCTGTTCTGCTATTCCGGAGGGTTTGCGCTGAACGCAGCTGCGGGTGGGGCGACCGAGGTCCTTGGCCTGGATTCGTCTGGCCCGTCCATTGCTATGGCGATCGATGCGGCGCAACGCAACGGTCTGGAGGCCAGATTCGAGGAGGCCGACGTGCGCGAACGGCTGTCGAATTGCGGTCGCTGGGACGTGGTGGTCTGCGATCCACCCAAGCTTGCAGGCGGACGGGCCGACCTCGCGGCTGCGGCCCAGCGATACCTGTACCTGAACCGCGATGCCATAGGCGCGGTAGCGCCGGGCGGTATGTTGCTGACCTGTTCGTGCAGCGCCGCGGTGCGCCGTGAGGTGTTCGTGGAAATCCTTAGGGATGCCGCCGCGCAGGCAGGGCGGCGCGTGACAATGCTGGCGGTGCGTGGAGCAGCAATGGACCACCCGGTGCACCCGGCGTTCCCGGAAGGAGAGTATCTGAAGTGCCTGGTGGCCGCGCTGGATTAGGAAATACCGATCGCGCCTGAAACTACTGGGCCGCAGCCGGAGGAACGGCAGCCGGGGGAACCGACGCCGGCAGAACAACCGCCGGGGCCGCAACCGGGAAAACGATCCGTTCTGCCAGGCTGTGCGGGTAGGATGCCGAATCGATGTGGACGCCGATCACGTCCAGCCACTCGGATGCTCCAACGGTAGCAGCAAGCACGTTCAACCATTCGCCGTCGGGAGGCACGAGCCCCTGGTTGAAACCATCAGAAATCAGGTACAGGGCGATCCGCTCGCTGGTAGCTTCGGGAAACCAGTTCCTGCGCAGGTGCGTACGGAACTCGCGACAGAACACCGCACAGTCGAGGCCCAGCGCGAACGAATTCATCGTCAGCGGGCCAGCAGGATTCAAGCGGACTACCGACAGACGCCCCTCCTTGTCGGCACCCAGCAAATCGATGAACAGCTTGGACGTCGCGCGATTGCGTTCGGCCAGCGACGTCTTGAAGACGTTGGCCGGGAATTGCTTTACCAGACGATGCGGGAACGCTGCCAGAAGGAACTTGCGACCGTGTTCCACGATCCACGACGCAAACTTTGATTCGGTCGTCGGCTTGGCGCTGC
Organism: uncultured Myxococcales bacterium; assembly: GCA_903936705.1. Lineage (GTDB taxonomy): Bacteria > Myxococcota_A > UBA9042 > DTJE01 > DTJE01 > CAIZWN01. Next base: position 373,021 of record CAIZWN010000005.1, read on the forward strand.
TGTCTCCACGGTGCACGTTCGAGCGATCATAGGTGAACAGAAGTCCGCTGCGAATATCGCCCCGGATCTCCGTGGTCTCCCTGAGGTAGTCGGTCGTCCCATCCAGAAGGAACTCGAAACCGGCAACGCACTCCTGAAGCAAGGCCAGGCGCAGAACCAGCGAGCGCCGGCGTGCCAGGCTGAGGCCCCTTGGCGGCCGTACATCGATGATTCTTTCGGGTGCGTCGTTGCCAAGAATCCAGGCTATGCCCCACAAGTCCAGGGGATCGGCCAGCACAGCAGCCTCGTCCCTGGGCGACGTATGCGGCTGCAGGTATCCCACCTTCAAGGTACCCGGACGACTGACCTTGTCGAACCGGATGTTACGTGGCAGTTCAAGCTTCACGTTGGTCCTCCCGGCGGCAAGGCGCCGCGCTCGTGCAATGGTCCGACCATCCGGATTGCCGCCCCGTGGGGCTCACTCCCAGAAGGTCTTCAGCTTCCTGGAACGAGACGGGTGCCGCAGCTTGTCAAGCGCCTTTGCCTCGATCTGGCGGATGCGCTCGCGGGTGACATTGAACTCCTGGCCGACCTCTTCCAGGGTATGGTCGTTCGATTCGCCGATGCCGAAACGCATGCGCAGGATCTTTTCTTCCCGCACCGGAAGGCCACTAAGTACCTTCCTGGTCTGTTGCGACAGGTCTGCGTTCGTCACCGATTCGGTCGGGTTCATGGCGTCGCGGTCCTCGACAAAATCGCCAAGGCGTCCGTCGTCCTCTTCCCCGACCGGCATGTCCAGGGAGAGTGTCATACGGGCGGCCTTCAAAATCAGGCGGACCTTCTCGACAGGCATCTCCATCCGCTCGCCAATCTCCTCGGTGGTCGGCTCCCGTCCCAGTTCCTGGACCAGCATGCGACTGGTTCGAACCAGGCGACTGAGGCTTTCGAAGATGTGCACGGGCAGACGGATGGTACGCGCCTGGTCGGCCACAGCCCGGGTAATGGCCTGCCGAATCCACCACGTTGCGTAGGTGCTGAACTTGTACCCGCGCTCGTGCTCGAATTTTTCGACAGCCTTGATCAGGCCGATGTTGCCCTCCTGGATCAAATCCAGGAATTGCAATCCGCGATTCGCATACTTCTTCGCGATTGAAACAACCAGCCGCAAGTTCGCCTCGATCATCTCGGTTCGGGCCCGGTCAGCGCGCCGCTCGACTGCAAGGATGCAGTCACACAGCGCGCACAGCGCACGGGCATCGACCGACGCTGGACCACTGGCCCGCTGATCCGGTTCCGAATCCCGGATCTCGGCCACACGCGTCTTCAGGCGAACCACTACCGACTGGATGAGGGGGCGGTTCAGGCGAAGGATCGATATGGGTTCGCAAGGAAGGTCATCGGCCGGAAGAACCATGGCGTCCAGGGCGGGATCCGTCCCGCGCAGCAGGTCCAGGATCTCCAGCTCGGCAGCCTCGATCCGCTTCGCGATCGCGACCTCGTGCTCGCGCGTCAGCAGCGGCACGTGGCTCATGCGTCGCAGGTACAGTTGCACCGGGTCAATCGAGGTCGATGACCCCCGCATGTCCAGCGAGAGTTCCTTGCCATTCGTCTTGTTGTGATGAGCCTCTTCGGCCTCCTCAGAGAACGAAGAACCGGCGTCCCGCGACAGGGCGTCAAGTAGATCTTCGATCGCCAGACGCCCGCCGCTACTCGGCTCGGGTTCGTTCTGGCGCCTGCTGTCCGTAGCACCCATCCGCTCCCCCCGCGACAGCCACCGGAACGCCGACTACACCCAGGCGCGCCCGCGGTTCCTCACGGGCTCCGGTTGCGACGGGTCCGGACCGCGACATCGCCGCGATCCGGACCCTAACGCGCCCCGGTCCGGACGGTTAGTTCAACACTGGAAACCGGGGGACAACTTCAAGCAGCAGGAATCAGTAGCGCCGGGGACCGCGATCGTAACCGCCGCCGCCGCCACCACCGCCGCCGCGGTCGTAGCCACCACCACCGCCACGCTCTTCGCGCTCGCGGGGGAAGTCAACCTTCACCGCGCGACCGTCGATGACCTGGCCGTCCATCTCGGCTTTGCACTTGGCAGCAGCCTCGTCGGACGAGAACGTAACAAAACCGAAGCCCTTCGAGCGCCCGGTGTCACGATCCATGATCACCTTGACGTCCTCGATCTGGCCGTAGCGCTCGCACGCCTCGCGCAGTACCGAATCCGTCGTTCCCCATGCCAGTCCACCCATGAACAACTTGTTCTTCATCCGAAACTCCCCGTTGGCGAGCCGACGGCCCGCACACAAACACAACGCCCGATGACCGGGCACGAGAGGCCACCGCCAGGCGGCGTTTGGCTTGTCTCCTGAGGTCCGATGCGCACCAAACGCATCGCTCGTTCAAACCGTGTCAGCGGGGCTCTTTACGAACCGGGTAGACTCGGGTGCGGAACGATCACGGCAGGAGGACCACCTCCGTTCCCGAGCACAGTACTTGTTTCCTGCAGAAAAAGCAAGTAATACATTCGCGAGTTACGGCAGCTTGCATGCCGGTGACTTTTGTCCCGCTACCGGGCCATGGAATCTGGAGGCTCCTTGCGACCTCCCCACAGGCGTTTACCGATCGCGTCGAGATAGGTGTACACAACAGGCGTTACATAAAGCGTCATCAACTGGCTGAAGATCAGGCCGCCGACGACGGCGATACCCATGCCTCGGCGGGCCTCGGCACCTGCGCCGATGCCGATCGCAATCGGGAGTGTGCCTACCAGCGCCGCCATGGTCGTCATCATGATTGGCCGGAACCGGATGACACAGCCCTTGAAGATTGCTTCTGCCGGAGTCATCCCGTCCCGTCGCTCGGCCTCGAGGGCGAAGTCAATTTGCATGATCGCGTTCTTTTTTACGATTCCGACAAGAAGGATTATGCCCACGAACGCATAGAGATTCAGATCGATCTTGAACAACATCAGCGCCAGCAGCGCCCCGAAACCGGCCGACGGCAGGCCGAACAGGATCGTCAACGGATGAATGAAGCTTTCATAAAGGATGCCCAGCACCAGGTAGATCACGAGGATGGCCAGGATCAGCAGCATTCCCAGGCCAGTCAAAGAGGACATGAAGGCCTGCGCAGTCCCCTGGAAACTGGTGCTGAAACCGTCCGGCAGAGTCGTACGGGCCACCTCGTCCACGGCCGCCAGCGCCGGCCCCAGCGAGGCGCCAGGACGCAGGTTGAACGACAGGGTAACCGACGGAAGCTGGCCAAGGTGAGTAACCAGCACAGGCCCGACCGAGCGGCCAAGAGTGGCTACCGAATCCAGAGGAACCAACTTGTCAGTCGAGGCGCGCACGTGCAGCTTGGACAGGTCTGGCGGCGCATCTCGGAACTCGGGCATCAGTTCCAGAATGACATTGTATTCGTTGTTCGCCGTGTAGATCGTCGATACCTGTCGAGATCCGTATGCGCTGTACAGAGCCTGCTCGATCTGGCTTGCTGTCACGCCCAGCGCAGAGGCGCGCTCGCGGTCAATGTCCACAGTCACCTGAGGGTTCGCAAGCTGCAGGTCGCTGGAGACGTCCTGCAGCATGTCAATCTTTCGCAACGCGGCTTCCATGCGCTGCGCCTCGCGGTACAGCGCGACCGTATCGGGAGACTGGATCGTCCACTGGTAGGCGCTCCGGGTGACCTGCCCGCCGATACGAATGATGGGCGGAACCTGAAGATACGACTTGATGCCGGGAACCGACGCCAGCTTGGCGCGCAACTGCTGAACCACATCGGACGCACTGTCCCGCTGATCGCGCGGTTTCAGGCTTAAGAACATGCGCCCGCCGTTCATGGCGACGTTCGGCCCCCCAACGCCGACGCTGGCATTCGCACCATCGACGTTCGGGTCGTCCCAGACCACGCGTGCCACGCGCAGGTGGTGTTCCTTCATGGATTCGAACGAGATCCCCTGGGCGGCCTCGGTCGAACAGATGATTTGCCCGGTGTCCTCGTCGGGCAGGAAGCCCTTCGGAATGAATGCGAACAACCAAACGGTCACCGCGAAAATTGCCAGCGACACCAGCATCGTTGCCGGACGATGGGCCATGACCTTGCGCAGCGACCACTCGTAGCCCCGCAGCATCGCGTCGAAGCCCATCTCGGAGACTGCGAAAAGGCGACCGTGGTGCGCCTCGGCCGAGGGACGCAAGAACCGGCCGGCAAGCATCGGCGTCAGGGTCAGGGACACGAAGCCCGACACAAGAATGGCCGCCACAATCGTGACGGCAAACTCGTGCAGCAGGCGCCCGACCAAGCCGCCCATGAAGAAGACCGGCAGGAAAACCGCCGCCAGGGACACGGTCATCGAGACGATTGTGAAGCCGATCTCGCGGGCCCCGTCGATGGCCGCCTGCATGCGCGTCTTGCCCATCTCCATGTGGCGGACGATGTTTTCCAGCATGACGATGGCGTCATCAACGACGAATCCGACAGACAGGGTCATCGCCATCAGACTGAAATTGTCGAGGTTGTAACCCAGCACGTACAGGATCCCGAAGGTACCAACCAGCGACAATGGCACGGCCAGGCTGGGGATCAGCGTTGCCGACAGGTTCCGCAGGAACAGGAAGATGACCAGGATTACCAGCGCAATTGACAGAACCAGGGTGAACTTCACGTCCTCGACGGAACTCCGGATGGACTGCGAGCGGTCGTAAAGGACCCGGAGTGTCATGCCTGCCGGCATTTCGTTGCGAAAAGTAGGCAGCATCGCGTGAACGGAATCGACGACCTTGACGGTGTTGGTGCCGGGCTGGCGTTGCACTGCCAGGATGATGCCTCGCGTGCCGTTGTACCAGGCCGCAATACGATCGTTTTCGACGCTGTCGATGACACGACCTATGTCGGACAGACGCACTGGCGAACCGTTTCGCCACGCTACGACGAGCGGGCTGAATGCCTTGGCATCCTGCAGTTGCCCGGACGATTCGATGGTGAAGCCGCGATTTTCGCCCTGCAGCACCCCGGTAGGCAGGTTGACGTTGCCAGCAGCCACGGCGTCGGCTATCTCGTCGATGCCCAGCCCGCGCGAGGCCATGGCATCAGGGTCCAGTTGCACGCGGACGGCGTATTTCTGGGAACCGTGGACGCCCACCTGGGCGACGCCGGGTATGGTGGATATGCGTTGTGCGACGAACGTCTGCGCGAACTCGTCGACCTTCGACAAAGGCAGCATTGGCGACGACAGCGACATGTACAGGATGGGCTGGTCGGCCGGGTTGACCTTCTGGTAGGTCGGCGGTGTGGGCATCTCGTGGGGCAGTTGGGAAACCGTCTTCGATATTGCCGCCTGGACGTCCTGGGCGGCCGCATCGATGTCGCGAGACAGGTCGAACTGGATGGTGATCTGCGTCGTACCCAGGGACGACACCGAATTCATCGTGGTAATGCCGGCGATCGTGGTGAACTGCTTTTCCAGCGGCGTGGCGACGGCAGAAGCCATCGTCTCGGGGCTGGATCCAGGAAGCTGCGCGCTGACCTGGATCGTCGGGAAGTCCACGTTCGGCAGATCGGACACCGGCAGCAGGCGATATCCCATGGTGCCGAACAGAAGGAACGCCACCATCACCAGCGTCGTGGCAACGGGACGGCGTATGAAGATTTCGGTCACTGGCGGATCTCCACCCTGGTCCCAGGGGACAGTCGGACCTGCCCGTCCACGACCACGCGATCACCGGGTTCGATGCCCGATTCGATCACCAGGAGCCCTTCGTCCACCGGCCCGATGCGCACATTGCGCAAGTCGGCGGTGCCATCAGCTTTCACGACGAACAGATACGGTCCCGACTGGCCATCCTGGACCGCCGATGCTGGCACGACGGTCGCGCCGACCCTCGTCCCCAGCATCGCGGTGACTCGCACGAAATGCCCCGGCCATAGGCGATTGTCCGAGTTCTCAAAGGTCGCCTTCAGCAGGAACGTGCCTGTCGCGCGATCGACGACGTTGTCCAGGAATGTGATGCTTCCTTGAATCGGATCGCCGGGGTCGCCCTCGGGTCGGACCGACACTGAAACGTCCCCTCGGGCCATCAGCGCACGCACTTCCGGCAGGCGGCCCTCCGGTACCGGAAAGACCACGCGAATTGGGTGCACTTGATTCAGAGTGACCAGCATCGAAACGTTCGGCTGAACCAGGTTGCCGGGCTTCAGAAGGATCGGTCCGGCGCGTCCGTCAATAGGCGATCGGATGGTGCACCAGGAACGTTGCAGGCGTGCCTGCTCGACCAGGGCCTGATCAAGTGCGACCGACGCCTTGTACCCCTCGGATTGGGCCGTCAGGCGTTCCTGGTCCTCCTGGCTGGCAAACGACTTCTGCACCAGGGTCACATAGCGCGCGGCGTCGCGGGCGGCCGCGGCGGAAAGAATCTCGTCGCGGGCCAACGCGGCTTCGGCCTGTTTCAACGAGGCTGCATATTGGCGATCATCAATGCGAAACAGTACGTCGCCCTTGCTGACGTCATGGCCTTCCTCGAAGGCCGCCTCGGTCAGAACACCTCCGACCTGGGGACGGATGACTACAGTTGAAAACGGTTCCACCGTGCCGACGGCCTGCAGTCGCATGGGCACGTCGCTGGTCTTTGCCGACGCAACAAGGACCGGAACCGGCTTTGGCGCGCTGGAGGCCGTCGGGTCGGACGCGGTCTTCCCGCATGATGCAAGTACCAGCACCAGCAGCAGCCCAACACGCCGCCAAGGCGCCGCAAATGCCGCACCTAGCACGGTTTCGCACCGCCACGCTACATTCATCAGGTTACCCCAGGGCGGTCAGACGCGTGACCGCAGCCTGCCCAAGACCTTGCGACTGATCAGTGACAGAAGCCAGCCGACGACGAAGCCGCCCAGTCCACCGAAAATCACAGAGTAGATCGTCGAACCCGGCATCTTTGCGGGCTCGTAGGATGCGTTGAACACGACAAGAAAAACAGCTGCTGCTGCTGCCCAAGGCGAAAACCGCCATTGCCATGTCTGGTCCTGGTACAGCCCGTCGATTGCCATCGCGAACAGGACGACCAGCCCCAGCAGCAAGTACAGCAGCCACGGCGGGACCAGCATCGGGTACACAGACACGCGCAGGTCCGGCCCGATAGCTTGATCGATGCGAGATGCCTTCAGAACAACGGGGCTGCTGTCGATGTGAACTGTTGCATATTCCAGATAGTGCTTGTTCTCGACCTTTCCGCTCATACCGCGGCGGCCGCGCGTACTCTGCATCATGTCGTTGAACTCGCCCTTCAGTTCCTTGCCGCCCAGTTCGATGCGGTACTGCCCCTGACCCTCCCTGGTGCCAGCAGCATCAGCGAAGGACTGCGGGTAGATATCGACGCGGTTCCAGCCGGCTGAGACCTTCTCCAGCTTGACCTCGCCACCTTCCTTCGTGATCAGGACGGACTCGGCCGGGTCGCCCGGGTAGACGGTCTCGACGAAAGGGATGACCGCCCCGCCAACATACAGCACTGCCGCCACGATGGAAGCCTTGCGAACCCACGCAGGCATCTCCATCCGCCACAACGTGACGCCGAAGGCACCGCCGACAACCGCCAGAGCCTCCAGGCCGATGATCAGACCGGTGGCACTGTCGGACAAAACTCCAACCGCCCTCAGGCCCATCGGGATGCCAAGACCAAGCACGGGCACTATCAGGCGCCCCCAATCCTCCAGGAACTGCTTCCAGCGCAGGTTCGTCTTTTCGGTTGTTGCCGCCGGTCGCGCCTCCCGGCTGATGTTCCGCTTCATTTTCGCCATTGAATCACCTCGCTTCTTCTTCGTCGTCCCGTGCCTCGGCGCCAGCCACAAGACCGTGCTTGCGGACCAGCTTCCTCAAATACTTCCGATCCAGGTCAGCCTCGCGCGCCGCAGCGGACAAGCTGCCCCGGTTGCGGTTCAGCAGTGCCTGCAGATACTCCTGCTCGAACCGATCAATCCATGCTTCCTTGGCATCCTTGAACGTTGTCAGCGGCCGAACCCCGATGTTGGGTTCCGTTCGATCCTTCCGCCCCTGAGTCCCTCGCCTGGTCGCGGCCAGCATATGCGGAGGAAGGGCATCAAGCTCGATCAGATCACCGTCGGCAAACGAGGTCGCCCGCTCTACAACGTTCAGCAATTCGCGAACGTTGCCCGGCCAATGGTACTCCATCAGGACCAGCGCGGCTTCATCTGACATCCCCTTGACCCTTGGTTCGCCGCCCGGACCTCGGTTGAACGGCGCCTGCCTAAGAAAATGCCGAGCCAGCAACGGGATGTCCTCGCGACGTTCGCGAAGGCCAGGCAACGTGATTCGTACGACCGAAATCCGGTAATACAAGTCGTCCCGGAAGCGCCCCGCGCGCACCTCTTCTTCCAGGTTTCGGTTGGTCGCCGCGACCAGGCGTACATCGACCTTGGTGGCGCGGTTCGAGCCAACCCGCCGGATCTCGCGGTGTTCCAGGGCGCGCAGCAGCTTGGGCTGAAGGTCCAGCGACAATTCGCCAATCTCGTCAAGAAACAGGGTACCGCCCTGTGCTATCTCGAACAGCCCCTGTCGCGACTGCATGGCGCCAGTGAACGACCCCTTCTCGTGTCCGAACAGTTCGCTTTCAATCAGTTCGTGAGGCACGGCACTGCAATCAAAGACGACGAACGGTTCCTTGGCGCGCAAGGATCTTGAATGCAGGGCACGCGCCACGACCTCCTTGCCGCTGCCAGTTTCGCCCTCCAGAACCACGGTCGAGTTCGTGGGGGCGATGCGCTCCAGCACCGAAAAGACCTCGCGCATCTTGCGACTGCGCCCCAGCACCGGCCCGAAGGCGTCGCGTGAGGACGGGGTAAGTTCGACGCGCTCGTCGAAAGTCTGGAAGCGGATCTCGACGCCTCCAAGGCCCAGCACCGCGCCCGAACGAATGAACGCCTCGCGGATGCGGACCCGGTTTACCGATGTGCCATTGGTACTTGACATGTCCTCGACCAGGTAACCCGATGGCTCGTGTACGATGCGGCAATGCTCGCGGCTGACGCGGGCGTCCTCGACGACCAAGTCGTTACCTGGGGCCGCGCCCACGGTGATCACGTCCTGGTCGAAGATGTACTCCCGCACCCCTCCGTCGGCCCCGTCAAGGACCAGTTTGACCTTTGACAGGTGCAGCGTCGCCGGGCGACCGTCCCGCCAGTCGAGGTGCGCAGCCTGTCCGCTGTTATCAGTCGCAGCCACGGTCCGGCGTTGTACTTTGTGGAGCCTGTAAAGTCAACGGGATTGCAAGCTGAGTGATCCCCTCATAGTCAGAATGGGTCGCCGGAAGCCTCGATTGAGCCTAGACACACCTGGAATCGTCACAGGAGCTTGTGCAACGGTCGTAGTCACGGCTGACCTCCGGCTGGGTTCGCGACAATTTCATCGAGCA
>CAIZWN010000006.1 GCA_903936705.1 uncultured Myxococcales bacterium
AGAAGTCCTGCCAGATCGGCACCGTCTGCCGGGCGACCTTCAGAGGCGCGGGACAGCGTACTCATCGTCAGGTTGGCAAGCGCAGTCGGGGTAAGAGCGGCAAATTCGCGCACATCCGGCAGGCCTCGGTCAAGGCCACGGGCCACCGCCATGAAGACAGCCTGTATCGACGAATCCTCTTCCGGCATGTCATACGGCAGGCGCCCTGCAAGCAAGCGATACAGAACAACGCCAAGACTGTAAATGTCCGACCGCGGAGAGGCCTTTCTACCTTCCAGCACTTCCGGTGCCATATATGCGGGAGTGCCGACAGCCTTGCCAGTCCCGGTCATCGAATTGTCGCCAAGTGTCCGGGCAAGGCCAAAGTCCAGCACCTTCACGCCGCCATCGTCCAGCAACTGAATATTGCCGGGTTTGATGTCACGGTGCAGCACGGCTGGCGACTGTCTATGTGCATATCCAAGGCCCGCAGCAACCTGGCGGATAATGTTCACAGCCCGCTCTGCTGACCACAGGGTGCCGTCCGCCTTCAATATCTGTTCCAGCGACTGCCCGCTCAGATACTCCATTGGCAGGTAGATCTGGCCACCTTCCAGAAACGGCGTCTGGGTGGCAACTATGTTTGAATGCTGCATCCGCGCAAGTATTGATGCTTCCTGAAGAAACCTGAGCCGGGATTCTTTGTCTTCACTGAGCTCGGGCCGAATCACCTTGACTGCCCACGCCCCTGTCAGGATTTCATGCGTGGCACTATAGACCACGCCCATTCCGCCGCGGCCGACCTCCTCCAACAACGTCCATTCTCGAACGACCCTGGCCATTTACGCTCCTAATTCACACTGGTCGGCTCGTGGCTGGCCTGTTTACCATATTCTGGACGGAACTGCCCGACAACTTTGAGACACTTGGGGTAACCCATTTTGATGTCGCTCCTCATTGCCATCCGCCGACGGGTAAGGCGGGTTGCTCGGTAACAGTCTTCCTGCGGATGCCCTATGGCGGGTGTCTCCTGGTCCGATCTCGAGCGCGGCCTGGCTCGCGCCGTGATGGAAGGACGGCTGGACAGAGACGCTCTCCGGCGGTGCGCGGCAGAGTACGGAACCAAGGCGACACAGTCATTCGTCCAACGGGCCACGCACTGACGGGGACAGGATGGCGTTCATCCATCAGGAACGGGACTTTGGCGACCTCGTGCGGATCGTCGCCACCGACACGGGACTTTCTCCAGGCCTGGTCGAAAAGGACTACTGGGTCACTCATGTCCTGTGGGCCTTGCACCAGGGTGGCCTGGAGATCTGGTTCAAGGGCGGCACTTCGCTGTCCAAGGGTTTCGGCCTGATCCGGCGCTTCTCCGAGGATCTCGACCTGCGCATCGAACCGGGTGCCGACGCAGACCGAAGCCGACCTGCGATGTCCAGGCCGGGCATGTGACCAGGCGTCCGCCTACGCCGCATACACCTCGCCGCGAACCAGCGCCCCCGGCAAAGTGAAGCGAAAACACGCGCCGTGTCCCGGTCCCAGGGAGTCCACCCGGATGCATCCTCCGTTCGACTCCACAATCCGCTTGACGATGGCCAGGCCGATGCCAGTGCCCACGGAAGCGGCGTCAAGCTTCTCGAACACGTCGAAAATCCTCCCCGTGAATCGTGCGTCGATGCCGATGCCGTTGTCCCGCACGTAGAACATTGTTTCCGCGCCCTCGGGTTCCGCCCCCATTTCGACCCGGGGCTCCGACTGGTGGCCCATGAACTTGATCGCATTCTCGACCAGGTTCTGCAGGATCTCGGACAGGCGGAACCGGTCTCCGGACAGGGGAAAATCCGGTCCCACGATCTGGACCCACACCCCTCGCTCCGCGATCGGACCGGCCAGCGTTTCGACCACCTCTGCGGCCAGTTCGTGAAGCGTGAACCTGTCGGGTGGGGCCTCGGCGCGGCCGAGCCGAGAATAGTGCAACAGGTCGTCCAGCCGCGCGACCATTTTCTCGGCTGCGGCACGCAGGTGTTTCAGGTCGCTCCGGATCCGGACCGCGTCGCCGGACGCAAGGTCCCGTTCCAAGAAACCCAGGAACGACGTAAAGGTCACGGCCGGACTTCTCAAATCGTGGGAAGCCGTATAGTGGAAGCGCTCCAGCTCGTCGTTCTTCTGCCGAAGCTCCGCGGAGACCCTCTGTTGTTCCGCCTCCGCCCGCTTGCACCGAGTGATGTCGGTCAATCGACACCTCCCTGTGTGGACAGCGTTCACCAGGACAACCGGTGCAGGCACCCGACAGCATTGCCGCCGGTTGAGATCCCCTTGCGGTCAGTGGCTTTACTGCCCCACGTTGCCTTCGAGAGGGCCCCAGGCGTCGCATGGCTCCCCCTTCCTGGCAACTACCAAAGCCACCAGCCCGAGAAGAACGCCCTGCACATCGTCGTCCGAAACAACCTCCAGACTTTCCTGGCACATGGCCGGGGTGTCGGGTTCAGCCCCCTTGATATCTGGCTAACGATGACGTTTTGTGGTTGATGTATCTTACACTCCAAGCGGGGCTGTGGCGTGATGAACGGATCAGAGGAGCGACTCGTGAAAACCAGGCAATCCACGAATCAGAAGCGGTAGAAAGCACCGAAGTTCAGGGACATCTGGTTTGCAGTCCCTTCGATTTCGAGATTGTTTGGACCCTTGTTGTTGGTGTAGTGGAACACCCAACCCAAGTCGAAGAAGGCCCCAAGCCCCTTCCAGAACTGATAGTTGATACCTGTCACAAGGGACAGGTTCACGCCGGCACCAGTCTTCACCCCAGCGATGGCCCTGTTCTTGAAGTCCTTATTAGGGACGGAGATAGTCAAGCCGATCGGCATCGCCAGATAGATGTATAGCTTGTCGTTCAGAAAGCCGTACTTGCCACGCACAACGGCATCAAACTCGATCCAGGCCATACGATCAATCGCGGCCTTCCTCATGTTGTCGGTCCGCCAGAATACGAAATTGAATTTCCCGCCGACGTCCAGGTACTTGAGAACCTCGTAAAGTGCATACAGGTTCAATCCAGCAGTGACATCCAGTTCCTGCCCAGCCTGCTTGGTCCCGTTGATCTTGCCCTCTAATTCACCTGCTACGCCCAGCGCGATGTTTCCGCCAGTCTCCAGCTTTCCGCCCATCTGGGCGCTGGCGGCACCGGGACACAGCGTCAAGACGACCACCACAATGGGAATCTGCATCCACGCAACGAAGCGATTCATGGGCTGCCTCCTGCAAGAACCTCTGGGAACGGCCAAAAGTAACCCTCTTCCGGAATGCTGTCAAAGTAACGGCTGGCGGGGACAGGACAAGAAAGTTGGGATTGTTACCGGCACGTCAATACATTAGACCATCTTCAATTGACCGAAGCCTCAGACAGATCTTTCGTCGATCTCAACGCCACACAACTGACTACATATTGCGACGCTGTAATCGGGGCCACTTGCCACTGTCGAGGTCAAGGGATCTGGACTGGGTCAGGAGCAGCAGCCCCAGTCTTCCCGAACAATTCGTCCAAGGTAAAACCCTGGTAGGGGTTCATTGGTATCGGCAGGCTTCCCGTGGCCAGCCAGAAGGCGCGCCGCTTGGGGGCGAAAACGATCGAATACACGCATCCGTTGTTGGCGATCGTGCCCTGGCCGTCGAACACGTCCAGTGGAGCCATGACCTGGGTGTAGGGATTCCAGCGATCCCTGAGGACTTTCACGGCGTTCTCGAGGTCCAACTTGCCGTAGAGCGTGTCCTTGCCATCCGGCAACAGCAGTTCCTGCAATCGCATGAAACGGGTCTTGGTCGATTTGTCCTCCGGCACCTCGATCCCGTACTGGATCATGTCGGGGACCACATAGTGGTTCGTCGCGAAGACGACGCCCTGGTCGTCGATTGCCCGCTCGCCCATGTGGAACGCAGTCAACTCGAACACGGCGCCGGTGTCATGGTCGCCGTCCGCAAATACCAGGTTGTTGCCTACCGAACGTTCCTCCTTCTGGAACAGCGCCCTGATGTCCTCAAGGCTGGTCGCGCTGGCCAGTACCTCGTTCATCATCTGGATTTCCGAGCGACCGGCTCGCTGGTTCTCCGATGGGGCGGCATGGTTCTGGTTGGACCCGCAAGAGATGCCAGCCGCATTGATGCCGTTGTAAGTGGCGACGTTGCCGGGGAAGCCTATGACGACGTAAGGGATCCGGCCCGTCGGGTGGCGCACGATGACAACCGGGTTCTCAAGCAGGAAATCGATCTTGTCCCAGTCGAGATTGCGCCCGTGGATCAGCTCGCCTCCGCCCGCAGCATCCTTCGTCGCCTTGCCAGTCGCGATGAACTGCGAGCACGCCGTAGGCATGCCGATGTTTTCGAGGACCACGTCGCCCCAGGCCAGCGCCATGCAGCGGTTGAAGGTCCAGCCTTCCTCGCCAACTATTTCCGCCATGCCACGGCACTCGTCCAGAATGTCCGGATAGGACTGCGCGACAGCTTCCTCGATATAGCCGTTATCGGCCGCAAGTGGCTCCAGCAGGCTGAGCAATGGGTCGGTGTCCAGGAACTGCCCTCCAAGAACCAGTTCATCGTGCAGGAACTGCCCGTGCTGCCGGCCCATCTCGTAGGCCGTGCCCTTCAGGCGCAGGATCTTGATGTTTCCTCGTGTCTCGATACCAGGCTGGTAGGACGTGGCGTCCGCCCAAGGATCGACTACATCGGCAGGATTGTCCCCGTCAATGTCCGGGGAACTGTCACCAAGCACATCGACAGGGATTTCACCCGGGTCAGTCGAGGTCTCGGGAGCCACGTCAACAACGTCCTGTGCGCCAGAGTCGTTCGTGGAGGACGAACCGGAACACGCCGTCATCAAGCCAACCAGGGCAATCACAAAAACGATACGCATGAACTCACCTCTCACGGGTCATGGCAACACGAAAAGACGAACCTCATGTTCGCCCTAGTTCACATTGGCTGACAGGACTCCAGCAACTGGCGCCTGGTCGCAGGGCAACATGGATCCGGCCCAACGTAGGTTGACCACAGGGTTTCCAGCAACGACTTTCCTGGCAACACTGCACCCATCGGTCGGCCGTCCCTGGTCGCGGTCACCCCGGTCCCGGGAACATACAGCAGTTCGACAATCGTTTCCTTTGTCACGTCGAAATCGTACATGGCTATGAACGACTCGGACTGCTGCCGATCCGCGTCCGTGGCCGAAACTGGCAGTCTTGACGAGACCATCTTGCGGACTTCGGCCTGCAGACGCTTGGCAGGCACGCTGCGAACGAACTCCATGCGCAGCAGTTTGACCTCGTCGTCCTTGATCATTCGGGCAGGGTCGCACGTGCCGCTTTCGGTATAGGCGCCCAGAACGTAGATGTCGAAGTAGTACTTTTCGCGCAAACCCACGCCATTTAGTTTCAAGGCCTTGTCGGCCCGGGTGACAGTTTCGGCCAGTTCGCGCCCGGCAATCCCCCGAGCCTCGACCCTTCCTGTGGTTACGAAGACCAACAAAAAGGCCATAATCCAGAATTGCGCCAGAATGCGTCCCATCTTTCACCCAATCGGGAGTATTTCAACCGCACGGATTCTAGCCGAAAACCTGAAGCTTTGAAGAGGGTCAACTAAACTACATTGCCTGATTTGCCCCCCTTGAACCCTGGCGCCATCTGTTGGTATGGTCACAACGCTCGACGGAAACATGGGGGGACTTCAATGTCTTCGGTCACGAACCGGTCGATTCTGTTTGCTCTGGCGGCTGGCACCTTGCTGTTCCCGACGGCTGCGCTGGCCGAGATCTCGATCTCGGACATGTTCTTTCTGGGGGCCGAGTACAGGGTCCAAACTGTGTTCGTCAAACCGCTGGAATTAAATGGAACAACGGCTGCCAAGGCCTCCTATACCGAGCAACGCCTGAGGGTTGACACCGGTATCCGCGTCCCGGCGTACGGAGTTTCCCTGATCACTCAGTTCGACTTCCTTGACGGTGTGCTTTTCGGCGACAACGGCGAATGGGGAAAGAACCCGTCGCCTTCGTCGGGCCTGGGACTCACAACCAAATGGCCCAACAACGCCGGCTGGACCGTTGGACTTCTGCCCGGCAAGGACCCCCTGGACCCGGATTCCTACGGACCAGTCCTGCGCGGGCTGGAGCCGGTCCGTATCAACCGGGCCTACGGCAAGGTGGTCCTGCCTTTCGGATTGATCCAGGTCGGGCGTCAGCCATCGTCCGCGGGCCCGGGGATGAGCATCCACGATGGATCCCGCAGCAACCGCTGGGGCGTCAGCCGCTATGCCTACTCTTCCGATCGAGTTCTCTTTGCTACGAAGATTTCGGAACTCGCACGGATGATCGCGCTGAAGAAGGACTACAAGAAAGACGTCTCGATGGACGACGGCGTATTCCTGGCACTCGCGTACGACTGGGTGGTCAACGACAATATCACCTTGACTGGGGACGATCTGCACCAGGTTGTTGGAATGCTGCAATTCAAGGACCGTCAGGCGAAGTGGCTGGGGTCCAAGGGCAAGCGATTCGCGGCACAGGTGGCGGTCGCCAACCGGTTTGGCAAGGAGTTCGATACCAGCGTCTGGATCCTGCCAATGTCACTTGAACTGGAGGCGGGTCCGGTGCGATTCCTGGGCGAATTTTCGACACAGTTCGGCCACACCCGCGAAATCAGCGAGGGCCTTGCCGCCCTGCGTGAAGCGGACCCGGCCCGACGCAAGGTTCGCAAGCAGACCATCAGGGCTTTCGGGGGACGAGCTGTTCTGGACGTTGATGCTGGGCCGGTAACGGCGACGTTGGAATTCGACTACGCCAGTGGCGATGCCGACCCCCGTGATGAAACCCCTCTGACGACCTTCAGTTTTGCGCATGACACCAACGTGGGTCTGCTGCTGTTCGAACATGTACTGGCGTTCGAGTCGGCCCGATCGGCTGCGGTAGGTATACAGAACCTGGCCCAATTGGGTGCGAAATCGTTCCCATTGACCGAACTGTCCAGCGAGGGCCGCTTCCAGAACGGCATCGTGCTGTTCCCCCAAGTAACTTACCGTCCCCTGACGTGGCTGTCGGGACGCCTGGGCCTCATGTTTGCGTGGTCGGCGGCACCGGTTGTTGACCCAATCATGACCCTTCTGGCCGAGGATGGCGCGCGGATCGACGACGACGCGGTGAACTGGAACGGCGGCCGGCCAGGGCGGTATTACGGTACCGAAGTGGACCTGCAACTGGAGTTCAACTGGAAGGACCACTTTCTTTGGACCCTTGAAGGGGCCGTGCTTTTCCCGGGATCGGCACTGCGGGACGAAAGCGGCGATGCCGCAAACAGCTTCCTGGTGCAGAACCGGTTCACCTTCATGTTCTGACCCGGTCGGGGAAAGGGGGGCGTCATGGCTATTGCGCGTAGCAAGATAGTGTTGCTGATCACAGCGATAGGGTCCTTCTGGGGAGGTGGATGCACCTACGACCCGCCGCCCGAGGTGCGCCTGGTTGCGCCTGCGGGCAATCGTTTCCTGCTGGGAGATCCGATTGTCCTGGCGATGTCGGAACCGGTCCGAACCAAGTCCGTGGAAATCCGGGTTTGGCCTGGAAAGAAGGACCTGTATGACCTTGAAGGTGTGCGGCTGCCCGAAGTGCTGCCTTTGCTGGACAGGTGCACTCCCGGGACAGACCCGTGCAAGGACGGCGTCGTCCTGACGATGGCCGAGGACCGCAAAACGGCGTCCCTGGCTGTAGCCGATGGGGCTCTGGGTCCGGAGGGACAGCCTCTGGTCCTTGAAGTGACCGGCAAGTTGCAAGACGACAAGGGCCGTCAAAAGAATGTGTCGCGATTCTTCGACTTCCAGATCGTTCGCGACATCTGGAATCCAGCGCAGGATGTCATCGAAACCGACGCTGCCAACGATGCTGCCGAAGTTGGGCCGATTCCCGTTACGGTCGCCGAAGGTCCCCACTTCTTCTTTGCCCAGTTTACCAGCCCGATAGAACTGCCCCAGCAGTTCTGGTGCGACATCCAGGTACAACCCGAAACCGGGCGATTCCTGATGATCCTGACCGATGCCGACCCGATTGACGGGGCACCGCGAAATACCAGCGACCCGACTCAATGCGTGGTCGATACCGGAGTAGAGGGGTTCATTTTTACGGTCCAGGGGTCGCTGCACCAGGATTCTGCCGATGCGGACCCAACATTCGAAGGTGAGGCGTTCACGCTGTCGCTGATGATCGGGCCGATCCTGTTCGAGCTTAGAGACGTGGTCATGCGTGGAACCGTAAGCGTCGAGGAAGGCTTGTCCCGCTGGGATGGCACCATGGCCGTTCGCGAGGTGTACTACAAGGTTGAGGACATCGAGGAATTCTACCCCCCGGATCAGGCGAACTTCCAGATGCGACAATTGCAGGTCGCACAGACCCCGGCGGTCATGGCCAAGGTCTGCGATGCGACTCCGTGTGCAGTCGTGGGCGGCTCGTGCACTCTGCCAGACGGAACGTGGCCGCTTCCAGCCTTCTGCCCGTGAACCCGCCTGTTGGAACTGGATGTCAATCTTCGCGTGGTAACGGCAGTTCATCGCGCAGAAGTACGACGGCTGGAAAAAGCGCGGGCCAGGTCGTCCGTGTTTTCAGAACGCCAGGTGGCGAGCGTCCAGGAACCGCTGCGCCAGCGCGACGGCCCCGTTGAATCCCATCCAGGGCATCGGGTACAGAGCATGTTTACCCACGGCGGGATAACCCAACTGGACGACCGCTCTGGGCCGGGAAGTCGGCATGGGAAATGTTGTCTGGATCCCGGATCCCACCAGCAGGTCCACAGGGCCCTCGGCATCGGCTAGGGCCAGCGCTCGGACACCGCCGTCGCTGGACGCGCCGACGACCACGCGGGGAGGTCGAGTCCACTCCGCGCCCAGGCGCTCGGCCGTTTCCCGAAACCGGCCCTCGTCACCATCATCCCCGTCTGTCAGGACCACCAGAGGAATCTCGAGACCCATCTCGAACAAGCATGCCGCCACCGCCCCGGCCATGGCCGTGTCCAGGAAAAGCGCAACGGACGTACCCGCAAGGCGCCGGGCCGCATGCTCGACCAGCGGGACGGCACGCGACAGTTCCTTGTCAAGAATCGCCTCGATACGCGCGGCAGGTACGCCGGCGGCCGAGCCAAGCCGTCTCACAAAAGTCGCCGAGCCGGTCAGGCCGACCGGGAGGTCCACGTCCACCAGCACTCTCGAGCCGGCACGTGCCTCCAGGACCGGGCGGATCCGCCGGGCATACGGCATCATGGCCACAGTTCCGGCCTCACCGGCCCGCCGAAGGGTCGCCAGGGGCTCGCCCGACAGCATCAGTGCAGGAATCGACAGGTCCATCGCGCGCAGCAAGCGACGAATCTCGGCCAAATTCGCGACATGATCCATCTCGTAGCGGTCAAACCGGTAGCCGGCCAGTGCCACCTTCGCGGGATCGGCGGCGGCATCCCAGTCGACCATTGCGGCGATGGCTTCAACCACCCGCTCGTAACCGCGCGCCATGCCGCCGTCATACCCTGGGGCCTTCAGCAGGATCACTGGACACGGCAGCTTCGAGCGCAGCGACTCGACGGCGGCTTCCACGTCGAAGGCCGACAGGTCGATCACCGCATTTGTCGCGACGAAGAAGACAGCAGGCTTGCGACGCTGATACCAGGTAGTAGCGAACTCCACCAAACGATCTCCCGAGCCCTGGATCAGGCGCAGGTCGTCGACACCCGTCCACAGACGCTGGTTATGCGATTCGCGAAACCAGTCGTGCTCGACCAGGTGCAACTGTGTCTTGAATTTACAGCCGACCGTCGTGTGCAACAGCAGCAGCGCATCCGGGATCGCGTGGACCGCCAGGAAGATCCCGAACAGGTCGCCGTGATCAGAATCCTTCAGCTCGTAGCGGCTGGCACCGTCGTCTGGAATCACGCGCCCTCTCCCTTGCGGCCACCCGACCAGCGACCGAAGCGCCGCTCGAACACAGGAGTTCCGGCGCGTTCCAGTATGCGGCAGGATTCAGACGCGCCCCGATATCCGCTGGGAAAGCGACCCATCTCGACCATCGGGATCCCCACCCGAACGGCCTGCCCGCGAAGGAAGGACGAAAGGTAGACCAGGTCGTATCCTCCAGCCTCCAGGACCGGGGCCAGTGCCGCAGGCTCAGCGAAAAACCGGTAGGGCAGGTCGACTGACATGGCGGCCAGGTTACGCTGAATCCTCTGGTGGCCCTCGGAGGTGTCACGCTCCTGAATCACCAAGTCGATCCGGAACCCCAGTTCCAGCAGCAGCGGAAGGTCGGCCAATCCCTCCTGGGCCAGCTGGTCTGAACGAAAGTTGTGGTGGGACCCAATGCCGTAAGCCAGCCGCCGCCCAGCCCAGCGCATGCGCGCCCCAGCGGTAGCCAACACCGCGGCCGCCCGGCCCTCGTACGCCTGAAGAATGTCAGTCGCGTCGCGGCCGGCCGCTCGCGCAAGGCCCAGGTAGAAGGCGTCGGTCGCCGAGATCCCCTTCGGCTGGGGCAGTTCAACCGACGCCTGGCCGGAGCTTTCAAGAAGGTCCATCAGGGACCCGAAGACCGCGCGGTCTGACACCGCAGTGAGGGCGGCACGCGGCAACCCGGTCCAATCCGCCATCGTCGCGCCCGAGGGAGCGGCCGCATTAAGCCGCAGGCCCATACGGGCAAGGAGGTCCACCACCTCCTCCCGGAAGGCCATCCTCTCCTCAGTCCAGGGCACGTCCGCACCGGTCTGGTAGCCTACCAGGTTGACCCCGTCTGGATCCCGCACGCCGTCCTCGCCCAGTTCGGTCAGCAACGTACGGACCATCCAGTCGACCGTCTGTGCCTGCGTGCGTGGCTGCAACCCGCTGGTCGGCACCCAAACGATGCGGATTCCCGTCTCGTCCTGCACCCGCCGGCAGGCAGGCTGCGGATCGGCCCCGATCATGTCCGAGAGGCACGTCCCCAGCACCAAGATCGCACGGGGCCGCCGCGAGATTGCGACAGCACGGAGACAGTCGGCCAGACGTTCCTCGGCGCTCCCTGCGACGGCGTCGATCTGGGACAGCGACACCGAGAACACATTCCAGGGCCGGCGCTTCGTGAATGGCATGATGCGGGGGAAAGCGTTCGCACAGTCCCGCTCGCCGAAGACGACGACGGCGTGGTCTCCCTCGATCTCGGCCAGGAGAAACAGAAAACCCGTCATCGTGCAGCCGGGCTGCGCTATCTCGCCAGCGGTGCGCCTTTCCGGAAGGGTCCCGGCTTCACTCATTCGGTCGTCCCACGGTGGGAGGCCCATGATACCCCATTTCGCGCCCCGAACGCTGGACCGCCCACGGTCCGGCATGTCGCCCGAAGCATTGGACACCTTCCACCGGGACGCATCGGTCCCGTGCTCCCGACACCGGACCGGCGGCTTCATGCTGAAATCGTTTTAGATGTTCCCAGACCGCCAGGCAAAAAATCCCCAACGAACCAGGCTGGCCAGCCACGGCAGGTATGGGGGATCCTTGGGATATGGCGAGACGTTGTGTCCTTCGGGGACCTCTATTCCAACCCTGGCAAGTGCCTCGCGAGTGTTGGCGCCCCGCAGCGGTGGTGGGGCCAGGTTCACCAGCGGCGTTCGCGACAGGCGCAGCGGACTGCGCAGGACGGCCATGTCCATCGGGCATCCGGGATAGGTCTGTTTCCGCAGGGGCACGTCCAAACCAAGGTTCAAGCCCTCCAGGTCCTTCAGCAACGTGCGAAGCTTCTGCGACGGCATCAGTACGACCCGGTCGGCAAGTCCTGCTGCCACCAGCCCGTTCTGCAGGGTTACAAGGGACTTCCAACGCAGCCGGTGCCCGACTTCCTGAAGCTGGCTTGCCTTGTCTTGCGAAAATTCGATGCCCAGGCCGGCCAGCCATGCCGACACGTCTCGTCGCGGACCGACGACACACACGTTACCATCCCTTGTCCTGACGATGTCGGCCAACACCTCGAGCCCTGCGTCGATTACCTGCGGAGTACCCCGCTGGGCCGCCGCCCGCAGGCATGCGTCACGTTGCACCGCAGCAACCTGCCGTACTTGCAGCAGGACCGCTACCCAGGTCAGATGGGTCGTGACGAAGACGCCCTGTCCAGTGCGCCGCTGATGATACAGACCCAGCAGGGCAGCCATGGCCCCCGACAGGCCGGATCCGATGTCGATGACCGGGGTGGGCAGCAGCCGCGGCCGCCCCTCCTCGCCGTAGGTCATCTGAATACCGGAAACCGCCTGGACCACTTGTTCGAAGCCTGGGCGCTCCTGCCAGGTCCCCTTGTCCCCATAGGCATTCAAGTGGGCGTATACGAGATCGGGGAACTTCGCACGCAGAGTCTCCGGACCAACGCCAACGACCCGGGCCACATCCAGATGACGGTAGTTCTGCAGCACGACGTGGGGTTCAATATCGCCCAGGACCGCCTGGATGGCCAGTTTCCCGGCGTCGTCAGCGGCGTCGATCGTCACCGACCGTTTACCGGCATTGAACATCAGGTGGAATGACAAGGCCCAGTCCAGACTGGTCGGGCTCTGGATCGAGGTGACTTCGGCCCCCAGCTCGGCCAGGACGCGCGCGGCACAAGGCCCGGCAATGATCCGGGACAGGTCGACCACCCTGATGCCAGCCAATGGCGGTTGGGGCTTGGACAGGACAGAAGATTCGTCCTCCGGCGTTGGGCTTGATCTGGGCACTGCCTCCCAGGCCTCCAGCCATTTCGGAAGAACCGAGGCATCCTGGATTCGCGGCCCGATAACCGCCGGCTGCTCGGGACAGACTACACCGGGGCCGGGCAGAATCATTGAACCGAAGACCGGGTCGTTAACCACGCTGGCGTCGGACATCCCGGCATCCAGCGAATCCCGCAGCCATTCGTCAATGGTGCGCACCTTGATGCAGCAAAGTTCCTTGCCAAGGGACGCCTCCCATTCATCCGCGGTTCGCAACAAGAATATTCGTTTGAGTACCCGGACGATCTGGCGCGCCTCGGAAATGCTGCCCACCTGGCTGGGGTCACGCATCGTCTGTTCGGACAGAACCGCGCGCAGCTCTTCGGCCTGCTGGGCAAGGCCAGCGCCAATCAATACGTCCAGCAGGCGTGCATTGTGGGATGGCAAGGTAACGTGCAGGTATGCCCACCGGCCGTCCCTGCATTCCCAGGACTTCATGAAAGGCGTGGCGACCAACTTCAGCGGCAGGAACCCGCGCGGCACACCGGTCCGCATCAGCACCAGCAGGATTTGGGCAAAGAGACTGGACCCGAACAGGTTCGCCTCGACGTGCTGGCCCCTGCCCGAGTCCTGTCTGGCAACAAGGCCGGCAATGACGCCGCTGGCAGCAAACAGCGCCCCGAGAATCGAAGGCACAGGGAATAAGTGGAACCTGGGGCTGCCCAGCGCACGCTCGTAAAGGCATCCCGCCGCACCTGCCATCGCATCGCCAGCCTGCGAACGCGATCGTGGATCTGCTGTCGTGAAGGCAGGAATCGTGCAACTGATCAGACCAGGATTCACACCGGCCCGGATCCGGTCGAAATCCAGGCCCCATTTGACAAGAGTGTCCGCCGACAAATCAGTGACGACCACGTCAGCCGAAGCGACAAGACGATCAATGCTTGCCCGGCCCTCAGAGGTGCAGGGGTCGATTGCGACTTCCAGCTTGCCCCGACCCAGGATCGCGTCAAGCACCGGGTCGACCGACGGGCACGCCAGATCAACCACGCCAACCACCTGGGCTCCCTGCTCGGCCAGCAGCATGCCCAGCACCCGGGCAGCAAGTCCGCCGCCCAGATCCACGACCCGCAGACCGGCCAGCAATCCCGCCGGCACTTCACTCGTCGCCTTGGAGGCTGTTGCCGCTTCCTGTTGAAAAGTCATCCGCCGTCCACCATCTTGCGACTTTGAAAACCCTTCCCACACAACACCGGCGTTGTCCAGACAGTCTCCCCTTGAAACCGCCTTGCTTCCTGCAAACTTGCGCCCCAATATGGCGTTTGCTAGATTCTATCGCTTGCAGGAGTCGGAACCCACCGCATGGAAAAGATCGCCATCTATGGAAAGGGCGGCATCGGAAAGTCGTTCATCGCGACCAGTCTCAGCGTCAGCTATGCGATGTCGGGCCGCAAGGTCCTGCACGTGGGATGCGACCCAAAGCATGATTCTGCAATCCGCCTGATCGACGGGCAGGTCGAGGTCCGGACCGTTCTTGACGTGCTTGGGGACGACCCTACGGCCAACGCGACCGCTCAGATCCTGAACCGCGGTCGACACGGGATCGACGCCTGCGAGGCAGGCGGCCCCGAGGCAGGCCTGGGCTGCGGGGGGCGTGGCGTGGCTCGGATGATCGAGTACCTGGACGAGACCCGCCTGCTGGAGACCGGCGGCTATGACGTCGCCATTTTCGACGTGCTGGGCGACGTGGTATGCGGCGGATTCGCGGCCCCGTTGCGCGAGGGTTTTGCCCGAAAGGTGCTGATCGTCGTTACCGACCAGCCGATGGCGCTGTTCGCGGCCAACAATATCAGCCGGGCCGTCCTGGCGTACCAGCGGAACCACGTGGTGCTGGCCGGGCTGGTGCTGAACCAGGTGGATACCGGGACCGACCGCGGCATAATCGATCGGTTCGCCGCGCGCATCGGAACCCGGACCCTGGCCTCGCTGCAGCACGACACCAGGATCATGGACGGAGAGCGCCAGCAACGCACAATAGTCGAGCATGCGCCCGATTCGGTCCCGGCCCGTGCCATCGCGGAACTCGGCAACACCGTGATGGCGATCCGGCCAGATGATGTTCCCCTGCCGACGCCCATGACCGATCAGGAATTCTTCGCGTTCCTGCGAGAAGGGAACGGGTGACTGCATGAGCGAGGCAACCCGTGCGGCCGATCGCCTCGCCGGCAAGCGTTGGAGCGGGGGTGTCGCCAGTCGGGACCGCGTGGCCCACCTCCTTGGACTGGATTCGGCTCCCGAACCGTTCCGGGTGCAGTCCGTGGCCTGGGAGTCCGGGCGTCTGGAAGCCCACGTCGCAACGGGACAAACAAAGCCACTGATCATCGATATAGCGCCACGTGATTCGAACGGCAGCGCGTTCGTGCTGACCGACCACCTGATGGTCTCGTACCGGGGAAAGAACCTGCCCGTCGAGGTGGGGCGCGCCATTCACGACCACGCGCCCGATCGACTGGCGGTCCTGACGCCCGACGATCTGGCGGGCATGCTGCTGGACGATCCGGATTTCGTCGAGAGGCCAATGCCCGGGACAATTCGAATCAGACCCGCGGGCCAGCTGGACTCCTGGGGCAGCGAGGACGGTTGGGCCGACTTCTTTGCAGCCGGCGAGATCGCGCGCGCCAGGCTTGACTCCATCGACCCGACCAGGCTGTTCAAATTCGTGCAGCACGGCGACACTGAGTGCTCGCAGGTCTCGCCCCACGGGATTGCTCCGGTCGTGATGATGGTCGAGTACCCGTGGGACGACCGGATCCGGAACGCCGGCATGCCGCCCTACGTGCGGTGCCAACCGCGGCCGAAACCTGGCCCCCTGGAGGACGTCCTGATCACGACTGACCTGACCGAGCAGGACGTGATTCGAGGCAACCCGAAGAAGGTCGAGGACATCCTGGAGGACATCGTCCGTGATTCCGGTCCTGCGCCGCTATCGGTCTTCTTCAGCAACACCTGCGTCCCGTCCGTCACTGGGCAGGACGTCGAATCGGTCGTTCGCAGGCACGCTTCGAAAAGCCCTTTCCCGATCCTGTTCCTGGATGTGACACCCCGGTCGATGCTGGACGTGTTCCGTAGCTTGCTTGTGGATCGACGCAAGGAGGCGGAGGCAGCCGCAGGCGCGCCCGACCCGGCAACAATCAACCTCGTCGGCTATCCCGACACACGCGCTACCGCCGAAGTTGGACGGATGTTGGAGGCGTTCGGTGTCCACGTAAACTGCCGGTTCATACCGGACATTGGAGAGGAACTGATCGCGCGCCTTCCAAACGCCTCCCTGAACGTGGTGATGCCCAACCGAATCTGGCAGAACCTGTACGACCAGGTCGCCGAGGACACTCGTACCCCGTCGATTTCACCTACGGCGCCCTATGGTCGAGAAGGCTCGCTCCGATGGGCAGAAACGATCGTGCGCACGCTGGGACTGGACGTTGACGTCGCGGCCGCCTGGAGGGAATATTCTGCCCCCTTTGAACCGGCCTGGCAGCGCGCAATCGCCCGGGCCAGCGGGCACCGGTTGGGTTTCGCGATGCGTGGACGGGACGTTCACTACCTGACCGACCCGGCTGATACCTGGGGCATCCCGCTGGTTCAGACCATCCAGGAGGCAGGCTTCGGCATCGACGTGCTGCTGCGACTGACTAATCCGCAGGACGCCCGTTCCAAGGCGGGAGAGGTCGCCGCGTTGTTCCATACCCCCCACGACCACACCATCCTCGGATTCGACTCGTTGGAGATGATGCGTTCGCGACTGGCCAATTCGCGCTGCGAGGCTTTTCTGTCTCACCACTTCTTCGACTGGCGACTGGGTGAGGCCGGAAAGAACCGCTTCTCACTGCGGTACTTCGAAATAGGGCTTCCCGGCGCGATCCGTACCGCTGAACGGCTGACGACGGTCTGCGCAACGCCCTTCTATAGGAAGTATCGACGATTCCTGGCAAGGACCCCCGAAGGGCTGCGCGCGCCACCAGGACAAGGTGTCGCATGAAACCGAACGACCTGAAGCCGTCGGTTCCCGCAGAATCCCCTGGGCATCCGGCTGAACCAAGCCGAGACTGGTCTTCGCGCGTGACGTGGTCGTACGTCGTGGGCGTCTACACGGCTGTGAACGCCATTCGCGACGCCTGGGTACTGGTAGAAGGGCCGGATTGCGCACATCTAAAGACGCAGTACCTGCAGGGCAACCACGACTGGAACTCGACCTTGACCAGCGTTTCCGGATTTCACCGAGTCGCCAACACGGCGTTGCACCCCGTACACATGACCCGATCACGCGAGAAGGCCATCCACGGCGCTCTGACGCAAATCGCTGGCCATCCCGCGACTTCAGGCCTCCTGATGACCTCGATGCCGATGGCGTCGGTCACTGGTGCCGACTATGCCCGGCTGTGTGCCGAGGTAACGGAATCGTCGCACAAGCCAGTGGTGCACGTACCGGGTCGGTCGCTCAGCGGCGACTGGATGGACGGCTATGCGGAAACGCTGTTCTCGCTGGCTCGCCGCCTGGACCTGACCGGCGGCACGCCAATACCGGACAAGGTCGCCATAGTCGGCTACCTGCACGACCGAAACGAGGGGGATCACCGCGCCAACGTGCGCATGCTGCGAGAGATGCTGGCCGCAATCGACCTGGAAGTGACCTCGATCTGGCTGGAAGGCCAGGCGTTCGCCGATCTTTGCGCCGTTCGCGACGCTGGAACAATCCTGTCCTTCCCTTATGGCCGCAAGGCTGCTGCCTGGATCGCCCAGCGGACAGGCGCGCGCCTGATCGAATGCGAATTGCCATTCGGCCCGGCAGCGACCGAGCGATGGCTGCGGCAGGTCGGCAATGCCACGGGGCGCGAAGGCCAGGCCGAGGCCCTGATCGAACGTGAACTGGCCGAATGCATCCCTCCCCTGGAATGGGTCGTACCGCACGTCTTCCAGCACCGGCGGCTCGCCTGGATCGGCGATCCACACATGGTGAGAGGGTTCAAGGAGTTCACGGACCTCGTCGGAGCACGACTTGTTGCCGCCGTAATCACCAACCCGACGGCCCACTCGGCCGGCCTGGCCCAGTTCCTGGGGGAGGACGTCCGCCTGCTGGTCTGGCCGCGACTGCGCGAGATGCTGCGTTTCCTGTCTGATCTGGGCAGCGATGAACCGATCGACTTGCTGGTGACGAACCAGGCTGGGGTCGGGCAGATGCCGGTCGCCACGGTCGAGTTCGGCTTCCCGACCCTGTACACGCATTGTCTTTACGAACGACCCTTCCTGGGCTTCCGTGGCTTCCTGGCCTTCGCGGACCAGCTGGCCAATGCGATCAGCCAGCGGGGAATCTTCGAGGCCGGGTCGACGCCTACCCGGACCTGGCACGGGGGCTGATGCCTGTATGGACAAGCCAGCGCAAATAAAGCCCCTAAACGAGGAACCGCTCACCTGGGTGGACCGGCTGCTGGCACTGCTGCGCAAGGTGGACCTGCCCGTAATCCGGCTCATCGCCGTGGATGGAACCCTGGACATCGAAATGTCCGGTTCGGCCGGTTCGGTACTCCGGGTCGAAGTGCGCCCGCGTGGTACCTCTTTACACCCTCTCGCGACCGGCGAACGCTTCGAGTACACCGACCGGGCGTCTGCGGACCTTCCAGCAGACGACCTCCGGAAGATCCACCTGCTTGTGGCCGTGCTGCAGCGTCTCGAGCCACGTCTGCCTGCATCGTGGCAGGGCGTCACTGTGGCGGGAGATCCCGGCCACGAACGACCCGACATCTTCAATCGCCGCTTCCCGTTTGCTACGCTGGATCGAGCCACCAGCGAAGGGACGACCGACACCGAAGTGCTGGTCCGCCTGACCCCGCGATGCAACCAGCGGTGCGAATTCTGTTCGGCCCCCTCGGTGGAACAGCCAACGCGCGCTCAGATCGTCGCCTGTCTGGATTGGGTCGCGGCCCACCTTCCAGGGGCGCACGTGACGTTGACGGGAGGCGAGCCGACCCTGTCGCGCGACTTTCGCCACGTCCTGCGGCACGCCCTGGCCAGCCCCGGCATCGCGGGCGTCCAGGTGCAGACGAACGCGGTCGGATTCGCCGCAGCGGGCCGTGTCGATGCGCTGCCCCTAGACGATCGGCTGGACTACTGGGTGTCCCTGCATGCTCTCAATCCCACGATCTACGACGAGTGTACTGGCACGTCTGGCCAACTCCTTCCCGCTATCCGCGGCCTGCGCCGCCTGCTGTCGTCAGGGGCGCGGGTCGCCCTGAACATCGTCGTGTGCCGCTACAATCTCGCCCATCTCCCAACTCTGGTGCGCAATCTGCCGATCCGGCTGGCCGGGCTGCCCATGCCCGAGATCCATTTCTCCACGCTGATCTGCCCTGATGGCCGGCCCGACACCGCGGACCTGCTGGTCAGGTACACCGATCTGCTCCCCGTCGTGACGGCTGCGGCGGCAATAGCGACCCGACATGGCCTGGCCGTGCAACCGCTGGTCGGCAGCAGCCATGCGGCGATCCCACCGTGCCTGGTACCACCAAATGACCGCATTAGAATGGTCCACCGGCCGGAACCGATGGAAGGCGAGACGGGATACGAGGATCTGCGCAATCCGTGGGTCAAGGCCTTCTCCTGTCGGACGTGCGTGCACTCGGCCCGTTGCCTGGGCGTTCCCAGGGACTACGTTCGACGATTCGGCCTGGCCGAATTGCGGCCCATCCGGCAAGACGACAGCCTGGACGACGCCGGGCCGTTGCGAGCAGTGGTCCCGCTGGAACCCACGTTCGACCGGACCGGGCCGATCGACACAGACGGTTTGGCGGAAATCGCACTTTCGACGAAGACGGCACTGGATTTCACGTTCCGACTGACGCGAGACTCGATGGCCCGGGTGGGTGAACTGGTCCCGCTGGCCGCCCGCCTGGCCCTGAACCCGGGATGCAGAGCATCACTGGTTTTGGAATTACCGGACGCCGGGACGCGGCTTCCTGACGGGGATGCCCCGGTCCCTTACTCGGCGCTCGACACCCTGCCGGGACCGCTGAATGCCCTGCGCGGCGAAGTGGTACGGGTCCGCGTATACGGGGAACGCCCACTCTGCCTCTTCAACGAAGCCCTGTCCATGGCACTGCCGGTTGTAACCGCAGACGGACGGACCGGCAAGGCGCCCGGAGGTTCAGTCCACGGCCCGCTGTGCGCGGATTGCGCGATGCTGCCCGCATGCCCTGGGGTCAGTTCATCGTATGCGACACTCTTCGGCACCCGGGAATTGAAGCCGTTTTTCAGGACCGGTCCGGATGGGTCCATCCCCGAATGGGAGCAACGGCTGCGCTGGCTGCTGCTGGACCGTCCAGCCATCAGCGTGACGCTGGGGGAGATCCTTCCTCCAGCTCTGCTGCCCCAAATACCCTGCGTACTGCCCTGGACACGCCTTGAACTGCATGACGGCGGGACCGTTGGTCCCTGCTGCTCAGACTGGATGTCAGTCCGCGAGGCCACATCCCGACCACTCGACCTGCATGCACTCTGGTCGGGCCAACTAATGGCGTCCTTCCGTGAATCCCTGCTCACCGCTGACCCATCCGCCACTTGCCGGGCGTCGTGCCCCGTGCTGGCGGGCGGAACCCACAAGCCAGCGGGATTACTGCTAACTGGTGGTCCGGCGGCCGTCGTTGAGAACCAGGTCCGTCTGGTTCGCGCCCTGGTAGAAGGGCGAGTCAAGGCCGACTGGGATCCGTTAACCTTCTGCTTCGCTGCGACCTCAAGCTGCAACTACGACTGCCTGATGTGCGACTGCGGCCAACGAGGGACGCTCTCGGACCAGATGCCGACGACGTTCTACCGCGACCTGGAACCCTGGGTAGAGCGGCAGGTGGAGATGGACGTGAACGGCGGAGAACCGCTGGCCTCCCCAACGTTTCGAACGTTCCTCGACCGGTTGGCCATCCCTGGGGCAGCTGCGCTGGTCGGGTTGGTCACCAACGGGTCGTACCTGACGCCACGCCGCCTTGCCCGCTGGCAGCGGTTGCCATTCCGCGCAATCACCGTAAGCCTGAACGCCGCAACGCCCGACACATACCTCGCGGTGAACCGCGGCCTGACGTGGGATCGGATCCGCGTGAACCTTGAAGAGTTGCTGCGTTTACGCCGTAACGGACTGTGGCTGGGCGGGCTGACCTGGAGCATGGTGATCCTGCGCCGCAACGTACACGAGATTCGTACGTTTGCGGAAATGGCCCTGCATGACGACGTGGACGTGCGCTTCATGCTTCCTGCTCACGATCGTAACGGCCAGAGCATCATGACGGACGCCACTGTCATGGAATCGGCGCGAGCAGCGCTCACGGACGTTGCGAACAGGTTGGAAGCGCTCCATAGAAACCGCTCGGCGCGCGACGCCCGGGCGCTGGTCGCAGTGCTGGCTGATCGACTGACTCGTAAAGTCCTGGACCCGCTTTGATGGAACCCGATGATCAGGGCGGACCAGGCAAGATGTTCCTACTCGAACTCCAGAGCGCCGTTCAGGCAATCGGTTTCCAGGGTCTCGGCCAGGACCGCATCGGCCGGGAGGTTCAAGATGACCGGGGTCGTCGCGTAGAAATAGGCATCGACCTTCCGGTCGTCGAGAATCCCGGAGGGGACGTGCGTCATGCGCAGCGAGCCGTGAACTTCGCCTTCCAGTTGGACCATCAAAGGCAGGGATGACCCGGAGGTCCTCTCGCGGTCGAGGATGGCACAACTGTGGAACTGAAGCGTGGCACCGCCAGGCAACGCCGATCCCGCCGACATCTTGCTGCCATCCACGAGGCTCCAACTGAACGCCACCGAGGTGGCATCAGACGAAAGATAAATGGTCCCCAGTTTGAACGGAAGCGTCGTACTGGCCGAGAACTGAACATTCTCGAGTTCGTCGTTGCCAGACATCTGGATCATGCTGGTCCCGTTGCCCATGAATCCCGAAGCACCGCCCTGCTCATCCGGTTCGCCTCCGTCGAAAAAGCGAATGTCGAAGCCCTCGACTGAGTAGTTGCTCATGGAGCAAAGACGGCTGTCGATGAGACCACTGGGGTCGCCCATCCCGTTCCGATCACGGTCGAACCATTCAAGGCCCTTTCCCTGGTCCACCAGCAGTTGAACCACAGGCCCCGTCATGTCCAGGGACGCCCCGATGGCCATGGGATCAATCGGATTGTTGTGGGAGGGGAAGGAATTACGGAACAGGTAGTCCCGGATCTTCTCGGGCAACAACCCTGGCTGGATCGCCTTCATCACGGCTACGGTCGATGTCACCATGGGGGCTGCAAAGGAATTCCCGTTCAACAGAATCGGAGGACCGTCCGGGTTCCCGGAATCGATTACGGCAACCCCCTGTGCTGGCGCCGAGATGGCCACCACGCCGCCGTATGCCGATTCCTCCCAGCGGGACTCGGGATCGCACGCCCGAATCCCAGCCACGACAAGTACGTTCGGCTTGCTCAGCCCCTGCGGAACGATGTTGTTCGCATTCATCTCGAAAGAAGCATTGGCCGCAGCCGCTATCAAGGTGACGGTCGGGTGACGGTCCAGGAAACGCGACCACTTCAGCGAAATGGTCTTGAACATCAATGTCTTGGTCATATCGGCGATCCGGGGCAGTCTCCATCCCAGGCTCAAGTTGATGACGCTGACCTTGGCCTTGGCCGCCGCCTGCTGCGCCAGGGCGACGACCGTGTCCCCGTCGATCAACTCGGATCCGCCGATGTACAGTTTCAGCTTGTCTCCCAGGACTTGAAGGGCCAGTCCTGCCACCGAGCCGTCCTTGTCGTCGGCCGCAATGACCGCGGCGACTATCGTGCCGTGATTGTCGTCATCAAGGTCAACGAAGTAGGTCTTGCCGTTGAGGTTCTTCATCGAAGCCTTTTCGAACTGGGATCCAGAATTGAGACCTGTGTCCAGGATCGCCACGCGCACCTCGGACAAGGTCGTCACCGATCGCGCATTGGCGACGATTGGCACCAGGTTGAAATAGTTGACCGCAACCAGGGCACAGCGGTGCGTCGGGCCCAATTTCGCGTTGTCTCCGGCAGAGGCGCACGCCTGGGGGTCGGCTGCTGCAGCGATGGTGCCCAGCAGGTTATAGCCCGCCGAAACCACCTCCGGACGCGCCTGGGCAACAAGCGCCTTGGCGTCCAGTTCCGCCACCGTAGCGGTTTCAAGAAGCACCTGGTACGCGTCCAGATCGGGAATCCTGCCCACGATGGTCCCGCCCAGTTCCTTCGCAATCTGGTCAGCCACCAGCGGATCCGTCCCATCTGCCAGCAACATGGACAGTTGGTTTACCGGAAACCGGACCGACACAGTTTCTCCCGTGTCCAGATCGACGTGATCCTCGGTGACGATCTTCCCGACATCCGGGGCCAATGAAAAGATTGCAGGATCAGGTGTGAATGGCCCGTCGGTGGAATCGGACGCGTTGCAGCCGAGTGATCCTGATCCGGCCATCGCCACGATGCCCGCGGCAAAAATGCAGATGGTACCCGGGTCGATGTTGCAGGCCCTAAGCATCGCTCGCGCCTTGTGCGTCAAGATGACCTGTGGCATCGGACAACCTCCATCCGCCAGTTGAACCTATCCTGGCTACCGCGACGCGCACGCAAACGCATAGGCGTTGCGGAACATCCGCATCCAGGGGCCGGATTCGCCGACAAATTGGTCCGCCGGTCGGTATGAAAGCTGGACGGAACGAAAACCTCGCTCGGGGTGCGGCATCAGGATCAACGCGCGGCCGTCAGCGGATGTGAAGCCGGTCAGGCCGCCCTCGGAACCGTTCGGGTTCAGGGGATATTGTTCAGCGGGACGGCCATGACCATCGACGAAACGCACCGAGGCCAGCCCGCCGGACATGATCGCCTGGCGATCGGAAGGTTGATCGAACACCGCCAATCCCTCGCCGTGCGCCACGGCGATTGGCACCCGCGACCCAGCCATGCCGTCCAGAAGGACAGCGGGGGACGGCATGATCTCGACCGTCGCGTATCGCGCCTCGAACTGCTCGCTGACATTGCGGCGAAACAGCGGCCAGTGGCCAGCGCCCGGGATGATCCCCTTCAGTTGCGACACCATCTGACAGCCGTTGCAGACCCCCAGAGTGAATGTGTCGCGTCGGCCGAAGAAGGTTGCGAACATTTCGGCAAGGCGCTGGTTGTACAGAATTGAACGCGCCCAGCCTGACCCGGCGCCAAGGACGTCACCGTACGAGAAACCGCCGCACGCCACGATCCCCGCGAAATCCCGCAAATCGACCAGCCCGGCATGCAGATCGGTCATGTGCACGTCGATGGACTCGAAGCCGGCCAGCGCAAAGGCAGCCGCCATTTCGACATGGCCGTTGATGCCCTGCTCACGCAGGATCGCTACACGCGGCGGTCTGGCGACGGCACGCGCTGCCGGCACGTGGTCGGGATCGTATGTCAGCCGAAAGGTCATTGGTGCAGTGGTCGGGTCTGTCGCGCCGTCGTACTCCTGACGCGCACACGCCGGGTTGTCGCGCAGGGATTGCATGCTGTGGGTCAGCGACGACCACAGGCGGCGAAAGTCAGGTATCCCTGCATCGATGGCCATCAGCCTGCCAACGGCCATGCGTACGCGCTGGTCATCCCTGGCGGCACCGATGATTCGCACCAGATCAGACAGGTCATGTCGCGCAAGGATGGCCAGCACCTCGTCCATCCGGTCATCGGCGACCTGCAATACCGCCCCAAGTTCCTCGCAAAAAAGAGGCGGCAGAGGGACCTGGGGGTCGCCGGCCAGGTCCGCATCAAGACCTCGCCCGCCAGCCATCGCCATCTCGGCCAGCGTCACCGCCAGGCCGCCATCCGACCGATCGTGGTAGGCAAGCAGCAGGCGCCGTTCAACCAGTTCCTGCATCGCCGCAAAGAACGCCACGAACCGCGCCGGATCATCCAGGTCCGGGGCCTCGTCGCCCACCTGGTTGTATACCTGTGCCAGCGCACTGCCGCCCAGCCGGTTCCTCCCGGCCCCCAGATCGATTGCCACCAGTGCCGACTTCCCTGGCTTCAGGTCTGGCGTCAAGGTTTTTCTGGCATCCCGAACAGCGGAAAAAGCACTGACGATCAAGCTCAGCGGCGCTGTCTGCCTGTGGGCTGCATCCCCGCCGGATTCCCACACCGTACGCATCGACAGCGAGTCCTTGCCCACCGGGATCGAAACGCCCAGCAGGGGGCACAGGTCCAGGCCCACGGCCGCCACGGTGTCGAACAGCTTCGCGTCCTCGCCCGGCTCGCCGCACGCACACATCCAATTGGCCGACAGCTTGACGTTGCCTATTGGTCCAACATTGGCGGCCGCCAGGTTGGTCAGCGCCTCGCCCACGGCCATGCGCCCCGAGGCCGGGGCATCGATGACGGCGATTGGAGTGCGCTCGCCCGTGGCCATCGCCTCGCCCGTGGTCGACAGGTACCCCGTAGTCGTCACCGCGCAGTCTGCAACCGGCACCTGGAAGGGCCCGACCATTTGATCACGATGAACCATTCCCGTGACGGAGCGATCCGTGATGGTGATCAGGAAGGTCTTGTCCGATACCGCCGGCAATTGCAGGACCCTGGCCAGCGCCATGGGCGCCGTGACCCCCGCCAGATCCAGCGCCGGAGGCCGCGCCGGATCGCGAACCACGTCCCTCAGCATGCGCGGCGGCTTGCCCAGCAATACCCTGATGTCCATGTCGATCGGGCTGTCGCCGAAGTGGCTGTCCCTGACCACCAGGCGTTCGTCGCCGGTGGCCGTGCCTATGAAGGCAACCGGGCATCGCTCGCGACGACAGATCGCCTCGAACAGGTCGCGTTCCTGCCCACCTACCGCCAGCACGTACCGTTCCTGCGCCTCGCAGCACCAGATCTCCATGGGGTTCATGGAGGGTTCCTCGTTCGGCACGTCGCGCAACTGGAAATGCGCCCCGGTCTTTTCCACCAGTTCGGGACAGCCGTTCGACAGGCCGCCGGCGCCGATATCGTGGATGCTGATGATGGGATTGTCGGCACCCATGGCGACGCAGGTATCGATGACTTCCTGGCAACGACGCTCCATCTCGGCGTTTCCGCGCTGCACCGAATCGAAATCCAGCATCTCGTCGTTGCTGCCGGTCGCCATCGATGACGCCGCGCCACCTCCAAGCCCGATGCGCATGGCCGGCCCTCCGATCTGGACAATCCACGCACCCGGCACAAGGTCCTTCTTGTGGACCTGCCCGCGGCGGATGTTGCCCATGCCTCCGGCCAGCATGATGGGCTTGTGATACCCGCGATACTTCCCTTCGACTACTTCCTCGTACGTCCGGAAGAACCCGCACAACTGGGGCCGGCCGAACTCGTTTCCGAATGCTGCTCCGCCAATCGGGCCTTCCAGCATGATGTCCAGCGGCGTGGCCAGGCGCCTGGGATGCAGCGCGTGGTCGAGCTCCCAGGGCAGCCGGTGGCCTGGCAGGCGGAGGTTCGACACCATGAACCCGCAGATGCCAGCCTTGGTCTTGCTGCCGGTACCTGTGGCAGCCTCGTCGCGAATCTCGCCGCCAACTCCCGTCGCCGCACCCGGGAACGGGGAAATTCCCGTGGGGTGATTGTGCGTTTCCACCTTCAGGATCACGTCGATCTGGTCCGGCTGGAACCCGTAGGCATGCGTTGCCGGATCGACCATGAATGCCTGGGCCTCGACTCCCTCAATGACCCCTGAATTGTCCTTGTACGCGACCAGTGTGCCTTCCGGATGGCAGGCGTGGGTATGCCTGATCATGTCGAACAGGGACTGCGTCTGCGTAACGCCGTCAACACGCCACGAGGCGTTGAATATCTTGTGGCGACAGTGCTCGGAATTGACCTGCCCGAACATGACCAACTCGGTGTCGGTGGGGTTCCGACCCGCCTGGGTGTAGGCGTCGAACAGATACCGCATCTCGTCCTCGCTCAGCGCAAGGCCCATCGAGCGGTTCGCGCCCGCCAATGCCTCCAGACCGCCAGTCAGCACGTCGAAGACCCGGCCCGCTGCCGGCGGACGATGCTGGAAAAAATCGGATAGGTCCTCGTAAACGCCTTCCGTCATGCGGTCGTGCAGCACCTCGGCAGCCCGGCCCAGCGTCGCGAGGCTACATTCGCCGCCGTCCGACGATCGCAGGTGGAAGAGGATGCCGCGCTCGACTCTCCGCACGTCGTTCTGACCGCAATTGTGGAAGATGTCGGTCGCCTTGGAAGACCAGGGCGATATCGTTCCCTTGCGAGGCGTGACGAAAAAGCCGCCAGCCGGCCCAAAAAATTGGCCGGCGTTCAGCAGGGCCAGGGTGCGGGTTTCCTGTTCGTTGTCCAATGGCCGCGCCAGGTCCAGCAGGTAGACCCAGGAGGCCTCGATTGTCCCTCCCTCCAGCGACACATGGCGCGCGGCAAGTGCCTGCAAAAGGGCTTCAAGACGGAAGGTCGAGAACGCCGACGAACCTTCCAGCATATGCGGTTTCAAGGTCTCCTCCCCGGGTCGTTCGCCCCGCGCGCGAGGCTGTCGAAGGGTCCCTGATAGCGCGGAACGGCTGGATGCGCAACCCTGAACCTCCACCCGGTGAACTCGGCCACAGTCCGAGGGGCATGGCCCTTGGCGCGGTTGACGATCAGGTAGGCCGCCGATACCATCCTCCTCGCCTTTCATGACAAGCCGATGGCCTGGATGAGTGGGACGGCTAGCGAGCGTGGCGCAACACATGGTTCCCGCAGCCGGATAATCGACTGGAGGCGGCCTGGTCTGCTGCTCTGGATCGGCTTGGTCTCTCTCTTCGGCGGCCTCCTCCTCATGTTGGAGTTGCAGCTTCCCATCAGGTACACGTGGAAAGAGCCTTTTCGCGTCGTCATTCAGGACATTTTCAATCAACCAGGAGCCTTGGTCTTTGTCGCGGGAATGTATCTGATCGGAGCGTACGGCCGACGTGGTGAGTGGGACCTGGACCAGGTCGTCAAACTGGCAAGGACACAGATTCTTCATGGAATCGATCGGTTTTGGATCCGGGTGGCAGCAGGCATCGCAGTGGAGTCCGCACAGTTGCTAGTGTTGCCCGGGGTCTCAGTTGTGGATTCCCTGGTGGCTTTCGGGGCTGGATTTTTCATAGCCGGCATTCGCTGGAATCGTCGATCGGCAACAGAAACGGCGGCATTTCTGGTCTTGTCGGCCCTGGTCTTCTCGACGGCGTCATATGCATCTACCGTCCTGAAGGCGGCCTCCCTGGTGCGTGGAGTCGAGTGGGACTACGAGATCCTGGCGCTCGACATCAGCCTCACGGGCCTGGTTCCACACAGGCTGGCTGCCGCCTGGGTGGCCGATCATTCCAACATCGCAATGATCCTCGACTGGGTCTACTTCAAGCTCTTTGATCACATGATTTGGGTCACGGCAGTGCTGGTTGGTCTGCGCCAATTCAAGATGAGAACCGAGTTTCTGACGGCCATAGCGATTGGATATCTCATCGGAGGCATCTGGTACTACCTGATGCCGGCATGGGGACCGATCTACACGGACCCGGCTGCTTTCACCTACCTTGATGCCATCCCGGTCCGCACTCCGTCAATCAGAGACGCCTTGAAGATCTTCACCGTCGAGGTGATAGAAGGTCGGTCCCAGTTGCTGCGCAGCTGGGTATACGTCGCGGCAATGCCCAGTCTGCACATGGCCTTCGAGTTCATAATGGTCTGGTACTCGCGGCAATCGCCAATCGCGTTGCTGATTTCCCTGGCCCTCATGGTCCTGACATTCCTTTCCACGCTGGCTCTTGGATGGCACTACGCCGCTGATTCGCTCGGGGGGGCCATGGTCGCCGCGGTGTCGATTGCCCTGGCCAGCAGGTTCAGAAATTCGCTGCTGCCTTCATGGTTTCGGCTTGCCGAGGACGACCCGATTCCACCACCCAAGCCGTTGTTCAAGACCCTCTGGCGCGCGTGGCGTTCGGCCGCCGATGTGCGTGCCAGCCATTCATGATATTTGTCCGTGCATCCTTGTCCATGTCGCACCCGCGGTCCACAATCGGCTTTCCTTGACCTGTTCCTGGTTCGGCGCCGTTGACCGGGAGGAGCCATGCTGCACGTCTATCGTAGCCACAAGGCCGAGGTGCTTGCCAGGCGGCTGGCCGGAGTTCTTTCAACCGGAACCGGCGATCCGATGATCACGGACACTGTGGTTGTGGCTGGTCGCGGCATGGAACGCTGGCTTTCAATGGAACTGGCCCAGCGGATGTCAATCTGCATGAACGTGCACTTCGAGTTCCCGGCGCGTGTCGTCCGATCAATCATGACTTCGGCCCTGGGCAATTCGATCCCGCCAGCGGATCACGATGCCGAAATCGACCCCTGGGACGTAGATTCCCTTGGGTGGGCCATCCTTGCGGAACTTCCCGCGCTGCTGCCGACCGAACCGTTTAGCCCGTTGCGCGAATATCTCCAGGGCCAGGGCCCCGAGATTCGACGTCGGGAACTGGAACTGGTCAGAAGGATTGCTGACCTGTTCGACCGCTACGCGAACTTCCGTCCCGACTGGATCAGCCAGTGGGCAGCTTTCGACGACATGCCCACGGCATCCGGCGACTGGCAGCCGATCCTGTGGCGCGCAGTCGCAGCACGCATTTCACGGCCTCATCCTGCCGCCAGGCTCGAAGCTTCCCTGACCGCACTGCAGGCAGCCGATCTCAATATCGAGAATCTGCCGCCAAGGCTATGCCTTTTCGGGATCTCGACGCTGCCTCCGGCCTTCGTGAAGGTCCTGGTTGCCCTGTCCCGCAGGGTTCTTGTGCACGTGTTCGTCCTTAGCCCATCGGAAACCTATATAGGCGACATCCGGACTGCCCGCGAGCGTGCCAGGGATTCCATGCGCCATCCGGGACGATCATCCGCCGACAGCCATGATGATGCCCACCCATTACTGGCTTCACTGGGACGCCAGGCCAGCGAATTCCAGGAGGTGCTGACTTCGATTGTCGAGGCTGCGGCCGAGGCCCAGGCCGTCGAATTGACCGAGGAGGAGGATTTTCCCGACCCGGTTTGCAACCCCCAGCACGCGGCCGCATCGATGCTGAACGTGCTGCAATCCGACATTGTCGCGAACCGCATTCGTGGCGATTCCCCCCGGGCCGAAGCGGACCGCCAGCCACTGGCACCCGATGATCATTCGATCCGTTTCCACGCCTGCCATGGTGAGCTGCGACAGGTCGAGGTGCTGCGCGACGAACTCCTGTCGTTGTTTCGCGACGATCCCACATTGCAGCCCCGCGACGTGGCCATTTTGACACCGGACATCGAGACCTACTCCCCCCTTGTAGAGGCAGTGTTCACGGACGGCGACGATCCATTCGCACTGGCAGGCGGCGGTCCGGTCGAGGCCGGTTTTCCCAGGCTGATCTTCCGGGTGGCAGACCGATCATCGCGCGCAAGGAATCCGGTTGCCGAGGCCGTCTCTAGCGTGCTGGCACTGGCGGCCGGCCGGTTGCCTGCGTCCGCAGTGCTGGACCTCCTGGACATCGAGCCGGTTCGCAGGAAGTTCCGCATCGACGTCGAGGATCTGGAAGCCATTCGCGGATGGGTCGCCGCGTCGGGATCTCGCTGGGGACTGGATGAACGCCATCGAGCCGGCAACGGCCTTCCGCCAGACCGGCAGAACACGTGGCGATTCGGCCTGGACCGGCTGCTGCTGGGTATTGCGATGCCTGGGAACGGCATCAGGTCGTTCAACGAAGTCATGCCATTCGACGACATCGAGGGCAGCGCCACACAGGCCCTTGGCTTGTTCGCAAGGTACTGTCGAACCCTGTTCGAGACATGCGCGCTGATTCAAGGGACTGATGACGCGGTCGCATTCACCGAAAAGGGGCGCCCCCGAACCCCGGCCGAATGGACCGCCGTGATTGGTGGAATGCTGGACGACTTCATATACCTGCCACCCAGACAGGCATGGAAGGCACCCGAGGTGCTGGATGTGTTCGATAACGCCACCAGGCGGGCAGGCGCCGACTTTTGCCGGATGATGGATCTGGACGCGGCCCGTCTTCTGATCGACGACGACCTCAAGGCATCCATGTCCTCGTCGGGCCTCCTGTCGGGTGGCATAAACGTTTGTGCACTGGTTCCCATGCGCAGTATTCCATTCCGCGTAATTGCCCTGATCGGCATGGACGACCGGGCCTTCCCCCGGATGGATCGCCGCCCCCGCTTTGACCTGATGACCGAAGAACGGCGTTCTGGCGACCGCAGCGCACGCGACGACGATCGTCAGCTTTTCCTGGAATCACTGCTGGCTGCGCGCGAACACCTTGTGGTGACGTGGACCGGCCATGACATCCGCGACAACAGTCCCCTGCCTCCGGCTGTCCCGGTAGGCGAACTGATGGACGTTCTGGCGACCTCGTTCGTCCTGCCTGGCGAGGATCTGGAGGCCCAGCGCGACTCTCTGGTGGTTCATCATCCCCTGCAATCCTTCAGCCCTTTGTGCTTCCAGACCGTCGTTGGCCAGGATGTTCCCGCCAGTTTCGACCGCCGCCTGCTGGAGGGCGCCACCAGCCTGACTGGTCCCAAGAGCCCGCCCCAGCCGTTCTTCCAGAACCTTCTGCCGGACCCTGAAACATCCGGAGATGGCCTGGTGGTCTCGGTTGATGACTTGGCAAGGTTTTTCGAGAATCCCACTCGCCACATTCTGCGACGCAGCCTGGCGATCGAGGTCGAGGATCGGGACCCGGTCGTCGAGGACCGCGAGCCTCTGGTGATGGACAATCTGACCCGTGCACTGCTGGGCGCCGACGTGGTCAAGGACCTTCTGCGCGACCTTGCGCCCGACGACATACTGCGGCGCTTCCGTGGCGAGGGCCGGATCCCGGCCGGGCGCCCGGGGGAAATCCTGATGAAGGAAATCCTGGTCATCGCGCAAGAACTGGTCCGGCAGGGACAGGCCGTCGGGGTCGGAGCCCGCCGCCCCTGGCCCGTGGACCTCGAAACTGGCGGCCTGCGAATAACCGGCACGATGGACATGGGAGACGACGACGGCCTGGTTCGCGTCCAGTACGGAACGCTTCAACCCAAGCACGTCGTTTCGATGTGGGTTCGACACCTGATCGCGGCCGCCATCCGGCCGGACATCCGAGTCAGGACAGTGCTGATCGGGCGCAAGTCACAGAAGGATGCCTGGAAAGGGATGGTTCGCTTCATGATGCCTGATTCCTCCGATGGCATTCCGGCTTTCGACCCATTGCTGCTGATTGAAGACCTGGCGGCCTTGTAC
Source organism: uncultured Myxococcales bacterium (assembly GCA_903936705.1). Lineage (GTDB taxonomy): Bacteria > Myxococcota_A > UBA9042 > DTJE01 > DTJE01 > CAIZWN01. Next base: position 31,986 of record CAIZWN010000006.1, read on the forward strand.
AGGGTCGGGATGCGGGGGCCTCTGCCCTTCTTCCCGCGAACCTCGTTCGCCTGTTTCAAGGCACTGACGGCGGCTGGAAACGATGAGGCAAACGCCGACCTTGGCGTCGTGCGGGATGAATGGCTGGGAGGTTACGTGTCCGGCGCCGAGAAGGACGACCCATGGTTCGCCCGCGTCTTCGGCGACGACGATGCGTGGCGGCCAGGCTACCAGACGCGCGGGCTGCCCTCGCGACCAGGCATGACCTTGGGCGAACTTTCGGTACGTGTATGGAAACCCTTGATGGCCTGTTGCACCGGCAATGGCGGTTGAGTCACAACCTCCAGGGAGGACATTATGCGCACGCCGGGCAACCTGGCACCATTCATCCCCACCGAGGCGCTGAACGGCAAAGTCACCTTGCTGGAGGCCAGTGCAGGTACGGGAAAGACCCACAGCATCACGTGGCTGTTCCTGCGGCTGATCACCGAGCCGCAGGCAGATGGCATATCCAGGTTGCCGGCCTCGTCGATCCTGGTGGTCACCTTCACCGAGGCTGCCACCGCCGAGCTGCGCGACCGGATCCGCACCAGCCTGCGTGACGCCCGAACCCAGCTGGAACAAAGCCTTGACGACGACAATCACCTGCCGTCGGATCCGGTCGTGCTGCACATCGTCCAGGAAGGGCGCGGGCATGGCGACCTGATCGACAGGCTCCAGGCGGTCAGAAACGCCCTTGATTCCTTCGACGAGGTGACCATCTCGACCATCCACGGTTTTTGCCAGCGGATGCTGAACCAGAATGCTTTCGAAAGCGGCGCCGAATTCGGGGCCCAGTTGATGGCCGATGGCGCAGCATTGCTGGACGAGGTGGTCCTGGATTTCTGGTCCAGGAAATCCCACGACCTGTCGATCGATCGTCTGGCTACACTGAACAAATGCGGCTTTGATGCCATGAGGAAGCTGGCTGCAGCAACCACCAGCGACCCCGAAATAGGAATACTGCCCCCGCGGCGCCCACTGGTCATCGCCGATCCCGCAAGGCTTCTGGGCGCGGCTGCCGACTTCAAGGTCCTGTGGGACAAGCTGGCCGCACCGGCAAATGACGAGCTTCTGGACTATGTCAACTCCAGGAAACTGAGCGGCACGAAATTCAAGACATCCAAAATTGCCGAGGCATTCCAGGCATTGACCGACTGGGTTGCAAGCCCTGATCCTGCGACGGCGGCTGCCACACATCTTCGGTATCTGGGGTTCAGCAACCTGTCATCAAGCCTCAACATGATGAATTCGAAAACGAAGGAAAGGTACCCCCCGCCTGCGCAACAGAAGGAACTGTACGAGGCGTGCGACAGGCTGGCAGACATCGCCGAGGATCACGACGCGGCCAGTAAGCAGGAAGAGTCGGCATGGCTTCTGGACACCAAGCACGAACTGGTCGAATTCGCCCGCCACGAAATCGAGAATCGCAAGGCCAGGCGGCACGTATTGTCCTTTGATGACCTGCTGCGAGACCTGCGGAAGGCCCTGGCCGGGGCCGGCAGCAACCGGTTGCGTCGGGCAATCGAGGCACAATTCCAGGTTGCCATCATCGACGAGTTCCAGGACACCGACCCGGTTCAGTGGGGCATCTTCCGGACAATCTTCGCCGATGCGAAAGAAGACGGCACCCCCGCGCCGGGGAGGATATTCCTGATTGGCGATCCCAAGCAGGCGATATACGCATTTCGCCAGGCCGACATTGCGACATACCTGGACGCCGGGCAAAACGCAGACGTGCGACGAACACTGAAACGCAATTGGCGATCCGATGGGAGGCTGGTCGATGCCCTGAACCACCTGTACGACAATCGACGGCTGCCAGGGGCGTTCGCCGACCAGGAAATCGGATACATCGAAGTTGACGTGCACGAACGCCAGAAGGAGGACCGGCTTCGCTATTGCGACGGGGCGCCAGCGAATACCCCGATGCGCATCGCCTTCGTGCCACAAGGTGACCGGGCCAGACCGATCCCCAAGGATGAGGCCACCACGCTGATCGCTGGCTGGGTCGCGTCGGATGTGGCGTCATTCCTGGCCCGGCGCCCCGAGATTTTCGACGGCGACCCTGCCGCATGGAGACCGGCTCATCCGGGCGACCTGGCTGTTCTGGTCCGCACGCACAATCAGGGCGCGTCCGTCCAGCAGGCCATGCGCAGGCTTGGCATTCCGTCGATCCGAAAGGGCCAGGACCAGGTCATGCTGACCGACGAGGCGCGCGAACTGATTGATTTCCTGGAAGCCGTTCTTGGACCGGGGGACCGACGAACCGTCCACACGGCCCTTGCCACCCGATTCCTGGGCATGTCGGCAAATGAACTGGCCGCCCTGGAGGGCAACGACAACGAACTGGACGGCAGGATCAATCACCTGTCCGAATTGGCAAACGTCTGGCGCGAACACGGCTTCATCAGGATGTTCAGGATGGCCATGGGAAGGGCCAGGCTGGTTCAGCGGCTGCTGGGCCAGGACGACGGCGAGCGTCGCGTCACCAACTATCTTCACGTGGCTGAACTATTGAACCAGGAGGCCGCCAGCTCGTTCCTGCGCCCCGAGGGACTGCTGTCGTGGCTGCGCCGGCAACGCACGGATGCCGCCGATTCGGACGAGGCCCGCGAGCGCGTGCTGCGGCTGGAAAGCGATGCAAAGGCGGTGCAAATAGTCACAATCCACGGGTGCAAGGGGTTGCAGTACCCGGTTACGTGGTGCCCGTTCCTGTGGGATGGCAAGCTGTTGCCTATGCATCCTAGCCAGCTGAAATTCCACGACAATACTGGTGTGTTTCTGGATATCGAACCTGGCGGCATGGAATGGGACATGCACTTCCAGGCGGCCCAGGCCGAGACATTCGCCGAAAACCAGCGGCTGGCATACGTCGCCATGACCCGAGCTCGCCACGCAACGACGATTGTAACCGGCGGCATCAGCTCGCTTGGTACGTCGCCGCTTGGACTGCTGTTTCACGCCCCCCACGGGATCCAGGGCAGCGCAGTCGATGTTCTTGCCGGATTGAAGGAACCCATAGATTCCAGGTCCGACGAGGACCGGCGAAAGGACATTGGCGCAATTGTCGCGACCTCCAAGGGAACAATGGAGATCCTGGAAGTCGCCGAAAACCGGGTGGCCAGATTCCACGAAATCACCGGCGATTCCAGTCCGCTGAAGGCAAGGGAATGGGGAACGTACCTGCTGGACCACGAATGGAGGAAGGCGTCGTTCTCGACGTTGATGCGTCATGACAACGTGCCGCTTGCTATTGACGAGGACAACGAGCAGCAAAACCCCGAACGTTCGACGCCCGAAAGCGGCAAATCGGAAAAAGGCACCCCGGCCGGCAAGGTTGACAACGCCGGACTTTTGCCGACTGACGGCCTGGGCCATGCCCATCTGGCAAAGCTGCCAAAGGGCGAAGTGTCCGGGAACTGCCTGCACGACATCTTCGAACGGATCGACTTTTGTGCGCCGGACCCGCGCCAGTGGGATGCGGTGATCGATGCCCGCCTGCGATATCGTGGCCTCGATCCGTCCCTGCGCGATGATGTCAGGCTGGCAATCGAACGCATCCTGTCCACGCCGCTGGGACTTCCCGACGAGGGGGGGGTGGTTGCGACGGGAGGCCCGCGCCTGCGGGATACCACGACCAAGGACCGCTGGAACGAGATGGAATTCTTCCTGCCGGTATCGGGCGGATTCGATACGACGTCCCGGAAGGATCACGTGACACGCAAGCGGATTGCCGAGGTATTTCGCGAGACGCAGGATGGACGTGTGGGAGAGGAATACGCAAGGCACCTCGAAGGCATCCGGCTGGACTCCTTCCGCGGGTTCCTGACAGGCAAGATCGACCTTGTGTTTCGTGCCTCGCAGGCGCAGGATCCGGCCGATGCCACGTGGTATGTCGTTGATTACAAGTCGAATTTCCTGGGCGACTGGTTCGGGGACTATGCCCCGGATCGCCTGGCGACCTCCATGCAGAAATCCAATTATCACTTGCAGTACCACTTCTACCTGGTGGCGTTGCACCGGTATCTGAAGTTGCGATTGGGGGCGTCCTACAGTGCCGATCGCCATCTGGGGGGCGTCTACTACCTGTTCCTGCGCGGCATGAGGGGGCATCAGGAACCGGGGGACTGCGGCGTCTTCCGATACCGCCCTCCGACCAGCAGGATCCAGGCACTGTCCGAAGTGTTCGAAAGCCGCATCGTCACGGGCTTGGTGGAAAAATGATGCAGTCGCAAGACCTCCTGGCCGCCTTCGAGGCGGCTGGCATACTGGAACCACTTGACGTGGAACTGGCCCGCGCGCTGGATCGCATGGCATTCGAGGCGTCGCCCGGCTTGCCCGGCGACACGGCCCGCGAGTGGGTGATGCTGGGGGCGGCCCTGGCCAGCAGGGCGCCCAGGCACGGCCACATCTGCGTCGATCTTCGCCAGGTCCACCGGCTTCCAACAAAGTCGCCCGAAGGGAATGAACAGTCCCGCGACCCCACGACCGAAAGCCTGTCCGACGATGAAGAGACTGCCCCCGGCGAGGTAGTCGCGCAGCCGCAAGGCAGCGCCGAAGCCTGCTGGCCAGCCATCGACGCATGGATTAACGCGCTGAATACCAGCCCTCTGGTTCGAGTTGTCGATGGGAATACAGCAACGGAAGTGGAAAACACTCCCCTGGTGCTTCAGCAGGAACGCCTGTACCTGGACCGTTACTGGCACTACGAGCAACGCCTGGCCGCCCAGGTGCGCAGCCGCGTGGCCGAACCTGCCGAGGACGTGGATGTCAGCCTGTTGCGCGACGGAATCCTTTGGCTGTTCCCGGACCCTCCAGCCGCGAAATGCGCCAGACTACCTGGCGTTCTGGGCCAGCGCATGGCCGCCATGCAGGCCGTGTCAAGGCGATTCCTGGTGCTGTCCGGCGGGCCTGGCACGGGCAAGACCAGCACCGTCGTGAACCTGCTGGTGCTGCTGTTGCAGCAGGAACGCGCCAGGCACCCCGACGTTCCCCTGCCACGGCTGGCAAGAATAATGCTGGTCGCCCCGACCGGGAAGGCCGCGGCCCGGCTGTCAGAAGCGGTGCGCGAGGCCTTGTCCAACCCTGCATGGCCTGCCGACACCAGCCAGTCCCCCGGATTGCTGCAACGGCTTGAGGACACAGGCCACACGTGCCGAGGCATCGACCGGGAACTTCTGGGTGTGCTGGACCTGCCGGCAACAACGATCCATCGCGCACTGGGAGGACGTCCCGATCAGCCCACGAAATTCCGGTACTCGGCAGAAAACCCCCTTCCGGCCGACGTTGTAATCGTTGACGAGGCGTCGATGATCGATTTCGCGCTGATGACGCACCTGGTTGAAGCCATCAGACCTGATGCCCGCCTGATCCTGCTGGGGGACAAGGACCAGTTGGCCTCGGTGGAAGCAGGTGCCGTGATGGGCGATCTGTGCGATGCGGGTGGCATGGCAAGGGGATTTTCCGCCAATCTGGCCGACAGGGCCAGAACAGTTCTGGGCCTTGGCACCCGTGCCCCCGATGCCGAATCACCTGCCGGCGAGTACCAGGTCCCCTTGTCCCACGATCAGCCAGCCATGGCCGATGCGGTGGCCCACCTGACATACCCGTTCCGCTTCGGCGCCGACAGCGGCATCATGGCATTTTCCCGGGCAATACTGGCCTCAGGGGCCATGGACCAGATGCAATCCGGGGTCGCCAGGTTGAAGGCGCTGGACATCATATGCGGCCGAAACAAGACCCAGGGTGAACGTGCATGCAAGGACCTGGAGTGGATCGGTCTGGACCCCGATGAACTGCCGTCACGACCACGCACTGCTGCGGGCCCGGCCTGCAAGCAGGACACGGCCGTGGCAGGGCAGGACCGGGAAAAGATCCCTGCCAACACCCTGCTGCGCACGCGAGTCATCGACGGGTTCGGGACCAGTTTGAAAGGAGTTGTCGAGGCCATACTTGCATCCGACGACGACACGCGAGACACCAGAATCATCCAGGCACTCAAAGCGTTCGGGCAATTCCGGGTGCTGTGTTCCAACCGTCGCGGCCCCTGGGGAACGATTGCCCTGAACCATCATATTCGTGGCTGGCTGAAGCCGCAGCTTCCTGGCGACGACACCTGGTTTGCCGGCTGTCCGGTGATGGTGCTGCAAAACGACTACCACGTCCGTCTGTTCAACGGGGACGTCGGCCTGGTGCTGCCACAGCCGGTCACGATGACCGACGGTTCGACCGGCATGGAACTGCGCGCAGTTTTTCCAGGCGCCGACGACCAGAAACTGCGACTGTTTCCGCGCAGCAAGCTGCCGGCCCACGAGATGTGTTTCGCGATGACGGTACACAAGAGCCAGGGCAGCCAGTTCGACGAAATCCTGCTGGTCCTGCCCCCGACAGACTCGCCCTTCCTGACACGGGAATTGATTTACACCGGCATCACCCGCGCCAAAAATGTCGCCCGCGTCATGGCCAACGAGGACGTCCTTGGACAAGCCCTGGCCCGCGGCGTCCAGCGATTCTCGGGCCTGCGCGCGAAGGTGTGGGCCTAGCTGCCGCCGCTGGTGGAGGGCGCATAGGCGTCAAAAGACGGGGCGGACGGTGCGGGGCGCTACTTCATGCCGAGGGACGTGAACTCGGTGCGGCGGTTGGCGGCCCGGCCCGCGGACGTCTTGTTGTCCTGCACGGGCTTCGTTTCGCCATAGCCGACGGCCTCCAGGCGGTCCTCGACGATGCCCTTGCCAACCAGGTAGGTCCGGACCGAATCAGCCCGGTCCTGGGACAGTTTCTGGTTGAATTCGGGCTTGCCGACGTTGTCCGTGTGGCCCTCGATGCGCAGGCGCATCGTCGGGAACTCCTTCAACACCGCCACCGCGGCGTCCAGCACCTTGAAGGAGCTGGACAGAACCTTGGCGCTGCCCGTGGCGAAGTTGATGCCCTTGATGGCGCCGGTGAACGCCTTGGCCTTTTCCGGCAGGCAGCCCTGGTATTCCTTCAGGCCCGGAACGTCGGGGCACTTGTCGTCAATATCCGGAACGCCGTCCTTGTCCCGATCGGGGCAGCCCTGGAACTCGTTCGGGCCGGCCTGCTCGGGGCAGCGATCGTCCTTGTCGGCGATGCCGTCGCGGTCCTTGTCCGGGCAGCCCTGGGTGGCGGCGGGACCGGGCACGTCGGGGCACGCGTCCTTGCTGTCCACGATGCCGTCGCCGTCCTTGTCCGGGCAGCCCTGGGTGGCGGCAGGACCGGGCACGTCGGGACAGGCGTCCTTGCTGTCGATGATGCCGTCGCCATCCTTGTCCGGGCAGCCCTTGGTGGCAGCGGGACCGGGCACGTCGGGGCACGCGTCGTCGGCATCCAGGATGCCGTCGTGATCGCGGTCCAGGACCTTCGGTGCGGGCTTGTGGCGGCACACGAAGAAGTCCAGACCGGCCAGCAGTTCGATGTTGTTGGCGCCGCCCTTGTCGAGGCCGTCGCTGAGGACGTACCGCGCGTCCAGCCGGATCGCCATCCACGGCACGACCAGGCCACGGACACCCAGACCGATGTGGCCCCGCGGGTCGAACTTGTCCTTCCCGAGGTTGCCGCTGAGGTTGCTATAGCCGCCGAAGCCAGCCTCGACGACGGGCGTCCAGTTGCCCTTCAGGATGTGGACCAGGATGTTCAGGTCGTAGGTCAGCAGGTGGTTGGTCTGGTCGCGGTGGCTGAGGGGGACGTACCCCACCTCGGCTTCCAGGGCCAACTGCGGCAGGACGTGGACGCCCAGGCGCAACCCGACGTCACCGAAGGCGCGGTCCGACGGGTAGCCGTTATTCGCGGTTCCGAGGTCCCACCCCCGCAGGCGG
>CAIZWN010000007.1 GCA_903936705.1 uncultured Myxococcales bacterium
AGCATGTTCGACGGTGCGCGCCTGTCCGGGAAGAAGTGGCTGGCGTTCCAGCACAACGACGTCCAGGATCTGGCCGAGAAGCTGGAACGGTACGGGCCCATGCACGAAAACGTCTTCGTCATCGTCGAAAGCGCGTACTCGATGAGCGGCGACCTGGCGCCCCTGAAGGAAATCGCGGCCCTGAAGAACAAGCACCCCTTCTTCCTGTACGTGGACGAGGCCCACACCTTCGGGTTCTATGGCGAAAACGGGGGTGGCTGGTGCCGGGAGCAGGGGGTGACCGATCAGGTGGACTTCATCATGTCCACCTTCTCGAAGTCCACCGCGTCCATCGGCGGCTTCCTGGCCAGCGACGAAAAATACTGCACGCTACTGCAGGCCACCTCGACCCCGTACATCTTCCAGGCCTGCCTGCCCCCGGCGGACGCCGCGACGATCCTGGCGGCCATGGACGAAATCGAGCACAACCCGGTCCACGCCCGGACCCTGCACGAAAACAACCGCCTTATGCGCGAGTTGCTGGCGGCCGAAGGGTTCGACCTGGGGACCAGCCAAAGCCCCGTCGTCCCGGTGTACGTGCCGGACCTGGAAAAGTTGTACCGGCTGTGCGCGCACCTGCACCTGGAGGGGATCTTCTCGGTGCCGGTCGTGTACCCCGCAGTCGGGGTCAACGAGGGCCGGATCCGCTTCATCGTGAACGCCCACCACACGCACGACCAGATCCGGACCACCGTGGGCGCATTGGCCCGCCACGGGAAGGCCCTGGGCATCCTGCCGGCGTTCGGGTGAACGGGACCTTCAGCCCGGCAACCCCAGGAAGGCCGGCTTAACCGCCGGAGCAGATGGCCGGCGACGCTTCGATGACGGCCATGGCTACGTATCGTGGATGAATTCCCTACACACCCAAAGCGATGTCAGCGGATTTCGACAATGGGCAGACGCCGAACACGAAGGCGATCCTCGTCTACTATCACGATCGACCCGGCCTCGAGGTCGGCTGCCAGGACTGGCAAGTTTGCGACGAGTGTCGCCGACTGGGCGTCCGGGCGGCGGTTGGTCAGTCCCCGGAAAATGATCACCGAGGGATCATGGGCCGAACCCATACCATAGTCCACGACATGGGTCGCGTCGTGTCCACAGGCACGCAACTGCTCGGCGAGCCGCGGGGACAGCGCGTTGTCGACGAGGAATTTCATGCAGCCTTCGGCAGCAGGGGAAGGTGTCGCTCTTGCAGAACGCTGGCCGCGAACTGAAGGGCCTCCCGGACATCCTCATGCAGCAGGTCGGGGTAGGCGCCCACGATCTCGTCAGGGGACATGCCGTCCGCGATACAGGCAACAATCGTGGCAACCGGTATCCGCAGCCCCCGGATGCACGGCACCCCGGCCATGATTTGTGGGTCCGTCGTGACTCGGGTGAAGGTCATGTCGTCAGCTCCCTTGACCAGTCAAGATTCTTGCATTTCGAGCGGACCACGGCAAGTCAGGGCGCCGAGGCCATAAAATACGGACAGGCCTATAGCCTCCCCGAAGCCGCCGGCGCAGGCTTCGCCTCGGGCTTTGGCAATGGGCACAACCGCTCTCAACGGCCTCGACCCGCAAGGTCACCTCACTGAACCGCACGGCGGACCTGACAATGACCTGAAGGCCATGGTCAACTCGGGACGACGCTTTGAGAAACAAGCCCCACCCACCGCAGCCCCATTGAGACCCCGGCATGCGCCGGTTGATGGACAACTGCGTTCGCAAAAAGGCGTCAGGTGCGAAATCTCACGGAATTTCCCAGAATGAGGTCGTGGGAGTCAGGATTTCGACGGCACGAGTAACGGGTTCAGCCTCTGTGATACCTGGCTGGCGATGACGTTTTGTGGTTGAGGTGTCTTACACTCCCGCCGGTCGGCCTCCGACCATCCAAATTGAGCAAGCACGTCCTCCATGGTCCTGCCGATTTCGCCGGCCGTGACGGCGACACGTTTCGTATCCACGACCACGCCGTCCGCCCACAGCCCCTTGACCAGGTAAGGATGGGCGTCGATCCAGCGCCCGACCGCGTCCGGTGCGGGCATGCGCAGGGTCAGGTAGTGCAGGTCGATCCCGCTCCGCGCGCGCCAGGTTGCCGAGGAATTCCGGCGAGCCCCCTTGTGCATCGTCGAAACCCGCAGGCCCGCCGGATGATCTTGTTCGAGTCGATCGCGTTCAGCCCGGGCGCGGCTCCCGCTGACATAGTGGATAAGGCCGGGATGCTCGGCGACCACGAAGTAGTCGATCCGGCGGTCGAAGGCTTGGAACAGGCTGTAGGCCAGCACGTAGGCATTGACCATGCGTTCCGCGCGCAGGTCCAGCAGCAGGCCCCAGCCGCCATCGACCGAGGGCAGCCGGGGCCAGTCCGTTCGGGTCAGCAACTCGGCGGTGCGGCGCTCGATTTCGACGGAACACGCCTCGAGCGGCGACAGGAAGGCCGGAATTGGCGTGTCGAACCCGCGGGCCAGCCGCCGGACGATCTCGGCGGCCTGTTGGGCCGGCAGCCCGGGGAACCGAGGCAGCGCGTCCACGACTCGCAACCATCCGACCACGCCGACCGGCAGTGGCTCGCCGTTCCGCTCCCAGCCGCGCGCCGTCGCCTTCAGCAGATCGGACACGACCGGGTCGCGCACCACGTCGAACGCGACGGCGACCAGGGATACGGCCTCGTGCTTGCCCGCGCGGTCACCCAGGATGCGGGATCGCTGGTCCAGCCCCAGTGCGGCGCGCATGTGCGGCTCGTATTCCACCGTCTCCGGGTGGTGGTCGATCCAGGCCAGCGTCCCGCCCGGAGCCTGCAGGCGGGGGATGACGTCGACGAGCCGCCCCGCGTGCGGTG
>CAIZWN010000008.1 GCA_903936705.1 uncultured Myxococcales bacterium
CGTCACGCCAACGGACGTTACGCCAACGGACGTTACGCCAACGGACGTTACGCCAACGGACGTTACGCCAACGGACGTTACGCCAACGGACGTTACGCCAACGGACGTTACGCCAACGGACGTCCCACCAGTTGACGTCCCGCAGACGGATCTGGCCTCGGTACTCCTTGATGTCAAGATCCTCATCAATGAGAGCAGCTTGGATGGGGATTTTACGATGCCAGGCGTGAAGGTGGAACTGGTATCCGGCGTTGATGGTGCGCCGACCGGTCCGACCGAAACCTCGGACGCGGATGGATACGTCACATTCCAACTCATGGGAAATACGATCTTCAACGTCAAGCTGTCGAAGGCCGGCGATATCGATTCCTACACGTTCGGCCTGGTGGCCCAGGGCAATGAACTTGGGGCGGGTATACTATCTAACGCAGTCGTTGAGGCACTTCCCGTCATGGTTGGAACAACCTTGGATACCTCAAAAGGGTTGCTGATAGGGACGCTCCTCTTCAGACCAGACAACGGCGCCGACCAGGGCATCGGCTGTGCAACCGTCGAAGTGGCGCCTTTGGGCGAGATCTTCTACGTCGGTCCTGACGGTCCCGCGAAGCTTGCCGACCTGTCCTCAACGACCACCGCGGATTCCGGCTATCTGGCCCTGAACCTGACGGCCGGAAGCGTCACGCTCACAGCGAAGGTCGGCGGGACCACGGTTGCCACAGGCACTGCGCTTGTATTTGCCAACTCCGTCACGACGAACCTCCCACTGATCAGCACCGGGACGACCAACCCCACCCCCGTTGGATGCACGCAGTAGGACGGTCTGACTCCACTTGTTCCCGCCATTCCTTTGACTCCCTCCGATCCATTTGTTACGTTGCAGCGGCTTGGGACGGGTAGGAGCCGGATGCACGGGGTGCCAAGCACCGAGGCGGTCCTGGGTGTTGCAGCTGGTTGCAGCCTGCGATGCGCTTTCTGTGATCGCGCGCCAGACCGGTCCGGGATTCGTCCTTCCGAGATACTCTCCCCCGACTTCCCCCTGCCCTTCGCCCGACGCATCGTTATCGGTTTTGGGGACGTCGCTAACCTTCCGCTGGAACCTCTGATCGAACGCCTTAGGGCAGCAAATGTCGAGGAGGTGCTGGTCTACGCGCACGCTGGAACCGATGCCAGTCGCATCGCGAGCCTCGCGGCGGCAGGCCTGACAGGCGTGCTGGTTCAGGTGCCGGCTGCCGACGCCGAGGCCATCGCGCGACTTACCCGAGGCACTGCCACGGTCGGCAAACTGGCCCGATTCCTGGATGCCGTGGCAGCAATGACCCTCGCAGTCGAGATCGAGACCCCCGTGCTGCCTTCGACGCATGTGCGCCTGGCGGACACGGTCCGGCGGACCCTGCGTCGCATTTGCCGTCCCGCAACGATCCACCTGGCCTTCGGAGCCGAGGGCCTGTCCGGCCCGCCGATCCCCTGGGACTTTCGCAAAGCGACGGCGGACGTACAGTCGGCCCTCGAGGCAGCACGCGAATTCGGAGCGACCGTCCGGTTCGCGAGTCCGGTGCCGCCGCCCTGCCTCCTGAACCTGACCGTCCTGGACGCGTCGTTGTACCCCGCACTGAAGGCGGACCCGTCCCGAACCGGAGCGCCGGGACCTTTCCAGGCCTGCGATGAATGCGTGGCCGCGGGATCCTGCGCCCCTGTGGTTCCCCATTTCGCCCCTTCGACCGCGCTGGGTCAGGTTCAACCGATCCGTCCGGAACGCGGCCCGGCCACAACCTCGGCGGAACTGTACATCAGGCACGCCACCCTCGCGGACCTGCGCCAGCGGATTGACCGCGGGCCCCGTCCGGCCTGTCTCAGCCCCTGGAGCGTGCTGGCAGCCCACAACCCCAACGGATCGGTCACGCCGTGTCGCGGCAGCCTTTTGCGCGACGCGGTTTACGCCGTCACCGGCAACTGGCTTTCACAGCCCCTGCTGGAGGTCTGGAACTCGGACGGGATGCGCCAGGTCCGGCGGGCCCACGCTGCGGGGCAGCCGCATCGCACCTGCAAGGACCATTGCCCGGTGTTCTTCGGATCGGCCCACATGACGGACCTGCCGTCCTCGATCCCGATGGGCCGCGCGTTCTCCGACAACCTCGTCCTTCAGTTGCAGGAAATGCTGGACGGCGCGGATGTCCTTCAATCGCGTCCAACGTGCCTGGTGATCTCGCCGTCGCTGACCTGCAACAACCACTGCCGGATGTGCTCGGTGCACGACGACGTACGACCGTGGACCGAAATGCCCCCCGAGGTATGGGCCTCGATGGAGGAGATGCTGCCGACCCTTCGGGACCTGTCGTTCGCGGGCGCCGAGCCGCTGACGTCCCCCCGTTTTGCCGAACTGGTGCGCCGATGCGACACGGATCGCTATCCGGACCTCGAGATGACGCTGACCACCAACGGCCTGTTGCTGGAACCGGCCCTGCTGCGAGACATGGCACGGGCACGCTTCCGAACGGTTATCGTGTCGATCAATGCCTCATCCGATGCTACCTACGAACGGATCACGGGAACACGGGGCGGCTACCTGCGGGCGATGACGGGCGTGCGTACCCTGTTGGATGCCTGTTCAGGGTGGCGGAACCGCCCGCAGGTCGTCCTGAGTTTTGTAGTGATGCGTTCCAACGCTCACGAAATGGCGGCCTTCGTGGATCTGGCGGTGGCACTGGGCGTCGGCTTCCGGTTACTGCCGGTGGAACGGGATGCGGGCGGCGAAAGCATCTTCACGGACGCGAAGGTACTGGGCAGCATCCTGGACCGTATCGCGCAGGAGATCCGGCCCCGGGTCGCCGGAATCCCCTGGGCGCAGGCCGAGATCGATTTGCTGCAGGCACGCCTGCGCTTCCGGCTGAACTCTGGTGATCTTGCGCCCTTGTAAACATTGCCAGGTTGGATCGCCTGCGTAAGCCCGACTGAACGACGGTTTCAGGACGTTAAAACTGGCTTGTTTACTTCACAAACGTTAACGTCATTGGTCGAGTTTCTTCTCGCACCCGATGAGAATCGATGCCTGGACCAATTAATCGTGACGCGACCCTACGTATCTTCTTGGACATCCTCTGGCTGCCGGTACTGCTCTCGGTGCTTCTGATTGCCTTGTCCATTTCGATCTGGTGGAATCTCGATAATCTGGAACACATCGCCTTGAAACGCAAGGTTGACACCCTGGCCGCAACAGTCGCCTCACGTATCGAAGCCGACCTGCACAACCGGATTCCCGCCCTCCAACGGATGGCCCGAACGTTAAACGTCAGCGAAGGCGGCTCAACTGACAAATTCCAGATCGAGGCTCGCAGATACATTGACGATGTCCCTGGGTTCCAGGCGCTTGAATGGGCCGACCGGGATTTCATCGTACGTACAGTCGTTCCCATCGAAGGAAACGAACAGGCATACAATCTAAACCTCGCTTTCGAACGAACGCGCCGCCTCGCCATGGAACATGCCAGGGATGACGGACTGCCGGCAGCGGCAGGCCCGGTTAATCTGGTCCAGGGGGGGGAAAGGGCTCCTGATGTTTTTTCCCCTTTCGGGACAGTCAGATGGATTCCTGGTGGCCGTCCTGAGGACCCAGGAGTGGCTGGATCACGTTCTAGAGCACGAAATCTACGGTGCAAAGGAGGATTTCCGGGTCACCGTCAGCATCAACAGCACCCTCCTGTACCAGCAACCCGGTTGGGATGACGTCACCGACATCGGTTATCAAGCGATCACCACCGCACAATTTATGGGCCACAGCCTAGAGATCCGCTTGCTGCCGACGCAGGCCTTCATTGACAACTGTCGGACGTGGGCGCCATTCCTGGTAGGCGTCTTTGGGGTCTTGATGTCGTTGACCATTGGCCTGATCGTGTTCCTGGACCAGAAGGCGGGCCGGGAGGCCCGAAAGGCCGAATTGGCGAGTGCAATTTCGGAAACCGCTACGCGCAACTTCAAGACGACCAACGACAATCTCCAACAAGTGCTGAGTAGATTGAATCTGGCCACGACTACAGGCCAGATTGGCATCTGGACCTGGGACATAAAGACCAACCAATTGATCTGGAACCAGCAGATGTTCGTATTGTTTGGTATACCGCCGGATGTCATCCCAACCTTTGAAACCTGGAAAGGCACGCTCCACCCCGAGGACACGGAGTCAACGATAGCCCTGTTGTGGGCGGCAGTCGAGGGTCGCGCGGTGTTCGATACACGTTTCCGTATCCGCCTGGCCTCCGGCGAGGAACGATACATCCGGGCCAGGGCACAGATTGAACGCGACCAAGTCGGGAAGGCCATTTTCGTGACCGGCATCAACATGGACATCAGCGACCGCCTTCGGAGGGAAGAGGCGCTGCAAAAAAGCGAGGAAATGACGAGACTCCTGCTGGACTCGACTTCCCAGCCAATCTACGGAATCGACACCCACGGAAAATGCACGTTCGCAAACCAGGCCTGCGTGGAAACCCTTGGCTACCATCGGGTCGAGCGGCTGATTGGGCAGAACATGCACCAGTTGATTCACCACTCGCACGAGAATGGCAGTCCGATAGCCGAAACGGACTGCCACATCTTCCGGGCCTTCGCCGAGAACCGGGGCACTCACCGGGATGACGAGGTGTTGTGGCGAGCCGACGGTACCTGCTTCAAGGCGGAATACTGGTCGCACCCCCAGACCTTGAACGGGAAGGTGATTGGGGCCGCGGTCCTGTTCTCCGACATCTCGGATCGCAAATTACGGGAAGAACAGGCGCTCCACATGGCAACCCACGACCACCTGACCGGCCTCCCAAATGTGCGGCTGGCCAATGACCGGCTTTCTGTCGCACTGGGACTTTCGAAACGCAATCGAGATATCGTCGCCGTGATGTTCCTGGACCTCGACGGTTTCAAGTCCATCAACGACAGCTTTGGGCATGATGCAGGGGACGAGGTGCTGCGGCAGGTGGCACAGCGGTTGCTGATCGGCCTGCGATCAACCGACACGGCCGCACGCATCGGGGGAGACGAGTTCCTGGTCGTAGCCGGCGGACTTCATTCCCCCGAAAACGCCGCCGGGCTGGCCCAAAAACTGATCCAGCTGGTGGCACAGCCGATTCTGCATTTGGGAGAGTTGGTCCCCATCGGGATCAGCATCGGGCTTGCGTTGTTTCCAAACCATTCGAATGAACAAGAGGACCTGATCAAACTGGCCGACAATGCAATGTACCTGGCCAAGAAGAAGGGCTCGAACCGTTTTTGTTTCTCGGAGGCTGTTCCCAAGGCAGATCAAGGCAGCGACCCTGCGTGACGAGGTCCGTAGTGGGCAGGCCTCGACAAAGATAAGACCTGCAATTTGAATCCACCACCAGCCGACGACAGTGCTACGATTTGCCGATTGATCAGGCCCCGGAAAAACACGGGGTTCCTGCTAGCCGGAGTGGTCACCGATGATCCTTCGCCTTCGAACCCGTCTAGTTCTGGGGCTCCTTCTTCCCATCATCATCGTCGGACTCATATCGACGTTCGTCGGAGCCGGCATGATTGGCCGCAGCCTTTCGCTGCAAGCCCAGCATAACCTTCAGTTGGACCTCAACTCCGCGCGCCTCATCTACAACAAGGCCCTTGACGAGATGCAGGGGCCGGTCCGGTTCACGGCTTTCGATCCGGCCATCCGGAACGCCCTTGCCGGTGGTCCAATCGAACCAGCATTGTCGCGGATGAACCTCCTGCGCAAACAGCATCCTCTGGATATTCTTGACCTGCTGGACCCTTCGGGGAAGGTCGTCATCCGCGCCCGAACGCCCTCGCGTTCCGGGGATTCCCTGGCCGCGGACCCCACGATTCGAGCGGTCATGGAAGGTCGGGAGTATGCGACCTCGACGGCAATCGCGACTTCCGAGGAACTGCGCCAGGAGGCCGACGAACTTGCCGACCTGGCTCGGATCCCGATTCCGGCGACGCCTGATTCCCCGGCAAGTGTGGAAGAACGTGGATTGCTGATTAAGACGGCCGTGGCGGTGAAGGCCGACGATGGCCGACTGCTGGGCATCCTTTATGGCGCGCGACTCCTGAATCGCGACGAGCACATCGTCGATGATATCTACCGGACGGTCTTCAAGGGCGAAAGCTACGAGGGCAGACAGGTCGGCGAGGCCACGATCTGCCTGGACGACGTCCGCATCTCCACACTGGTCCTTCAGGACGGCCACAGGGCGATAGGTACGCGCATCGCACCCTCGGTTCGCAATCTGGTGATGAACCAGGGACTGCCGTGGGTGGGGAGGGCCTCCGTCATCGGTGCATGGCACCTCACGGCCTACGAACCCATCCTCGATATCTCGGGTCGGGTCATCGGCAACCTCGCGATAGGCATCCTCGAAAAAAAGCTTACCGTAGTCCGCCAGGAGCACCTGGCTGTGTTCCTGGCAATCACCCTCGGCGGCGTGATCCTGTCGCTGATCATCGCAAGCCTCATGGCGAGAAACGTGACAACGCCGATGCGAAAGCTGCTGCTTGCAGTGCAGCAGGTGGCCGGCGGCAATCTCGAGCACCAGGTTGACACCCAATCCAGCGTCCACGAGATCGCGCAAATCGGGAGGCACTTCAACAGGATGTCACTGGCCCTGAAGGAACGCGACCTGGTCATCCGGCGCCAGACCGAAGAGAAGATCAGCCGCAGCGAGAGGCTGACCATCGTCGGACGCCTGGCTGCCGGCGTGGCCCATCAGATCAATAATCCCCTGGGCGGCATCATGCTTTTCAGCAACCTGCTGCTGCGCAAGGCTCCCGAACGGGGCATCGAGAGGGAGAACCTGGAACGGATATCCAACGAGGCCAAGCGCTGCCAGAAGATTGTCCAGGGACTTCTGGATTTCGCGCGCAACCGCGAACCGAAGCTCGAACTGACCTTCATCAAGGACGTGATCGACAAGGCTCTGCAGTTGGTAGAGAACCAGGCGATGTTCCTGGACATACAGCTCGAAAGACGCCACGCCTCCGACTTGCCCATGGTCCGTGTAGACGTCGCACAGATGCAGGAGGTCTTTCTTAACCTGATCCTGAACGCGGTCGAATCAATGGGCGGCCGCGGCAAATTGATCGTCTTGACCGAGGTGACCGATGAAGGCAACAACGTCCGCATCAGCATTGCAGACAGCGGCCACGGAATCCCCGAGAACCTGATCGAACGCATATTCGAGCCGTTCTTCACGACCAAGGAGGAGGGCAAGGGCACCGGCCTGGGCTTGTCCATCAGCCGCGGCATCGTCGAAACACACGGCGGCAACATCTGGGCACGCAGCAAGCCTGGCGAAGGAACAACGTTCTTCATCCGCCTGCCGGCGGCTGCCGTAAAGGCCGCAGAGGGAGTCATTTGATGCCGGTTTCAGCCAACATCCTGGTCATCGACGATGACGAGTCGATCCGCCTCGGTTGCGCCCAGGCGCTGACCGAGGAGGGCCATCGCGTCCGGACCGCTGCCAACGGCATTCTCGGTCTTCGCATGGCACAGGAGGAGTCCTTCGACGTCGTGCTTCTTGACCTGAGAATGCCGGGCATGGGTGGAATGGAGGTCCTGGAGAAGCTCAAGGAGGACAACCCCGACGTCGTCGTAACTCTCATCACGGGCCTGGCCACCGTCGAATCGGCCGTCGAGGGAATGCGCAAGGGGGCGTGGGACTACCTGCCCAAGCCCTTCACACCCGAGATGCTGATCACCCTGGTCAATCGCGCGATCGAACACAAACGGCTGGCGCTGGAAAACGTGTATCTGCGCATGGCGCTGAAGGAGAAGTCAGGGACGGACAACCTTGTCGGGCAATCCCCTGCCATGGCGCAGGTGGCGCAGATAATCGAAAAGGTGGCTCCATCGGATGCAACCGTCCTGCTGACTGGCGAGACTGGCGTGGGCAAGGAACTGGCAGCGCGCGCGCTGCACCGGCTGAGCTATCGCCGAGACAAGCCTTTCGTGACAGTCGATTGCGCAGCGCTGGTGGAATCCCTGTTCGAAAGCGAGCTTTTCGGGCACGTACGGGGGGCTTACACGGGCGCGACCGAGACGACCATCGGGAAATTCGAGCTGGCCCACACCGGCACCATCTTCTTCGACGAGGTCGGGAACATTCCGCTGTCCCTTCAGGTGAAGCTGTTGCGGGTCATTCAGGAGCGCGAGTTCATGAAGGTCGGCAGCTCCCGCAAGGTCAAGGTCGATGTGCGCATCATCGCGGCCACGAACAACGACCTCCTGCAGGACATCCGCAACGGGGACTTCCGCGAGGACCTCTTCTTCCGTCTGAGTGTGATTCCCATCCAGCTTCCGCCGCTTCGCGAACGGAAGGAGGACATCCGGTTGCTGGCGTACCACTTCCTGAAGAAATTCAGCGCCCGACGCAAGCGGAACGTGACCGGATTCTCGGAAGAGATGCTGTGCGCGCTGGATGCCTACCCGTGGCCTGGGAACGTGCGCGAGATGGAGAACACAATCGAACGCGCCCTTGTGATGGCCGATGGCCCGATCATCGAGGCCAGCGATCTGATGTTCTACGGGCCGACCATGGCCAGTCCTGAACGGGCGCCGGTCGTTCCGGAGGCCCCGTCGCGTGACGATGCGCCCGCCGAGACAGGCCAGCTTGCCAAGGTGGAAATGCGAGAGATTTCCACGGCGCTGGACAAGTTCGAGGGGCAGATGGCGCGGGCAGCCGAATATCTGGGAATCAACAGGAAGACGCTGCGCGAGAAGATGCGCAAGTATGGGCTTGGCCGGGATTGATCCTGGAGGGTACTTTTTCTCCCCACGCCGAAACGCCATGGATAAAAATGTATCGCGGTCACATGGCGATATCGCGGCCCATGTCGTTCAACCCCCGGTAGTAACACCCTGAACCGAATTGTTTCGTCCGTGGCATCAATCCTGCTGATGCAGCAGTCAGGCGTCACTGGAGGAAACACGATGGCCCACATACAGACGGCAAGTTCCATCGACATCGTCGTCGTCGACGACGAGGAATCGATTCGGGAAGGGTGCCGGCAGACTCTCGAAGGCGAGGGCTACCGGGCAATGGTGGCAAAGGACGGACTTCAGGGAATCAGGATGGTCGAAGAGGCAAAGCCGCGCGTGGTCCTGCTGGATCTCAGCATGCCGAACATGGGCGGGCTGGAGATGCTGGAGCGGCTCCCGGGGATTGACCCCCGCATCGTACCCATCATCATCACGGGCTACGGCACGGTCGATTCCGCCGTTGCTTCGATGAAGCTGGGCGCGTTCGATTTCATCGCCAAGCCCTTCGATATGGACCAGCTTCTTGACGTCGTGAACCGCGGGATGTCTCGCTGGG
This sequence comes from uncultured Myxococcales bacterium, assembly GCA_903936705.1. Classification (GTDB taxonomy): domain Bacteria; phylum Myxococcota_A; class UBA9042; order DTJE01; family DTJE01; genus CAIZWN01. The sequence goes on from CAIZWN010000008.1 coordinate 9,330, forward strand.
ACAACCTGGCCCCCGTCGCCACGACCGCGCAGCCCAATCCGAAGCCCATGCCCAGCCCACGCGACCTGACCGAGGCGGACGTCCTGCTTGGAGGCCTCGAGGTACTCGAGCAGTATCAGTCGCTGGGCTTGAACGCACAGTCCCTGGCCAGCAAGCTGGCGAACCTCGAGGCCGAGGCCAACCATCATGCGAACCGCCTGGGCCAGATCCGGGAGGCAGAAAAGGCCGTTGGGAGCCTCGTGGCCGACCTGAAGCTGGTCGATGGGATCATCGCCAAGCACGACTACAAGAAGAACGCCCTGATCCAGATCCTGCTGGACATCCAGGCATCCAAGCGCTGGCTGCCCCGCCACCTGCTGCTGTGGACGTCGCGCCGCCTGGGAGTCCCGCTGGCCCGTATCTATTCAGTGGCATCGTTCTACGAGGCATTCAGCCTTGTCCCGCAGGGTGCCCATACGGTCCAGGTCTGCACGGGCACGGCCTGCCACGTGCGCAAGGCCCCGGCGCTTTTGTCGATGGTATCGTCGCTTCTGGGGATCAAGCCGGGCGAGACCGACGCAAAAATGCAGTTCACGCTGAAGACGGTCAACTGCCTGGGCTGCTGCGCCCTGGCGCCGGTCATGAAGGTCGATGACAGCTACTACGGAGATCCTTCGCTGAAGGAGATCAAGGCCGTATTCAAGAGCCTCGAGACAAGTGAGGGAACCAATGCCTAGGTTGATGTCACCAATGGACCTCGAACAAATGAGGCTGCAGAGGTCCGCCCACAGCAGACTTGATCAGCCGCGCATATGCATCTGTTCCGGAACAGGCTGCCTGGCAAACAAGTCGGGCGAATGCGCCCAGGCCATGGCGACGGAACTCGAGAAACAGGGGCTTTCTGACAAGGTCGAGCTGCGCCGCACCGGATGCTACGGTTTCTGCGAGCGCGGCCCTGTCGTCGTCGTCGAGCCCGACAATGTCTGCTACCTCGACGTCTCGCCGAAGGACGTCGTCGAAATCATCGAGACGACCGTGCGCAAGCACGAGGTCATCGAACGCCTGCTGTACAAGGACCAGGACGGTTCCAGGGTCCGCAGTCTCGACGAGATCCCGTTCTATCGCTATCAGACTCGACTGCTGTTGCACGCCAACACGCAGATCGACCCGACCAGCATCACGGACTACATTTCCATCGGCGGCTACCGGGCACTCGCCAAGGCCCTGACCGAGATGAAGCCCCAGGAAATCGTAGACGAAATCAAGGCGGCGAACCTGCGAGGGCGTGGCGGCGGCGGTTTCCCCGCGGGCGTCAAATGGGAAACGACGCGCAAGGCGGCCGGCGAAGAGAAGTACGTGATCGTCAACGGTGACGAGGGCGATCCGGGCGCCTACATGGACCGCAGTCTCCTCGAAGGCAACCCGCACAGCATCCTCGAGGGACTCATCATCGGGGCCTACGCGGTCGGGGCGCACCAGGGCTTCGTCTATGTCCGCCAGGAATACCCGCTGGCGGTCGAGAACACCATGAAGGCCATCGAGCAGGCGCGTGAATACGGACTGCTGGGGAAGAACATCCTCGGCTCGCACTTCGATTTCGACGTCGCGATCCACCGCGGGGCTGGCGCCTTCGTTTCGGGCGAATCCAGCGCCCTGATGAACGCGATCGAGGGACACGTCGGCGAGCCGCGACCCAAGTACGTCCACACGTCGGTCAAGGGCCTGTGGGACAAGCCTACCAACCTGAACAACGTCGAGACGTGGGCCAACGTGCCGCTAATCATCGAGCGGGGCGCCGCGTGGTTCCAAAGCCTGGGCACCAAGAACAGCAAGGGGACGAAGGTCTTCTCGCTGACCGGCAAGGTCCGCAACAGCGGCCTGGTCGAGGTGCCGATGGGCATGACGCTGCGCGATATCGTGGACAAGATCGGCGGCGGCATGCACCCGGGCAGAACGCTCAAGGCCGTCCAGACGGGCGGGCCCTCGGGCGGGTTCATTCCCGAAAGCATGCTGGACATCAAGGTCGACTTTGACGAACTGTGGGAAGCCGGCTCGATGATGGGATCTGGCGGCATGATCGTGATGGACGACGAGACGTGCATGGTCGACACCACGCGCTTCTACGTCGACTTCCTGGCCCACGAGTCCTGCGGCCAGTGCGTCCCCTGTCGGGAAGGGCTGCGGCAGATGCTGAAGATCCTGAACCGGATGTCCGAGGGACACGGTCGGGAAGGCGACATCGAACTGCTGGAAGAGCTGTGCGACCTTCTGGCGGACGCCTCGCTGTGTGCCCTGGGAAGCAGCGCCCCCTTCCCCGTGCGCAGCGCGTTCAAGCATTTCCGTCACGAGTTCGAGACCCACATTCGGGAAAAGTGCTGTCCGGCGCTGGTATGCAAGGAACTGATCCACTACGAGATCGACGCCGCCAAGTGCACGGGCTGCCTGATCTGCAAGCGCGAGTGCCCGACCGAAGCGATCTTTGGCGCAGCCAAGACCCCCAGCAAGATCGACCAGGCAAGGTGCACGAAGTGCGGCAACTGCCAGGTGGTCTGCCCGGCGAAATTTGGAGCCGTTATCAAGGTCGCCGGCGCGGCATCCGAAACGAATGCCGCGTTTATCGGAGGGCAAGCATCATGAAAACAATTACCCTGCAGATCGATGGCAAGCCGGTCGTGGTGGCCGAGGGGATGACAGTCCTGGACGCCGCCCGCAGCGCTGGGATCGAGATCCCTACGCTGTGCGATTCCAAGGAGATCAAGCCTGCTGGGGCGTGCCGCATGTGCATGGTCGAGGTCACCAAGGGCACGCGCAAGCGGCTGGTCGCCTCGTGCGTGTACCCGGTCGAGGAAGGCATCCAGGTCGTGACCGAGAACGATCGCATAGTGAAGAACCGCAAGCTTATCGTCGAGCTTTTGTGGCCGTCGTGGACGGCGCTGGGCAAGAGCATGGGAGTCACCAGCTCGCGCTTCGAGCCCGGGCTTTCCGAGTGCAGCCTGTGCGGGCTGTGCGTCCGTTACTGCACGCAGGTCGCCAAGAAGAACGTGGTCTACTTCCGTGGGCGCGGCATCGATCGGCACCTGGCATTCGTGCCTGGTTCCGAAAACGAGTGCTCCTCGTGCCGGCAGTGCCACAACCTGTGTTCGGGCGGCTGGATCGTGACCCACCAGGGTACCGTCGAAGCGGATTGATCAAGTTTCTTCGGGGCTGTTAGCTGACATTCGAGCCAAAAATTCGGTCGAAGAGAACGTGTTTCTGCGACCCTACCTACGGCGTCGAACAATCGTCAGACCGAACAGCAACAGAAGACCCGCTATTGGTGTCAGGTCCGCCGGGGCGGCCATGGAGCAGCCCGAACCGTTGCGGCCGCTGCAGATCACGGACGTTGACTGAACCTCGTTCAAGTCCAGCACACCGTTGCGGTTGTCGTCGATACCGGTCTGTACCTGGGTGCCTCCGTTGACACACTGTTCTCCCGCCGGGATCGCGGACGTCGCCACGAGGGCCGGATTTGCTTCGATACCGTTGCACACGTAGTCGATACCGTCGATCTCGTCCGCCTGCAGCACGCCATCGCCGCTGTCGTCTATTCCGTAAATTACCTTCTTGCCACCGGCAACGCAGTTCATCCCTGGCGCCTCGTCAAAGAGGGCGCTGAGTGCGCGCCTGCCTTCTACGCCGCCGCAAACGTAATGGGTGTCCTGGACCTCGGACGCGTCGAGGACCCCGTTGCCGTCCTGGTCGATGCCGGTTTCAATCTTCGAGCCGCCGGCCACGCACGTCGCGCCGGCGGCCTCGTCGGTGACCTTTACCAGCGAGACCAGCCCCTCCAGCCCGTTGCAAGCGATCCACTCCTGGCCGACCTCGTCGTCCTGCAACGTGCCGTCACCGTTTGCGTCCACACCCGTACGGATCCGCTGGCCGCCCGAGGGGCAGATCGGCCCCTCAGGCTGATCCACGACCGATACCAGACTGACAAGCCCGTTGCACACGTAGCCCGAGCTGATCACCTCGCCCTCGTCCAGGACGAGATCTCCGTTGTTGTCGATGCCGGTGTCGATCCGGACGCCCCCAGCCGCGCAATTTGCACCGGCCGCTTCGTCCGTCACGCGGGTCAACGAGTTCGCCACAATGCACAGGCCGGTGGCTGCGTAGCAGTAGCTGCCCACGGCGCACGGCATGGCCGCCGTCCACCCGCAATCATTGACACAGGCAACACCGGCCTGGTTGCAGTAGCTGCCCGGGCCGCAGGCATTGGCCCCCGGATCGCTGCACTTGGATGCGCAGGCCCGCAGGTACGCATCGCATACCTCGCCTGCCAGACAGTCCGCCGTGTCGACGCAGCCCACGCAGATGCCCGTCAGCGCATCGCAATTCCGGCGGTCAGGCGCGCTGCAGTCGGCGTCGGACTTGCATGTCAGGCCTACGACCGGCACCACTTCGCCACGGGTGCCGCCGGCGTTCAGATGATGCACCAGCAGCAGGCCACCCGACCGGTTCGAGTACGCGGCATCCAGGTCGTAGCTGACCGGCAAGGTCTGGCCGTCAGCATCGACCTGGAACGGCGCAAAGCCCGGGGGCAGACCAAGTTCGCCATTGGGGGGCACCGAGAATCCCGGCCTCGCAACGTTGTAGTGCAGTAATGGCGTCGTGTCGGCGCCGACCGGCGAAAATCCAAAGCCGCCTATCTCCAGTTCGGTGTCGGTATCGGTCAGACCCAGCATGGCCGCCGGCACCTCCAGCACCATTGCATCAGCCAGGAAGACAGGCAGGAACAACCCGTCTGGCGCCATCCCGTTCAACCAGTTGATCGGGGTCGATACGTTGGCAGCCCTGTTCTGAAGGACCGAGAACAGCAGGTCCCACCACATCGATCCTCGGAGGGTGTCGAGGCCCAAATCGGTGTTCATCAGAGCGAACTCGAAATCGGCTGCGGCACGCCGTTTCAACTTGACCCCCAACTGGACCGCGTTGGGCGATCCCCAGCGTCCATGCGTGACCAGGGCGAACCAGAGACTGGTATTGGCGATCACGCCCCCCTGGGCAACATAGTCGCTGGCCACGCCCAGATATTTGATGTCGGCAGATCTGGTGTCGGGGAGCCCCGTGTTGCCAGGGTCGTACCATGGCGCTGGATCGGGAACGACCGGCGCCAATTCGGGACTCGTGTACAGCAGCTCAAAGGGTGTGACCAGCGAGCGAACACCCGCCGATAGACCGCCGATGTCGGTGTTTGCCACCCCTTGGCCGGTCAGCGCCAGGCTGGCCGTTCCCGTCCGCCCGGTCGTGACCAGCGGCCCCGTCGACCGCATGGAGGATGCCGGCGTCGGCGCCACAAAGTACGGCACTCGCAGCGTCGAAGTGGCGCCCAGGTCCTGTCGCTGGAAGACCAGGTAGCCCGAGTGCTCGGCAAGCCAGTAGCGGGGCATCCCTTCGGCGGTTTCGGACACGGTCACACCACGCGTCCGGATCATCGCGTCGGCGCTGGCGTGCAGAATGACGGGAACATCGACAAAGCCCCCTGGCGGCAGCGTGAACGTCGTGGTGGCCGGAAGCTGGATGCTGACGCCTGGCATTGCCGTGACCTCGTCCAGGGACAGTTCGTAGGTCGCTGGGGCCGTGCCAATGTTGTGCAACCGGATGGTCCGCGCTTCCAGTGCCGTCCCGACAACGTCGATCGTGGCAAAGGACAGGCTGACCCGCTCGGGGGCGTCCAGGTCGTACGCGATGACTGCCGAGCCAAGCGCGGCCTGCACGTCCACACGTCCAGCACCGGATCGAGCCGGACTTACGCGCGAACGAGGTTCCGGTCCTTTCAGGAACAGGTCGTGGACGGCGGTATTCATCACCAGGGCCTTCAACTGATCCGGGGTCCAGGTCGGGTGATACTGCTTCAGGAGCGCCATGACACCCGCAACATGCGGCGACGCCATGGAAGTCCCACTAATATATGCGCCGCCGTTGCCCGTACCCGCGGCGACCGACATGATGGACGCGCCCGGGGCAACCACGTCGGGCTTCAGGATCGCCTGGTCCCCCAATCGACCCGGGCCGCGCGACGAGAAGTCCGCGATGTCGTCGGCTTCCTCGGGATGGATCAGCCAGATGGCGTCGCCCAGGGTGATGGTGACCGAACCGCCCACCGTAAGGACAGCGATGACGGCCTCACCGTCGTCCTGGCCCAACATCACAACCGGGATACTCAAAAAGTCGGCGGATCCCGACATCACTATCGGCGCTCCAGGAACATTGTTGACGACGATGACGGCGATCGCCCCAGCCTGCTGCGCATTCAAGGCCTTGACTTCAAAATCGCAGTCGCCGCGCCTGAGGACCGCCACATTGCCGGCAATTGCCGTCGCGTTCACGAATGGCGCGTCGCAGCCGTTGATCGGGTCGGCGATGACGACCTGGCCACTGATCGGAGAGGGTACGCCCGGGGCGAAGGTCGCCCTTTCGATGTCCTTGGATCCGGCGATACTGGCTGGAGAATCGACTTGCAACGCATCATGCCTGCTGCGGTCGTGCTGGCCGGCACCGACGGCGATCACTTCCGGCGCGGCGGCAGGCGGGCCTGCAACGAAGTTCACATCGAACGAGTTGCCGGCAGCCGCAACCACGATCACGCCTGCCTGCACCGCGAAACGGTACACGGTGAACTCGGGGTCGGCCGAGCTGCCGTACGCGCTGCCCATCGAGATGTTGACGACGTCCAGATGGTCGCTGAAATCCCCGTCGCCGTTCGGATCGACGGCCCACTCGATCGCCTGATTCATCAGCAGGGACGAACTCCCACCCTCTGGTTTGTCGCCCATGACCTTGAGTACGTAGAGTGAGGCCCTGGGCGCGACTCCGGGACCGATACGCATCATCCTGAAGGGCGCAGTCGCGTCGTAGGGACCGTCATACGTGGTGCCGTCCGCCCCAACTCCGAACCCGGCCACAGTGGCCGAAACATGGCTCCCGTGGCCGTTGAAGTCCAGCGGATCGGGGTCGGGCACCGGGATATCATGATCCGGATCGTTGGAATCGTACATGGCACCGGCGAAATCAAAACCGCCTGCCACCTTCGCTGTCGGGAACGTACCAGGCTCGATGATCGTCGGGTCGTTGGCCAGATACGCAGCCGGATCGCCCGGACCCCCGAAGGCGGCATGCGTGTAGTCGATGCCGGTGTCCATGATACCGATCTTCATCCCCTCTCCGTGCAAGGGTAGACCAAGGTTCTCCCAGGCCGCAGGCACGCCTGTAAAGGGTACGGCGTCCGCATTGGAGAGGGTTTGCGGCTTCAGCTCGTGGACTTCCCGAACACCCGGCAGCTTCCGCAGGGTGGCCATCTGATCGCGGGTCGTACGGTAGGCGATGCCGTTGAAGACGCGCTGCAGGGAATACACCTCACGGATCCCGGGAATACCGGCTGCCGCAAGGGTCGCCCTGAACCCGGCATGATCCGCCCGCAGCAGACCCAACTGGCTGACGGCCGCGGCTGTCGCCGCAACCATGCCCCTCGCCTGCTTCTTCTGATGGTACGCAGCAACGGCGGGCGGACGCGACAGTTCGACCAGGACGAACACCCGATCTGATGGCCGGATCGACCGGACTTCCCCGAACCCCGTCGTCGGCTGGCGCGCAGTCGCCGTTCCGACCACCGCAACGCCCACGGCCAAACCGGCTATCCACACAGCCAGCCCACAAAACCGCACTAACGCCGTCATAAGGAACCCTCCTGTCGGGGCAACCGATCGCTTGCAGAAGCCTTGTCAGAGAATCCGAGTCGCGCCAAATCGATTTGCAAAGGTCAATATACTCCCTTCGCTTATTTCGACTCTCCAAGGTGGATACGCGGAAGGATATCGAGCCGTCCAGCGGGGTCGCACTCACCCGCTGCAACGTTCATGAAGACAGTAAAATGGCAGTTAGTTAGAGGTGTTCCAGGATTCTCTGGACTGCGACCAGACCAGCGAAAAGAGCCAGTACGATCATCGGGACAGGTGTCAGGATCGCCCCGACGACTGATGTCGCTGGTTGATGGTAAAAGCAAGTCACAAGGTAATCCAAGCCCACATCAGGAAACGTTGCCGGTCGCAGGCACCTCGGGGCGTTACAGGCCCACGCGCCCGGTTCAGGCCTCCCCGTCCGTTCACTCCCAGCGGCAGATCGCTTCTGCCATGCCGACCTGGACGTCCAGGTATCGCCGCCGATCGGGAAGGTCCCGCGCTTCCCGAAACAGATGCACGTCGAACACGGCGTATAGAGTGCAGGCCGACACGAACCCGTCGCGCAGGGACTCGGGCAGGCCGTACCAGCGGGCCGCGTCGTCCAGGGCTTCCGGCGCGAACCGGCCTGTTTCGCAATCGCGGCCAAGCATCATCGCGGTGTAGCCCAGATCCTCCAACGGGCTCCCGACGCGACACCAGTCCAGGTCGACCATGCCCGAGATGTTACCCGCATCGTCCACCAGCAGGTTGCCCCAGTGGAAGTCCCCGTGGACGAAGGCGGTTCCATGGGATTCGAGTCGTCTTGCGACGTCCCTGTGACGGTCCAGTCGCTGTCCGAACCGCCTCCACGCGAAGGGCGTCAACAGGTTCTTCACTTCCGCAGATCGCCGACCTATCTCGCGGACGAACCAGCCGGAGTCATCCGGCTCGAACCGCCCGGTCGTCGAAACATGCAGGTCCTTCAGCGCCTCGACCAGCCGACGGCGATCCCCGTCGGAGGCGCGGTGAAGTTCCTGCCAGGGGCACAGAACCCGCCCGGGGATGCGGCGATGCAGCGTCCACAACGAGTCGCGGTCCACCACACAGGGCCGGCCGTCATCCGTCGTAACCGGCATGGGCAGACACCAGGGCAGCAGCGGTCGAGCACGATGCACCAGGCCCAGTTCGCGGCCGAAGTCGCCGTGAGTCGACGGGCCTAGGGTACGAGCGCGCAGCACCCATTCGTCGCCCAGCAGCCATACCCTCGCGATGGCAGCGTGCTCCGGCCGCTTTGCCGGCAGGTCCGCGATTCCCGGAACCCGTCCTGCGAAGGCTCGCAGCACCTCCCGGGATACCGTCTCCGCATCCGGTCGTCCCAGCACCATTCCACCTCCTGTCGCGGAATGTAGCGTCGTCCGGCGTCGCGGACAATCCCGCGAGTCGAATTGCCGTCTCGATCACACATGCCCCGCCCTGGAGGCGGTCCGGCCGGAACGGTCTTGGCGCGGTTCTGTCAAGGATGGCGAGTTGCTGGCGCGGGGACTGGTGTCAGGAAGGCCCCGACGACTCTTGTCAATTCTGCCGATCAGGCTGCCCAGCGTTGCCGTGATTTTGGCTATGGCCGCGGGTCCTTCCACATACCGATGGAACAGTGCCCCGGCCGCAATGCTGGCGGCCCAGGTCGCTACCAACATCGCTACGGCCATGAAGGGCGCCGAGATCCCCGATAATTCATAAACTGTGTTCACGACCAGCGCGATCGGATAGTGCACCAGGAACACCGAGAAAGAGATGCGGCCCAGGAAGGCTATTGGCGGGGGAAGGCGCCAGCGATCCAGCAGCCCGCTTCGAACACCGAAGCCCAGGACAAGCGCGACAGCCAATGCGATCATGATGCGCAGCCTGAAGTCCAGCATCAGCGCCGCGATCGTCAGAATGGCCATCCCTCCCAGCCAGACCGTGGAATTACGCCGCGTACAGGACAGCCAGGCCGCCGCTCCCAGACCGTACGAACCGAAAAAATAGGGAGCCCAGTCATCCCAACTGGTATCGCGGTTGAAACCGAACAGGGCGGCAGTGGCCATCGCCATAATCAACATCGGGGCGAAAAGCCTGCCCCGGCCCCGGCCAAGGCGCAACATCACGGCCATCAGGGCGAAGGCCTGGAAATCTATGGCGATATACCAGACGCCAGCCGATAGCGACTCGAAGCCCAGCGGGCCCTGCAGCAGCATGACGTGGGCCAGCCATTGCATCAGGGTCGGACTTGCCGGGATCGATTCGTCTACCATGAACCGACGCGCTACTGCCGCGCAAGCAATGGCAAGCGCCAGGGCAGCAAGATACGGGATCACAAGGCGCACGTAGCGGCGCTTGATCGGCTTCCATAGTGACACCGGCTGTACCCAGTCCCTGGGGAACAGGCTGCGCGCCGCGAGAAAGCCTCCGACGACCAGGAATACCTGCACGGCTAGACGCCCGTAGTCATAGCACCCCATCAGGATGGCCGGCATCACTTTCCAGGCGTCAACCGACATGGGACCGTAGGCGGCCAGGTGGTGCAGAACGATCGCCTGCGCTGCAAAGGCTTTCAGGGCACCGACGAGGGCTACCAGGGCGACCGTGCTCATGGTCGCTGATGCTAGACCAGCCGCCAGGATGTGCAAGTGGTGTTTCTGCGAGGGATGGCTTGGCCGAAAACCACGCTCGAAAATGTCGCGATCGTTCCTCGACAACCAGGTTCGTAATCTGGTCCGAAGAGGATCCCCTGATTGTTCACGCCCGACCGAAATCCCCGGTTATCGACTTCCGGCGCAGCCACAGGATCGCCAACGACGCCGCGATGCCCAGGCCAGCCACCGGCAGGAAACGCAGGTCCCCGGACAGGGCGTCGACGGCGATCCCGATCAACGGGGCAGCTATCGCCGCGAACATCGACTGGGCCTGGGATTCGATTGACAGGATCGTAACCTGCCGTTCCGGCGCGGCGTGGTCGTCGATCCGGGTGATCATCATAGGGCGCCAGGTATCCTGCAGCACGGCCAGAAAAACAAATCCGGCCGCCGCGATCACGGGGAACCCCAGCGCCAGCGCAATTGCCATGGTCACGAACACAGCCAGATAGCCGGTCCAGAGCCACCCCGCCGCCCTATCCTGGGAACCGGCCCGCCGGGCCACGTCGTCGGCACTCCGCGACGCCTGGCTGCCAAGCAGGTGCAGCACCACGTACACGGCCCCGACCAGGACGGCCGTACGGCGGCGATCCCCCAGCCAGACCAGGAGGGGCAGCGCCAGGGCCAGCGACTCCAGCAACGGCTGTAGGTAGCCCTTGACGACCTTGAATATCCCCTCGAAGGTCATGGATTCGGTCAGCAGTCGTCGCAGGGGCCGGTTGCCCAGGACGTCCAGGATCCCTCTCCACAACGTGGACAGGATGTCGCGCATCGGCGCGCCCTTCGTGCCTGCGCCTTCCAGCCAGGCAGGGTAACCCAGCAGGTTCACGATCCCCAGCGCATAGGGAATCACGCACAAGACGAACACGTCGGTGTATCGGTCGGTCAGCAACACCAGCGCCGACGCGATGATCACCGACACCGCAGAACCGCGCTTGCTCCAGGACCTGGTATAGCCGTAGACGCGTGTCTTGTCGGCATTGCGCCCCTCGTGGGCAAGCCAGTCGAAGATCATCGCCTTGTGGGTCCCAGACCTGAACGATTCCCCCACGGCGAACAGGATCATTCCAGCGGCCAAGACCCAGAACGAGGACGCCAGACCCAGCACCACGAACGACACGACGTAGGCCCCGAACGAGAAGATCAGCGACCGCCGGCGACCCAGCACGTCCGCGACCGCGCCCATAGGCACGCCCAGCAGGTTGATCATCAGTTCGCGCAGACCGATCAGGATGCCGATCTGGCTGAAGGTCATGCCCTTCTCGATCATGGCGAGAAAAAGGAATGGTTCGAAATAGCGCTGGTTCTTCAGGAATCCGTACAGCGAGAATCGCGCCAGCATCGCGGCACCCCATCGGAACACAGCATACGCCGCTCGCCTTCGTCGAGCCACCCGTAGCCCGCTCGAAAGTCTGGTGCCGCGCGACAAACTGATTCAGATCGATTCCCCCGAGGGGCTGTGTCTCGCCATGCGATGATTCACCCTAGAGCGGCACAACGGCACCTCCAGGCAGGACGAGGATTTCCCCGGCAATCTCCAGGCCAAGCAACGCGGCCTGGATACGACCGGCGTGCAACCCCAAATGCGCGACCAGCGCATCAACCGTTCTTTCGCCGCGATCGATCGCCGCCCGAACGGCCTCTTCATCCGGCCCAACGGCGGCTGGCATGATTTCGGTTCGTTCCGCCCAGGGCGTCGGCAGTCCCATCGGACGGGATCCCGGCCTGGGCCAAGGCGCCGTGGCAATACCTCGCAGGTCTGGCACCACCTCGAGATCCGCCGGCGACCCGAAAGGACGCGCCCCTTCTTGCAGCAACCCCAACGTACCCGATGAAAGCAGGTACCAGGTGTCCCCAGGGACCGCGAAGACCGGCACGTTCATTGCCCTGGCTCTTTCGGCGGTGATCAACGCACCGGACGGGACCCCAGCCTGAACCACGACAACGGCATCTGCCAATGCCGCCAGCAGGCGATTCCTGGATGGGAAACTGTAGCGGCGCGCCGTTGCCATGCAAGGCGCCTCGGACATCACGCATCCGCCGGACGAAGCGGCTATTCGACGGAACAGGTCGCGATGAGAAGAAGGATGTGGCATCGCCAACCCCCCGCCGAGAACTGCCATGGTCTGCCCGCCAACCTCCAACGCACCCTCGTGGGCCGCCGCATCCACCCCCAGTGCACCGCCGCTGACCACCACGACACCGGCTCGGCCGAGTGCCTGCCCGATGCGCCGGGCCATGGCCAGCCCATAGGCATCCGGCCTGCGCGTTCCAACCACCGCCACGGCCGGGGTCACAAGATCCGGCACCCCGGCAACGAACAGCAACCGTGGTGCGTCCGCGCCAAGGCGCCCGCACATCCTCGTGGCATCTGGAATCCACAATTTCCAACCTGCGCGCCCCATGAAGTTCATCTCGCGCCGATGCAAGGCCTCCGCCTTTTTCGTCTGCATATCCTCGTCGACCCTCCCAAACCAACGGGCGATCAACTCAAGATGACGGGACCGGCCTTCCAAATCACCCGGAGACCGCAGATCGGCAGCAGGCTCAAGTCGCAGTTGCATCCAGCCCTCCCCACTCGCATCAGGAGATATCGATTCAACACAGCAACCGTTTCGCGGCAGTCACCACAATCGAAAATCAAGCCTCCGGCTGCGAACCAAGGGACGATCTGCCAACGACGTGCTTGACACGCGAACCTCGGCGAATCCATGCTGCAACGTCCACCGGGAGAGTCCGCCATGTGGCCATGGGTTATCGAGCAACCATTCCGGATTGGGTCCTATGGCGTAATGATGGCCCTGGGCTTCGCTACCGCGTGGTGGCTGCTGGCGCGTGAGTTGCGACGCCGCCGACTGGACCCTGGTATTGCGGAAGGAACGATCTTCCTGGGCGTGGCCGCCGGCCTGATCGGTGCAAAGGCCGCCTACCTGATGACCGAGGCGCCGTCTTTCGAATGGAGTGATCTGGCGTCGGGAAGCGGCCTCACTTGGCACGGCGGGCTGATCCTGGCGGCACTGGTAATCATCGGGTACTTCCTGCTGCGACGCCTTCCGATCCTTACGATGACCGACGCGGTGGCTCCGATGCTGGCCTCGGGGTATGGATTCGGACGCATCGGATGCCAGCTTGCCGGGGATGGGGACTACGGGATCCCGTGCGCCCCAGGCTGGTGGCATGACGTGGTGTGCATGGCGTACCCGCGTGGAATAGTGCCATCGCCGTGCGAAGTCCATGGATTCGTCTACGACGTCTGCCCGATCAATGTGCCTGACCCGACCTGGCTTCTTGTCCACCCAACGCCCGTCTACGAAACCCTGGCTGCCTTCGCGTTATTCGGCTTGCTGTGGACGCTGCGAACGCGACTGCATCGGCCTGGAATGCTGTTCGCCATCTATTTAGTACTTGCCGGGCTGTCACGATTCGCCGTGGAATTCATCCGTCTGACCGAGGACCGCGCCGACCGGCTTTTCGGCCTGCGTGACGCCCAATTGGTTGCACTGGCAATGATCGCTCTGGGTGCCGCAATCGCCGCCCTCAGTCGCAAACCGGTGGAGGCGCAATGACGTTCAAATCGATCCGACGAACATTCATCCCCTTGTTCCTGATGACGACCACGCCTTTCCTGACGGTGCTTGCTTGGCTGATCGCCGTGAAGTACGACGGGTCCATCGCGACCTTCTCGTCCCTGGTCACCTGGGATCGCCTGCTGTCCGAGTGGCCCCTGCCAACCTGGAAGGCCGCTTCGTACCTGGGCGGCTTTGCCATTCTCCAGGCGATTCTGCTGGTGGTTCTGCCGGGCCGGGATTTCCAGGGCCCAGTGACCCCTATGGGCAACCGACCATCATACAAACTGAATGGTGTCGCCTCGTTCCTGGCCACGTTCGTCCTGCTGTTCGGCGTGCTGTGGCCCATGGGCAGATTCGATCCGGCAGGCGTGTGGCTGGAGTACGGTTCGCTGCTTTCCACGCTGGTCACCTTCGCGTTCGCGTTCTGCGCCTTCCTGTACCTGAAGGGCCGCATGGCGCCATCGACCACCGATGCCGGCACCTCCGGCAATTTCCTGTTCGACTTCTACTGGGGCGTGGAACTTCACCCACAGCTCAGCCGGCGTCTGAACCTGAAGCAGTTCGTCAACTGCCGGATCGCGATGATGGGATGGGCCGTGCTGGTCGCCTGCATGGTGATCGCGCAGAAGGACTTGCCGCTGGGCCGTCCGGGCACCGCCATCCTGGTGTCAGCCATCTTGCAACTGACCTACATCTTCAAGTTCTTCATCTGGGAAGACGGATACTTCGGGTCACTGGACATCATGCACGACCGGTTCGGCTTCTACATCTGCTGGGGCATCCTGGCATGGCTGCCGGGCATCTACCCGGTGGCTACGATCTACCTGGTGCCGAAGGCATACGACCTGCCAGTTCTTGCAGCAATCGGAATCCTGGCGCTGGGCTGGTTTGCCATCTGGGCGAACTACGACGCCGACGCCCAACGTCTGCGCGTACGCCGCACAGACGGAAAGACGACCGTATGGGGCCGCCCTCCGGTCCTGATGACGGCACGCTGGACATCGGGCGACGGCACCCCTCGCCAGTCGCTGCTGCTGGTATCGGGCTGGTGGGGCCAGGCTCGACACGTCCACTATGTGACTGAAATTCTTCTGGCACTGGCATGGACCCTGCCAGCCGGGTTCGACAACTACCTGCCATACTTCTACGTGACGTTCCTGACAATCCTCTTGACCCACCGGTCATTCAGGGACGAAGCGCGCTGCGCCGCGAAATACGGCGAGGACTGGGTCGAATACAAGAAGAAGGTCCCGTGGCGGATTATCCCAGGGATTTTCTAGGCTGGTACCAAGTCGTCAGTAAAACGGGGAACTGCCATGGATATCGGAGTGATTCTCGATCTGGAAACCACCGGGATCGATCCAAGACAGGACCAGGTTATCGAGGTCGGAATACTGGAATTTGCGATGATTTCGACGCATGCCCCGGCCGCCGACGGCGTGTTGAAGGCCGAGTTGATCGGAGCCTACTCCGGCCTCGAGGACCCGGGACGTCCCTTGCCCGCGGAAACGACTGCGATCACGGGACTCTCGGATGAACTGCTGGCAGGCCGCAAGGTCGATTGGGCCCAGGTGCGCCAGATTCTGTCCCGCGCAAGCATCGTTATCGCCCACAACGCCGCTTTCGACCGAGGGTTCTTGATACGGCGTCCCGAGTTGGCCGGGCTGCAGTTGCACTGGGCATGTTCCATCAAGCACATCGACTGGCACCGACACGGGTTCAAGACCAGGGCGCTGAACTACCTGGCTGCCGACCACGGGTTCGTCAATCCCTTTGCGCACAGGGCACTATTCGACTGTGCGACCACCTTCCGTGTGGTGACGCCCTACCTGGACGAACTGGTACGCCGCAGCCACTTGCGCGAGTTCCTGGTAAGCGCAACCGGCGCGCCCTTCGAGACGAAGGACATGCTGCGCGCCAGGGGTTATCGCTGGAATCAGGACGCCAGGGTATGGGCCAAGACCCTGCTGGAGGACGAGATCGAAGAGGAAAGGACCTTCCTTGCCGCCGACATCTACAAGGGATCGCCCCGGCACAGGGAAGAGGAAATCTTCACCGAGAACACGCCTGCTGCGGTTCCCGGAAACCAGGACTGACGCCGCCGCCAGACTGGCCCACGTGTATCAAGACTCCAATAGTCTGGAAAACGTGACAGTTCCTGGTGACTGAAGGCGCCTCCCTGGACCATGAGGCTGGTTGCAAGCATCAATTCGGACGCGCATTTTCGGGATTATTGAGCGACCTCTGACGGATGGATTTCGATTGTGTGCGCACCACCAGTCCTGGGTGTGACAACAGCCAGGATCTGCCGATCCGCGTCGAAGGACGAGGTCCAGGTCCCGACGGCATCGGATGTTGTGACCGTCCAACCCGTGGGATAGTGCCGCAGCGCAACCAGCGCGATTTCGGTCGGCCCGGTCACTTCGTCGCGATCCTCGAACTGCAGCCTGAAGACGCGTGTACCCGTGTCGTACGAGAACGCAGTCGGCACTCCCGCCACTGCACGCGGATATGGCCGCGTGATGACGCCAAGCGCCGGACGAGGAGTACGGTCGTCGTTCCACGGGGACCAGTCACCCGCGTCGTAGGGCCAGTACGCAAAGCCGGCCCGCAGTCGATCTGCCATCGCCATTACATCGGTCACGAAGTCCAGGGACTGCGCCGCGTTCAAGGCCAGGCCCCATTCGCCCAGCACGACTGGCATGGGCTGGCGCGTAATTTCGACCAACCGCTCGCGCTCGAAATCCGGAATGCAGGTGTCAGAGACCCGATCGTAGGCGGCGTTCTGTTCCACGTCCAGCGAGTAGAGGTGCGGCGAATAGACAATGCGGGCAGGGCCGGTTCGAGGGTCCAGCAGCCGACCCAGATGCGACGGCATCCCGTTGCCTGGCGCTCCGTAGCGAGGTTCAACGAAAATCCAGTGATCAGGGTCTACAACCCGGATGGCATCGATGGCCCTCTGGTAGAAGGGTGTCAGTTTCTGTTGATCGAAAACGACGTGGGTCGAAGCGGGATCCGGCATTCCCAGCAGTTCCCCAACGTCCACGTCGGACCCGGGGTGAGGCTCGTTGAAGATGTCGTATCCGATCACACCGGGATGGTCCTTGAATCGCGCAGCCACGGCCGCCCAGGCATTCACAAAATGCGCCTGCACATCCTTGTTCGGCCCGTTGAAATCCCAGAAATTATCGAAAGCCCGCATCACTGCCGGCTGGAAATAATTCAGGAACCACTGGGACTGCATCTCGAAGGCGAGGCCGTCGTCGCGAATCGCCCATTCCGGCGCACCGTCGCAGCAGAAGCGCCTGGCAAAAACGTCCTGGTGCATGTCCAGCATGACCCGGATGCCTTCCGCCCACAGCATGTCGACCCGCGCCGCTATGGCGTCCAGATAGGCCGCCTGGATCTCGCCGGCCCTGGGCTCCAAAGCCTCCCACAGCATGGGCAATCTGACGAAGTCGAAACCGGCGTCACGGGCGATGCGACGGGCGTCCTCGGGGCTGAAATGGGCCAGGCCGTCAGGATACGACTTGGCGCCCATGATCACGTTCACTCCGCGCAGGATAAGGACGCGCCCCTGCCTGTCGGTGATCCATTCCGGGGAAGCGAAAGGAGGCTTGGGCGCAGGGAGTCCGGTGTCCGCGTCCTCAATCGCGTCTTGCTGGACATCCTGCTGAACATCCAGGACCGAGGTAAGATCCCGTCCGTCGTTGCCGGATTGACAGGAGGTCGCCAGCAACGCAAGCAGCAGCAAACTTGTAAAAACACCGCGCCTCATGCAGGCCATCCGGGTGACAGGGATTCGCAGTCTACCATCACACGGTCCCCGATGAAGCCCTGTGCGAGAAACGCGTGCCGCAAGGGTTCCAGCGGGCTTTCATGAAACGGAAACCCGAATACCACGCCCTAGCGTCCGTTTCGTGGATGGTGTGTCGGGAACCGCGAAATGGAACCGGTTCATCTGGGCAGCGCCGCCTCGTTCCATGAAGCCTGACGGCAAGGAAAATCCCAGACTTCGCTGGCCAATCCAATCTTCGGACTCTCGGTCGTCGCACGATCCACATTGAACCTTCGCAACGACAGATTGTCGAAAGCGGCAATAGGCTCGGATTCCTGCTCCCAGGTCTCGACGGGGTAGATTGCTGACACCCGCTCGTCCCGACTCGTCAGCAGGAGATCGCCTCGACGAGGCCCGTCCGAGACCAGGCGGCACGGCCAGACGGCGGTCCCGTAAAGATCTGCCCCGAGAGCCTCGGCTACACGCGCAGTCTGGCCGTTGTGCTGGTTGGTGAGTCTCAGAACCCCGATGATGATCTCGTGATTCACCAGAAACCGCGTCCGGCCCGGATGGTTCGTGGCCGCGAGACCTGGCCCTACACGGTGGTCGTTCGTGTAGATAGTCTGCCCCGGGCCCAGTTGCTCCTGTAGGAACGGCAGAATCGATGCCACGACCTGGGCACGCTCCTCGATCGGCGTCTGCGTCTTCCAGCCGATCCACGAAACGACAAGCAAGACTGGAACGAGCACAGCCAGAACGATTCCGCGGGTTCTAATGGAACGCGGCAGCACGAGAAGAAGGGGAAGCGCAAGGGCGATGGCACCAAGCGATGCGACGCCGCCCCACAAGAGGGCTAGAACGATGGCAAGAGCCGCCAGAATCCACGATGTCGCCCGGGACGACGCAGCCGGATGATGAACCATCATGCCGGCCGCAACGGCCATTCCCGGCAGGAACACGATCCAGTAACGAGCGAAGTGCGGAAAGTAGAAGATGCCGCCGGCTGCCGGAAGCACGATCATGAGGAGAAACGACACTCCCAGCAGGGCCACCAACCACTTGGCAGTATCCTCGACATCCCGCCAGCGCACGGCAAACGCCAGCAGCCAGAACGGGGTAACCGAAGCCAGCCGCAGACCGACCTCCCCAAGATGACCGACGGTCAGTCTCTGGCCCTCGAAAAGAGAGATGTGATAGGACTCGGGCCCCATGAGTTCCGGAGGGAAGTGCAGCGGCCACAAAATGTCGGCGTGGTATAGGGCACCGCCTCCCCAGTACGCAAGGGCAGCCAGCCCGGCGCCCGCGAGTACGAACTGGTCCCGACGCCACAACGCAGCGTGTACCAGCAGACCCACGAGTAGAGGGGCTGATTCGTAGCGCCCGAACATCGCAGCGACAATGAATACTCCAGCAAGGCTGCGCTGAAACCTCCCGCTTCCGGTGTACAGGAACAAGGCCAGCACGGTCGCGACGAAACCGTCACTGTTGGATTGTCCGTTGACGGCTGCCCAGAAATAGATTGGTGACAGGGCGACCAGTCCCGATGCAGCCCACCCGCTGCCGCCCATCCTTTCGACGGATCGTCCTATCCACCAGATTCCCAGCGAGGCAATCGCGACGTGGGACAGGACATATGTCGTCCATCCGATTCCTGCGGGCATCGCGTACACGGCGGAAAGAAACGGATGCACCCGCAGGTAGAAGCCCCCGGCCAGGGGTTCCGCCCACACGAGTCGTGCGAACAGATAGGAGGCGTACCCCTCGTCATCGACAACATGGAAACGGCCGAAGGCCGTGATTGTCGCAAAGATCAGGAACAAGATGGAAACAACGGCAGGTCCGCCAACCCAACGGGCGAGAATCCGGACGGGCTCGATCACCCGTTCGCAGGCCCGTTCCACGGCTGATTCTCCGGCAACGAATCGCGCCCGGCACTCGTCCCGGACACCGCCGGATGGTACGTATCGGTCTTGAAAGATGTCAAGCTGCGACAAACGCCCCGAACGGATGTGGCTTGCGCGGCCAGGGCTTCCCTAGTACCCTCTTGTTGGCTCGCCGCATGACACAATCAAGGCTTCCCTGGAGCGAAGCGCCGATGACCCCGTCGGAGCCGGCACGGACGGAAGAACAGAACCTGGAGGCCGAGTCCGTCTCCTTCGTTATTCCTGCCTACAATGTAGCCGGAACTCTACGGAAGTGCGTCGAGAGCATTCTGGCTGGAAGTTGCGTCCCAAGCGAGATCATCATCGTCGATGACGGATCAACCGATGGGACAGCCGAAATCGTAAGCGCGCTGGAACAAGCCGATTGCGACCGTGTCCGGTCCCTACGGATGGTGAAGAACCTGGGACCCGCGGCCGCCAGGAACGCGGGCGCAGCATTGGCTAGGGGCACGCTCCTGTTCTTCCTTGACGCCGATACGCAACTTGACCGGAACGCCCTGGAGCAGTTTGAGCATCGGATCCGCGAAGCCGATGCCGTCTGTGGTGTGTACGACCCGGTACCACTGAACAAGGGATTGGTTCCAGAATACAAGGCGCACCTTGATTCCTTCCATTTCTCCAGACGTGGAATAACCGAGTACGACGGTTTCTCGGGGTACTGCGCCGGAGTTCGAGCATCCGCGTTCGCCGAGACCGGTGGATTCGACGAGAACCTCGTCGCCGGAATGGACGTGGAACTCGAGGAGTTCGGATACCGGTTTTCCCGGGAACACCGAACCTTGCTGGATCCGTCCATCCGCGCCAGGCATTGTTTCCCGGCCTTCGGCAAGCTGACGCGCCTTTACTTACGTAGGGTAAGCCAATGGACGGGGCTTTTCCTGCAAAGACGCCGGTTCGAACGGGCCGGTGATGCCACAGCCTCGGTCGGTCTCGCAACGATTTCGATGCCCCTGGCTATCTCCTGCCTGCCCCTGGCATGGTTCTGGCCCCCGGCGTGGCTCTTATTCGGCGGCCTGCTGGCAACCTGGGGACTAGGATACCGACGGTTCTTCGGGTACGTCTGGTTGAAACGTCGCTCCCGGCTTCTGCCGTTCGTAGTGCTGAACGGCTACTTCAGTTGCGTGGTCGCCCTGGGCGCAGCGTGGGGCTTTGCGACCTTTCTTGCTCGAACATGCTGGAACTGGATTCGCACCATGATTGGGATGGGAGACGTCCGTGGATTTGCGCCTGAAGTTCCCGTCAGCCGGGAAGACCCTCCTGGAGGGACTGCGAAGCGCTCGTAACTTCGTTGATCCTCGCCGGCCAGGCTACTTGATCGTCTACGTGACCAACCGGTGCAACTTCGCCTGTGATTTTTGTTTCTACCATGCCGAGATCAGGAAGGGCGTCAGGCCCGACGAGCTCAGCGTCAAGGAGTTCGAGCGGATCGCACGAAGCGTGGGTGGTTTGCTGCAGTTGTCGCTGACAGGGGGAGAACCCTTCGTCCGGCTCGATTTCGCAGACGTCGCCAACGTCTGGTTGCAACACACCTCCCCCCGCTACGTCACGATCCCGACGAACGGATGGTTCACGGATCGCATCGTCGACACCCTTGAACGGATCCTGCCTGCCTTCCCAAACAGCAGTTTCAGACTGATGCTGTCGATCGATGGTATCGGGGGGGCACACGACGAGGCCCGATCCGCCCCTGGTTCGTACGATCGACTCGTCCGGACCTTCAATGAGGTCGCGGCGTTGCGGTCAAGACACGGCAACCTGGTGCTGGACGCGAACACCGTGTTGACGGAACGCACCAGGACCGGGATCCTGGACACGCTCCGCCACCTGGACGACTCATTCGACTTCGACAATCTGTCGGTCACCTGTGCCCGCGGAGGCCTCAAGGACCCTGGGATGAAAACCAGGGCCGCCGAGGAGTACATGGGGGCAAGATCCTTCCTGGTCGGACGAGCCCGTCGACGAGAGAACCGTAGCCTGTCCTCCGTATGGCGCGCAATCGACGACGTGACCTACGATCGGTACATCAGCACCGTATTCGATGACAAGTTCGTCGGGCCTTGCGTCGCCGGCAGCAAACTTGCGGTCCTTCGCGAAACCGGCGAGGTTTTCCCTTGCGAGATCCTCGGTCCGACCGTCGGAAACGTCCGCGATTTCGCGTACGACCTGCCCGCCGTCCTCGCGGGAGAAGCAAACCGCAGAATGCTTCAGCGGATCCGATCTTCCCGATGCCGATGCGGATTCGAATGCGCCCTGGCGGCAAACCTCGTGTGGAACGTGGGTTCCTACCCGCAACTGGCACGCGCCGCCATACGAAACCTGATTGGTCCACGGAGCCGGAAGAATCTCGACACTCCGCAAGATCCGCCAGCCGATCCCCCCTCGTCCGAACGCTCATAATCGGTCGCCGTTTTGCCGATCCACCTTCCCTTGGCCAACCGAGCGAGTCCCGCAGAAAACCAAGTCGCATCTCCGGGCTTGATGGGAAGGTCGGGCTATGGCCAAATGGGATGCCCCCGGCAGGCGGGGAGAAGGGGTTTTCTTACATGTGCGGAATCGCGGGAATACTCAGCCTGGGCCCTCCCCTCGACGAACAGGACATGCACGTGGGATCGTGCATGCTGTCGGTCCTGCGTCACCGCGGGCCGAACAGCCAGCGACTGGTCCGTCGAAACCGTGGAATCCTGGCCAATTCGCGGCTGGATATCATCGACATTTCGGACAACGCCTCCCTTCCTATGTCTAACGAAGACGGGACGATCTGGCTAGCCTACAACGGCGAAGTGACTAACTTCCGAAGTCTGTCCGAAAAATTCGGCCTCCATGACCGTCACCGGTTCCGCTCGATGTCCGACGCCGAAGTCCTGATCCACCTCTACGAGGATCTCGGGATAGGATTCCTGCAGCACCTGTCCGGCTACTTCGCATTCTGCCTCTATGATGAACGGGCCGGAAAGGCATTCGTCGTCCGCGATTTCTTCGGGGCACGGCCGCTGTTCTACACTACTCGGGAGAACAGGCTCTACTTCGGCTCCGAGATCAAGGCCCTGCTGGAGATCCCGGGTTTGGATCGCGCACTGGACCGGGAGGGATTCTTCCATTTCTTCACCCTGGCGTACCTGCCGGTTCCGCGAACTCCGTTCCGGGACATCCGCGAACTTGACGGCGGACACCTGATCGAGATCGACCTTGCGACCGGGCATTTCGTTGAGCGCGAGTACTACAAGATCGACTACCGTCCCGAGTCAGGGCTCGATGAACGCGACGTCGTCAAGGGTTTGCGCGAAGTGCTCCAGGCCTCGGTCGAACGGAACCTCATATCGGACGTGCCAGTCGGGCTGGCGTTATCCGGTGGGGTGGATTCGAGTTCGCTGCTGATGCTGGCAAAGAACCAGGGACACGAACTGCACACCTTTTCCGTCGAGATGGCCGACCCGAGTTTCAACGAACGGGAGTTCCAGCGCATCATCGTCGAGCACGGAAAACCCATTCACCACCGTGTGATGATTGGCCCCCAGACGGTGCTGAACCACCTCGCCGAACACATGGCGTTCCTGGATGAACCGACCGGCGACGGGGCCGTGATCCCGTTCTTCGTGCTCGCGCGGGAGGCACGACCGTACGTGAAGGTGCTCCTTTCCGGAGAGGGCGGGGACGAGGTGTTCAACGCCTACGAGACCCAGCGAGCCTGCCGCATGAGGCGCGGGTACCGGCGATGGGTCCCGCGGCCGCTGCGCTACCTGGTCCAAAAAACCGCCGAATCGCTCCCCGTATCCCATCGGAAGTTGAGTTTCGACTTCGTGTCCAAGCGGTTCACCCAGGGCGCGGAACTTGGCGTCCCCGAGGCGCACATCTACTGGCGCCACTGCCTGATCGACCAGGACATCCGCAACCTGGTCCCCGGTTCGGCGAACATCCCCTCAACGGGCAGCATGTTCAGGGAACTCTACGACAGCCTGGACTTCGAGGACGAGCATGACAGGATCTCCTGGCTCGACTTGAAGCAATACTTCATCGGCGACTTGATGGTGAAGAACGACCGCATGGCGATGGCCAACTCGATCGAAGCCAGGTACCCGTTCATCGACCGCGAGGTGGTGGAGTTCTCCCACCGGCTGCCATCAACGATGAAACTGAAAGGATTCGGGGAACGCTTGATACTGAAGCAGGCTATGCATGACCTCCTGCCACCGGCCATCTTCCGACGTAAGAACATGGGGCTGGAAATGCCTCATTCCGGATGGTTCCTGAACGAATTCCGAGATATCGGCATGACCTATTTCCAGAAGGAGCGCGTCGGCCGCACAGGATTGCTCGAGCCCGGGAAGGTTGCCTCCCTTTGGGAAGAGCACCTTACCCGAAAACGCGACCACGGAAGGGCCCTCTGGTGCATCCTGAACCTTGTCTTGTGGTTCGAAATGTTCGTTGCCAGTTCGGACTACAAACAGTACCTCTCCCCACCCTCGTGACCATTTGGTCGGCCGAAAACGGGTCAGCGCGTCATCGCCGACCGGGCATGGGTTCAGAAGGCGCCATGAACACACGTTCCCACGCCGGCGTGAAGTAGTCCCCATCGTCTTGCAGCAGCGCCCGGGCGCGGGCACCGTCACGGTCCATCACCCACAGACCCTTGCGACCGCCACGCTTTGCCGAGGTGTAGGCAATGCGCCGGCCGTCTGGCGACCACGAGGGTTCCTCGTCATTCGTGCGACCCGAAGTCAGAGGGCGTGCGTCGCCTGTCCCGAGGTCCACGGTCCATATGGCGAAGCGATCACCCTCGCCTCGGCTTTGGTAGGCGATCATCTGCCCATCGGGTGACCAGTCGGGGCTGGTATTGTAGCTGCCCGGCAGTGGCAGTGGGCGCTGGTCCGAACCATCGGCGTTCATGATGTACACCTGCGGTCCGCCCCCGCGGTCGGTAACAAACGCTATGCGCCGGCCGTCTGGCGACCATGCGGGGCTGGTTTCGATCGAATGATTGGAGGTCAGCCGCGAAACCTCGATACCCGAACCGCCGTCCAGAAGATAGATGTCAGGGTTGCCATCCGGCGCCAGAGTCAGGGCCGCAAGATCGCCGCCGGGCGAGAAGGCAACACCTGTGTTCATCCCTGGCCAACTCGAATAGGGGGATCCGTCGATGAAGATGTCAGGGTTCTTGTTCCGGAAGCCGGTCCAGGCAATACGGCCGCCCGGCGCCCACGCTGGCAGCAGAGTCCCTTCTCCGTCGTGGCTTACCTGCACCTGAGCCTCGGATCCGAACTCGATCACCCAGATTTCCTTGGGCGTTCCCGTAGCTGTCCGCCGGGCGTAGGCAATACGCGTCCCGAATGCACCAGGAACCGTCGTGATGCAGCGCAACAGGTGATTGACCCACCTGTGAATGACCTCTGGGGCGCGCCACTCGGCGATCTCGGCCTCGGCACCAGGCAGCAGCAGCCGATCGCCCTCCTCGACCATCCACGCGTCCAGACGCAGGCGCACCCCAGACTTCGCAGGCGCAACCTCGGCCGTGAAAACGATGTATGCACCGACATCCGACCAGCCGATGTAGTCGAAAGCCTCGTTTGACAGCCAGAAGATTGCTCCGGTGGCCGGCACCGTGGTCGCTGGCAAGCGGCGGAACGCCCCCGACAGATCAAGGTCGTTTTCAAGCGTCGTGCGCACCACGTCGGCAAACGCTCGCAAGGATCCGTCGGCCGAAAGATCCATGACGACCGGTCCCGCAACCGCAGGAGGCGACGGTGGCCTTGCCACATCCCACCCGAACGCCAGGCAACGCGCGTCGGCCACATCAGGTGGCGACGCTTCAGCCTTTGGCATCCCGCCAAAGGTGCACGCGAAAGCGAGGAGGACCGCGAACGTCACCACGACTGCCGGGACTGGGCTGCAAAGGGTCTTCAGGGCATCACCGCTTGAAGAGGGCGCCGTCCAGGTCGATGACCATGCCACGGCGGTTGATATAGTCCAAAGTCGGCGCATCGGGGGCCGGCAGATACGCCATCCCTCCCTCGGCCGGCACGAATCGCTTCACGGCAGCCAGGGCCGCGGCGTTATACCGCGAGTCGGTCGATGCCTCCAACATTTCGAAGGCATGGATCTGGCCCGCGGCACTGATCTTCGTGACCTTGACGCGCATCCTCAAGCGGGTAAGGGCGTCCGGCGACAGGAACGGCGGGATCGTGAACTGCTGGCCAATGGCCAGGGCCACCTTGCCCGCATAGAGATTTCCCGCCTGGGCTTCGGTCCCGCTGCCGTGGACGCTGCCCTCGGATGATCCAACTATGCGGTCAAGAGCCGTAGCCCTTTTTCTGGGGTCGTCATCATCGGGAGCTCCCAGGATTGCGGCAAGCGATCCGGGCTTGCGGCGATCCCGCTCGGCCTCCTTGCGTTTCGCTTCCATGCGCGCAACCTCCTGCCGGTTTATCGGCTCGGCTGCTATGTTTACGGCCTCTTCGATTCGTTCGGCCTGCTCGTACTTCATCAGCTTTGGAAGGCCGTGACGATCCTCCGCCAAACCAAGTTGCGGAATGATGCTGGCCTCGATCACGCCCAGGTCCGACGCGGACGCCGAGTCCGGTCCCCGCCGGTCCAGCCGCACGGCGCCCAGCGGGCAGCGCAGGTCGTCGCACAGCCGCTTTTTCAGCATCTGTTCGGCAAGTTCGTCCTCGGACCCGCCGCCCGCCGTGACAAGGAACGCCAACAAAGCGCCATGAATTACCAGGGCGAACGCCGCCCCGACGAACGCATCCCGCCGTCCGGTCCCGCGATCTTCCTCGTCAGTGGCCCAAGGTCCCCGCACCAATCAGCCCTCCGGATCCGCCACCAGTCCGAACTTCCCGACACCGGAGGCCCGCACCCGAGCCATTACCTTCAGCGTCAGGCCGTATGGCAGACTCTCGTCCGCTCGCAGATACATTTCGCCGTCGCGCTGCAACTTCTGGTTCGCCGCCAGTTTCGTCACCAGTGCAGCCAGGCACGGCTTGAACTCACGCTCGTCGTCGCGCCCCCAGGGCCTTCTTCGCGCACCCATGATGGCCTTCAGCGCCGGCGCCAGCGGCAGGCAGTCAACCACCAGCGTATCGCCCACGAAGAATCTCAGATCGTCGGTGATGCTAAGCACCAGCTTCTTTTCCTGGGCCAGGTTCACGGGCTCGGCGTCGGTGCGCGGCAGGTTGACTGGGACCTTCTGGTCCACGCGCTCGATCTTTTCGGCCTGTTTCTGCTGTTGTTTTTCCTGCTGGACCTGCCTCGTCTCGATGGACGACGAGATCATGAAGATGATCAGCAATACCAGCATCACGTCCACAAGAGGCGTGACGTTGATTTCCGCCAGCATTCCCTTGTGACCCGGGTCGCCCATTCCCATGGCGGTCCCTCCATTAGCCCTGGCCGGCAAAGCGCCGGAGTGCTCCGTACGACGCCGTCAGTCGCGCAGGAAGTGGCGACGCAAAATGTTCAAGAAGTCGATCGAGAAATTTTCCATCTCGACAGCAAAAACCCTGATTTTGCTGGTGAAATAGTTGTAGGCGACGACCGCCGGGATGGCCGCCAGCAGGCCGATGGCGGTGGCCACCAGCGCCTGCGCAATGTGCGGGGTCACCGTCTCCAGAATCGGCTTGTCCGGCTGTATGAAGGCAAATGCGTTCATGATGCCCCAGACGGTACCGAACAGGCCGATGAACGGCGCGGCAGATCCGGTTGTCGCCAGGAATGGCACCAACTGCTCCAGTCGCGAGGACTCGTCCTGCAAGGCACGCCGCAGTGTGCGTTCTACGTTTGCGAAGCCGTGGCCGCCACCGCCCGAACCCATGCCCAGCGCCCCAACACTGGTGGCTTTGGGATCGCCTTGCACCCGGTTCAGTTCCGCGAAAGCAGCTCGGTAGACGCGAGCTATCGGGGCATCAGGCAACAATGCTGCGGCCTCGGCGGCCTGTTCCAGCGTCTCGGACTTCCAGAATATTTCCAGGAACTCGGCCGTCTGGCGCCGGATGCGACGAAACGCCATCCCCTTGATTCCAATGATGAACCAGCATCCCAGCGACATTCCTATCAGGACCAGCAGAACCATCAGGACCATGCCGCGCGAGGCGACAACCTGTTCGAACACGTTGATTCCAAAGGATTCAGTTGGTGACATGCTGTCTTTCTCCGCTCGGCGAGCCGGGGCGTAGGATATCACCGCATCGGACACTTGGCTTCGTTCATGCGCGGCACCGGTTACAATACCTGCGGATTGTGCTTTGAGGAACAGGTGTACGACGCCTTCGAAATCTTCGGAATACCCTTCCCGGCCTACTTCACTCTGCTGATGGGCGGCTACACGATCGTCGTCTGGCTGGCGCACCGAGACACGCCACGCATGGGAATTGACGGGAACGACCTGCTGGACCTGGCAATGGTACTGATCGTCGCCGGAATAATTGGTGCGCGGCTTTTGCACGTGGCGGCCGACGGCTACGCCATGGACTACGTGCACTTGTGTACCGAACCCTTCGCGGTGAAGGGGGAGGCCCTTCCAAAAGGCAAGAAATGCGCGGTTGACGACGACTGCAAGCCGCTTGCAACACGGGGCTACGAAACCTGCGATCCGTCAACCGGCATCTGCCACCAGGACCGGGACTGCCTGCGTGCCTTCAAGTTCTGGTACGGAGGGCTGGCGTTTTACGGGGGCCTTGCGCTGGCTAGTGGGGTTGGGATCTGGTTCGTCCGGCGTCGCAGGATGCCATTGTGGAGAGTCGGAGACATGGCGGGCTATGGCATCCCGCTGGGCCTGGTATTCGGGCGGTTGGGGTGCCTGTTGTCCGGATGCTGTTTTGGCGAACGGGCCGATCCGCCGTTCGGGATGACTTTCCCGGCACACACCCCGCCATGGGACCACCAATTGGAACTCGGGTTGATCACGAAATCGGCTGCCGAATCGTTGCCCGTGTACCCGACGCAGTTGTGGGAGGGCTTGGCCTGCCTCGCCATCTTCGGCTACCTGTTTGCGTGGCGACGCCGGCGGCAGTCGTTCGACGGGCAACTCTTCTTCACCTACTGCATGCTGTACGCGGTGGCGCGCTTTGCCATCGAGTTCTGGCGTGATGATGCCCGTGGCGGGGTAATGGGCCTGTCTACCTCGCAGTGGCTTGGAATCCCGCTGTTCGCTTTCGGCGCCTGGATGTGGTTGAAAAAAAGAAAAGAAGCTGTTCGGGGAGACTAGGCCTATCCGCCCCGCGAAGCCAGGAATGCCGACGCTGCCGCTGACAGGGACGCCAGGAATTCCAGGTGCCTGCGAGTAAATGGGCCCGGCACTGCCTCGAAGGAATCGACGTACAACAGGCCGTACCAGTTGGTGGACGCTGCCAGTGGCACGGCCAGCGCGCATGCCGGACCTTCGGGACCACTGCCTACCGCGCCCACGGCGGCGCTCTCGGACAGGGCCCGCCTGAGGACTTCGGACAGGAAGGACTGCTTGCACGCGTCTTTGGGCAGGTTCGGACGAACCCAGGTAAGAGCCGGCGCCAGGAACGGTAAACCCGCGGCATCAAATCGACGCAGCACGACGCACACCCGGCATGCTCCCATCAGACGGCCGGCCTCGGCTGCCACCTCGCCCAGGTAGGCCGACAGTGTTGTACCGGTCGGCACGCGCGCCAGACGACCCAGAAAACGACTGGCATCGTCCTCGGGAAAGCCAGGCGCGGCAAGGCGAGGCGCGCCCCTGGCATGTCCGGCGGGTCGGGCAACGGAAACCGGGACGGGACCGGCAAACTGGGATGCTGGTGAAGATTCACGGTAAAGGCTTTCCCGCAGGGCACCCAGCATTCCTGACACATCGTCCTGGCGAAGCGAGGTGGTAGATCCTCCGGTCAACTCGGCCCGGATCTCCTTCCATCGAAGGGCGTGGTCCTCGGCACCCGACATCTCAAGACTCATTCGAAACTGCAGCACCGTCTTTCCGACGCTGATTCGATCCCCGTCGGACAGTTCGTGTTCGGCCACCCGCCGGTCGTTCACAAGGACGCCGTTCTGGCTGTTCAGGTCCAGGAGGACGCATTTCGGCCCCTCCCAGCGGAACTGGCAGTGGCGACGCGAGACGTCGTTAGCCAGCAATTGCACGAAGTTGCCAGGGCTTCGACCCAGGGTGAACGTCCTCTGGCCGACATCGAACGTCGAACCCTGCCCACGCCCCGACAGTATGCGCAGCCACGCCATGAAAACCTCCGCACGACGGCTTCGAATATCGGTGCATCATAGCCGGAACCGGCGCTGCCTTGAAGCCCGGGGCGCCGTCTGTTACTTTGCAGCCGCCATGGCAGGTTCCGAATCAGGCAGGATCGCGTTTGTTCGCAACAGGACCGGGGTTGCGGCTGGGGCCATCCTCGAGCGAAATTCGCCCCGAGTAATCGTCCTCGCCGAAACCGCCGCACGCGAGACGTGGTCCGAGGAAAAGGTCTTCTGGGTGGCTGAGACCCGGGTCCCCATGCATGCCGCCAGGGTGGCGGCGGACTTGGTGGTCGCGTTTCGCGAACGTGTGGAAGAGGCGCTTCCAGAAGTGGACCTTCCAGCCCTGTGGGAAGTCGTCGCCGGCGACGGGGCTCGCTACTCGGTAGCTGATTTGGCCGACCTGGCATTTTCGACGCCTGACGCGGTTCGGCGGGCCGCCGTTGCCTGGGTGCTGTCGGGCGACGACACCTACTTCCGGAACCACGACGGTCAATACGCGCCGCACTCGCGAGAAGCGGTCGAATCCGGACTCAAACGCCGCAGTCGCGAGGATCAGGAGAAGGAACGGCTGGACCGCGTCGTCAGACGACTCCAGGCGGCTCTGGACGGGACCGATCCGTTCGACGAAACGGATGCGGCGGCACGCCAGGGGGCCTCGTGGCTGAAGGCGCTGGCCGTTTCAGAATCGGGCGAGGACAAGGACTCGAAGCGGGGCGTGGAACTGTTGGCAGCCATGACAGGGGGAACCGGCGGCGAGGCACCCGGCCGGTCTTTCGACATGCTGGTGCGCCTGGGAGTGTTCCACGAGGACGAGGTGCTGGGGATCCACCGGCACCGTCTGAAGCTGGACTTCCTGCCCGAGGTGCTGGCCGACGCTGAGCGAATCGCCACATCACCGCTTCCCGATTCCGAATCGCACAATCGCAAGGTGCTGCGGACGGATCCCGGCACGCCCGGGCCCATAGCAATCGACGACCCATGGACGACCGATGTGGACGACGCGCTGTGGCTGGAAACAGCAGGTGGCGAGACCCGGGTTCACGTGCTGATTGCCGACCCCAGCGCCGCCGTGACACTGGAAGGTCCGGTTGGTCGCGAGGGGGCCAGCCGCGCGACCAGTTTGTACCTGCCGACAGGCAAGGTGCCGATGCTGCCCCCTTTGCTGTCCGAGGGAACCCTGTCGCTTGACGGCGGCGCCGATCGGCCGATGCTGGATTTCGTATGCAGCCTGTCTGCCGACGGGTTGGTAACGGGCTTCCAGGTGTCGCCGGTCTTTGCGTCCTTGTCGCGACGAATGACATACGACGAGGTTGATGCCGTTCTGGCCGACGACTCCCGCGTGGACGAGGCTTCGGATGCGCTGCAGACCTTGCGGGCTCTGGCGGTTGCGCTGCGCCGCCGCCGGGTGGACGCCGGCGCGGTGATCGTGGACCGGGACGACGTGTCCATCAAGGTGATTGACGGCGTTCCAACGCTGAAGCGGCAGGCGGCCGACTCCCCCGCGCGACGACTTGTGCAGGAATTCATGGTGCTGGCCTGCTCGCAGGCGGGGCGCTTCGCCCGCGAAAACGGCATTCCGCTGGTGTACCGCAAGCAATCCCCACCCGAAGACAAGGCCCCGGGGGCAGGTCTGGTACCAGGATCAAAGGCGTGGGCATACAAGATGCTGCGGTCCCTGAAGCGGGCCGAACTGTCGACCACGCCCGAGTACCACTACGGGCTTGGCGTCATGGGGTACTCGCAGGTGACGTCGCCGCTGCGCCGGTTCCAGGACTTCCTGGCGCACGTGCAGCTGAAGGGATTCTTGCGCGAAGGTCATGCCCCGCTGACCACCGAGCGCATCCTGAGAGCGTTCGGGGACCTGGAGACGATGGCAGACGCGCTGCTGACCACCGAGCGCGAGGCAAAGCGCTACTGGATGCTGAAGTGGCTGGCACAATCCATCGGGGCAGAGGTCGGAGGCGAGGTTGTGGCTGTTCAGGGGTCGCGAGCCCTGGTGGAACTGGACGAGACCTCGCTGATCCTGCCTGTACCCGGGATGGGGCACGTGGCCCCCGGCAGCCGGGTGAGGGCGCGGGTCCGCGAGGTCGATCCCAGGCGGGACCGTGTGACGTTGGGACCTGTTTGAATAATGTGACTACCGCGCCCGCGGTCCATTTGGAAGGAGACACATGACGACCGATCTGTCGAAGCATCCCTGGCTACCCTTCCTGCACCTGGTCCGCCAGCCGTCGCGCTATGTCGGCGGGGAATTCGGCAGCGTCCTTCGGGAAAAGGGCGACGAGGCTGCCAGCCTGTGCCTGGCCTTCCCGGATGTCTACGAGGTGGGCATGTCCCACCTGGGCACGCAAATCCTTTACGACCTGCTGGTGCGCCAGACCGATCTACGAGTCGAACGGACGTTCTCGCCGTGGGTGGACATGGAGGACGAGCTGCGGCGGCGGGGGTTGCCCCTGGTCTCGCTGGAGACGTTTTCGCCGCTTTCCGAGTTCGATGTCGTAGGGATCTCGCTGCAGCACGAGCTGTGCTTTACCAACATTCTGACGATCCTGGACCTTTCTGGAATACCGCTGCGCGCCGACCAGCGTGACGATCTTGCCCCGATAGTGCTGGGAGGCGGGCCTGGCGCGCTTCACCCCGAGCCTGTGGCCCTCTTCTTCGACGCGTTCTTCTGCGGCGAGGCCGAGGCAGACCTGCCTGGGTTGCTGCGTGAGATCGGAAGCTTACGGCGTGCCGGAGCCAGCCGGCGAGACGTCTGGCGCGCCCTCGCGGCGCGGCCTGGCATGTACGTGCCTGGGTTGTACGAAGCCAGAATCGACGAATCCAGCGGTCTGAAGGTGCCGCGTCCAATCGACCCCGCGGCCCCTGCCGTGATCCGTCGCGTGGCCCTGCCGGATCTGAACGCCCATCCGCTGCCGGCGCGGACAGTGGTGCCCTGGAATCGGGCCGTGTTCGATCGGGCGTCGCTGGAGGTTGCGCGGGGGTGCTCGGAGGGCTGCCGATTCTGTGAGGCGGGGTACACGTACCGGCCGCTGCGCGACAGGTCGCCGCGAGTCCTTCTGGACCTTGCACAGCGCGCTGTTGCCGAGTGCGGCCATTCCGAGGTGTCGCTGTCAGCGCTGTCGCCTGCGGACTACCCGGCGCTGGCACCCCTGGTGTCTGCGCTGTCACGTGCGCTGACGCCGCGAGGCGTGACGCTGTCGGTGTCGTCGTTGCGCGCCTACGGCCTGTCCGAACAGGTGCTGAAGGACCTGCGTGCCGTGCGGACGGCAGGCCTGACGCTTGCTCCCGAGGCCGGCAGCCAGCGCCTGCGCGACGTCATCAACAAGAACGTTACCGGGGAAGACCTGCGGGAGGCCGCCCGAAGGGCATTCGCGAACCGCTGGCAACGCATGAAGCTGTACTTCATGATCGGGCTTCCAACCGAAATCGACGAGGACGTGCGCGAAATCGTGGATCTGGCGAGATCCGTGCTGCGCCTGGGTCGGGGCATGGGGCGCGCCGAGGTCACGGCTTCGGTGGGAGTGTTTGTTCCGAGACCGCACACCCCGTTCCAGTGGGAGGCCATGGCTACAGCCGAGGTGCTGGAGACGCGGCAGGCAATCATGCGCGACACTGCCAGGAAAAGCGGCGTATCGCTGAAGCTGTCCGAGGTGCGTTCTGCGCGGCTGGAATGCGTATTCGCCAGGGGAGACAGGGATCTGGCACCTGTCATCGAGCGGGCATGGCGCGCCGGGTGTCGTTTTGATCAGTGGACCGAGCTTGCGCGGCCGGACTTGTGGGACGAGGCATTCGTGGCCGAAGGTGTGGATCCGGAACGCTACCGCCGTGCGCTGCCAGTAGGCGGGACGTTGCCATGGGCACACATCGACCCGGGGGTATCTCAAACCTTCCTGCGGCGCGAGCTGGAACGGGCGATGGCTGGCCTGACCACGGAACCTTGCGAACGACCGCCGTCCGCAAACGGCGAACGCATTGGGATCGAGGCTCTGAAGGGGGCGAATACCGTAGTGTGCCACGCCTGCGGCGCAGGGTGCGTGCCGTCCGGAATTGCCAGTGTGCGAGGCGCGATAGTCGAGGAAGGAGAGGCCATGGCGGCCGAACTGGCCATGGCAACCGAACTGGCTATGGAGACCGAACTGGCCATGGCGGCCGAACTGGCAACGGAAATCGTGCAGGAAGCGGTCCCCGAACCCGAAATAGCGGAACCAGTGGATGCCGACTTGGAAACCCAGGCACCGGATGCCTCCGAGACAGCTGACCAGCCACTCCCCAGGAAGAAGGCAAGAAGGGGGCCGCCGCTGGCGATTCAGGAACCTTTTACCACCTGGCACATCAGGTACACCCGGGTAGGGCGGGCATCCTTCCTGTCCCAGATAGACATCGTCAAGCACCTTCCCCGAATCCTGCACCGTGCGGGCCTCGTGGTCCGCATGTCGGGCGGCTACCATCCAATGCCCCGAGTCACCTATCGGGATCCCATGCCAGTCGGCTACCAGTCTGCTGGCGAGTGGCTTGACGCGGACCTCGTGAGGGACCGGTTCGTGCTTGACGCCATTCCCGGCGATCCGCCCGAGATCTCGCGCGCCGGGGGGGACGAACTGATCGCAAAGGACCTCGCCCGCGATCTGGTGGCGGCCCTGAACGGGGCATCGGTTGACGGAATCCGCTTCCTGCAAGCCGTCCCGGCCCGGGGCCGGCGCGGTCCTCCGGGTCCTCCCAGATACGCCTTCTTGAGCCAACTGGACGTCGAAGCCACAGCGCTGCGCCTGGCGCCACTGGTTGTCGAACCGCTGTCTGACGACGAAGCCAGGTCGGTTCGAGACTGCCATGCCGAACCTGACCTGTTCGCGAACGATGGAACGTCCTGCATCCTGTGCTGGCCTCGTGAGCGCCCCGAGGGACGGCCCCACGAGATTCTGACGCGCGAGTTGGGCCGCGACTACGCACCTTTCGACCTGGTGCGCCTTTACGACGACCCACGGAGCGACCCAGCAATCGAAGACGCTCCGGAAGCCCCCGTCGGTTGATGAAGCTTCAGGACCCCGACGACACCCACGAAAACACCGTGAAATGAATATCCTGTGACCCTTCGCCGCGATACTCGCTGACCGTCACGAATGCCGACCCGTCAGGAACCAGCGCCACCGCCTCGCCCTGGGGTTCCGACGGGAACGGCGGCAGCTCGCATACCGCCCCTGTCACGGCCTCCTGGATCGTCTGGCCTGGCATCCTGCGGAACAGACCACCGCCGAAATATGTGCGCACGACCAGCAACGACCCGTCGGGCGTGATGCCCGCCCCCGTGGCCAAGGTGACTGGAATCAACGCAACTTCCTGAAGAACCGTGACCCCCGCCGACGACACGTGCGGAGCGGCCTTTCTAAACAGCCGGCTTGTCTGGTCCTCACGAACCTCCTTGGCAACCAGATAGATGTCGCCGGAAACGGGATCGACGAACATCGACTCGCAGTCCACCGGACCGTCGGGATAGGACAGTTCCAGCGAGGCCAGCACAGGGACCTCCACAGGGTCAGGCGACTCCGAAAGCTCCGGTTCGGCCAGAACGTGGACCACGACCGTGGACCTCGCTGCCAGGTTGTCCCCGGTGTCGGCCACGAACAAGGCATCACCAGAAAGTCCCCCGAAGGGGCCCAGGGCTATATCCTCCCAGTCTCCGGCCTTCAGGCCGGCAAGATCGAATCGGCCAACTACGGTTCCGTCCGACTTCAATGCATACAGACGGGCATTGTCGCCTGAATCGTTGTGGGTCCACAGGAGCCCAACATCGCGTCGGCTGGCCGCCAACCCCGATGCCTCGGGCAGCTCCACGCTGTCCAGATGTCCCTGGACAGTCGCCTCGGCAAATTCCGGGCAAGGTACGTTCGCATCTGGAAGCACCTCGGACACCGGATCGACCACCTCGGGCGCCGGATCGACCACGTCGGGCGCCACCAAATCAACAGCCGTAAAATCGCCGACTGTCTCCTCGACAACCACCTCCTCGACAGGCTCGTCGCCAGGATGAATTTCGCGAACCGCATCCTCCCCGACGATTTCATCCGGAACATCCTGCCCGATCTCAATTACGTCTTCAGGCAGTTGATTTCCCTTGTCTTCCCCCGAAGCCACGCTCTTGCATGCGACCGACCCGAAGCCGATGGCCAGCCCAACCAGCAACGCAGCCACTTCCGTTCCCAAGCTTCCCGAACAGCCGAAACGGCATCGCACGAAAGACCTCCCGTTTTAGAAAACGACGCGCACTGCACCAAGCCCGGCTGCGATCATATAGCAACCCGGCCCTCGGGAAATGCTATCCTTGCCGGCCAATGCGGAGGGCCTCGATGTCCCGGATCCTCGGCCAGGAAGGCGGTCGCCGTCACACCAGGGCGATCCTCGCCAGTCTCGCCTTGACCGAGGTCCCGCAGGTACTTGATGCCGCATCGGAATTCCCGGTGGTGCTGTGCAAGGCCGACGGTTCGCGAGTGCGTGATGCAGACGGCAATCGCTATATCGACCTGACCTCGTTCTTCGGGGTGGCAACGGTCGGACATCGCAATCCCTCGGTCCTGGCGGCACTTCGGATCCAGTCTGGCCGCCTGCTGCACGCGATGGGCGATGTGCACCCGGCTGACGTAAAGGCGCGGTTCCTGCGCGAGATTTCACGCCGCCTGCCATCCCCAGACTACAAGGCGGTACTGTCCCTGAACGGGGCCGACGCGGTCGAGACCGCCTTGAAATTCGCCGCGGCCGCTACCGGGCGACCCGGGGTGATTGCATTCGAGGGCTCGTACCACGGCCTGTCTGCCGGCGCACTGGATGCGACGCACCTTCCGGCCTTCCGGGCGCCGTTTACAGGCCTGCTGTCTGGCCGTGCGCGATTCGTGCCGTTTCCATCGCCGGACGGTTCGAATGCCTCATCAGTCCTCGATGCCGTTCGTGCAACCGCCCGCGCCGAAGGGCCCTTCAAGATCGGCGCTGTGATGGTGGAACCGATACAGGGACGAGGCGGCATCCGCGTGCCTCCCCCCGGCTTTCTGAGGGATCTGGCCACTGTTTGTGCCGCCGAGGACCTGGTTTTGATCGCAGACGAGGTCTACACCGGCGTCGGACGGACGGGCCGGTTTCTGCGTATGGATGCCGAGGAAGTCGTGCCTGACGCCGTGTGCCTTGGCAAGTCGCTGGGAGGAGGCATTCCCCTGTCGGGCTGCTGGATGCGCCCGCGTCTGGCCGACGCCGTACACCGCGCCGGCGCCGAGGCCGTTCACACATCGACCTACCTCGGCCACCCCCTGGGATGCGCCGCCGGACTCGGGGTCCTGAAGGCACTGGACCGCGGACACCTGATGCAACGCGCCGCGGAAATAGAGGTTGCTGTTCGGGAACGGGCTGCCATCTGGCGCCAGCGCTCCGGTCTAATCCGGGACGTCCGCGGTGCCGGAGCAATGATCGGCGTCGAGTTGCAGACCGCGAACGGAGGTCCTGGTGCACCAATCGCAGGCAGGGTAATCGCCCGGGCCATGCGTGGAGGGGTCATCCTGCTGACCGAAGGGCCGGCTGGCGACGTTTTGTCGTTTACCCCCCCGCTTTCAATTTTGCCCGAGGACCTCCAGCGGGCACTGACGATCGTGGAACGCGCCCTGTTGGAGGAAATGACAACAACATGAACACCAATCCCATCGATCCCAGCCTGGTCTTCGAGGTGCGCTTCTTCATCGAGGAAGCGGCCCGCGGCGAGGACCCTGGCGACTTCGACGCACTGTGCCTGGAGGTGGCCGCAGCACAGGGCGTCCTGGAGGACGATCCGGGCAAGGGCCTGGCGGCAATCCGACCGATCCCCGAAACCGGCTTCAAGCTGATGACGCTGGCTCACTTCCCGCCATCCGAGGCCGAGGCGACCTTCCACAGCTCGGGTACCACCACGGGCACCCCTGGCCGCCATCTGGTTTGCGACAGATCCCTTTACCGACTGTCAGCCGTTGCGGGATTCGCCCGTTTCGTGATGAAGGGGACCGCCCCGGGCCGATTCGTTCACCTGATTCCGCCGGGATCCGCCCGGCCGAATTCGTCCTTGTCGCACATGGTGGACGATGTCTTGGACGCCTTCTCGACGTCCCCCGCTGTCTGTGCCCGTACTGCCGATTCCATCGACCTTCCCGCAGCGATCGCCGCGTTCGAGGCCTCGGCAAAGGCCGGCGAGCCGCTGTGCCTGCTGGCCACAACGCTGGACTGCCTGACCCTGTTCGAAGGGATGCAGTCCCTTGGCGCGGTAATCCCGCTGCCAAAGGGCAGCCGGGTCATGCACACCGGCGGCCCGAAGGCCACTGGTCGTTCAATAAGTCGCGAGGCCCTGCGCCAGGAATTCCTGGCCCGACTGGGCATTCCGCCTGACGACGTGATCGAGGAGTACGGCATGACAGAACTCCTGTCCCAGGCATACGACGCCCCGCGGGTGACGTCCGGCCAGCGCCGACTGGTCCCGGTCCCATGGATGCGCACCAGGGTTGTCGATCCTCTCACGATGAACGAGGTGCCCAACAATTCCCGAGGGATCCTGGTCCACTACGATCTGGCTAACGTCCACACCGCAATCGCGGTCCTCACGGGGGACACTGCACTGCGCGTCGGCGACGGATTCGCCGACATCGTCCGGGCCGCTGGTGCTGCCCCCCGCGGCTGTTCTACCGACGCGGCCACCCGCTGGTAGGACCGCAGCACTACCGGATTTCGTGGCAACGACTTGCAGTTCCACACAAGCTGACAACGCCGTGGCCGATGCTGCGTAGGGGCAGGAGGAAGCGCTACGGACAGGGGTCGATTGTCGTGAACTTGCACGTTCCAGTCTTGGGGTCGCAGGCGTCTGTCGTGCACGCGTCCTGATCATCGCAAACCACCAACTGCCCGTGCGTGCAGGTTCCATCGACGGCGTTGCAGGAATCGCTGGTGCAAAGATCCTGGTCATCGCACTTTGCGGCGGACACGCAGGTGCCGGTCGCGGGGTCGCACGAATCGAGGGTGCAGGCATCATCATCGTTGCATACGACCGCCACCGTGTGCGAGCAGGACGCATCCGTCGAACTGCACGAATCGGCCGTACACAAATCTGCGTCATCACACTTCGCCTTGAACACGCACTTGCCGGTCTTGGCATCACACGAATCGAGGGTACAGGCATCCCCATCGTCGCATACGGTCGCCACATGCACGCATCCAGTCAGCACGTCACACGAGTCCGTCGTGCACATGTTGCTGTCGACGCAGTTCACCGGCGCATAGACGCAGGTAGCCTGGTGCGTACCGGCGGTGGTACCGACGCTTGTGATCCTGCAGACTTGCGTCGTGCAGGCGTCGCCATCGTCGCAGTCAGCATCTACCTTGCACTCGGACTCATCCTTGCTGCACCCCGCCAGCACAACAGCCAGAACCAGACCATGACGCAGGGCGCTTCGAATCATTTGTTCCTCCTGCAAACCAAGCATCCGACCAAGTGGACCGGACCGCCAACGCATCCTACCGTGACCATCGCGATTTCCGGTCTGGTCAAGGAGTATGGCTGGGGAGGCTCTCGGAGTCAACATGTCGGAGAAGGGCGCACAGCTGGGTGCGCTGGCGATGCTTCCGGTTTTACCGGTTACCAAATGCAGTGGACGCCCACCTTAGTCCCTGCCCAAGCGCGTGTCGGACAGCAGATTGAATTATGGCGAGGCACTTGCCACCCGACCACTCGGCCACTCTAGATATTTGACAATTGACCTGTTAAAGGACTAAATTTGGTCTTGTTGAATGCCGGGTTAAAACAATGGAATTGTTACGTCAGATTAAACCTATCAGTTATTTGAAAGCGCATGCGGCCGAAATCATCAGGGACATGGCGAAGGGAACCGGACCGTTGGTGGTTACCCAGAACGGCGAGGCAAGGGTGGTTATTCAGGATGTCGCCAGCTATCAGCAGGATCAGGAAACGATGGCGATGCTGAAGATTCTGGCCCTGGGCAACCGGCAGATCGAGGAAGGTCGTGTTCAACCGGCTGTGGATGTCTTCAACAGGCTGCGCGAAAAGCGGGGTTCCCGCTGATGAAAGAAAGGAAGGTCGTGGCCTCCGATGCGCGGGAAGTGAAACGTCAATATAACGTCCTGTTTACACAGGATGCCGAGCTTGATCTGAATGAGCTCATTGACTTCATTGTCGCGCAGGATGGTGAATTACAGGCTGACCAAATCCTTGGCAGGCTTGAGTGCGCCGTATTCAACCTTGCGGAATTCCCTGACCGTGGTGTTTGGCCGAAAGAGCTTCTGGATATTGGTATCAGGGAATTTCGGGAGGTATTCTTCAAACCTTACCGCATCATCTACCGGATTGATGACGTCAATGTTCACATCATGTTGATTTCCGACGGACGTCGGGACATGCAGACGCTCCTTCAGCGCAGACTGCTTCGATTAATCTAACAGCCGTTCTTCCAGGACTCCACAGTTGGATCTGGTTCGCACTTCGGGAGGATGAGGAGGATCTCGCCGCCATCAAGTCCCGCTCCCGCGAGAGCACGATGACCTACGAGCAACTCCTCAATAACCTGAAGTCGCGACATCTATCGCGGAATCTGACTGGTTCGTTCGGACTCGTTTCGGACCGTGGATGGAGTTTTGGCGAGGCACAGGGTTGATTCAACCGCCGATTGACCGCCGGAAGCAAGACCTTGATACTGTGGCCCCTGGCGGTTTTCGATGATGAATTATCTTGGTGCCCTGGACGACGACACCCTGGCATCGGCACTGTCCGCCACCGCGACCGCCGGGCTCGACGCCGACTGGCCGAACCCGACTGACCGTGCCCGGCTGACATCGTCTACGGGATGGTCTGGCGCACACCTCGTGGTGGCGGTGCGCCGAGCATTCCTGCCGTTCACACCTGCCGCCTGCCGTCGCCTTGTGGCGCTGGGACGGACCACTGCAAATCGGGAAGACCCCAAAATGCGACCCACCGCGCATTCCGGCGACCGCCGTCTGCTTGCGATCCTTGCCGGCAGGGTACCGGCGGTGGCCACCTCGGCCGTCTTCAATGGCCTCGCTGCCAGGCACAAGGTACTCCTGAAGCCATCCTCGGCGGAACCGGTGTTCGCGCGACTGCTGTGCTCGCTGGTCGAACGCGCGGCCCCGCAACTGGCCGCCTCGCTGAGTCTAATGAACATCCCGTCCTCGGACCCTCGCCTGGACTTGATGGTGTCGCAAGAGGACGCTGTTCTGGCTTACGGATCGGACGCCACTATCGCCTCCATTAGACATAATCGTGCAGAACGTTTGACGATGGGGGGCGGTCACCGCGAGTCGGTCGTCCTGTGCTTTCGCGATGCCTTTGATCCCCCGGGCGCAGCCCGCCGAATTGCCCGCGCAGTGGCTCGTGATACCGCTATTTATGACCAGGACGGCTGCCTTTCACCCCAGGTAATCCTGATCGAGGAAAACTCAGCATTGCCCTCGGCCGCATTCGCTAGCCTGCTGCACGAAGAACTGCTGGCAATTGCAGGACGCCTTCCCCCCGGGCCGATCCCTTTGCTGTCCGCCGCGTCCGTCCGGATGTTCATCGAGGAGTCGCGTCTGCTGGCAATGTCGACAGGCGGGCTGGTTCTGCCGACAGATGGCCGGGGTCCTCCTGCAGTAGTCCTCGTAGCAGCCACCCTCCCGGCACGTCCGTCGCCAGGATTCCGGGTCCTTCAGGTTGTACCGTTTTCGGGAGAACCCGATCTGTCCTTCCTGCTGCCGCACCTCGCAAACCGCCTGCAGGGGATTGCAATCGCGGGCGATCGCCAACGATTGGCAGCCACGCTGGCACGTCATCCGGCCTACCGCCCTTACCGGACGTGCGCTCCCGGCCGTCTGCAATCGCCCCCGGCCGGATGGCCCGAGAACGGCTTCGTGGTGGTCAGGGAACTCTCGCAGTTGTGATGATGCCAATACGGGGAGGTTGACTGCTCAGGACTGCCGCTCGTCCTCGGCACGAATCAGGACAACGGTAATGTTGTCGCGACCGCCATGACGATTAGCCCGTTCAATCAGTTCCTTCGAACAACGGTCCAGATCGTGGCCTAATTCGCGAACGACTGCCAGCATCTCGCTGTCTTCCATCTCGCCGGAAAGACCGTCGCAACACAGCAGGTAGACATCATCGGCCCGCAGATCCTCGACCCGCGTATCCACCGCCACGGTCTCCTTCATGCCAAGAGCCCGCACGATGATGTTCTTGTGGGGGAAATTCTTGATTTCCTCCTCGGTGATCTGCGCGAGTTTCTTGTACTCCTCCAGGAGGCTGTGGTCTATCGTCATCGGCTCGATGCGCCCATCACGAATCCTGTAGCACCGTGAATCACCGACGTGGGCGATTGCAATCCGGCCGTCAGATACGTGGGCCGACACGCAGGTCGTGCCCATCCCCTTGTACTGCAAGGACCCTGACGCCGTATCGAAGACCTGGTAATTCGCCCACTTGATGCTGACAGCCAAACGGCCCTCGGGATCAGTCAGACGCCGATCCGGCTTGTAGGGCCAGGTTATTTCGGCGTCAGCACCCGAATCCTTGAAGAACTGCCCCATCTCGTCCACGGCAAGCTGCGAAGCGATTTCGCCGCTTGCGTGACCACCCATCCCGTCGCAAACGACGAAAAGGTTGTCCTCCGGCTGGACAAGCAGGCGGTCCTCGTTGTGGCTTCGCTTGCGACCGACGTCGGTCGCGCCCGCGTACCGCAACTTCATCCTGAGCCTCCCGATCAATCCCAACGCCGGCAAGGATAGCACCCCTTTCGACAGACGCGCAATCCAACGATCATCCTGCGCTTGTCCGGCACCATCTCATCCCCTAGCCCCAGGCAGTCCTGACCTGTGATTCAACATTCTTGAATCGACTACGTCGCACCCGTTGCCTACAATCCCCGCGTTCCCGGAGGTCCCAATGGCATCCGATTCCATCGTCGTGATCGGCGCTCGCGAACACAACCTCGCGAACGTCACCGTCTCGATCCCCAAGTATCGACTGGTTGTCCTTTCGGGCGTGTCCGGGTCCGGCAAGTCGTCACTGGCTTTCGACACGGTCTTTGCCGAGGGCCAGCGCCGTTACGTCGAGTCGTTGTCGGCCTACGCCCGACAATTCCTGGGCCAGATGGAAAAACCGCGCTACGACAGCATTCGCGGACTTACACCAACCATCGCCATCGAACAGAAGTCGGCTTCCTCAAACCCGCGTTCGACGGTCGGGACGATCACGGAAGTCCACGACTATCTGCGCGTCCTTTTCGCCAGGGTCGGCGAGCAGCGGTGCCACTCGTGCGGCCTGCCGGTTGCACGCCAGGACCCCGGCCAGATCGTGCGCGAGATTCTGGCCCTGTCGGGAATGGCCAACACCGCAGCTCTGCGCGTCGTTCTGATGGCGCCACTGGCCCGCAACCGGAAGGGCGAATTCAAGGACCTCTTCGAGTCCCTCCGTGCCGACGGTTACGTCCGCGTTCGCATTGACGGGACTGTCACCGACCTGTCGACCGTCACCTCGCTGGACAAGAATCGCAAGCACGACATCGATTTGGTCGTGGACCGACTGGTCCTGAAAGACGGCATCGCGCCGCGCCTGACCGACTCGGTCGAGACCGCTCTGAAGGCAAGCAAGGGCAGGGTTGTGGTTGCGCCGGAAGGCATGCCCGAACGCGTTTTTTCAGAGCACCTCGCATGCGAGCCCTGCGGCCATTCCTTCCCCGAGCTGTCGCCACAGCTTTTCAGCTTCAACAACCCGGCCGGCGCGTGCCCTTCCTGCAACGGCCTGGGTTCATCCCTTGCCATCGACCCCGATAAGGTCGTGCCGGACGGATCCTTGTCGCTGCACCAGGGGGCGGTCGAGCTGTGGGCCCACGCCTTCGAGGATGATGGCGGCTGGACCGCCGAGATCCTGGAGGGG
Organism: uncultured Myxococcales bacterium; assembly: GCA_903936705.1. Lineage (GTDB taxonomy): Bacteria > Myxococcota_A > UBA9042 > DTJE01 > DTJE01 > CAIZWN01. Next base: position 53,107 of record CAIZWN010000008.1, read on the forward strand.
CTGGCCCGCCGCCACAGCCTGGATATGGACCGGCCCTTTCGCGATCTGTCTGACGAACACAAAAACCTGATATTTTTCGGAGATCACCAGCGTGTCCCCGTCGAGTGGCGCAGCAAGAACTTCAACGGCAGCGTGGCAATCAGGTTCGAGGGTGTGGCCAACATGCTGCTGCGTCGATTGCGCGAAACGAAGTCGGACGAGATGCGCGCCTATTACCAGAAATTCCTGACCGACCAACCTTGCGAGACTTGCGACGGCCGGCGCCTGCGCCCCGAAGCACTTGCGGTCCGGGTCGGCCCGTTCGGCATTGCAGACTTCAACCAGATGGCCATCAGCCGGATGCGCCGCGACATCGAAGGCCTGTCATTCGAGGGCAGCAGGGCCACGGTCGCCATAGAACTACGCAAGGAGATCCTGTCCCGCCTGACCCTGATCGAGGACCTCGGCATCGGGTACCTGACGCTGGCCCGATCGGGCAACAGTCTGTCCGGTGGCGAAGCCCAACGCATACGCTTGGCATCCCAACTTGGCAGCGAGCTGACCGGCGTCACCTACATCCTCGACGAGCCGTCCATCGGCCTCCATCCCCGCGACAACGGCCGTCTGATCGCGACGTTGACTCGCCTTCGGGACCTGGGAAACACGGTGCTTGTCGTCGAACACGACCGCGACGCGATCCTCCAGGCGGATCACCTTATCGAGTTCGGGCCGGGCGCAGGGCGCCAGGGCGGCCACGTGGTCTTCGAGGGCACGCCAGCCGAAATGCTGAAGAGTCCTACGTCTCTCACGGGCGCCTATCTGTCCGGCCGTCTCTCGATCCCCGTCCCCGAAACACGGCGGAAGGGCCGTGCAGTCTTGTCGCTGCGAGGGGCAACGGGCCACAACCTGAAGAACGTGGACGCCGACATCCCGCTGGGAACCTTCACGGTCGTTACCGGCGTGTCGGGCGCGGGCAAGTCGTCGCTTGTCACGGAAACCCTTTGCCCGGCACTCCAGCGCCTGCTGATGGACGCACGAACCAGCCCGCTGAAGTACAGGGAGATTCGAGGCGTCGAACACATCGACAAGGTGATAGTCATCGATCAGGATCCCATCGGCCGAACGCCTCGCAGCAATCCGACCACGTACACCAAGGCATTCGACCAGATCCGCGCGGTCTTCGCCGAGACCCTCGAGGCTCGCACCTTCGGATACGCGCCGGGACGTTTCAGCTTCAACGTCCGGGGCGGTCGTTGCGAACGTTGCCAGGGAGCCGGCGTGCTTCGAGTCGAAATGCACTTTCTTCCCGACGTGTTCGTCACGTGCGACGAATGCCACGGACGCCGCTTCAACGAAGCAACGCTGCGGGTGAAGTACAAGGACCTTTCGATCGCCGACGTGCTGGACCTGACGGTCGATGAGGCCTTGGCGGTGTTCCAGAACCACCGTGGCCTCAAGCGGATCCTTGGAACATTGCAGGACGTCGGCCTGGGGTACGTACACCTCGGCCAGCCATCGCCCACCCTGTCTGGAGGCGAGGCCCAGCGCATCAAGCTCGCGCGCGAACTGGCAAAAGCTGCCACTGGCCGCACTCTGTACGTGATGGACGAACCATCGACCGGTCTCCACTTCGATGACGTGCGCAAGTTGCTGGGCGTCGTCGAGCGCCTGGTCGAGGCCGGCAACACCGTGCTGATGATCGAACACAACCTTGAAATCCTGAAGGTCGCGGACCACCTTATCGACCTGGGGCCAGAGGGGGGCGAGGCCGGAGGCTACATCGTCGCATCAGGAACTCCCGAGTCGATCGCCGCTTGCGATGATTCGGCGACAGGACAGGCATTACGAGCCGTCCTGCCGACGTGGAAGGCGCCGGTCGCCCCTCGGTCACCCCGGGTGCCACGCGTGCCAAAGGCCTCCCGAACAATGCACAGTTGACATTCGGGCGCCGGGGCTGAATCCTGGTCCACGTCCGGGAATCCGAGGTAGACCGATGATCAAGGCAACCCTTCGCATCCTGCTGATCCCGATTGCTCTGGTCGCATGCGGCGGCGCCCAGCGCACGGGTGACGAGACCCGCTCGGGCGCCCAGGAACTGGTCCTAGGCATCACCGCCGACGATAAGGTCTCGTCAAGTGACGACGAATCCGACTGGAAGCGCTTTCGCGTCGATTCCCAGACCACGGCGATCATCACCATCTACTGGGACAATCCGGCGGTCGGGGCCCGCATGACCTTGCGGGACCAGTTCGGCGCGCCCCTTGGCGAGGCCAAGCACGTGGCTGACGCGTCGTCGGACTCCATTCCCGAGGTCCGCCTTGGAGAGGGTTCGTATTACGTGGAGGTCGTTGCCACCAAGGGAGCGTCCGTGTACACGCTTGACGTCCAGCTGGGCGGACCTTCCTCGGCCGGGGTGCCGCGCCCTGAGTGATTGGGCTGGGGCCTGCAGTCTCCCTATTGGTGCCAACAGACCCCACCCGACACCCCAGATGCCCGCTCTATACAACGGGGTCTGCTGTCACCAATATTCTTTACTGTTCCAGCAGTTCCAAAGTCGAGTGATTTGACATCGCCACACGTCCCTGCTATCCAGAGAACTCGTTTCATAACCGGCAAACCGGATGAGCCAGTTCGAGGTCGTGCGCGACGTCGGCGAATCACTGAAGGAATTGCTGAAGGCTTCCTTCAAGGAAGCCGGGTTCACCACCGTAACCGTGTCCAACGACCGACCAAAAAAGGAAAACATCAAGTCATTACCGACGGTTTCGTCATATCTTTACCACTTGGCGATTGCGCCAGGTTACAAGGACCGTACGGATTCTCTGGTTACGACGTACTCGAAGGATGGACGGCTGACCGAGTACTACCAGGATGCTCCCGTCCAGATGCACGCCCAGTTCGTTCTTTCTGTCTTCGGTAACACCCCGACCGAGGAGAACCTTCTCCTGGGCCTGATCGTCAAGACGCTTCTTGAAAACCCGATACTTTTCGGAGACCAGTTGAAGGGAGAATCTTTCTTCCCGGATGACCAGTTGAATGTGTTCCCCAACCTCCAGGCCGATTTCAGCGAATCGGTGTCCTTCTGGAGGAGCCTGAACGAGGAGGTCCGACCGTCGCTCTTCTACTACGTACGGTTCCGCGTGGAATCGGAGCGACGGTCTCAGGAATTGCCGCGGGTCATTGGCAGGGATCTTGCAGTTCGGCAAACGACATGAGCGTCGCCCGAACGTATCCCTGCTGGTCACCCCCCGGAGGTCGGTAGGAAACCAACCAGGAGGCTCGAATGGCCACGTCGTACCTGTCCCCAGGTGTCTACGTCGAGGAAGTCGATCGCGGCACCAAACCCCTCGAGATGGTCGGTACCAGCACGGCAGCCTTCGTCGGCGAGTGCAAGGTCGGCCCCGTAAACCAGCCCGTACTGGTCACCAACTGGAGTCAGTTCACCAAGCAATTCGGTGACTTCCAGAACAGCGACTACCTGGCTCACGCCGTGTACGGGTTCTTCAACAACGGAGGCGGGCGGGCCTTCATTGTCAACGTTGGTTCCGTCGAGCAGGCCAAGGAGCGTGGCGAGGACGTCAGCAGCCGCGCGGCACTGTTCATCGGTTCCGACAACGGCCCCGGTACCCGCACGGGCTTGAAGGCCCTCGAGGACATCGAGGACATCAACATCATCGCGGCCCCGGGCCAGACCGACCCCGTCATCCAGGATGCGTTGTTGTCGCACTGCGAAAACATGCGATACCGCTTTGCCATCCTGGACTCCCCGGAAATCATCGAGAAGGGTGGCGTCGACAAGATCCCGAAGCCCCGCGACTCCAAGTACGGCGCCTACTACTTCCCCTGGCTGGAGGTCTACGACCCGGTAAAGGGGAACATCTTCCAGCCCCCGTCGGGTTACATGGCAGGCGTCTACGCCCGCAGCGACGGCGAACGTGGCGTCCACAAGGCGCCAGCGAACGAGGTCGTCCGCGGCGCATTGGGTCTGCGGTACGGAATCACCAAGGGGGAACAGGATCTCCTGAACCCGAAGGGGATCAACTGCATCCGCCAGTTCCCGAACCGCGGAATACGCGTTTGGGGCGCCCGCACCATCTCCAGCGATGCGTCGTGGCGCTACGTCAATGTCCGCCGCCTGTTCAACATGGCCGAACAATCAATCGAGATTGGAACACAGTGGGTCGTATTCGAGCCGAACGACCCTCGCCTGTGGAAGCGGGTCACACGCGACATCAGCGCTTTCCTGCTGCGCTTGTGGCGGCAAGGCGCCCTGTTCGGGAAGACTCCGGAAGAGGCGTTCTACGTGAAGTGCGACGACGAAACGAACCCTCCCGAGGTCATCGACGCGGGCCAGATGATCGTCGAGATCGGCATGGCTCCCGTGAAGCCGGCCGAATTCGTGATCTTCCGGATCGGCCAGATGCCGGCGGGCGGCGAGGTGTCCGAGTAACGCAGGCGGTAGTTTTCGCCCCGCGCAACGGCCGGGGTGACGGAGATTTCCAGCAGGATACGGAGGTTCAAGATGCCCAACCGTAGGAAGTTCGATCACATCGGGAATTTCAATTTCAAGGTTGAGATCGAGGGTGTGACTCAGGCGGCGTTCCGCAACGTCGAGGGTCTCGATTCGGAAACCGAAATCGTCGAGTACCAGGACGGCGACGACATGGTTCTGCGCAAGCGTCCCGGCCGTACCAAGTACAGCAACGTTGTACTCAAGCGCGGTTTCGTGAACTCGGACGATCTCTGGCAGTGGAGAAAGAAGGTCATCGAAGGCAAGATCGAGCGCAAAAGCGGCTCGATCATCCTTTGCGCCGACGATAATACCGAAGTCGTCCGCTACAACTTCTTCGATGGCTGGCCATGCAAGTGGAAGGGATTCACGCTCGACGGCAAGGGCACGGACGTGAACGTCGAGGAGATTGAACTGGCTGTCGAGAAGATCGAACGGGCCTGATCTCCGCGTATCTCCAGCAGTTCCGACAGCAGGGGATAAGGCTGTACCGGTTGTTCACCCTGTCTCGAACCAGGAGCTGAAATGGCCTTCCGCACTGAATTCGAGTTCACGCTGCCTCGCGGCTACGTGGACAAGGACGGCAAGGTACAGAAGAAAGGGGTCATGCGCCTCGCGACGGCAAAGGACGAGATCCTCCCGCTGCAGGACTACCGCGTTCAGCAGAATCGCGCTTACCTGGTGGTGATCCTGCTGTCGCGCGTAATCACGAAATTGGGGGACCTGAAGTCCATCAATCCGCCGGTCATCGAGGAGTTGTTTGCCTCGGACCTGGCGTATCTGCAGGATTTCTATCGTCGCATCAACGAGGACGGGACCAGCCACGTCAAGGTCAACTGCCCGGAGTGCAAGCACGCCTTCGAGGTGGATCTGGGAGGTGAGCCAGGCGTGGGGGAATCGTAAGCTACCCCCTGGACAAGCTCTACCAGGAGGTAGCTTATGTCGCTTACCATTTCCACTGGTCCCCGGACGAGATCCTCGACATGGAGCACCGGGAGCGCCAGATCTGGGTGAAGGAGATCTCCGGGATAAACAGGGAGATCAACAAGACCAGGCAGGGCTAGGCGCGCTGCGGTGCCCTTCACCCGGGCCACCGAAAGCAGCCGGATACGCATCGACGGAGGCGCACGGTGAGGCCCAGCGGAACCGATATTCGTCCCCCAGGCGTCTACACCGAACCGTCCGAGCGGCGCAGGGACGCACTGTCGCTGGCCCCCAGTGGCGTGCCTGGGTTCGTGGGCCTGGCGAGACGCGGCCCGACCAACGTCCCGGTCAGAATCGCATCGCCTGGTCAATTTGCTTCGGTTTTCGGGGAACTGCCGGAAGGTGGATTTCTCCAGCCCTCTGTCGAGGCATTTTTCCAAAATGGCGGCCGGGAGTGCTGGATCGTTCGCGTGACGCACAAGTCCGGAAGTTCTTTCGGCGAGCCTGCCGTGCGCTCCTGTCGCCTCTTTTCCGACAGGCGTGGTCTGCCGGCATTCAAGGTGGAAGCCGGCAGCGAGGGTTCCTGGGGCAACGACATCTCGGTGTCTTTTTGCAGAAGCCAACCTCGCGCCCAAACCTTCCTGACTCTCGATGCCGAGGCTGGCGACACCGGCGCGATTGTGCGTTCCACGCACGGCCTTAGACCTGGTGCGCTTGTGCGCCTGTATCGAGAGGGATTCGAAACCTTTAGGTTCGTGGAGGGGGTCGAGGACAAGAAGGTCTTGTGGAGGGCTGACCAGCCACTCGAGTCAGGGTTGCAGTCCAGCGCGCCATCCTATGTGGAGACCGTCGAATTCGAACTGAAGGTCACCTCTCCGTTCCTGCGTGAATCGTTCCCGGAACTCTCGCTGCACCCGGCCAGTCCCCGCTTTGTCGAGCGGGTCGTCGGGGACATGTCCCGCCTGGTCCGAGTCACACTTTTGGATCCTTCGACCGACTCTGGGCACCTTCCAACCGATCTGGCGTTGCCGGCAGATGCGACCGGCATTGCCCTCGAGGGCGGGCTGGACGGCCTATGGAACGTCACGCCTGACGACTTGATCGGCATGACGGGCGAACTTGGCGCACGCACCGGCCTGGCAGCCTTCGAAACGGTTGACGAGGTGGACCTGCTGGCGGTACCTGATGCCTCGTGGCTTTTCCTGCAGAACTGTGGGCGGGACGGGAGGTCGTTCTCCACCCTGAAAGACGTCGAAGTGGTGCAGGACGCCATGCTGTCCCAGTGCGAACGATTGAACGACCGCTTCGCCCTGCTGGACACTCCGTTTCCAGACAGCGCTGACCGGACACGCGAATACCGACTGATGTTCGATTCCCGACACGGCGCCCTGTACTTCCCGTGGATCATCGTGGACAGCCGCGGGCAACGTCTGGCCGTGCCTCCGTGCGGCCATCTAGCCGGAATCATGGCCAGATGCGACGAGAATATCGGCATCCACAAGGCGCCGGCAAACGAGGTTCTCGCCGGAGGGCTGGATCTTACGGTCCTGCTGGTGGACGAGGACGTCGGCCTGCTGAACAACGAAGGCATAAACTGCCTGGTCTCGCAGGGGGTTCGTGGACTGCGGGTCTGGGGCGCGCGAACGGTAAGCGGCGACGTGGCCTGCCGCTACCTGAACGTCCGTCGGCAGTTGAACGCAATCCACAGGTCCCTTGCAACAGGGATGCAGTGGGTCGTGTTCGAACCGAACGTCCCTTCAGTTTGGAAGACGGTACAAAGAAACGTTACGCAGTTCCTGATGGACCTGTGGCGGCGAGGCTGGTTCCAGGGTGACACCCCCGAGGACGGCTTCTATGTGAAGTGCGACGAGGAAACCAACCCTCCCGCGGAACGGAATGCTGGCAGGTTGACCATACAAGTGGGAGTTGCTCCGGTTCGACCGGCCGAATTCCTGACGATACAGGTGGCTCAGGAAATGCAAGGTCGTCAGGAAGGCGGATGAACAGGCAACCCGAGACATGCGCCGGGGAGGTGGCCGGATGGCGTCGATGACCGTGAAGGGTGGTTCGGGAGGCGGGGGGGGCTCGGGACGTGCCGACCCTAGCATCCCGTTCTCGTTCTACGTTGAAATCGACGGGATCCGGTGCGTGAAGTTCCGCGAGGCCAGCGGGCTCGAGTGGAAGGCTGACCCGGAGGCGTTCAACGAAGGTGGCAACAACGCCGGCCAGGTCCACCTTGTCGGACGTGGTTCGTTCACCCCCCTGAAGCTGAAAAAGGGATTCTTCGCCGCGTCAGGCGAATTCTTCGACTGGATGAAGTCCCTGATGGACGGCGGCTCGACGGCGATCAAACGAGCCAGTGTCTCGGTGGTCGTCCAGAACGATTGCGGGGATGAAATAGGCCGCTACGACCTCTTCGGGGCGTTCATGACTCGCTACGTAGGGCCGGGTTTCAACGCTATGGACGGTTCCTCCGTGGCCTTCGAGGAGGTTGAAATCGTCTATGACCGATTCGAGTACAAGTCAGCCACGTAAGGAACGGCGCCGCAATCGAGTCGGGACCAAGGCATGCCGGGCTTGCGACCAGGGCCGGTAGACGGGGTTTGCGCCATGTCGGAGAAGGCCAGATCGGCCCTCGAGGAAATGCTGATCGTCGAGTGGTCCGGCAAGACCATGCTGTCCTCATCGACCGGGCTACCTATAGGTGCCGACTCCTGGCCGCTGTCTTCCAGGATTTCCGCGTGGGAAGGGCCCGGCCCGGGACTGGTGCAAACCGATCTGGCCGAACTCGCCTCGGGCATCCTGGCAATTTTTGAACAACATCCTGGGCCCCCGGCAGCCCCATCCTGGCTTTTCGCCCTGGAGGCGCCGGAGATCCAGAATTTGCGCCTTTCTGCCTTGAACCAGGACGAACCGCTGGTCAATCCGCAGACTGCGCACGCATCAGACCTGGCCCGAACCGGATTGTCACCAGTCAGCCTCGCACCGCCCTCAAGACAGCGAGGTCGGCGCGGTTCTGACGCCGGCTTGGCTCGATCACAGACGGGGCTGCCGCCGGTAAAGCCTGACCTGCGATCCCCCCGGGCCCAGGCTGCGTACCGATTCACACCGTCAACCGTCGCGCCAGCCCAGCAGGGCCATCCGACATCAATACCGGGATTCCCGGGTCACCAGATCCCGCAAGCCGGACGCGACGGCCCTATCCATCGTGCGCCCGCCCACGATCTCCTGGTGGCACTGCGCATGCGAACTCCCGACGACGACGCCCCTGCAACCAGGAGCTCCGGCCTCACATCGGTAATGGACCTGTCCAGGTTCGCAGCGGCCTCGGCCCGGTCACCACGACGCCAGGTGCAGGCAGGTGCCGGTATCGACCCTGACAGTGCGCGTGAACTTCCGGTTCGGGCGGTCCGCGCATTGTCTTTGAACACAGGAAGCCCCGAGTCTGCAGACGTTCAACTGTTGGAACATCTGCTCCCAACAAGGACTGCCGGCGGATCCACGCCTTCGTCTACGACTCATGAAGGCCCGGGAATGGATCCTCGGTGGATTCCGGGTATTCCTTTTGCACAAGCTGCCGGAACCCACATCACGGCAAGCATGGGACCAGCGCTGGCTCGCCTTGTCGCGATTGCAGAAGGGCCTCTTGCCTCCGACGCCCGGTCAAGCACGTCAGCGCCGGGCCCGCTGTCCGAAGCTGCCTTTCTCGACCTGTCGCCTGCCCACCCGCAAATCGATGTCTCGTCGGGCCTGACCTCGGGACGCCCACTTGTACCGACCATCGCCGGAAACCGAGGGCGGCCCTACGCGACCGATCGGTTCAGGGACGAAAGCGCAGGCCGGACCTCAGCAAGGCTGGCCTCGCAAGCGGATCCTGTAGGCGCGGCACATCTTGACATTCGGCAGCACCCCCCACCCATGGCCCACGCCACGACGTATGGACCCGGGTCGGGTCGTGTCCCGGACCAGGCGTCCACGTTCACCGGCCTGACGGCCCAGCATGGCACCCCGATGAGTGCCGAGCGTACCTTTTTGGCCCCGTCCGGATTTCGTTCGTCAGGCCCGGCCGACCCGGGTGGGGGGGTCAACCCGACCGATGACTTGGCCGGCGCCATCCTGGCTACGATGGGCAGGGGGCCTTCAAGGTTGCCCATGGCCGACGACTTCCTTCGGCCCATGGACACCTTCGGCACAGTGTCAGCCGCACATCCCCCGATCTTCACAGGGGGGAATTGGACTGCTGGCGAACAGTGGCAAACCTTCGTACAACTGAACGCCGCCCCAGACGACCAAACGCTTTCAGCATCAGCAACAGGCGCCGCCAGCGATACGTTCAGAGGTCCACCTCGACAAGGTTCTGCCGCACGCGGAACGGCTGCCTCCGCATCGTCCCGAACGCTCGCTGCCACACGCGGCAATAAACAACAAGAACGCTCCATCCGCAAACCTGCACAGGCGGGACCTGTGGCTGCCGGCAATCCGATCCTGCACACCGGGTGGGACATCCGGCTGGCACCCCAGCCACGCAGATCGGCCGCTGGGCAATCGCCACGCTTTGTCCCGACGGGAATACCCTTCGCCGGATTCATGTCAGCGAACGACATCCAGGAAAAGGTCGTTCTTCAGGCCAGGTCTTTTGAATCGACCAGCGCCAACCTCGACCGTTCGGCTGAAGATTCTTTTTCCGGATTGCAAAGGGACGCCATAAAGACCCGACAGACCATGGGCGAAATACCGCTGCCGGAAAGTTTCGATCTGGTCAACATGGCCTTGAATATCTTCCCTGCGACCCCGCGGTCCCTCGCGGGCAGTGCCGTCGGCAGCGTCGAAAGCCCCTTCTTTCTGCAGGGTCAACATCCCGCTGCAAAGGTTGCAGGAGGTCAGGCATCCGCACCAGGAATGCCGCCCATTGGCGGCGCCTCGCCCGAATCCTGGCCGCTGTCGCCTGGCCACTATTCGAAGGGAACCGACACCCTTTCCTTCCTGCAACGAACCCTAGTTCGCTCGCTTCGCGGACTGCCCCCTGAAGCCGCCGCGAAAACGGCGGGAAGTTCCAGCTCAGCCGCGGAAGCCACACGAGACCTCGTCGAAGGAATCCTCCTCCAAGGTCGGAGCCAATCGTTGTCCTTTACCGGCCCCGTTGAAGACAGGTTCGTGACCAGTGGAGATCGGACATCGCGCGTTCTTTCGACCTCGACTTCCTTGCACCGGGACGCAGAAACCAGCCCCGAACGCACCCTGCTGGACACAAGCCACGAACAGAAGCGCGAACCGGTATGGCCAACCTCCCTTCCCTGGGTGCAGCCCGGAGCACCGACCGAAAGATCGGCCTCGTTGGTGAATGTCTCCACGTCCGGACGGTTGGCTGCGCATGCTGGCAGCTTGGCTTCGCCCCTGGGCAGCCTCGCTGGCATCCCCCAGACAGGGCAGGCTCTTCACGGGGGTTTCCCCCTGGTATCGACCGCCCTGTCAACCGTGGCAGCTACCGCCATGACCGCATCCAGGGACGACGAGCCGGCAACCCGCCCAGCCGCCGCCGGACCGGACCGGAACTCTGCTGCCGGAGCCTCAATAGACCTCGACGGCCTCGCGGCCGAAATGTCCGAGCGGATCCTCAGGCGCTTCAAGCGCGACAAGGAACGGAGGGGTTTTTATGGCTAGTGCCAGCCCGACCGACCGTAGACGTGCCACCGCCGGCTTTCCCGGCAGGAGGTAGGGAAGAAATGGCAACGATCCCCAGCCAGGCATCAAGCGTTCCCGCAAAGGCGTTCCTGCACGTCGTCGACCGGGATTCCGGGTCGATGAAACAAGTCCTGTCCTCGATGACAAGCGGATCCCAGGGCGGGGACTTCGTCTTCCACTACAACCCCGAAACGGTTTCAATCGAAAAACAGACCCAGTTCCAGGACCATCCCACCCAGGGGTCGGACTCGGGTGAAAAAGAGTGGACTCACGGCACCAGCCGCACCCTTCAGATCAGCGAACTGTACTTCGACACGTACGAGGAAAAGGCGAACGTCCGAACGAAGTACATCGATCACCTGGAAAAGCTGGCCCATTTCGACCCCGAACTGCACCGCCCCCCCAAGCTGCTGTTCCTGTGGGGCAAATTCATGGCCGAGAACGACGACTACAACTCGTGCCAGTGGTACCTTCAAAGCGTTAAAGTCTCGTACGTCATGTTCCTGTCGGACGGCACGCCGGTGCGCGCAAAGGTCGAGATCAGCCTCGTCGAGGCCACCTCGGTCGAGCGCCAGCAACAGAAGGACCCGCAGTCCCCCGACCACGCAAAGGTCTACACCGTTACCAGGGGCGATACCCTCCAAAGCATCGCTTACCGCGAGTACGACAACCCGGCGGAATGGCGACGGATAGCCGAGGTCAACGCCATCGACGACCCCTTGAATATCCAGCCAGGGACGCGCCTTCTGGTGCCCCCAATCCTGAAGTAGGACTCTGACCGCGAGGGTTATTCATGGCGCAGCAGACCCCGGAAGTTCGGTCTTGCATCATCAAGATCGACGGCCAAACCCATGTCGAATCGACCTCCGGGGGCGACACGCCTACGAACTTCGGCATCGCAGCGTTCCTCGAGTCCGTCCAGATCGACAAACGCCTGGACGCCCCCGACATGTTCACAATCGAACTGGACCTCAAGAGCGACGAAAAGTTGCAGTACGTTGACGACCTTCGGGAAGGGAAATCGGTCGAAGTCCTTCTGGGCCCAGTGGGACAGGAAAAGACCGTCTTCAAGGGCGAGATTCACTACATCGAGCCCCACTACCGGCACGAAGGGGCCTCGACTGTCCTGGTGGGCGGCTATGACCATTCACACCGGCTAACTCGTGGCACATCGTCACGAACCTGGGGTGACTCGGTCGCGCAACAGGACCTTGTGCCAACCGCTGTACGCGACGTCATCACGCGGTCTGCCGAGGTGGGCGGCACACGCGACGGCCTCTCGGTCGGCAACATCGACGTCCCGCGCGCCCAGACCACCTACCTGCCTCAGTTCAACGTCTCGGACTACCACTTCATGAAATGGCTTGGCCAGGATGTGGATCGGTCGGTCAAGTCCGACACTGTGCAAGACGATTGCCAGATCGGGTTCCGCCCGCCGGACCTTACGAAAAGTCCTGTGAAGACGCTGGTCCGCGATGCCCCCCGAGGTACGGACGAATGCCAGGTCAAGGACGCCAGGTTCAACCTGTCGACCGTCAGGCAGGTCGCCCGCGTCGAGGTCCGCGGCTGGGATCCCAAGAAAAAGAAGGCCATCGTGGGAGCCGCGACCGACTCGGCCTACCGCTTCGACGGCAAGGAAGGCTGGAAGGCCACTGGGAAGGGCCTTTACGGGTCCGAGTCGGCAGGCAAGGTCCTGACCATCACGGATCGCCCCGTGGACAGCCAGCAGGAAGCCGACGCCGTCGCTAAGGCAATCTTTACGCAGCTTTCGATGGACTATCTGACGGCCGAAATCGATTTCACGGGTGACCCTGCCGTCAACCCGGGAGACATCCTGGCCGTCAGAGGCTTCGGCCAGCGTTTCGACGGAAAATACCTGGTCGTGTCTTGCATACACGAAATGGTCCCAAAAACAGTCGGCTACGTGACTCGGGTGAAGCTGGCGCGCAACTCCGCAGGCGAATAGACGTCAGCGCGCAAAGCCGAAAGTCTGCGCCGCCTCATCCAATTCCTTCGTGGTGATGCTGCCAACCCGGACGCATCGAAGGCGTCCCTGGGGATCCAGCAGCGCCTGCACAGGAAGCGTGGGAGGATTCGACACTCCGATGCCGCTGTAGAACGAGGCCCGCTCGGCCTCCTCCTGCACCCAGAGGTAGTCTCCGGCTATGGCGGCACCTTCACCGGCCAGGAACTTGCGCAATTGTCGCTCGTCGTCGTCCACGCTGAGGAAATTGACGCGCAGCGCCCCTTGGCCCTCGCGAACCTTCGCCGCCCAAGCGGCGATCTCGGGCATCTCGGCCTTGCAGGGCTTGCACCAGGCGGCCCAGACGTTCACCCAGGTCCATGACTTGCCGCCGGGCTGCGGGCCCGAACGAACCTTCTCGCCCTTGGGCATGACCATCGGACGGGCATTCGACTCGCTCCACTGCCTGTCGCACAAGGGTCCGGACGGGGCTGCCTCGACGGCGGACGCGGCCTCCTTGGCAACCTCGGCCAAGGACCCCTTCTCGGGCACCGGCACCCCGCCAGTACCCGTAGGCCCGGTGGCCTGTACTCGCTCCAGCACGGCCACCTTCGGAGGAAGTGCCCCGCCAGCGGGCTCGACAGGTTTGATAAGTGGCCAAACGAACAGGAACAGCACACCCAACGCGGCGCCAACCAGCAGGAAGCCGAAAATCCTCACGAGACCTCCGCAGGCGGAATGGGGGGATTCGTCCCTACAGCCGGCAGTCGATCCACGAGATGATCGCGGAACGGTTCAGTTCCTTGGTCATCTGCACGTCCTCGGCCTTGGTGCGCACTTCCTTCTGGCACTCGGCAACCGGCCGGTTCAGGTTCCAGTTGCAGAAGTTCTGGTCAAGCTGTGCGTATTCCTCGCCCAGCCACAGCAGGCCCAGCTTCTGATCCAGTTCCGGGTCCTTGAAGCGCTCCTGCAGGTAGAACAGTACCGAGTTCGCGCGCTTGTGCGAGTACATGCGGTTCTTTTCGGTGGTGTCGTCGGTTGACGCACGAGCCACCACGAAGAAGTACGACGCCCCCCGCTGGTCCGCCCACGCCTTCTCCAGCATGGCCTTGGCGCCCGCGTCCAGTTCGTCCTTTTCAGGGTCGAACAGAATGATGCCGGCACGCTTGTCCAGCGACTTGAACAGCGCGTTGAAGTCCGCATCGCTGATCTGGGCAACGTTACGCAACTCGTTCGGCTGGCAGCCGCGTCGGCCGCCACCAATGAGGCCGCAGTTCGTCAACACGCGGCGCAGGACCGACTTCAGCTCGTCGGTGCAGTACGCCACCTCGGCCTTGGACGCGATCAAGGGCGCCGGCTTCTTCTGGCCTTCCAGCGATTCCCCGGTCTCCAGGCGGTGGGCGGCCGCCTGAACCATCGAGCGCGTGCCCGAGCCCAGTGCGGCCAGCAGTACCACCATCACAACAGCATTGAGGATCCAGGCGATCTTCATCGGAGACCTCCCCTATTTCGAGCCCAGGAGCCGGCTCATCGCATAGTCCAGACCAAGGTCGGTATCCTCGTCGCACAGCCTCTGGCCGTTGACGTACAGCTGCGGCGTCAACACCGGCAAGCTCTGGTCAACCGCCCAGTTCAGCGACTTGTTCAACGCGATCTTCGTATCCGGCGAGTCCAGGCAGTCCTTGACCTGCGGCCAAGCCTTCAAGACAGCCTCACGGATCCGCGCCGAGGGATTGTCAGCCTTGTCCTTCGGCCGGAATTCCTTCTGGTTCGCGTACGAGAACTCGAGGATCTCGCCAGCCTTGTCCCGTGCGCAAATCATCGCTTTCGCCAGCACGCAAGCACCCGGGTGCATCGAGTCGGTCATCATCCAGTTGCACTCGACATCCAGCGGCAGGATCGCCAACTTGAAGCTCATCTTCGAGGCAAAAGGCGCCTCCTGGATTCGCTTGTGGAACGCCGCACAGGCCGGGCACAACGGATCAACGACCAGGATCGATTCCGCCCCGGACGCCGCCCCAGCCTTCCCCAGCGGCAGCAGAACGTTGTTCTTGTCTTCGCGGCTCTTCAACGTGCCGCATTCGCTGATGTACTTGCCATAGTCAGGCACGGTGTTCACGAAGAGGGCCACCGGCAGGACGGAAGCCAGGCCCATCTCGACCAGCACCACCAGGATGGCAATGACGTTGGCCAAACCGGTCGTTTTTTCGCCGGCCTCGGACGCGCGCCGCCGGTCCCCGATCGACGACACGAAGACCAGGGCGGCACCCAGAACCAGGATGCCCGACGCGATGTACGTCCCCACGCAGGTCTTGCAGAACTCGTGGAGATGGCGAACCGAGATGCTGAAGAACACCAGCGACGCCGCCACGGCAACCAGTGCCGCCAGCAGCAGGCCGATGTTCGGGGCCAGATGGTGCCCCTTCCGACTGGCCAGGCCCCAGACCGACACGGCCAGGGCAAAGCCGAACAGGCCCATGGCGAACAGCGACCAGGGCACGCCGCCCCAATAGCGATCCCGCCAGAACGACGAATAGGGCGAGAACATCGCCACCTTGCACCCTTCCGCCCCCTGATCCAGCATCGTCGTCTCGGTCAGGCCCGGCAGGAGCGAGCAGCTCACGGGGTGAAGCTGTCGATCCAGGTGGGCAACGAAGTCCGAGGTCGAAAAGCCGGAGTAGAAGAGTCCGAGGGCCGCCCCGATCAGGGCAATCGTGAAGAACAGGTAGGTCTTCTTGCTCATGTCTCCCCCATCATCCGCCCAAGGGGGGCGGTGGTCCTTTCCGGCGCGATTGTACGTCCGATCCTTGCCGGGGGCGTAGTTTTCGACAACAGCTTTCTTGCAGAGCCCCCTCACCGCCTTGACGCGCCGGCCTGCTTGACCTACCGTCGCGACGAACCTTCAGTCAGGAATCGTTGGATGTTCGGGTCTGGCGTGTACGCAGGTTGGATCGTCGTCGATCTGCGCGCCCTGGCAGCAGTCTGCCTGCTGGCAGTAGGCCTAGCCTTGATGCTGCTGGGCCTCCTCGTCAGGCGCAGGGCGTGGCACGAATACATCACGATGTTCATTGCCCTGTCGTCGATCTTGCTGTTGGCCGGATTCGTGCTTTTGCAGACCGTGATGAATCATCCTGTTGTCGTGGAACGCGATTTTTTCCCCTTGCGATAGTTCATGGCCGCCGCCAGCAAACTGCCGAAAGTCGCCAGCACGCATGCCCACGCAAACACCGGACCATAGACCGCGAACGGAGTGCTGCCCATTGCCGGCACCGGAACCGTCACAACTTGGGCTGACCGCTGGTAGACGCCCGTTTCTGCCCATATGTCGCCGGATGGACTGACCACGGCGCTGATGCCTGTCATGGTGGAACGCACCAGGGAACGACGCAACTCGACCGACCGCGGCACCTGCACCATCAGGTGCTGGGATGGAGCACCCGAGGCTCCGAACCAGCCATCGTTGGTAAGATTGACTATCAAGTCGGCATTGGCATCCTGGACTGCCTCGCGGGTGAAATTCGCATGAACCGCCTCGTAGCAAATCGAAGGCGACGCGACGAATTCCCGGATCCGAAAAGCCCCGAAACTTTCGCCCTCCTTCATATTTCCAACTCCGGGGATGCTGCCTTTCAGGAAAGGGAACGTATCGGACAAAGGAAGATACTCGCCAAAGGCCAGCAATCGGCGCTTGTCGTACCTCCCTGCTTCCAGCCCGTCAGGCCCCAGCATGACCATCGAATTCCGCCGGCTGCCTTTCAGGCCAGTTATCGTCCCGAATACCAGAGGTTTGCCCATTTCCCGAACCGCATCCGAGATCCTGATCGCTGCTCTCGACGGGGCATCGGCAGCCCCCTTTACAATCGCGGACGGCCACTCGTATGGCGCAGCCCCCTCGGGCCATACGATCGCATCCACCGCTGTTAGATCCGCCCCCAAAGTCATCGACAACAAACGCCCCAGCATCCCGTCCCTGACTACCGGGTCCCGACTGCGCCGTTCATGCGGCCGGATATCAGGCTGTACCAGCAGCAACTTCAGGGTGGGCGCGGACGCCTCGAGTTCCCTCACCTGCGGCAGGCGAAACATCCCGTACCCCACCCATGTCGCGACCAGTATCAGGGACACGGCCAATGGCACCAACGTCGGACGACGACGCTGCCACAAATCCCGCAAGGCAAGTGCCAACGCGGCGGACAAGGCCACAGTGACGAACGTCGCCCCCTCGATCCCGGTCCACTCGGCCCCCTGCAAGAGTGTCGGATGACGCCAGAACGTGTTTCCCAGCGTGAACGGAAACAGGTGGGGCAATCCAAAATCCGTCGCCACAACGGCGGCAGCCACCAGAAGCATCCTGGCCCATGCCGCAACGCGCAGCAGGAGAACCTCCCTGCACACGAACGCCAGCACCGCGAAGTCGAGACCAAAAACAAGGGAGTACGCGACCAGCACAAGGACCGCGCCCCAATCGGGGAAACCGGCCAGGTTGATCGCCGTGGGCACAAGCCAGTGGAAAATCACACCCAGCGACAACGCACCCGCCGTCCACCCGCCAAACCAGGCGCCACCGCGCCCAACGGAAGGCAGGACTGCCAACAGAGGCACCAGGGCCAGAGGCGCCAAAGGCCAGGCCCCTATATCCGGATACGACAATGCGGTCATGACGCCGGTCAGGACACCGGCTGCAACAACAGGCAGGGCACGATAAACGCGGCTATTCATCCAGCTTGCGCAGGTGGCCGCACGCCTGCTTGATTCCGGCCTGGCACGCCTTCTTCAACTCGACCCGGGCAGCCTCCTTGTCACCCTTTTCCTTCAGTGCAAGTCCCAGCCCGAACTGGGCCTCGGTGTAATCCGGCTTGATTGCCAGCGCCTTGCGATAGTTCTCGACCGCTCCAGCGTATTCCTTCTGGCGCCACAGGATGTTGGCCGACTTGAATGCGGCTTCCGAGGATTTCGGATTCACCTTCAGGGCGGTCTGGTACAGCTTCAGCGCCCCCGGAAGATCCTCTCGGTCAACAGCAATCGCGGCAAGCCCCATATGCGACGAGAAGTCCTTCCTGTCTATTGCCAGCGCAGCCTTCAGTTCCTTTTCAGCCCGATCGTTGAACTTCAATCTCCGCAACACGTCGCCCAGGCCTCCATGGGCCTCCTTCGCCCGCGGACCAAGGGAGATCGCTGACTCGTAAGCCGCCTGCGCCTCGGGCAGCCGGTTCAGCCAGTCGTAGGCATAAGCCATGTTCAACTGGTACTTGAAGACCTTGGGTTCCAGCGCCGCGGCTTTCTGGAACCTCGACAACGCCTCCGCCAACCTAGCATCGTCACCCGACTTGCGAGCCACCTCGCCGATTTTGACCCCTTCCTTGTAGAACCCTTCGGACACGCCAGACTGGGCGCTGGCAGCAGGCGCTGCAAAGACGACCACGAACACCCATGCCCACGTCATTCGACGAATCATCGTCGCACCTCCTCGCCAGCATCCTGTTTCACGAACGCCTCGACCAGACGCAGGTGGGTTACCTCCAGCGCCTCGGGAATGACTCGCGTCTCGGCCAGCACCGGGACGAAATTGTTGTCGCCCGACCATCGCGGAACCACGTGCATGTGGCAGTGATCTTCGATTCCAGCGCCTGCGGCCCGACCGACGTTGATACCGACATTGAACCCTTGCGGATGATAGGTGGACTCCAGAGCCCGTATCGAGCGCTGGACCAGCTCGCCCATCTCGGCCCATTCCTCGGGCAGCAAATCCACGGGTGTTGCGACATGGCGGAAAGGCACCACCATCAGGTGGCCAGATGTGTACGGAAACCGGTTCAGCATGACGAAAGCCTGTCGGCCGACCAGCACAACCAGTGTCCGGTCCGAAACCCCCTGGGCCGGAAAATCGCAGAATATGCAGCCCACGACGGCCCCCTGACCCAGATAGGCCATGCGCCAAGGTGCGAAAATCGGCTTCATGGTCGCGCCTGTCTCAAGACTGGGATTCAATCGCCTCTCGATCCGTCAGGCGGACTTCGCGTCTTCCCCCAGCACCACCAGCGGGCATGTGCCCTGCAGCACAGCCTCCTCGTTGACGACGACCTCCTTGATGTTCTCCTCGCCAGGGATCTCGAACATCACGTCCAGCATCACCCTTTCGAGAATGGAACGCAGGCCGCGAGCTCCAGAACCACGCTGGACGGCAAGGCGCGCAATGGCCCGCAGCGCGCCCTCGGTGAACTGCAAGTCCACGCCGTCCATATCCAGCATCCATTTATACTGGCGAGACAAGGCGTTGCGAGGTTCGGTCAAAATGCGGACCAGCGCGTCCTCGTCAAGTTCGGACAAGGGGGCCGCCACAGCAAACCGACCGACGAATTCAGGTATCAAACCGAAATGCACGAGGTCCTCGGGCTGCAAGTCCCGCAGGATCGTCCCGATGTCCCGCTTGCCCCCGGTTCGCGACGGCGTCGAGCCGAACCCGATGGACCCGCCGCGCATCCGACCCTCGACAACCTTGTCCAGGCCGACGAATGCGCCACCGCAGATGAACAGGATGTCGGTCGTATCGACGGCGACGTACTCCTGCTGCGGGTGCTTCCTGCCACCCTTCGGCGGAACGTTTGCGACAGTGCCCTCGAGGATCTTCAGCAGTGCCTGCTGCACACCCTCGCCCGACACGTCACGGGTGATCGATGGGCTGTCCCCTTTCCTGGCAATCTTGTCGATCTCGTCGACGTAGATGATGCCTCGCTTGCAGGAATCGACATCCCAGTCCGCGTTCTGCAGCAGGGCAAGGACGATGTTCTCCACGTCCTCGCCGACGTATCCCGCCTCGGTCAACGATGTCGCGTCGACCATCGCAAACGGCACCCTCAGGATGCGCGCCAGCGTCTGCGCCAGCAGCGTCTTTCCGGATCCGGTCGGCCCCAGCAGGAGGATGTTGCTCTTTTGCAACTCGACGTCACCAGGACGACGCCTGGTCCGCGACTCGATGCGCTTGTAGTGGTTGTAGACCGCGACGGCAAGCACTCGCTTGGCGTAATCCTGCCCGATAACGTATTCGTCCAGTACCCGAACTATATCCTTGGGCCTCGGAAGACCAGGCTGACGGACGGGTTTTCGATCGCGCTCGGTCTCGGCAGCCATGATGTCGTTGCACAAGGCAACGCACTCGTCGCAGATGTAGACGTTCGGACCCGCGATCAGTCTGCGTGATTGGCTCTTTGCCTTGGCGCAAAAGCTGCAAAACAGCGTGTCGCGTTGCTGGTCCTTCCGCTTGTCCACCAGTACACCCTCCGAACCTGCATGAACCGGGAAACAACCCGGACCCAGGGGACAGGCATTATACTCCCTGACAGCCCCAGGCGCAAAAGCCGATCACCTAACGGTCAGACTGCAGGAACCCGACCGAAGTGCAGGCAGAGATCGTTGCCCTCCCAGTAGAAATCGGGGATACGGATCGTCTCGGGATAACCGATCTTCGCGTAGAAAGCGCGAGTCTTGGAGTACTCAGGCAGGCCTGACGTCTCGATACGAACGATGCGCCCCGCCGCAGCCCGAATCCTGGCCTCCATCTCCCGCACCAGCATGGTACCAAGACCCGCCCGCTGGACATCCGGATCCACCGCCATCCAATACAGGTCATACGACCACTGCGTAAAGGGAGTCAAACCCCAAAGAATATAGGCAGACAGGCGGCCACTGGTGCGCGTTACCGCAATTCTGTACGTGGTAGTAGGCAGGGGATTCAGCGCCTCGTCGGCCAGCTCCCGAGCGATATCCACCTCCTCCTCCGTGAAAACACCGGTCCTTCGCAGCAATTCCACTATGGCGTCGAGATCCTGCGGACATCCGTCGTCAATCGTCGTCATGAAGCCTCCATGTTCGACAGGCCATGCGGTCGGCCACAGGCTGCCAGCCTTTGCGACCGTGCTACCGCAAACCCGACAACCCTCGCCACCAGATCGGCGTGCTCGATACCCTGCCGCTCGGCCTGCCTGGAAACACCGGTGCCAGGAGCCAGATCCGAGTTTGGATTCACCTCGATTACACGAGGCTGTCCCCGCGAATCCAGCCTCAAATCAACTCGGCCGTAGTCCCGAACTCCCATCACCCTAAAGGCTGCCTTCGCAACCAGCAGGACCCTGCGCTCGAGAGCCGGCGCAAGATCCGCCCGCAGCGACACGGTGCCCGAAAATTCCGGCGAATCCTCGTCCCACTTCGCCCGGTAGGTAACAATCCTTGGCAGGCCCTCGGGAAATCCTGAAAAGTCGATCTCGGCAGGCCACAGCGGCTCAAGGCGTTCGTCCCCAAGAATAGCGACGTTGATCTCTCGACCAGGAAGGTATTCCTGCACTAAAGCCTCGCCTCCAAACGTATCGCACAGGTGGTTTATCCTGGCAGCCAGGCCCTCCGGATCAAAAACCACCGAACCACCATCGATTCCCACGGATCCATCAGTGCGTCTTGGTTTGACGAATGCGGGAAACGGGAACTCAAGGAAAGCGCTGGCTCTGTCCCTTACTTCCGAACGCGGCACCGGAACGCCGTTTCTAGCCAACAATCGCATGCACAAGCCCTTGTCCAGGCAGGCACGCAGCACCGCCGCCGAAGAACCGGTAAAGGCCACCCCGTGGCGCTCCAACAATGCAGCCACAGCCGGCTCCCATGCCTCCCGACCCCTCAGCGACTCGATCAGATTGAAAACCACATCCGGCCGATCCTCATCCAGCATCCTTCGGACATCGGAAATATTCCTGGCTAGACATAGGCCTACCTCTGGATATCCACGGGATTGCAACCCGTTCCTGATGTCCTGCGCAGCCTCGATGACCTCCCTGACGTCGGGACGATCCCCTCCCAAGGCATCACGATCATCACTGGCCAGCACAATCACCCTTGTACCGGTCGGTTTCCTGTCGAAAACCCTGTCGGGTCGATTATCGATTTCATCAACTCCGATCGTTTTCATCATCAATCATCCGGCTTGAACACCATAAATAACCTGGATATCAACAGATCCATTACCTAAAATAGCCTTTATTAACAGACATTTAACTACATTTCAGACAATCAGACAGCACCCATTACCACCTGCTCCCATGAATGATCTCTCCAACCCCAATTGTCGAGAAACTCTAGCATGGAACCAAAGTGACATCGGAGAAGGGTTATGTTCCATCGGATTCATCGTAGAATCGACTCCGATCCTTTGGTCAAATTCACGAAAGAGAGTCGTTCGTGTCAATTCAGGAACCCACTGTCGGCCATCAACTGCCGGCGCTGCATCATCACCTGACTGATGGCAGCGTATTTTCCCTTGAAATGGGTCCCGATGGCGTACACCTGCGTCTTTGCGGCGTGGGACTGCAGGACTGGCTTCTGGTCAGTGATCTGGTTCTGTCTGTGCCTCATGTTCCCCGATCGTTTGACTACAGTGCCGGCCCCAGGTCGCTTCAATCAGAACTGACTCGGCTGGAAAGAGTCGTTATCGAGATAAAGGTTGATCGGTTGTTCGAGAGGCTTCGTGTCAGCCGTGGCATGGAAGTTTCCGGTATGCGGATTCTTGCTGACCAGATTGTCGTATCAGGGCAGACGGAAGGGTCACCGTTCACTCTCAGGTTGCATCCAAAGGCGCCGATGTCGGGTCAAGATCAGGGCGATATCGAGGTTCAATTCGATGATCCACATGTTTTCGGCTGGGTCAGTCGGTCATGGGACCGGCTTGGCGAGATACTGTCATTGGCAATTCCGAACGAGGTTCGTGCTTCGTCGAACAGGACTTCGGTTCGGTTGAATGTGCTGCGGCCGGTTCTGATGCCTTTGTTGTGTGGGATGGGCTGCAAGATTCCTGTCATGGAAGGGGTTGGAGTCTCGGCCATCAGGTTTGATTCGGGTCGACTTGTGCTGGAATTTGAGGCCGGAGTTGTATCCGAACGTTCGATTGTTCTTGAATCAACCAAGAACTTGCCCGAGATTCCGGTTGATCCCGAGGGCGAGGCCAGGACCGCTCTCGCTGTTCTGGCTGGAAACGGCGATCCGATCGCAGCGGCCCGACTTTTGACGTGTGGCGTGGTAGTGCCACGCCTGTGGCCAGAGGTATTGATAGCCGCCCGTAATCTTGGTGAGGAACGGCCGGAATGGGTACTTCCGCATCTGGTGGGGTTGCTTCTGGCAACCCGAATGCCAGAAATTGTTTCGTCAGCAGACATTGTTCAACTGGCTAGACGGCTTCTTGCAGCGGTCGAGAGTTCCGAGAGTTCTGCAGACTTGTTCCACGCAGGAAGATTGATAGCTACGGTTTCGTTCGATCTGTCTCCTGATGAAGCATTGTCGTTGATGGATGGCGTGCGATCTCGCGGAGTATCAGAGCCTGTCGTTCTGGAAGCAGCGGCTCTGGCCTTGGACCGCTTGGGCCGTACTGCCGAGGCTCGTGCAGTCAGGGCTCGATTGCTGGCACTGGCTCCAACCGGACGAATCCCGGAGGTCCTCGGGGCGGTTGTGGATCGTCTGGACAGGGCCGGATTGAATGCCGTGGCCACAAGTTGGCTGGACGACACGTTGGCGCGCAGCGAGGAAGGCCGATTCGGTTCCGAGGGTCCTGTAGTTCATCGTCTGGCCATGTTGCTGCGCGCAACTCGGGAGATTCTTGCCGGTGATCCGAACGGCAGGGTTCGTTTACAAAGCCTTTTGAGGCTGAACCCGTCTGATCGTGAGGCGCTGGATCTTCTTCTGCTGGCGGCCCGGTCGGACCGCGAGGTTGCCGAGGCCGTAGTCAGTTTCAGGGATGCTGCCGATTCAGTTTCGGGATCCGAACGGGCATCGTTGTTGCGTGATGCCGCACGTGCCACGTCAGACAGGTTGGGATTGAAGCGTCAATCGGTTTCCCTGCTGGAGGATGCACTGTCGGCAGACCCAAGGGACATGGAATCGGTCGATGCGCTTGATCGGCTGTGCACGGACCTCGGGATGAACGATCGTCGCCTGGTCCTGGCCAGGACTCGTCTTGCCATGGCCAGCGGTCTGGAGGCGCGTGCCCAGGCGCAGCTTCGTGTGGCTGGCCTGGCGGAGCTTGTCGGGGACATCAACGAAGCGGCTGCTTGTATTTCTGGGATTCTGGCCTGTGACCCGACCAATCGAGAGGCTCTTGAGGCCGGCATCCGGGTGTTCGCGGGTTGCGGGGATGATGCCTCCCTGCGCGGAGCCTGGGAGACTCTTCTGGATCTTGATGCGCGACATTCCTGAGCGTCTGACGCCATCCTAGTACCTTGCCGAACAGAAAGCCTCGACGCATTTGGAAACGAACGAAAATCTTCAGCTAGGTCTATACTTCTCCCCCCCCATGCGGGGGCCATGGCGTTGTTTCAGTTCAGGGAGGTTCCAGTATGACCTCGAGCCGAATCGACCGAATTGCTGTCTGCATTGGCGGGATCCTGGTGATCACTGTCGGATTCCTTCCGGCAGCGGCGGCCGAGAAGGGCCTTTCGCCTGCAGTGCTGCTGCTGCACAAGGCTCCTGACAATCAGCAGATGGCCGAGGTGCAGATTCGCGTGGCTCGCAAGCGACTTCAGTCTGCCTGGCTCATCGAAGATGCTGCAGACGTGCCCGGCTTGGCCCGGCCAGACAAGGTGTGCAATCCGGAAAGCCGTGGCGCAAACGCGGTTCGGGTGATTGAAGGCCTGCGATCTGGAACTACCCTTTTTTTTGACAAGACGGACATGGAGGGTGCGTGGGGCGTGCTGCAGGGGGCGATCGACAGCTTCCTGGACGCCCCGTGCGTTCTTGCCGGCGATCCTGCCGGTCGCTCCGAGGTCGCTTCCGGCGCGGTCCTGTTGGTGCGTCTGTACCTCCTGGCCGGAAGACCCGAGGCGGCGGCGGACCTTGGGAGGCGCCTGCTGCGAATTTTCGATGGCGACGAACTCGCCTCGGTGGATGTTCCCCCGGAGGTGACCAGGTTTTTGCAGCGCGTAAGCGAGGATACTGCCGCGGGCGCGGTACCTTTCGAAATTGCGTTGGATGGAAGCCAGCCGGGCTCGATGGTGCTGTTCGATGGCCGCTTATTGCCGGCATTCCCTGCCAAGCTTCGCGTGGCACGCGGTTCACACCAGTTGACCGTGATTACCGATGCCGCGGCCAGGACCCTGCGCGTGCAGGTCGAGGGTCCCGGCCGGATCCTGGTCGATCTTGGTCTTTCGTCGTCCGTGCGGCCCGGTCCCCTGGGGTCGATCGTCATTGAGGACCCGAACGTCAATCCGGGCGATCTGGAGCGCCGATTGTCGATGGTCACCGGGCGGACCATTCTCAGGCTGACCGGCGTGGGTGCTGCAGGACCCGTTGAGGCTTGGCTCGCCGTCCAGCCATCCCGTCAGGTTCCTGCTGAAAAAGTGTTGCGTCTGGAGGGGGTCGGGGTAGGCCCCGACGGGCCGGTCGTTGCGTTTGTCTCGGGTCCGCTCCTTAGGCGAAAGTCATGGCCCTGGCCCTTCGTGACCGGCGCAGTGGCCGCCGGGCTGCTGGCGGCGGGGATAGTCTTGAACGTACAGTCGAACCAGGCAGTTGATGACATCAATGCCGGCGTGAATCGGCTGGACGATTGGCGCAGCCGTCGCGCAGGTTCGATCGCGTGCTACTCGCTGGCTGCCCTGGCAGGTGCCGCCACGATAACCCTGGCGATTCTGGGACGACCAGCTCCCGAACACGTGGTTTTGTCTCCGATTCCCGGTGGAGTTGCTGTTGGATACTATTCTTCCTTCTGATGCTTTTGCCTATCAGGAATTGCGGGACTTCAGCCGAATACATATAGTGGTTCTGACGAACGGTGGTCTGGCAATGTTCGACGCGTACATAACTCATCTGATTCGCGAAGAGGAGAAGCCGTCGCGCCAGCAGCGCATGCCCTTCCTGGAACTCCCCTTGCGGGACCGGGAACCATCGGAACTGAACGACATGCAGGAATCTCCCGTGTCCGGCAGGGGCGTGACTATCATCGAGCCGGACGAGGACTAGCCGGAACACATTGTTCTTCGCCAACAGCAATCATTCCCAAGCAATTATTGTCAGGCTTGACCAGCGGGAGTCTTGTCATCGCTGGCAGGGGCCTCCGAAAAAGGACCAGACCAGGGAAGCCAACAGGATGGCGGCCATCAGCCAGCCCTTGGGTCCAGCGGACTCGCGGGGATCTTTTTGACCCTCGACATCCTTCCTGATACGGGCCAACTCCATCATCAGCACGGCCATCTCGGCAGCCGGCAGTGGCGCCTTGGTCTGGTCGGGAAGCGCCTCATCGTGGCTTGTGTCCGACGTCGACGGGTCGTCTTTCTTCATCTCCATGTCGGCTTCTCGCGGGCTGTCGTTCATTGGGCCTCCAACCACGATTCTGCGTGACGATGTGCCGGGTTGCAATCAACCTTTGGTTTGTAATCCGCATGCCGGTCATTCAAGTGTCCGACGGCGTTGACAGGCTGGAACGGGGTTGTTACCCTCCGGTTCCGTTGAGATTGGACGGGCGCCTGTGGGAGAATTGGGGCGCTACCTGGTGGGTGGACGCGAAAAGGCCGGTCTGGGCCTTGACCATGTTGCGCGCATTACCTGCATCCCGATCCGTCTTCTGGTTGCCCTCGAGGCCGAACGCTACGAAGAACTGCCGCAGCAGGTATTCATCCGGGGTTTCGTGACGGCTTACTGCCGAGCGGTTGCGCTGGACCCGTCGCGCGGACTTGACGCATTATCCCTGGGGCTGCGAGGGCAGGTCGAGAAGCCGCGCCGAGAACCGCTTCCAGTGCCTGTTGCGTCCGGTGGCATCCCGGTTGGCGCCCATCGTTCCGGGGCGATCAACTGGACCTACCTTGCGATCCTGCTGGTTTTCGTCGTGGGAATTGTGGTTGCTTTGCTGACCGTGGGTTCGGGCGGCCGAGGCGATTTGTCGAGGGCCGGCGGTACTCTTCCGGGATATCAGCGGACAGGATCCGGCGAGGTGAACTGAGGGCTTGCGATTTACAGCAACCCTTGAGAACGTGGCATCACGATGGCGGCAACGGTCGAGACGACGGCCCTCCTGCTGGACCGGGTCCTTTACGGCGAGTCCGATTTAATCCTGCATCTCCTTACCAGCGATCATGGCATCGTTGCAGCGTTGGCGCGCGGCGCCCGTGGGAGCAAGCGCCGGTTTGCCGGGGCGCTGGACCTGTTCGTTGTTTCGTCGGTGCGGTTCAGGCCAGCGGGCGCGGGGTCGACTCTGGCGCTGTTGACCGAGGCCGAACCGGCGCGCGCATTTCCCGGGCTTTATGACCACCTTGAACGCCTCGAGGCCGGGCAGGCTGTGCTGGCAATGGCTCGCGATCTGCTGCAGGACGCCCCGGCTGGCGAGGTTCAGTTCAACAGGATGGTGGATGCGCTGGCCTGGCTTGAGGTTCTGCCGGCCCAGCGTGTCCATCTGGGTGTATTCGCTCTGGCCATCGGCCTGCTTGGCGACCTGGGTCATCACCCGGCTCTTGAACCGTGTCCGGCGTGTGGCCGGGCGATCGGGGCTTTTGGCAGTGTTGCGATGTCCCCCGAGGGCATGCTGTTGTGCGGTCCGTGCCTGCCTTCGACTGCCGCGGGCTTTCCTTCCTCGATGCTGAGCCTTGATCCCGGCTGGACCGGCACTTCGATCGGCAGGCCGGAAGTCCTGGCCTTGGTTACAGCGTTGGTTTCCAGTGTTCTTGGAAGGCGTTGGCGTCTGCGGCTGGAGTTGTAGGTGTCTGGCTTCCTGGATGTCAGGCCTGGTTCAGGCGGCCCTTTTGCCAGGCAGCATCTCCCTGATTGTCATTGCGATATTGATTAGCTTGGCATAGCGTTCACCGCCAATCGGCTTTCACCTGCCCAAGCCCGCGTCCGCGTTGACATTGCGCGGGTTCCACCGTAGCATCCGGCGGTCCGCACGGGGCGTTCGGTTGCGACGAGGGTGTGTTCCAGTCCTGCTTGGGTCCGTTTTTTGTCTGGCCCTGGCAACGCCGGCGCTGGCCGAGACCGTTCCCGCGTCAGCATCGGATGTGGCCCCTGTTGCCGGCGAACCACCCATCCAGCCGATTGAAAACTCGGACGCCGGTATCCAGATCCTTCCGCTGGTTACGATGACGAATTCGGGGGCCTTCCGTTTTCGCGTGAACTCCTTCTTCCGGCCTGATATGGGAGTTCCCTCCGATAGCACCGTCGATCCAAAGTGCGCTCCATCGACCAGTTCCGCGGCGGAAAGGGCCAAGTCGTACCTGAACCATCGGAAGACCGTGGTCTCCGCGAACATGCGCTTGCGGTGGGAACCGGCTTTGCGTATCGCGGAACTAGTCACCGTCAAGACGATCGTCGATGCGCTGGACAACGTTGTCATGGGCCAGGGGCCGTCCTTCGACCCGGATCTCCCGGATGCCCCGCTGTCGGTGTTCTCGAGGTCTCAACGCGTCCCAAGCCTGTTCACCACCCTCCGGGGTTCGGTCAGCGTCAAGGCTGCGTGGGCCGAACTGAACCTCTTTGATATCGTTCAGGTTGCGGGCGGTCGTCTGCCGGAACACTTCGGTCTGGGAATCGTTCGCAGCGGTGGGCGCGACCCGGATTCCGATTATGGCGACTACGTCGATGGCGTCTTTGGCAAGATCAACCTGGGCATCACCTGGTTGCGCCTTGGCTTGGAGTTTCCGGGCGAGGGCGTTACTTCGGATGGACCATTCGGCTATTCGACCAGACCCTACGACCTCGACCATTCGGATGACATCTATCGCTGGGTTTTCGGTGTCGATACGACCCCGTCCCGCAAGGCTGAATTCGACAAGCGAGCGAAGACATTGGCGGCCGGCAGGCCGGTCTGGGACTGGGGATGGTACAACGCGATCACCCAGCAGAAGATCTCGTCCGAACTGGTGGTTGGCGGTGATGAAGGGGCTGGCAAGCAGCCGGATCTGTCCAGCCTGAAGTATGACCAGTACACGTTGGTGCCGCGCGGGGCGTTCTTCTGGACTCCAAGTCTGTGGGGCAAGGTCGTCTTGCGGCCCAGGGCCGGCATGACCCTGCGCGTCGAACTTGAAGCGGCTATGACCTATGGATACGTCGATCACGTCTCGAGCGCGAGCGAAGACTCGAAATCGCGCAAGGATTTCCTGTCGTTCGGTGGTGCCCTCGAAGCCCAACTCGACTGGGATAAGAACCGCTTCAAGCTGTTTGCAGGGGCAGCATCGGGCGGCAATACGCTGGGTTCCTGGGGCATCCTGGATCAGCACATTCTGGCGGCTCCCGCATCCGGCTGCTTTAACCGGGAACATCCGACCCTTTACCGCACCCGGAATATCCACCACTTCGTTTTCAACCGCGACTACAGAATTGATTCCATTTTGTTTCGCGAAGTCATCGGCTCGGTGACGAACGCCTTCTACTTCAAGCCGTCGTACGACCGTGTGTTCTATGCGTCGGGCGACTGGCAGGTGGGCGGCGGATTGTCACTGCTTGCGGCATTCGCCTCGATTCCCGAGGGCACTCCCGGTGGCAAGCGTGCCTTGGGCGTCGAGGCTGGGATGGATCTGTTCGTCAAGTGGAACAACCACGTTTCATTGAAGGCGGACGGTGCGGTCCTGTTCCCGCTGGCAGGCCTGGATCGGCCTGACGACAACGTGCATCCTCAGACCACCGGCGCCATCCGCGTGCAGGCAGTGGCCTCGTTCTAGGTCTGCCTTTCAATCAATTGTGGTAAAGCTTCTTTGCCAGTCACGCATACATTTGGTGCGCCCTGGTGACAGCGCGCCTGGCGTTTCTTGCTTTCGCTCAGGACGCCCGGTGTTCTGAGGCGGACGTTAATCGATGGACGTTCTTTGCGATGGCCGTAGCTTAGGCGATGGACAAGGTCTGGCGGATGGACAAAGCCTGGTATGACTTCAGATGGTCCTGGAATCAGGATTGGCTGGGCTCGGTACCACGAACCGGTAGGGCCTTCAGACGGCCCACCATGTTGCCGACACGTGCCTTGAAATCCTCGAGGCGGGGCTCGGCAAGGCGTGGTCCACGGGCTTCCTGAAGGGCTCGTGGGTGGACGAACTGGCCGTTGCGGGCAACTGCAAAGTGCAGATGCGGGCCGGTCGAGCGACCTGTAGATCCGACTGCCCCAATCAACACTCGCCTGGCCACTTTGTCGCCGACCTTCAAACCCTTGGCGAACGAGGACAGGTGGGCGTAGTAGGTTTGAAGGCCGTTGTCGTGCTGCAAGACGACGGTGTTGCCTGCCGCGCCTCGCTTGCCGATGGCGACCACCTTGCCATCTCCCACCGCGTAGACCGGCGTGCCGCGTGGCGCCGCGTAGTCCATTGCGCGGTGTGGGGTGTAGGCGTGGAGGATCGGATGCAGGCGTCGCATCGTGAAATCCGAGGAAACCCTGGTGTACTTCAGTGGGCTGCGCAGGAAGATCCGATCCGCAGCGTTGCCGTCCGAGTCGAAGTACCTGGCAGTCCCGTCTGACTGGTCCAGCGCGAATGCCGATCCCGAAGCCATGCGGCCTTCGTAGGACATGCCCTGGACGCGCCCGTACCGCACGAACCGGCCGCCGGCAGTCTCGCGATCGACGATGACCCGAAGGATATCGCCGCGTCGGCTGTCCGTGAAGAAGTCCACCTGGGCGCCAAGCAGTTCGGCTGCCACCTGGGCAAGGCCCGGGTCCTGGCCGCACCGCTGGAGGCTTTCATACAATGATCCGCGGACCACGCAGGCGAATTCGATCGTCTCCTTGTCGGTCGCTATTTCCTGGCGACGAGCCTGGTAGCCGTCGTCGCCGCGAGTGGATTCCACATAGGAAGCTTCGTCCAGGGGAAGGGTCAGTGACTGGACGCCGCCGTCTGCCAGCAGACCGGCCACCAGCTTCTGACCGGCCCTGAGGGAGCGCATGTCCAGGTGACGAGCTGCTGCATTTAGGGCAGCCTGCGCGCTGGCCGCGTTGGCACCCAGGCGGACCAGAGCCTGGGCAGGGGTCTCGCCCCGGGCCAGCGTGCCTTCGACAGTTCGGGAGGCCGGTGTCTCAAGCAGCGCGGCAGCAGCAGCCGGCATCTCCTGAGGCAGGATTTCGACAGGTCGGGCGAGGCGTTCTTCAAGCGAAGGTTCGGGATTCGGCTGGCTTCTGAAGAAGACCAGCCAATTCACGGCAACGATAGCCAGGATGAAACCGGCGGTCGCCAGCAGGCTGAACCCGCCGCGGCGAGGCGCTTGAACGCCCCGAAGATACAGGGGTCTCTGATAAGCCACAGGCCCTCCGTGGTTCCTACCCGGGCTGCCAATTCAAGCCCGCCGCGGAACTCAGACGCCCTGTCCTGACCCTCCGTCGGACAGAGCTGGCGCGTATTGGTAACACCTGACCAGGATGGATGTCAACCCATCCCAGCGAACTGGGTGTAAGCCAAGGTGCGCAACAAACCGTCCTGGATAGGCCGATATTCCCGGTCCTGAATCCGATGTTCGCTGCAGTTTCCGAGGGAGATTGAGGTAGGCGGTCCGGCCGAACACCATCGTCGATTTCTGACAGTTTGGATGGCTCCTCGGTACTGGACATGTCTCCCCGCCTCTGTCACGCTTCGGGCCGTGTCCTTGCGGCTTCTTGCAGTTTCTGTCGTGATGCCGGACTGCTGCAAGAGGTTCAAGCTGGCTGAGAAGCGATTCTTGTCAACAACACAAGCGAAGTGACATTGTGGTTGAGAATGATGGCCTGACATGTACGGTCTCCCGCTACCTGCTGCATCGTCTGCACGAGGTCGGTATTCGCCATCTCTTCGGGGTGCCGGGCGACTATGTCCTGGATTTTCTGGACGAGGTGATTGCCAGTCCGATCCAGTGGGTTGGCACCTGCAATGAATTGAATGCCGGCTACGCAGCCGACGGGTACGCTCGTCTGAATGGCGCCGGCGCCGCAGTGGTGACCTATTGCGTCGGTGGATTCAGCATCCTCAACGCCGTGGCCGGGGCCTATGCCGAACGGGTTCCATTGATCGTCATCAGCGGTGCCCCACCAGCCCGGCGCAGAGAGTCGGGAGCGCTGGTTCATCATCTGGTTTCCGATTACTACCTGCAGTTGGACATATTCAAGAAGGTGACGATTGACGCGGCGATTCTGACCAATCCCGAAACCGCCCCCGATGAGATCGACCGGGTCATCAGCAACGGCATACTTCATAAGCTACCGGTTTATCTGGAAATTCCAGTGGACATGGCGCACGCTGCGTGCCGTGAACCCTCCCCCATTGCACGCCCGGTGACGCTGCACTCCGATGACGAAAATCTGCAAAGTTGCCTCGCGGCGGCAGTCGAGTTGCTGGACAAGGCCTGCAATCCCATTGTGCTGGTGGGCGTCGAGACGCAGCGCTTCGGCCTGGGACGCAGTCTCCTTCAGTGTGTGGAAACGCTTGAACTTCCCTTTGCCACCATGCTCAGCAGCAAGTCAGTCCTCCCGGAACTTCATCCCCAGTTCATCGGCATCTACCAGGGGGGGTGGAGCCGGGCAACCGTCAGCCAGCAGGTCGAGGCTTCGGACTGCCTGCTTTCGCTGGGTGTCTGGAAGACGGACATGGATACCGGCATGTTCAGCGACCATCTGGATCCGCGTCGAATGATCGTTGCCGGCAACGGCCAGGTGCGCATTGGCGATCGTGATTACCGCGACGTGCAGTTGGGCGACTTCATCCGGGGGTTGATGACCGCGGCCCGTCCCCGTTCGTATCTGAACTCGCATCCTGCCGAACCTTATCACTTCATGGCGCCGTTCGTTCCCGAGGAGTCGAGGAAACTGACAGCCCTTCGCCTGTATGAACGGCTGGATGCGTTCCTTGATGATCGAATGATCCTGCTTGCCGAACCGGGTGATGCCTTTTGCGCGGCCCTTGATTTCCACGTCGAGGAGGCCGAGAACTTCATCGTCCAGGCCTTCTATTCATCAATAGGTTACTGCACTCCGGCTGCGCTGGGGGTTGCGTGCGTTCGCCCTGGCAAGCGGCCCGTGGTCCTGACCGGTGATGGCGCGTTCCAGATGACCGCCCAGGAGCTGTCCACCCTGATCCGACTGCGTTGTCCTGCCATCATCCTGCTGATCAACAATGACGGTTACCTGGTTGAACGGATGCTGCACGAGGATGGGCCATACAATGACATCCAGATGTGGAACTATGCGGCGCTGCCGGCGGCGTTGGGCGGGGGCGACCATGCAGTCGGCATCCGCGTGACTACCGAGGGAGAACTGGATCGGGCCCTGGCATCCGCGGCGGCCGGGCATGATCGGCTATTCCTGATCGAACTTTGTCTGCACAAGCTTGATTGCTCGGCAGGATTGAAACGGCTGGGCGATGGATTCAGGAATAAGGGATAGAAAGGGCGCGCAATCCGTGGAATGACGCGGGTTGCTGAAGCGTTTGCATGATTCAGCGCCCACCGTCGAATAGTCCTTGTGGCGAGCTCGGAATCCCGGGAAGTTCAAAAAAACCAGTGAATACAGTTGAAACCCCTTTGGCATTTCCTTTACAATCCGCTCGGTCGTTTCCCCCGTGCGGGGAATTTACAGGAGTGGGACCATGAAGAATTCTTGGGTGTTTGCGGGTGCGTTGCTGGTTGCCGGTGTGTTCGCCGCGTGCAGCAGCAGCAGCGATTCGTGCGGGTCCAGTTCGGAATGCCAGCCGGGCAGCGTCTGTCGGGCCAGCAAGTGTCTGGAATATCCTTGCGTCGGCACGTCCGAGTGCAGCGAGGGTGAAATCTGCATCGCCGGCGACAAGGTCGGCAAGGATGCGACCAAGCAGTTCTGCACGGCTGGATGCAAGGTGGAAACCGACTGCAAGCCAGGCTTCACCTGCGACGCCGATGGCCTGTGCATCTTCGTAGTCACTGACGATGTGCTGGTTGACGATGCCCTGGTTACGGATCAGGAAGGCCGCGACGGGGTCGTTCAGACCGACAGCGTCGGGACTGACAACGTCGTTACGGATACGCCCGTTGTAGTCACCACCGGCGCGTGCAAGACCTGCACCGGCGATGGCGATTGCGACCAGGGCTCGAAGTGCCTGCCGGTAGGCGCGACCAAGCATTGCCTGCCTTCGTGCACGACCGATGGCGATTGCCCTCCGTCCTACATGTGCTACGCCGCTTCGACCTCCAGCAAGTCCTGTCTGCCGGCGACCTACGTCTGCCCGCCCTGCGCGGCCGATGAACCCTGCGAGGCAGGCAAGGTTTGCGACATGCTGGCTTCCGGTGGCGCCTGCAAGGTGGGAAATCCGGAATGCGGTTCGTGCACGTACGATTTCGATTG
Organism: uncultured Myxococcales bacterium; assembly: GCA_903936705.1. Classification (GTDB taxonomy): domain Bacteria; phylum Myxococcota_A; class UBA9042; order DTJE01; family DTJE01; genus CAIZWN01. The sequence continues at coordinate 87,430 of CAIZWN010000008.1, forward strand.
CGCGGACGGCATGCGTTGCTACAAGAAGACCGGATCTCCCAGCGGCGTCTGCGTTGCCGGATGCTCGGACGCGAAGCCCTGCGCGGACACGGCGAAGTTCTCCTGCGAGGCAAACGAAAAAAGCGTCAAGATGTGCAAGCCGCTTACCGATGATGCCTGCAAGGCGTGCCCGCCCGAGAAGCCATTCCCATCCGATGACGGCCTGTCCTGCTGGGAGTGCCGGAACAACAGCCAGTGCACCGTTGCTGGCGAGACCTGCAACGCCCAGCACGAGTGCGCTTCCGGTACCTGCACCAAGTTCACCTGCGACGACGGGAACTGCCACGATTGCTGCTCGGATTCCGATTGTCCGAACGACTCCGGTCCCTGCACGAACTACAAGTGCGAGAACCAGATCGACAACTGCAACGGCACGTGCGCCCCGCCGTACACGGTTTGCGCCGAGATCAACGCCACCTGGCAGTGCGTGCAGTGCAGCGTTACAGCCGACTGCGCCGGCCAGGGTTCGGGTTCGTGCACGTGCACCGGCGACCCGACCTATTCATGCATGGAACCCGACGGCAACGTCTGCCAGAGCGCCACATGCGCCGCGGTTTGTCAGACCGAGGTCGATTGCCCCCCAGATTCGAACGGTGGTTCGCTGGCCTGCACGGGCGGCGCTGGCGGCATATGCTACAACCCGACTGGCGCCTGCGACGGGGTTTCGTCCTGCTGCGCTGGCGGTTCGTCGTGCTACGACGTGTTGGGCTCTTTGTTTGGCGGGGGCGGCATCGGCATTCCCGGTGGCGGAGGTACCATGCCGACCATTGCAGGCTATTGCTCTTGCACGGACGCAATGGCTTGCCTGGGTGGGAAGCCCTGTACGGCTACTGCCAGCATGTGCTCGTTCCCGCTTGTCGGCACAATGTTGTGTCCTGGCGGCGTGCCACCGGCCACCATGCCCGAGAAGCTGTGCGTGGACATAATGGAAATTCTTACCGGCATACTGGGTGGAATCTGATCACTGCAGCCTGATTTCCTTGACTCGGCCGGCGGGCCTCCCCGTTTGGCCGGGTTTTCAAGAGCCTCTTCCCAGCTATTTTCCATCGTGTGGCAAGGAATACTGATTGATTGTGTTTGCCGGATTGATCCGACCAGTTTCGAAGGTCTACTTGCCCAGCAGGTGGCCCATCCGCTGCTGCTTGGTCTCCTGGTACAGGCGGTCCTTCTCGTGGCGTGGTTCGATCACGATGGGCACGCGTTCGACAACCTCCAGGCCGTAGCCCGAGATGCCAACGATCTTCTTGGGGTTGTTGGTCAGCAGGCGCATCTTGCGCACCCCCACGTGCGCCAGGATCTGCGCCCCGATCCCATAGTCTCGCAGGTCCGCGTCGAACCCCAGGTGGGTGTTCGCCTCGACAGTATCCAGGCCCTGGTCCTGCAGGGCATAGGCGCGCACCTTGTTCAGGATGCCGATGCCCCGGCCTTCCTGTCGCAGGTATAACAGGACGCCGCCCTCCGCGGCGATACGCGCCTGGGCAGCCTGCAGCTGCGGCCCGCAATCGCACCGCTGCGAACGGAAGACGTCGCCTGTCAGGCACTCGCTGTGCACCCGCACCAGGATCGGCTGATCGGAAGTGATCTCACCGCGCACCATGGCGATATGGGCCATGCCTGTCAGCGTGTCCTCGTAGATCAGGCAGGCGAAGGGCCCATGAGCCGTCTGGACTACTACCCTGCCGACCTGGCGTACCAGCAATTCCTTGCGGTAGCGGTAAGCGACCAGGTCGGCCACGCGCAGGATCGGGATGCCCTGCGCCGCCCCCAGGGCCTGAAGCCCGTCCAGGTGGGCAGGCTCGCCGTCGTCGTCCAGCACCTGGCAGACAACGGCGGCCGGCTTCATGCCAGCCAGACGGGCCAGGTCCACGGCCGTCTCGGTGTGGCCGGTCCGCTTCAGCACGCCGCCCGGGACCGCCCGTAAAGGGAAGACGTGGCCGGGCACGACGAAATCGTCCAGCACGGCGTCGTCCTTCAGCAGGGCCTCGACCGTCCGTGCCCGGTCGAAGGCCGAAATCCCGGTGGAGGTCCCTATCCTGGCATCAACCGACACGGTAAAGGCCGCGCCGAAATGAGCGGTATTGTGTCGGGCCATCATCGGAATGCCCAGTCGGTCCACAGTCTCGGGACTCATGGCCACGCAGACCAGGCCGCTGGCTATCTTGGTCATGCGGTTGATGGCATCCGGGGTAGCCATCTCGCCCGCCAGGGCCAGGTCGCCCTCGTTCTCGCGGTCCTCGTCATCGACCAGGATGACCATCCGGCCCAGCCGAAAGGCCTCGATGGCATCTTCTACGGTCGCGCTGTCCTTTTGTGATGCCATTCTACGTCCTCTCGGTGGATCAACTGGCGGGCGGGATTGTACACCTTTTCAAAGTTCCTTCACGTCGATGCCTGCGGCCAAGTGCGGGGCCGTAGCCTTGGCCATGATGACGACGGCGAAGGGGAAGGGATGCGTTGGAACGCGGCATCCTTCATGGCGCCAAAGAGTGTCCTGAACAGTTGCCTTCGTATTGTCGTTGGAGTACCATCCCACGGCCCGTTCGCCGGAGGAGCGCTGGCCCCATGCTTGCAGACCTACGAAAACATTCACGTTCCGTGATCATATACGTCCTTTTCGGGATCATCATCGTCGTGTTCGTGTTTACCTTCAACATGGGTAGCGCGGATATAGGATGCCCGGGACAGGGCCAGAGGGTATCGGATTCGTCACTGGCTCACGTTGGCGAAACGGTCATCGACGGCTCGATGCTGGCGATGGGCATGGCGCTTACGGCAGAGGCACCCTCGCCGACGGCTGCGATGGACCCCAAGGCCTTCCAGGCCATGATGGTCTACCGTTCAACCCGTTTCGCGAGGCTTCGTGGAGACGCGAAGTACAGTCCGTACATTCCGGACCCGAGGGCGGTATCCGATCTGAAGGTTCGCAAGGTGGCGGACGATCTCACCGAAACCCTCATCGTGTCCGACGAAGCCGCAAGGCAGGGTCTGCGTGCGTCGCCTGACGAGATTCGTGCGCGCATCGTGGCCGACTTCACCGACTCGTCCAGCACGCAGTTCCGCAAGAAGACGTACGAGAACTACGTTCGATACGGCCTGAGGACTTCGCTGGCCCGGTTCGAGGAATTCGTGGGTCGCGAGATCCTGCGCGAGCGGATGATCGACATCGTGACCGCCGGCGTTACGGTTTCGGATCGCGAGGCGCGTCACGTGGCTTCGCAGCGAAAGGCTTCCCGTTCCTACGACTACCTTGAGGTTGATCCGCAGGTCCTGTCCGCTGCCCTGAAGCCGGCCGACAAGGAAGCTTCTGCCTGGGTGGCTTCGAACCTCGACGTCGCGAAGAAGTGGTTCGAGGACCACAAGGCTGAATACCAGCGGGAGGAGGCCTACGACTTCCATCTGATCCGCGTGTCCGCGCCTTCGCGTCGGGTGACCGCCACCATCGATGATCCCGAACAGCAGGCGACTTTCAAGCAGGTTCGTGTCGACGCCCGTAAACGCGCCGACGAGGCCGCTGCCGCCATCCAGGGCAAGTCGGGCGAGGCGCTGGTCGCCGCGTTCGTGGGTGCGGTTGATGCGTTTTCCGAGGATTCGATCACAAAGGACCGCGGCGGTCGCGTCGAGGCCCCTCTGCCGGCGCAGGCAGTTGCTTCCCTGACGGACCAGGCGGTCGCCGCAGCATTGCCGCGGTTGCAGCCGCGTACGGCTTCCGGGGTTATCGAGGGTGATTCCGGCTTCTTCCTCGTGCTGCTGCAGGGCATCCAGCCCAAGCAGGAGCGGACGTTCGAGGCGGTGCAGGCCGAGGTTGGGGCGACGATGATCGCTCGCGAGCGGGCAAAGACGCGCGTCAAGTCGCTGGCTGACGAGGTGCTTGCTCGCGTGCAGGCCAGCCCGGGCGCGTTGCTGGCCGACATCGCGGCCCAGGTCAATCAGCCGTTCGCCCCGGCGACCCCCGTGCAGATGGGCGAGACCGGTGCCGTTCCCGCGATGCCGGCTACGCTGTCCGGTCTTGCGGATTTCACGCCTGGGACTATTCCTGGTCTCGGCGAATCGCCGGAACTGGCGGCGGCCCTTGCGGCGCTGACCCCTGAACGACCGGCTGCATCCAAGGTTTTCACCCTGGGTGGTACGGATCGGTTGGTGGTGGTGCGTCTGAAGGCCGCGACCCAGGCCGAGGAAGCCACCGCCGACGAGATCGCCGCTGCCAAGGCCGAATTCCTTCCGCTGAAGAAGCAGGGCTATTGGCGCGAGTGGTACAACGTGCAGAAGGGCAAGGCCGCTGCCGCTGGCAAGTTGGTCGAGAACGAGTCCCTCCAGGCGATGATTCGCGATGAAGCCCGGGCCCGCGAGGAGGCCCTGATGCTGAAGCTGACCGGTGGCAAAGGCCTGAAGGGCGCCCGACCCTCGACCCCAGTCACCCCCGCGAACGACGGCGAATAGCCTCTTACATCCTTGCATCCCCCGACAGTTTCAGACAGGATTCCGCCGAGCCGTTTCCCGTGGTGGCGGCGTCGGTAATGAATAGGCGGAGTCGATCATGTCAAAGGTGTTGATAAATGGTCCCATAGCTCCAGACGTTTTCAAAATGGTGGTGATGGCTCCGGACGTTGCCCGGCATCGCAAGGCCGGGCAGTTCGTGATGGTGCGGCCCTCGGCCGGCAGGGAAAGGATACCCCTGACCATTGCCGATGCTGACGCCACCGCCGGGACCGTCACGCTGATCTATCAGGTCGTGGGGCGTACCACGGCCGAGATGAGCCTGATCGAGCCCGGCGGCGAGATGGCCGACATTGCCGGGCCGCTGGGCCAGCCGACCCACATCGAGAAGGTCGGAACCGTGGTGATGGTTGGCGGCGGCATCGGGGTGGCCCCGTCGCATCCCATAGCCCAGGCAATGAGGGCTGCGGGCAACAAGGTCATAACGATCATCGGTGCCAGGCGCAAGGATCTTGTCATCATGGAACCCGAGATGCGGGCTGCCAGTGACGAGGTCGTGCTGATGACCGATGACGGGTCCTATGGCGAGAAGGGTTTTGTGACCGACGCCCTGAAGCGATTGCTGGACGGTGGGGCGGGTGTAGATCTGGTGGTCGCAATCGGACCGCCAATCATGATGAAGATGGTTTCGCTGCTGACGAAGGGTTACGGCGTCCACACTTTGGTCAGCCTGAACACCATCATGGTGGATGGCACCGGGATGTGCGGCGGTTGCCGTGTGACCGTCGGCGGCGAGTCGAAGTTCGTGTGCGTGGACGGGCCGGAGTTTGACGGGCACAAGGTGGACTTCGACGAGATGATGCGGCGCCAGCGGATGTACGTGACCTACGAGAAGGCGTCCTACGACGCCTTCCGGACGGGGCACGCATGCCGGCTGCAGGCTGCAGCGAAGGAGGCCCATCATGGGTGAATTACTGACCAACAAGCAGCGTCTGCAGATACCCCCGACTCCTATGGCCGAGCAGTCCGCATCCGAGCGTCGTCGCAACATCAGTGAGGTCCCGCTGGGATACTCGCCGGAACAGGCGATGGCCGAGGCGCAACGTTGCCTGATGTGCAAGAACGCGCCGTGCATCAAGGGCTGCCCGGTCTCGGTCGATATTCCCGGTTTCATCGCGCTGGTCGCCGAAGGGAAATTCCATCTGGCTGCGATGCGCATCAAGGACACCAACTGCCTGCCCGCCGTTTGCGGCCGCGTCTGTCCGCAGGAGGACCAGTGCCAGGTGGTGTGCATGGTGGCCAAGGCCCGCAAGGCCACTGCGTTGAGCGTGCAAATCGGCAAGCTCGAGCGCTTCGTTGCCGACTGGGACATGGCGAACCATCCCGAGGCGGAATTTCCGGTGGTGGCCAAGACCGGACGCAAGGTGGCCATAGTCGGCGCCGGCCCTGCCGGCCTGACCTGCGCTGGCGACCTGCTGGCAGACGGCCATGACGTGACGATGTACGAGGCGCTGCACCGCGCGGGCGGCGTGCTGGTGTACGGGATTCCGGAGTTCAGGCTGCCGAAGGCGATCGTCGAACGCGAGGTCGAGACCCTCGTCCGGCGAGGCCTGAAACTGGAATGCAGCGTCGCTGTGGGCAAGTCCAAGGGCATACAGGACCTGTTCGACGAGGGATTCGAGGCAATCTTCGTCGCGACCGGCGCCGGCCTGCCGATGTTCAAGAAGATCCCGGGCGAGAACCTGCTGGGCGTTTACTCGGCCAACGAATACCTGACGCGCGCGAACCTGATGGATGCGTACGGCTTTCCCGAGCGGTCGGATACGCCGATCCTGCGCGGCCGCAACGTCGTGGTGTTCGGCGGCGGAAACGTGGCGATGGACGCTGCCCGCACTGCGTTGCGGTTGGGCGCCGACACATCGACCATCCTTTATCGGCGGTCCGAGGTCGAGATGCCCGCCCGCGTCGAGGAAGTCCACCACGCCAAGGAAGAGGGCGTCGAGTTCCGCATGCTGCAGGATTCCATCGAGATTCTTGGCAACGAGGACTCCTGGGTTACGGGTGTGAAGTGCCTGCGAATGGAACTGGGCGAGCCCGATGCCGGTGGCCGTCGCCGTCCTGTGCCCTTGGTGGGCAGCGAGTTCGTGATCCCTGCCGACGTGGTTGTGGTGTCGATCGGCAACGGTCCAAATCCACTGGTGCCTCGTTCTACCCCGCAGATCCTTACCAACAAGTGGGGCAACATCACGGCAGACAAGGATTCCGCGAAGACGACGATGCGGGGTGTCTGGGCGGGCGGCGATATCGTTCTTGGTGCGGCGACCGTCATCCTGGCCATGGGCGAAGGTCGCAAGGCCGCCAAGTCCATGCACGAATTTCTCCAGACCGGCGAGTGGTAGGCATGGGCTGAAAGTGGCCGCGGGGAGGGCAGTTGGAATTCCTGGTCGGCTTGTCGAGCTTCCTTGCTGCTGGAATTGCAGTCATTGTTGCCATCCGACGCGGCAGTCTGTGGAGCCGTGTCCTGCTGTGGGTAGGGACCGCCTGCCAGGTGTGTGTCTTGGCAAGCCTTGGATTTGATTGGGGCTATTCCTGGGTAGAGAAGACCGCATTTTATCTGGTCGTCCAGGAGAATGCGTGGCTGGCCGTCCCACACGTGCTGGCATTGTTGTGTCTGGTGGGGCTTGCCAGATGGGGCTCGGGGTTTGCGCCTTGGGCCGTGATGCTGTCGGCCCTTCAAGCCTCCTTGTTCATCCCGGTTCTGCTTGCCGTCGAGCAGACCACATCGATGTCGTTCCTGGCTCCGGCGCCGATGACCTCCCTTTTTGCCGCGACACTGGCATCTCTTCTCTTTCTGCCGATGGCATGTCGTGCGCTCCCGGACCCGTCTTCCCGCTGGTATCGGATCGCCTTCGGCCCTCGTCAGCAACTGATTTCGGCTGTGGCCGGCCTTCGTGAACTGGCATTTGTGGTGAATGCCCCTGCGTCGGTGCTGGAATCCGGTACGGCTGCTGGCCGTCTTGGCCATGTGGATGTCGAGGTGTCAACCGCACCCGCATTGTTTCCACCGGCCTACCGCTTGAATGTTCGACTTTGGCCAGCGGTTCCAGTTGCGCGCGATCAGCAACCGGGTTGTCCAGGATTTGCGCCCCGCGAGATCGTCAGGTTTTGTGATGGCGGGCTGGAATACGAGGGATGTTCCCCTGCGGCTTTCGCTGTTCTTCCCGAGGGACTGAGGGCGTTTGTTTGCCGAATGGCCGGCGCGGAAGGGCCCGGGTCAGATACCTGAATTATCGACGATCGGTCGGGTCGGGGTGCAGCGGTCATCACTCCTCGCGCAGCGCGACAACATGTTTCTGGCGGGCAAGGGTCCGCAGAAACGGTCCAAGTCGCAGGCGCAAGTCGGTCTGATCCGGGAATACAAGGGCCAGTCCAGCGGCTATCTCCTCGCCTGTGCGAGTTCCGTCGCACAGTTCCCAGGCCGCAGAACCGGTCTGGTCAAGACGGATCCGGAAGTTCGGCTGGCGCAGGATGGGCGACAGAAATCGTCGCAGGATTGCCCCGTCGAATCGCGGCACAATCACAAGAATCTGTCCGTCCTCGCCACGCTCGCTGGCACGAAGAGTTCTGAACCGGCAGGCCAGCAGGTTCCCAACCCAGGCCGGCTCGGGGATGCCGGGAGTATCGTCTTTGGGGAACTTTTCTTCGTGCAACATGCGCCAGCCTCCCAGTCACCTTCCCGTGTACCACCGACGCACCCGTGCGGTCCACCGCCAGCCTTGCAGGACCCAGTCGGCCCGTGGCATGATGCAGCCGTTCCCGCGAGGAAAGCTGATGGCGGCCCGCAAGAAGGCATCCAGGGACCCCTCCCCGTTCGGCAGGGCGTCCTTGTGGATCGACAACGCCAGGGATGAGGCAATCACCCTGCAGGCCGAACTGGTTCGGCGCAACGCGGTTGGTCCCCTCAGCGGTGGTCCCGGCGAACTTGAAAAGGCGGATTTCCTGGAGGCATGGATGGTTGCCCAGGGGTTTGCCCCTGTGCGCCGATTGACCTCCATGGACAACGGAATCCAGCGCCCCAACCTTGTGTCGGTGCTTCCAGGACGCGATAGGTCACGATGTCTTTGGTTGATGTCGCACATGGATGTGGTGCCGCCCGGAGACGTGTCCTCGTGGCGCAGCGAACCATTCGTTCTGCGTGTCGAGGGTGACAAGCTGGTTGGGCGCGGCGTCGAGGACAACCACCAGGGCATCGTTTCCTCTTTGCTGGCCGTGAAGGCCCTGATAGTCAACGGGGTTCAGCCAGAATGCGACGTCGGCCTGCTGTTCGTGTCCGACGAGGAGTCGGCTTCCCTGCACGGAATCCGCTGGTTGCTGGACCACCACCGCGACCTGTTCGGCCCCAACGATTCTTTTGTCGTCCCCGACGCTGGAAACGAGGATGGCTCCCAGATTGAGGTCGCCGAAAAGTCCATACTCTGGCTGCGCCTGAAGACGGTCGGCAAGCAGGTGCACGCCAGTACGCCGCATTTGGGTCGCAACGCCATGACTGCCGGCGCCCACCTTATTGTGCGTCTGGCCGATCTGTATTCCAGGTTCGATGCGCGCGACCCCCTGTTCGATCCGCCCTCGTCAACGTTCGAGCCGACTCGACACGAAGCCAGCGTGCAGAACGTCAACACGATTCCGGGCGACGACGTCTTCTACCTTGACTGCCGGATATTGCCGTCGGTGTCTGTGGAGGCCGTGCAATTGGCGGTGCGAGAGATTGCTGCCGAGGTGGCCCGCCATAACCGGGTCGTCGTCAACGTGGATATTGTCCAGCGCGAGGACGCCGCCCCGTCGACACCTCCGTCTTGCGATCTTGTTCAGCGGGTGATCCGGTCGGTTCGCAAGGTCTATAACGTGGATGCCCGTCCCCGCGGAATTGGCGGTGGAACGGTGGCCGCTTACCTGCGGCGACTTGGATGGCCGGTGGTTGTCTGGGCGCGTCAGGACGGTACCGCGCACCGCCCCAACGAGTACGTCTGGATTCCGAACCTGCTGGGCGATGCCAAGGTATTTGCCAGCCTGACGATAGGCGAGGTCGCGCCGGAAACATCCGTCATCGACGTCGATGCCAACGGGCCGCATGACACCACAGGGGGGGCCAATGGATCTTCAGCGACTTCAGGCAGCGGTGCGTGAGGCCGGCTTTGACGGCTGGCTGTTCTGCGACTTCCACAACCGGGACGCCCTGGCCTATCGGATCCTGGGCATGGATCTGGGCAAGTTCACGTCTCGCCGATGGTTCTACCTGGTCCCGGCTTTGGGCGACCCGGTTCGCCTGGTCAGCAGGGTCGAGCCGTCGCGTCTGGACGATCTGCCAGGGGAAAAGCGCCTGTATCTGTCGTGGGGCGATCTCCAGGCATCACTGACGGCATTGGTGAAAGGGCTGCGAATCGCGATGCAGTGGTCTCCCGACGATGCCATTCCCTACGTCAGCACGGTGGATGGCGGGATGATCGACCTGGTGCGGTCCGCCGGTGCAACCGTGGTGTCGTCCGCCGATCTGGTGCAGGTCTTCGAGGCCGTCATCGACGAGTCGGGCTACCAGTCGCACCTGGACGCTGGCCGGCGCGTGCATTCGATCAAGGACGAGGCATTCGCCTTGATTCACGAGGCCCTGGAATCAGGCCGCGACGTCAACGAGTTCGACGTGCAGCAGTTCATTGTGCGTCGATTCGATGAGGCAGGCATGACCTGCCATCGCGAATGGCCCATCGTCGGTGTCAACGACCATCCTGCCGATCCTCACTTCGAGCCGACCCCGCAGAACGCGCGTGTGATTCGTCGCGGCGACACGATCCTCATCGACCTTTGGGCATGCGACAAGGCGCCTGGCAGTATCTGGCACGACATCACCTGGTGCGGGTACGCCGGAACGACGCCTCCTGCGAAGTACCTCGAAATCTTCAATGTCGTCCGTGACGCCCGTGACGCCGCCGTCGCGTTCGCCCAGGCCAGGTTTGCGTCGGGCCAGGGATGCGCCGGTTGGGAGGTGGATGATGCGTGTCGCGCGGTCGTGAAAGCTGCCGGTTATGGAGAATTCTTCATACATCGCACGGGTCATTCGATCGGTACGGCAGTGCACGGCAACGGCGTCAATATCGACAACCTCGAGACACGCGACTTGCGGCGCCTTGTTCCCGGTATCTGCTTTTCAGTGGAACCGGGCATTTATCTTCCGGGTCAGATGGCGGTCCGGTCCGAAGTCGACGTGTTCGTCCGTCATGATGGCGTGGTAGAAGTTACGGGTCCTGCCCAGATGGACCTAGTGCTTGTCTGACGCTTCCGGCACCTTTGTTCCAAATCGCAGTCGCCACGGCATCTTCAAGGACTCCCAGAAGATCCCGCTGCCAAGCTTGGATTCGCCGCGCGTCCTGTCCGGGAACGTGATGGGCGTCTCGATGATCCGGAAGCCAAGGCGGTGCGTTCGGTAGTTCATTTCCATCTGGAATGCGTAGCCCGCAGCACCCACGGCGTCCAGGTCGATAGCCAGCAGAGCCTCGCGTCGCCATGCCTTGAAACCGCCAGTCAGGTCGATGACAGGTACGCCAAGGATGGTGCGCGCGTAGAGGTTGCCGCCCATGCTGAGGATCTTGCGTTTCAGAGGCCAGCTCTCGGTCTCTCCGCCCTTCACGTATCGCGACCCGATGACCATGTCGGCGCGCTCAAGGCACGTCAGCAGATCGGCAAGGTACCTTGGTGGATGACTGAAGTCGCAATCCATCTGAACAATCACGTCGTAACCGAGGGACAGGCAGTCCTTGAAGCCGGCGACGTAAGCCTTGCCCAGTCCCTGTTTGCCCTGGCGCGACAGCAGGTGGATCCGAGGGTCGGTGCCGGCCAGTCGTTTGACGATCTCGCCCGTCCCGTCAGGAGACGAGTCATCGACGACCAGGATATCTGCCGCGGGGACCACGGCATGGATTTCCGGGATGATCAAGCCGATGTTCTCGGCTTCGTTGTAGGTCGGAATCACGATAACGACGCGGCGATCCCCCATCGGGTCCTCTTTTGGCTAGGTCGGCCCTATCCTGCCACGACGCACCGGGAGGGTCCAGTGATGTTCCGTGTACCGCAGCCTGCAGTTGGGCAGCCAAGGCCGTTTCTTGACACACCCGGCACCCGGGCTTAACGTTCCTTCAGTCTGGAGGTCATGGATGCAGTTCGTGCGTGCGGTTGGCATCGCCGGGATCGTCGTTGCAACCGTGCTTGCGTCGCCCGTTGTTCCGGCCCGCGAGAACGGTGCGCCGGCACGCGCGCTTGGCATGGCTGATGCCGTTCGGGCGATGAGCATGGGCACATCCGGCCTCTACTTCAACCCGGCCGGCATGGCCCAGGTGATGAGCTACGCCATCGACGTCGGATACGGCTACAAGGCATGGGTTGCCGGGCACAACATCCACCTGTCGTTCGTTGATTCGAAGACCAATCCCGACGTTGCTGGTGGCGCCGGCTACACCTATTCGTACGCAAACAAGAACGGTATCAAGACCCAAACCCATGACCTGCGTTTCGCAATAGGATCCCAGTTCCGCCGGGGCAGCATCCAGTTCTGCTATGGTGGCGGCTTTCGGTACATGAAAGTCCAGCAGGACGCGACCGGCAATAACTATGATCTCAGCAAGTGGGCGCCGACGATGGACCTTGGCGTGCTGCTGGGCTTCAACGACCTGTTCTACATCGGCATCGCCTCCCAGAACATCATTTCCATGCCGACGGCAAAGGGTCCCAAGCCCCAGGACCGCTACCGCTTCGCCCCCAGGTCAGTCGGCGTCGGGGTCGGACTCTCATACTCGGTCCTGCACCTGGGGGTCGATATGGACATCGACCTTGAGTCCAAGGGGAAGAACAAGGCAACCATCAGCCCGATGGTTGGCCTGGAGATTACGCTTGCCCAGACTATCGCAATCCGGGCGGGTTACATCTTCGACCGGGTCGGCAATCTCTACCATACGCAGCATCGCATCTCGGCCGGTCTTGGCTACGTTTCGAAGTACGTGGGCATTGACCTGGGCTATTCGCATGACGTAACCCACGTGACGGACTGGATGATTGAGTCGTCGATCAGGGTGTTCTTGCCCTGAGACATTGTGTTATCCTACACTACGGCGGGTTCGACTCTTGTCGCGGGAGGTTGTCATGATTGTCCGTCCGACCCTGCGTGTGCTGTCTTTGATCCCAGTCCTGTCTCTTGCGCTGGCTTGTGGTGGCGGAGGTGGGGGGCCGGATGCGTTCGTGCCGGAGGATCTTGTTGACGACGATGCTGTTGGCGAGGATTCCGGAAATGACGTGAAGGATGTCGTACAGCTTGACGATGGGGTGGTCATCAAGGATGACAACAGTGGCGACGTCAAGCCAGGCGACGGCGTGGTCGAAGATCGGATCGAGCCTGACACCCAGCAGGTGGACACTGGCAGCGAGACCACCGAGGTGAATTTGTGCCCATGTCCGGTGCCTGTTGCAGGGCAGCCGGCCACCGACGTGTGCTTGATTACAGACCTGCCTAAGCATCTGAAGGTCGAGTACACCTCGGATATCTGCGCAAAGTGTGCTCAATGCGCGAATGGTCCCGAGTGCAAGGGATGCACCGGCACCAGGACCGATTGCGTTGACCTGCCTGCCCCCAATTACGTCTCATGGAAGGGCAAGTGCGACAACTGCGATTGGTGCGCGACCGAGACCGAATGTCTTGAACAGGATTACAAGGTCTGCGGGAAAGTCTGCGCAAGCAAGGGAGGGGTTGCGACCGAGTACGCCGATCTCTGCAAGATGAAAGGCGACTTTGGCTGCTTCCCGGATTACTACGGCAGCATCGACAACTTCGGCGCGTGTCCTGCGGCGTCTTGCGATGCGTGCATCCTCGAACCTTCCAACCCCGTTTGTGGCAAGGACGGCAAGACATACCGCAACGATTGTTCGCGGATTCAGTGTTCAGGGTCCCCGGCTGTAGAGCGCGATTACCTGGGGGCGTGCCTGGGCGTGAATTTCTGCTCGACATGCAAGGATGCCGGCCACTCTGCGGTCTGCGGTAGCGACGGTATTACTTACGCCAACGAATGCGCGGCGACGACCTGCGCCATTGGCGACAAGACTGTAGCCCATGTCGGGCCGTGTTGTCCCGAGTGCGGCAATCTGGGACCCGAAGAGTGCGCGGCTGACGGCAAGGTCTACAAGAACGTGTGTGCGGCAGCATGTGCCAAGGTGGCACCCTGCGGCTCGGGCGGGCCTGTCGTCTGCGGCAAGGACGGCCAGGACCAGCCGAATGCCTGCTGGGCGAACTGCAAGTCTGGCGGTACCTTGCATGAAGGCGAATGCGTCGGCGTTTGCGAGCAGTGCGACAAGACCTACGCTCCGATCTGCGGTGTGGGCTCGAACGGACTGCCGAGGTCCTTCCAGAACACGTGCTTCCGGGATTGCCTCGGTGGAACTGGCAGTACACCTGGTCTTTGCACCAAGTGCACCACTGACTGCCAGAACGCCACCCCCGCAACCGTTTGCGGTGACGATGGCATCACCTATCCGAACAGTTGCATCCCCAGGAGCTGCATGATGCTGCCGAATCCCACTGCCGGAGCCTGCCCCCTCTAGCCGCAATCAAGCTCCGCATCGCGCCTCAGCCGCCTTGACTTCCCCTAATGGCCATGCGAACGTCCGTGCCGTGAACCTGCTCGCGTGTGGACGGGGAGGCCCCCGTCCAAGAGGGAAGCGGGTGTAAATCCCGCGCGGTCCCGCCACTGTGAGGAGGCAGGCCGGAAGTCTTCCTGTAAGGGAAGATCCGGACCGGCCGGATCCCGTTCCGAGGCCACCGGGGGTGATTCTCCGGGAAGGCGAACGGGATTCGGGGGCGCCCGATCGGGCGGACCCCGGTCTCCAAGCCAGGAAACCTGCTCGCGAGACGGCCCGGGTGCGCGGCGGATAACGCGACTTCGGGCGGCCGGGACCGAGGCTTGCGATGATTATCGCAAGTTCCGCCTGGTTCCTTGCCCCCCCGAGTCTTTTCCCACGCCCCGGACGACCTCTTCGAGGACAAGAGGCGCCCTGCTGATGTTGCCGGCCATCGTCAAATCGTGTCCTGTCTGCCTGTCCGTGGTGGTGTTCTGCATCCTCGTCCTGCCGGCTGCGGAAGGTGTTCTTGCCGATGAAGTTGTCACGGTGCCAGCGGTGGAGGTCGAGGCCTCGGCCGATCGGTCGTCGTTGACGGTGGCTCGCGACAGCATCTCGTCCGGGGCAGCCCTTGAAGCGCCAGGCGGTCCGGCTGACCAGCTTGATCGCGCCCCGGCAGCACACGTGCGTCAGGCCGGTGGCCCAGGCCAGGCTGCGACCCTTTCGATTCGTGGAGTGGATCCCCAGGGGACATCCACTTTGCTGGAGGGGGTTCCTCTGAACTCGCCATTCCTGGGAGGATCGGATCTGTCCACTTTGTCGCTGTTGCCCCTGGACAGCCTGGTTGTCGAACGGGGTGGGGCTTCGGCCAGACAAGGGTCCGACGCCGTCGGTGGCGTGTTGCGCGCGATTCTGCCGGATCCGCTGGACGGGCCTTTCCTCAGGGCCTCGCTGCTCTACGGTTCCTTTGGTACCTGTCGTCTGAAGGCGGCTGCCGGTGGTGTCACTGGTCCTGTAGGCGGGATGGTGTCGGCCGGAATCCTGACTTCCGCGGGTGATTTTTCTTTCAGGGACGTGAACGGGGTTGCGCGACAGCGCGAAAACAATGCCTCCCTTGCAGTCGAGGGACTGGTTCGTGCGGGGTACGAACCCAAGTCAGGTCATCGCCTGGGAATCCTGGTCGAGGGACTGCTGCAGGACCGGCAGATTCCGGGACTGGAACAGTATCCTTCGACAACTGCGAAACAGCAGAACGATCGGTTCGTGGCCCGTCTTTCGTACGATGGGCCCGGGCTTTTCGGGCGGTCTGGGACGTCGTCGATTCGGGTTTGGACTCGCAGGCTGGGGTTTGCCTTCGCGGACACAGCTCCCCCGCTGGGGCCAAGGGTCGATACGCGCCTGGTATCCTGGAGTGCCGGCGGCGAGGCCGAGGCCGAGGTAGTGGCGCTGGATCTCCTCGCAGTCTCGGCCGGGGTCAATGCCACGTTCGATCATGGGGAGGTTCGCCGCCTGACCCAGGCCTCGTACGCGCCGATACGAACTGCTGCCGCTGGTCGGGTCGGGGTGCGCGCCGGCCGCAAGGGTGGGCGCTGGGGGATCGATACCGACCTGAGGGTAGAGTGGGATCGCGGTTTCGGATTCATTGCCGTTCCTCGTGCGGGGGCCTTTGTTCGCCCATGGGGCCCCTTCCGGTTCACGGCGAACGTCGGGCGGGCTTTCAGGCTGCCAACGCTGGAAGAACTGTACTTCGACGCGGGCTTTGTTACGGGCAACCCGAACCTGCGGCCCGAGGACGCCCTGACCTGGGACGTCGGGGTCGAAGCGACCGGAGTCGGTTGGGGCGTCCGGGCGGCCTGGTTCGAGAACCGCGCCCGGAACCTGGTGGTGTTCCTGCCACGGTCGGCGTACCTGGTGAGGGCCGAGAATTCCGGCGGTGCGATCATGCGCGGTGTCGAGTCGTCGGCCGACGGGCACTGGCGATGGTTTTTTGCAAAGGTTGCATACACTTGGATGACGACCAGGATGAACGATACAGGGAAGGCACTTCCAGGGAGGCCAGATCATCGGGTCGCCGGTGAGGTCGCTGCCGAGATTGGGCCGATTCGGATTGCCGTGATGCCGTCGTGGCAGTCGGGGTTCTTCCTGGACGGCCACGGCGCTCTTTCCGAGGACGGTCGATTTCGCCTGGACGCCCGTGTTGAATTGCGGCCCGCGAGAGGCGTCACTCTGGCGCTGGAAGGAATGAATCTGACCAATGATCGTGATGCTGTGGACTATCTTCAGTCGCCCTTGCCCGGCTGGTCGATGTTCGGTTCCATACGGCTGGATTTGTAGGGTCGTGCGGGAGGATTGCCTGATGGGGTGCCGCAGGAGATTGTGCTGGTTGTGGCTGGCCCTGGCCTTGACCGGATGCGAGTCGTTGCCGGACGCCGGTACTTCAGGCGAACCGGATGGTCTGGTCCAGGACTCGGGCGACGAACTGCCCTCCGGATCCTTTGCCGGCCCGCAGGGGGTTGCTGTGGCCCGGGGCTTGGCTTTTGTTGCGAATCCAAACTACCGGTACTCCGGCCAGTCACTGGTTTACGGCAAGGGCTTCGTGACGATTGTGCGACTGGCCGATGGAACGGTCATCGATCGGGTGCCGACAGGCGCCAGGAATCCTCAGGCCGTGGTGGCATCAGGCGATCGCGTCGTGGTTTTGTGCTCGGGCGCCACGTTCTTTGACGGGAGCGTTGTGTTGCCACAGGGGGATGGTTCGGTCCTGGTGCTTGATGCCGCCGAGGCCGATGCCGGAAGACCGTCCCTGGTTCGCGAGATCCCCCTGCCGAGGTCTTTGGTGCATCCCATGGTCGGATACCCCTCATCAATCACGCTGGTCTTGGGGGCCTCGCGAGCATGGTTAGGCAGCGGTACTTCCCCTGTCCTCTTTCTGGTGGATCTGGATGGAGGGCAGGTTCTTCGTGGGGCCGACGACCCGGTTGTTCTGGGTGACACCGGTGTTCAAGACACGATTGTCGTCAGGTCGGGTGCTGAACAAATCCTTATGGTAGGTCGTTTCGAGAGCGACGAGGTGCTGCTGCTGGATGCTGTGACCGGGGCCCCAGTTCAATCGCACCTCCAGCCGTTTGGTGTCGGCAGTCCTGGTCAAATGGACGGGGTATTGGACATCGTTGAGCGTCCAGGAGGCTCGCCCGATATTTTTGCTCTCCTGGGGCTGGCGTCTTCAGTCGCGGCGATCGACTCAACGCGAGGTCTTGCTGGTGTTCACAACGGTTTTGCCGGCACCGGGTTGTCGCCCAATCGGATTGTCCTGGATCGTGATCGACTTCTTGTCGTGAATTCGGGAGACAACAACATTACGGCCATCGACGCCACCGCGGGCACTTCGCTTGGCAAGGTCGCCATCCTTCCGGTAGGGACAAACCCCTATGATATTGCGTTGTTTGTTGAGGGCTCTCGCCGGCTTGCCGTGATTACCGGGCAGAAATCCCAGTCTCTGTATGTCGTGGACCTGGATGATGGCGTCGTTGTTCGGGAGGTGAGGTAGTGAAGGGACCAGCCTTCCTTCCGACCCCGACTTGTCTGACGAGTTGGCCGCCGCAATCGCGTGCATCGGTTGTTCCTGCCGGGTACATGATCGTCTGCGGGCGTTGGCTTCAAAGTGTCTTGCTGGCCCTGGCCCTGGTTGCATGCAAGGGTGCGGCGCCGTCCCAGACCTCGAACGATGTTTTACGCGTGGTCTCGATGCTTCCGAATGCCACGGAGATCCTGTTCGCGTTGGGAGCCGGTCCGATGGTCGTTGGAGCCACCCGCTATTGCGACCGTCCCGATGCAGCTCGCCTCGTTCCCCGCGTCGGCGGAATCCTGGACATATCGTCGGAGGCCGTTCTGGCGGCGCATCCGGATGTTGTGGTGGGTTCCCCGGTCGTCCTCAGGGGGCAACTGGCCAAACTCCTGGAAGCCTCAGGAGTGCGCATTTTACCTCTGGTTTTCGAGACGGCCTCGGACGTCGAGCCAGGCATTCGTGCGTTGGGAATTGCAGTGAATCGCTTGCCCCAGGCGGATGCGCTGGCCTTGTCATACAGGAATGACCTGTCTGCGTTGACGAATCGCGCCCTCCGTGAGCCTCGGGTCAAGGTGCTGCTGGTAGTGGGGCGCAATCCCCTCGTGGTGGCATCGCGGTCCTCCTATCTGGGAGATCTTCTGGTGCGCATGGGGGTGGAAAACGTAGCCGCGTCGATGGCGACTTCCTACCCAACCTGGTCCCTGGAACAGGTGATCCAGGCCGCTCCTGACGTGATTATTGATGGAGCGGTCGAGGCTGGCGACCTCGTTTCCTTGATGGAGGATGCCGGCATGCAGGCCGCCCGTGAGGGGCGTATGTTGCGGATTGAGGATCCGGCCCTTCTGCGCCCTGGTCCGTCAACTGGAGGCGCCGCCCTGGCCCTGGCTGACAGAATCCTTGGTGTTGTCGCGGCCGGGCCCACAAGGATTCACCGGTTGCAGACTGATGAGTAGGTACCATTGTTGTCGGCTGTCGAATCAGGGTGGGAATGACAGCACAGCACTTGGCCGATGCCGCTTGGCGGTGCTGCCATGGGCGCCGTCTTGACGTCTATGGTCCCTGGGGCTAGCGTGCGGTCCCCGGTTGGACACGGCATGCCAGCCAGCTGCATTCCGGCCTGGGACGGGGGTTTTCATGCGCCTGGTGTCGCGATCAAGAGTTCCTCTTTTCCTTGCCGGTCTTGTCGGCCTCCTGCTGGTGGCCGGGTTCCTTTCCATAGGATTTGGCGCCACCTCATTGGACCTGTGGGGAGCGTTTGACGGTACTGCTGCGGTCGATCGCCTGGTCCTTCTGCACGAGCGCTTGCCGCGCACGGTGCTTGCTGCCCTGGTCGGAGCCGCGCTGTCCGTAGCTGGCCTGGTGTTTCAGGCCGTGCTTGCAAATCCACTTGCCGATCCTTACGTGATCGGGGTTGCCGGCGGAGCGGCGCTGGGTGGCTCGCTGGCTATGGTCTTGCCGGGTATGGTTTTGCTGGGGCATGCCGGCGTGTCTGTCGCCGCTTTCCTGGGGGGGCTTGGTGCGGTGGCGCTGACCTGGCGCTTGTCGCGCGACCGACGTGGGAGGATGCGGGCCTACGAGGTGCTCCTGGTCGGCGTTGTCTTCAACACCTTTGCGTCGGCGGCCATCATGTTTCTCAAGTCAGTAGTGAGGGCCGAGAAGGCACAGGAAATGCTTCTGTGGCTGATGGGCACGTTGTCTTCCGACGTCCGAGGTCCGGGCGCCCTGCTTGTCACCTTGGCCATAGTTGTTTTTGCCCTGGGACTCCTGTTCGTGTCGGCTCCTTCCCTGAATGCTCTTGCTCTGGGCGATGAGGACGCAGCCTCTGTTGGCGTCGACCCCGCGCGAACAACGCGCCGGGCCTTTCTGGCAGGTTCCTTGTTGGTCGCTGCGGCTGTCTCGGTTGCCGGAATGATCGGGTTCGTAGGCCTGATTGTTCCACATGCTGTCAGGTCCCTTGTCGGTTCAGACCACCGAGTCACGATCCCGGCCAGTGCCCTTCTTGGGGCAGTCTTCCTGGTCCTGGCCGACCTGTTGACGAGGCTGTTGTTTCCCGTTTTCGAGACCGAGGCACCTGTTGGCGTGCTGACCGCGTTGGTTGGAGGTCCGGCCTTCATCTGGCTTCTCAAGCGTGGAGGTGACCGCGCGTGATCCCAAGCCAGAACAAAGTCGCGCCTCTGGTGATGGAGGGGGTGTCTTTCTCATATCCAGCCTCCGGGTCCCCGGCTGTTGGCCTGGTTGATCTCGAGGTTGCCCCGGGCGAGTTCGTGGGTCTTATCGGCCCGAACGGTGCCGGAAAATCCACGCTCCTGCGTCTGGCGGCCGGACTCCTGGCGCCTGACTCCGGAACGATTCGCACCGCAGGTTTCGACCCGGCCAAGGCCCCCAGGCGAAAGGTTGCCCGTACCGTTGCGCTGGTTCCCGCCTCTCTGGCCGTCGGTTTTCCACTGAACGTACTGGACTTCGTCGCCCTGGGTCGCACTTCCAGGCTTGAAGGGTTGTTCGAGACCGCCTCCGACCGGAAGGCTGTCCAGCGGGCACTGGCTATTGCCGAGGCCGACCAGTTCGTCGATCGCAATTACCAGGAATTGTCGGCCGGCGAGCAGCGTCGGGTTCTAGTGGCACGCGCGTTGGCGCAGGAGCCAAGCCTCCTGCTGCTGGACGAACCCACGGCGAATCTGGACGTCTCCCATGCCGTCTCGCTGGTTCACCGAGTCGCCGACCTTGCACGTTCGCAGGGAGTGGCTGTGGTCGCGGCCATACATGACCTGAACGTAGCTCTTCTGGCGTGCGACCGGATTGTCCTGCTGCGCGGTGGATGCATCCGTGCCGCTGGCCCTGCCGAGGACGTGATGCAGTGGTCGTCGCTGCGCGATACTTTCGGATGCGAGCTTTACATCGGCCGTAACGAGGTCAACGGAAGGCTGTTCGTCGTCCCCATGGGGCGGGAAATCAGTCAGGGCGTCACGGACACTTCTTCCCCACCTCGTGCGCAATCTTCGTGACCCAGTCCGTATCCTTTGATGCCTCAATCCAGGTCTTCGTGAATGCCTGTGGAGTGTCGAACCCGTACTCCTTGTATATACCCAGGATCTTGTCCATCTCCCCCTTCTTCTGGGCGCAATAGACCGCCTGGTATGCCTTCGTCAATTTTTCCTTGTCGATGGCCGGGGTTGCATCTTCCGCGGGTCGTGCGGCCTGGGAATCGCCTTCACCTGCCTGTTTCGGAACTCCAGTTGCAGAAGGGGGCGCAACAGCTGCAGCTGGCCTCGCCACTTCGGACGGCGCCTGCGCGACGGCCGTGGCCGGCTCAACCTTTGCCGGCTCGGCCTTCCTCGGAGCTTCCGTCTTGCCGCAGCCGACAACAAGTGCAGCGGACAGCGCCGCACCAACAATCAATGAGTTCCCATGGAACATGATTCCTCCTGGTCGCAAGGCGACGCGCGGATTCTAACACAGGCTGAATCCACGCCAAGCCGCGTGGCTGACAGTTTCCGGGAGGCAGGCCTTCACGCCTTGAATTCACCATCGATGATTTCGCATTCTGTTTGGACTGCAATTAAGACGTTGGATGATGACCCCAAATTCTGGCACGGAAGGTGCTTGTTACGCCTTTGGCGGATTCGTGTCCACCGCGAAACTGGCGATGGAGCCGACGCAATCTTCCGGAGTTACCGGGGGATTGTGTGGAAGTGCGCAGGGTTCCGCCCTTATGGGGTGTGCAATGTTTGCGAGTTCAAGTGTCACCAGCAGTCAAGGAGGCCCCATGAAGCTCCGCAGTGGTTGTCACGCGATGCTGGCCTTTGTTTTTGCGGGCTTCATGCTTGCATCGGGGTGTACCAGCTACCCCGAGAACCAGGGTGACGGTGTCGAATCGGCAAGTGCCGACCCGTCGTCCGCAGGCCAGCCTGCCGAGCCTTCGGCCAGGGTTTCGTCCGCAGCGGAATTACCATGCGCTGCCCCAACCCAAATCGGGATGTCTCAGAAGTTGATCATCAACGAAATGATGATCGACCCTGTGGCTGTCGCCGATGATGTTGGCGAGTGGATCGAGTTCTACAACCCGACCGCGGCGGCCGTGGACCTCCTGGACTGGCGCGTGCAGTTCGGAAGTGGCGGAACCGAACAGATCGGTTCGTCCATCGTGGTGCCAAAGGGTGGTTATGTTGTATTTTGCAACAACATCCTTCAGTTCGGGGACAGCTACCCGGGCGTAACGTGTGCTCACGAGTTCCCGGCGGGTCCGACGTACCAGTTGTACAACGGTGGCTCCTCGTTCACTCTTCTGGAGCCAGATGGTTCCACTATTTCCGACAGGGTCACCTTTTCAAATCCCGCCCCGACTGGGGCTTCGATGGCTCTGCGCAACCCCTACCTTGCTCACCTGACTGTTGCGTGTCCGAATTCGCCTAATACTCCTGGCGCATGGGTCGATGGCAACGGCGCTCTCCTGCCCTTCCGCGTGTCAACGGCCGGCGCCGTTGGTGTGGACAAGGGAACTCCAGGGGCCTCGAATGACGATGTGTTTATCGTGAACCCCGCGGAACAGTGTTCAGCGCAGGACGTTTGCAATCCCAGGCGTTGCGTAGCCGAAGTATGCAAGCCCTTCTTTACCACGGGATGCTGCATCACCAACGCGAATTGCAATGATGCTGACGGCTGCACCAAGGACTTGTGCGACGCCAATGTTTGTCAGCACACTCCCGTCCCGAATTGCTGCAAGCTCGACAATGAATGCAATGATGGCAATCCTTGCAATATAGACATCTGCTTCCTGGTTCAGGGGCAGTCCTATGGATTCTGCAGTGCCTCCCCGCGTATTGATCCGAACTGCTGCTGGGCGGACTCGAGTCTGGATCCCCGTACCGGCAGCCCGTGGGTTGTAACGGTCCCGCTCGAAGAGCGCGCTGCGGTTCTTCAGACGGCGTCTGATCGGCAGTGCGACGACAAGAATATTTGCACCGAAAACAAGTGTGACCAGGCCGACAGCAGTTGCTACTACCCGCGGGATATTGCCAAGCCGAATTGCTGTGTACAGCCGACCGAATGCGCCGAGTCTCCGGTTGATAATCCCTGTACCTACAATATCTGTGCCCAGAATACCTGCTCGAATCCCGCAATCCCCCGGTGTTGCCGACTGGATCCCGAGTGCGGGGACGAGAACAACTGCACTACCGACAGGTGCGTTCTCAACCAGTGTCGGAACCTTTGGGATGTCGAGGGCTGCTGCCGTGTCGATGGCGATTGTCCCGATGACGGCAACCTATGTACCAGTGAGAGATGTGTTTTTGATGATATAACAAAGAAGTTCGGTTGCGTTCATCCTCCCAAGCCCGACTGCACCCTCGAAATTCCTTACGTTCAGAAGTTCGAGGATACCACCAACATCACCGACCTACAGAAGATTGCAAAGGCCGGCTGGAAGATCATTGACAAGAAATCATCGACGGTCAGCCCCAACAACCATTGGCGGTTCACGAATACCGGCGTCCTGGGCCATGCCCACGATGTAAGTAACCTCGAGGATCCGCCCAGCGAGCAGTCGTTCCTGTTCACGTACACTCCGAATACTTATCTGGTGAAGAGTGTTGCAGTAACTCCTACGTTGGATGCATCAAGTTCGCTGACCGCGATTGGCAACTCGTTCAAGGAGACAACGCTTCAGTGGCGAATGGCGTACAAGGATTCCAACGCAAGTGACCTCCCGGTGACCTTGCGCGTGGTGGCTTCCGCCACTGGCGATTTCACGGGAAGTGGAGCCTTGACGCTTGTGCCGACGGTCAATGGCACCCCTTATTCCTTGGATAATCTCAACGCGGATATCGAATACACGCTGTTCACGGCGGTAGTTCAATCGGAGGAGCTAAAGGCGTCGAAGACCCTCAAAATCGGCTTCCTGATCGATACCGATCAAACGTTCAATATGGATGCCTGGGAAATCGATGATGTAATTCTTGCTGCCGGTCGGCCCAGCAAGCTTATGAAGTCCTTCCTCTTGAAGTGCCCGTCGAATCCGACTGCCTCGTGTTATCCCGGCAATGCCGGGGTTACCACGATCGGCGAACGTGGACCTGGCGAATCTGTTGTACCGGCGGTCGGAGGCGTAGGCGACCGTTTCAGGGTCCTCCTGTGCATGCACGACGGCGACGCCGGCCCAGCTACTTGGCAGAGGTACGGTTTCCCAAGGGCCACGCTGGATTCGGATCCGATGGATCGTCCCGAATTCATGACGATTCCTGCTGATATTGGCCAGGGGGGACAGGGCTGCAACACCTTCCAGGACGCAGTACAGGCGATTTGCGACGTACCTGCGATGTCGGTTGCCGGTTATTTCTATTGCGGTATCGATGTAAACGGTTTGGGCAATCCGGATTTCGCGGGCCCCTATCACACGGCACTCGTGGTTCTGGACGAGTCTTCGACCCTTTACAAGCCGCATAGCCCGTTCGAGAACCAGGTCAAGTTCGATGTTGAGTTGGTGCTTGAGGAGGGGTACGTGGTCTGGTCGCCGAACGGTCGCGACGATGCGGCTGCGGTCGCGATTCGCGATGCCATCAGGGATCAGCCGTCCAAGCCCATGGTCCAGATCATTCAGAATCTGGCCTCCCTTAGTAACCTCGGTAAGTACAAGGGAATTTTCGCGGTCCTGGGTATCAAGGGCACCGAATACATTCCAAGTGCGATCGAGGACGCCCGGCTGAAACAGTACCTGGAGCAGGGTGGGTACAATGGCAATGGCTATACGGGGGAGCCCACTGGCGGCATTTATCTTGAGGGCGGCCAGTATTTCTCGGGCCAGTCGAACTCGCTGCTTGCCCCACTGTTCAGGATTGATGCGACGAGTACGGACCTTGGCTCGATCGATTCCGGCTTGACCGGGCGGAACTTCCTGTACCAGTACGATTTCCAGTATCCCAGGGATCCCCATACCAACTACGCGAATGACCTTCTTGCGCACACCCCCAAACTGGGTGGACGCGAGATCTTCCGGACGGCGGCGGCCCCGGTTTTTGCAACCACGGTTTCGTTCGAAGGTGTCGCTCCGGCCAAGGCCAGGGCATACCGGACCATAGGGTCTTCCGTGCTCTTCAGCGGCATTGCTGAGGACGGAGGGAAGACGGCCATCGAACTCATGGGCAAATACCTTGAGTTCCTGGAGTCCGGCTATCCGCCCTGCACCATGGTTTCGCAGTGCCAGGATGACGACGTCTGCACTGCCGACAGTTGCGGCGCATGCACGACCGATTCGTGCGTGGGAGTGTCCGAGTGCGTGAACGACGAACGCACCATCAGTGGTGGCCAGTGCTTCGCATGCTCGGACGATCGGCAATGCCCGGACAACTGGGCCTGCCTTACCGATCCGACCAAGGGTTACTGTGACATCATTGATTTCCTTGGGCGGTACGATGTTCCGTCCGGAAATTGTGGCGTTATTCCAACGATATCCGGCAATTCGACCGTCGCCTGCCCGATCGCGGTTGCAACGCCAGCCACCGTCACCGATCTGCAGGTGCAGGTGCGAATGAGTCATTCCAAGCGTGGTGATTTGAAGCTTACCCTGGTCAGTCCCGGTGGCGTCCGGCGCATTCTGAAGCAGTCGGATCCGCTGGATACGAACACCAACGGCATCTACTTCACATACGACATGGGCAAGCCTTCACTGGAGGCTCTCGACGGATTCAACGGTTCTCGCCTGAATGGCGACTGGACTTTGATTGCCGAAGACGCCGATGTTCTGCTCAACAACGGATTTTTCCAGGATTGGTCTTTGTTCGCGAAGTACGAGCCACTTGACTGCTCGGTGATCCCCTGCCCGGATACGGATCCATGCGCTCCGAATCCGCAGTGTGTAAACAACGAGTGCGTCTACACGTCCCTGTGCGATGACAATCTGGCGTGTACTGTCGATTACTGCGACCCGGCTACTCATGCCTGTCGCCATGATTCGATCGCCGGTACCGGTTGTCCTTGCGAGAACCATGACCAGTGCGACGGGGAGGCCTGCCTGGAATCGACCAAGACACGTACGTGCAACCCGGACCTTGATCTGGGTTGCGCATGTGCGGTGATTCCTGGCGACGTGTTCGAGTTCGGCGGACTTCCAGATGGCATTCCGGACTTCAATGCCGGTATCGAGCTTTCAAAGAGCCTTGTCGTTAATTCCACCAAGCGCATCCAGGACATCAGGGTTCGCGTCAAGACCAGTCACCCGGCGGTGGGTAATCTGCGCGTTCGGTTGACCCATGGGACGTCGACGGTAACGCTGCGCAATTTGAGTGGCGGGTCGGTCCAGGGATTCCATGATATCTACGATTACGACGTTGTCGCAGGGCCCGGGTCCCTCTCGGACTTCACCGGGTTGCCAGCGGGTGGCCTCTGGACTTTGACGGTGGCCGACCGTGTTTCGCTGAACGAGGGCGTACTGGAGCGGGTCACCCTTTACATTGAAAACGCCGAGTGCGTTTTGAACGCGGATTGCGACGATGGTATTGGTTGCACGGCCGATGTGTGTTCGGCGTCGGTTCCTGGTGGAAAGTGCACGAATCTGCCGGTCGTTTGCGGTGTCAGTGCAAATCCCTGCGAGGCCTTTGAATGCGATGCCGCCGATGGTATGTGCAAGGCGGTCGATTTGGCTGATGGGCTTGCTTGTGAGGACTCTGTCTATTGCACCGTGGGAGACACCTGCCTGGCGGGTGTCTGCACTGGCGGGACGATCCGGGATTGCAGCGAACTGAACGGAATTTGCGTTGTCGGTGTTTGCAACGCCCAGAGCGAGATTGTTCGTTCCTGTCTGACAAGCTTCACCAACGGTGCGGATTGTTCGGATGGCGAGCTTTGCACTGTCGGTGACAAGTGCAACGCGGTTGGCCAGTGTGTTCCCGGGCTGTCGAGTGGGTGCCTGTGTCCTGGCGGGCTTGATTCCGAGTGCGTCGACGACGGCAACAAGTGCAACGGTGTTGATTGGAAGTGCGATATTGCCACTTTCCGCTGCCAGCTGCAGGACCCCCTTGGTGTCGAATGTGGCGCGGCTTCGGGTCAATGTTCGATCCAGGTGTGCGAGTCGGATACCGGTCTTTGCCGCGAGCAGATCAAGCCGAACAACACCCCTTGCGATGATGGCCTGTGGTGCACGATCGGCGATCGTTGCACAAACGGTTTCTGTGTCTTCGATGGGGCGCGCGATTGCTCGACACTCGATGTGTGCAAGACCAGTACCTGCAGCGATACCTCGGATACATGCGAGGTTGCGAACAAGGACGATACGACGCCGTGCATGGTCGATGGGGGCGGTTGTGGTGTCTACACCTGTATCGCCGGCGGATGCACCCTGGACCGGCCGTTGGATTGTGCGGTCGAGGATCCATCGACCCAGGACGATTGCAATGACCCCTTGTGCACGCCCGTTGGGTTTGGTGGTCACACGTGCTCAAAGGTGGCGAAGGGCCTGGACAGCTTGGGCGAGCCCTATCCCTGCATGACCGACGGCGATGATTGCACGAGCGATATCTGCGATGCCGGTCGGTGCGTGCATCTGCGTAAGGTGAACTGTTGGGGCGGGTCGTGCGGTGGGGCACATCAGTTCGATGAAGGCGACCTGCACTGCGGTGACGAGGATTACTGTTCGAATGGTATCAATTTGGATCCGAACGGGCTGTGCTTCCCGTTGCCCGACTGCATCGCGCCCGGCTGTGTGCAGCTGCGCAGTTCACCGGATCTACCGATTGATGACCAAATTCTGCCTGATGGGTGTGTCGAGGATTCGATCGAGATTAACAATGTCGGTTTTGAATATGTCAGTTCCGTAGTTGCGAAGATACAGCTGAATCACAGTTCACTGATGGACCTTAGGATATTCGTGGTCGACCCGCAGGGCTACGAGCACGTGTTGTGGAATCATCTTGGTGATGATAAAGACAATTTCTCGAATACGTTCGGTATCGATACGGTTGGCGAGCTTGCTTTCCCGATTCCGTATGCAGGCATGCCAAACTCCGGGCAGCCCCTTTGCAGTCTGAGAGGCGAGAGGGCCAAGGATGGCAACGTCCTTAAGCCGTTGGTGGGAACCTGGAAGCTTCGTGTTTGCGATACCATCTTTGGGCAAGGCGGGGCGCTGATTGATTGGCGGCTGTTCGTTCGCGGCAGCAATAATGCAAACCTGAATCCTGGTCATCGTTGCGAGGACGCAGTTTCCTTGACGCTGCCTGCGGAAGGTGTGGTTGCGCCATTTACCGGTTCGACAGCATGCGGCATGAACGTCATCGAGGATGTCGATTGCGGATGGATGCGTGGTCCGGAGCGTTGGTACAAGTTCCAGATTACGGATGACCTTAATCCGGCGACCGAGGACCGACGTCGTGTAACGGTGCGGCTGGGCCAGGGGTCTGATAACGTTGATCAGGTCGTATTCCTGAAGGAAGGTGCCGAATTTACATGTGGTGGCATCAACAGGGGTTGCAGCCAGTATTCGGCCACGCCGGAGGGCGATGCCAAGGGCATGCTGGACAGGGTTCTGGAGCCCGGCTGGTACTACCTTGGGATTGATACAGTCGGGGCTGACGAGGATGTTGCCAGGTTCAAGACCAGCAACTACTCGTTTACCGTGGAAGTGAAGACACCTTCGCCGGATGGCACGTATTGCCTGGTCGAGCGTAATCCTGGTGGGCTCCTGCCTGATCATCTGATTTGTGCGGGCAGCCGTTGCGCCAATGGCCATTGTTGCAGCGCCGGTGACTGCTGCCCCGAGGTGGGCAATCTGGCGCTGGCCGATACCTGGTGCCCGGTGGATCCGCCGTTCATTGGCGGCCAGCCATACCGGATGCCAGCGTTGTGCGACGACCCGACGGGATGCCAGGGGCACCGCGAGGATGCCGATTGCGATGCCACCTTCAAGTGCACTCGACGGGTGATGGACGACGATTCGACGTGCGATGTTGGTACCAGGGCCTTGGTGTGCGATCCATACGTTGACTACATGTGCAACCAGGCCAAGACCCACCCGCCATCCAGTAATCAGCCGGTGGCGGCGTGCCCGGATTCCTGTACGTTGGATGCCGACTGCGTTGCCGCGGCCCATTGTGATCCTGCCGACGCGACGGTAGGCGACACCTCGCCTGGTGCCCAGTTGAAGTGTCGTTCAGATCTGGCCAACGGGGGCGCCTGCAACGAAAATTCCGATTGTGACATAGGAAATTGCAACAATGGATTCTGTTGCGCGAGCGGTGTTTGCTGCCCGTCGGGCGATGCCGACGGTTGGCAGCATTGTCCGAACGCGGCGCCGTACGTCAGGGCTGCAACCTGCAGCAACCAGGAGTCTTGTACCGGCACCAGAAAGGACCGTGTCTGCACCGCATCCAGTCAGTGCGACGATGACCCAGCTCATGTCGTTGATGACGATTGCGCGTGCGGCGGCGAGCCTATTGTTCTTGGTTGCGGCGCAACCGGCGAGCTTAACAAGCCTTACCTTTACCAGCCTCCGTTATGCCCGTTGCCCGATGGAGCGGCTGATGCTGCCGCGGCGTGCAAGATGACTGGGGTCGAAGGTGAGGGTGTGGATTTCCATCCGGAGAATCATCTGGTGGCCTGGAATAATTCGGGCGCGCCCACGTGCGTCTTGAATTGCACGAATTTCCACGATCAGCTTGGTGATCCAAAGACTCCATTGACCGCGGCGGGTGAGATCATCGACTGCTCTGATTTGGCCACCAAACCCGCTTGCCGGTTGACCCCAAGCTGTGTGATCGGTGCGGCTGGCGGCTGCTGTCCGCCCGATAATCCGACCTGCTGCTGCGAGGACGAAGGTCGCTGCCGAGAGCCCGCACGTTGCGAGCCGTTCGGGACGACCGAGACTTTCAGCCCCGATCCTGCGGATGAGACAAAGTGGGACTCGAAGATCTGCCTTGGGCCCATCATCAATGGTTATCCGTGCAACGAGAATTCGGACTGCAACAACAAGTACCCGTCCGATCACACGCCCATACCTGGCAACAGTGCCAATGGCGGCGCAGGCTGGTGCAACAACAACATTTGCTGTGCAGGCGAGAATGGATTTGACGAATGTTGCGCTGGAAATGCCGAGTGCGCGATTCCTCCGGATTCCGCCTGTGATGCCGCGACTTGCCAGGGACATTCGCATATCCGGACCTGTGACATGGGCCTCTATGCCTGCGGGTTGGCGGGTCAGGTTGAAGACGACTCGTTCTGTGCCGGACAGAAGTCCTCCGAATGCGGAGACTTCAGCGACTACTATTGCACGGCTGCCAGTGACCAGCCTGCGAGCGATCCTTTGGTCGATCCTGCGCGTTGCCCGGATTCGTGCCGTTCCAGCGACCCACTGTGTGCCGTTGATCAGGTTCCATTCTGCCTCGACTGCCCGGTGGACAAGCCTGACTGCTGCTGCGAGCTTGACTCCCTTTGCGATGGCGGCGCGCATTGTGACCCCCAGCGAGGGACACTGGGAAGCAAGGGCGACCAGACAAAACTGGAGTGCTTCCCGGATGGTGTTCAGGACTCGTTCTGCGACGAGAGCACTGACTGCGGTGGCGTGCTGGTATGCCAGATGCATTACTGCTGCGCCATTGGAGGTTGTTGTGACGGTTGCAAGGTTGGCGCGGTGGACTTGATGTTCGCTGCCGGCGGCACCGGGATCCAGGCGCCGTTGGGCCTTGACTTGAACTTTGGCGCAATTATCGGCGGGAGCACGCCAATGGACCGCGCAACTGCGGCAGGCGCTGGGACCCCGTCGGTGAAGTACATCGACACGGGCTTCCTGAATGCAACCACGGTTCGCGAGTCGTGCTACAACCAGCGTTGGGACGCGAACGAAACCGACGAGGATTGCGGCGGCGCGTACTGCCCGCAGTGTGCTGGTGGCAAGCATTGCGCCAGGGACAGCGACTGCTTGTTGGGTACCTGCAATACGTCCGGAGCTTCCTCGGGTCTGTGCGCGCTGTAACCGCCTAGGTATCTTCCCACCGAAATTTGTGCAGGACAGACCCATCAGGAGGATTCCACTATCTGCGTCTTTGGGATGGGGCTGGGGTTCGTGCCAAGTTCCTGGTTGGCCCCGTAGCGGTGAAGTATCTGTGAAGTTCCAGGTAGTTGCGGGATCTGAGGTTTCCTAGTGGACCGGCTGAGGATCGGTAGGGGCGGAATTGTTGCGCATGCGTAACGGTACGTAATTGCAGAAGGGTTCCTCGTCCAGGACGTCGCCGGTCATCGCGTAGGCTCGTGCTCGGCAACCGCCACAAACGCGCTTGAATTCGCAGGCCCCGCAGCGGCCGTGATAACCGTCGAAATCCCGCATGGACTTCAGCAGGGGAGATTCCTCCCAGATTGTCCTGAAGGGCTGTTCGAAGACATTTCCGGCCACCTGTTCCATGTACGAGCATGGGCGGACATTTCCGAAGGCATCGATCAAGCAGATTGTCTGGCCGGCAACGCAGCCCTTTCCGGCGCCTGTCGAGAATGTCAGGTCACGGCGCTTGAAGCGGGATCCGTCGCGTGCCGAAAGCTGAGGCACTACACGGTAGTAATGCGGCGCACACGTGGGGCGCATCAGGATGTCTTTTTCGCGCTTCTCCTGCTCGTAGTGCCATTCCAGGATCATGTCGTAGTGTTCGGGGTCGATGAGCTCTTCGAATAGTTCCTTGCCACGACCCGTAGGCACGATCATGAACATGTACCAGGCCGTTGCGCCAAGGTCCTTCGCAACGCGAAATGTGTCACCGATGTACGGCTGGTTGCGCCGCGTAAACGATGAGTTGAACAGGAACGGGATGTCGTGGTCCTTGAACATGTGGGCGGCCCGGACGGTTCCGTCGAAAGCACCAGGCATTCGACGGAAGTCGTCGTGGATCGCCGCGTTCGGGCCGTCCAGTGACAGGGACACCATTCGGATGCCCGAGTCCTTCATCTTTTTGCACACGTCGTCGGTGACCAGCGAGCCGTTGGTAGCCATGCACATCCGGAAGCCCTTTGACGTTCCGTACGAGGCCAGCTCGAAGATGTCTTTTCGCATCAGGGGCTCACCGCCCGATAGCACCATGACCGGCTGCACGAAGGTGGCAATGTCGTCGATCAGGGCGACTGCCTTTTCGGTCGTGAACAAGCCCTCCGGGGAGGATTCGTCCGACGAGCAGCGGCAGTGGATGCAATTCAAATTGCAGCGTCGTGTCGTCTCCCAGGCGATCCATTTCGGCAGGAACGGGCCGTCGGATGTCAGTGCCATGCGAAAAACCTCCTGGCAGGGATTGTGTTCGTCGGAGTGCAACTGGTCAAGCTGACGCAGTGAATCTCGCGGGGCCAATGCACGCGCGCTCGAATCGGGTGGTGGCCTTGGTGGGTCTGGTGGTTGACTGTGGCAAGGCGAATCGTGTACCAATGGTTCGAATCACTGGAGGATTTCGATGGGGAGCAGCCCGACACCAAAGGAGATCCTGGAGCATGCGATCCGGATGGAACAGCGTGGGCGGGAGTTCTACGTCCAGGCGGCGCAAATTGTAACCATGCCAGGGGCTAGGGAATTGCTTGAGGAACTTGGGCGGGACGAAATCGAGCATGAGGCAATGTTCAACGATTTGCAGGCAAGGGGGGATTTCGAGTCCCTGGCAATCGGGGAGTTGCCTCCGGATCTGAGATTGTCCGATTTTCTCGTGACGGCGCCGATCGGTCCCGAAAGCACCCCTCAGGACGTTCTGATCCACGCGATCCGCATGGAACAGAATGCCATCGATCTTTATTCGGCCTGGGTTCTGCTGTACCGGGGGTCCGAGATCGAACCGTTGATTGAAGGACTGGTCGTGGAGGAGAGACGGCACAAGGCGCGCCTGGAAGCAGTGTATTCCGATCAGTTTCTGGAGGACTGGTAGCACCTCGTGCAGCGGCCCACCGATTCTTGCCAGGGTTTTGAATGTTGACGGGATTGGATCTCCCTGATCGTGTGGACATTGTGGTTGTCGGGGGGGGCTTCGCTGGCGCCTCTACAGCTTGTCATCTTGCGAAACTTGGTGTCACGGACGTGTTGCTGCTGGAGGCCTCCGAGTCTTTCGGGGCTGCTGCCAGCGGCCAGAATGCCTCGATGATTCGTCAGGTCGCGACAGATCCATGTACAGGGGCGATGTTGCGGTCCTCGGTGGCCGCGATCAAGGACGATGACTGGGGATTCCCGGTAGACGTGCAGTGGAGTGGGTCCCTGCTTCTGGTTCATGGGGAGCGTGGTATCCCGGTAGTCGAGGCTGCAAGGGCGGCGGCCATGGAGGGTCTGGACTGCGCTGTCGTGCCGCCAATGGACGCCAGGAAGCGCGTTTCGATTCTTGACGCCGTCAGGTTCGATCAAGCGATCTGGACCCCTGGCGATGGCATAGCGGACGTTTCGGCCCTGCTTTGGAGGTATCTGAACGAGGCCAGGATTCGAGGTGTGAGGCTGAAGACCGGGTGCAAGGTGACGGGCATCGAGGTCGATGGCGGCAAAGTGGCGGCCGTGAGGACGACATCGGGGCGAACGGCGTGCCGGTTTGTGGTTGATGCTGCCGGGGCCTGGGCGGGGGATGTTGCCATGACCGCAGGGCTAGGGCCGCTGCCTATTGCGGCATATCGCAGGCATCTGGTGGTGACTCCGCCCTTGCCGTTCGTGGACCCGGCGTGGCCCCTGGTCTGGCACCTTACCGACGACTGGTATTTTCGGCCGGAGGTCGGCGGACTGATGCTTTCGGCATGCGATCAGGACCTCTGGCCGGCCGGACCTGTTCCGCGGGACCCGGCGATTCTGGAACGTCTGGCCGAACTTCTGGCGGCGCGATGCCCGCCGTTGGCGGATCTTCCCGTGAAGAACTGGTGGGCTGGTCTGAGGACGATGGCGTCGGACGGCCGGTTCGTGATTGGTCCCGACCCGCGTCTGCAAGGCTTTTTCTGGGTTGCTGGCCTTGGCGGACACGGTATGACCGGCAGCGCGTCAGTGGGCAGATTGGCCGCTCTGCTGTTGACCGGAGGATTGACGGACCCGGCGGCAGTCAAGGCCATGGGACCGCAGCGTTTTCTGCCAGGGTGATCCTGGCTTGTGAATCAAGCCTTCTTTTTGCGCGTGCGCCGGGCTTTTGATGTGGCTGGTTCCGCAGGTTTTTCGGCCTTGGCGGTTTCGGCTTCTGCCTGGGCCATCTCCTTCTTCAGGTCGGCGATGGACTCTCTGACGCCTTGAGCCTCGTTCTGCAGCTCGTCGAGGTACCACTCGAGGGCCTTCAGGGTTTCGGCCTTGCTTACAAAGCGTCTTTCAAAGCCGAAATCGTTCTCGTCCACGTCCTCGTCATCGCAGTCGCAGTCCAATTCCTCCAGGGGTTCGGCTCGCTCGGCCCTGCAGCAGCAATTACGGTCGAAATCGCGGTCCGGACGGTCGTCCCATTCGCGATAATGCGGGCGATCCCAGTGAGGATGGCGCGAAGGACCGAACCCGCGTTCGCGGTGATCTTGGCACATGGTATCCCCCTTTGTTGAAATGACCGAGACAAGAATAGTGCGGTCCTGACGTGTAGTCAAAGCGTTCAGATATTTGGTTTTTACGCAGGCCGATTCAGCCCATGATTCAAGGGAACCAGGTGACCCTGTCACCATCGACGCTTCCGCGATGTCCGCAACGACAGAATGGGACGAAGCTGGCAATGTCGTCACGGCCACGAATTTGCAGCTGCCGCGAAACTGAAACTCCGTCAACGAGAATCAGGTCGTCCTCGTCGCGACGGGCATTGGTTCCCGGGATCAGGCGGGAACCAGGTGTCACGGTGGGCAAGCGATCCAGTGTTATTACTCCCGAAGTCTGGTCGGTTCCGACCGTCGCCCAGACCGAGGCGCCGAAAAGGCCCAGGCGCCGGACCGATTCAGGATTGGGCCCGCCTTCATCGGTGACCAGTCTGGTCAGCTGGCCGCCCAGAACTTCCAAGGCGGCGGACTCCCCTGCCCCACGCGACAGCATGGACAAGCCCTGGTGCAGCAGGCTCGGATTTTCACCTCGCAGTGATGCGCCCAGCGCCCAGCGCGCAAGGCGTCCATGGGGTCCGCGACCGTTTTCGATCGCTTGGACCGCATGTTGCAGCAGGGAGGCGGCGAGTGTCGTTGGAAGGACAGCTATCGTGGGGCGCGTTCGCTGGACCACCTCCAGCGGATTTTCGATATCATCTGTCATGATCAGCATTCCACCGGATAGCCAGGCTGCCGCGGCGCCGGCTGTCCGGGGGAAGGCCGTAAGCCAGGGGCCCGGAACCAACCAGGAGTCATCCTCGCCGGCACCCAGTTCCAAAGCCACCGCCTCGCCGATCCCGAGGAGGTTTTGCTGGACCAGGACACATCCGCGAGACAGATCTGGTTGACCCGGCGGCAGGATGGCTATCGCAGGCGTATCGGGCCCTTGAGCTGACAGCCTTTCCTCCAGCCTGGGATCGTCCGAAAACGGGTCAAGCCCGTAGTCGGTCCCGGGCAAACCCGGGTGTGCCTGGGGCAGTTGGTGCATCGCAAGGCATGGTGCACTGATGGCGATGGAATCAAGAGTACCGGTGCCCACACCGAAGGAGACCAGGTTTCGAGCCCCGACTGAATCGGCAACACCGGCCACGCTGGCTGGATCCGTCAGAAGTGGCAGACGAACGGCGTATCCTCCTGCAGCCTGGATTCCCACCTCGGCGAACAGGGATTCAGGCAGGTCGTCCGCCCACAGCAACACCGGTTCGTGAGTGTCGAGTCCCCGGTCAAGCAGGACGAGGGCGAGGGTGTGGGCATGGCTCCAGATGTCGGCCCAGGTCCAGACGACGTCGGTCCCGCCTGCGCACCACATCAGTGCCGGTTTTGGTCCCATCCGGCGGGAGTTGCTGCGCACCAGGGTAGGAATCGATCGGTGTTTCATGCTGCACCTCATGGCCCAACGCGGGACGGCCGTCAGGTGTAGGCCAGGCAGAACCCGCAAGTTCTCTTGGGCCAAGGCTCGCCACCCATGGCTCTGATGTCAAGTGCCGACGTTTCGCCATGCAAACGTTCGAAAGGCGAAAACGCTGGGTGTTCATTGTGTTAATCGCAAAAGGCACAATGAGCTGGACAATCGGAGCGACTTGCCCTAGACTCCTGCTGCCTTGCGGCACGGGGCCCATAGCTCAATTGGTAGAGCAGCGGACTCTTAATCCGGAGGTTGAAGGTTCGATTCCTTCTGGGCTCACTGACTCGAACGCAAGCACATCAAGGGCAGCCGCGAGGTTGCCCTTTTTGTTTGTGGTTGAACCCAACAACGCAATTCTGGCTGAATAGGGTTGATTTCTGCCCATAAAGCCACCCAAAGGGTAGCAGATCGGGTAGCAGCTTTCGGAAGCGTTGCCTCGCATGCCACCGCGAACTTCTTGCCGTTCCAGGATCGGGTTGCTACCTCGTTGCTACCCCCGCCGGGGTAGCAGTTGCACCCGAGGGGGGAGTCTGGCCTCGCCATTGCCCGTTCTAGGTCCATGCCGGACGGCGGGTGGACTTGGTTTTCGGCCAGAGGCGAGGCCGGCGCCTTCCCAGGCCTGTTAGGGGCCTTCCACGCGAATTCCTTGTCAGGGCTAAACGTGCGGGGGTGTTTTCACTTCCGGTTACGCGGTTCACGCCCAGTAGGGCACGTACTCGGCGAACTTCCTGCCCATGCTCTGGTCCTTCCGCTTGATCCGACCAGCCTCCACCGCGTCGGCGATGACGTTGCTGACCTGGGTCCGTTGCCGCTCGTTGACCTTCAACCTTTCCCGCAGGGTCGTGTTCGTCATCGTACTGTTGGCCAGGTATCGCAGGACGGCATGCTGGTAGCAGGCCTCGATGCGATCAGCAGGAGACATGTCGGAAAAGCCCAGCGGCGCACGAAGGACCACCGTGAACGCGTTGTGCTCGGCGTGGAAGGCGATAGGTGGCAGCCCGAACAACTCAATAGCGGTCACGACTTTCTGGAACCCGGAACCACGCTCTTCGCAGATACGGTATCGACGGAAGGCGGAGGCCAGCAACTCGTTGCGGGACTCCGGGGTCGTTCCGATCAGGCGATCCACCACCTTTCCGGGCAGCAGTCCACCCGGGTTTGTGAACTCGATTCGGTCGTCGAAGATCTCGATCATTGGCCCTGCGCCCGAGATGGAGAAGTCCTGGTGGATGAAGGCGTTTGCTGCCAACTCGCGAATGGCGATCTCGGGGTACACCGAGGTCTGCACCCGCAGTGCTTCGCGGATGACCTCGCTATGGGGCAGGATGGCTTTAAGGTGGTGGATGAGTCCCTCGAAGCCGATGGCGTAGCCCTTCTGACCGACCACCTCGTCGGTCGTCAGAACCTTGTTCGGTCCGGTGTATCGGACGACCCTGATACATTTTCGTTTCAGTCCTTCGTAGGGCCGGAGGTCTCGGGCGGCCGCGATAACGCCGAAGCGCGTCAGGTAGCCTCCGTCCCCATCCGATTCCACCATCGTCTCGTCGGCAAGCCAGTTCATGGCTTCCTGCGGTTCCGTCGGTTCCGGTCGCCCCAGCAGCCTGCAGACGGCCGGGACGTCCAGTGCGGCCAATGCCTCCTTGGTCGTCATCCGAGGTGAGGCCCGCAGTTCCTCCCAGCAAGGGACGCGGCTGTTCATCAGCATCGCGCCGATCTCCTGGCGTGACGCGCGGCGAGTTGAACCTCCGGATCGGACCCAAGCCTCCTCGATGGACTTGCCCCGTTTGTGGACGGGTTTGACCGCTTGTTCGGGAATCCGGATCAGCAGCAGGAGTGCGCCTCGATACTCCACAACGGCATTGTCGATGGAAATCGGCGGCTCCAACGTATCGCGCCCCAGGTTCGCGAGTTGGTTCACGATCCGTTCTACGTCTATCGAGGGGATCCCTTGTGGTGTCCCCGTGACCTGGTCAATACCGTACACCACGAATCCGCCGCCATTCAGGTTGGCAAAGGCTGACAGGTGCTCCGTCAAGCGATCCCGATTGGGCGACAGCCCACTCTTCCAGTCCATTTCGTTGGGTTCCACGGGGATGAGGGAAAGGCTGCTCTCAAGGATGGTGAAGGCCTGTCGAACCCACGTCTTCGGCTCGTCCATGAAATGAAAACCTCCCGATACAACGGGCGATTCTAGTCCTGTTCGTTTTCGGATGAAATAAAGACTCTCTACGTCTCTGTCTCGCAGCTGCCCCCTGGCCGCCGTTCTGGGAACTGGGAACCAATGCCCCGACCCGGGCGTTTTTCGACTACCTTCCAGGGGCGAATTAAGGGGCGGGCGCTGGAAAGACAGGGCTTTGCAGGGTCAGCAATCCGGAAGGTCCAGCCGCTATCGGACTTTGTAGCGCAAACGGGCGAAGGGTAGCAAATCGGGGAGCAGTCACTATTGGCGCATGGCGCTGGAGTAGATATGACGCCAGAAATCAGACATTGTAACCATGACTCTTAGTCCGGAGGTTGAAGGTTCGATTCCTTCTGGGCTCACTGATTCGAACGCAGGCACATCAAGGGCAGCCGCGAGGTTGCCCTTTTTGTTTGTGTGAGGGTTCATCGATGTCTCGTAGGTCATCTCAATTGGCATCGTTCAAATAGCTGACCAGGGTTGCCAGGCCGTCAAGGTCGCGCACTTCGCCACGCATCATTGGAATTGCCGCGACCGTAATTGGCGAAAGGGCCGTACGGATCTCCTGCAGGCAGAGGGCGTCGGCCGTTGCCTGCTTCCGGTATTCCCTGGACATGGTTTGAACCTGTGCCGCAAGTCTTACCAGTGACTCGCGATCCTCAAGCTGCAGGGCCGGTTCTGCCAGCAGAGTATCCCGCAGGGCATGGTCATCGATGATGGCAGCGGATGGTATCGAACAACCTGGAGGCGGCCAGGAATGCACCTTGTTCACCAGTACGACAGAAGGTTCAAGACCGCGACGAGTCAGTTCGTCGGCAGCCTGCTTCAACCGGTGGGCGGCCGAGGCTTCCGGCCGTCCGACCAGAATCGTCGCTGTGCGACGGCTGGTCAACAGCGCCTTGACGCGTCCCGCCCTTTCCCGGAACCCCTTGAACATTGGCGAGAATGCCATGACGAAGTCAAGGAGTGCCAAGAACGTTTCCTCGCCCGCGAATCTGGCGATGCCCCTCAGCAGCACACCTTTTCCCAGCAGCGCAGACAGACCCGACTGCGACAGGCTTGATGATGCCCGAACGAACAGTCTCAATGTATCGGACTCCAGCAGTCGGTCCAGGCGGTCGGGCGCGTCGAGGAAGTCCAGTGCGTGACGTTCGGGTGGCGTATCCAGTATCACCAGGTCGTACCTTCCGGATTCCAGGGCCTCCAGAAGACGCTCCATCGCCATGTACTCGTGCGTTCCGGACATGCGGGCAGCGGCCTTGCGATAGAACACGTTCCCGGTAATCCGCAGCCTGATTTCTTCGGATGGCGCAACGCGAGCGACCAGCCGATCCAGTTCGCTGGAAGCGTCAAGGACCATGGCAAACAGAGTTCCACCCGGAGCCACTGAACCAAATCGGTTCAAGGGGACGGACTCTTCCAGCCCCGGGGTTCCGGACAGCCCCAGCGAGTCCTTCAAGCGGTTTGCGGGATCAACCGTGACAGCCAGAACCCTCCTGCCCGAAAGGGCCAGGCTGGCGGCCAAAGCCGCTGCGACGGAGGTTTTACCCACTCCGCCGTCCCCCAGCACGACCAGAATCTGCCGATCGCTGGCCATGTGGTCCAGGTTCAAGGTCGACCTCTCACCAAGTTCCATGATTCTAGCCTTCCGAAGCGGCTTCGACACAGCCAAATCACTGCCCGCGTCACAGCGCGCATTTCTGCGGTGCAGTTGAATGGAATGCAGCAGGTCTCGGGAGCAATACCCGCAGACAGCGGGTTCACGGGTTATCTGGCCCCTGCTGGTCGCGCACGACCGAAGGACAATTCAAGCGCATGGGCAATCTCGCCCAGCGTTGCCCTGCTGCGGACAGCT
Organism: uncultured Myxococcales bacterium; assembly: GCA_903936705.1. GTDB lineage: Bacteria > Myxococcota_A > UBA9042 > DTJE01 > DTJE01 > CAIZWN01. Next base: position 127,058 of record CAIZWN010000008.1, read on the forward strand.
TCTACAATGGCGGGTACCACCTCCCCGCCAGCCATGGCCGTTTCCCGTACGGTCTCCAGGGCCTCCCCTACCGCATTGTCGTCTCGTTGTGCCCGGCATCGATCCACTTCGAGTCGCCGTTCTGCTTCCATTGCCGCCTGGGCCTGGGGGTTTCGTTGGCTGCCGGGGCGGCGTTGCATCAGGGCGCCGCGCTCGGATTCCACCTTGTCTTCGCGATGGCAGTTCAGGCCAACCACCCGGTGAAACCCGCTGTCGATCGCCCGTTGCGTCCGGTAGGCTGATTCGTCGATCTGTCTCTGGATCCAGCCGTCCTCGATGCATCGCACCACGCCGCCCAGGCCTTCGATGCGGTCCACCAGTGCCAGAGCCTCTTTGCAGATGCGATCCGTCAGAGATTCGACCAGGTAGGAACCGCCAAGTGGGTCAACGACATCCCGCACGTGCGATTCCTCGGCTATCACCTGCTGGGTTCGCAAGGCCAGGTGGGCTGTGGCCTCGGAAGGCAGGGACAGCGCCTCGTCCATGGCGTTGGTATGCAGGGATTGCGTTCCGCCCAGCACGGCCGCCAGCGCCTGGAGGGTGACGCGAGCCACGTTGTTTTCGGGCTGCTGGGCCGTCAGGGTGCTGCCTCCCGTCTGACAGTGGAATCGCAGGGCCTGCGCCCGCTCGCTGGTGGCTCCCAGGCGATCGCGGACCAGGGTGGCCCATGCAACCCGCGCTGCCCTGAATTTGGCGACTTCCTCGAAGAAGTTGTTGTGGCAAGCGAAGAAGAAAGACAGGCGGGGTGCGAATGCGTCCAGGTCCAGACCGCGTGCCTGCGCTGCCCGGACGTATGTCAGGCCGTTTGCAAGCGTGAAGCCAACCTCCTGGACCGCGTCGGCCCCGGCCTCGCGAATATGGTAACCGCTGATGCTGATTGAATGAAACCTGGGCATCGTATGGTGAAGATGCGCGATAAGGTCGGCGGCAAGCGCCAGACTGGGCATGGGCGGGTAGATGAATGTGCCGCGAGCGACGTATTCCTTGAGGACGTCGTTCTGGACCGTGCCCTCCAGGCGGGCCGGGTCAAGACCCCGTTCCTCGGCGACGACCTGCAGCATCCCGACCAGGATTGCAGCCGTCGCATTGGCGGTCACCGAAATCGAAACCCTGTCCAGCGGTATGCCATCGAAGATTCTTTCCATGTCGTCGACCGAGGAAACCGAAACACCGGCGCGCCCTACTTCGCCGACGGCCCTGGGATCGTCGGGATCCAGTCCCATCTGGGTCGGCAGGTCAAAAGCCATGGACAGGCCGGTCTGCCCGCGTTCCAGAAGGTATCGAAAGCGCCGGTTCGTGTCGTCGGACGTGCCAAACCCGGCATATTGCCTCATGGTCCACGTCCGACCTCGGTACATGCTGGCGAAGATTCCGCGGCGAAACGGTGGGCGTCCGGGCAGATCGTGCGCTTCTGTCGTATTTGGGTTCACGAACAGGAAGGGCAACGATTCACCTGTTGACAGCTTGTGCAAGCCGTCGTCCGGCAGGAAACCATCCTGATCAGCCCCGGCCTCCCGGAAGAAGTGTCGAAGGTTTTCGCGCCGATGATCGTCCATTTAGTCCTCGCGGCAGTTGATTGGGTCAGCCCAGACGCATCATCAGGGCGTCGCGGTCCAGCCGATCGCCCTCCCGCGCCAGAATCTCGATGACGGTGCCATCCGCTGGGGACTTGATTTCGTTCTCCATCTTCATGGCCTCGAGTACCAGCAGCGGCTGGCCCCGAACCACTTTCTGGCCTGGTGCCACGAAAATGCGGACCACTCGGCCAGCCATTCGGGACGAGACATCACCAGCGTTCGTTCCGTGCAAGGCAGGGGCCACAAGATGATTGCTGCTGCGGGTGACGGGAAACCGGACGCCTGCAGCGGCTGCCCCTGATGGAAGAGGCCCGAGGCGGGCTACCAGTCCTGAGTCGTATGTTCCGTCCGCGAATTCGAGGCGGCCAAGTACGCGGCGAATCAGCGGCAGGTTGTGGCTCACGCCTTCCAGTTCGAATTCATCAACGGCGCGGTGCATTCGGCTGATCGATTCGGGTCGCGTACGGCCTGCAGTCGTGACGTGGGCAATCAGCGTGTCGTGAACGGGCACGAATTCCCCGCCCTCTTCCAAGCTGCTGTCCAATCGTACGAATGGACCCGAAGGGGTTCGGTATCTGAACGGCCGACCAGATGAAACCGCAAAGTCGCTGTGTGGGTTTACGCAGCGCACGGCACAGATCGTGGCAAAGCCGCGTGGGACCAGATCCTTCTGCTGCCATGGCAGCGGTTCCAGCAGGGCCACACGAATCTGGGCCTGCACGAGATCGACGCCGTACACGACTTCTGTAGCCGCGTAACCGGTCTGGAGTCGAGTTCTCAGGGCAACGAAGTGCGGATGTAGTTCGTGGTCCAGCAGGTACTCGGCGGATCCGGCGCCACAGCAGCCCAGCGTGACAACGGCTTTCAAGGTTGAACCAACCAGGGACTCAATTTGAATGGGATCCAGCCAGGGAGCTGGCGCTTCCTCGATCAGACGCCGATTCCCGCTGCGTATTGAACAGGCGCGTGTACCGAGGTGTACGACGCCTCCAAGGCTGTCCGCGATGAACTGCACCTCGACGTGTCGCGACAATGGGAAGTCGGCATGGTCGTGGGGATCTGGCAGTGAAGCCACGCCTGCAGCGGCCATCGCCTGGACTGCATCTGGCCTGTGTGCCAGTCGCTGCATCTGCAGCCCGGTGGGGCCAACGAAGATCAGGCCGGCCGCGTCGCAGGCGGCACGGAATCCTTCGTCGCTGGCCAGGACTCCGCTGCCGGGATGGACGATCGTTGCATTCACGGCCTTTGCGGCCGCCAGCACTTTTTCGTGGTTCTGGAAGGTCTGATTCGGGAGGGTTCCCGGCAGATTTACGACCTCGTCTGCCATGCGAGTGTGGCAAGCAAGACTGTCATGTTCCGTGGCCAGGACTACCGACCGCAAGCCCATGTCCCGGCACGTACGAACGATCCTGCAGGCCGCCACGCCATGGTCGGCCACAAGCACCGTGGTGCGAGCTATCATCCGTTCGTCCGGGCTCCGATCTTTCGGGCCAGTTCGTACAGACCGTCGGAATCACAGTACTTGCGACCGCATGACAAGACGACTACGAGATTTCGGCCGGGGACCTGGAAGCCGATGTAGAGGAGTTCCTCCCAATAGGCGAAGAAGGTCTTCCCGGCGACCGGCGGGATTTCCTGTGCAGAGGGATACGATGCCATCATGCCGGCAAAGCGATCCCGCATGGCATCCACGTTGCGACCGCGAAACACCTGGAGCGCGGCTCCGAAGGCCGCGCCCTTCTCGGGCTCGTAGAGGATGCCGTCGGTGTCTTCATCGACCGGAACTCCCTGAATTGCAACCCGACGGAAGGTAACCTTGCCCTTGGACAAATCCTGGACGTCTTTCAAGGTCAGCAGAAGGCGTGGGTCAGGGAGGGCCACGCGAGGGCTTTGTGGCACTGCTGGCTGGACCGGTGCTGGCGCCTGGGCCGCAGCAGCCGGCGGTGAGGATACAGGGGTGGCAGCTGGCGAGCCTGTTATCTGGTTTGCCGGCGCGGCAGCCGTTGTTCGGTCTGGAGGAATCGGGGGTTGTCGTCCTGCCGCAGGGTCGGAAGCGGCCGAGGTGACGGCTTTGGCAGGAGTGCCCGCGGCGGCCGGAGAGTCCTCCTCGAGGTTGGATTCCGCAGGTTCGCCGCCCGGCAACCCAGTGTCGCTTTTTGATGAACCCTTCTTGCAGGACACCGACGAGAATGCCAGCGTTGCGGCGAGTGCCAGAACCCACACCGACCGGAAGTACCGCATCACGAGGCCCCCGTAAACCTAGAACGGCCCGAAAGAATAGAAGAGATGCCGTTAGCTGTCAAACCTCCGTCAAGCTTTTCCAAAGGCAATCGAAACCGCATAGAGCATCCATCCGGCTGCGCCGGGGCGTATGCCGCTGGGTTGGCACCCGGTCCTGCGGGCGTGTAGGCTTGGTGCGGATCGGCAACGATCGGGAGGGACATGATATGGGCCGCGACTATCCAATGCTGCTGACCGGGGTTCTGGAGGCGCTGGCTGGTAATCCTGTTGCGGGTCTGGTGGTCGAGCCAATGGCGGGAGACGCCTCGGCGCGATCGTACGTCCGGATCAGGTTGGACGGCGGCTCGATGGTGCTGATGCTGCTGGCTGATGACCCGCTGAAGAGCGAAGAGGTCGTCGATGGCGAGCGGCCCAAACAGATGCCCTTTCTTGAGGTCGGCGAATACCTCGCGCGCGGCGGGATGCCGGTGCCTCGAGTGTTGCACGCCGATCTGCCACGCCGCTCGATACTGTTGGAGGACCTTGGCGATGAAACGGTCGAGCGGGCGCTGGCCTCGGGGGCGGACAAAGCGGCCTTGTACACCGCGGCGATTGAGCTTCTGGCCGATTTTCAGTCCTACGCCGAACGTGCTCCGGACCACGACTGTGTGGCGTTCAAACGCCGGTTCGGCGAGGGCCTGTTTCGCTGGGAGCTTGATCACTTTGACGAGTGGCTGTTGAGGACCTGGACCGGGAAGACGCCATCGGTTGCCGAGAAGGCTGTGCTGGACACGTTCTACGACGAGGTGGTGAGGAGGCTGGTGGCCCTGCCCACCGGGCTCGTTCACAGGGACTTCCAGAGTCGGAATCTGATGGTTCAGGACGGAAGGCTGAGACTGATCGATTTCCAGGATGCCCTGGTCGGACCTTATCTGTACGATCTTGTCGCGCTGTTGCGGGACTCGTACGTGGCGTTCGAAAGTGACGAGGCGGCAGCCTTGCGGAGGCACTTTCTGAATGCGCGGGCCGTTCGAAACTTGTGGGTGCCTTCGGAAGCGGACCTTGAGGACCATTTCTTCCTGCAGTCGATGCAGCGCAAGATGAAAGACGCTGGGCGATTCGTTTACATCGACCGGGTGAAGAAGAACCCGAAATTTCTGCCGAACATTCCTCGTTCGCTGGAATATGCCCGCGAGGCGTTCGATCGCTTCCCCGAATTCGGTGCAGCCCGGGAGGTGCTGGCCAGGTACCTGCCGGATCATTTCGGATAGGGCGTCAGGTCGCCTGGGAGGGGGTTGACGGTGAAAGCGATGGTGCTGGCGGCGGGGTTGGGGACGCGGCTGCGACCGGCGACCGACGTGGTGCCCAAGCCGCTGTTTCCTGTCCTTGGAATACCTGTTGTCGAGTGGGCCATTGCCGGGCTGCGCCAGGCTGGCGTGACCGAAGCCATAGTGAATCTGCATCATTGCGGCGCCGCCATCGCACGGAGACTGGGGGATGGTCGGCACCTTGGCGTCGCCTTGGCCTACAGCGAGGAACCTACGATTCTGGGTACCGGTGGCGCGCTGGCGGCTGCCCGGTCGTTCCTGCACGGCGATGGCGGGTTTTTCCTTCACAATGCCGACATATTCACCGACTGGGACCTTGCGGCGGTTCGGGAGGGCCATGACAGGCTTGGGGGTGTTGCGACACTGGCCCTGTACGACGGCGCCAGCCCACGCGAGTCTCGCCGGGTGGAGGTCGGACAATCAGGGGATGTAGTTGGTCTTCGCGGTCGTCCTGTTTGCGGCGACGGGCCCAGATACGTGTACACCGGGGTGTCGATACTGACGTCTTCATTGTTCGACGTCCTCCCGCCGACCGGAGCATCCTGCCTGGTTGAGGATGGGCTGATCCCGATGCTGTCCAATGGCGGCAGGGTGGCCGGAATTCTGCAGGAAGGCTTATTTTGCGACATCGGGACCACCGAGAGCTATCTTTCCCTCCAGTGGGAGGTGTTTCCTCGCGCTGGCGAGTTGTTCCTGGCCCGAGGCATGGAACCGCCACGGGAGATTGCACCTGGTGTCCTGGTCACCGGCTCGCCGTCGATTGCGGCCGGGGCTGTCCTGGAGGGGCCGGTCCTGCTGTGTGACGGGGTGCGTGTGGAGGCGGGTGCGAACGTGGGCCCGCGCGCGATTCTAGGCGCAAATTCCGTGGTATCTGCCGGGGCAAGAATCGCAAATGCCGTGGTCTTCGAAGGTGTCGTGGTTTCCGGGCCCGCGGCTGGCATCATCGTGGTGTGATCCGCTTTCGGTTTTTTGAGGCCTGCGGATTTTCGCTGCACGTCCGACCGAATGCATCGCTTCGAAAATAGAGTAAGATGCCTATACAGTCGGTAATCAGTCTATCTTGGCAGGGCCTTCGGACAGGAATTGGACGATGGGTGACAAGAAATCGCGGACAATGTTTGCGTGGGTCGTTCTGGTCGCCTGCGGCCTGGCTGCCATGGGCTATGGATACTACCGGCACGAAAAATCCGTCGTCTACGACGTCAAGCGTATCGAACTGGCGTCCATTGCAAGATTGAGGGCCGGGGAGATCACCCGTTGGCGGCGTGAGCGGTTGATGGATTCCCGGCTGGCGTCAACCGGTTCAATCAAGATGACTCTGTTGGGCTGGATCAATGGGGGCTACAAAGACGACGCGAAGCAAGAGTTGCTGGGCCGGATGGTGGCGCACAAGGAAGTTCAGGATTTTCAGAACGTGATCATTGCCCGGCCAGATGGAAGCGTGCTGGCGTCGCTTGATCCCCGCCTTGTCAATCTTGACGTGAAGGCGGTGCGCCTTGTCGAGCAGGCAGTCTCGGCTGGCGAGGCGGTGCTTGGCGAGCTGTTTCGTTGCGAATTCTGCGACATGGTTCATCTGGACGTGGCGATTCCGGTCCTGGACGATCAGAACCGTGCGGTTGCCGTCCTGATCCAGCGCATCGATCCCGAGAGCGTCCTGCTTCCGCTGGTCCAGTCATGGCCTACGCCCAGTCGTACCGCCGAGACGTTGCTGGTAAGGAGGGACGGCGACGATGCGTTGCTGCTGAATGTTCTTCGTCACCGGGCAGATCCGGCGCTGACTGTTCGTTTTCCGCTGACCAGTGTTGAGACCCCTGCAGTCAGTGTCGTGCTGGGTCACGTTGGTACATTCGAGGGCCGAGACTACCGGGGGGTGGAAGTTCTGGCCGAAATGCTTCCGGTGGAGGTGTCGCCATGGTTCATCGTGGCCAAGATCGACAAGGCCGAGGCCTTTGCCGACCTTCGTGCCAAGGGCCGGTTGATCGTGGTGGTGGTCATTCTCGCCATCCTGATGATGGGAATCCTGGTCCAACTTGCCTTGCGTACCCGGAAACTGCGGTTGCAACAGGATCTTCTGCAGGTAGAGCAGCAGCGTCGGGAGGCCGCAGAAGAGGCTCGTGTCACTTTGTACAGCATCGGCGACGGCGTGATATCGACCGACAGGTTGGGTCTTGTTACCCGCATGAACCCTGTTGCCGAAACCCTTACGGGATGGACCGAGGCGTCGGCACTTGGCCAGCCCTTGGCGAAGGTCTTTCCCATCATCAACGAGAATACCCGTGTTCCGGTTGCAAACCCGGTCGAGCGCGTTCTGCGGGAGGGGGCGATCGTTGGGCTCGCCAACCATACGATCCTCGTGGCTCGGGATGGCGTGGAACGTCCCATCGAAGACAGCGGCGCGCCTATCATGGATGCGGATGGCCAGATTCGTGGCGTCATCCTGGTCTTTCGTGACCAGACCGAGATGCTGGCGGCCGAGCGTGCGATCCGCGAGAGCGAGGAACGGCATCGCAGCCTCTGGGAATCTTCTCGCGATGCCCTGATGACGCTGGGGCCACCATCCTGGGGTTTCGCGTCATGCAACCGTGCGACGTTGGAAATGTTCGGAGTAAGGGATGAGTCCGAATTCAAGTCGTTCGGACCGTCGGCGTTGTCTCCCGAGAAGCAGCCCGATGGCCGGGATTCTGCCGAGAAGTCCAAGGACATGATTGAGACTGCCATGCAAGAGGGCTCAGTTCGGTTCGAGTGGATGCACCGAAGGGCTGATGGTCAGGTGTTTCCCGCAACCGTCCTTTTGAATCGCGTGGATGTGGCTGGTACGCGGTTCCTGCAGGCTACCGTTCGGGACGTAACCGAGAGCAGGCGGGTCAAACTGGAACTGGAAAAGGCCAAGGAAGCCGCCGAGGAAGCCAATCGTGCCAAGAGCGAGTTCCTGGCAAACATGAGTCACGAGATCCGGACGCCTATGAACGGGGTCCTGGGGATGACCGAATTGCTGCTGGACACCAAGTTGTCACGAGAGCAGGGCGAGTACGCTCTGGCAGCCAAGTCGTCGGCCGAGGCGTTGCTGAAGGTGATTAATGACATCCTGGACTTCTCGAAAGTCGAGGCCAATCGGGTGGAACTGGAGCCTATCGATTTCCATCTGCGCGATTGCCTCCACGATCTGATGAAGGTACTTGCGTCCCGGGCGGCCGAGAAGGGTCTGGAGCTGGCCTTCCGTGTCCCGGCCGACGTGCCCGATCGGATTATTGGGGACCCGGGCCGACTGCGGCAGATTCTGCTGAACCTGGTTGGCAACGCAATAAAGTTCACTGCCCGCGGCGAGGTCGTCGTCACAGTGGCGAAGGAGGAGGATGTCGGCGAAGCGGTGGTTCTGCGGTTCGAGGTGGCGGACACGGGCATCGGCATTCCGGCCGACAAGCTCGACAGGGTGTTCGAGGCCTTCTCGCAGGCGGACACGTCCACGACGCGCCAGTACGGCGGCACAGGCCTGGGTCTGACGATCTCCAGGCGGCTGATTGAACTGATGGGCGGACAGATCGCTGTCGATAGCGAGGTTGGACGCGGCAGTATCTTCCACTTCACTGCCAGGTTCGGACTGCAAGCCGGTCCCGTATGTTTGCCGGTCCCGGCCAGCCTGGAAACCTTGCGTGGCCTGCAGGTTCTGGTTGTCGATGACAACGCGACAAACCGTCGAATCCTTGTCGAGATGCTGCACAGTTGGGATTTCCGGCCGACCGCTGTCGATGGAGCCGAAAGTGCCTTGGAGGCTCTTGCCAAGGCAAGTGAGGCCAGTGATCCGTTCCGTATGGTGCTTCTGGACGCGAATATGCCTGGGGTGGACGGCTTCGAGCTTGCCGCACGGATCAGGGAGCTTCAGGGTGCCAACCCATTCCTGATGATGATGTTGACCTCGGCTGGTCGTCAGGGAGATGCGGCCCGGTGCAGGCAACTGGGAATTGCGGTCTACCTGACCAAGCCCATCTCGCGTTCGTCGTTGCTGGACGCCACGATGACGATGTTCGGATCTGCGGACCGCACGGGAACCACTGCGCCGAACCTGGTTACGCGGCATTCCCTGCGAGAGAGACAACGATCGCTGAAGGTGCTGCTGGCCGAGGACAACGATGTCAACCGGCGGTACTCGACCCACCTGCTGGAACGGCGCGGTCACGAGGTAGTCGTTGCGTGCGATGGACAGAATGCATTGGACCAACTGGATTCGGTTACGGCTCGGCCTTTCGACATGGTTTTGATGGACGTGCAGATGCCGGTCATGGACGGTTTCGAGGCGACAGCTGCGATTCGCATGCGGGAGACCGGTACGTTGGCACACCTTCCGGTGATCGCGCTGACGGCCCACGCCATGAAGGGCGATCGCGAGCGCTGCCTTGCGGGGGGTTTCGATGACTACGTGTCAAAGCCGATCGATCCGGAGGCGTTGTTCGCGGCCATTGATCGCCTGATGCCGGCGAGGCCGGCCGAGGTTGTTGCGCTGGCAGGCGAGGTCGTGCTGCCAGTTCGACCAGTTTCAGGGTCACAGCGAAACGACGATGTCCAGGACCTTGCGCGACTTCTGGCCCGTTTTGACGGGGACGCTGCCTTGCTGGCCGAACTGGTCGGCCTTTGCCTCGCGGGGGCGCCGCGCCTGATGGCCGAGGTGAGGGACACTGCGGCAGGCGGGGATCCGGCTGCAATGATGCGGGCTGCTCATGCCCTGCGCGGCATGGTGGATAACTTCGGGGCGTCCAGGGCCGGGGAGCTTGCTCAGATCATCGAGGATCGGGGACGGGCCGGTAACATGGAGGATGCGAAGACCTGGGCCAAGGAACTGGACGAGGCTGTCACCGGTCTTGTCGGTCGCTTGCAAGCGCTTCTGCCCGAGGTATTGCCATGAAAATCCTGATTGCCGAGGACGAGGCGGTTTCCCGGAAGGTTCTGGAGTCCCGACTGCTGAAGTGGGGATATGACGTCGTCGTGGCCGTCGACGGGACCCAGGCCTGGGATGTCTTGCAGGCGCCAGATGCCCCGAGTCTGGTCATTCTTGACTGGGAGATGCCGGGTATGGACGGCGTCGAGATCTGCCGTCGGTTGAGGCAGCAGGCCCCTGAACAGTATGTTTATGTGCTGCTGCTGACGTCGAAGAGCCGGGGCGAGGACGTTGTGGAGGGCATGGACGCTGGTGCCGACGACTACCTTGCAAAGACTTTCAATACCGGCGAGTTGAAGGTCAGATTGCGTGCCGGTCGGCGGATCCTGGACCTGATTGCCGAGCTGTTCAGGGCCCGGGAACTGCTGGCCGACAAGGCTGCCCGGGACTCGCTGACCAGTTTGTGGAACCGTGGCGCCATAGTCGAGGCCATGGCGAACGAGATGGCAAGGGCGGACCGTGACAAGACGCCACTTGGAATCATCATGGCGGATATCGACTTCTTCAAGCGGGTAAACGATACATTCGGTCACCTGGCAGGCGATGCGGTGCTGCGTGAGGTCGCCCGCAGGATGCTGGCGGCGCGGCGCCCCTATGATTTGGCAGGTCGATATGGCGGCGAGGAGTTCCTGATGGTATCCCCTGGATGCGGGTTGGATTCGGCCGTCGGCGTGGCCGAGCGTATTCGAACCGCCATCTTCGCTGGTCCTGTGAACACGGCCGACGGCATGATCCAGGTGACCATGAGCCTTGGCGTCACGTCCTACCAGCCCCTCAGCGGGATGACGGCCGAGGATCTACTGCGTGCAGCCGACGAGGCCTTGTATCGGGCCAAGGACGGCGGACGTAACCGGGTCGAGGCCTCGTCTTCGAAAGGGCGGGATCAATCTGCCTTTGGGTAGTCGGTGTAGGTCGCCGGATGTTCCATCCCGAACGGCAGCATCATATATGGCAAGGTTCTGCAAAACGTTCCCGCGTTGCGCGCCCTGCTGTCGAGCGAATACAATCCGCCCGTGACGAATGAAACTCGCGATCCACTTTTGCGACCTGCGCTGGCGTTTTTTGCCATCTGCGCCGCGGCTACGGCTGCTGCCCTGATGGCTCCGCTTGCGGGGTCGGACACGCTGTTTGCAGGCGCTGGCATGGACGCACTGAGTGCCGTGCGTCCGCACTTTGAAATGATCTGTCAGGCATTGCGGGAGGGCAGGCTGCCGCTGTGGAATCCGCACATTCTTACCGGACAGCCAGAATTGGCCGGGGCCCAGTGGGGTATCTTCTACCCGTTCGAGACTCTGTTGTTGCCTTTCCTTGGTGCCACTGCGTACGTGAAGGTCACGATTGCCTTTCATTTGGCGCTTCTTTCGATTGCCGGCTTTATGCTGGCCGACGGGTGGCTGAAGGCGCTGGGTGTCAAGGATCGGGCGCAGGCGGCATCGTTTGCCGGCGTCGCTATCGGCCTGTCTGGCGCGTCGGTCGGCCACGTTCTGGCCGGGCATGTCCCGATTGTCCAATCCATGCCTTTCATCGTGCTGGCATCGTGGGCCGGGGTCGAGTGGATCTGCGGGCGGGACGCTTTCGGGGTGGTTGTATCAGTGATGATTGCCCTGTCGATTCTGGCGGGAGGCCCTCAGATTCTTCCGTTCGGGCTGATGGCAGCTGGTGCCATCTGGCTGGCTGTGGCGCTTGAGCGCTTGCCCCAGGCCAGGTTTCGGATCCTGGGAGTTTTCGGTTTCGTCATCCTGGGCGTGGCGCTGGCTGGGGTGCAGGTCTTACCCAGCCTCGAATTGGCGGCGGCGTCTCTCAGGTCAAGGGTTGACCTGTCGGGTTTGTCGTCATCGTATCTGCTGGAAGCCGCATACCTGCCAGGATTCCTGATTCCAGGCTGGGCATCGGCGCTGGGATCGCCAACTCCATGGGAATTCGACGGCTTTCTTGGGGCTCCAGTCTTGGCCCTGGCCTTGGCCGGAGTGGTTGGTCCCGCGCGGCGCAGGCCCGTGATGGTGTTGGCTGCTGCGAGTGCCCTGCTGATCGTCCTGGCAAGTCCGCTTGGGCAAGGTGTTCAGGCGTGGATTCCCGGTCTTTCGATGTTTCGCGTGCCAAGTCGGACACTTCTGGCGGTCATGATACTTGTGCCACTTGTGGCGTCTACGGTGGTCTCGCGGCTTGTTCTTGATGGTCGACTTCGCAGGTCTGCCCTTGTCATGCTGGTCATGCTGACTGCAGTCGGCGGGATTGCCATCATCATTCGTCCAGGAACCGGCAGGGTCGATGTCCTGCTGGCGATGGTGTGGTGCCTTGTGGGAATTGCCGTACTTGGCCTGCCCAATCTTGCAGGCCGACTTGGCATCTGGCTGATGGTCCTTGCAGGTTGGGTTGCCATGACGGCTTCGGCCGCTGGGGCCTTTCAAGGCGCCCCCCGGAATTCGCCGTCTCTGGCGCGCCAGGTTGGGCCTTTGTTCGCGGGGGTTCGGCCTGCATTTCGTGTTGTATCGACCCTCCCGCATAGTCAGAACGATGGAATGGAATCCGGCTTCTATCACCTGGGAGGCTACGAACCATTCGCTTCCTGGCGTTCGGCGCTTCTGCTGAAGACCCTTCAGACGGGAGATCCTGCAGGGCCATGGGAAAGGATGTTCGTGCTATGGCCGAATCGGGAGACTCCAAAATACTCGCCTTTGTGGGATGTGTTGTCCGTGCGGCTGGTTCTGGCGGAAGACGGATTCAAGGCCCCTCAGCATTTTCGTGAGGTTCACTCGGAGGGCGGGGCCACTCTTTGGGAAAACCAGCGGGCCTTCCCACGTGCGCGTTTTGCCGCTTGCCTGGTTCCGGCAGCAGGCCCCGAGGAGATTCTTACCCGTCTGGGGCAGGAGGGCGAGAATCCGGCTGGTCCGTACACCGAGGGGGCCGTCAGCGGGAACTGCGCATCTGGCCCCGTAAATGCCGACGTCAGGTTCATCGAGGATGCCCCCGAACAGGTTCGGATAGAGGTGAGATCGAACGCCGCTGGGTACGTGGTGCTTTCGGATCTTGCGTACCCAGGATGGACTGCGACGGTAGACGGCAATCCCCAACCTATACTTCCCGCAAACGCTGTCGGTCGGGCCGTTGCCGTACCCGAAGGTCCCCACGAGGTTGTCTTCAGTTTTCGTCCGATTTCCTTCAGGATCGGCGGCCTGGTAACGCTGGCGACGGCGTTTCTTCTTCTGCTGGTCTGGATTATCCCTGTCATCGTGCGAAGGCGGTATGTCGCGAAGCTGAGCCTGCCTCGAAAGGAAAGTGACCACGATACCCGGTGAAATTCTGCCTCATGCGATGCGACTTGCTTTTCGAGACCTGGATCCGCCGTGGCCTTGTATCTCCTTTGGCATGACAGGAAACCGGTTGGCAGGCACACTCCTGATCAGTGTTCCGGGCCAGCGCTGAAATTGGCGGATCTTCATGTGCTGCCGGTCGTTAGGACCGCTTGTCACACCCGGATCCTTCTGCTAACCTGCCTCGGGTTGCGCGCGCCGTTCACTGCGAGTAGGAGGAGTCGATGGAAGCGAAGAAGGCGCCCGCAGTCGGGACCAAGTTGGGGGGGCGTTATCGCCTGGTGTTCGGGCGGGGCGAAGGCCCTTCCGGTATTGTCTTCAAGGCCCTGGATCTTGCGCTGGACCTCCCGGTGGCGGTCAAGGTCTTCCGTCCCGAGCTTTTCACATCGGGCTTCAGTGAACAGAATCTCTTCAGACTGTACCGCGCCAGGACCTTCCAGGATCCTTCCGTAGTGAAAATCCAGGAAGTACAGGATGACGGTGGTGTGCATTTTCTGACATCGACCCTGATCGAGGGCATGTCGTTGCGGCATATCATCGATCTCCACGAGGAGAGCGGCGAGTCATTTCCGCTGCCAAAGGTCCGATCGTTCGCCCAGCGCATGTTCGATTGCGTCTCTTCAATTCACCGTGCCGGTGCCATCCATGGAAACATCAAGCCTGAGAACTTTTTCATTCTTCCCGACAGGCTGGTTACCTCCGATCCGTTCCATCTTGTAATTCGCCCCCTGGCCGAGGGTGACCAGATCCCGGTCAGCGATTATTACCGCGGGCCGGAACAGCTTTCCGACCCGGCCATGGAACTGATCCAGACCGACGTCTATGCCCTGGCGCTGATCCTGGGCGAGATCCTGGCGACCAGTCCTGTGCAGCCGGGCGTGCCTCTGTCGGGTCAGGTGCCCCGGTTGACCCGCCGTTTGGACGATCTTTTCCTTTCGGCCACCGCCGAGGATCCTTCGCAACGACCTGCAACGGTCGATGCGTTTGCCGAGGCGTTTCGGCAGATCCTCGCCGTGGTCGAGCAGGAAGGCCTTTTTGTGCGCCGCGGTCACGAGACCGGGTCGTTCCGTGCGATTCGGCTGGCGCGCGGGCCTGGTGACGAGTCCGGGGTGACCCCGCTGCCGACGATACTGGCACCTGTGCCTGTGCTCCCGGCCGAGTCGCAGGTGCCCGAGGCTGCTCCGGTTCGCGCGCAAGCTGGATCGGTCGAGCCGCCTCAGCCGCCGCCCGAGGCCCTGGTCGAGGAAATTGCAGACTACGCTGTCGAAGAGTTCCTGGAGGCCGAGCCGGCATTGACAGGCTCGTTTGACGCGTCGGCCGGGGCGACTCAACCGTACGATGACGACAAGACCCAGATCGCAGCCATGGTTTTTGCGGGTGAAGATCCACAGACCGAGGCGGCGTTGATCGAGGAGGAATTACTGCTGCTGGAGCCCGAAGAGGCCGACGGCATCGAAGTGGCCCCTTCGAATATCGAGGATGTCGTTGAGGGCATTGAAGTATTTGGCGACAATGCCCCGCCGCTGCCTTTGGATAACGAGGCCTTGTTCCAGGAACCGCCTCCGATGCCTGCCGAGGCGATCGATGGGACTCTCGAGGTGGAGTCCCTTTATGGTGTTGAACGATATGCCGACCAAAAGCCGGCGCGGCCGATGATGGCTCCTTTCGAGAAGGTTCAAGGCCAGCAAGCTTTGTCCAAGAGAGCGGCGAAGAAGGCCTCCAGGACACTGAAACAGCCTCCGTACGATGGTGTTGGGGACGTGGTCACGCCAATTGGGGGCGTGCAACAGGCACCGTCCGTTCAGCGTGCTGCCGATGTTCCCAGGCCAATCGACGCACCCAGGGCATCAACGGACAGCGGTGGCGCCACAAAGGCACCTGCACCTGTTGCTTTTACGCCGAAATCCGCCTCTTCAGGTTCGTCCAGGTCTGCAACTTCGTCTCAGGCCCAAGGCCAGAAAGGCGGAGGGTCCTGGGTTACCTTCGTCGTTCTTCTTGGCCTGTTCGTGGCTGCCGGCGGAGGTGCTGCCGCACTATACCTGCACTACATGGAAGCGTCGGATGCGGCCCCACCGGCCTCGACCAGAATACCGGAATCACGGCCGGCAGCGACTGCTCCAAGGCCGGCAGCAAAACCTGCCGCTGTGGTTGCAGAAGTGGCGACCCCGACCCCGACCCCGGTACCTGCACCTGCGCCTGCCGTGGTTACGGCCCCAACCGACGCACCGGCGGCCATCCCGGCAACTGCTGGCGTCCCCGAGGCACCTGCGCCTGCCGAGCAAGTGACACCGCCTCCTCCCCCTGCCAAGGTCACCTTGGCTGGCGTTTTGAAGTGCCCGTCCGGTATGGAGAAAGTCGTCGTCGATGAAAATGCGGTTGATGGCCCAGGTTCCAACCTGTCGGCTGTTGCCTACTGTATCGACGCCTACGAATATCCCGGCAAGGGCCAGCGGCCGAAGACCGGGGTTGCCGTATCGGCCGCCACCGGCATCTGCAAGAAGGAAGGGAAGCGCCTGTGCAGCGCGGGAGAATGGTTGCGTGCATGTGGCGAGGCTGACCCGGCGCCTGGCGCCTGCAACGTTTCCGGCACGATCCAGGAGGCCGGCAAGGGCGTGGCATGCAAGACGGCGACTGGTCTTTTCGACATGGTTGGAAACGCCGGCGAGCTGACGTCCGACGGCAGGCTTCACGGCGGTGATGTGGGCACGGGGAAGGCTGCCAACTGTCGTTTCTCGGTCAAGCACTTCATGCCCAAGGGAACCGACGGATTCAGGTGTTGTGGGGATGCCGCCCGCTGACCAGGCTTCATTCACGGAAAAAGGACGGACCTATGATTGATCGTTACTCCACGCAACGGATGCGCGAGATCTGGTCATCGCAGCATCGCTGGGATCTGTTCCTCGGAGTCGAGGTGGCGTACCTGGAAGCGCTGGAAGAGGACGGGATAGCTCCGTCCGGTGGCGCCGCTCGCATTCGCGAAATAGTGAAGATTGATCCCGAGCGCATCGATGCGCTGGAAGCCACGCTGCGTCATGACGTCATCGCGTTCCTGACGCACGTCGAGGAGCAGGCAGGTGATTCGACGCGCTTCCTGCACTATGGCCTGACGTCGTCGGACGTGCTTGACACTACATTCGCGCTGCAACTGGTACAGGCGGCCGCCTTTTGTCGCCAGGAACTTTTCAATCTTGAACGTGCGTTGATGGACCTGGCCCAGGCACACCGCGGGACTGCGTTTGTCGGCCGGACCCACGGTATGCACGCCGAGGCCACGTCTTTCGGTCTGGCGGCGTTGTCATGGCGCGAGATGGCGGCGCGTGCCCTGGCGCGGTTCGATGCGGCTGCCGAGGAAATTCGCGTCGGGAAGTTGTCCGGAGCCGTTGGGAACCTGGCATTCGGCGACCCTGCCCGCGAGGTTCGCGTGCTTGCCCGCCTGGGACTTGGCGTAGAGGTGGCCGCGACACAGATAGTGGCTCGCGATCGGCACGCCGCGTTCTTCTCGGCTATTGCGCTGGCCGGAAACGTTCTGGACCACGTTGCCCTGAACCTGCGCCATCTGCAACGTACCGAGGTCGGTGAGGCGAACGAGCCGTTCGGCAGCGGCCAGCGTGGATCGTCGGCAATGCCCCACAAGAAGAATCCAGTGATGTGCGAGAACGTGTGCGGTCAGGCCAGACTGCTGCGATCTTACGCGTTGGCCGCGATGGAAGATGTCGCTTTGTGGCACGAAAGGGACATCAGCCACTCGTCGGTCGAGCGGGTGATTGCCCCGGATGCCACGGCCACCTTGGAGTTTGCTACGAAGCGCCTGGCTGGCATAGTCAAGGGCCTGGTGGTGCATCCGGACCGGATGGCCGACAACCTTGCGCGATCGGGCGGCATTATTCACAGCGAGGCCGTGCTGTTGTCGCTGGTGCGCAGTGGGCTGAAGCGCCAGGATGCTTACGGGCTGGTCCAGCGCAGCGCGCTGAAGTCCATACAGGGTGATGGAACCTTCGAGGGCAACCTTCTTGCCGACCCGGACGTGCGCATTCGCCTGTCCGAGGAGGAGGTGCGAGCCTGTTTCTCGCTTGAGGAACATCTGAAATCGACGGAAGGGATCTTTGCCCGTCGCTCGCCGGACCCGCGAGGCTGAAGTTGTGACTACCCTGCGGTTCGCCCAGGCATTCATTCGCGGATCATCTTTTACCGAAGTCCGGGCCGCGCTGGTTTCGGTTCTGGCTTGCGATGGCCTCCAGGCGTTCGATCCTGGCAGGATTCCGGCGGGATACCCAGCCGAAGCGGGCGAATTCGATCGCTGGTTGCTTGCAGGCCCTGATTCGGCAGGCATCGTAGCTCTGGTTGCCGAGAACGTTCATCGGATGTTCGCGCGTGCCGGGGGCCTTGCGATTGCCCTGCCTGTCGCCACCATCGCAGTGCTGGTGCGACCTCCAGCCGATCACATGCGGATCAAAGGCTATCGCGGTGGTGCTTTGTGCCTGAAGATCGGGGATGACCCTGACGACGAATTGTTCTACCACCCGCTTCAGGCCGAAGCCCCGGCCATTGGTGCTTTCCTTCACTTCTGGGGGTCTCGGGCGAACCCGACCGAACCTGATCCGGAATCAGTGGCCATGGCCTTGGGCGTGGCGCGGACCGACTGTACGTACGCTGCAGCTCGGGCAGGGGGCTGGCCCGTTCCGGTAACCGAGCTCATCTTCGTTTCTACACGCTCGCGTCTGTACATGGAGGCTTGACAGGCCTGGCTGCATCATCCGGCAGGATGCGGGAATTCTGCCCCGTCGGGCGGCGCAGCTTATTCTTCAGTGTCGGGCGTTCGCTTCGTGGCTACATCGGTGTCAAGGGAAACGTAGCCTTCATACGACTTGTAGCGCCCGTAGTGCCCATAGCCGTACTGATAGCCGTAGTATCCGGGGCGCTTTATGTCCAGATCGTTCAGCACGGTTCCCAGCAGCGGGGCGCCCACGGCAGCCAGTTCGCGTCGAACCTGGACCAGGGTATCCACCCGCGTATGGCCCAGCTTCACAACCAGCACCACACCATCAACCATCCCGCCAAGGATTCTGGGGTCCGAAACCGGAATCACTGGCGGTGAATCGAGGATGATGGTGTCGTAGTGCTTGCCAAGTTCGGCCAGCAGCGACTGCACCCGGTCTGCTTTCAGCAACTCGGAGGGATTTGGCGGGACGGGTCCGCATGGAAGGACGTCCAGATTGGGGATGTCGGTCTTCTGGATGGCCGTCTCGATATTCCCGTCGCCAACCAGCAGCGAAGAAAGCCCGGTTTCTGCCGTCAGGCCGAATGCCCTGTGCAGGCGAGGCCGCCGCATGTCGGCATCAATCAGCAGCGTCCTGGACCCAAACCGGGCCTGCGTGATGCCCAGCGCAATTACCACGGTGGACTTGCCTTCCCATGGGCTTCCGGACGTCACCAACACCGTGCGAATCTTTCGGTCCGGCAGGATGTAGGTCAGGTTCGTTCGGATGGTGTTCAACGCCTCTGTCACGACCGACTTCGGATTCTGCAGGACGTAGAAGTCGCGGTCGGCCAGTGTCTGATCCTTGCGCCGGCTGCGGCGCTTCTTCGGGCCTGGAATCGATGGCACCAGGCCAAGACAGGGCGCGCCCGTGCGACTTTCGACTTCGTCGCGCTCCTTGACTGTCGTGTCCAGCTGCTCGACCAGGAACGCCAGACCAAGACCCAGCAGGATCCCAGCCAGCAGCCCGATGGCCATGTTCAGGCGCAGGTCGGGGCGGATCGGTTGTCCCGGCACGACGGCCATCTCATGAACCCGGACGTTGTTCATCTCGACCTGTGCGGACAGGCTGATCTCGGTAAAACGCGTCCGGACCTGATCGTAAACGCCGTCGCTGTCCTTCTTGCGTTCGGCCAGGACGTTGTATTCGACCTGCAGCGAGGCCAGTTCGCCAAGATCGGTATTTGCGCGGGCCAGAAGGTTTTCGACCTCCTTCAGGCCAGCGACGGTTTCTTCGAAATCGCCGCGGATGGTCTGTATGTACGTGCCAATCTCACCTCGCAGCGAGGACTTCATCTCGTTCAGTTGAGCATCAAGCGCCATGATCCGTGGATGCTTTTCGCCGTACTGGACAGCCTCTTTTGATCGCTGATCCTTAAGGTCCACGTACTTCGCCTTGAGTCCCGAAACCAGGTTGCTGGACAGAATCGTGTCCAATGGAACCGCGAAGGTGTCGTCCCCGAAACCGATCTTCGATACCCGAGCCACCCTGGCGCCTAGGTCGGCTCGCCGAACCAGCAATTGACCCTGGCGATCGTTCAGCATCTTGACCCGGTCTTCCAGCGCCTGTCTTCGGCTTGCGAAGGACCCAACTCCGTGCTTGCGCTCGAAGCCCAGCAATTCCTGGTCGTCAGTCTCCTTGCGTTGGCGATAACGCTCGACCATCTCGCGCAGGTCGCCGTTGGCTTCCTGGGTGATCGAGCGGCGGTACTCGATGTTCTGGTTCCGGTAGGCCAGCGAAACCTCGTTGGCAAGGTCCGCGGCACGATTTGGATTCCCGTCCTCGGCATGAACCATGACCATCATGCTGTCGCGGATCGGCTCGACCGTCAGCCGGCCCTGGAGAATGCGGGAGGGTGTCTGATCCGCAAGGATTGCGCGGCGTTCCTCGTCCGTCAGGATCTTGCCGGGCGGGATGCCCAGAAACCCGGCCTCCTGGTCCAGACCAAGCTTGGCAACGACGCGCCCGCATACCTCGAGACCGGTAATAACCTTGTATTGCGTCTGGAAATAGTCGCGCAGCGACCAGTAGTTGGTTGAACCAAGTTCGACGACGTCCTTCACGCCCGACAGGACACGCGGTGGAGACGCTTCAATGATGATTGAGGCAGTTGCACGGTAGACCGGCGGTTGGCGCTGGGTAAACAGCAGCACCCCCATAAGGACCATGGCAAGCGTGCTGATCATCCACCACTTGCGCTTGTCCAGAACATAGCGCAGACGGTGGATCTGACGTCCTAGATCACTATGGGAATCAAGGACTTCCTGGGTCGGTGGGGCGGGAGCGTCCAGGTGGGGCCTCCTTGTTCGCAATCCTAAGCGGGTTACGACGGCCCAACATCGTACATCAGCGCGAAATACCGGGCAAGCCGGCTGGTCCGTCCGTAATCCACCGCCTGGGTCTGCGGGACTCCGTTCGGGAGTATTCAGAGACGGGTTTCAGGCACCTATGCGGCTTGAAACCGTTGAGAAGCGCGAGTAGGGACACGTAAGTATCTGGTGAAGGGGTCCGGGTCGAGGGGGAGCGGGGCCGCGCCGGTGCCCCCGCACCCGACTGGGGGCCGGCGGCCTTCGCGGCCC
>CAIZWN010000009.1 GCA_903936705.1 uncultured Myxococcales bacterium
CTTCCGCCGTCGGATCGGGGTTGATCTCCCACAGAGAATAGTCGGGGGCCAAGCCGAACGAGCAGATCAGGCAGGATGCCTCCTGGGCGATGCAGCCGCGGAGGTAGGCATCGGAGATCGTGGTGCAGGTGTCATTGAAGCTGCCAGTTGCCTTCAGGGCACTCAGTGGGATGCGATCGGTCCCGAAACCCATTGCTTCCGATCCACCGGAACAGATAAGGGCGTGGTCCATGGGGCCGGGGTGGAACAGCAGTGAGGCGTCGTCTCCGATGGACTCGAAAGTGCAGTCAGGCTTCATCTTGATGTTGAATTCGGAGGTGGCGCCGTTGAGGAAATAGTACTCAGAGGGGATCTTATTGCCGCCCACCTCGACTACATCCTCGACAGTCAGATTGTGCCAGGCCGACCCCACGGTGGCGGTAATGAGTTTGCCACCCGGCACTTCCACGTCGTCCTCGATCTTCTCGAGGCGCAGCACGACGTTCAGGCGGCTGTCGTCGATGTCCGGGGCCCAGATTCCGTTCAGGAATTCCACGAGGCCCTGCGGCTCGGACGGCTCCTGGACATTCAGCTTCGAGAATCTCATCGCAATTCCGGGCTGCAGGCACTGGATGCACTTGGGGGTCGAAGACGCGTCGCCGGAAATGTCGGTCACAACGATGTCTGCGACCACTTCGGTGCCGAGATCCGTCAAGACAACTTCGTTCCCTGGATCCGTCGGGACTTCAGTGGCCACATCGGCGACTATGTCCGCGGGCATCACGTCTCTTCCCAGATCAGTCCCGTTGTTGTCGCTGGAACATCCCAGCACCACGAACGTCGAGACGGCGAACGCCAATCCCCAATTACTGCCTTGAACGCGCATCGGGCCCCTCCTGGTTGGTTTCAAATGGTCTTCCAAGCCTGTCAAGAATAACGACTGAAGATTATAATCCATACCGCCGCAAGTAACCAGAACATCGAAATATCATTGATAGTCAGGGTCGGTACAGGTCGGGACGCCTATCCAGAAAAAGGTCGTTGCCTCCGGCCAGGCGCTTGATGTCAGCCCGTGCCGGATCGATTTCCACCACGTCACAGAACGGGCGATCTGCGGGGCCATCAGACAGTATCTTGCCATCCGGGCCGATGATGCGGCTGCGCCCGATGAACGTCGCCTGCTGGCCTGCGTGGTCCTCGCTGCCTACCCGATCGCAGGTGACGGTGAACACGCCATTTTCCAGGGCCCTCGTGACCATCGCATCCGGACAGTTTGGCAGGACAAGGTTCGAAGGGTGGGCGATGATCTGCGCGCCACCAAGGGCAAGCGTGCGGGCCGCCTCAGGGAAACGCCAGTCGAAACAGATCATGATGCCGACGCGTGCTCCAGCCAGCGTGACGACAGGGAAGGGCAGATCTCCAGGGGAGGCCCAGCGGCGCTCGTTCCCAAAAACATGAGCCTTGCGGTACAGGGCAATGATTCCTGTTGAATCGACTGCGACTGCGGAGTTGAACAATCTGCCATCCGGTGCCCGTTCGGCTACGCCAGCCACAAAGGCGGTTCGTTCCCGCATGGCGATGCTGATCAAGGCGGTCACGGTTGGCCCGTCAGGTATGGGCTCGCACAAGGAGGCTGCCTCGTCCCTGTCTGCAAACAGGTAGCCTGTGGAAAACAACTCCGGCAGGACCCACAGGTCGGCGCTAGTTCCAATCCGCCTGGCTTGTCGAATTGCATCGACCACGGCGGTCAGGTTTTCGGCTGGCAGGCCCCAGGATGGCAACGTCTGAATGTAGCCCACGTGCATAAGGTCCTCCGCTTCCCAGGGTTCTCCCGGTCATGATCCTGCCACGAGGGATTGGGTTACGGTATCTCCGAAGTTGAAACGTAGCCAGGATCTTGCTGTCGGTTGACGTAACTCGGACATCATTGATAATCATTCCCCATGGAATCTCATCTGATAGCCGATGCTTCCAGACGTCCCTTGCGCTTCATTACGGCCACCTCCTTGTTCGATGGGCATGACGCCTCAATTCATGTTGTGAGACGCCTGCTGCAGGACGAAGGTGTGGAGGTGATACACCTCGGGCACAACCGCTCTGTGGATGAGATCGCCGAAGCCGCCATCCAGGAGGACGCCGATGGCATATGTGTTTCATCGTACCAGGGCGGCCACATCGAGTTCTTCACCTATCTTGTGAAGCGCCTCGCGGAACTTGGTGGTTCAAGAGTCAAGGTCTTCGGCGGCGGTGGCGGCACCATCACTAATGAGGAGGCCGAACTGCTGCATATGGCCGGTGTGACGCGCATGTACTCGGTCGAGGACGGCCGTCGCATGGGTCCGGCGGGCATGATTCGTGACCTCTTGACGCGGTGCGGTCAGCCGAACGATTCGGATGTCGGTCGGTTTCCGGAAGCCCTGTCGCACCGGAACCCGGTCGAGGTCGCCCGCGTGCTGACAATGGTAGAGAACCTGGCCGGCCAAGGGGACGCTCGCTTGAATGTCTTGCGGGAGGGCCTTGCTGGCCAGGTCCGGATCCCGCCACCACCAGTTCTGGGTATCACAGGTACCGGTGGTGCCGGGAAGTCCTCGCTTGAGGACGAATTGATACGACGTTTCCTGGACCGGTTTCCCGATCGCGCGGTTGCTTTGCTGGCAGTTGACCCGACCAGGCGGCGCACCGGCGGCGCCCTTCTGGGAGATCGCATACGCCTGAACGCAGCGCGCGGGCCCAGGGTGTTCGTGAGATCGGTAGCTACCCGCCGTGCACATCTCGCAACTGCCGGGTCGGTTCCGGACCTTCTGCAGGTCCTCCGTGCGGCGGCATTTGATCTCGTGATCCTTGAAACTGCGGGGATCGGCCAAGGGGACAGCGAGGTAGTGGATCTTTGCGACCTGTCGATGTACGTGATGACTCCGGAATTTGGTGCACCCACGCAGCTTGAAAAGATCGACATGCTGGATTTCGCCGATCTTGTCGTCGTCAACAAGTCTGACCGGCGTGGTGCTGCCGATGCGCTGCGGGATGTGCGCAAGCAATACCGACGCAACCGCCCTACCTTCGACGGTTCGGATGATGTACTTCCGGTATTTGCCACCCGTGCCAGTTGCTTCGCGGACGACGGTGTCGACCATCTTTTTGCGGCACTGTGCCGCCAGTTGCAGGCCAAGACCGGCCGTGACTGGGACCCTGGTCCTGTTCCGGCTCGTGCTGCCGAGGTGCCGGTAGTCGTGCCCCCGCGGCGCGAGCGCTATCTGTCGGAGGTTGCATCCGCCTGCCGTGCCTGGCGGCAGACCGTCGAGTCACAGGCGGCAATTGCCGCAAGCGCAGATGGGTTGGGACGGGCGCTGAGGGTGCTGGGCGAAGAACCGGTCGAACCGCAGTCGATGCACATCGAATTGGCACCAACTGTGACGCTGCTGCATTCCCGTTTCCGGGCAGCCATGGACGGGATTCTGCCGGAGTTTGAAAAGGGCCTTGCTGGGTGGGATGCCGATGTCGCCCGTTACGCTGCGGCCGAATTTTCATACCAGGTGCGCGACCGTGAAGTCCGCGTCCCAGCGGGGGCTGCGACGCAGTCCGGCACGGCCATTCCCAAGGTCGCCTTTCCTGCAACGCGGGACTGGGGCGACCGCGTGCGCTTCCTGGGGACCGAGAATGTCCCGGGTCGCTTTCCATATACGGCCGGCGTTTTTCCGTTGAAGCGTACCAACGAGGATCCTACTCGCATGTTCGCCGGGGAGGGCACCGCCGAGCGCACCAATCGCCGGTTCCACTACGTCAGTCGAGGCCGCCCCGCGAGCCGCCTGTCTACCGCGTTCGATTCCCCCACGTTGTATGGCGAGGATCCGGACTTCAGGCCGGACGTGTACGGCAAGGTAGGCAATTCAGGCGTCAGCATATGCACGCTGGACGACGTGAAGCGGCTGTACTCCGGCTTTGATCTCTGCGCCCCGGAAACCAGCGTGTCGATGACAATCAACGGCCCTGCACCGATTATGCTGGCGTTCTTCTTCCATGCCGCCATAGACCAGGCCGTCGAGCGCCACCTGATCGCCACGGGGCGATTGGATAAGGCGGTTGCCGAGGCCGCTACGCGGTTTCCAGACGCCCTTCCCACCTACCGAGGCGCGCTTCCCGAGGGACATGACGGGTCGGGCCTCGCCCTGCTGGGGCTGGCCGGTGCCGATGTGCTGGATCCGGCCGAGTATTCCCGGATCCGTGCTGCGGTGCTGAACAACGTCCGCGGCACCGTTCAGGCCGACATTCTCAAGGAGGACCAGGCCCAGAACACCTGCATCTTCGGAACCGATTTTG
This sequence comes from uncultured Myxococcales bacterium, assembly GCA_903936705.1. Classification (GTDB taxonomy): domain Bacteria; phylum Myxococcota_A; class UBA9042; order DTJE01; family DTJE01; genus CAIZWN01. The sequence continues at coordinate 4,297 of CAIZWN010000009.1, forward strand.
CGCTGAAGCTGATGGGTGACGTGCAGACATTCTTCTGCCGCGAGGGCGTCCGCAACTTCTATTCTGTCAGCATCAGCGGCTACCACATCGCCGAGGCCGGGGCGAACCCGGTCACTCAGTTGGCCTTCACGCTGGCCAATGCGTTCACATACGTCGAGTACTTCAGGGCGCGCGGGCTGGCTGTCGATGACTTCGCCTTGAACCTCTCGTTCTTCTTCAGTAATGGCATGGATGCCGAATACGCCGTTATCGGGCGCGTGGCCCGGAGGATCTGGTCGGTCGCAATGCGGGACATGTACGGCGCGGGCGAGCGAGCTCAGCAGTTGAAGTACCACATCCAGACTTCCGGCCGATCGCTGCACGCCCAGGATGTCGAATTCAACGATATCCGGACAACGCTGCAAGCCCTGTACGCCTTCTTCGACAACTGCCAGAGCCTGCACACAAACGCTTACGACGAGGCGGTGACGACGCCTACCGAGGAGTCGGTTCGCCGGGCGTTGGCCATCCAGCTGATCCTGCAACGCGAGTTCGGCCTGTCGGCCAACGAGAATCCATGGCAGGGCTCCCAGGTCATAGAGAGCCTGACGGACAAGGTCGAGGAGGCGGTACTGGCCGAGTTTGATCGCCTGTCCGAGCGTGGTGGCGTGCTGGGGTCGATGGAGACGCGATATCAGCGAGGCCGGATCCAGGACGAGAGCATGCGCTACGAAATGCTGAAGCACGGCGGCCAGTTGCCGATCGTCGGCGTCAATACCTTCCTGGATCCTCTTCATGCGTCGAAAGACGGCACGGTGCCGGAACTGATCCGTTCGACCGATGACGAGAAGAGCCTGCAGGTCCGGCAGGTTGGCGCATTCCGCGCCCGTCACGCCATGCGGGCGGTTCCTGCTTTGGAACGCCTGAAGTCGGCGGCGATGGCCGGGGAAAACGTGTTCGAGGCCATCCTGGACGCGGCCCCCTTCTGCACGCTTGGGCAGCTCACCAGTGCGTTGTACGCAGTTGGCGGCGAATATCGGCGGAACCTGTAGAATCGGGATAGCCAGTTCCTTCACTCACGGAGACGCGCGTGGACTCTGTCTTGACATACCTTGCCATGGTGGCAGGTCGGACGCTGCTGCAGGTGCTTGTCCTGCTGGGTCCCCCGCTTGTCCTGGGCCTGGTCATGTACGTCGTCGCCGGTTTCCTGGAATCGCGCGCCATAGCCGGGATGGGCCGCACTCTCTACCTGGTGCTGTTCGGGTGGCCAGGAACCCTCGTGCACGAATTGGGACACGCCATGTTCTGCCCGCTTTTCGGCCATAAAATAACGGCATTCCAGCCCTTTTCGCTTGATCCATCCTCGCGGGAACTGGGCTACGTCGAACACGAATGGAACGGGCGCAGCATCTGGGCGCGCCTTGGCAACTTCTTCATCGGGATCGGCCCGGTCGTTCTTGGGACGCTTGTGTTGTACGGTGCGTCGCGGATCCTGCTGGGCGGGGATCTGCTGGGGCGGACGCCTGCAATAAGTTCGAGAGGCGATTTGCCGACCTCGTTGGATGCGCTGGCCGGCCTGTCCTCGCCGGTCCTGGGGACGATTCTAGAAACGTTGTATGCGACGTTTCGCACGGCCAACCTGGCTCACTGGCAGTTCTGGGTTTTTCTGTATCTGGCCTTCACAGTGGGCACTTCCATCCGCTTGAGCCCCTCGGACTTGAAGGGCGCCGGGTCCGGGTTCCTGGTCATGCTGGCCATCCTGTTGGTGCTGAACGGATGCACGGCCTGGGCGCTGGACTTGACCCTGCCCATGCTGAAGTTCGTCGCGCCGGTCATCGGAACCTTTCTTGGCGTGATGACCCTTTCGCTGACGTTCTCGGCCTTGTTCGCCCTGCCGATCTGGTGCCTGTCTTGCGTTGTAGCTCGTCATTCACCTGCAGACTGACCAGTGGAAACGGCAGGATCGGGCTGGACAAAAAATTGCCTCGCCTGCAGTACGGCGGTCATTGCCTGGCGACAGGCGTTGAGATTCAAGCGAGGTTCATTCAGGCGGGATGTTATCGCGTGACTACTTGTGACATTCGCCGCACTTCGTCGGGCCCTTGCCCGCCTTGGTGTGGCAGTCCTTGCAGCTCTTGTGAAAGGCGTCCTTGAAGGACAGTGTCGTGCCTTCGGCGTCCTTCTTGTGGCAGTCGCCGCAGGCAGCTTCCTTCTTTGCGTCCTTGGCCTTGTGGTGACAGGTCGCGCAGGGGGCGACCTTGGGGTCGGCGTGCTTCTTGTGATCGAACGAGACGGCAGCCTTCGTGCCCTTGTACTTCGACAGATCGACCTTGTCCGGGGCCGCCGCGAACGCGACTGTCGCCACCAGGAACAGTGCTCCAACCACCGATCCGATCAGAACTTTCCACGATCTCCGGAACTCCATGATTCCCTCCGTGTGTTTTTAGACACCTGACCCCCCGAGTCTGCCTAATTCGGTCGAATATTGTCAAGGTGCGTTGCCAAGTGCTCATCTCAATCGATTCGACCTACTCGTAGCGCAGGGCGTCGATTGGGTCCAGTCGTGACGCCTTCCAAGCCGGATAAAGGCCGAACCCGATTCCGATGGCCGCCGAGAAACCGACAGCCACCACGATCACATCGGGCCGAATCAGCAGTGGCCACTGGAAGCTGGCTGCAAGTTGCTGTGCGATCAGGATGCCCAGCCCGATGCCGATCAGCCCGCCGATCACTGACAAGGTCAGGGCCTCGACCAGGAACTGCGCAAGGATGTTCCTGGGCTTTGCGCCAATCGCCATTCGAACGCCTATCTCGCGGGTGCGTTCGGTGACGCTGACCAGCAGGATATTCATTATGCCGATGCCGCCGACCAGCAGGGAAACAGCGGCGACCGCGGCAAGCAGCGTGGTCATGATCTGGGTGCCCTGCTGGCTGGCGCCGGCCAGTTCGCTGAGGTTGCGCACCGAGAAGTCGTCCTCGAGTCCGGCCTGTATTCGGTGTCGGTCCCGCAACAGATCCCCGATGTCTCTGCCGGTCCTGGTCGTGGTTTTCGCGGACGTGGCGCCTACGAATATGACGCCCGGGATGAACTGACCCAGGCCGCCCTGGATCTTGGCCCTGAAAGTCGAGACAGGCATCACGACCACGTCGTCGTAGTCCTGTCCCATGGGCCCCTGCCCCTTGTCGGCCAGCAGGCCCACGACCGTGAATGGCGACCCGCGCAGGCGCACGGTCCGGCCGACCGGGTCCACGTCCTCGCCAAACAGCTTCTTGGCCACGGACGATCCCATCACAAGGATCTTGGTCCCGGCGTCCAGGTCGGCAGTTCCAAAGAGGACGCCCTTCACGACGGGCCAGTTTCGGATGTCGAAGTACTCGGGGCTTGTACCGACAACGTTCGATGTCCAGTTCTGTTCGTCGCTCTGCATCGAGGCGTTGGTCTGGCAGACGGGCGCGGCGTACTTGACGGTGGAAATATCGCTCCTCACCGCCTGCAGGTCGCCCCAGGTCAGGGTCGGCATCGAACCGTGCCCCCCCCGCATCCCGCCGCCGTGGCTGGACCCCGAGGTGACGATCAGCAGGTTGGTGCCCATGGCGTCGAATGCCTGAGCCACCTTGACCTTGGCACCCTCTCCGATGGCGACCATCGCGATGACCGCGGCCACGCCGATCACGATTCCCAGCGCGGTCAGACCGGACCGCGTCTTGTTCCTCAGCAGGGCGCGTACCGCGACCCTGAAGGTTACCCAAAGATTCACTGTGCGCCTCCAGTTCCTGCCGCATCATCGTTTTGGACCGGTCCTGGCACGGCCGCCAATGGCAGTTGCGTCCTGTCGTCCACGACGCGACCGTCTCGCATCATCACGACGCGCGTTGCAAAGGCCGCGATGTCAGCCTCGTGGGTCACCAGCAGGACCGTTATCCCCGAGCGACCCAGGTCCTGGAACAGCGCCATGATCTCGACGCTGGTTCGCGAGTCCAGGTTGCCGGTGGGCTCGTCGGCCAGCAGGATGCGCGGATTGTTCACCAGGGCCCGGGCTATGGCAACGCGCTGCTGTTGGCCTCCAGAAAGCTGGTTCGGGTGGTGGTTGGCCCGATCGGCCAACCCGACCCTCTCCAGGGCGGCCCGCGCGCGTTCACGGCGCTCCTTCGTCGCTATGCCAGCGTACAGCAGCGGCAGTTCAACATTTTCCTTCGCGCTGGTCCGGGACAGCAGGTTGAAGCTTTGGAAGACGAAGCCCATCGTGCGGTTGCGCACCTCTGCCAGTTCGTTGCGCGACAGGCCGGACACGTCCCGGCCTTCCAGTTGATAGGTGCCAGCAGTCGGTCGGTCCAGACAACCCAGCAGGTTCATCAGTGTGGATTTGCCCGACCCTGATGCGCCCATTACAGCAACGAACTCGCCCGCGCGCACCTCCATGGATACACCCCGCAGGGCACGTACCTCGACACCGTCACCAAGGGCGTAAACCTTTTCCACCCCCTCCAGACGCAACAGAACCGAGGGAGATTCGACGCAGTGCTGACCGGTGGCCATCACGACTCTCCTCAGAACCCCCTGAAGCGGGGTGTGCCGGCTGCGTTCGGGCCTGCAGCAGCAGTGGCGTCAGTAATTACCTTGTCGCCAGGCTGCAAGTCGCCCTGGATCACTTCCGTAGATGAACCATCCGAAATTCCCACGCGCAGCAATACGGGCGCAGGTTTTTCGTCGCGCAGCACCCATGCTGTCCGTCTGTCGGGCTTCTGTTCTGCCTTGATCTCCGGAGTCAGCAACTTCTGCATGTCAGAGGTCGGTCTGAAGCGCAGTGCGCTGTTCGGGATCCGAACTACGTCCGGCCTCTCGGCCACAACGACTGTCACGTTGGCAGTCATGCCTGGCTTCAGCTTCAGTTCGGGATTGTCCACGTCGATAACGGCGTCGTACGTAACGACATTTTGCAAAGTCTGTGGCGCGAAACGCACCTCGTGAATCGTCCCGATGAAGCGCTCGTTGGGCCACGCATCGACGGCAAAGGTGGCGGTCATGCCCGTAATCAACTTGCCCACGTCGGCCTCCGAGACGTTGCAGTGGACCTGCATCTTGCGCAGGTCCTCGGCGATCGTGAACAGGGTCGGTGCCTGGAAAGCCGCCGCGACTGTCTGGCCCACGTCCACTGTGCGAGAAATGACAACGCCGTCGATCGGCGAAACGATCGTGGTGAAACCCAGGTTGACCTCGGTCTGGCGCATCGCCGCACGCGCCTGGGCCAGCGCTCCATCGGCGGCCCTGACCCCTGCCTCGGCTGCTTCCGCGTTGGCCAGAGCAGTCTCGACGTCCGAGTCGGACACGAACTTTTTCGGCAGCAGTGATTTTGCCCGCTCGTACTGGCGCCGGGCGTCGGCAGCAACCACCTTGGCCTTGGCCACGTTGGCCCGTGCCGCAAGATGGTTTGCACGCTTCTGGGCAAGATCGGCCTCGATCAACTGGGGATCGATCCGTGCGACGACCTGCCCCTTTTTCACGGGCGAGTTGAAATCGGCCATCAGTTGCTGCACCCGGCCGGACACCTGGGTACCAACGACGACAGTGACGGTTGCTGCCAGGGCGCCGGTTGCCGTGACACGGGCCTGAAGTGGGCCCTTTGAAACCTCCACGGTCTCGTACAGCGATCCAGCAGGCTTGCCGGACGAGCGGCCGAACGCAAAATACGCCCCGGTTCCGGCAGCTACCAGAAGCACGATCCAGATCCAGTTCCGCTTCATGGCATCCTCCCATCCGGCAGGTCGGTTGGCGCTGGGCTTGCGTGCCCACCATTCGGCAGGGGCGGCAGTTTATGTCCGAACCGGTGATCTTCCATCTTTTGGCGTTCCTCATCGAAACGAACCCGTTGATCATCCGTAAGGAATACCTTGATTTCCTTTGCCATATCGTCGAACACAGGCTTCAGGCTAGGCCATGAACCCTGCATCGTTTCCTGGATGCGCCGGTGGTAGCGATCCAGGATCTCGCGCACCTGTTTCTCCTGCTGGTCGGAAAGGTTCAAAGCCATCAGCGGCGGAGGCAGGTGATGTTGCCGGGCACCGTCGTCGCCTGCGTGGCAGGTCTTTCCGAGGTGAGTGGCCCCAGCTCCGGCCAGCGCACCCGCGAGGAATGCCAGGACTACAACGGCCACGGCCCATCCTCGGGCGCGGCTTTTCGCAGGTTCCGAAACAGCATTCATCACATCACCTCCCGATCGCCTCGATCAGGTCGGTCGGCCGAGTCTCGCCGGCCCAGGCCCAATCGATCACCGCCAACGTCACTGCGGCCTGTTGCGGCGATGCCTTGCCGACAGGCTGTTCCTGGACGAACAGCAGCAGCGGGATTGCCACCAGGGCCATGACCGCCGCCAAGGCCAGAACCGGTCGTCGCCATCCGGCCAACAGATCCGCCACCGACGGCCTCTGGGCCATGGCAAGCGACGCCATTCCACGGGAAACCACGGCATCCATCATCAGTTCCCATCGCGCACCTTCCACGGAGGGATCCAGGGCGGAAAGGTCCAGCCGTTCCTCATCCATCGAAGCCTCCCCTGCCGGTCACGTCACCAAGACGGTCCCGCAGTGCGCGATGTGCCACGAACAGGTGTTGTCGCGACATCACCTCGGAAATCCCCAGAACATCCGCGATTTCGGCGTGACTCCATCCCTGGAGGTCGTGCAGCAGAACGACCTCCCGAGGGGTCTCGTTGATTCCGGACAGCGCCAGCAGCAGGCGGTCCGCCGTCTCGCGCCGCCCGACGTCACTTGCCGGGTCATGGGCGAACAAGCCTGAAACCGCATCCTCGTTCCAGGGAACCGACCGACGCACCTGGAACGAATCACGCATGTTTTTCGAGCGGTTGCGAACTATGGTCATCAGCCAGCCGGCGAATTTACCTGGTTCGCGGCATTCCTCGATCCGCCCGATAGCCACCACGAATGCCTCCTGTGCCACGTCCTCGGCATCGGCCCGATTGCGCGTAACCGCAAGCGCCACAGCAAAGGCGGCGCGAAAGTATCTGCCAACCAGCATTGCTGCTGCGCCCCGATCGCCGTGAATCATCCGGTCGACAAGGGTCGCATCGTCCGGTGACCGGGCGTCGTGCGGCAGTTTGTCGGTCGGGGGAATCCGCACGGCTCTCGTGACCTCCGTTGACATGACAGACGGCTGGTATGGATCGTTAGCCAATCGCAAAGATTGCCTTGCACGTTCTTTGCGCAAGTCGCTAACGAATCCCCTGCACCGACTGTCCCCGTTTCGAACTCGGGTGTAAAGAGGATACGGGCCGGGTTGGACCACGAGAGGTAGGGCCGATGGAGATCCGGATGTTCCAGCTGTTCCTTGGAGGAATCATCCTCGTGTCCGCGGGGCTGGTCGTACCTGGGGCGCATGCACAACCGGCCTTGCCAGCTGCCCGCGCGGCCGGGACCCAGGAAGCCATCGTACGGCCAGTCCAGTCGGCGCCGGTCTCCCAGGCGGTCCTTACCCTCGACGAGGCGTTTCGTATCGGTCTTGAATCCAACCCGTCGATTGCGTCTGCACATGCCTCGCTGGCCGCTGCCGGATTCGGGGTCGATGCTGCCCGGACCGGGTTCATGCCGCAGGTTACCGCCTCGGTCGGCTATCGCAGGGCCACGCAGAACAGCGCATCGTCATCGGCGGCGGGCCTGTCGGCCATTGGGGTCCCATCCGTCGGGTCGCGATCATCCACCGCGTCGATGGACAACTACTCGGCCAGCCTTGGGTTGCAACAGACTGTCTGGGATTTCGGGCGCACACTGGGGCCGTTCGACGCGGCCAAGGCGCATGGCCGGGCGGCGGCGGCCAGTTTGCGTTCGACTATCGAGGATACTCTGCTGACAGTTGGCCGGGCCTACTTCGTGGCGATCGCCGCAAGGGAGGCTGTCGCGGCCGCCGAGGAATCCAAGAGCCAGATGACCGAGCACCTCAAGGCAGCCCGCGGGCGGGTCGAGGCAGGCATACGTCCCCGCATCGACGCGACCCGGGCCGAAGCGGACCTGGCCAGCGCGGACCTGTCGCTGGTCCAGGCGCGTAACCTCGAACGGATCAGCAGGGTGATTCTTGCCACATCAATGGGGCGGCCTGACCTGCCACATGTGACGCTGGTGCGACCACCCGCGTCCGAACTGCCGGGCGCCGAGGATCTTGACTCGTCCGTCAAGGAGGCCATGGCGAACCGTCCCGAAAGGGTGCAGTTGCACGAGCAGTTGGTGGCGGCGCAGGCACAGATTGCCGCTGCAAGGGGTGGGTATTTTCCGTCGCTGGGGGCGAACGCCGGTCTGACGTATACAGGATTCAAACTGCCGGATCTCGCCTGGAACTGGTACGTGGGTGCGTCGCTGACCTGGGGGCTCGTGTCGGGGATTGTCCAGGCAAACGCGTTGTCCAAACAGGCCGAAGCCAACCTGGCCGGGCTGAAGGCTGACCTGATGAGCCTGGATCAGTCCATTCGTGCCGACGTCGAGAAGGCAATGGTCGCCTGGAGCGAGGCCCGGGAAAAACAGGCCCCAGCGCAGGCGATGCTGGTCGCAGCGCGCGAGACGTCCGAGCTGGCCGAGGCTCGCTATGCCGTAGGGTCTGGCAACGTGCTGGAAATCGCTGATGCCCAGGCAACGTTGATCAAGGCCCGGAACAGCGTCATCCAGGCTGAACTGGACCTCGAGATTGCGCGTCTGGCGCTGCTGCGGGCAGTGGGTCGTCTGGGGCATGCGTTTGCGCTTACGGGCGTGGAACACTGACAGCTCGCCGTCTCTCATCTTCTTCGGCAATCGCAAGAAAGGCCCGGCGTCTGCTGAGAAGGCTTATGTCCTTACTGCACTCGGCCAATGACACGGGGCGATGGCCCGCGGTTCAGGGTTTGGCTGCCGGTCGCTTCGCCACCACCAGGACGTGGGCATCTACGCGGTGGCGCAAGCGGTCGGCCGTAGTCCCCAGCAGCAGGTCCTTCCAGAACCCGTGGCCGTGAGCGCCCAGGATGACCAGGTCAGCGTTGTACTGGTGGACAAGACGCGCCAGTTCGCTGACGGGACGCCCCGAACCCAGCAGCGTGGTCGTGGCAAATCCAAGAGCACCCATTTCGTCAGCCCACGCCTGCAGGCGCGCTGCGTCCTGCTGGGACTCGGCATCAGCCGAATCCGGACCCAGGAAGCTTGCCGAGGCGCTTTCCACAACGTGGATCAAGGCAATTTCCGGCCGGTTGGCGCCCATGAACCTCACGACTTCCCGCAGGATCTCGGCGTCGCGACCCGAGAAGTCCAGAGCCACTGCGACCCGCTGGTAAGGTACGCCGGCCCAGTCCGCCAGGCGCGCCGGTTCGTCCCAGCCCGCATGGATCCCGATGCGGGTCTCGATTTGGCGTCGCCGCCACCAGCGCGCCACCCAGGGCCTGCACCAGACGTATACCAACAGCAACGTCAGCAGCGTCGCAACAAGGACGATCAAGGCCGTGTAGCCCATGGTTTCCCCCCCGGCAGCGAGATCGGACACGGTTTCGACCAGCAGCCAGCCGTTCAACACAACGATTACTAAAGTCGTCGTCCAGGCTGCTAGCCGCGCCGTCCGTCCGATCGCAAACTCTCCCATCGTTCGCCGGTCCGATACCAGGTGCACCAGCGGGATGATTGCGAAGGGCAGTTGTGCGGACAGGACTACCTGTGAAAGTACAAGAAGATCTCCAGTGTGATTTTCGCCGAATACCAGCAGGATGACGACGGCCGGTATCACGGCCAACGACCGTGTTGCCAGGCGCTGCACCCAAGGAGGCAGCCGCAGTTCCAGGAACCCCTCCATCACGATTTGGCCGGCAATGGTGCCTGTTATCGTGGATGATTGCCCGGCAGCCAGCAGGGCCACAGCGAAGACCACCGGGGCCAGCGCCGCGCCCAGCAGCGGTTCAAGCAGGCGGAATGCCTCCTGGATTCCGGCGACCTCGTTATGGCCCGTGCGGTAGAAGGTCGATGCTGCCACCACGAGGATCGCGCCGTTGACCAGCAGAGCGATATTCAGCGCCACGGCCGAATCCAGCACGTTGAAGCGAATTGCAGCCAGCTTGTCGGCCGCGGTCGGGCCGATGCGGCGCGTCTGGACCAGTGACGAGTGCAGGTACAGGTTGTGCGGCATCACCGTGGCGCCCAGAAGGCCCATTGCCACGTACAAGGCCCCTGGGCCAGGCAGCGAGGGCAGCAGGCCTGTGGCCACATTTCCCCAGTCCGGCTGGACCAGGGTCAGTTCGAACAGCAGGCTCAATGCGATGATTGACACCAGTCCGATAATCACCGCCTCGACCTTGCGAATCCCGTAGCGTCCCAGCATCAGCAGCAGGAGGGTGTCCAGCGCGGTTATTGCGACGCCCCAAGCCATTGGCAGACCGAACAGCAGTTGCAGGGCGATCGCGGAGCCAAGCACCTCGGCCAGGTCGCATGCGACGATGGCGATCTGGCACAGGACGAACAGGGCGCCGTTGACCAGTGGCGGGTACTCTCGACGGCAGGCCTGGGCAAGATCCAGACCGCGTACGATGCCCAGTCGTACGGCCAGGCTTTGCAGCAGCAATGCCATTCCGTTCGACATCACCAGGACCCACAGCAGGGACATGTCGAATGCCGACCCTGCCGCGATGTCGGTGGCCCAGTTTCCGGGGTCCATGTAGCCGACGGCCACAAGGTAGGCAGGGCCGGTCATTGCGAAGATTCGTCGGAAGATGTTTCCGTAGCGTGGGACCGTAACGCTGCCGTGCGATTCTGCGGGAGACAGGCCTTGGCCGGAAGGGCCGGACATTGCTGAACCTGGGGAGGGCCGCAATCGGAGTACCATGAGCAGTCGGCCGGAGGCAAGCGGTCGGCCTTATGCGCCTTGAACCTGGCCTGCCGCAGCGCTACGATGGCGACCGCCCATCGCGTGAGCAGAGTGCATTGCGTGGTACTGGCATCGTGAACGGTGGACGCCTGGAAGTGAAGGTTGCGTCCGTCCCGGCTGACCGTGCCGCATGCATGGAACTGCGCAGGCGGGTTTTCATCGAGGAGCAGGGCGTGTCCCAGTCCGACGAGTGGGACGGGCTGGACGATGCCTCGGTGCACCTGCTGGCAATCGAGGACGGGCTGCCGGTGGGAACCGCGCGGTTGAGAATCCTGGCTGACGGTCAGGCAAAGGCCGAACGGGTGGCGGTGTTGGCTGATCGGCGCGGTGCGGGGATCGGTCGCCTGATGATGCATCTGGCGATGGACCTGGCCCGCGAGCGAAATGCCGTCACGATGGTACTTGGCGCCCAGTTGACGGCCATCCCGTTCTACCAGCGACTGGGCTTCGAGGCCACGGGTGCGGTGTTTGACGATGCCGGGATTCCACACAGGCGAATGCACCGGGACCTCTGGGAAAACGGTTTGATCGGGGGGGGATGATGACAACGGCGACCTTCGGGCTGGATAGATGTGACGGTGGGCGGATGCACTGCATTCGCTGGTCGCCGGACACGGCCCCACTGGCGGTGGTGCAGATTTTCCACGGCATGCAGGAGCACGCCGGTCGCTATGACGAGCTTGCGCGTGCCCTGGTGGGCGCCGGATTCGCCGTATATGCATCCGACCATCGCGGACATGGTGGTTCGGTAAGCAGGCCTGCCGAAGTGGGACTGTTGGGACCTGCCGGATACAAGGGCGTCCTTTGCGATTTGCATTCGTTGTCCAACGCGATCCGGGCCACGATTGCCGACAGGCCACTGTTCCTGCTGGGACATTCTTGGGGTTCGTTCCTGGCTCAGGCGTACGCCCAGCAATGGGGAGCCGAACTGAAGGGGATGATCCTCAGCGGATCGAATGGAGCCGATCCTCTGGTCGGGCCAGGGGTCGTTCTGGCACGCCTGGTTGTTGCGGTACGTGGTGGCAAACGGCAAGCCGGACTGCTTGAGGCCTTGTCTGTAGGCGGTTTGAACAAGGCATTTGAACCTGGCGCTACGGGCAAGGAGTGGTTGTCCCGGGATGTCGCCGAGGTTCGCAGGTACGTGGACGACCCGTTGTGCGGCTGTGCCTTCCCCAATGCGTTCTTCCTTGAACTGGTGCGTTTGTTGAGGGCCACCTGGCGAACCAGCGCCGAGCGCCGCTTGCCGCCGGGCCTTTCGGTTCTGACGATGACGGGGACGGCAGACCCGGTTTCGCGTGGGGGTCGTGGGGTCCGGTCCCTGGCTGCGCGCTATCGTCGTTTGGGCCTGGCCGATGTTACCGAAAACTACTACGACGGTGCCCGCCACGAATTGTTCCACGAGACCAACCGGGTCGAGGCTACGCGGGATCTGCTGGCCTGGCTGGACGCCCGCGTTTGATACAGTAACTCCGTCGCCTTGGCACTCGTGCTCGGTTGAGGATACGCTGCAAGACCAGGGCACTCGGGGGTCTTGATGCCGCCATCACCAGAGGACAGCAGCGCTCAGGGGCGCCTGATCGCCGGATCGCTGGTCATACTGGCTGTGCTTGGCATTGGTGCGGCGCTGTATTTCCTGCGTCCGGTAATGGTGCCGTTGATTCTGGCCCTTCTGGCATCCTACCTGGTATCGCCGGTCGTTGACTTCCTCCAGGTCCGGCTGCGCCTGCCCAGAATCCTTGGCATCCTGGCGGCACTGGTGCTGGCCGTTGGCATCACGCTGCCTCTTGGCCTTCTGGTTGCGTCATCCATCAGCTCCCTGGCTGACCATGGACCCGTGTACCAGACGCGTCTGCTGGGCATGATTGACGGCTTGATGAACTACCTTCGTGACCAGGGCTTGCCGCTGGATGACACTTCCATGCGCGAGCGGTTGGCAGCCCTGCCGATTGCCCAGATCCTCATGGGGACCGTCAACCAGTTGCTGGCATCAATCTCTACCTTCCTGCTGGTGCTGGTGTTCGTCCTGTTCCTGGTGGCCGGCCGGATGCCAAACGTGCACAAGATAGGCGTCTGGCGCGAGATAGACGAGCGCGTCAACCGATACCTGCTGGTGAAATTCTTCACGTCGGTTGTGACCGGTGTGCTGACCGGCTTGATCCTGTTCGCATTCGGTCTGGATCTGGCGGTGGTGATAGGGCTGCTGGCCTTCTTCCTTAATTTCGTTCCCACGATCGGTGCCCTGGTGACCATTATGCTGCCGTTGCCTGTGGCACTGGTCCAGTTCGGATTGTCGATGCCGACGCTGTTGATCCTGCTGATTCCGGGGATTCTGCAGGTCACGCTTGGTACTTTCGTCGAGCCGCGCCTGACTGGAAAGGCGCTGGAACTGCACCCCTTGACGGTGCTGCTGTGTCTTGTCTTCTGGGGCGTCCTGTGGGGAATTCCGGGTGCGTTTTTGGCTGCTCCGATAACCGCTGTCATCAAGATCGTGCTGGATCGCATCGAGACGACCCGGTTTGTCGGTGACCTCATGGCGGGCCGCCTTCCGGGTGCGTGAAACCATCAGATGATCACGGCAGCTACCTTGATGCCAGCAGCGCCTCGACTTCCGTGATCTCCAGTTGCATGCGCTGTTCCCAGGTCCGTATGCGTGTACGACCGGCTTCCAGCGCGCCGCCCGACAGTTTGGCGCGCCAGGAGTCGTCAGACAGCAGGCGAGCAAGTCGGCGAGTGCCGTCGTCAAACAGTCGATCCGGACGCACCAGCACGCCTGTCACTCCGTCCTCGACCAGGTGCGACGTGCCACCCACGTCCAGAGCGAACACCGGGACACCTGCGACCGCAGCCTCCAGTACCCCGTTCGAAAGGTTTGAAAGGTCGTACAGCGACAGGTAGGCGTCTGCTTGTACCAGGCGGTCCATTACCTCGTCGTGCGAAATCGGCCCAAGGAACTTCACCCGATCTGCCAGGCCCAGCCTGCAGGCCATCTCGACAAGGGCCGATCGTTCGGGACCGTCGCCGGCAATTTCCAGCGTCCAGGTTGGGACGTCCGCCGGCAGTTGAGCCAGCACGTCCAGTACGCGATCCACGCGCTTCCATTCCACCAGGCGGCTGGCAGTCAGCAGTCGCAGCGGTGCACGTTGGGTAGCAACGGAAGGTCTTGCTCTATCGACACTCGAAGTCGGATTCGTGGAAGCATTCGTTCGTCGTTCCCGCGCGGCCTCGATGTCCTCTTTCACCACGCCGTTCATCCAGAACCTTACCCGTTCCATCGGGGCGCCAAGTCTTCCCAGCACTACGTCACCCAGCGTCCCATCGTCCGCCATCACCAGGAGGTTCGCCGGTGCGCGCATGGCGGCAACGTGCGTACGGAAGCGTCGCATAACGGTAAGGTCGTCAGCCCACGCCCCCAGCAAAGTCCCCTGGAACCTGGTCACCGAAGGGATTCGCAGTGCCCGTCCCAGGGTCACGGCAACGGGGGCGCCGTAAATTTCGTAGCCGTAGATTACGTCCGGTCGCCACGCCAGGCACCTGGCTAGAGCCCGGGCGCCCATGTCCATCTGAAAGACGGCCCAGCGGCCGGGATTGTCGATCGTTTCCGGGGCCAGTTGTGTTCGGGGCGCCTGCTGGCCTGGTGTCGTGGAAGCTGGAACCGTCGGCCGCAGGCGCGCCAATGCCTTGCGCACCAGGCGCACGGGGCGTTGCAGCAGCATTTCTTCGCGCCTGATTCGGATGCCGTCGGGAAGGGTCTCAATCCCGCCGTGTACGTCCTTTGCGGTCAGGACCTCGACTTCCCAGCCAGCCCTGGCGTACCCGCGCAGCGTGTTGTACAGCGACTGGTTCCCGGCCTTGCGGACGATCTGTCCCGACTCCTGCAGCAGCCATACGTCCAGGTCGGTCACGAACAGGATGCGACGTCGGGGCACAGGATGCTCCTTGCCGATTCACTGGAGGGTAGCATGGTCCGTCGCACGGATGGTCAGCCTTCCAGGAACTGGCCGACGAGGACATAAAACAGGGCAGCCAGGAAGGCGGACATCGGAATTGTCAGTATCCAGGCCCACACGATGCGGCTGGCCATGATCCATCGGACGGCGCCCAGGCCACTGGTCATCCCAACGCCAATGATGGCGCCCGTGATCGTGTGGGTCGTCGATACCGGAATGCCCAGCTCCGATACGGCCAGAATCGTCACGCCGCCGCCGGTTTCGGCGCAAAAGCCGTGCATCGGATCCAGCTTGGTCAATTTCATGCCCATCGTCCGGACGATCTTGAAGCCGCCAAACAGAGTGCCCAGGGCGATGAAGATATGACACAGCACCAGAAGCGAAAAAGGAGGTTCCTGCGAGGCCTGGTAGAAGCCGCCTGATACCAGAAGGGCGAATAGGATGCCAAGCGTCTTCTGGGCATCGTTGGTGCCGTGGCTGAACGAGTACACAGCGGCAGACACCAACTGGAGGCGCCTGAACAGCCGGGACATCGCACGCGGGGCACCGTTTCTTGCCAGGCGAAGTGTGATCTTCTGCACCAGCAGCGCCAGCGCCATGCCAGCCACAGGCGAGATTACTATGAAGGCCGCGACCTTGATCAGGCCTGCCGGAATCAGCAGATCAACTCCGCCAAAAGCTACGGCAGCGCCTGCGTAGCCGCCGATGAGGGCATGGGAAGACGACGAAGGCAGGGCCAGCCACCAGGTGATCAGGTTCCAGGTGATAGCCCCGAAAAGGCCTGCCATGATGACAGGAATTGTAACGTGGCTGGTATCAACCACGCCCTTTCCGACGGTTTTCGCGACCAGCGTGCCAAAGGTGAACGCGGCTATAAAATTGAAAAAGGCGGCCCAGGCTACCGCCAATTTCGGGTTCAAGACACGTGTTGACACCACCGTAGCGATGGAGTTGGCCGCATCGTGAAAGCCGTTGACGAAATCGAAGCCTAGCGCCACAAGGAACGCCACGGCGATCAACGGATTGTCAGCCAGGAATGCGAGGATGTCCATCAGGCATGCTCCAGCGCGATCCCTTCGATGAGTTCTGCCGCGTCCTCGCATTGGTCGGTCGCGGCCTCGACGATCTCGTAGATTTCCTTCAGCTTGACCACGGTCAGCGGGTCGTTGGCCTGCTCGCGGAACAGGGTGGCCAGGCCGCTGCGGTGAAGGCCGTCAGCCTCGTTTTCCAGGCGTTGGACCTCGATGATCAGCGTTTTCATCTGATCAACCTTCTTGAAGTCGCGCAGCAGGGCCACCAGTTCGACCAGCTTTTCCTGGGCGCGGACCAGCACCTTCGCCAGCTCGACCAGTTTCATCGGAACCTTTCCGATGTCGTACATCTGCAAACGCTGGGCGGCAGCCTCTATGCTGTCGATGATGTCGTCCTGCGTGGTGATCAGCTTCAGCGTTTCGTCGCGGTCAAGCGGAGTAATGAAGGTGCGGTGCAGCAGGTCGATGACCATGTGTGCCGTCGAGTCGCACTCGTGTTCCAGTTCCTCGATGCGCCTTATGCGCCCCTCGCCGCCGGGCCACTCGGACAGCAGTTCCACCAGCGTGCGGCCAGCGTCCAGCGACTGGACGGCATGGCGATTGAAGAGGTCGAAGAATCCGATCTCTCTGGGTATCAGCTTGTTGAACACGGTTCTACCCCTGATTCGGGACTGTGACGACGGTATCGCAGGTTCGGTGAAATTTCGTGACGGCTCTGTTTCAATTTGGTGACTACGAAACTGGGCAGGGATTCCGTGCGCCGGTTCCAAGGGAATCGACAAAGGCACCTGGAAATGGACTGGATTGCCCCGTATTCAGGCACGGGCCGCATTGCGGGCGCAAAGATGCCTTCCTATAGTGGCCTGGTCGGAAGTGGCGAGACCCAGGGAGGAAGTGACCATGGCGATTGCTGAAAAAGCGACGTTCATCGATGAGGCCGAGATCGGTCGGGCCCTTGAAACTGGGCTCAGGCGCGGGGTCGGCGAGGTTCGCGAGGTTCTCGTGAAGGCCCTTGAAATGAAGGGGCTGTCGATGGAGGACGTGGCTGTTCTTGCCTCCATTTCCGACCCGGATCTGCTGGGCGAGTTGTTCACGGCCGCGCGGCGGGTGAAGGAACATATCTACGGCCGGCGGCTGGTCATCTTTGCCCCGTTGTACGTTTCGAATTTTTGCGGCAACGACTGCACGTACTGTGCATTCCGTCTGCGCAACAAGGACGTGAAGCGACGCGCCCTGACGCAGGACGAGGTGTCGAACGAGGCGCGGATCCTGGTCGAGAGCGGGCACAAGCGAGTGCTGCTGGTTGCCGGGGAGTCCTACCCGAACGAGGGGTTCGAATACGTCCTGAAGTGCATCGACAGCATCTACAAGACTAAGAGCGGACCTGGCGAGATCCGGCGAGTGAACGTCAATGTCGCGCCACTGGGGATGGACGAGTTCCACGCCCTGAAGGATGCGAAGATCGGCACCTACCAGTTGTTCCAGGAAACCTACCACCGGGAGACATACTCGCGGGTGCATCTGGTTGGAAAGAAGCGGGACTTCGACTGGCGTGTCACGGTGATGGACCGTGCAATGTCCGCGGGTATCCAGGATGTCGGTATCGGCGTGCTGTTCGGCCTGTGGGACTGGCGGTTCGAGGTCCTGGCGTTGATGCAGCACGTGCGGCATCTGGAACAGACTTTCGGCGTGGGCCCACACACAATCAGCGTGCCGCGGCTGGAGCCTGCAATTGGGTCGGAAATTGCGACGCACCCACCGAAGCCTGTGGCGGACATCGAGTTCAGGAAGCTGGTGGCCATCATGCGGCTGGCCGTGCCGTACACTGGCATCATCCTGTCCACGCGCGAAACCGCCGTCATCCGTCGCGAGACGTTCGCGCTGGGCGTGTCCCAGATATCGGCGGGCAGCCGAACAAACCCGGGGGGATACGCCGAGGAAGAGGGCGGCATCACCGAGGACGGTCAGCAGTTCAGCCTGGGTGATCACCGCTCGCTGGACGAGGTTGTCAGGGACATCGCCGGTCTGGGGTATGTCCCGTCGTTCTGTACCGGGTGCTACAGGCTTGGACGAGTCGGCAAGGATTTCATGGACCTGGCCAAACCCGGCGACATCAGGATGCATTGCGACCCGAACGCCCTATCCAGTTTCGAGGAATACCTGTCAGACTACGCGTCGCAGGAAACTCGTGCGGTGGGAGAGAGGTTGATCAACGATACCCTGGCGACGATGGACCCGAAGAGTCGTGACGTATCGAGGAAGCTGGTCGAACGGGTTCGCTTGGGCAAGCGTGACGTGTTTGTCTGATTGTCGAAGGTGAGTCATGCGCGTCGAGCGCGACCCCCTGGGCGAAATTGCCGTGCCGGATGATGTCCTCTGGGGGGCTCACACGGCGCGGGCGATCGCGAACTTCCCGCTGGCCGGGAGGCCGGTTCATCGGGAACTGGTGCGTGCATTCGGGTGGGTCAAGCTGGCCTGTGCCAGGACGAATCGTGAACTGGGCGCCTGGGTCGATGATCCGGTCAAGGCCGATGCGATCGAGAGGGCGTGTCGCGAGTTGGCGGAAGGCGGGCTGTGCGAGGCGGTGCCGGTTGATGCCCTTCAGGGGGGGGCCGGAACATCGACAAATCTTTGCGTTGACGAGGTACTGGCGAACAGGGCTCTGGTGATCATGGGTCTGGCGCCGGGTGCCTATGATCGAGTGTCCCCGCTGGACGATCTGAACCTGCACCAGTCCACCAACGACACGTTTCCGACGGCGCTGCGCATTGCCGCGATCCGTGGCGTAAAGGTCCTGGACGGGAAACTGGTGGAATTACAGGAGACGTTCCAGGAACTGGAGAAGCGGTTTGCCGACGTCGTGAAGGTCGGGCGAACGCAACTGCAGGACGCGGTTTTGACGACGCTGGGCCGGGAGATGGGAGCATACGCCGAGGCGTTCAATCGGGACCGCTGGAGGGTCTACAAGTGCGAGGAGCGTCTGCGTGTCGTGAACCTCGGCGGTACGGCCATCGGGACAGGGCTTGGGGCACCGCGGCGCTACATCTTTCGCGTGGTTGACGTGCTGCGCGAGGAAACCGGGCTGGGACTGGCGCGGGCCGAGAACCTGGTCGAGGCAACCCAGAATGCCGACGTGTTTGCGGAGGTGTCCGGCATCTTGAAGGCGTGCGCGACTTCACTGTGGAAGGTATCGTCTGACCTGCGCCTGATGGCGTCGGGGCCGGATGCCGGGCTGTCCGAAATCCGGTTGCCGCAGCGGCAGGCCGGATCGTCAATCATGCCTGGCAAGGTGAACCCGGTCATACCCGAGGCTGTGACCCAGGCGGCGATGAGGGTCATGGCCAACGACGTCGCAATCGGGATGGCAGTCGCGAACGGAAGCCTGGAACTGAACCCCTTCCTGCCGCTGGTCGCCGACGCGCTGCTGGAATCGCTGGACCTGCTGGCGCGGGCGTGCGACATCCTGCGGCGGAACTGCGTCGATGGGATCGAGGCTGACGAGGCGCGATGCCGGGCATCGGTGCAGGCATCGACGGCAACGGCGACGGCCCTGATACCGGCCATAGGGTACGATCTGGCATGCGAGGTTGCGCGGCATTCGCGCGAGACGGGGTCGCCGTTGCGGGCGGTCGTTCTGGCCAGAGGCCTCCTGACGGAAGAGGCCTTTGACGTGCTGGTGAGTCCCGAGGCTGTGCGACGGCTGGGCATGCTGTAGACAACCGGTATTTTGTTAACCAGGGAGATGTCCGATGAGCGAGCAGGCGCCGCGGGGCATGCGGTTGCACATAGGGATTTTCGGGCGGCGCAACGTGGGCAAGTCCTCGCTGCTGAACGCCTTCACCCGCCAGCAGGTCTCGATAGTGTCGGACACCGCTGGTACAACCACGGACCCGGTCGAAAAGCCCATGGAACTGCTGCCGCTGGGGCCGGTTGTGTTCATTGACACGGCCGGAGTGGACGACGAAGGTGCGTTGGGCGAGCTGCGTGTTGCACGTACGCGAAAGGTGCTGGACCGGACGGACCTGGGCGTGATCGTCGCCTGTGCAGCCGACTGGGGCGACTTCGAAGAGGCGCTGCTGGCCGAATTGGCGGGTCGCAACGTGCCGGTCGTCGCGGTGCTGAACAAGGTTGATCTGGGCGGTGTGGACGCCAGGATAGAGGCTGGGCTGTCTGCTCGTGGTGTTCGTGTGGTGCACACCGTCGCGACCCAGGGGCAGGGCATTTTGGATTTGCGGGCGGCGCTGTTGGACGTTGCTCCGGCAGACTTCGTCGATGCGCCGTCCATCCTTGGCGACCTTGTGCCTCCTGGCGAGGTGGCTGTGCTGGTGGTGCCGATCGACAAGGAGGCGCCGAAGGGGCGCCTGATCCTGCCGCAGGTTCAAAGCATCCGGGACCTGCTGGACCACGACGCGTGGTGCCTTGTGGTGAAGGAGCGCGAACTGCGAGCGGCCCTGTCGACGCTGAATCGAGCGCCGCGACTGGTAGTTACCGACTCGCAGGCCTTCCTGAAGGTGGCTGCCGATACCCCGCAGGACGTGCCGATGACGTCCTTCTCGATCCTGTTCAGCCGGTTCAAGGGCGACCTGGCTACGATGGTCCAGGGCGCGATGGCGGTGGACGGGCTGAAGGGCGGGGACAAGGTGCTTGTGGCCGAGGCGTGCAGTCACCATCCGATCGGCGAGGACATCGGACGCGTCAAGATCCCGCGATGGCTGACGCAGTACGTGGGCGGGAAACTGGAATTCGTTCACGTGCAGGGGCACGATTTCCCCGAGGATCTGTCGCCTTATCGGCTGGTCATCCACTGTGGTTCGTGCACCCAGAACCGGCGCGAGATGCTGAACCGGATCCTGCGTTGCCGGCGGGCCGGGGTACCGGTCACGAACTACGGTCTGGTCATCGCATACAGCCTTGGGATTTTCGAGAGGGCGCTGTCGCCGTTCCCGGCAGTTCTTGAACAATACAGGGAGTTGGCGAGTCGTCAGGGGAATCGAGAATGATCGGGACGATGGGTCGAGAGGACGTTCTGCGGTGGCTGCGGGAAACGGATCCGGCCAACCTGAACGATCTTTGGCAGACGGCGGACGAGGTCAGGCGGGCGAACGTCGGAGACGAAGTTCACCTGCGCGGGCTGATCGAGGCCAGCAACTACTGCGTCCGTCGTTGCGGGTACTGCGGGATCAGGCTGGAAAACCGGGCCATCGATCGCTACCGGATGACCGAGTCCGATGTAATGAACTGCGCGAGCCTTGCCGTGACGCTGGGCTATGGAACCGTCGTGATACAGGCCGGTGAAGACTATGGGCTGACTCGCGACGGCATTGCCACGATGGTCCGGCGCATCAAGGCCGAAACTCCGCTGGCAGTGACCTTGTCGCTTGGCGAAAGACCTGATGACGACCTTGTCGAATGGCGGGCTGCCGGCGCAGACCGATACCTGCTGCGGTTCGAGACCAGCGACTCTGAACTGTACGACCGGATTCACCCGCCGCGCGCCGGCCAGCAGGGCGACCGGTTCGACATCCTGCGGCGCCTGCTGGAGCTGGGGTACGAGGTCGGTTCAGGGATCATGGTTGGCATCCCCGGCCAGACCTGGTCCACGCTTGCAAATGACCTGATGATGTTTCGCGAATTCGACTTGGACATGATCGGGATAGGGCCCTTCATTCCGCACCCGCAGACGCCGTTGGGCAGTACGCCCGAGGTTGCTCCAGTGGATGCGCAGGTTCCTGCCGACGA
The DNA here is from genome assembly GCA_903936705.1 of uncultured Myxococcales bacterium. GTDB lineage: Bacteria > Myxococcota_A > UBA9042 > DTJE01 > DTJE01 > CAIZWN01. The sequence goes on from CAIZWN010000009.1 coordinate 25,869, forward strand.
GGAAACGGTGCTGCGCTGCATTGCGCTGACGCGGATCCTTTGCCCCGAGGCCAACATCCCATCGACCACGGCACTGGCCACCATCAACCGGACCAGCGGCCGCGAACACGGCTTGCAGCGTGGCGCGAACATCGTGATGCCGAACCTGACCCCGCCGCGGTACCGTGTGAAGTACGAAATCTATCCTGCCAAGGCCTGTATCGAGGAAACAGCCGAGCAATGCGCAATGTGCCTGGCAGGAAGGATTCGCGCCATCGGGCGGACCATTGGTACCGGCCAGGGAGCGCGTCACCGGCGTGTCCACCGGTAATTGTCGCTGGGCACCGCAGTGCCTGGCCCGGACCCTACATCGCGGGCAGGTTCAGGCTGTGGATCGGGCCGTGGTAACAGGTGGTGAAAGACCGTCGATGCGTGATCGAACGCACTCATAATGTCCCTCCTCAATAATCCGTCTGCCTTGAATTGTTTGTCTTTATCCGCCCTCGCCAAGTACGCTGCCCGACCATGAATCGACTTCTCCAGATGCTGATCAGTTTGGCCGTTGCGACGTTCAAGACCCGGGAGGACCTGGTTCTCGAAAACCTTGCCCTCCGCCAGCAGATCGAGATCCTCCAGAGGACCGGTAGGCACCCGAGGGCGACGAAAGCCGACCGGGTCTTCTGGGTCGCCCTATCGAAGGTCTGGTCAGGTTGGCGCGATGCGCTCGTGGTCTTCACGCCCGCAACGGTCGTCGGCTGGCATCGAAAGGGCTTCAAGTTGTTCTGGACCTGGAAGAGCCGCGTGCTGTTCGTATTCGTGCTGCTCCGTCACGACCGGCGGAGCATTGTCCACTTCGGCGTGACTGCGCACCCCACGTCGGCCTGGACGGGACAGCAACTGGTCGAGGCGTTCCCATGGAACCAGGCGCCTCGATACCAGCTCCATGACAGGGACGCGATCTACGGCAACGACTTCCGGCGCCGCGTTCACGGGATGGGCATCAATGAGGTCCGCACCGCGTTCCGACCACCCTGGCAGAATCCTTACTGCGAAAGGCTGATCGGGACCATCCGACGGGAGTGCCTCGGCCACGTCGTCGTGCTCAACGAGGCACACCTACAGCGACTCCTCGCGTCGTACGCTGACTACTACCACACCGCCAGGACGCATCTGTCGCTGGACAAGGATGCCCCGATACCAAGGACCGTCCACCCGCCCGAGGGCGGAACGGTGACCGCGCTGCCGATGATCGGCGGGCTGCACCACCAGTACGTGCGCTGCGACAACTGAACGGTCCCTGCGTCGAGGCGATTCCGGCCCCAGGCGGGCAAGTGCGTCCGATCCCGCGTCGACGGCCTTTCACCACCTGCTACGGCGGCCCACTCCTGAGTCCTCGCGTCGTCACCAGCAGCAGGATCCGGCGTTCCACACTGGCCGAAACCGGGCCGATGGACTTTTGAGGAGGCACAGGATCGGCTAACGTGGCCTATTCACACGAAGCATGGTTGTCCAAAGACTGGCAGTTGACAAGAGTAGCAACCGGAGTTATTGGTCAACCATGGAAGGCAGCGTTACTGAAAAAGTCCTGGTCAGCAAGGCTCCCGAGATGCTGGCTCGACTGCTCCGCACCACCGAGGACCACGTTTCGGTCCTTCCGGAGCGCCATCTCGAAGTTGACCTGCTGCTGCAGGTGGAGGGCGAGGTCTTCCTGGTCGAGTGCAAGGTACCGACTACCGCGGACGCAATCGCAGGCGCCATCGAACGTCTTCGGATGGCGGCGGAACGATGGCCTCAAGCGATTCCCCTGGTGTTCGTGCCCCACATGGGTCAGAAGGGCCAGGCCCTCTGCGAACGCGCCCGAGTCGCCTGGTTCGACCTGTCCGGGAACGCCTGCGTCGAGACTCCGCGGGCCACGATCCGCATCCTTGGGCAGCCGAACCAGGTAAGGAACCGCGGGCGGCAAAGGAACATCTTTGCCCCGCGCGCCTCCCGCATCTTGCGCCACCTTCTGATGAACCCAGGCAGGGCGGTTACGCAACGGGAGTTGGCATTTGCCACCGGACTGGACAAGGGCTTCGTGAGCCGGATAGTTCATCGACTCGAGGCTGACTCTCTTGCCAGGCGCGACGGCCCGGGCCTGCTCGCCACGAATCCAACCCTCCTTCTCGATGCGTGGCGAGAGTCGTACGAGTTCACCAAGCATGACGTTCATGCAGCGCATCGGTTCGCACGGACGGGCGACGAACTGCTGAATGACCTGTCTCGTGGTCTGACTGCCGCGGGTGTCCGCCACGCCGCCACCGGTCTTGGCGCTGCGTGGCTGCTCTCGCACTTCGCGGGATTCCGTCTGGTGACGGTGTTCGTCGAGGCCCTCCCCAAGGAGGTGGTCTTGCGCGACCTTGGGGTCCGCGAGGAGCCGAGGGGAGCCAACGTCTGGCTGGTTGTTCCGCAAGACGACGGGGTCTTCATCGGGGCCAGGGATATCGACAGCATCCCCTGCGCCAGCCCCCTCCAAGTGTACCTCGATCTGAAGGGCCATCCTGAGCGGTCCAAGGAGGCAGCCGATCGGCTTCGGCAAGAGTATCTGAATTGGGAGCATCATGATTGAAAAGCCCAGAACCGCCGCGGGATACGGGAAGGGCCAGGTCGATCTGGTTCGACAGACCTGCTTGTATGTGGCGACCAAGTTGGGGGACCAACTGGACGTCGTCGTCGTTGTCGGCGGGTTGGTCCCGGCGTTGCTGATTCCGCCGGCCGAGTTGCCACCGGGTGCGCAGGCGTACGTCGGGACGATGGACCTGGATCTCGGTTTCTCGCTTGGGATTCTGGACAAGAACGCCTACCAGGCGATTTCGGCTCGCCTGCGCGAAGCCGGATTGTCCCCGGACACGAACGAGCGGAATCGGCCGACGTCGCAACGGTGGGCAATCCGAGATCCCGTTACCGTAACGATCGACTTCCTGATCGCTCCGACCGCTGGTGCCGACGAGGGTGGGA
>CAIZWN010000010.1 GCA_903936705.1 uncultured Myxococcales bacterium
CCGACGTCACCGAAGGCGCGGTCCGACGGGTAGCCGTTATTCGCGGTTCCGAGGTCCCACCCCCGCAGGCGGAAGCTGCCGCCGCCGAAGACGCCGATGTACATCGAGGGGCTGGGAAAGTCCGCCAGGGCCGCCTGGGGGGCGATGATCAGACCCACCAGGACCGTGAACGAAAGCATCCGAAGTGCGCGTACCATGATTTCTCCTTGCCGATGACAGGAATACCCGTGGAATGTAGGCTACTTCCCTGCATGTTCCGCGGCAATGGCTTGCCGGCCAACTATCAGAAAATCCTGGCTTTGCACCCCCGTGGCCCACTGCGGGGGGACGCGGGTCGAAGGCGGCATCGGTTTCGACCATCCGGACGCATGCCTGCCCGGAACGGAATTCAGCCCGCCGGCGTCATCCGAACCCCCTCACTCGCGCGCCAACTGCGTTCGCAAAAACGCGTCAGATGCGAAATCTCCCGGGATTTTCCAAAATGAGGTCATGGGAGCCAGGATTTCGACGGCAAGAGCAAGGGGTTCAGCCCCCTTGATACCTGGGAAACGATGACGTTTTGCGGTTGATGTTTCTTACACTCGGACGATGGCCTGCAACCGAAGGCCTGTCCCTCGGCAAGGAGGGTTCGCAGGAAGCCAGAGGCCGGGTTCAGGGACTTGAACGTCAGTTGGAAGTCCTTGGGGTCGTTCCAGATCCGGCCTTCGTTCGTGACGGCCAGGGTCGCCAGGTTGGGATTGGCGTCGTTCACATCATCGAGCGTGTAGGTTCTGTCCGTTTCCGGCAGTTCCTTGAACTGAAAGGCGATGTCGACATCGCCCTCGGGACTTTCAACAGTGACCTTGAGGGACAGTACGTCGAAGTAGGTCGTGACGTCGGCCTCGACAGTGTGCAGTTTGGCTCCGTCGATTTCGACATTGGTAAGCCGGTGGGTCGCGGACTGATCGTCCATGCAAGCCATTCCGAACGACTATGTGGCGAACAGTATGAACAGCATGGTGTTGCGGATACATGTTGGAACATTCTGGGCGGTCATGATCGAACCTCCGTGTCAATGCGAGTCACCGGGCCCATCAGTGGGGCTGGTCTTTATGAGTTGGAACTTTCGGTTCTGGCGTCTGGTTTCAAGAGATGGGTTTTTCCTGCAATGCCCCGCACCTGTTCCTGTCTGATCGTCTGCTTCTGCTGCCGGATACCAGGGGAACAATATCCAGCAAGGCGCGCCAATGCGGGGTATGTCGCCAATTTCAGGCGCTTGGTTGGCGGTGGAGGGGGTGCAAGTGATCCTGGGTTCTTGCGGTTGCTGCCAAGCCAATTCCTTGTGTTACCCCCCGGGATAATGCGTAGTTGTTTGGTCCGAGTTTGGTTGTAGGATTTCGCGTGGTTCTGTTCACAGCGGAGGTTCAATGGCCAGGTTTCATCCCGCGTGGCTCCCGCTGTCGGTGTTCCTGCTGGTCGTGTCGTGCGGTGGAGGGGGCAGCAGTGGCGCGCCTGATCTGCCGACGTCAGACCTGCCGGCCGATGTCGCAGACGATGCCGACGTATTGTCAGCAGATGATGGTGACGACCCAGGTGGGGGTCGGACCGATGTGTTCGATGTCGTTGACGTTGGTGATCCTGGTGACGTGCAGATTCAGGATTTGCCCGATGTCCTCGATGTCCCTGATGTCCCCCCGACCGATGCTTCCGGATGCCTGGGTTCCGGCGAGTGCGCAGGTCGGGTCGGCAGCCTGGGTCCTTGCGAAGAGGCGGCATGCGTTGAAGGGCGTTGCGTCAAGGCCGTGTCTGTTGACACGACGCCTTGCCAGGACGGCAATGCCTGTTCCGGCAACGACACCTGCGTGACCGGCGTTTGCACTGCCGGGCCTAACGTGGACTGCGACGACGGGCGTTCCTGCACCCTGGACGTTTGCGTGCCGGCCACTGGTTGTCAGCACACGAATCTGCAGGGGCCTTGCGACGACCACACCGCTTGCATCATCGACGAGCAATGCGTCGAGGGCGAGTGCGTTGGAAAGGCCGTGGTCTGCGAAGATTTGAATTCGTGCACGCAGGACAGTTGCGATGCGGTGATCGGATGCGTCCATGCGCCGCTGGATGGCCCGGCGTGCGACGACGGCAGCGTCTGCACCGATCCTGAGGCCTGCGTCGAGGGTTTGTGCAAGGGCATGCAGTTGCCTTGCGACGACGGGAACGTTTGTACCGAGGACACGTGCGATCCGGTTGGTGGATGCGGGTACGCACCTTTGACGGGCGGGTTGTGCGACGACGCTTCTGCCTGCACGACCGACGATCGCTGCGATGCCGGTACCTGTACCGGGACACCGTTGCCTTGCGATGACGGCGATCCGTGCACGGATGACGGGTGCGCCGAGGGCATCTGCACCCACGTACATGACCAGGCGGTTTGCGACGATCTGTCTTCCTGCACCACCGGCGACGTTTGCAGCGTCGGCATCTGCGCAGGGACCCCGGTCATCTGCAACACGCCTCCTGCGAACCAGTGCGTTGGCGACCAGTTCATTTCCCACGCCAGTGTCGGTGCCTGCGGTCCAGCAGGTTGCGAGTATCCCACCCAGATCGTGACCTGCGCCGAGGGTTGCGCAGGTGGCGTGTGCATCGGCGATCCCTGCGCCGGCATCGTTTGCGGATCCGGGCCGACGGCGTGTTTCTCGTCGCCAGGCACCTGCAACCGTGGGTCGTGTTCGTGGGCGTTCGATGATGCCGCCCAGTGCGATGACGGGAACGTCTGCACGATCGATGACGGCTGTTCCCAGGGTGTTTGCGCGGGTCGTCCTGCCCCGTGCATGACTCCTCCGCCAGACACCTGCCTCGATGCCAGGACCTTGTCCGTGCACCGCATGCAGGGGACATGCGATGCCGCCGATGGCCGGTGCTCGTATGCAGTCGATCCGGTGGTATGCGCCGGTGGTTGTGTTGACGGGATCTGCCTGGAATCCCTGGGTCTGCTGCAGGCAGATCTGACGCCGGCCGGCCTCAATGGCCTTCAGGACGGCACGCATTCCATGTCCTGCGTGATGCCAGGGTGGGCCGAAGGCGCCAAGACGACATCCACCGTGTACGTGATGACAGCCGGCTTCGAGCCGTAGACAACTGGAGGTAGTGACAGATGAAGACCTTGTCGATCCGGATGTGGGTGGCTTTTTTCCTGGTGGCGTTGCTGTCTGCTGACGCGATGGCTGCCGTCCCGTCGGTGCTGAACTTCAGCGGCAGGCTGGGGACAGGCGCCGGGGACTATACCGGCGTGACCACGCTGACCTTGACGGTATACAGGCATCCCACGTCGAAGGACCAGGCGGATGTCCTGTGGGCCGATACGATGGATACCTACGTGGACATAGGCAGGTTCCACGTGCTGCTGGGCGGGGACCCGGGCAACCCGCTGCCGTCCAGCCTGTACGACACTGATCTGTACGTCGGAGTGCAGGTAGGCACCGATCCCGAGATGACGCCGCGCCTGCGGGTCGCCAGCGTGCCGTTCGCCCTGCGGGCCGATGACGCGGCGACGCTGGCCGGTCGCGGTCCGGCGGCATTTGCCGAGGCGACACATGCCCACGCATTCGGCGTGATCAGCGGGACAGTGTCCGAAACCCAGCTTCCGTCCAGTGTGACGCTGGACGTCGAACTGGCCGCCGGGCTGTCCGGCAAGGCGGATGCGGTTCACAATCACGATGCTGCCTACGTCAACGAGGGGCAGGGCGACAGCATCGATTCGAGGATGGTTGTGGACGGGTCCCTGGCTGCGGTCGATCTGGCCGACTGGGGCTGCGCCGATGGACAGGCCATCAAGTGGGAAATGGCTGCTGGTGGCTGGCACTGCGCCGACGATATCGACACGAATACGACCTACACCGGTGCTGATTTCGCCGTTTCGGGCCAGGCCTGCCTGGGATCGGACAAGGTTGTGGGCATCGATGCGGCCGGCCAGGTGGTGTGCGCTCCAGATGCCGATACAAACACGACTTATGCGGCCGGCACCGGCCTTGTCCTGACGGGCACGACCTTCCAGGTGGATCAGGCCGTCGTCGTTGCCTGGGCACAGACCGCCTGCTACAACCTGCCCGAAGAACTGTACTCGGCGCTGGACGGCCGGTACGCGGTTTTGGCGCACAACCACGATGCGGCGTACTATACGAAGGTTCAGGACGACGCTGCGCTGGCCGGCAAGGCTGCGGCCGTGCACGAACACGATGCTGCCTACGTGAACGAAGGCCAGGCGGCGAGCATCGCGACGGCCATGATCCAGGACGGCGCGGTAGGTTTCGCGAAGATCGCCGCCCCCGCCCCGTGCACGGCCGGTACGGTCCTGAAGCGCAATGTGACCAATACCGCCTGGGAATGTGCTGCTGATGACGGTGGCGCCTCCTATACGGCGGGGACGGGCCTGTCGCTGACGGGCGCCCAGTTTGCGGTCCAGCAGAGCACGATCGAAGGTTGGGCCAAGGGCGTTTGCTATGACTCGGCTTCCGAACTGGCAGCGGCGCTGCCGGGCTGGGACCAGAACGCGTCGGACGACATCACGGCTGTAGTGGCCGGAACCGGGCTTGCCGGTGGTGGCACCTCCGGGTCGGTGACCGTCTCGCTGGCCAACACGGCCGTCACCGCTGGTACCTATCCCAGGGCCAGCGTTACGGTAGACGCCCAGGGCCGCCTGACTGCGGCCTCCGCCGGCGGTTCGATCGATCTGGCTTCCGACGTCACCGGGACCCTGACCGTCGGCAACGGTGGTACCGGAGGCACGACGGTGGGGCAGTTGGGATCTGTCGCGTACTCGACCGGCACGGCATACGGCTTTACAGGCCCGGGCGCCATGGCGCAGGTTCTGCACGCGGGCAACCCCCCGACCTGGGGCGCCCTGAACGTAGGCGTCGAGGTCATGGGCACGTTGAACATCCTCCACGGCGGTACCAACGCGACGGACGCGGTCCAGGCGCGGTCGAACCTGGGTGCGGCGGCCAGTGGCATCAACACCGACATAACCGCAGTCCAGAGCCTGAACCAGCAGTCCGCAGTCCATGTCGGCCCCTGGGGCACCGGCGCCGGGCAGACGGGCGAGGTGCAGTTCCAGGAACTGGCGTCGAACGGTCCCCAGTTCGTCGGATTCAAGAGCCCCGATTCTATCGCGGTGTCGAAGATCTGGACCCTGCCTTCCGCGGACGGCACAGCAAACCAGGTCCTGGCCACCGACGGCCTGAGCCACCTTGGATGGGCCAGCCTTCCGGCCGGTGACATCACGACCGTGACCGCCGGGACCGGCCTTGCGGGCGGGGGCGCCTCCGGTGACGTGACCCTGGCCCTGGCCGCCACCGCCGTCACCGCCGGGTCCTACACGCACGCCAGCGTGACCGTGGACGCCTACGGGCGCATCACGTCGGCGGCCAACGGCGCAGCGGTAAACCTTGCTTCGGGCGTGACCGGCACGCTGCCAACCGCCAACGGCGGTACCGGGCAGTCGTCGGTCGGATCGGTCGGCAGCCTCGTGTATTCGTACAGTTCTTCCCAGTACGGTTTCACGGCGGTCGGAGGCGTCGGGACCGTTCTGCACGGTACCGGCGACGCCGCGCCGGTCTGGTCCGCGGTCTCCCTGACAGGCGACGTCTCCGGGACATTGCCGATCGGCAGTGGTGGCACAGGCGCCACGACCGCGTCCGCGGCCCGCAACGCCCTTGGCGCTGCCGCCAGTGGCATCAACTCCGACATCACGTCGCTGACCGGTCTGAACCAGCAGGCCGCCGTCGTCATCGGGACGTATTCCCCGACCTCTGGCGGCGAACTGCGGTTCGTGTCGCCCGGCACCGCCGGTTCCTACGTCGGCTTCCAGTCGCCCGCCGGCATTCTGCTCTCGACGGTCTGGACCCTGCCCACGCGGGACGGCCCGGCCGGTTCGGTCCTGAGCACCAACGGCACGGGCCAGTTGGGGTGGTTCCAGGACGCGGGCGGGACGGTCACTTTCGTTGGGGCCGGCGCTGGCCTGACCGGCGGTCCCATTGCGACTTCCGGCACCCTCGCGGTCGATCCGACCCAGGTGCCTTTCCTGGCCAACGACAACACGTTCACTGGCAACCAACTCCTGGTGTCGGCGGGTGTGGACGCCATTCCGCTGGGGATCACCGCAAGCGTGGGCCAGTCGGCGCCGCTGCAGGCGTGGGCGGATGCCGGCGGCATCATCCTCTCCATGGTCGGTCCGACCGGCATCTTCTACGGTTCGGGCGCTGGACTGACCGGCATCAGTCCGCTCGCCATCTCGGCAGGTACTGCTGACATCGATATTTCGGGAACCGCGGCCTTCGCCACCAGTGCCCTCAGCGCTGCCACCATCACGGCCCCGTTGGCAGGGGATGTCACCGGCGCCGTCGGGGCCACTTCCGTCAGGGGATTGCGCGGAGTGCCGGTGTCTGTTGCGGCACCGTCGTCTGGACAGACATTGGTGTTCGATGGCGTCGCATGGACGCCCACCGCCCTGACGGCCTCCAAGGGCGTCACGAAGGTCGGCAATGATTTCGAGGCGGCATTCGCCGGCAGCGGATCGCTGGACACCGTGGCCCGCAGCGATCATGACCATGCGGCCGCCTACGTTCCGATTATGGCCCAAGCGGTCCCCGTGCCGCGCCACACAGGGACGGTCGCGACCGGTGTCGGTTCCACCAACACCCTGCGGACCCGGACAACCGTGCTGCTGGGTGCCGACGGCCTGCCGATCATCCTGTACGTAAATACCGTTACCCAGCGCCTGATGCTGGTCCGCTGCGCAGATCGGGACTGCGCGGCCATTGCATCCAGCCACACCGTGGCCGCGATCGGGGCATCTGGGGGCTTCGCCTCCATGGCCCTGGGGACCGACGGCTTCCCCGTGGTGTCGTGGCAGGTTTCCAGCAACGTGCTCGTCGGAAAATGTGCCGATGTGGCATGCACCGTTACGCCGACCGCGCTCAACGTGAACCCGGCGACCGTCGTCGGGATGTACGGGACCTCGATCGCGGTTGGTGTGGATGGCATCCCATGGATCAGCTATTCCGACGCGACCAACGGTGATCTGAAGGTGGCTCGGTGCACGAGTTCGGCCTGTTTCGCCGTGACGACATTCACCGCGGACGCTTCGGCCAACCTCGTTGGGTACAACTCCAGCATCGGCGTCGATCCCTGGGGCCATCCGGTCATTGTGTATTCCGACGTCACAGCAGGGGTCCTCAAGATTGCGCGGTGCAACTCGTTCGCGTCGTGCGCCGGCGCCATCACGGCCCCCCTCGGTGCCGCCATTGGTACCACCTACGCCCACACCTCCCTGTCCTTCGGCAACGACGGATTGCCGGTCATCGCATACGGCAACCTGACGTCCTTCGAGTTGAAGTTCGTGAAGTGCCTCGACACCTATTGCAGTGGGTTCCTCGATACGACCTTGAGCGCAGTCGCCAACGATGGCTACACTCCGTCCATTACGGTCGGGGCTGACGGCCTTCCGTTCATCGCGTGGTTCCGCTCCGGTTTTGACGGTCCGTTCTTCGCCAAGTGCCGGGACGCGGCGTGCGTGTCCTCGTACGTCAATTCCGTGGACCCCGCTACCCTCATTGCCGGCCAGGGCGTTTCGGTCACGACCGGAGCCGATGGGATGCCCGTGTGGGCGTATCTCGCGTCGGCGGATGGCACCAACTTCGACCTTCGGGAAGTGCGTTGCACCAATCCCTTCTGCCAGAACAACTGGGTCCGGCGCTAGCGCACGCTGGCTGAATGACCTGCCGACACGTTTCAGGCCTTCGGTCTTGTCCCGATGCTGAAGCAGAAGCGTGATCCCTTCCCGACACCTTCAGACTCGACCCATATCCGCCCATCGTGTGCTTCCACGATCCGTCGCGCCAGTGCCAGAAGATGGTTCACCAGGGAACTCATTTTCGCGGCGCCATCCTTGATACGCGTCAGGTCGTTCAAGATGTTTTCGTGGTTACCGGCAGCCAACTCCTTCTTGATCATGCTGGCAAACACCTGGATGGTGACCAGTGGGCCTTTCAGATCGTGTGAAATCATGCGGCTGAACCCGTCCAGTTCCGCGATTTTAGCCTGCAGATCAGCGCCTGGCCGGAGTCGGCCTGAGGGGGACGTACCCCACCTCGGCTTCCAGGGCCAACTGCGGCAGGACGTGGACGCCCAGGCGCAACCCGACGTCACCGAAGGCGCGGTCCGACGGGTAGCCGTTATTCGCGGTTCCGAGGTCCCACCCCCGCAGGCGG
>CAIZWN010000011.1 GCA_903936705.1 uncultured Myxococcales bacterium
CCGACGTCACCGAAGGCGCGGTCCGACGGGTAGCCGTTATTCGCGGTTCCGAGGTCCCACCCCCGCAGGCGGAAGCTGCCGCCGCCGAAGACGCCGATGTACATCGAGGGGCTGGGAAAGTCCGCCAGGGCCGCCTGGGGGACGCGGGTCGAAGGCGGCATCGGTTTCGACCATCCGGACGCATGCCTGCCCGGAACGGAATTCAGCCCGCCGGCGTCATCCGAACCCCCTCACTCGCGCGCCAACTGCGTTCGCAAGCGGACGTCAGGTCGGGTATTGCCAGGAATGAGACCGCGAAGGCCAGATTTCGACGGCCTGAGTGCCGGAATCGAGGCCGGGGATACCCGGTTGTCGATGCGGTTTCGTGGTTGATGTTGCCTACCCTCGGTCACCGACTTGGGAGGACGATGTTCCCTCCGACACCGGGACCCATCCGCGCCGGCACGATCGTCCGCAGCATCGAGCCGTACATCGGCTCCCCCGGTTCCAGCGTGGCCATGTCCAGCAGGCCCTCGGCCCCATTCCACGACATGCTCCAGATCGACCAGTCCAGGTCGTGCAGCGCGATGTAGGCGTGCAGGACCATGAACCACAGGCCGAAGGTGTCCCACTGGCTCGTTTCGCTGAACATCACCGGGTTGTCCCCGAATTCACCCAGCCACACGGGCGCCGTCCAGGGCTGGTCCTCGACCAGCAGGTAGCCCCACCACTCGTCCAGCGTCGCGTACAGTTCCCCTGGGTTCTTCCAGTCGTTCGTCGTTCTGCCCAGCAGCCGGTGGTGCCAGGGATAGTCGTGGCTGCCGTAGACGACCCGATCCGGCAGGTCCAGCAGGATGGGCCGGGTCTTCACGCCCTGCAGGAACTTCCCGTAGCTGGCGCCCTCCACGACGATCAGCAGGTCCGGGTTCACCGCCAGGAGAGCGTTCCCGCAGCGCTCGGCCGCGGACGGCCAGTCGTACTCGGTTCCATAGTCGCCGCCCCACTGGATCAGGAATCGCAGTTCGTTGCGCAGGTCGGCGCCGGCCACCCAGGGTCGGTCCTTCCAGCGCAGAACCAGCGTCTTCCAGTCGGCGATCCAGGCGCTTTCGGGGTAGCGATCGTTGTACCAGAAGCCGTTGTCGTCGGTTTCCGAGCAGCAGGGACCCGCGTCGCTCATGTGGTTGTTCGGGATCACGACGATCCCCTCGGCGCCCAGGGCGTCCACTACAGCGTCCAGCCCCTCCAGGTACGACTTCCCGACCAGCGCCGGGTTCGCGGCCAGCCCGTCCGGATCGAGGGGCAGGTTTCGTTCCACACCCTCGTTGGACCAGGTCAGGCGCACCACGGTGAATCCCTGCCGCCGCAGGGCTGCGGCCACTTGGCGCACGTCGGCCTTGTCCAGGGCCTCGATCCGCGTGGGGGACAGGTGGGCCTGCCAGTTCACCCCGGACAGCTTGAACCGCCGTCCGTCGGCCCCGATGATCCAACGGCCAGAGGCGGCCAGCGGGAACGCCGGCAGACGGTCCGCCGCGGGCAGAACCGTTCCCGGATCGGCCGGGACATCCGGTGTCCTGTCGTCCGATGGGACGTCCGTCGGCGACAGGTCGTTCGCCGTGGTCGAGTCCCCGCCGCAGGCACCCAGTATTGCCAGAAGGCAGGGAAGCAGCAGTCGTCGCATTGTGGTCATGGGACCCTCCGGGGCAGGCGTGGCAAGTGTATCGCACCTGGGCTCGGGGGATCGTCGGTCAGCCTTGCTTTGGAGACATATTGAACTTGAATCCTCATATGCATGGTCTTGTACCGGACGGCGTGTTTGTTCCTGATTCTACTAGTGTCCCCGATGCCCCGGGCAGCCTGGTATTCGTCCAACTGCCGACGCCTACCCGGTTGTCGATGCGGTTTCGTGGTTGATGTTGCCTATACGCTGATACCTGGCTCACGACGACGTTATGTGGTTGATGTGTCTTACGCTCATGTCCCGAAGAGAAGCGCTTCGAGTTTCCCCAGGACCTGCGCCAATACAGCATCGGGCAGGCGCCCCATCAGAGTGGCTTCCCGCTCCCGCCAATCCAGGCTCCTCACCTGGTCCGATAGAATGGCTCCAGTTACGGGCAACCCCAGAGGCACCGCGACCTCGAAAGGATAGCCCTTCACGTGACTGGTGACCGGACACATCACAGCGAGCCCGACCTTGCCGTTGTAGTTTGCAGGCGAAATGACCACCGCTGGACGTCGTCCTGCCTGCTCGTGACCTGCCTGGGGGTTGAAGGTGACCCAGACTACATCGCCGCGATCGGGTACGAATTTCTTCATGCTCACCAGGCCTCCTTCCCGACCGGGCCAGCAGCCTCGACCTCGTCATGAAGATTCTTCGCCGTAACCTTCGCAAGCAGTTCCGACAGGTCAAAGTGCATGCGTGCGACCGGACGCACGACCAGCCTGCCGTCCTCGAGCGAGAGTTCGACCTCGGAGTTCTCCTCTAGTCCAACTTCCAGTGCAAAGGGACGTGGAATCCTCAAAGCGAGGCTGTTTCCCCATTTCTGAACACGCGAGTTCATCTGGAACCTCCGCTACGTATCTACAAAGAAGATACTCGCGCTTGGGATATTGTCAATTTGGTGATGGCGAGTCTTTCCACCAGAGTGACGCACCGTCCCGTTCGGAACGCACGCATGACCTGAAGAAGCTACGGGAAGACCACCGGAACAGCCTTGCACGCGGTCCCGTCGCAGAAGCCGCAGCATCCCGTATCGCCCGTCGCGCAAGCGTGGCCGTCGGACCAGCAACAGCTGGCCGGGCCGCTGCCACCTACCGCCTGGCACGCGGCGCCACCGTCACAGCAGTCCCCAGCCCACAGGCACATGCTCCCGATCGGGATGCAGGGTTTCGCGCAGAACCCGCGGTCGCAGAAGCCCTGGCAGCATTCGTTGCCGTCCTGGCAGGGGGCGCCAATCGCGCGACAACCGGTACAAGTCCCGTCGACACAGACGCCTTCGTCGCAACACTGGAAATTGTCCCAGCAGCCCGAGCCACCGCCGCCGCAATCGTCGATGCAGGCGCCTTCCGAGCACCTGGAAGCCTCGCAACAGTCGCCGTCGGACGCGCACCGCGGCCCCCAACGGTTCCGGGCACCATAGCCGGAGCACGTCCGCTGACAAACGCCCCGGTCGCACCTGCCAGAGTCGCCGTACCATCCCCGCGTGCACTCGATATCGACCTGGCACTCGAACTGCGTAACATCCGGGCGCTCGGACAAGCAGCGGCCGTCGATGCAATTGTGCCAGGCGCAGCAGTCAGCATCCGCCAGGCAGGTATCCGGACAGTCGGTAGCGCACGCCCCGCCCACGCACCTTCCCATGCAACACTCCTCGGCGCGGTCGCACGGGCGGCCTACCCCCAGGCAGCCGCACATCCCTTCGCTGCACGGAGGCGAGCAGCACTGGGCGTCCGAGGCACAGGCAAGACCACGGCCTGTGCAGGCGTGCCCCGCGCACTTCCCCAGCGCGCAGTGCCCTTCGCAGCAGTCCAGGTCCCGGGTGCAGTCCTCGGCGCTGGCCATGCAGGCTCCACAGTAACCGCCGACGCAAGGCCCGATCCAGGGGCAGCACTCGTCGTCCGAGGTGCAGGCCGGCGGCACCAGCGTCGCGCCGTTCCATACCAGGTCCAGGCACCCAGGCGCATGCCGCGTCAGCCAGTCCTGAGACCACGAGCAGTTGAACTGGCAATCAGTACGCCCTGCCAGCCCGCAGCACGGGTGCAGCGCGTCACAAATGTCGTCCCCGCCCAGGATGCACGCCCCGCCACAGGTCCCTTCAACGCAAGGCCCTTCGTTGACACAACAGTCGGAGTCTATCTGGCAGGTCTGGTCCTTGCCGGCACACGCGCAAATCCCGTCCCGGCAGGCCCCAGACAACCATCCGCAGGGACGCTCGGGCGAGCACGGATCCCCCAGGCGACCCACGTCGGCCGTGCAGGCCCCGTCGAAACAAACCGTGCCGTCGCAGCAACGCCTTCCAGCAGAGCAGGCAACTCCGGCCGGAGCGCATTCAAGCAGTTCGGGAGAAATATCTACGGGCTCGATGTCGAGGAGGACTTCCGGGTTCGGATCGGGGATCGCGTCACGCCCCGAATCGGGCACATAGATGTCGGTCCGGTCGTCACACAAGCCGACCCGTATGCAGGTCCACTGGCCGACGGCATCACAGGCACAGTCCTCGTAGTGGAACGTATGTCCCAGGCACGTTCCCCACGATTGGCATGTCGCCCCGATGACGCAGGGAACTGGCAGCGGAATGGTGCACCAGATCGGGTCGGGAACATCGCGACCTGGATCGGATCCGGCCTCGGACGCATCCCTGACGTCAGCGGCCCCTGACGAGCAGGCCGCCAGGGACACGATCAGCAGTGAAAGCAGGCAGCGACTCATCTGGAATCCCCCACAAATCATCGGAACATGCGAAAGTCTTAGGGTCAGAAACGGCGCTGGAAGGATGCAACCATTCGGCGACTCTAGCAACCGCCCGGCTTTCCGTTCGAGGGGCGACCAGAATAACGGGTTCAGCCCCCTTGATACCTGGCTAACGATGACGTTTTGCGGTTGATGTTTCTTACACTCTCGTGGTACGTGCCTACCATACCATCGACGCCGCGGTTGGCGAGCGGCGAGGGCCTCCCCGTATGGAGAACCCACCATGTCGATCAAGTGCATCTTGTCGAACGTCGCCATTGCGCTTCTGTTCGCTGCCGGGTGTGACGGCGCGTCGCGATCGATTGCCACCAATGCCTCAGATTACGACGGGACATGGACAGGCACCTATTCCCTGTCCGGGGCACAGACCGGCGCCAACGTCCCCTTCACCTTGGACAACGTGCTGGGGGTGGACGAGACCGGAGTCGTTTTCGGAAGCATGGATTCGCAGTACGTCGCGGGCGCCTTCGCGGCAACGGTCGATGATCAGGGCATAGCGGTGGGTGTCGTGGACAACACGGTGGATGGCACGATGTGGACCGCGACCGTGGCCAGAACCGAGGCCGGGATCTCCCTCGACCTTCACAACGACGCGTCGTCCCTGACGGGCCTGGGGGCGGTCGGCGCGCCTGCCAACGGGGGCTACAAGACGATCATCACTAACAAGTCGGACGTGCTTCAGACGATCACTCTCGTCACGGAACACCTGGTCGCTGATCACCTGGAAGAACAGGCAGACCTTCAGCCCGGTGAAACCTTCACTTGGGAAACCGGCGGTTGGTGTCCTTCGGGCTTCAAGATCATCAAGGTGGGTCTCCCTTTCACTGATTGTTGGGGCGATCCCAAGGACGAAAAGAACTGGTTCTGGCCATGCTGCCGCAGCTCGACCTGGGAAATCCAGTCGATTCCGGTCAGCCTCAACGGAGTCTCATACCCCTACTCCCTGGTGAAACTGTAGCCTCACGAATCCCCGAAGCGGCGCTTTATTGCACCCGCGGCTTTCACCGGTTGATGGACAACTGCATTCGCAAAATGGCGTCAGGTGCGAAAGCTCCCGGGATTTCCCAAAATGAGGTCGTGGGAGCCAGGATTTCGACGGCCAGAGTAACGGGTTCAGCCCCCTTGATACCTGGCTGATGATGATGTTTTATGGTTGATGTTTCCTACACTCTGGACCTATGTCGTAAGATGTATTAATCAACTTCGTTGGGAGAAATAATGCGCATTTTAGTGACCAGGGGAACAGGCTTGATCGGTCGCCAATTGTGCACGGCACTGTTGGCGCAAGGCCACGAGTTGACCGTGTTGAGTCGACATCCTGAAACAGTGGCTAGCACATGTGGGCATGGCGTACAGGCATTGCCTTCACTTGAAGCGTGGCTACCGGATCAGCATTTCGGTGCTGTCATCAATTTGGCGGGTGAGCCTATTTTGGATGCGTATTGGACAGTCAAGCGCAAGCAGGCGTTGCAGGATAGTCGCGTTGCTTTGACGCATAAATTGGTACAGCGCATCGCAGCCGCCAAGAACAGGCCGACGGTTTTGTTGAGCGCTTCTGCGGTGGGCTACTACGGCAACGGTGCAGACACGATACTGGATGAGTCGATGAAAGCAGGTGATGATTTTTCTGCCAGATTGTGCGCTGAGTGGGAAGGCGCCGCACTTGCCGCAGAAACAAGTGGTGTGCGAGTTTGTTTGCTGCGAACTGGGTTGGTGTTGAGCAGGAACGGCGGTTTTCTAGGCCGCATGCTGTTGCCATTCAAATTGGCACTGGGGACAAGATTGGGCAACGGCAAGCAGTGGATGAGTTGGATACATATCGACGATTACATATCGATGGTTTTGAGGCTATTGAATGATGAGCAGTTGCACGGGTCATTCAATATGACCGCGCCTGCACCTGTCAGCAATGCGAGTTTCACCCAGACGCTTGGGCAGACTTTGCATCGACCTGCATTTTTCATTGCTCCTGGTTTCTTGCTGAAACTGGCAATGGGAGAGCGAGCCTGTCTTTTGCTGGAAGGACAGCGCGCGTTACCTGAACGGTTTGAAAACTCAGGATTTCAGTTCACTTACCGAACGCTCGAGCGAGCGTTGGAGGATCTCTTGAAATAGCCTCGGGCCTGCGGGGGAAGGTATTGGCCTAGCTGCCGCTGCCGCCACCCAGACGGTGGGTGGATGACCGTCCGGAAAGAGCGCTGCGAAACCAGGAATCCTCGCTCGGCTTGGATGCGTGACGTGGATTGTGAGCAGACTCAGTGACCGCCGCAGGCGCTTCGGCGGCCGGCCGGCTGACCAGGTACCGATCAGGCGAAACATCCTGCGGCGCCACGGGGACAGACACGCGATCACGGGTGACGGTACGCCTCCGCGGATCGCTTGAGGGCTGCCTGACAGGCTCGTGGGCATGCTGGGGCCGGGATTGCACTACCGGGTCCTGGCTGCGCTGATTATCACCAGGATGGGCGAATGACGCGTCCCGTGAACGGTCTGGCCCGCGACTCGGCTGGGCCTGGCTGACCGACTGCCCCTGGACCCCGGGCCGGCCCGACGACCCCGATGCCACCGGACGCATCCCCTGACCCGACTGGCCCGAACGCGCCGCGGCCACCGGCTGAGCGCCGCGCGCGGAGGATCCCTGCTGCGTCGGACGCGCTGCGGCCCCGGCCTGGGAAGTCCGGGCGCCCTGCCCCGGCTGTGCAGCGGCCTTGCGGTCGGCCTTCTCCCTGGACCGGGCGCGCTCGTCCGCCTTGCGCGCCCGAATCTCGGCGATACGGACGCCAATCGGCACCTCGAATCGTTCCTCGATCTTGCGGTTGTATTCGAAACCTTCCAGGCGCTCGCGGGGAATGCGCGTGTTCAGCGCCCGCTCGATTGCCCGCATGTCGTCCTCCTCCTCGGGGGACACCATGGTGATCGCCATCCCGGTAGCATCGGCACGCGCAGTGCGCCCGACGCGATGAATGTAGTCCTCGGGCACGTGAGGCACGTCCACGTTGACCACCAGCGCCAGTTCCTCGATGTCGATTCCACGTGCGGCGATGTCGGTCGCCACCATGACGCGGAACTTGCCGTCCTTGAAGCCCGACAGGGCCTCGGTGCGCCGCGTCTGGCTGCGGTTACCGTGGATGCGAGTGCAGGCCACGCCCCGCTTTTCCAGCAGGTCGGCCAGCCGGTTCGCCCGGTGCTTGGTGCGCGTGAACGCCAGCACACTGTCGTATTCGGTGCGCGCCAGCAATTCCACCAGCAGCGCAGGCTTGATGTCCTGGGCCACCGGATAGACGGCGTGGGTGATGCCCTTGGCCGCCGCCGCCTTGCGGTGGATGTTCAAGGCCACCGGATCGTGCAACAGGCCACGCGACAATTCGACTATCGGTGCAGGCATCGTCGCCGAAAAGAGCATCGTCTGGCGCCTGACAGGCAACTGGGCCAGCACACGCTTGACGTCCGGCAGGAAGCCCATGTCCAGCATGCGATCGGCCTCGTCCACAACCAGCACTTCCAGGCCGGCCAGCCGGGCATAGTCGTTCTGCATGTGGTCCAACAGCCGCCCGGGCGTAGCCACGATGACGTCAAATCCGCGACGGAAGGCATCGATCTGAGGGTTCATGCCAACGCCGCCGAACACGGATGCCGCGGAAAGGCGCGTATGCCTTGCCAGCAGATCCATGTGTTCCACGACCTGCGCGGCCAGTTCACGGGTCGGTTCAAGTACCAGTACACGGGTTGTCCCGCGAGGTCTTGCCATCAACCGATGCAGGATAGGCAGCAGAAAGGCGGCGGTCTTGCCGGATCCTGTCGCCGCCGCGCCAAGCACGTCGCGCCCCTCCATCAGGGGCGGGATCGCCATGGCCTGTATCTGGGTGGGCCTGGTAAAACCCAGGTCGTTGATCCCGCGCATCAAGTCCGCGTGCAGGCCAAAGGCCGTGAACGCCGGTACAGAATCAACGGGGTTCGGGGAACTTTCGGAAACCGGGGAACGTTCAAAACTCAAGGTACAGACTCCTTCTGTCCTCCCCAAAAAGGGCAGGGCAACACATCGGCGGGCGAATCGCCCATCCGGTTCCGGCAACATTGGTGAATCGAAAACGGAGGGATCGCCGGAGGAGGCCGCCGTTCTGCCCACAGAGGGGCGTCGGCCGATACTATGCGCCTTCCGGCTCGATTTGGCAAGCTGACGTCCACTTTTGGGCGGGAGAATTCGTGCTTTCGATCAAGTCGGAGTACCCGAAGCTCATTATACTGGGGTGCGTTGGAGGGTCAGCCCAGGGCCACAATCTGGCGGAAGAACACTGTGAAAATCCCAGGGCCCAACCGAAGACACTTCCATCGCCAGGCGCAGATGGGCGGGCAAAGGCGCCACGATTGTCATACGTCGTCCCGAGAAGGGGTGATCGAATGTCATGGACAACGCGTGCAGCAGGGCGCCGCCGGCCGACCGCATCGGCGGCCCTCCGTAGCGCTGGTCGCCCATCAACGGGTGCCCGACCCCGGCCAGGTGCTGGCGGATCTGGTGCCTACGACCTGTTTCGGGATGCACCAGCAACACGGCCACCCCGCGCCCCCTGGCCAGCACGGTGTACGTGGTTCGGGCAGCGTGCCCATCCACCGGGGATTCCAGTACGCCTTCATCCGGGGGCGACCCGGCAACCAGGGCCACGTAGCGTTTGTCCACCTGTCGCGTTTCGAATAGTCGCGCAAAGGCAGCCGAGCGACGAACTCCAGGGGCCATCATGACCACGCCCGACGTCCAGCGGTCCAGGCGGTTCACCACGTGGTAGGCACCTTCGTGGTCCAGCAGCGACTGAAGCGCGCCTGCCATCGACAGCAGGTCCGCAGCCCCCTTAGCCTGCGTTGGGTGAACTGCCAAGCCAGCCGGCTTGTTCAGGACCAGCAGGTCGGGGTCGTCGTACAGGATGTCCATTTGGCACGGGCCGGCTGCCAGCAACCCCAGTACCCGAGCGCTTTCACGCAAGCCCAGCACGTCCCCGGCGCAAAGCCGTCGGTCGGGCGAAGGCGCCCCGTTCAAGGTGACCGCCCCGTCTGCAACCAGCTTGCGCAGCAACGCCCGTGGCACGGACGGCATGGCATTTCGAAGCATGCCCTCGACCGTGCGCCCCTCGTCAACAAGAGTGATCGTGAACGTACGCATGTGTTTCCCGGCCGCCACCGGCCCGGTCGGGTTTCCGGCAGCTACGAAACGTTGCCGCCATCCGGCACACAGACCAGTTCGTGCAGGCGTTCTGAAGCAATCTCGGTACCGATCAGCACGTTCGCGCCGATTACGGCGCCGGCCGGGATCGAGGTGCCCTTTCCCACCACTGTGATGCCGTCGGACAGGTGCGTGGGAAATTCCCCGTTGCACCCCCCGCGTGCGTCGGCACGCCCCAGTCGGACGTTCGCCCCAACCGAGACATCCTTGTCAAGAATCACGCGCTCGACCGTGGCACCAGGACCGATCACCGTGTCATGCATCAGGACGCTGTCTACCACGCGGGCACCGCGACCGACGCGCACGCCAGGCGACAGGACCGACCCGATCACCTCGCCCTCTATCCGGCAACCGCGCGATACCAGACTGTTGCTGACACGCGCTCCGACGGCCAGCCCGGCAGGCGCCTGGTAGATCTGGTTGCGGCCATCAAGATTCGTCCGCACCCGCCACGCCGCCAGATCCAGGCCAGTCGAACAGTCCAGAGCGTCCATGTTAGCGGACCAGTACGACCCCAAAGTGCCCACGTCGCGCCAGTAGCCCGAAAAACGGTGTTCGATGATGCGGCGACGCCCCAGCATTCCGGGAATCACATTTGCGCCAAAGTCGAACAGCCCGGAAGGGCAATTGCGCTGCAATTCCTCCAGCAAGGCCTCGTGCCGGAACACGTAGATACCCATGTTCGCCAGGTTGCTGACGCGTTCGGTGCTTTTTTCAACGAACTTGACGACGTTGCCGTCATCGTCGGTGTTCATCACGCCAAAGCGATAAGCCTCTTCCCACGGCACCTCCATCGAGGCAATTGTCAGGTCGGCGCCGGTCTCGCGATGGCGCGCAATCATGGGCCTGAAGTCCATCGAGTAGATGTGGTCTCCCGACAGGATCACCACGTCGCGAGGCTGCAGGTTTCGCAGGAATCGGAGGTTCTGGAACACGGCATCCGCGGTGCCCCGGTACCAGTCGGACTGCGCCTGGCCCAACGACGGAGGCAGGACCTGCAGCGAGGCACGCAGGCCCGTAAGGTCCCAGGCGTCGCCATCCCCCAGGTGGTCCATCAGCGAGGTCGGGCGATACTGGGTAAGGACTCCAACATGACGAATGTTCGATGTCATCACGTTGGTCAGAGTGAAATCGATGATGCGATACATGCCGCCGAATGGCACGGCGGGCTTGGCGCGTTTGGCCGCGATCAGGTTCAGGCGACTGCCTCGACCGCCTGCCAGGACCAGGGCGACGACATCGGCTTTCATCGCGCCCCTCCCTTCAGAACCGCGCCCATGGCGGTCGATTCACCGGGGCCCAGAACGGTTCCGGCCTTCAAAATACTGCCGTCGCCGACCAGCGCCCCCTTGCCCAACGACACCAGGTCGTCCTCGCCGCACAGCAAGGCGCCCTCGCCAACCAGCACGTCCTTGTCCAGCACCGAACGAATTACACGCGACCCCGGGCGAATGACGGCGCGGTTCAGGATCACCGAATCCTCGACAACCGCACCCTCCTCGACGGTAACCCACGGGAACAAAACGCTGCGTTTTACGCGACCGGCCACCCTGCATCCCGGCGCAATCAGGCTGCGCGAAACGTCTGCCGAGGCCTCGAAGAGCGCCGGAGGAGCATCGCCATATCCCCCTGATTCCGCATTGGTTCGAACCAGGTCCATCGGTACGCCAATCCCCTTGCCTGACAACAGTCGCATGTGTGCGTCATGCCAGGCCGTCAGAGGTCTCAGGTACTCCCAGCCGCCGCGAAAGACATGGCCGAAAACTCGACCGCCATCGACGACCGAAGGGATGACCTCGTTGTACAGGTGATGCGTAGTACCTACACTGGCGTTCCGCGTGACGGCCTCGACAAGGACTTCGGTGCGGAACACGTACACGGTCATCGATGCCAGGTCCGACGGCGGGTCGGCCGGTTTCTCGACGTACTGCGTAACACGACCGCCATCGCCAAGAACACCCACACCGAACCGCGCCGGCCGGCCCACATCCATCCGCTTGAAGGCCATCGTGACGTCCGCGCGGCTGCGGCGATGACGATCGATCAATGGCCCATAGTCCATGCAGTAGACGTGATCACCCGAAACGACCAGAACGTCGCGCGGCTTGTGGCGTCTGATTATATGCAGGTTCTGGAAAACGGCGTCCGCCGTTCCCCGATACCAGTCCAGTTCCTTCGATCCCTCGAACGGAGGCAGAAACGTCAGTTCCCTATCGCGCCCGTTGAAATCCCAGTGCCTCCCGATGCCAACGTGGTCCATCAACGAGGCCGGGCGGTACTGCGACAGAATGCCCACCCGCTGGATGCCAGATGCCACCAGGTTCGTAAGGGGGAAGTCGATGACGCGAAACAGCCCGCCGAAAGGGACTGCGGCCATGCTGCGCCGTGACGTCAGCACTCCCATCGCATCCGAACGCCCACCAGCCAGGACCAGAGCCAGGATGTCATTCATGGGGTGGATTCTAGCACGCGACCCGCATCCTTCGTCACCCCTCGAATATAGAACCTTACTTGCGTATGACCGGATTCGGTACCACGCGGCTCGTTCTAATGACCAAACATCGCGGGCCGGCTGTCGCCAACCGGCCTGCCTTGAGCAACTGGCCATGCTAGACTTCCGCATCGGGAGGTCGAACCTTGCGATTCGCGGACGTCGTCGGAAACTCTCACGTCAAAGAAATCCTTAGGCGCACTGCCGACCGAGGCAGGGTCCCTCACGCCTGGATGTTTTCCGGTCCGGACGGTGTCGGCAAACGCACGATGGCACTGGCCTTCCTGTCGTATCTCGTCTGCCGGGAACGGCGTGACGGGGACGCGTGCGGGGAGTGCCGCCCTTGTCGTCAGGTGGCTGACGGCGTCTTTGCCGACTTGCAGACCCTGGCGCCCGAGAAGGGATACATCAAGCTGGATCCCCTGCGCGATTCAATGCCTCGGCTGTACTACCCGCCGCTGACCGGCCCGTGGAAGTGCCTGCTGGTGGACGACGCGCACACGATGACACCCGAGGCTGCCAATGCGGCGCTGAAGACACTTGAGGAACCGCCGTCCATGGTGATGTTCGTGCTGGTGACGCCCAGCCCCGACCTGCTGCCGCGAACGGTAGTGTCCCGCTGTTTCCAGGTACCGTTCGGACCGGTGCCCCCGGACGATGTGCTGTCTTTCCTGGCCTCGCGAGGCCGCACCGGGCCCGAGGCCGTCGCCGTGGCAGCAATGTCGCGTGGCAGTCCTGGTCGTGCCCTGCAGTTCCTGGACAACCCGATCCTGAAAGAGCGCCACGAGTTCATGTCTGCCTTCCTGGATCTGGCCTCATCGGATGTCGACCAGCACCTGAAGTTCGCCGACGGTGTCGGGTCGTCGAAGGAGGAAACCGCGGACCTCATGCTGCTGGTGGAATCGCTGTCCCGCGACGTGCTGCGCGCGTCATCCGGCATGCCTGATGACACGCTGTCAAACCGCGATCTTGCTGCCCAGATCAGGACGTTCGCCGACACAGTTGGCGCAGACCGGGCCGCCGAAATGGCCGCTGCGTGGCTGGATTGGGATGCGACCAGGCGCTTCGTCCCGAACGTCAGGGCCGCCATGGACCGGATGCTGATGGCTATGCCTCGCAATCGCAATTGACGCCCCAGACCCCGGAATCCCCTGTGGGGGCCGACAGGTGAATCAGCCATCGCCACGATTTCAAGTGCTTGAAACAATCCCGACTTCATAGTGTTTGCATCTTGCACAGGAAGTTTGAATTTCGGGCCACGCCTCGGTAGAATCCGGCACCAGGAACGAATTGGAATATCTTTCATCGTCTCAGGGGGGGTTGAATGACCACGAATCGAACATCCTTCTGGCTTGCAGGAATGCTGCTGATGCTGGTTGCCATTGTCGCCGCGTGCTCCTCGACGGGGTCGGGGGATACTTCCACAGGCCTCGACACTCCCGCCGATACGACCGATATCGCCGATGCCATCAGCGACCTCGATGTTTTGCAACCCATCGACGCCTGCCGGACCGAAGGCGGATGTCCGGGGGATACAGGGACCGATACCGGCAACAACGTGGAATCCTGCACACGTAACGCCGACTGCGTTGCCGGCGATCGCTGTGCTCCGTGCGACGCGACATCCTGCGCCGGATGCCTGGACTGCTTGTCCTCCTGCGTGCCTCACACTTGTGTTACCGAAGCCACCCTGGTGGATTGCGCCATGCTGCGTCCGGACTGCGTCGGTGATGCGGTGTCCGTGATTCGCGATGGATGCTGGGTCTGCGTCGATCTTGCTACCTGCACAGGGTCGGCCGACGACCCAGGCGGCGCCGACGTGGCGGATCCAGGCCTGGAAACCATAGAACCTGCCGACGTGCCCCAGGATCTTCCAAAGGACCTGCCGACGGACAGCGCGTCATCAGACCCAGGCTCCACGGCGGAAGGCACATGGATTGACCCGGCAACCAGCCTTAGATGGCAGCAGCCACCCACCGACACGAAATACCTCCTGGCCGATGCCACGACCTACTGCAGCAGCCTCGACCTCGGGGGCTATGCGGACTGGCGGCTGCCACGTATCGACGAATTGCGCTCGCTGATCCGCGGATGCCCTGGCACCATGACCGGCGGCACCTGCGGTGTGACCAACTCCTGCACCAAGGCGACGTGCACTAACGCATCTTGCGACGGCTGCACGGAAAACGCGGGCCCAAACGGGGGCTGCTATTGGGCCCCTGAACTGACGGGCAACTGCCGCTGGTACTGGTCAGGCGATGACGTTCAGGATGTGCCCAGCAAGACGTGGGCCGTGGTCTACGATGGCGGCTATATCATCCAGAGCGCTCAACTGCCGGTGATCGGGACGAACAACGTGCGCTGCGTGCGTTGACCGCAACCAGCATCAGGCTGATCCTGCCCCCCAGAAACCGGAGGTGTATACATGCGAAAAGTCACCGGTGTCCTGAATATATGTCTTCTTGCCGCGATTTTCAGTTCTATCGCTGCCTGCGGATCCAGCTCCAGCAACGACACCGACACCGGCACGGACTCCAGCAGGGACATTTTGCAGGACCTCGTGGACACAATCGAGCCTGCGGACCTGCCTGACAACCTGATGGATTTGGATCTTCCGATCGATGCCGCTGACGTATCGGTCATGAACGATGTCCAGGATGATGCCTTGTCACATGACGTCTTGACCGATCCCGGCCCGCCCGAAGGCCTTCCGCAGTCGCTGCCGTTCGCATACACCCGGCAGGACGAAGGGACGCCCCTTACCGACGAAGAGGTCGCCGCATTCACCCGCAAGATGCTGGGCTTCCTGACTCAGGTCCACTACTTCGACTATGTCCTGTACACGACGCACGGCGTCGATGCCTCGACAGGCAAGCGAGACTGGCAGTTCTGGTACAACGAGCAGTTCCGCAAGGCAGGCGACCTGGTCACCTTCTACCACCCGCCCAGCCCGAACGACGGGGGCCACAACCTGCACATCCCGATGAGCCACGTCCTTGGGGACGTAGTGGCCGCCGCCATGGTTACCGCGGATTCATCTGCGAACCTTGCCGCCACCCAGTTGTGCAAGGGCATGACCGCCTCGATGCTGGGCATGGTCAAGGACGCGGACGATCCACTGCCCCACTTGATGACCCGGAACGTGGTACCCGCGTGGAACCAGGAATTCATCACCCACGACGGTAAACGCAAGGCGGTGGACACCAGTGGATGGTGGTCGTCCTACACGCGCTGGAACTGCGATCGATTCCAGTACGCCGATAATCCCTACTGGGGCCCCGTCTGGGTCACGAACCTGCGCTCGAAAGACGACGTGCCACACATCTTCCAGGCGGTACCGGTCCTGCGCTACGCCGCCGAAAAGGCGAAGGACCCGGCCATGAAGGCGGCCTGCGGCGAGACCCTGTCGATGCTGACGGCCTTCGCAAAAGACATCGTGGACCAGGACTATCGCATCCGGACAAAGGACCAGAACGGAGAGGTCTACATCGCGGGATACACGGGGATCGAGGAGATTGACTCGAAACAGGGCGACATCGCGTCGTTCACATACTGGAGGGACTTCATCCCGAACGGTGAGTGCAACGCCCGGCGCGGCGCGGAACTAGTCGGGTACCACCACCCGATTGTCGAGGACTGCGGGCGCGGCGAACCGAACGAATACGACCTGATAGCGTTCCAGTCGAACGCCTACAACAAGAAGATCATCCGCTATTTCCACCTGGCCCACATGTCCAACGCCCTGGTGAACCGGGACGATGCGGCGGCAGCGCTGCTGATGGACGGCCTGAATGAACGCGTCCTGCAGGACGAGGCCGTGCCCGAGGCCGAGATGGGGTACACCCCGGCTGTCTACCGGAAGGAACTGGCCCTGTACCTGGCCCAACTCCATGCCTACGGCTACCCGCTGACCTCGACGCAGGCCCGGGCGGTGCAGGAACACTTTGCGCGCGCCGCGGACGAGTTGGCTGCCTGGCCCTACTGGAATCCATGGGGCGCGGCGGTCCCTGACGGGGACCTCGGGTCCTACCGTCCGCCTTCCTGCAAGGGCACGGGGACCCAGGAGACCTGCTGGATCGGTGCCGAGGACCTGGCTCACCTGTTCGAAGCTTGCTGGTCTCCTCTAGTCAACCCGGTCGGTGCGAAATGGATCGACTGCGACATAGTTCGCGACTCGTCGAAGTGGGTTCTTTCGGCCCTGTGACCTAGCAAGACTGTATTAATGAGATTACACTTCGCGTGCCTCGATGGAACCGGGGAAGAAGGTGGGAAGTCCGCGTGTAATCGTTGCCGAAGACCATCCGGTCAGCGTCGATATCCTCGTGCACCTGTTGGGGTTGGATGGGATCTCGCCGGTCGTTGTCGACAACGGAACTGCCGCCGTCGATCTGGTGACCCGCGAGTCGTGGGATTTGATACTGATGGACGTCCAGATGCCCGGCATGGACGGCCTTGAGGCCACACGCCGAATCCGGGCCCTTCCGGGCGGCGCAGCGCTTCCTATCATCGCTCTGACGGCGGCCGGGGCAGACGAACAGCGCGCCGCCTGCCTTAATGCGGGCTTTACTGATGTCATGACCAAGCCTATTGGACCTTTGGAACTCCACAGCCTGCTGGCCAGATTACTGCCGAACCTCACAGGCCGAACGGCAGCAAGCCGACCCGAGGACCTGTCGCAGGAGCTTCGGCAACAGCTCGCCTCGATAACGAACATAGACTTCGACCTGGGTCTGGCCGGGGTAGGTGGAATGCCCCAGGTCTTCCACCGAATGCTGGAACGGTTCGTCGAGGTCCATCGAACCGGTGGGACGCGAACCATGGACAACCTTGACGGTTCCGATATGAACGCGGTGCAGACGTGGATGCACGCTTTCAGCGGCCCGGCAGCACTGCTGGGGATGACCGACCTCGCCAGGCGGGCTGGCCGGCTGTCACGATCCGCCCCCGGGCAACAGCTGGACGCGGCCGCACTCGGGGCCACATTGGCGTCGTTCAAAGCCGATCTGGAAAAGATACTGGCTGCGCTGACGACCGCTATGTGGCCGCCCCAGGACGCGCGCTAGGCTTGGTCCATCAACCCAGGCCACTCATTGTAGTTTCAAGTTCAGCGCGCAACCGGTTGAATTCGTGTCGAATGGCCACCATCCGAGCCGCGGCTGCCTTGACCCCTTCCTTGCCCAAAGTCAGCTCGACCTCCCTCAGCGTCTCCATCAGAGCCACGGCCCCCAGCGTCGCGGCATCCCCCTTCATCGCGTGAAGTTCCCGGCCGACAGCGACGGCGTCCCCGGTCTCCATACACGCCTCGATGCGCGAAAGTTGCCCGGGCGCGTCTCGGAAGAACAGTCTGACAATCCGGTCGACCGCGGCCGGATCATCAACCACGCGCTCCAGCAACCCGGCCTCGTCAAACACAACCGGCGAAAGGGGCGTAGCCAGCGGGGGCTCAACCTTCTGCTGGGTCGCATTCCCTTGCGATGACAGCCGCTCGATTCCCGGCGGTTCGATATTGCGTCCACCCGGCAGGTATCGATCCAGGATCTCGATCAAGGCGCCTGGCGCCAGCGGCTTGGACAGATAGTCGTTCATTCCGGCCTTCAGGCATCGTTCACGATCCTCGATCATCACCAGCGCCGTCATGGCAACAATCGGCACGGCAGGGTCAAGTGTGCCCGTACGGAAGTCCCGGATAAGCCTGGTTGCTTCCTCTCCATCCATCCCCGGCATCTGTACGTCCATCAACACCAGGTCGTAACGAGCCTGCCGCAACGCATCTATAGCCTGGGAGCCACCCTCAGCCAGCACCACGACCACTTCGACGTACTCCAGTAGCCCGACCGCCACGTCCCGGTTGACTGCGTTGTCCTCGACCACAAGGACGCGCGCGCCCGGAAAGCGTCGTTTCCGAAACACACTATCCCTGCGCCCTTGCACGCGAAGCCGGTTGGCGTTCTGTCGCACGGTCTTCGGCAGGCGGACCTGGAACCAGAACTCCGCACCCTCGCCAGGACGGCTGGTGACCCCGATCTCGCCCCCCATCAGCCGGACGATCTGGCGGGAAATCGCCAACCCAAGGCCGGTGCCTCCAAACTTGCGCGTCATCGACGTATCGGCCTGGGTGAAACTGCCGAACAGCAGACGAATCTTGTCCTCGGGGATCCCGATGCCGGTGTCACGCACTGAAAAGCGAATCCAAGCCTCATGTTCGGACTCGGGCCCGCGCTCGACGCGAACTGCGACCTCCCCGAACAACGTGAATTTGAAGGCGTTGTCGACCAGGTTCAACAGGACCTGGCGCAGCCGGCCAGGGTCGCCCCGCAGAATGCACGGCCCGCTGGGCACGACCTCGCAGCCGAATGCCAACCCCTTGACCTTCGCCTGCAACTCCATCGTAGGAACGAAATCATCAAGCCATGACGCAAGGTCGAAGTCCTGCACGTCCAGTTCCAGTTTACCGGCCTCGATCTTCGACAGATCCAGTATGTCGCTGATCAACGCCAATAGCGCCGCGCCGCTGCGCTTGGCGGACCCGGCATAATGGGTCTGTGTTTTGTTGAGGTCGGTTTCCAGCAGCAGGTCGATCATCCCGAGCACACCGTTCATCGGCGTGCGAATCTCATGGCTCATGTTCGCCAGGAACGCTGACTTGGCAACGCTGGCCGTGCGGGACTGGACCGCCAGGTCATTCGCGCGTCGCGTTTCCTCCTTCAGCAGCGAGTTCAGGCGTTCGGCCTCCTCCAGGGCAACCTGCAACCGAGTTGCCGCTGCCGTCCGAGCCTCCTGGGCCACCTGTCGGTCCGTGATGTCACGGCTGATCCCCAGGATGCCGATCAGGACGCCGCCCTGGCCGTAGTAAGGGGTCTTGAGCGTATCTACCAGCGTCCGGCACCCGTTCGGGTAGGTTATCCACTCGTCGTTGTGGTGCGAGGCTAATGTAGACAGCATCAGTAGGTCCTGCTGCCGGAAGGAGTCTGCGATTTCACGATCGAACAGGTCAAAGTCCGTCTTGCCGACAATCTCACTGCGCGAACGCCCCACGAACGCCGCGAACGACGGATTGCAACCAAGGTACGTACCTTCGCAATCCTTGAAAAAGATGATATC
Organism: uncultured Myxococcales bacterium; assembly: GCA_903936705.1. GTDB lineage: Bacteria > Myxococcota_A > UBA9042 > DTJE01 > DTJE01 > CAIZWN01. Next base: position 19,252 of record CAIZWN010000011.1, read on the forward strand.
CGGAATCGAATCCAACAGGCTTTCGATCAGCGCCTGCTGCCGACGAAGTTCGGCCTGGGTACGGTATCGTTCGTCGATGTTCAGGAACGTCACGACGGCGCCGACGACCTGCCCGTTGCTGCGCTGCGGATGCGACCAGTATTCGGCCTGGAACGAAGTTCCGTCGGCTCGCCACAACGATTCGCCTTCACTGTGAGTCCCGACCCCTGCACGGAATGCTTTGAAGATATTGCAACTTTCCTCGGCAAGTGGAGTGCCGTCGGCATTTGAATGATGGATCAACTGGTGCATGTTCCGGCCAAGCAACTGTTCGGGCGCCCCGTAGCCCAGCAAACGGACACAGGCGGTGTTGCAAAAGGTGCAGTTTCCTTTGTTGTCGATCCCGTAGATGGCCTCGGCAGTCGAGTCCAGCAGCAGCGCCAACTGCTCACGCCGTTCGTCTGCTACCGTCAACGCATGCCGTTCGGCTCGAGCCAGCGAAAAGAAGAACTGCAGCAACAGCAGGCTCCCCAGCAGGCCGACACCCAGGATCACAAGGTTTTCGCCGCCCCCATAGGCGGTCAGGAAGCCGGCCCTGGGCGCGGCCCTCAGGGTCCACAAACGCCCCGCCAGTTCGAAGTTCCGTGTGATCCAGGCATCTTCCTCCACGGGCTCTTCACTCGCTGACGTGTAAAGGATGTCAGCCTCGTTTTCGCTTGCTCCGTCAAAAACCTGAATTGACATCAGGTTGTCGGCGTTCCCAACGACCTCGCTGATCAGTTTCTGCATGCGAAAGGCCATGTACGGCCAGCCCAGGAATGCCTCTCGCCGCTGCGCCACAGTGTTCAGCGGCATCCCTTGCCGATAGGCTGGGGCGTACAGCAACGTACCGGCCTGGACCCCGGTGGCAGTCTCCTGGAACAGCGTCACCCGGGCGGACAACGTGACCAACCCGGTGTCGCGCGCCCTAGCCATGGCTGTCCTGCGAATTGCCTCGCTGTACATGTCGCGCGAGAAGGCCCGCTGGTTCCGCTCGTCGAACGGCTCGATGAACACTATCGACGATACGCCATTTGCTTCTGCAGGCAGTTGCCCGCCGGGATGGATCTGATAGTCGGGGAAGCCCTCCTCCCTCACAGCACGGATATGCGCGTCCAACTGGTCAGTTGCTACCCACTGCGCAAAACCAAAACCCTGCACACCTGGGTTCATCTGTTCCAGTTCCAGCGCTGATACATAATTCCGCCAGTCCTGGCGGGTGATTGCATGACCACGAAGTGATACGAATTCGGCGGCACCTCGCAGAATCTGAACATGCGACAACATTCGGCGGGTGACGCGATCGACGACAAAATCGACGTCTGCGTTGAACCGGCGGTCCAGGCTGCGTCGCTCGACGTGCCTGACCAATAACCATACCGAAACGACCAGGCCCAGCGAAAGTGCCGCACCAACCCACGGCCGCCATGAACGACCCAGCAAAGTGTTCGCGCGACCCGGGATCCACTGCGACATTTATACGTCCCCCGCGAATAGTGGAGGTTGCCTCGCTTGGGGTCAACAAGAAATACCTAACCCGAAGTTACCCCAATGCAAATAGTCGCCGGTCCAATCCTGATGCGACTGAGGCCCACGAACGTGCTGCCGAAATGTAGACAGAAATAATGCAACTATTTCCTTGACACGCCGCTAATCCATGGTAGATTCCGGTGCATGA
>CAIZWN010000012.1 GCA_903936705.1 uncultured Myxococcales bacterium
ACGGGCTCCAGAGAGTTTCCTGCTCACCACCCGCCACGGTCGCCTCCAGTTGCGCTCATGATAGATGAAGGTGATAATAATCTCAAGGCGTTATGTGCGATTTGTTCGCTGAATTTCAGCCTTGGATGAATAAGGTGGGATAACACTTGAATTGTACACTTTCCAGGACGGAATCGCGACAGTGAATCCTGGTGAACGGGCGTCTCGACGTTGACAAACACCTCGCATCATCAGGCAGAGGCTGGCCGCGCCGGATCGGGATCAAGCCCAAACCGGCGCGGCCGGAAAACTGTTCGTCCGGCATCCGCCGGCCAGGTAGTCCCGGGCGCTGGTCACGGACCTTTGGCTCGGGGACGGCGTCCGTAAAGACCGTCCATCTGGCCGTTCCGCGAGCTACAACAGCGCGCGCCCAAGTTGTCGTCGTCGTCCGAGGGGTCGTCGTCGTTGCGGTTCGACCCCCGCAGGTCGTCGGCGTCGTCGTTGTCGAAGCTGCCGCCCCGGTCGACCCGGTTGGAGGCGCTGCCCCGGGACACCTACGGGGCCGATCTCACGCCCGTCGCGCCCGCATGTCAAGCCGCCACAACGTTGCACGCCGCAACGCGCAAGAGTCGGCCTGGAAAAGGTGGCCGCACATGCTCGCTCCACGACTGACCTCCGCGTCCTCGGTCACCGGCGACACGGCCGCCCGCCGCCAGGATGCACCCAACTTTTTCTGGAACCTCCGCCGACCAGCCCCGTCCACCCGCACGAGGCCGGGGAACACCCGGAACCCCAGCCACGGCACGCCCTCCAGCACGGGCGCCACCACAGTCGCCTTGACCTTCAGTTCCAGACCCAGCCGCTCCCGGCAGAACCTTGATACGTCCGCCGCCAGCAGCCACAGCGATTCCTTGTCGTGCCCGAAGGCCAACATGTCGTCCATGTAACGCAGGTACGCGCCGACGCCCCGTTCATCCCGCACGTGGTGGTCCAGCGTGTCCAGATAGACGTTCGCCCAGATTTGGCTCGTCAGATTCCCGATCGGCAGGCCTAGGCCTGGGTCCAGACCCGGTACGACAGCATTCGCGAGCAGAGTTCGGCACAGCCAGAGCGTGCCATCGTCAAAGCCGCAGTCCGCCAGGATCCCGACCAGCACGTCGTGCGACACGCAGTCGAAGTAGTGGCGAACGTCCATCTTCAAGAAGTACGGGAACTCCCCGGCCAGGCGGCGCGCCTCCTGCACCGCGACATGCTGGCCCTTGCCCTTGCGGCACGCGTAACTGTGCCGGATGAACCGCGCCTCGAAGGTCGGTTCCAGCGCAGCGACCAGGGCGTGGTGGACCACCCGGTCCCGGAAACTGGCCTCCGAGACCAGGCGTTCCTTCTTGTTCCACAGCGTGAAGAAGCGGTACGGATCGGGCCGGAAGGTACGGCCACGCAGTTCGGCCGACAGACGGAGGAGGTTGTCTTCCAAGTCCCGGTAAAAGGCGGGCTCGCCACCGCGCCCACGCTTCGCCCGTCGCGCCCGCTGGAAAGCCCGCAACAGCGACTCGAATCGCCAGACGTCATCAAACGTCGGTGGGGTCGGCACCAACCTCATTCGCCCGCCCCTTCCGAAGCCATCCGCCCAGCAGGCGCCCCGCCTCGGCCAGCCGTTCGGCCGCCTCCCGGTACTGGTCGTGGGACAGCAGTTTCATCTCGGAGGCCAGCCGCAGGATCACACGAAGCCGGTTCAACTTGTCGTTGGCGGCGACCAGTGTGTCACGCGGATCCTTACGGTATGCCGCCCCCGTCACGTCCTCCAGGATCCCCACCGCCAGCAGGTCGATCCGGTCCGTCAGGCTGTGCCGCAAGCGCTTCGGTAAACGCTCGGTCAGGCCCAGCAGCCATTTCGTCGTGTCCATCCACTTCTCGAACAGGAGCAGGTCGTTCGGACCCGCCGGCCGACTCGGGGCCATGCAGCACCTCCAGGATCTCGCGGCCGTGCTGCTCGACCCGGCGCCGGCCGATGCCCTTGATCTGGCCGATGCCTTCGAGAGAGTGCGGGGCCCGCCGAGCCACTTCCAGCGCCTGGTGGTTCGTCAGCAGCACGTAATGTGGCAAGGCCTCGCGCCGGGCCGCGTCCCGACGCCATTGGAGCAGCCGGTCGTACCGCGAACGCTCCGTCTCGTCGAGTTCGGATAAAAGCCGGTTGAACGCCTCGCGATCCGCATCGAGCGACGAGGACGACTTTGATCCCTGTCTCGACGACCGAATCTCCTGGGGCTCCTGTGCGCCCTGCCGCAGCCGTGACTCCAGATACACCGCGCAGCACGCGCGGCCTTCGTGGATAAAGAAGTGCGGCTCCGAACGCAGGACCTCGCGGTCAACGAGGTACGCCCGCAAGGGCCCGTCGTCGAACAGACCCGTTCGCGGGTCGAGGGGCACCGTCAGAACTCGGATCTCAACCATCGCGATCGCCTCCGGCGATCACCAGGGGGATCCCCCTGGACCCCCTTCATGGGGATAGCCGCTGGGAACGGCCGGACGGGGCCTTCCCCTGCTTCGCGGGGCCCCTTCGCCCCGTCCGGCCGAAAGCCCCAGGTCAGCGGAACAGTGTAACAGCCATTCAGCCGAAATCACCGTGACCTACAACAGCGCGCGCCCAAGAAGTCGAAGTCGTACGAGGGGTCGTAGAAGTTGCGGGACGACCCCCGCAGGAAGTAGGCGCCGGAGCCGCCGACGCTGCCGCCCCGGCCGACCCGGACGGAGGCGCGTGGGTTGTCCACCCACGCGCTGCCATTTGATGGCGCACCCGTATACGATGAATGGTAATCGTCTGCAACCCATTCCCATACGTTGCCGGCCATGTCCATGGCTCCGTACGGACTGGCCCCGGACGGTTTCGACCCAACAGCCATCGTAGAATCCGTACCGCAACCATCCCCGCCTTCGGACATCACAGCGTACGAACACGTCGCAGGCTGGTTCCCCCACGGATAAATCCGACCATCTGTGCCCCGAGCCGCCTTCTCCCACTCGGATTCGCTGCACAGACGCTTCCCGGCCCACGTGCAATATGCCCCGGCCTGGTTCCAGTCAATGCAGTTCAC
>CAIZWN010000013.1 GCA_903936705.1 uncultured Myxococcales bacterium
CAGACCGTTTTCCAGCGTGAACCGACCCAACAATTGCATCCGAACGAACCCGAACCCGTCGTTATCCCGCCAACGACAGAGGCGCGGCGCGTATGACCTGCCGATCGGGCCTCAGGATGCCGAGTATGAATAAGGTGGGTTCATATGTTCTTCAGGTAATGGTGCGCGGCCAGCCTTGTCGATTATTCGTTGGGCTATCAGCGACTTACGCCTTCCGCATCTATATTTTTTCAACATGAGCAAGTCTGGCATCAACGTTGCTCTATACCCCGGTGGCTGCAACGGTGCGGCCGGTTCATCAACTTCCTTCGGAGGGTACGGTCATGGCTAAGGTTCAGAAGGCTACCGATTCCTCGAGTCTGGCAGAAGTCGTGGATCGCATCCTCGACAAGGGCATCGTGATCGACGCGTGGGTGAAGGTATCGCTGGTCGGTATCGAGCTGCTGTCGGTTGAAGCCCGCGTGGTCATCGCCTCGGTCGAGACGTACCTGAAGTACGCCGAAGCCATCGGCCTGACCGCGACCGCCGCTGCTCCGGCTGCGTAGTGCGCGATCCAAAGGCATGACCCCCCCAGGGGCGGCTTGTCCGCCCCCGGGGGAGGTGCCGAAAACGGCCGACGATTCCGTTCAAAACCACATCCAGTCACGAACCTGTTGCCTGATCGTCGGTAAGGGAGTCCAAAATGGTCGCGACCGCGATCGTGCCGACTCTGTTGCTGCAGGTACTGTTGCGCCTGTTCCAGCCGTCGACGATGTCACCGGAATCAGAAATAGTGCTGGTTTCGCTGGCCAGGGGTGTAAATCCACACCTGGCCCTGGCAATCGCACAGGCGGAAACCGGCAACATCCCTGAACGGGAAGGCCGTCGGGACCAAATCGTGTCGAAGGGCAACTACGGCCGCTTCCAGATAAACTGCACCACATGGCGTAGACCGATGCACCTGGAGTCCTGCAAACCCTTGCTGGATCGACACCTCAACATCCGTGCAGGTATAGCAGTCCTCGCGTACGTACAGGCCATCCGCAGTTTAAGCCTGGACGGACCGGCCGACTGGGTTGCTCACTACAACGAGGGCGTCGTGATATCCGCTGGAGGGCCGGGGGAGCGCTACGCCCACCGGGTGAAATTCCTGATGCGGCGACAGCGTGTGCAGGCCGAACGACGATATAAGTCGTTTCGCAGCTGGTAGCACCCGCCCTTCCCCAACCAGCAAACCCTTCGTCCATGAAGTCTCTGAAATCAGGAGCTGCCTCCCGGGATCGGGGAGTGCTTCCCGGAACACATTCCCCATCGTTCATTTCCAGGCCCACGCTTGCGATCCGGCTGAATTGCTTAACGCGTAATATCGTACAGTTACCCTTTTGAGCAAATTTAATTGGGCGAATTCACCATTGGCACCGTTGTTGCTCTATCTCCTTCAGGACGCAATGGTGCGGCCGGTTCATCAACTTCAGTGGGAGGGCATGGTTATGGCAAAGGTTCAGAAGGCTACCGATTCCTCGAGTTTGGCAGAAGTCGTGGACCGCATCCTCGACAAGGGCATCGTGATTGACGCGTGGGTGAAGGTATCGCTGGTCGGTATCGAGCTGTTGTCGATCGAAGCGCGCGTGGTCATCGCCTCGGTGGAAACGTACCTGAAGTACGCCGAAGCCATTGGCCTGACCGCGACCGCAGCCGCCCCGGCCGCGTAGTACGCGACCCGAAGGTTGGTCCCCTCCCCGGATGCCTCGTGCATCCGGGGAGGGCCGAACCGATTGACAATCGAACCCCGGCGATGCGAGTCGATCGGGGAATGAAATGGAGAACACGAGATGGGCTATCACATGACATCGTTCACGGCAGACGCCATGCGCGGCTTCGTGGGCGAACTGGCGGCCGACCTCCAGGCCAGGACGGACATGGTCGAGCAGAACCGACATAACGTCGGCGCCATGCTGAAGCAGTCCGCCAAGGATCGGCAGACTGCCGAGACCCTGCGCAACCGTCAAGCTCGGCGCACCAACGAGGCCCGCAGGCGCTTTGTGAATCGCCTGAAGAGCGGCGTTACATCCATGGTTGGCGGCTTCCACAACATGCGTGTGGAAATGGCCTCCGAGATCCAGGCTGCGGCCAACGTGTTCAGGTACCGCAACCTTCGTGACGGCAACGCCGCGGCGTTCTCGATGCCCCACGAGCCCAGGGCCAACCAAGGTTTCGTCAAGAGCAAGAAGAACCGTTCCTGATCGGGTATCAAAGGTCGGCTCGGGGGCAGGCGTTTCCCCGGGGGTGAAGGGCGCTGCCTTCCCCTCCTGCCAGGAGTCGCGGGATTCAGTTGCCGCCAGGCGGCCGGTCAGCGCGCCGGCCCGGCAGGCAGAAAAGGAGCCTCGACATGAGTACTATCAGATCCCGGCCGACTGAAGGTGGAAACCCCGGGGAAACGCCGATCCACGAGCCGGTGGCACTGGAGGCTGGAGACGCCTTCGTGATCACACCCGAGATTCAGAAGGTGGTTGAGCGGGCACAGGCCTATTTAAAGGCCGGGTACCCGGTCCACTTTTCCGGTCCTGCGGGCGCAGGAAAAACGACCCTGGCGTTGCACCTTGCCGCAATGCGAGGCCGGCCCGTCATGATGGTCCACGGCGACGACGAATTCGGAAGCAGCGACCTGGTGGGCGGCGACTACGGCTATCGCAAGAGCAAACTGGTCGACAATTATATTCACTCCGTGCTGAAAACCGAGGAAAGCGTAAGCACGCTGTGGGCCGACAACCGGCTGACACTGGCCTGCAAGAACGGCGACACCCTGCTGTACGACGAGTTCACGCGATCAAAGCCCGAAGCCAACAACGCGCTCCTGTCCGTGCTGGAGGAGAAACTGCTGACCCTGCCGACCAAGCGGCCAGGCGGGGACGGCTACCTCGAAGTACACTCGGAGTTCCGGGCGATACTTACGTCCAACCCCGAGGAGTACGCGGGCGTCCACCGCACACAGGATGCGCTGATGGACCGGCTGATTACGATCAAGCTTGACTACTTCGACCGTGAAACCGAAACGCGGATCGCGCGCGCAAAGTCAGGCGTTGCCCTCGAGGACGCGAAGTCGATCGTGGACATCGTGCGCGGCATGCGCCAGACCGGCCTGGTCCGCCACGGTCCCAGTCTTCGCGCCTGCATCATGATTGCGCGCGTCGCGGCACAGCAGAAGGTCCGCCCCTGGGAGCACGGCTTCCACGACATCTGCCGCGATGTGCTGATCGGCCTGTCCGCGCGGGTCGTCCGCGACGGCGAAGCCGACCTTCGCGTGAAGATCGACGAGCTGCTCGCCAGGCACACACAGGCGCCATCCAGAAAAAGCAGCGGGACCGCAATCGAAGTGCCGGTGACAACCGAAGCGATGGTTTGAGGACCTGGCCAATACAAGGCCGGCCGGAGGAAGGAACATGCGCACGTTAAGGGGACCTTCGGATGTCAGATCGATGGCCGGCACGGGTAGTGTGGGCGCGCGGCCCAAGGAGCGTCACGTCCTGCAGTTCAAGATCGGATGCCTGGAACTGGAACGGTCACGCCGCCTGAAGGAAAGAACAGGCGCGATGGAACGCATCCGGGGCATCGACGAACGCATGGCCGTGATCGACATGGAGATCCGCAAGCACCACGAGGATCTGGGGTATGCGGGATCACCTCCAGATTCACTGGATGCGGGAGGCCGCGATGGTCGCACATCCGGGTCCGCGCAGCCGCGACGGATGATCCGCTACGGAAGCTGACGCGTTGTGATTATGGCGATGCCCGGTACTGGTTTCCGGCATCCTGACGCATCGGTGCTGAAAAGGGGGACATCATGGCAATAGCAGGCCGATACCTGTATGGGCTGATCCGTGCGACGGCGGACCGCGACTTCGGGCCGGTAGGTCTGCCGGTCGTCGGCACACCCAGTGCAGTGCACACAGTTCGTGTCGGCGACATAGGCGCCGTCGTCAGTAATTTTTCCACAAAGGAACGGCTTCTGCCCCTGCGCAGGAATCTGGAGCCACACAACCGCGTCATCCGCGATATCATGTCCGAAACCACCATAATCCCGATGGCCTTCGGCCAGGTGGCCCGGACCGAAGCCGACGTACTCAAGGCGCTGCGCTTCAACCTCCAGGCCATCGACAAGGAACTGGTACGGCTGGACGGCAAGGTCGAAATGACACTGCGAGTGCTGTGGGACGTGCCGAACATCTTCGAGTATCTGGTGAACGAAGACCGTGAACTGGCGCGCCTCAGGGACGAAACCTTTGGACGTTCCAGCGCACCGACCCAGGCGGAAATGATCGACCTTGGAAAGATGTTCGAGGAGCGCCTCGCGTTCGCACGTAAGCGGGACACCAAACGCCTGATCACGATCTTCCGCCCGCACGCCGCCGAGGTGAAGGAAAACGACCCGAAAGACGAAAAAATGGTCGCCCACCTGTCGTTCCTGGTGCGACGCGACCAGATGAAAACGTTCGAAGAGACCCTGTTCCAGGCCGCGTCGAATTTCCCGGACGTGTACGTGTTCGACTATAACGGCCCTTGGGCTCCGTTCAGTTTCGTCGAAATCGACCTGCAGCTGGAATCGGCGCAGGCGTGAGGCTGCAAGATGGGCATTCTTATGGCTCCCTTCAACGGACTGATGGCCATCTTCCGCGAGGTCGCCGACCGGGCAGAGGCCGAGATGTACGATGACGAGGCCGTCCGGGCCGAACTGGTCCGCCTTTACCAGTCGCTGGAGGCTGGCAAGATGACGGTCGAGGAATTCGATGCTTGCGAAGTGAAACTGGTCGAGCGGCTCGACGAGATTGATCGGCACAAGAGGGCGCAGGCCGGGCGCTGAGCGGAGACAGCCATTGAACGAAGTCCTGCAAAACGTACCGGGGCGCGCGGGAAACGGCCACCTGTCCAGGCAGCGTAGGGTCAGCCTGTGCGAAACGCTTGATCGGGTGCTGAACAAGGGGGCCGTGGTTGCTGGCGACATCGTGATCTCGGTTGCGGACGTCGACCTCCTGTATCTGGGCGTCAACCTGGTCGTGACGTCCGTCGAATCCATGCGTTCGTGGGATCCTGCCACGGCCCAAGGCGGCAAGGGCCCCTTGATCAAGTTACCAACGATCACGACTGCCGGAGGCGGGAAGTAATGAAGTACGGCGAAGTACGCGGAACGCCCATGGACCTGGCGGAATTTGACGAGGCACCAATCGACACACCGATCATCGCGCGGCAGCCCCGGCGGGTCAGCCTGGAGCCGGACAAGGTCGAACAGGGGCTGGTGCAACTGGTTTTGACCGTTGTCGAGCTGCTTCGACAGTTGATGCAGAAGCAGGCATTGCGCCGAATCGAGGCGGGAAGCCTGGCGCCTGAGCAGGTTGAACGCCTGGGCGACACGCTGATGCGACTGGAAGCACAAATGGAAGTGCTGAAGACGCACTTTGGCATCAAGGATCTGAACATGGACCTCGGCCCGCTGGGCAACCTGGTGGATTGAAGTGGAGGACTAAGCTCATGGTACAAAAGCAGAAAATGACCCATTCAACGGACACAAGCAACCTGGCCGACATCCTTGAAAGGATCCTGGACAAGGGCATCGTTATTGTCGGCGACATCAAGGTCAAGCTGGTCGACATCGAGCTGCTGACGATACAGATCCGTCTGATGGTCGCCTCGGTCGACAAGGCCCGCGAAATGGGCATGGACTGGTGGATCAAGAACCCGGAGTATTGCTCGTCCGCCGCTCCAGTAAGCGAGCTTGGCATGGATGATGTAACCCGCAGGCTGGACATGCTGGAACGACGCCTCGCGCCCCAGCCCGTTCCGGCAGTTCCCTAAGATCGAAATTGCCGATGACTCCAAACGTCCTTTGACCAGGAGAAAACCTTGAAAGCCGCGAAAACGACAACCGCCGAGGAGGGCTTGCCACAGCTTCCGCCTCAGGCGAATCCGCCTCCGCCACACAAAACGGCCGAGCCTCCACCGACGATTCTTGGGCGCCTGTTTCGGATGGCCGAAGGATATCACCAGCGCAAAGAGACGAACCAGGCAATCGAGATGTATTTCGAACTGGTCGAACGTAATGCCGGAACCCAGGAAGGACGCATGGCCCGTGAACGCCTGATGCAGATCTGCGACGACTACGAACGGGAAGGAAAGGTCCGCCAGGCACGCGCCCTCTACGAACGATTGCTGTAGCCCCTCCGTTATTTCCGATGATGCCTCGAGACAACATTTCGGCCTTCTGCTCGGGCTGTCACTACACCTTTTCAGTCACTCACTCAGCTATGGCACGCTTCATGCTAAATATAAGATTCGTCAACAACACCGGGAGCCTAATCCATGCGATGCACGTCAACTGAGCAACACAGACATGCTATTTCGGACACCTTCTACTGCCGTCCCCGGCGCAAGGTGCTGACACTCAATAGATGCCTGACCGACTATCTGGAAACGAACGCGCTGGAGAAGCGTGGCTCGGCCTGCTTCCGATGTATGCTGGGTCGAATCAACCGTGAGCAGTTTGCCTACCAGGTCGAGAACGGGGACTGAACTCCTGCGGGTGTTGGAGCAACGAAATGTGCCACAGCCGACAAGAAAGTCAGGAGTCCACGCCCGGGAACTGGGATTTCTTCCGGGAACGATTTCCCGTGTTCAATTCCGCCGCTGGTTTCCCTTCAAATCGGAATGACTTCAGTGCTGAAATTCCAGGTAAATGCCGGGGTGAAGAGAATTTACGTCGCGCTGTCAGTTTGGCACCATCCGTGCTTGGAAGAACCTCGATCGCAACTGTGCGGTCATGGCGTCAAATGCATCTTGCCGACGGGGCTGGCGACCAGGAGAACCTGACATGGCAGATCGAACGGAATTGCCGGCCTCAAACGCGACGCGCAACTATGTCGGCAGGCCCGCGGCTGACCGCCATGCCCGCACACTACTTGCCGAACGTAATCGGGATGACGTCGGAATGATGCTGATACGGTTCGCCAGGGCACGGCACGTTGCTGAGACCAGACGCAAACGGCAGGCCGGACGTGCCAGCGAGGCTCGGGTCCATTTCGTCAACCGCCTGAGAACAGGAGTACAGTCGCTGCTTGGCGAATTTCGCAGGATTCACCTGGAAATCGTCTCGGAGATCAATTCGGCAAGCAGGGTGTTCAGAAACCGTAAGGGAGGTTCCAGATGACAAGCAAGGGCAAGGGAAAGGGCGATGATCGCGCCGAGCCTGGCGTTGGCGGGATGCTGAAGAGCCTGGGCGGGTTCCTGGACCTGCTGTCCAAGTTCTCCGAAGAGAACGGCGGTGAGTTCCACCGCAACGGCGAAATGGGCAACGACAAGAAGGGCATGAAGGCGGTGTACGGCTTTTCGGTAAGACTGGGCGGCGCGGGTCAAGGGCCCAGGGTGGAACCTTTTGGAAACGTCCGCGAGCGATCGGACGGCCCGGTGGTCGAAGAGGTCCGCGAGCCAATGATCGACCTGTTCGACGAGGGCGACTACGTCACCCTGGTAGCCGAGTTGCCCGGCGTGGACGCCGACGACGTGAAATTCACGGTCCGGGATGACGTCCTGGAGCTGGTGGCGACCCATGGCGATCGCAAATACCGGAAGGAAGTGATCCTGCCATACCCGGTGGATTTGAAGAAAGCGGGGCCGTCCTACAGGAACGGCGTATTCGAACTGAAGCTGCCGAAAGCCGGCGAGTGATAGACGCGTGCGTTTTTGACTTGGGGGGGGCCGTGGACACATCGATCGACACAGGACATCACTACTATCTGTACGGAGTCATTCCCGCGGGACAGCCGGCCCCGGATTTTGATCAGAATTCCTTCCAGACCCTCCAGCACCAGGATTTGGTGGCGCTGGTCGAGGCCGTGCCCGCAAAGGAGTTCTCGACCGACGCTCTGGAGCAGTCCATGGCCTCGCTGGAGTGGGTGGAGCAACTGGCCCGCAAGCATCAGGCAGTGCTGGAAGTGGCGATGCAACTGGGCCCCGTCGTTCCGGCGCGCCTGTGCACTCTGTACTCCAGCATAGACGGTGTGCGCACGGCACTTGCCAGCAATCAGAATCACCTGGCCGGTCTTCTGGGACAACTGGCCGGTTGCCAGGAATGGGGCATCAAGATGCGGTGCGACGAGGAGGCAATGGGGCGGTCCATCGAGGCAACCACGGCCGGCTCGAACATCCCCAACGGGCTCAGCAGCGGTGCGGCTTGGATTCTCGCCAAGCAGGCTCAGGCGCGACTGAAGGATGCTGTGGTGCGGCGCATCGACGATATCATCGAGGAAGTGGAATGCGTCATGGAGCCGCTGGTCGTTTCAGCGCGGGAACTGGCGCTGCCGCCCAGCGGTCTTGCCACAGAAGGCCCGCCAGTCGTGTTGAACCTGGCAGTACTGCTGCGGACCGCCGAACGACATACGTTCGATGCCGCCGTGGCAATGCTGGCAGACCGTTATGCGAACCAGGCAGTGATTTTCGAGACAACCGGACCATGGCCAGCCTACAGTTTTTGCGGCGAGGCCGAGCAGGTCGATGGCTGATTGGAATCGGCGCCAATGGCATTGCTGGCGATCTGCCCTGCCCTGGCGCAAGAGGATGGACATGAAATCGCAAAGCCTGAACCTGTACGCGGTCGTACCAGCCGACGAGGCCCTGAAACTGGATTCGGCGGTTGGCAGCAAGTTCGGCCTGGTCACCTGGGGCCCCTTCACAGCCTTGGTGGGCGCCAGTTCGCGTCAATGCCAGACCCCTGCCGCGGCCATGCGTCACGACGGCGTGGTCCGGGTTGCGCTTGAGAAGTGCTTTACCGTACTGCCGTTCAGACTGGGAACCTGCCTTGGCAATGCCACCGAAGTTTCCAGCGTTCTGGAACTGAATGCGCAAGGGCTCACCGAGCAACTGCGACGACTTCACGGTCGCGTCGAGATGGGTCTGAAGGCCCGCATGGATCCGCAACCACAAGAGGAAGACACTCCAGGAATCGGGCTTCGCTTCTTCGAGGGTCTTGGCGGTTTGCGCGAACTGGCGCCTCTGTGCGCTGACAGACACGAACGCTTCTCGCGACGGGCGGACAAAAACTTGTTCGATGGACGATACCTGGTCGCCCGTTCGGACGTCGAACGGTTCTGGTCGGCTGTGTCGGTTCTTCGCAAGTCGATGCCTGCGGTGCCCATGATCGCCAGCGGCCCCTGGGCGCCCTACAGTTTCGCCGAAATGGTACTGGCCCAGGGTGCCGAACGACAAGGTAGCCAGTCGATGGGGGTGGATCATGCAGCGAATTAGAACGCTGAAGGACCTGATGCTTGCAACGGTTGAACTGCTGACAGTGGTGTCAAGCCATGCCCAGTACCTTGCCGAACGGACCGACATTCCCGGCGACTGCAGGAAGGACGTGGACATCATCGTATTCCAGGCGAGATTGATTGCGGGCCACCTGGCCATGGTTCCCCCAAGGTTGGGGGCAACTGTCATTCTGGAACAGGCGGACAACCCGCAACAAGGGTTTGAGGGCGTCAGATGATTACGACAGCCACGGCATTAGTTGGGCCGACCATTTTATTCGTCGATGACGAACCCAAACTGTGCCTTATCGTCAGCCGGATCCTTGGCGAGGATGGGTACAACGTAGTTACGGCCGAAAACGGGCCCGACGCGCTGGCGATCGCCTCCCGCGTCAACCCCCAGATCGCCGTGATCGACATAAACATGCCCATCATGGATGGCATCACGCTGCTGCGCGAGATGCGCCAACGCGGCATGGAATTCCCGGTAGTCATGCTGACTGCACAAGGAACGATTGCGACGGCCCGCGAGGCAATGGAACTTGGGGCGTTCGATTATATGACCAAGCCTTTCGACCTCCAGCTGTTCAAGGAAACGCTGCAGGATGCCCTGACAGGGCGCAGCGGCATAAAGGGGTCCTAGAAATGTGCCACGCGACGTCTTCGATCCTGATTGTTGAAGACTCGACGGCACACGCCGAACTGCTGTTGCGTTCCCTGAAGTCAGGTTGGCCGGAAGCCACGCTGACGTTCTGCGATTCCCTGGAGGGCTACCGGAACGCAGTGGCCACCCAGCTTCCGGATATTGCCCTGATTGACATGAGGCTGCCTGATGGAAGCGCGCTCGACATTCTAGCGACACCGGCCGAGGACGGCTTGTTCCCGGTAGTCGTGATGACCAGTTCCGGCAGCGAACGGATGGCCGTCGATGCGATGAAGGCCGGCGCCCTGGATTACGTGGTCAAGTCGGTCGAGGCCTTTGCTGAAATGCCGCACACCCTCCAGCGGGCACTTCGCGAGTGGGAGCTGCGCAGGGGGCACCGAAAGGCGCAGGACGCACTGCGCGAGAGCGAGGCAAAGTTCCGTAGCCTGCTGCAATACTCCAGCGATCCGATCTTCTGCCTGAACCCTGACGGAACCTATCGTTTCGTGAACGACGCGTTTGCACTGCCCTTTGGAAAAACTCCCGAGGATATCGTCGGGTCAACACCCGATGCCTTACTGCCGCCGCACGAAGCGGCGAAACTGCAAAACCTGGTCCGGCGGGTTTTTGAAGCCGGCACGAACCTCGAGAACGAGTTCACGGTACTTACGGCCTCGGGCGACATCCGGCACCGCCTGGTCATGGCCGACCCCATCCGCGACCACGAAAATCGCGTGATATACGTTTCGTGCCTTTCCAAGGACATCACCGAACGTTTCGAGCGTGAGCACCAGATAGAGGTCGTAGCCACAACCAGCGCTGTACTTCGAGCGGCCTCCACCCGTCAGGAGATGCTGCCCCTGCTGCTGGACCAGATGCTGAAACTGCTGGAGGCCGGCGGTGCGATGCTGGGAACGCTGGACGCGGCCACCGGCGAGATAGTTCTTGAACAGGGCAGCGGGTTCCTGGAAGGGGCAACTGGACTACGCCTGCCCCCTGGAAAAGGGGTGATTGCCAAGGTGGTCGCCGCAGGTCACCCCGTCCTCGACAACACACTTTCGACCGACGCGGACCTTGGCATTCCTGAACTGATTACGAACAACCTTGCCATGCTGGCCGTGCCTCTGGTGGCGCAGGACGAGGTGTTCGGAGCCTTGTGCGTCACGCGAGCTCGTGTCATGAACGACCGAGATACCCGCCAGATGATGGCCATCGCGGACATCGCCGCCAACGCCCTTCGACGAGCCTCGCTGCACGAACAGACCCAGATGCGCCTGGAGCATCTGATGGCACTGCGCACGATCGAACAGAGCATCTCGGGAAGCCTGGACCTGCGACTGGTGCTGCGAGTCATCGTTGAACAGGCCACACTGCACCTGAAGGCAGACGCGGCATCCGTGCTGCTGCTGAAGCCGTACACGCTTTCCCTGGAATTTGCGGCGGGGCGAGGCTTCCGCTCGAGGGACTTCGAGCGGACAAGCCTGCACTTGGGCGAAGGCCGCGCCGGGCGCGCAGCCATGGAACGCCGCCTGATGGGTTCGCCGGACCTGAGGATCCCTGACCCGGCTGTCCCCAGCATTCGCAAGCCGTTCCCGACCGAGGGCTTCCTTGCGCAGCACGTGGCGCCCCTGGTGGCAAAAGGCGAGATCCTGGGCGTCCTGGAGGTGTTCCACCGCCGGACGTTCCACCCGGACGCCGACTGGATGGACTTCTTCGAAGCCCTGGCCGGCCAGACGGCCATAGCCATAGACGGCGCCACGGCCTTCGACAACCTCCAGCACTCGAACCTGGCCCTGAAGCTGGCCTACGACGCAACCATCGAAGGTTGGGCCAGGGCGCTGGATCTGCGCGATAAGGAAACCGAAGGCCACAGCCGTCGGGTCACGAACCTGACCGTGCGGCTGGCCCGCGTCATGGGCATCAAGGAAGAGGACCTGGTGCATGTGCGGCGCGGAGCCTTGTTGCATGACATCGGAAAGATGGGCATCCCTGACGCCATCCTGCTGAAACCCGGCCCGCTGACTGATGACGAGTGGGTGATCATGCGCCAGCACCCGCAAATGGCGTTCGACCTGCTGTCGCCCATCGAGCACCTGCGCCCGGCGCTGGATATTCCACTGGCCCATCACGAAAAATGGGATGGAACCGGGTATCCGCGGGGCCTGACAAGCGAAGCGGTTCCGCTGGCTGCGCGCATCTTCGGCGCAGTGGACGTCTGGGACGCTCTTACAAACGACCGGCCATACCGGCTGGCATGGACGCCCGACAAGGCGCTTGAACACATCCGCGGGCAGGCTGGCACACACTTCGACCCACGCGTGGTCGATGCGTTTCTGGACGCGGTAAAGCACAGCCGCGGAACCTTGTGACGGCAAGGCCGACGAATCCAGTTCGATTGGTCACGATGCAGTGTGCGCGGCGCCCTCGCCCTCCTGGCGGGCCGGCAGGCGATTCAGTTCCAGCCAGTAGCGGGAAAAGGCCTCCATCATCAACGTGAATTCCTGGAAACTCGTCGGCTTCGTAAGGCAACTGGCCGCGCCAAGAACATACGCTACGCCGATATCAGGGTCTGCACCGGACGTGGTCAAGACTACGACCGGGATGATCCTGAGGCCGGCATCCAACTTCACCTGTCGCAACACATCCAAACCGTCCACCTTCGGTAGCCTGAGATCCAGCAGAATCAGATCGGGACGTGGACTGCTCTCCGGGTCGGAAAACACGCCCTGCCTGAACAGGTACTCCAGCGCTGCACCGCCATCCTTCACCAGGTTCAACTGGATGCCCGCCCGAAGCCCGGCGATGTTGCGGCGGACGATCACGGCGTGGGCCGGGTCGTCCTCGATGTGCAAAATAATGAACGGCAGCTGAGTGCTCATCGTGCCGGCTCCATCGCGCCCCGTCGCCTGGCGCTATAGAGGGTGAAAAAGAAAGTCGAGCCCTGGCCGGGCCCGGCTGATTCCATCCATATTCTGCCGCCATGCACTTCGACGATCCGCTTCACCAACGCAAGCCCGACTCCCGAGCCGCCTGAATCCGGGTCAAGTTTCTCGAACAGATTGAAGATCCTTTCCTTGTACCTGGAATCGATCCCGATGCCGTTGTCTCGCACGAAGAACACCAACTGGTCCCCGCTCGACTCGACGCCGACGACGACTCGCGGCGTCGGCTGATCTCCCATGTGCTTGACAGCATTGTCCACAAGATTCAGGAACACCTCGACCAACCTCGCCCTGTCGCCCACCAAAACAAACGGCTCGTCCACGACATCGAGCACCACGCCTCGTGCCGAAATCGGGCCTGACAGCAACTGGAGCACCTCGGCCACAACCGCCTGCAACGACACATCTTCGTGCGGAACTACCCCGTGCCCGACACGTGACCACTGTAAAAGTTCGTCCAGGATACGGGCCATCTTTTCGGTCGCCGCGAGGACGAAATCGATGTCCTGGGCTACGCCGTCGGCGTCGCTCGTCAGAATGTCACGTTGCAGATAGCCCAGGAACGTCCGCACGGTCACCAGAGGGCTCTTGAGGTCGTGCGATATCGAGTACACAAACCGCTCCAACTCGGCGTTCTTTTCAGCGAGGTCCTTCGAACGCGCCTCCAGCAGAGCGCGCTCGGCCTTCGAAGCGGTGACGTCCCGATGAAGGGCCAGGTAGAACGACTCTCTGCCCAGTCTGACCCGGCTGGTCGCGACCTCCAGTGAAACTATGCTCCCGTTCCTGTGCCAATGCTCGACATCCAGGTGAACAACCTGCCCTGCCTCCAGGAGACCGCTGAGGTCGCTAAACCCCTTCATTACCATGGGACCCAGCACGTCCAGATCCTGGATGTGCGCGACTTTGAATTCCTCCTGGCGATACCCGTGCATCTGGCTGAAGGCCTCATTGACCTCTATCAAATATCCGTCCATCGACATCAACAGGATCCCCTCGGTAGCCTGTTCGAACAGTGCGCGATAGCGCTGTTCACTTTGATTTAGCGTCGCGGTTGCGAGCCTGGCCTCGTTGACGTCCGTGATGACGGAATTGTAAAAAATACCTTGCGCATCTTGCGAACGAGCGGTCTCCAACCGGACCCAGAAGGGTCCAGAATCGGCACCTACCATCTGCATTTCGACCAGGCACCGGCCGTCGATTTCAACGCACTTCATTCTGTGCCGGTAATAGATGTCACTATGCCCAGGGTAGACGTAGCGACCCAGCGGCTGACCCACCAACTGGGTTCGGGGAACCCCCAGCATTTTGACGACGGCCAGGTTTACCTCCTGCAGCAGTCCCGCCTGGCTGGTCCGGACATAGCCCACCGGGGCCGCATCAAACAGATCGAAGTACCGCTCCCGGCTTTGTACCAGGGCCTCCTGCGTCTGTCGCAGCTCGTCGTTCTGCATCTGGAGTTCAATCTGATGAACGTGCAGTTCGTGGAATGCCCGTTGGATATCGTCCTGGGACAAGGCAGCCAGGTCTACCGACGACCACTGCGGCCCCTGGGAATCAACCGCGCGCCGTCGCAATTCGGCAATGAAATCCAGGTCTGCCTGCTTTTCTGACAAGACTCATACCCTCACGTATGGGCCACCTTCTACACGCACTTTTCGATGGTCGCGACCGCGTATACGACACTTGAGTTGTCCGAAATAGCGATTGCTGTCAGTGATATATCAATGGTTCCACGATCCCTGGTGTTCCGCCGCGTACGATAGGGTTCCATTGTAAGGGCCAGACCCAGTTTATGTACGGTGGCCAGTTCCTTGTCCCGCCCTTCCTCGGGAATCAATTCGCTGATGTTCAGTTCCAGCGCCTCGACTTCCTTCCAACCGTACATGCTTGTCGCCGCATGGTTCCACGCAAGGATTCGGCCATCCATGCTATGCAGGATGATCGCATCGCTGGCCTCCTGCAGCACCGAGGCAAAGCGTCGCAGCGCCGACAGTTCCAGCAACGAGTCCCGCGCGATCCTGAGTTCGGTGATGTCCAGGAATGAGATCACCGCGCCCTCAATAACGTTATCGCTGGTGCGGTACGGCAGAATTCTCATTGAATACCATAGTCCCTTCTTGCTGCGGACCTCGACCTCACGGGGGATCAGCGTGTTCAGCACAATCTGTGTATCTTCCTCCAGCCGGTCATACCCCATCAGATTCGAAACGATGTGGCCGACGGGCCGACCGACGTCACCATGGATCAGGTTGATGATCGCCGCGGCAGCAGGGGTAAAGCGCATTATGCGTTGCTGAAAATCCACGAACACGGTGCCGATGCCCGTCCCGGCCAGGAGGTTGTTCATGTCGTTGTTGATTCGCGACAGATCCTGCACCTTGCTCTGCAGTTCCGAGTTGACCGTGGACAACTCCTCGTTGATGGACTGCATCTCCTCCTTGGCGGTCTCCAATTCCTCGTTGGTGGCCTGCAGTTCCTCGTTTACAGACTGCATTTCCTCGCTGGAGGCCATGAGTTCCTGGTTGGAGGTCTCCAGTTCCTCATTGGCGCTCTGGAGGTATTCCTCCTTGGCATGCAATTCCTTCAGAAGCGCAGAGACGCGCGGGTCGTCACTGGAATTCGTATCAGAAACGGCACCCTCCCCGTCCAAAAATGCCGATCGCGGACTTTCGGCGTTGATCTCGGCACCGGCATCCTCCGCCGCCCGCAAAATGACCAGGAACCGGGGTATTTCCTGAAGGTCGTCGCTTTCAGGAACGACCCTCTGAACACTCAGATCGACCAGCGTGTAATCGCCGTTGGTCTTGACCCGCAGACCACGACGGCACACGACGTCGCTGGTCATCGCAGCCTTGTGCAACGCAGTGGTCAGTTCGCGCCGCAGGCCCGAACGTGCCATCTTCAGAATGTTGTTCTCGCCGGCTTCGCCCTCGGCCGGCTCAAGGTACTGGCCGGTGCGGCCATGAAGGTACTGGATCACACCCTGGGCATTCACCAGCGCGGCGGCCGGCGCGACCTGCTTCAGCAGCGCCTGCTCGGCAATATCGCGCAGCGATGTCTTGCCTGGATTAAAAGCCTTCCTGATGCCCAAACCATCCTGTATCGGCCTCCTCGCAATGGAACGAACCAGCACCGACGCCGGCTGAACAAAGGTGCCGATTTTATCCCCTCTTTTCTGGTAGATCTTCAGCCTTCGGTCTAAGGCAACGAACTGGTCACCAAACTCCCCCACGGTCTCCGAGGTACCCAGAAAAAGGACTCCTCCGGGGTTCAGAGCATAGTGGAAGATCGAAAGAACCTTCCGCTGCAATTCGCCACTCAAGTAGATCAAGAGGTTACGGCAGCTGATAACATCCAGTTTCGAAAAGGGCGGGTCCCGGACCAGATCCTGTTCCGAAAAAACGACCAGGTCGCGGATGTCCTTGTTTACCCGATACGAGGCCGTGCCATCGACGGAAGTAAAGAAACGCCCTAGTCGCTCCTTTGAAATGTCGGGGGCGACGCTGGCCGGATAAACACCCGTGCGAGCCACAGCTATCGCCTGGGTATCGATGTCCGAGGCGAAAACCTGCAACTTGATTCCCAGCCGAAGCGCCAAGATTCGCTCCTGAATCAGCATGGCAATGGAGTAGGCCTCCTCGCCGGTCGAACAACCAGGCACCCAGACGCGAACCACCGAACCAGCGGGCTTTTCGGCAAGAAGCTTGGGGATGACTGTATCCTCGAGGCCGACAAAGGCCTCTCGATCGCGGAAGAAACGGGTCACCCCGATCAACAGATCGCGAAACAACAGGATCGCCTCGTTCGGAAAGCCCTGCAGGAACTTCAGGTACATCGACAGCGAATCGACCTGATGTACCGCCATGCGCCGCTCGATGCGTCGCAGCACCGTGTTGGGCTTGTACTGCGAGAAATCGTGACCAGTCTGGGCGCGCAGCAAAACGAAGATCTTGTTCATGACGTCATCGGACCTTCCGGCGATCGAGAACCCGGCACGTTCCAGCTTGCCGAAGGCATGCCCGACGTATGCCATGATCTTTCCTGGCATCTCGGCTGGGACCAGTTCGTAGTCCACCAGGCCGGCCCGGATCACGCTGGAGGGCATGCCGTCGAACTCTGTTGACCCGGGAATCTGGGCAATCACCAGGCCGCCCTCTCCCTTGATCGCCCGCGCGCCCAGGGTGCCGTCGCTGCCCGTGCCGGAAAGCACGACGCCAATCGCCCGTTCGCGCAGTTCCTGGGCCAGGGACCGGAAGAAGAAGTCGATCGGCAGACGCTGACCGCGCGGGGCGGAAGGTTCCAGCAGATGCAATCGGCCGGCCAGCAGAGCCATATCGCAATTGGGGGGAATGATGTAGGCGCAATCGCGACGCAACGTCACCCCATCCACGACCTCCGAAACCTGCATGCGCGTGTACCGCTGGACAAGGTTAGTCAGGATGCTCTTGTGATCCGGGGAAAGATGCTGGACCAGCACGAAAGCCATGCCGGTACCGACGTCGGCCGGCATTCCCGAAAAGAACTCCTCGAAGGCAGCAAGACCGCCGGCCGACGCCCCGATACCCACCACCGGGAACAGGTCGATAGCTGGAGAAACCAAAGGCGTTACCACTGATTCGGGGACCGGCGGCGCCAAGGGTTCCGGCACCTTCGGCAAGCGGGGCTTTGTCATGTCGCTGGATCCCAATAACTGCTGAACAAAGTCTACTCCCTATTTCGGCAAGCTAAAAGCACTAGTCCGAAGTTACCCCAATGCAAATAGTCGCCGGTCCAATCCTGATGCGACTGAGGCCCATGAACGTGCTGCCAAAATGTAGACAGAAAGATTGCAACGATTTCCTTGACATACCGCCAATCCATGGTAGATTCCGGTGCATGAAAGGCAAGCACTCACCAGTGCATGTTGCGACGATTCGCAGGAAGTACAAGGACAAGGTGTACGAGTGCCACCTGCTCCGACGGACTACTCGGGTGGGCGGCAAGGTTCTCAACGAAACCGTCGCCAATCTTTCTCACCTCCCGATCGACGTGATCGAGTTGATCAAGCTGGCGCTTTCGGGTCAGAAGCTGGTTCCGGCAAGCGAGGCCGTACAGACGAAGGGTTCATTGCCGGCCGGCCATGTGCGCGCCGTGCTGGGAACGATGCAGAAGTTGGGGATCGCGGATCTTCTGTCGAGCAGGTCGTGCCGGGAGCGCGACCTTGTCTTGGCGGCTATCGCGGAGCGAATCCTGGACCCAGCGTCGAAGCTCGGGACGGTGCGGCTATGGCAGACATCGACTTTGGCGTCGGAGCTTGGTATCGAGGACGCAGAAGTAGATGAACTGTACGGCGCGCTCGACTGGTTGCTGGAGCGCCAGTCGCGGATCGAGACCAAGCTTGCCGAAAGACACCTGGACGAGGGTTGCCTGGCGCTGTACGACGCGAGCAACAGCCTCTACGAGGGGCGGACGTGTGTGCTGGCGCAGCACGGTCACGACAAGGATGGCCGGCGAGGCGCGACGGTGATCTCGTACGGTTTGCTGACAGATCGCGATGGCCGTCCGGTCGCGATGGATGTGTACCCCGGGAATACCGGCGATGCGACGACAGTGCCTGACCAAATATCGAAGCTCCGTGAGCGTTTCGGGCTTGAGCACGTTGTGCTGGTCGGCGACCGTGGGATGCTGACCAATTCGAAGATCGAGCATCTGCGGAAGCACCCTGGGCTCGGGTGGATATCTGCACTTCGCAGTGATGCCATCCG
>CAIZWN010000014.1 GCA_903936705.1 uncultured Myxococcales bacterium
GGCAGCAGGTCCAGCACGCGCCGCTCCCGGTCCGGAAAGTACACGCCGCCAATCTCGGCGGGGTCCCGCTGGGCCAGGCGAATGTCCACCAGCGGCAGGCCCATGGCCGCCGCGATTTCGCGAGCCAGCGTGGACTTACCCACACCGGGGTGCCCGCGGACCAGCACCGACAGGCCCGCGGCCAGCAGGGACTCCGCCAGCGGCCTGGCCTCGTCGTACGCATAGCCCTCGGCCAGCACGGGCAGGCCCGTCGCCACCGCCCGCAGGACTTCGGCCCTGGGCGCCGATCTTGGCTTCACAGCAACACGTCGAGCAACTGGCATCGCAGATCCTCCTCCCGAACCAGCACCGCCACGATGTGCGGACACAGGTCGGTGCCTTTGAACTGGTTGTTCACATACTGTTGCATGCACGTGCAGGTCGGCTTCTTCGCCCAGGCCGGGTCCGCGGTGATGGTTTCCATCTTGCCGGCCCGGTCGGTCACGCAGAACCTCTTCACCCCGTCAGGAGCTGGGTTCAGGACTTCAAAGTGTCCGCGCCGCAATACTTCGCGGGCAGCCCGCAACGCCCGGGTTTCGCCCGGACGGATGTCCACCTTTGCATCGCTCATTCGTCGTCCTCCCCGCGGTCCCCGACGATCGTCCGCACCTCGCCGTCGGGCTGGATCCACGTGACGCCCACGGCAGGCCGGAACTCGCGACCGTCCTCGTCCCTCTGCGGGGGCGCGGCGAACTGGAACTCCAATCGGGCACCCCCGCGCAATCGGAACTCCACGCACCCACGGTTTGCCACCCGGATCGCATCGATCCGTCGCATGCGCTCCTGCACGAGCAGCTCGGCCGCCACCCGCCGGGCGTCCCGCTTGTCCTCACGGAGCCGGCCATGCTTCTCGCGCCGCACCCGCACACGCTCCGCCAGATGCTCCCGTCGCGCCGTCCTAGTCCGTTCACCCACCGTTCCCATCACGCCACCTCCGACGCGAAGCCCACGCGTCCCTTCCCGTTGCCGCCCATGGCGACAACCTCTTCCTCGGCCGCGGTCTCCAGCGCTTCCATCGATACCACGCCACTGCGACTCGCCACCCGGAAGGCCGCCTTGAACACCGCGTTGCGGATGCGCCCGCCCGACATCGCATAGCGCCGGCCCAGGCGAGCGACGTCCACGGTCCCGTCCGTCGGCACCGTGTCCGGTAGCAGCCCCCGCCAGATGTCCGCACGCCCTTCGGCGTCGGGCATGGGGAAGGCCAGCCGGTAGGCGATGCGCCGCGACAGGGCCCGGTCCAGCACCACCTCGCGGTTCGTGGCCAGCAGCACCAGCCCGTCATGGCGCTCGACCAGGCGCAGCAGCACGTTCACCGCCCGGTCATCGTGGCGCGCGCTCCCGCCCGGACTGTCGCCGCCCCGTTCGCCCAGCAGCGAATCGCACTCGTCCAGGAACAGCACCGCCCCGTGGGCTTTCGCGTCCCGGAACATCTGCTGCAGGTTGCGCTCGGTTTCGCCCACCCACTTGGACACCAGCGATGGGATGGACGCCTCCAGCAACGGCCGCCCCAGTTCGCCAGCCACCGCCTCGGCGCATAGCGTCTTGCCCGTGCCGGGCTCGCCCACGAACAGCGCCGCCAGGCCCTTGCCGCCCCCGACGTGCCCCGCGATGCGCCAGCGCTCCAGCACCGTGCGGCGCCCCCGGGCCGCGGCCACCAGTTCTTCCACCTGGGCCTTCATCGCACGCGGCAGCACCACGTCGGCCAGCAGGGCCTTCGGGTTCGTCAGTTCCAGGTGCTCGTCCGACGCCCGATGCCCCTGGTTGCGCGCGGCGTTTTCCAGGTGCGCCATCGTGATGCAGGGCGACGCGCCGCCCGTGGCTACCGCCTCGGCCACCGCCTCCAGCACCGCGTTCTTGATGTACCCCCCGGCCAGTTCGTGCCGGTCGGCCAGGGCGTCCAGATCCACGTCCGCGGCCAGCGGCGCCTTGGCCGGCAGATGCCGCCGCCACAGCGCGCGCCGCGCCTCGCGGTCCGGCGCCGGGAAACGCACCTTCACCAGGATGCGCCGGTCCAGGGCGTCGTCCAGCGCTGCGGGCAGATTCGTGGCCAGGATCGCCACGCCCTCGAAGCGCTCCAGTTCCGTCAGCAGCACCGTCATCAGCGCGTTGCCGAACCGCCGGTCCGCGAACAGCCCCTCGCACTCGTCGAAGAACAGCACCGCGTTGCGCAGGCGCGCCTCCCGGAACAGCGCCGGCAGGAAGCGCCCGGACTCGCGGCTTTCCAGGAAGGTCGGGATGTCCACGTTCAGCACGCGCCGGCCCAGTTCCTTCGCCACCGCGTGGGCCGTCAGCGTCTTGCCCGTACCCGGCGCGCCATGGAACAGCATGACCAGACCGCGCCCGTAGGTGATGACCTCGTCGAAACCCCACTCGCGCCGGCACTCCAGGTACCGGTCGTGGTGCTGCAGGACCGCCAGGATGCGCCGCTTGTCCTCGGGCTCCATGACCACAGCATCGAAGCCCGCCAGGGGCGCCTCGATGCGGGAAAAGCCCAGGAACGCGTCGTCCAGCCGCGGGTCGCCCACCACGTGGTTGAAGGCCTGCGCCGTGATGCGTAGCGCAGCGCCCAGCAAGTCGTCGGGCCACAGCATGCCGCCCGTCAGGTCCACGGTGACCAGGTCGCTGCGCACCAGCGGCGCCACGCAGCCGAAGGTCGCCCGGCGCGGCACCGTTTCCGCGAAGGACATCCCCGCGAACATGAAGGCGACGTCCGGGGTCAGACTGGTGCCGTACCCCCGCTCGGTCAGGTCCGAGAACAGCTGGCCGAAGCGGTTGGAAAAGCAGGCCGCGACGGCCAGCAGCAGGATCGTGCGCTCGAAGGCGTCCAGCCCCGCCTCGTCCGCCAGCCGATCGAAGGCGGTGGGGCCGTGCGACGCACGCCACTCCACCAGGCGTCGGTCGATGGACGTCCGCAGGTCCAGTTCGGTCTTTCGCAGCCGGCGCAGCGTCGCCGCACCGCCGTCGGTTCGCTCGTCCTCGTCCTGCCGGCCCCCGCGACGCCGCCCGCCCCGCCGTGCTTCCGTCGCCGCACCTCGCGCGCGTTCCGCCGCGATGCGCCGCAGCCGCGCCTCGACCCACCGCAGTTCCTCGTCCAGCCACTCCAGTTCCGTTGCGTAGGGAGCATTCCGTGAATCCGTGGAACCCGGGATCTGTGCCGTGGGCATCTGCCACCTCCTTGCCTTGACTACCCGTGAAGAGCGGGGCATAAACCTAGGGAACGCGACATCGCGATCGACTCGCCCTTCCCTCTATCTACTCGCGGGAAAATGAAACTAAGCCCACGGAGCCCACTTCAAGCATGGCGCGGCACGTTCCGTGCCGGTTCAACCCAGGAAAGCCCAGATTTCACGATTTTCCACTCCTTTGCTCCCGTCCGTCCCTTCTGCTAACGTGCCCGGGTCACCTGATCGACTTCGATACCGCAAGGGAGGGCACATTCATGGCCGAAGACCCGCTGTTCGGGCTCGCGCCCGACGACCTGGTCCAGCGCTTGGAGGACGTCGTGAGCGTCGAGGACTTCGACGAGTTCTGGGTAGTCCACCGCCGCATGGGCAACTCGGTCGAGGTCTGGTGCGATCCGCCCCGGATCGAGGTCGAGGTCGACCTGCGAACCGACGAGATGACCGGGGCTGCAGAGGCGCTACGCGACCTGGACGACATCCGTTCCACCTACGACAGCATCGTCCTGGATCACCTGCGTCCCCACGGCTTCCGCCTGACGGGAGAGGTCGAGGTCCACGAGTTCCCCGAAGTGGGCGGGAAGGATGTCGCGGTCAGTTTCCGCCTGTCCCACGCGGTCAACTCGGCCGAGGACCTGGTCCAGGCGCTGGGGTCGCTGTCGCACATGGACCTGCGGATCGACCTTGCAACCCGAAAGTAGCACCGGCACGCAGTGACGGAGGCTCCATGGCCACGATGCACCCCCGCCCCCTGCCGGCCTCGGTCCGGGACGACTCGCGTCGATCGGCCGAGAGCCGCACCTACGAAGCGCTGGACACGCTGGACGACGACTTCCACGTCTTCAACGGGTGACCTGGCAATCGCGCAGCGGCGGGCGCGCCCGGGACGGCGAGGCGGACTTCCTGGTGGCCCACCCCGACCTGGGCCTGCTGGTGCTGGAGGTGAAGGGCGGCCGCATCGCCCGCGGCCCCGAGGGCTGGACCAGCACGGACCGCACCGGTAACGTTCACGGCATCCGCGACCCCGGCCAGCAGGCTCGGGAAAACCACTACCTGCTGCTGGACAAGATCCGCGAGTTCCCGGGCTGGCGCCACCGCCCCATCCGCGCAGGCCATGGCGTCGTGTTCCCCGATTGCGCCGTCGACGGGGCTCTGGCGCTGGACCTGCCTCGGAAAATCCTGATGGGTCACGTCGACCTCGTCCGGATGCGCAAGCGGATCCCCGAGATGCACCGCCACTACAACGCGATGCCCGGCGCGCAGGAGGGCCTGGGTTCGGACGGCCTGGACCTGCTGATCGACACACTGGGGCGCACGTTCACGCGGCGCTGCCCGCTGGTGGCAGCGCTGGTCGAAGAGGAGCGCCGCATCCTGCCCCTGACCGAGCAGCAGGTGAACGTGCTGGACATGCTGTCGCGGTTGGCTTGCGTGATGGTCCAGGGCGCCGCCAGCACCGGGAAGACGATCCTGGCCGCGGAAAAGGCCCGTCGTCTGGCCGGCCTGCTCCCACCATGATACAACACGGCCGCTCGCTGCAACCTGGCTCCACGGAATAGCCGCGTGACGCCTTTGGCCCGCGCGAAGGTGGAAGGCAAGATGACATCTCGCGTCGAGTGGTTCCTGACGGCGCCCTGGGAGGAGCCGGCACGCCGACGAGGCGACCCGCTTGGATTCCGGGACCTGAGCAACTCGTTCGCGGACCTCCTGGCGCCGGGCCTGTCCGGGCGCACTGTGGACGCGAGATGGATCACGATCTTGTCGTGGTGCTTGACCTACGCCTGCGCTTCGAAGTCCTTGATTTGCGCCGGGGGCAGGGAGAACCAGTTTTGGCGATACACCGCCTCGCGGTCGCGGGGAAGGTCCTCGACGGTGGACAAGCCGGAGCCGGGAAGCCCCGTGTCTTGGTTCACCACCAGGCAGGTGAGGGGAGGCAACCCCTGCTCCTTGCAGTGGTTCATGATCTGGCCAAGGATCTGGGCAAGAACCCCGGCCCCTTCGAAACCCAGGTAGTCCGCGACCTGACCATAGGTCAGCGACTGGCGGTTGTGGGCCGCGGCGACGAGGATCTGCCAGACCTGCATGGCGCGCTCCGAACGGGTCATCGAACTCCTCCATCGATTCCAGAGTGTGCGCGCATGGTCCCACTCTGTCGGTCTCGGGTCAACGTCCCGCGGCCGGTTGATTCGGTCGTCGTCAACCCGCTCGATCCGAGCAGGCAGCGGCTGTTTGACTTCCGTCGGGCCCGCAAGGATACTGGCCGCGCCGACGTTTGAGGGTTGGTCCTCCTTCATCCCTGGGAGCAGGCCAGTGACGCAACAAGCCACCATCGCACTCCAACCCGATGAAATGCAGATCCTCGACTGGGAGCACGGGCCACGGCTGAACGAAGTGATTGCGGCAGGGATTTCCGACTGCGACCGGCTGGACATCCTTGTCGGCTTTTTCTTCTTCGACGGCATCCAGCAGGTCCGGGAGGCGCTGAGGCAGAACCCGAATATCAGGTTGCGTGTGCTGGTGGGCATGAGCGCCGGGATCGATTCGAAGGGGCTGATCGAACGGGCTCAACGCTATGAGGCGGGAATAGACGATGAGGCGATCGCGGAGGACTATCGCCGGCAGGTCAAGGAGGTGGTCGCCGGTCTCGGTTCCGAGAACGACACCTGGGGCAGCAGGCAGGCTGCGCGGCTCTACGCCGACCTGATCAACCAGGGCCGGTTGCTGATCCGCCAGACCCGCCAGCCGAACCACTCGAAGCTCTATATCTTCAACCAGAAACAGCCGGAGGCGTCGTTCTACCTCGTCGGCAGCAGCAACTTCAGCCGCGCCGGGATTGCCGAACGCCAGGAACTGAACGTCCGGATTCGCAGGACCGGGCTCGAACAGGTCCACGGGCTCTTCGACTCCCTCTGGGACGAAGCGGTTTGCGTGACCGACTTCAAGGAGTTCTCTGGAGCGCCGCCGGCCGGGGATGACCCGACCCGGAAGCCAACGTCGGACCCGTTAGCGAAGGTCTTGAAGGAGGAAAGCCCGTTCAGGGACGTCTCGCCGTATGACCTCCAAATCTGGTTGATGCTGCAATACCTTAAGCTCAAGCCGGAGAGGCAGGACGACCGCGTCCGGCGGATCATCGAAGCGACCGGTTTCAAGTCCTTTTCCTACCAGATCGACGCGGTTCACCAAGCGTTGACGATACTGGACAAGACGGGAGGTGTCCTGATCGCCGACGTGGTCGGCCTGGGCAAGTCGGTGGTCGGCAGCGCCATCGCCGCCTGCGATGCCCGATCGGGTATCGTGCTCTGCCCCCCGCACCTGACCGACGACTGGGCGGACTACCTAGTCACATTCCACCTGGACGAATGGGCCGTGTTCTCCATGTATCAACTACAGGATGTCCGCGAATACCTCGAGAAGCATCCCACGCAGATGGTCATCGTCGACGAAGCCCACCGATTCCGCAATCCGGAGACCGAGGGGTACGCGGGACTCCATGGCATCTGCAAGCCCCGCAAGGTCGTGCTGCTGACCGCGACTCCCTTCAACAACCGCCCCCGCGACATCGGGGCGCTCCTCAAGCTTTTCCGGGATGCGCCGGTTCTGGGCGGCGATGCCGCCTTGAAGGAGTTGTTCGACCAGCTCGACAAGGACTTCGACACGGCCTTGAAGTTGAAAAAGACCGTGCCATCGCATGCTGAAGGCGTACGGGATCTGGATCGAATCGGCAGCGAGATCAACCGGGTCCTTCAAGGCGTGATGGTGCGGCGGAACCGGCTTGATCTCCTCAGCAACGACAGGTACCGGGCTGAGGTTGCCGATTCGATGGCGGAGCAGCAACCGCCGGTGCCCCAGTTGTACCAACTGGACAAGGAACAGGACGCCTTCTTCGACCGGATCCTGACGGAAGACTTCGGTGGAACCGAACCGAATTTCCACGGGGCGATGTACCGGCCGGAGCGCTACCTTGAAGGCTCCGAACAAGTTACGACCGATCAGGCCCAGGAGAACCTCTACGGCTTCGTGTGCCGTTCCCTCGTCAACCGGTTCGAGAGCTCGTTCGCGGCATTCAAGGAAAGCATCACGTCGGTCCGCAAACTGGCAGTGGACGCCCTGGAGAACTTCGAGAGGAACGACTCTTTCGTTCTGGACCGCAAGCAACTCGAAGCGGCAATTGCGGAGGCCGACGACGACGAGGCGCATGCCTCGGCGCCTGGCGGCCGTGCTGAGCACGGCTACCCCGCCGCCGCCTTCCGTGATCCCGAAGCTTTCAAGGCAGCCATTAGAAAGGACATCCTGGTACTCGACGAAGTGCTTCGCGAGATCGAACGCCTGCACCTGATCGAGAGGGACCCGAAGCTCGAGGCGCTCACGAACTCGATCAGCCAGGTGCTCCTGAACCTCCACCACAAGGTGGAGCGAGACCCGAATACCGTCCTACGAAAGGTGGTCGTCTTCACGGTATTTGCGGACACGGCCGAGCACATCCGCCGCGGTCTCGAAGAGAGGTTCGGGAAGGAGCGTGTCGCCTTCATGACGGGCGATACCAAGACCAGGAAGAGCGTCGAAGCCATCAAACGGCACTTCGACGCGAGGAACGCTCCTGTCGCGGACAGCCCCTGGATCCTGGTGACCACGGATGCCCTGTCCGAAGGAGTCAACCTGAACCAGGCCGGTCTGGTCATCAACTACGACATCCCCTGGAATCCGACGCGGGTAATCCAGCGTATCGGACGCATCAACCGGATCAACAAGAAGGTCTTCGACAAGATCTATGTCTTCAACTTCTTCCCGACCAAGAAGGGCGAGGACGTCATCCACAAGACCATGATCGCCGGGCAGAAGATGCAAATGATCCACAGGATCGTGTGCGAGGATGCCCAGGTCCTGGATGCATCGGAAGATCCCCAGCCGGCAGAACTGTTCAACCGCGTGAACCACGAAGCGCTCGACCAGTTCGAGAACCGGGGCCGCAGCGTATACACCCAAGTGCTCCAGCGGTTTGAAGAGTGTCGCGATGCCTATTCGTCCAGGTACGGAAGTGTGGCATGGGATTCGAAGCTCCGGGAACTAGAGGGGCTCCCGGAACGGCTGAAGACCGTTGCCCGGTTCAACGGTGACGGGGGGAGGCGACGGCTCACCATCTTCAGGCACGACGGCTACCGCCTGGACGCCGTGGCCCGGGATCTTCAGCCGCCGGATCCTGCGCCGCAGCCCCTGGGCCTTCTGGACGCCTTCGCCCAACTCGAGAGCCAACCGGAGACACCCTCGGAGACCTTCGGGGAGACCTGGTGGGACGAATACGCAGACCTCGTTGACCGCAGCAACCGTCCGGTCCTGAAGACCGGTAAAGGTGGCAGCCGATGGATGCGTGCCGTCAACAAGCTGGATGAGTGGGCAGCGCAGATTCCGGAACATCTGGAGTCGGCGCACCGGCAACTGCTGGCAGATTGCAGATCGGATAGGCTGCCCCCTCCTACGATGAAGAAGATTGCTGGCGCCAGATCTGCGCAGGAGCTGAACCGAATCATCGATTCCTGGCAGAAGGCCCAGGGGATTCCTGGCTTGCAAGGGTCGCGACCGTCTGTCGCCGCGCGTTGGCCAGAGGCTAGAATCATCGCTGCGTTCGGGTCCATCGGTTCCCCGGGGGACGGAAGGGCCGGTCCGTCAGGTGACGGATGAAGGGAGAGCAGGAAATGACACATCAGGAAGAGATCCAGGTGCTTCTCGACGAGTTGATCGGGGCCTACGACTTCCGGGCCTTGCTCGCGTTCCTGCGGAA
>CAIZWN010000015.1 GCA_903936705.1 uncultured Myxococcales bacterium
ACGACGTAGGGCTGCGCGCAGGACTCGCCGGCCTTGCAGTCCACGCCCAGCGCCCGCTGGTAGGCGTACGTGTCGTGGATCGGGTAGGCCCCGCCGGCCATGCCCTTCATCTGCACGCCGGCCAGGCGCGACAGGCCCCCCGACGTCGCCGTGTCCTCCCAGGCCATCTCGTAGGACCGGATGCGGGTGCCCCGAGCCAGCACGTTGACCCGCGACAGGCGGACCCCCAGCAGTTCCTCGAAGCCCGCGCTGCAGTCGGACAGTTTGTCGGTCCGGTCCTCGTACTCGAAGGTCGCTTCGTACTGCGCGGTGCCGCCCGTGAAGACCCATCCGACGTGCCGGACCAGGGCCTTGTTGCCGAACAGGTCGTAGGCGTAGTCCACGTGGTGGCCGTAGCGGTCCACCATCGCCACCAGCAGGTACCGGAAGGTCCCGTCGGGACCGCTCACCCGCGCCTTCGGCACCAGGGTGCCCGTCGCGTCCGCCCCGAACCAGCCGATGCGCCCGTCGGGGTACTCGGCCATCCAGTATCCCTGCGCACCCGTTCCGGCGTCCTTCCACGTGTACCGGACGAAGTCCTTTTCGAAGCGCGCGCGGTAGACCGCCGGATCCGTGTTCGGGATCCGCACCAGTTCGTCGCCGCCGTTCGCGGCGAACTCGTCGTCCATCGTGTAGGCCGGGAGCCCCCGGACGGTCCTGCGCTCCAGGAACGGCACCTCCAGGGACCAGCCGACGCCCACCACCGAATTGCCGGCGCCGCTGCTGTACGTCAGCGCCAGTTCCGGCGTCATGCCCGAGAACCCCTGCGGCACCTCGATGGGCACGCTGTACTGCATCTGCCCCATGTTGCGGTTCAGCGACACGTTCTCGCCGATGCCCTCCAGCGAACCCGGCCCCTCCGGCAGGCTCAGGCGTTCCTCGGACACGCCGTCCCCCGGCTGCGCCGCCCGGACCGGGCCGGGAACCGCCAGCACCGCCGCCAGCAGAACCGCCCCCGCCATCGCCACCGCCGCCGGCCGCATCGCCGCCCGCATCGCGTTTCCCGTCCCGTCGTCGTGTCGCATGTCGCATCCTCCGTGCGCCCGTCCCGCGGATCCCCGGGCGCCCGCCGCTACTTCCGCTGGCCCCGCCCGCCCGTGGTCAGCGCCTTCATCTGGTGGCCCTGGTTGATGTGGGTTTCCTGGAGGCCCAGTTGCATCCCCTGGACCGCGTGGAGCTGGTGCATTCCGCGGATGTCCAGGAAGCGCTCGCCGCTGACGCCCTGGGCGATGTTCGCCAGGGACGGCGCGATCCTGCTCGAGAAGTGCTCGACCCGGTAGTCGTTCTTCGCCAGCCGCATCGTCTTGTAGTAGCCCGACAGCGCGTGCCCGGCCGATCGGGTCTCCATCAGCAGCGAGTTGCTGTCGCTGCGCGACTTGGGCACGAAGGCCCCGTGCGTGTCGCCGACCTTCAGCGCCTGGCTGGCCGTCTTGACCATCTTCCAGGCGGTCTTGAAGTCGATCTTCTGGTTCGGCGTCAGGTTGAAGCGGTAGTGGTACAGCACGTTCGGGCGCCAGCTCCCCTTCATCAGCGCCCGCGCGGTCTTGAAGCGGCCCATCAGGCTGGTCAGGCAGCCGACCTTCGCCTCGCCGTCCGGGTCCCGCGCGTTGACCGGGTTGCCGTCCACGTAGCCGTAAGCGCCCGTGGCCTCCTCGACCTGCTCCTCGTCCAGGTCGCTGTGCACCCGGAAGGACGGGTCCGGCGCCGTCCAGCGGCCCGTCACCGGGTCCAGCAGGCGCGCCCCGAAGTCCAGCAGGCCGGTGGCGGCGTCGGCCTCCTTCCCGGTGAAGCCATGGGGATCGCCCTCGCCCTGGGCCATGCGCACCTGGCCGAAGGGGTAGAACTCGGCACGGCCCAGCGATGCACCCTGGTCGTCGGTGGTGGCCACCGTGCTGCCCAGCGAGTCCGTGTGCAGGTACACGACCCGCGGGTCGGTGCCGTACAGCGACCGCCGCGCGCTGGCGTGCAGCAGGACCCGGGGATCGATGGACTCCGGGGCGGTCGTCGAGGTCGTCATCCAGCCGGCCTGCACCGCGGACAGCAGCCAGGCGTCGCCGGCCGTGATGGATCCGTCGGCGTCCGGCTGGATGCCGGTGTCCGGCCCCGAGGCCGGCGCCAGGTCGGGCAGGATCGTCGCCGCGAAGGACGGTTCCTCGATGCGCACGTGCCGGTCCTGATCCAACTGCACGTAGGTGAACGCGGTGCCGTCCCGGACCTCGAAGTCCTCGGTCGGGAACAGGTCCAGGTGGCCCTCCCCGCTGCGCAGCACGCGGATGCCGTCAGGGTCGTGGCCGTATCTGACAGCCTCGCCGCCGGTCCTGTCGGATCCGACCAGCCGTCCCTGGACGTCCCACCGCAGAGCCAGGTCCCCCCGCTGGCGCACGTTGCCGGCCTCGTCGTAGGCGATGGCCGTCAAGCCCGCCGCGGTGACCGCATGCGGGCCCGCGCCGCCCCCGTAGGCCAGCGCGCCGACGTGGGCCGGGCTGTCCGCACCGCGGCTGGACTCCTGGGACACCAGCCGGTTCCCCTCGTCCCAGGCGTACGTCAGCGTTTCGGCGGCCGCGCCCCCCGGGTCCAGTTCGGCCTTCACCAGGCGGTAGAGGCTGTCATAGGTGTATCGCGCGGCATGGCTGGCGGTCCCGTCGTCGATGCGCCCGTCCGTGACCTCCAGCACGTTGCCGACCCGGTCCCGCCGGTACGCGTACGACAGGATCGACGCGCCCCCGGGCGATTGCACGGACATCGAGGCCAGCCGCATCCGCGCGTCGTGCTGTATCGCCGCCTGCACGCCGTTGTGCAGTCGGAACGCCTCCACCAGGCCGCGGTCGTCGTAGTCGACCTGGTCGATGAACCCCGCCACCGCGGTCGTGCGCTCGATGCCATCCATCGTCACCGTCAGGGTGCGGCCGGTCGGGTAGGTGTTGGCGGTCACGCGGTCCGCCGCATCGTGGGAGGTGGCGATCTCGAACTCGTGGCGGCCCAGGCTGCGGCCCAGCCACGCGTCCCGCCCGCGCAGCGTGTACCCGTGCAGGTCCCGGCCCGCGACGCCGTCGCCCAGGGGCCAGACGGCCTCCACCAGGCGCCCCGCCACGTTCGTGCACTTCGCCTGCGGGCAGGTACCGCGCCGATCGTAGCGCAGGTCCACGCGCGTCCCGGCCTCGTCCGCTTCGTCCCAACGGGCCGCCAGCCGGCTCGCGCCGTCGTACTCCATCCGCAGCGATCTGCCGCGCGCGTCGGTCCGCCGGGTCGCGCTGCCCGCGTCGTCGTACTCGATGGCCAACGAGCCGCTGTCCGGGTCCGTCACGTCCACGACCCGGCCCAGCAGGTCGTTTGCCTGCAAGTGCGCGGCCCCCGCCGGGTCCTCGGTCCCGGCGGGGAAGCCCAGCGCGTCGCGCAGCAGCCGGTACTGCAGCACCTCGGCGCCCGGCGCCGGCATGCGCAGCACCGCCACGCTATTCCCCAGTCCGTTGCGCCGGATCACGGTGGGCGTGCCCGCGTGCGGGCTGGACAGGTCCGTGTCGTCCACGTCGAAGCGCGTGGTCGACAGTGGCCCGAACTCCATGCGCTCGATCGCGGGCGCCGTCTCGTCCCCCGCAGCGTCCCAGGTGGTCTCGACCACGCGTCCCAGCGCATCGTGGCGCCGGGTCATCGCCAGCACGCCGTCCGGTTCCACAACGTCGCACACCTCGCCGTCCGAACGGTGGGGGTCGTACACGATCCGGACCAGGCCCTGGGCGTCGAAGACCGTGAAGGCGCTGACCTGGAACGAGTCCCCGGCTATGCGGTCGCGCTGCTGGAACGTCCGCCCGCGGCCGTCCATGCACCGGATCGACAGCAGGTCGGGCGCGCCGCCAGCCGTCGTGCGGCGGTGCACAAGGATGCGACTGGCGGGGCTCTTCAAGTCATAGTCGTAGGCCTCGGTAGGGGCCTCCTGCGAGTCGCCGGGCCTGATCATCGAGACGATGCGCCCGAATTCGTCGAATGCGTAAAAGGTGCTGCTGCGCGGGTCAACCGGTTGGCCGCCGTCGACGACCATCCATTCGGTGTCCTCGACAGGCTTGTCCCATATCTCGTCGTACTGGACCTCGCGTCGCAGGAGGTAGGAACCGTCGGCGTCCTTCAGCAGGATCTCGACTCGGGCCACCCGCAGGCCATCGGCGTCCATCGTGTACAGGCGCCGATGCGTATCGCCGCCCGGCGTTCCCAGCGGGTCCAGGGCCTCGACGACGTTGCCGTGGGCGTCCACGCCGTTGCGGATCTTCTGCCGGGTCTTGCCGGTCGCGTCCACGCGCTGGACAACGCGGGTCACCGTGCCGTGGTCAGCCTTGCCCTCGGGCAGGCCCGTGAAGGCATTGCCGTCGTAATAGGTGACCGTCTCGGAATACACGTCGTCGGCCGGCGTGCCGTCGCCCTTCGCGGCGCCGTACGCGCGCTGGCGGGTCGGCAGCCGCAGCAGCCAGCCGTCATCATTGCCCGCGGGCGTCACGTAGGCCGTGGCCTCGTACCGCTCGTCCCCCAGGCACTGGGGGCCGCACGGCGTGCCCGTGTAGCCGCCAGACGCGCACGCCTCGCAGGCCCCGCCTCCCATCGCCGTGACGCCCAGGTTCGACTCCAGCGTGACGTTGCCATAGCCGTCGTGCTCCAGTGTCGTGCGCGT
Source organism: uncultured Myxococcales bacterium (assembly GCA_903936705.1). Lineage (GTDB taxonomy): Bacteria > Myxococcota_A > UBA9042 > DTJE01 > DTJE01 > CAIZWN01. Next base: position 4,697 of record CAIZWN010000015.1, read on the forward strand.
GTTGACCCACTGCGGGGCCTGGGTGCCCTCCCGGTGCTCGACTTCCTGCGAGGTTTCACAGACGTGCCGCACCTTGTAGCGCAGGCCGTCGGCCGGCACGCCCGCTACTTCGCAGTCGCCATATGCGCGCGTCGTGACCTGGAGGGACCGGCCCCCGCTGACCTGCTCCTCGCGCAGCAGCAGGCCCGCTCGGTACGCGTCCTCGATGCCCGTGTCGTATTGTTCCAGCGTCTGCCCCGTCTCGCGGTGCGCGTCCCCGGGTGCCTCGCCCTCGACCCGCGCATAGCCGCGGAAGCGCTTCTCGGCGCCGTCGTGATAGCCGTCGTGGTAGGCGTAGGTCGTGACCGTGTGGACCTTCGTCAGTTCGTCCCATTCGTCGGTCGTTTTCACGACCGACATCGGGAACGGCAGCGGGTGGGTCCACGGCGCAGCGGCCTGGTCGCGCGCGCGCTCGGCCACCGAACTGGCGTACGTCACGTCCGTCACGCGGCCCAGTGCGTTCGTGATGCGCGACAGCAGGTTCGGCCGCGCCGGGAACAGTTCCAGGTAGGTGATGCTGCCGGACGCGTCGATCCAGACGACGTCGCTGGACCCGTTGCCGTTCATGTCGGCCTGCATCACGGTCGTGGACGCTGTGCGCTCGGGCAGGTCGCCCTCGACGTCGGCGCTGGTCAACTCCCGCGCGGCGTCCAGGCTGGCGCCGTTGCGGTTGACCCAGTAGCGAACCGTGTTGCCGCTGACCAGGATCAGGTCGGCCAGGCCGTCGCCGTTCAGGTCGTCCAGGTCGGCCTCGATGGCCTGCTGGCTCGACGCCAGTGGGGGGTCCAGCGGCACGACGGTCCATGCCGCCCACCGTCCCCGGCCCAGGTTCAGCCGGTACCGGACCTCGTCCTGGCTCACCAGCACCACGTCAACCAGCCCATCGCCGTTCATGTCATTCAGTTCCAGACGATCCGACTCGAAGCCCGCTCCGATGCGTTCGGCCTGCGGATCCAGCGCGAAGGTCCCGGCGCCCGTGTTGCGGTACAGGAAGGTTTCGTTGGTGTCGCCGGTCCCCTCGCTGCGAACGATGTCGATGCGCTTGTCGTTGTCGCAGTCCAGGAAGCGAACCGTGCGCAGGTTCCCGTCGGAAGGATCGAAGTCGCTCGCCAGATCGGGCAGGCCGCCCCCGCCGCCGCCGCTCCACAGCGACGCGGCTTCGGCCCAGTCGCCCGTGCCACGGTTGTACAACACCTGGCCGGTCTGCGCGTTCAGCAGGTCCGTGAACCCGTCGCCGTTCAGGTCCAGCACCTGCACGTACGGCGAGGCTAGATCGAAGCCGCCCTGATTGCCCTTCGCGCTTTCAAACGAGGCGGCGAAGGCGTGCGTCCCGTCCGCCTGCAGCACGTTGCGAAAGATCCGGTGCGGCCGCCCCGCCTCCGACGTATCCACCACGTCCGGCAGCGCGTCGCCGTCCAGGTCCACCAGCGTGGCGCTCCCGCGCTGCATGTCGATGCCTAGGGAGCCCATGGACCGGACGTAGGGCTGCGCGCAGTCCTGCCCCGCCTTGCAGTCCACCCCCAGTGCACGCTGATAGCCGAAGCCGTGTCGCACAGGGTAGACCCCGTCGTGGCGGCCGTGCAACTGGACGCTCGCTAGGCGCGACAACCCGCCCGAGGTCGCGGGGTCCTCGTAGGCAAGGACGTAGCGGCGGATGCGGGTGCCGCGGACCAGGACGTTGACTTGCGACAGGCGCACCTGCAGCAGTTCCTCGAACCCCGGCATGCAGTCCGACAGCCGGTCCGTGCGCACCTCGTACTCGAAGGTCGCCTCGTACTGCGCGGTACCGCCGGTGAACACCCAGCCGATGTGCCGCACCAGCGCCTTGTTCCCGAACAACTCGTACGCGTAGTCCACGTGGTGGCCGTACCGGTCCACCATCGCCACCAGCAGATACCGGAAGGTCCCCTCGGGACCGGTCACGCGCGCCTTCGACACCAGCGCACCCGTCGCGTCCGCCCCGAAGTATCCGATGCGCCCGTCCGGGTACTCCGCCGTCCAGTACCCCTCGCCTCCCGTGCCCACGTCCTTCCAGGTCCAGCGCGCGAACTCCTTCTCGAAGCGGGCGCGGTAGACGGGCGGGTCGGTGCCGGGGACGCGGACCAGTTCCTCGCCCCCCCCCACGCTGAACTCGTCCTCGGTCGTATAGAGCGGCAGCCCGCGGACTGTCAGTCGCTCGACGAACGGCACGGCCAGCGACCACCCGACGCCGACCACCGAGTTCCCGGCGCCGCTGCTGTAGGCCAGCGCCAGGTCCGGCGTCATGCCCGGGAACCCCTGCGGCACGTTGATGGGCACGCTGTACTGCATCTGGCCCATGTTGCGGTCCAGCGTGATGTTCTCGCCGATGCCCTCCAGCGACCCCGGCCCCTCCGGCAGGCTCAGCCGCTCCTCGGACACCCCGTCCCCGGGCTTCGCCGCCCGCGCCGTCCCCGCCGCCAGGCAGCCGATCCCGACCACTACCGCGATCCCCATCCTGCTGATGCTTCGCATCGCGCACCTCCCGCCGGAAAGCCGACCCGTCCGCGCACCCACGGCCCCTCGCGTTTCCCGGTTCCGCCTACCGGAGCGTCACGACCGGGTCCGCAACGGCCTGGCCCAGGCGGTCGAAGCACTCGGCCTTCTGGGGGGCCACACCCGCCAGCACCGAGCCGTCGCTGCCCGTGATGGCCGCGACCGGCCCGTCCAGCGCGGCATCCGCCTTCGCGGCGAAGGACAGAGCGACCCGATCCCCGCGCCGCGCCGTCACGCCGGTGACCTGGGACGCGTATGCGACCGTTGCGCCAGGCGCGTCGAAAACGATGTCGCAGGCTCGTACCGCGGCGTGGCCGACCACCAGGCCGGTGCCCGCGGGCGCGCCGCACACGTCGGCCGTGCATTGAAGGCCGTTGTCGCAGGCCGCGCCGGTCCGGCAGGGGCATCCCATCGTCCCGGCAACGCACGTCGGGGCCACGCACAGACTGTCGGAGCACTGCAGGTCGCCGTCGCAGGTGCCATCGACCTTGCAGGCGCACCCGGAGGCCCCGGCGGTGCAGGCGGGCGGATTCTCCGATCCGCCGGAACCGCAGCCCGCACCCCCCAGCACCAGGACAAGGGCCGCCGCCCCGATCGCGATCCCCCAGCCGCCATGAACCCTTGCTCGCATCGTCATCACCGAATCCTCCCGGTGTTTCCCATCGCCCAGGCCACGGCCGGAAGGCCAGGCTTCCCGCCCAATCCCATCCCGAGTCCCGTGTGATAGTGCTGTGTACCGCCCGGAAGCAGGTCGCAGAATCGCGGTTTCGCTACAGCACGACGAACAAGTGGACAAATCGCTACAGACTGGGCCGGTCGGACGTGTTGTGCTGCCTTCCAGATGGTCTACCATCCGTGGCGCGGCGGACGAAAAAGGGAAGGAGGGGCGTCATGATCCGGGTGTTCCTGGTGGACGACCACGACATCGTGCGAAGCGGCCTGCGGCGCATCCTGCAGGAACTCCCCGACATGACGATCTGCGGCGAGCGCGAAACCGCCGAGGGAATCCTGCCGCTGCTGGCGGCCGAAAAGCCGGACGTGGTCGTCCTGGACGTCAACATGCCCGGCGGCAACAACCCGAAGCTGGTGCAGCGCATCCGGTCCCTGGACCCGGCCCCTGGGGTCGTCCTGTTCACAATGTTCCACGAGGACGTCCACGCCATCGCCTACCTGCGGGCCGGCGCGGGGGCCTACATCAGCAAAAGCCGCTCGACGAACGAGCTGGTCGCGGCCATCCGAAAGGTGAAGGAGGGCGGGCGCTACATCACGCCCAGCCTGGCCGAATACCTCTTCGAGAACCAGATCGACATCGGGCGTCCCCCGGAGGAGTCTCTGAGTGCCGGGGAACTGGCGGTTCTGCGCTCCCTGGCCAACGGCCTACGGGCCGTCGACATCGCCCGCGAAACCGGCCGCAGCGTCAGCACCGTGAACACCTTCGTGCAGCGGATCAAGACGAAGCTCGGCCTGCGGACCGTCGTCGAAATCGTCCACTACGCCGACGACAACCGGCTGCTCGGCTGAACCGGCAGTTCGCTTGATGTCCTTCGGGCCGCAGGGATCTCCCGTCACGCCGCGGGCACATCGGCCGGGTAGGGGAACCGGATCCGGATGCAGGTCCCGCGGGCCGGTCCGCTGTCGACCGTGCAGCTTCCGCCGACCAGCCGGGCGCGCTCGCGGATGCCGACCATCCCGAATCGGCCCCGGGCTGCCGCAGCTTCCGGGTCGAAACCCACGCCGTCGTCGCGGATTTCGATGCTGGCGTCCCGGTCATCGACGTCCAGGGATATCCAGACGTTGCGGGCGTGGGCATGCCTCGCGACGTTCGTCAGGGCCTCCTGGACCACGCGGTACAGGGCGATGCACTGCTCCTGGGACAGCGCTTCCTCGTCCAGTCCGCAGGAAACCGCGCAGGCCAGGTCGGCCTTCCGTTCGAGGTCCCGCGCGAGGGCCTCCACCGCCGCGATCAGGCCGTACGAATCCAGCAACCGCGGGCGCAGCGCGTTCAGCACCGCGCCGACCGCGTCGTGCAGCGAGGTCAGAAGCGCCCCGGCACGCGCGAACCCCTCGGCAAGCCGGGGCCGATCGATGGCGTCATGGCCGGACGCACCCTCGAGGTTTTCCAGTTCCATCCGCAGCCCGGTCAGCGTCTGGCCCAGTTCGTCGTGGATCTCGCGCGCGATCCGGACCCGTTCCTCCTCCTGCACCGACGCCAGGTTCCGCGCGAGATCCCGGAGCTGCTCGGTCTGTTCCGCGACGCGACCCTCGAGCCTGCGCCTCATGTCGTCGAGCGCGCGGTGCTGCAGGTAGTTGGCGCGCAGCAGCAGGTAAACCACGTGGCCCACCGCGACGGCCGCGATGGCGGACGCGACCGCCCAGACGATCGGGGTGACCGCTTCGGGCCGTGCCAGGGTCGCAGGTTCCGTGGCGAAGAAGCAGACGAAGTAGGCGACCACCATCAGCACCGCCGCCACCGCCCGTCGCGGCAGATCGACGATCAGCAACACTGTCATCAGGGGGACAGTGTAGACGCCGTATGTCAGCGGCGACTCCAGACCGCCAAGCCGGGCCATCAGGTAGCCGGTCCCGCCCATCGAAAGAGTGAAGGCCACCAGCGCGAGCGGGAAGGGACGCTGGGCGAGGTAGTGGCTGGCCCGGAGCCCTGCGAGGACGACGACGCATAGGCCGAGGGTCGATAGGCGCCAGTCCGCCAGCAGATCGATGCCGTCCGAGCCGGTCGGAAAGACGAGCAGGTCGGTGGGCCAGGCCAGCAGGGTCAGCAGCAGCAGCACGATCGCGGTCACGCGGACCCCGGCCCGGGTCAGCCGCGTCGCATGATCGTGGAACGCCCGCATCGCGTCCGGAGCGGCACCATCGGCCAGGTCGAGATCCATGTTCAACTGGCGAACCCACTCCCCCGCCAGACTGCGAATCCGTTCCAGCGTGTCCCTCGTCATCTCCTCCCCCGCCCGTCCCCGACTCGGAACGGCATTCTACTCCGGGACAAGGAATCGCGATGAAGTGCCGGGCCTCCGGATGCGGGACGGTGCTACGGTTGATCCCGCGCACCATGGACAGCAGGCCGTGGGTGATCAGCAGGCTATTCCGCAGCGGCGATCACGATCGAATAGTCCCCTGGGCCGAAGCTCTTGACGGGCTCGCTGCTGCCGCTCGAGTCGGTGTCAAAGACGCCGGTCGCGTAGCTCGACGTCGACTGGTCCTCCCAGCGAAAGCAGTTCTTGGTCTTCATCGTGACCGTGGCCACGTAGTTCATGGAGATGCTGGGCGTGATCGTCAGGTGCTCGGACAGTTCCATCTGCAGCCACGTGCGGCCGCTCTCCTTGATCACGGTGCCGGTCGCCGAGCTGGGGAACGGGGGAAGCGTGCCGGTCTTGACGAACGGGAAGCCCCCGGCGCTGAACGAGTACTGCACCCAGTCCTGCGACCGCGGCGTCGAGTCGATGACCGTATCGCCGAGCGCCGCGACGACCGACACGGGACCCTGCAGCGCCGGTACAGGGAACGGCGGGTGGACCGTCGCCTGCACCGTGAAGCGGGCCGTGGCCATCAGGACGCGCGCGTAGATGTAGGTGCCGCTCGTGACCTGGAACAGGTCGATAGTAGCCAACGACGTGCTTCCCTGCATGTCGACCTCGGTGTACTTGCCGTCGCCCGCGTCGAAGACCGTGACGGGCGAGGGATCGTCCGCGCTGGCCAGCAGTTGGACCTTCTGGACGCCAATGAAGAATGCGGCAGGCGTCTGGGACGCGTACGAATCCTGGAACGTGACGTCGGAGTCGGGGTCCCCGACGATCACGAACTCAAGCGTCGGACCTTCAGCAACCTCGGCCTCATTCGTGACGTCGGTCGCGACCGGGGTCTCGGGCGCGGTGTCGATGGGCGCCGTCTCGTCGAGGCCGGTGTCGGCCGCGAGCGCGTCGACGTCGGCCGGCGGCGCATCGGTCGCGACGTCGGCGGGGACGACCTCCCCCGCGACCTCGGCAAACGGCGTATCAGTCGCGATGTCTGCTGGGGCGCTCTCTTCCGCCATGTCCGCCCCGACCACGCCCTCAGCCGCGTCGGTTCCCGCGACTTCCGCGGGGACGACGTCGGCGGCAACAAAGGCGTCGGTCGTGTCGCCGGCGTTCCCGGTGTCGCTGCCCGAGCAGGCCGCGAGCGCCAGTACGACGGCGATGCCCAAAATCCTCGCAAGGCGGAGCCTGGTCTTCATCGTCAAACCTCCTGTCGCGGCGAGCGCCGGATCGTCAGCGATCCCACGCTCCGCCTTCGCATTGTTCCCATGCCTGGGAGGGGCAGCAATCGACCTTTCGCTACACGCGTCTGGCGCGTGTAGACATATGTCCACAAGGTGGGGCGGCGCCGGGGCTTTTTCGTATCTGGGGTATAGTCCGGCCAGAGGGCCGAAGCGTAGCTGTCAACGCAGGTGCGCAAACGGTTCGTCCGGAACAGCCGGACGACCGCATTCATCTTGTCCCTCATGTCCACGCCGGCCCGGCTCTCGGTCATCCCCTCGCTCGTGTGGCCGAGTCGCAGGCCCGGACGGTTCGTCCCCAGGCAAAACTGCGAACCCTGGACGGCGCGTGGGCGAGGATGCCGGACAGCACGACCACCAGGACCAGCAACGATGGCCGCCACACGGGCTGGAAATGGGCAACGACCAGCAGAACCAGCTTCAGGACAACCACCTGCCCCTTCAGTTGCAGCAGCCAGTCGGGCCCGTTCCAAAGGTAGAGCAGGACAAGAAGGATGCCGCTGGCCATAGTCAGGTGCCCGAACGACTCCCATTGTGCCTGGGGCAGGGCGAACAGGAAGCCACCGCCGATGCCGGCCATGCCAACCAGGTGGGCACACCGCAGGCCGATGTTTACCCATCGCTGGCCCGAAAACGAGCGCGGCGGAGGCGGGAAAAGGCGCTGCAACACGGTCATTTGTCCACCACTATCGGAGGCTGGTCACATCGCGAAGGACGACCGGATTCATCACTTCGGACTCGTGTCGGCCCGCGCGACCCGGAATCGCGCCCCCGGCCAGACCTCGTGACCAGGATCTGGAAAACCATACTCGCTGGTGTCGTTGCGGTCCAGCAGGTTCGTGGCTCGGACAAACAGGGCCAGCCACGAAGCCGGGCGATCATCGATACGCGTATCCATGGGGCAACAGGTTTAGGCAGTTTCTGGTGGGCGTTTACACGCCGTCCTTGGTGTTGCGCTTGTTGACCCATTCCTGAATACAAAGTACAAATTGATCTGCATACGCACACGCAGGCTCTGTATGTCGGGGAAGACAAACCCGATCGGTATCTATATCTCGGCCCGAACCGGGAAGGGCCGATGACCCGTCGAATCCCATGGTTCCAGGTCGCCGGACTGTTCGTGGTCGTTTGCACGCTGGCTACGACTGGTTACTGGTACTACTCCTTCGAACGAACCGCCATCCGGGACGCCAAGTTAGCCGATTTGCAGGGGATCGCCGACGTCGTAGAAGCCAAGGCGTCCGACCGACAGTATCGTGCGGCATTGGGCATCGACGCGGCCCACGCTGAGATCCAGAGGGGGCGAGGCACGGCTTATTGGTCCGACGCCGTCGACGCCTGCGTAAAGGTGTTTCGCGAGGACGGGTATGTGCTGCCGCTCCAGGCCTCACCGGGCTTCGCCGGAGGATTGTTCCATGCCTGACGGTCTGCCTGCCTATCTCGACGCGCTGCTTGGCGGGCGCCGCGTGGAGTGCATGGCCATCGTCGAGCGCGCGCTGGCGGCCAACGCCCGATTACGCGATGTGTACCTGGGGCTCTTCCAGCCTGCCCTCTATTCCGTGGGAGACCTCTGGGAACGGAACCGCGTAACGGTAGCGACCGAACACCTGGCCACCTCGATCGTCGAGACCCAGATGAGCCTGCTGGAGGCAGGTCTTTTCGACGCGCCCCACAAGAACGCCACCGCCGTCGTAGCGTGCTCGGCCAACGAACATCACCAGATCGGTGGCCGCATGATCGCGGACGCCTTCGAATGGAACGGGTGGCACGCCGACTTCCTGGGCGCCAACACCCCCGAGGATGCGCTGCTGGCGTACCTGGCCGATCGAACGCCTAACGTGGTAGCTCTCTCGTTGTCGGTTGCGTTCAACATCGACCGGCTTCTGCATACCGTCGAGGCGATTCGAATCCGATTTCCGTCGCTTCCGATCCTTGTGGGCGGTCAGGCCTTCCGCTGGGGCCGCTGCGCCGCAGTCGAGGCGGTACCAGGCGTAACGGTGCTCGCGGGTCTCGACGAGTTCGAGCGACGGTTGCCTGAATGGGAGCCACATGGCTAGCGAACCGTTTAACGAGGCGCTCGTCCGACACCTGCGCGACTTCGTGCCGCTGCTGGTGGTCGATCTCGACGCCGGGGGTATCGTACGGGATTTGAACGCCTATGCACGCGTGGTGCTGGGCGACAGGCTGGTCGGAAGACCCTTCTCTGAAGTTGTGGTCGACTTCGTGGGTGGCTTTGACCTGGCGGCCTTGCTGACGCCCTCCGAGGGCGTTTACAAGATCGATCTCGTCACCGCCAGCCTCGCCCCCGAGACCTACTTTGTGCGGGGCCTGGTGAACGGCAGCACGACCGTGCTGGTGGGACACCCCGACTTCGCAGGCACTGAACGCCTGCGTGACGAGGTGCTTGGGCTGAACCGGCAATTGAGCACGCTGGGCCGCCAGGTCCAGAAGGCCAACGCAGAACTTCGCGAGTTGAACGAACTGAAGACGCGCTTTCTGGGCATGGCCGCACACGACCTGCGTCGCCCCATCGGCGCCGTTATCACTTACACCGAGTTCGTGCGGGACGAGGCCGGCGAGGCGATGGACCCAGAGCACGTTGGCTTTCTCGATACAGTACTGACGATCGCGCTGGGGATGAAGCGCCTGGTCGACGACTTTCTTGACGTCGCAGTCATCGAGTCGGGCAAGTTGCGGCTGCAGATCGGCCGGGTGTCGGTCGAGCAGGTGATCCAGCCCGCCATCGACCTTGCCCGACTAGCGGGGCATCGAAAATCGATCGAGGTCGTGACAGATCGGATTGACGGCGACATTCTTGTCGAGGTTGACGCGGAGCGCCTGCAGCAGGTGCTGGTCAACCTGCTCGGCAACGCCGTGGAGCACTCCCCCCCCGGCGGACGCGTCACACTGGATGCACGCTGCGACGGCGACCGTTTGGTGCTTGCGGTCAGCGACCAGGGCAACGGCCTCACGGCCGACCAGCAGGCTCGGCTGTTCGCGCCCTTCGGGGTCGTTGGGACACAAAAGACCGCTGCAGAGCGCAGCACCGGGCTCGGCCTGGTGATCGCCCGCAAGATCGTCGATGCGCACGGCGGTGGCCTCCGGGTCGAAAGCGAGGCAGGGGCAGGCGCCACCTTCGTCGTCGAAGTCCCCGTCAGTCATGGGCTGCGGGAAGGCCCGGCGCCCGGTTCCTCACCCCCGCAATAGGAGAGTATCGCGATGGATCGAAACCTGCTGCTCACCTCTGCCAGTCGGCTGGTCCAGCCCTCGACCGGTGCCGCGCGCGAGTTCGAGGCCGCTCGTGACGCGCTTGCGGCTGAACTCAGCCGACGGATGGAAGCCCGGCCCGACCTCGACAAGCTTATTGGAGCTGGCAACCTCCCCATGATGGAGGACAACAGCCGGAACTTCTGCCGGTTCATGGCCAGCCAGTTCGTTGCCTACGAACCGCGCGTGCTGGTCGAAACGGCCTTGTGGGTTTTTCGCGCCTACCGCGCGCACGGTTTCGCAACGACGTATTGGGCCGCCAATCTCGACACGTTTCTGGCCATCGCGGAAGCGACACTGCCGCCGTCCGCCTTTTTAGAGGTCGTTCCCTTCTTCGACTGGCTCATCGTGAACATTCCCGTATTCGTGGCCATCAGCGACCGGGAGATGTGCCCGCCATTGGGCGACGAACCAGCCCATATGTGAGGGCTCGGCAACTGCAGAGAGGGGTTCCATGGACGACGCGGTAAGGATTCTAGTCGCGGACGACGATGCTGTGACGCTGGTCGCGACTGCCCGACTGATGCGCCAGGCCGGCTACGATGTCGACGAGGCTGCGAACGGTGCCGAAGCCGCCTCGAACGCGTTGGCGCGGCCTCCGGAATTGGCGTTGTTAGACGTTCACCTTGGCGACATCGATGGCCGGGAGCTTTGCAAGTCGCTGCGCCAGGACGTGCGCCTAGCCGACACGTTCTTCGTGCTTGTTTCGGCCATCGCGGTATCGACAGACGACCAGGCGTCCGGTCTCGAGATGGGCGCCGACGGCTACGTGGCCCGGCCTATCGGCAACCGGGAGCTGCTGGCCCGTGTCGGCGCGTTTTTACGCCTGCAGGCGGTCACCCGAGAACGACGGCGTTTCGACGAGGCGCTGTTCCAACGCCACCGCTTGGAGGCTATGGGAGCGCTGGCCCGCGGGGTCGGTCATGAGATCAACAACCCGCTTGCCATCGTTATGAACTACGGCCAGTTGATCGTCGACGCGGCCACTCCCGGCAGCGACATCGCGCGCCATGCGGCAGATCTTCTCGTGGGAGCCGAACGAATCGCGACGATCGTTCGCGTGCTCAACAGCCTGTCGTCGTCGGGCGCGTCAGTGGACGGCATCACGAGCCCAGCCGAATTGCTTGCACCCATTTTCGAATTACTCGCGACCAACCTGCGCGATCTCGATGGGATCGACCTGCGGGTCGACGTCCCGCCGGACCTACCCCTTTTACGCTGCCGGAGGACCGAGCTTCAATACGTGCTCATTAGTGTGATCGAGAATGCCCGTGAGGCCCTCAATTGCCGCTACCCGGGGGTCCATCCGAGCAAGACGCTCTCGATCGCGGCCTGCCGAACCGATGACCCCTGGCCAGGAGTGCGCTTTACCGTCGAAGATGGCGGCGGCGGCTTCAGCCCCAAGGCCCGGGCACACCTCTTCGAGCCGTTCTACACGACAAAGAACCGCGCCGAGAGCCAGGGACTGTCGCTGGCCGTCTGCCGTCGCATCGTGACCAGTCACCGAGGACAAATGCAGGTCCAAAGTGAAAGCGAGCGCTTCACGCGCGTCGTGATCGACTTGCCAACTGGCGGCGCGTTACCTGGCGTCGTCGCAGGGGGGGGTGACGATGGACTCGGAACATCCTGAAGCAATGGCACGCATCGAGACCGTGTCGCTTGCCTTCGAGAAGGAGCTCCTGGACATCGATCGGCTGGCTGCGCAGACCCTGCTGGACGAAACACCCCTGTCCTCGGGCGGCGCTACACGGCGATAAGCACCTACGGCTGCAGCCCGGAAATGTCCCGGTAGGCCGGGCATTCCTGGCCGGTCACGACCTCCGCGGCCTGCCGCAAGGAATCCAGCGTCTGATACCCCACCAGCCTGGCGATCTCCCTCCGATCACGGTCCAGGTAGACGAAGACTGGAATACCGCCGATACCGTACCGGCGAGCCAGGGACTTGCCCTGGGGGCTGGTCACATCCACCTGGCGGATTTCCAGGGGATGGCCATCACACTGGTTCCGAAGGACATTCACGGCCGGCATCATCTGCCGACAGATCGGGCAATTCGGCGAGTAGAACTCGTACAGAACCGGCATGGGGTCCACGGCTGCGCCGCACTGGACCGAGGCTGCGTGATCGTCCCCGCCTGCGCACGTTGCCCCTTCCGCCGTCCCGGCCCCTGGATTGTCGCCAGCCGCTCCCTGGAACGAGTCCGCAGGCGGTACTGCTGCCGCTGCCGCCGCAGTTATGGGCACCTCGGCAGGTTGCGCCAGTGCATAGTCCAGCAGCCCCAGTCGATCAGTGGCCAGCAGGAACCCCACCACCACAAGCAGCAGCCCCGTAGACTTTTCGAAAACCGGAATGAACCGCCGCACCCTGCGCAGTGCAGCAAGGGCCGGACCCGCCACCAGGGCCACCAGGACCAGCGGCACCGCGAACCCCAGCGAGTACAAAAACAGGTATCCCATGCCCACCAGCGGATCCGAGGTAGTCAGGGACGTGTACGTCAGGACCGCCCCCAGGACGGAACCGATGCACGGGCTCCATGCGAAGGCGAAGAACAGCCCCAGCACGAAGGAATTCACATAATGAAACCGCGTCTTGAACCGACCGGCATCCAGGCCGCCGCCACCGTCCAGACCGGGCAACTTCAGATAGCCCATGAAACGCAGGCCCAGCAACAGCACCACGAACCCACCCAACTGCTGGAACAGGACCTTGTGATCGACCAGCGTCCGCCCCAGAACCGTGGCCGACAGGCCAAGTATCGAAAACACCAGCGTGAAGCCGGCGGCGAACGCCAGACTTGATACGAAGCCCCGGAACCGGCCACCACCGTCCCCGTCACCTCCTGACAAGATCGACAGATAGATGGGAATCAGGGGCAGGACGCATGGGGATACGAACGTCAGCAGGCCCGCGGCGAACACGGCGGCAGCGGAAATAATCATATCCAGACTCCCAGGTCAGAACGGGAAGACGGCCCTGGATCAGGCTTTCTTGTTCATGGCACAAGTCCCGAACCCGCAGACCGTGTACAGCGGGCAGGTGCCGATCAGACCCGTGACGATCGGAACGATTCCCAGATAAGCCCACGGCGTCTCGGGACCGACGAACGCCATGGACACAATGCCGATCCCGACCAGGACACGCACGACACGCTCGATATTGTGGACGTTGCGGGGCAGAAGTTTATTGAACATACGAACCTCCCGGAAAGAGGGGCGCCAGCACCAACCCTATCAAGATAGACATGATTCCAATTTTGGAAAGCCCTTTGACTCAAATGGTTTCAGGTCAAATATTGCCGCATGGATATATACCCCGCATGAAATGTTGATGCCCTGAATACGCATTCCCGGATATAGTACCCCGACTTCCAAGGGCTGCCTCGTCATGGGTTCGGTCGGAGAACTGGCTGCACTGGCCACAGCGTTCCTGTGGACTGGGTCGGCCGTGTCGTTTGAAGCGGCATCCAACCGCGTCGGGTCGGTGCCGGTAAATCTGCTGCGCCTACTGGTAGGCTTTGTCCTGCTGACGATCTGGGGATTGATTGGCCACGGCCGCCTGCTGCCTCTGGAGGCCCCGGCAGACGCCTGGGTATGGCTGGCCGCCAGTGGATTCGTAGGATTCACCATTGGTGACCTGTGCCTGTTTCGCGCGTTTGTCGTCATAGGCGCCCGTCTTTCGATGTTGTTGATGTGTCTGACACCGCCTCTTACCGCACTGCTGGGAACCATTTTCTTGCACGAGAACCTCGGCTCGCTGCGCATCCTTGGCATGGTGATGACAGTTGGGGGAGTTGCGTGGACGGTCATGGAGCGACGCGGGGGCGGCAAATCCACGGACCCGAAATCGACCGCCGACGCAACGCCCCAGGAAAACATGGCGCAGCCGCGAACCCCTTCGTCCTCCCGCCTGATAAATACCTCCAGCACTACGATGGCTTGGGGCATCACGCTGGCAGTCGTCGGCGCCCTGGGTCAGGCATTCGGCCTGATTCTCAGCAAGTGGGGAATGGCATCCTTCGAGGAGCCTTTCGGGGCATCGCAGATCCGCGTTCTGGCCGGAATAGCAGGATTCATGGTCGCATTCACGATCGCCGGCGTCTGGAAGCGCGTCTTCGCTGCGACCAGGGATTCCCGTGCGATGGCCCTTCTGACATCCGGCGCCGTGTTCGGACCTTTCCTGGGCGTGCCGCTGTCGCTGCTGGCAGTTCATACCACCGAAGCCGGAGTCGCCTCGGCCATCATGTCCATCGTGCCCATCCTGATGCTTCCGATTGCGCGTCTGCGCGGCGAAAAAATCAGCGCAAGGGCCATCGTCGGAACAATGCTGGCAGTTGCGGGCGTGGTTGTGTTGTTCAACGGCTGACGTTGCCGGGGGTGACCAGATTCACCGCGCAGCGTCGCGCGCACACCTGAATCCGACATGCCCGTACCAGAACAGCGGTTCGTGCCAGTCTCGACAATATGTGCGCAGCCGACGTGCATATTCCCTGAATGATCCGCCGCGGACAACCCTTCCGTCCTTCGTAGGTCCAACCGATGGATCCCGGGTGTCGTCAGGGTCGTAGCCCTCCCGATAGCCGTCCGCCACCCACTCGGACAGGTTGCCAGCCTGGTCCATCGTGCCGTACGGCCCGGCCGCCTCGGGGTAGAAACCCACAGGGCCATCGAACTCCCACTGGTCGCGGACCCACAAGGCTCTGGCCAGGCCCTCGCCCCAGTTGGCCCGGAAAATCCCCCCGGCATCAGGGGCCTGGCTGCCCCATGGATACAGCCGTCCATCGGTTCCGCGCGCTGCCTTCTCCCATTCGGCCTCGGTCGGCAGCCGCTTGTGCAGCCACAGGCAATACTGGGCAGCCTGGTCCCACGTGACACAATTGACGGGGAATGAATCGCGATCCTTCTGGCCGCCGTTGCACTCGCCGGCCGCCACGGTCGGCTGGCACGAACCTGCCTTGATGCATGCGGCAAAAGCCGCTGTTGTCACCTCGGTCAGATCCATGAAAAAACCGCTGACCCATACATTGCGCGCAGGCTGCTCGGTAGTCGCGCACGGACCGTCGGCAGATTCGGCGCAGCCCATACGGAAACCCCCCTGGGGCACGTGAACCATCCCCTCCGGCACCTCGATTGCAGCAAGCTTCACGTCCTCGTCTGGCGGGACTTCGAGGTTGGTGCGTGAGACCCCGGGTGGCGGCTGCTTGCGGTGCGACAAGGGCGGCTGGGACCGGCAGGCCGATGCCGATGCCGCTGTCGCAGCCAGGGCCGTCAGGATGGCCATTCGAGTCCCGAACATCGCAATGTTTCCATTCACGAATTTGCCTTTAATGGTTCACCTCCCAGCCTGCGCACCATGGCCAACACATCGGTTGTCGCGGCATCCACAGCCCCCGGATCCGTGCCGCGAACAACCAGGCTGACTCCGACCTTCCCAGCGCTGAAGTAGGGGTACGAACCGATGCTGACCATGTTGTGACGCTGCTGGACCAGCGTCAAATCCCCGGCAAACTCCCCCTCGGGAATGCGGCATGACACTGTGCTGGACAGTACCGGCGGCCCTCCAGACAGACCAGGTGCAAGCGCATCGAACATCGCGCGGGCAATCATGGGAACGCCAGCCAGCACAAAAACGTTCCCGATCCTGAAGCCGGGCGCCGTCGAAACCGGGTTGTCCACAAGAATGGCCCCAAGCGGCACATCGGCCATTTTCAGCCGCGCCTCGTTGACCAGGCCCTCCCCGTAGTGAGCTCGCAAGCGACGTTCGGCCTCGGGATCGCGCACGACAGGGACGCCGAACGCCTTTGCCACCGACGCGGTGGTGATGTCGTCATGGGTCGGACCTATGCCTCCGGTCGTGAACAAATAGGTCACTTGCGTACGCAGGTCGTTGACATGCCTGACGATCACGTCCTCGACATCCGGAATGACCCGGGCCTCAACGACCGGCAATCCCAGATCCGCCAGGCGCGCCGCAAGATAGGCAAGGTTTTCGTCCTTGGTGCGACCGGACAGCACCTCGTTCCCGATGATCAGGACCGCCGAAGTGGCAACCGTGATGACTGGCATCAAACCTCCCAGAAAACGCAGGGTTACTCGAATACCTTCTCATCCGCGTCGCCCGCGTGTTCCGCATCCGGCTCGGGGTCGCGAATCTCGCCAGATGCCTCCATGGCCTCGTGCTCCTTGTACCATTCGGTCCCGATAATCAGGCTCATGATCTCGCTGGTCCCGGTCCATATGCTGGCCAACGACAGGTCCCGAACAATGCGTTCGACCGGATAGACGTTCGTATAGCCGATGCCACCCATCACCTGCATCGAGTTGCGCGCCACCTGCTGGCATGACTCGGTCACGAACTTCTTTGTTTCGCTGACCAGGCGACGCACCCGGTTCGGGTTATCGCCGGCATCGACGGCACGCGCGGTCACGTAGACCATCGCGCGGCACGCGTCCAGCAGGGTCAGAGCCTGGGCAACCTGGAACGACACTCCCTCGAAGTCCTTGATCGGCTTGCCGAAAGCCCTGCGCCGCCTGGTGTAGCGCGTGGCGACATCCAGCGCCGGGCGGGCTGCGCCTATTGTCATTGCCGCGGTGCCAAGTCGCTCGGGAATCATCATCGGGTAGAAGACGTCGGTCGCGCCGTTGACGCGGCCCAGGACGTTCTCGACAGGCACGACAACCTCGTGAAATCGCACGCGCGCCGTCCCGCCGCCGCGACATCCCATCAGGCCGTACAGGTAGTCCGTTTCGACACCCGGTCCTCGATCCACCAGAAAGCAGGTCATAGACTTTGCCGGATGCGCGTCAGGATCCGTCTTGGCGTAAACCAGGAAAAAGTCTGCCGCAGCACCACCCACGATGAAGCGCTTGGCGCCGCTGAGGACGAAGTGGTCGCCCTGGCGCACGGCACGCGTGGTGGCATTGAAGAAGTCGGACCCGCCACGAGGCTCGGTCAGGCACTCGGCGGCAAACTTCTTCCCGGCCAGAAGCGGTCTGACATAGCGTTCCTTCTGCTGGTCGGTGCCGTGCAGGACGATTGCGTCGCAAACAAGTTCGGCCCCGACACCGAAGGTGCAGGCGAAGATGTATCCCAGGACTCCTATCTCCTCCATGACCATGCAGGTATCGACCCAGGTCATGCCTCGGCCACCCCACTGACGCGGATAGCGAACTCCCATCAGGTTCAGACGGCCGGCTTCAGCCAGGAAATCCCTTGGAAATTGCACCTCGTCGCGATCCATCGCCAGCACCAGGTCGCGAGGGATCGTCTTGACGAACTGGCGGACCTCGGCACGCAGGGCCAACCCTTCGGGAGTCAGCAGGTGATCGAACATGGCAATTCCTCGTGGATCGACTGGCCCATTGTAGGACGGACGGCGCTGGTGAAACACCCTCGTAAAATTTCCGATACCTACTTTGGTTGGCATTGATGACGACAGATGGTTGATACCTTCGCCAGACAGCAACGTGAATGCGACAGGGCGCCGGCAGGCAATCGACGAACGAACATCTCGCCGATTGAGGGCCGAAAGGATGCGCCCCGCAATATAGGCATGCATCCAGCGGCCGGTCATGTCCGTTCTGGAGCGTCGTTCAAGGAAGGGTCGGCGGCCCTAAGTCCCAGGGCATCCGCCAACACCCGAAACCACTCGAACGGAATAACGCCATCGCGTCCAGGCGCAGGGGCTGCGGACAGCGCCCAAACCCCCGGGTGCACCGCGGCCCGCGCCTGGACCGATCTAAGTCCGGAAGCCGCCCCTTATGTTGCCGCAACGGGGGCGGCGTCGACCGGCGTCTTCACCGGAATGCCGGTGTCGGCAGGACGCCAGTTGAGTCCCAGGGATCCTCCGTTTCCCGAGGAAGTGGCCGCTGTTCTGGAAGAACTGCAAATGTGGTACGCCGATGCAAAAGACGCCGTCACGGCGGCCCGGGACCAGATGGGACGCGCGGCCGAACGGTTCGCCGACTTTGCGGCGTCCGGAAATCGAACGCTGCGCAGCGGCATCGCCAGTTCAGGGACGCTTGCGACGATGCTGTTCGGCGCAAAAGGACGCATGGCCGGTTTCCTGGCCAGAATCCTGGCCGAGGTCCTTGTCACAGACCCCGGAAAGGACATCCAGGCAAGACTTGCGCGGCGCCTGGACCAGGAAAAATCCATTGGCAACGCCGAGGTCGTGGCCTTGCACCGAAACATGCGCGAGGCCTTGCGAGCCGCCGGAACAGTCGAGTCGCTGGAAACCGTGCGCCGCCGGATCCGCGGCAACCGACCAGCCCTGGTGCCATCCGAAAACAAGCTGTTTCGCGACCTGCTGCTGGAACTGGCCCGCGACCAGAACATGAGGCTCTCGGGCAGTGCGACCAACCTTGCACACGAGGGACGATGGTGGCGCTCGCCCGACCCGGATCGCCCTTTCCAGCTCGATGGTACCGAGGTCGTCGATGCGTTGAACGACCTGGACCAGGTGGACCCTGGAACCAGGAGAACCTTCGACATGGAGGGATGACCTTGGACCTGCGGCCGGTAATTCCAATCTCCTGCATAGCCGCCTCGCTGATGGTATTCCTGGTGGCTTGGGTGGAGGGGCCCGCCTGCGTGAAAACCTCGGCCCGAACACCATCGCAAGCATTGTTTGGTGTTCGCGATTATGGGACCAGCGAACCTCACCTGGTATCGCCATCGACATTCCGGCCAGGGATGACAATCCACGATGCAGCTGCGGTACTGGGCCTGTGGGGTACTCCGTTTCACGTCGAGTGCGCGGTTCAATCTGAAGCCTTGCTGGACAACAATATCGAGGTTGTATCCGTCTCGGTGGGGCCGGGGCCGTCGCCGTTCGGTCCGATTTCACGAGGATCGCTGCAATTCGTGGCCGGACGCCTGTTCTGGGTGGATTTGGACATCGAAGGCTCCATCCTGAACGCCAGATACGAGCAATTCCAAGGTCAGGCAACAAGAGGCCGCTTTCCCATGCGCTGCGAACAACTGGACTATCCTGGCGGCTGGGTCTGCCTGAACGGCGGTTGGACACGCCACCGAATCACCATGGCGTTCCACAGGGCAGCACTATACGGAACAATTCCCGACAGCCAGGCCATCCAGGCCCAGTCGGCATACGAGGACGAGATGGCCGAAGCGCTTGGCGATTTCTATGCCAGCCATTCAGACAGCATGAAATAACTATCAAAATCGAGTCAGAAAAGTCGCCGGCCACTGGACGCACTTGACACTTGACTATGCCCCTGCCAGGGGTAGCATCGCCCAAACAGGCATTTTCACGCGAACCACAGTGTGCTTGATCGTCGGTCAAGCCTGAAGGAGGAATCGATGCAGAATCGCCCAGTCGTTCTCACCATATTGACCCTGTTGTTGGTGCCGGTCCTGGTTTTTCCGCTGCATGCAAATGCGCAAACACTGCCGACTAATCCCGAGGTCGAATCTGAGGTCAGCAGAGCAATCCAGGAGTCGGCGGCGGCATGCGGCGTAATAGGCGAGCCTAGCGTCGTACGTCTTGAAATCGTCAATCCGATGCTTGGGGGCGACCGGATCCTTGGCGAGTTCAAGGCCCACATCTCGATCGGCGTGATGTTCCAGGGCAAGCCTAGGGAATGCGACATGGAGGCCGCCTTCTCCTTCATGCGTACCTCCGGCGGGTGGAAGTTCGAGGGCATCCAGAAAAAGGGCGCCCTGCCCATTCCAGCCGGGGCGACACCCCTGGCCGAAGCCCAGGCAAGGCAAGAGCGGTCGGGACCAACCCCCGCTCAGGCCCCGCTCATCTACCCGACCGGCCCCGAGATCGAGAGCGACGTCAGAAACGCCCTTGGAGAAAGCGAGACAGCATGCGGCCAGATCGGCATGCCCCGAGTCTTGCGCATGAAGGTTGGGACGGTGGCGGCCGGCAAGGATCAGGTCGTCGGCGATGCGCAGGCACGCCTCTCGGTCGATGTAATGTTCCAGGACAAGCCCAAGGAATGTGATTTGGACACGGGATTCTCGTACATACGAACCTCGAAGGGGTGGAGGTTCCAGGGGCTCAACAAGAAGGGTTCCGTTGCGGTCCCAGCCGAGTCTACCCCACTGGACCTGGCAACCGGCAGAGCATGGAATGACCTCGCAGGCTCGTGGCAGTGGGTCCAGTTCTGGCAGGGCAAGGACGGCATCATGCGGATCGAGGGGACCGCCGAGTTCGTGCGACGATCGAGTGACGAGTACGCGGTGACCAACGCCTGGAAGAACAAAGGCCAGGACAGGACCAGCGAGACCGTGGGCAAGCTCGCGAACGGCTTTCTGTCGCTGACGGATCCCAAGAACCCTGCCGTTCTGGTTGTGTATGCCATTGGCGGGGTGGACGGGTGCCTGACTGGTTTTGGGGAGTGGGAAGCTAACGGCCAACCCGCAGGTGCTGGCTTGCAACTGTGCCGCCAGGGCCGAGCCCCATCCGAAGAGATTATTCGTGGATGGAGCATCGATCGTGCGTTCCAGATGAGCGCTGATATCCTCAGTTGGCCGGGCGTCCTTTCAACACCGTCCGCAAAGCACATATCCCACTGGCTCGGACTACTCAAGCATACCTATATCGGCGGACGGACTGGCCAGGATTTCCAGGTACCCGAAGGACTCCAGCCCGGCCTCTACTTCCGATCGGGACCGTTCCTGGTCGGTGCGACCCGGGTCCCGAAGGACGACTTTCTAGAGGTAGGCGGAAGCGTCGCCATGAAGACCGGTCCAGGTGTTCGGCTCCTATACGGCTTTTCAGAGGTGCTGGCCCATTCCTCGATTTCTGCCAACTTGTTCGTGAACCGCCTTGACGTGAAGGACGCTGGCACGATGCCGGCTAAGGATGTCGAGGTCGACAACAAGGCAATGAACGGCAGCCCGGACTGGAAGCGCCTGGTACCTCGACAGGGGCCGGTGGTCTTCTCATTCGGTGCCTTGAAGAAGCCAGGGAACGAGTTCATCGGCGTCCACGATGGCACCCTCAAGGACACGAAGAGCCTCGCTGCCCCGGAGGGGCCCTTGGTGTTCGTCGGCATCGTTACCCAGCAGACATCCGTGGACCAGGCCATCCTGAAGCCGCTTGGTCAGTAGCGACGGACGGCCGTGAAATGCATTTAGGTCTTCATCCGCGCTTGGCGATACCCGACTTTCATCAAGCTCCGAATGACTTTGTCAGCCAATCGCTGACCGCAGGGTCCGCGCCATGCACCTAACCAGGTTCCCGTCGTCGTCGCGGTCGTGCATTGATCCCCCCTGGCATGCGGCCCACTCGCCACAGGACGCACACTGGCCTTGATGCAGGCGCGATCGATTGCGAAATGGCTGGAAGCGGTCACGCCAGACCTCGGACACCCGATCGACGCGTGCATCGCCCTGGACGTTGAATCCGGAATGTATGACGGGACAGCCCACGATGCGCCCGTCGTGCTCGATTCCCAGGACCGTCACGCCGGCACGGCAGTAAAGAAACGATCCACGCAGCAAGCCCCCTTCCCACTCCAGGCCGCACCACCCGTCGTCCACGAACTCGATTTCCAGCGACCTGCGGCCCTCGCGAAATGCCACGCGCTGCTCGGCCACCCACGAAAGGACCCGACGCAGGTCCGCTGGAGCAAGCACCTCGTCCGGAGCATCTGCCGCCCGTCCCACGGGGAAGATCGCCGACATGCGGGCGAACCTGATGCCCAGATCCTCGAAGCGCTGGAAGACCGCCGGAACCTCGGTCAGATTCAGTGGCGATGCGGCGCAGATGGTCGTCGTGCCCAGGTCGGGATACCGCCGCTGCACGTACTCGATGGCGCGCCAGGTATTGGCGCCAGCCGATGCATCACCGCGCAATACCCGCTGGGCCTCACCGACCCCGTCCACCGAAATCGTCGGGCATCGCATACCGGCGTCCACCAGTCGATCCACCAGCGACAAATCGCGGCCGTAGGCGACTCCGTTCGAATCAACGGCCACCGTGCGAAAGCCCAGCCGCACCATGTATTCGACGATCTCGACCAGATCCGGCCGCAAGGTCGCCTCGCCACCGGTGATCCCGATCATTATTCCCGCCGGGTCGAAGTCCTGGGCCATCTGGGCGAACACGCGCTTGACCTCGTCGGTCGAAAGGTCGGCGCCGGGACTTTCCTCGGTTGGCAACACGCAATAGCGGCAGCGCAGGTTGCAGCGCCGGGTGGCCATCCATATGACGAAGCGCAACTTCGGGTGCGCAAGGATATGCCTGAAGTTCGATCGCCACTCGTCCAGGCTGGCGCGAAACGCAGGATCCCTTACGCGGGCGGCCTGGATCGACGGCAGGACCCGCTGGAACGCTGGCGAGGGCGCGCAGGGTTTGCATGGTTCGCATGGATCGCCAGGCTTCACGGCGTCTTCACGCAGGCGCTGGCGATTCCAACGTCCTCGCAGGTGGACCCGGAGGGACATGGCGCCCCGTCAGGTTCGCAGACGATCGGCAGGCAGGCATCGGTTGCCGCGATGCAAAAAATGTCCGGCGGGCAGGCATCGCGGCAGAAATTCTGGGGCGACGAACATGTATCGGCAATTGGCGCGCACTTGTCCGCGAACCCGTCGGGAACCTGCGCCGGCTGCCGGATACAGGTCTTCATCGTCGAGCCGCTCCTTTTGTTGTCATACGGGAAGCAGACCGAGCCTTCAGGACAGGCATCGTTTGCTCCACACGCCAGAGGCATGCACGCCGGAATACCGCATCCCGGCACTGGAGCAATGCAGATCGCCTCGTTGGCGCAGACATATTCCTGGATGCAGTCGCCATCGACCACACAAGCGGCCTTGAATCCACCCTTTGGCTGAACCGGCGGTGCGTCCGAACCAGGGTCGAACGGCGCAATTGCAATCATCTCCGGAGGCGCATCAGTCGGGCCCACGTCAAACGGCGCGATCGCGATCACATCGGGAGGCGCATCCATCGGCCCTTGATCGTACGGCGCGATTGCAATCGCCTCGGGCCAGACGTAGTCGATCTGGCCGGGATCGAAAGGCGGCGCAATGGCAATGACCTCGGGGTCCACCCAGCCGTCGGGCATGTCGGGGCGATCCGCAACCACATCAACCGGGACATCCACCTTGTCCTTGTCGTCATCAGCAGGGCATCCTGTCAGCCCCAGGGGTGCCAGAATCATCATCGCGCCACCCGTGTACAAGCGGCGACGGTCCAGCCAGCGTGGTCGTAGCCTGCTGCGCGCAGTGCCCTCGCTATCCCCTGCCATGTCCCGGCCTCCAACAACAATGCCCAGCAATGTTAGGAAAATGGGGCGGCAGTGCGCAAGGTGCGATATTTCGAGCGGTTCGCAAATGCCCTTGGTACTGGCAAGGGTTATCCTGATGAACAAGCTCCACATGATGTGATGTCGATGACGAACAGGAATTGCTTGGGCCTAACTTCGTTCACGAAGTGGCGTCAGGTTCAAAATTTCCCATGATGAGGTCGTGGGAGCCAGGCTCTCGACAACCAGGGTGTCGGGTTCAGCCCCCTTGATACCAGGCTAACGATGACGTTTTGCGGTTGAGGTGTCTTACACTCTTCACCCGACAGATGGTCCCGCAAGGTATCCTATGCCAACTCGATCCGCGCAAGATGGGACGCCAGTTCCGGAACCCCGGTAGTGATGGCATCCCAAAGGATGTCCTCGTCGATGCCAAAGTAGCCATGAATGAGTAGATCCCGCATCCCCGTGATCTGCACCCATGGAATCGCCGGGTTGGCCAAGCGCACGTCATCAGGAACGTGCTTCGCTGCCTCCCCAAGAACAAGAAGGTTCCGGATCACGGCATCGTAGGTTTTTGCGTCGGCCACAAAGGATTCGCGGTCTATGCCCGAAGTCCACTCGATGACCTTCCGGGCAGCTTCCCGCATGTCGTCGATGTAGAGGTCATAGTCCCGGGACATGTACGGCCTCGCGCAGAATTCTGGGTCCAATTCTGGGATGAAGGGCGTTTCCCGTCACCAGATCCACCCGCCTGCCCAATTGCAGTTCCAAAAAGATTTTCAAATCCATGAATGGCAGAAAGCGGGCAGGCCCTTCAAACCTGACCAGGATATCCACGTCGCTATCAGGACCAGCCTCCCCCCGGGACACTGAGCCAAACACCGACAATTCCAGAACACCGAAGCGGACCTGCAAGACGTCGCGACAACCGGCAAGCCTTGCCATCACATCTTCAAGGTGCAAGGTTGTCTGGTGCTCGGCCATACGGCAGTTTAGCGTCCGTGCGACATCCGTGCAATGCCTCGCAGCCCTGGCCCAGCCCTGGCCGGAAGTCGGCGGGCGGGGGATG
The DNA here is from genome assembly GCA_903936705.1 of uncultured Myxococcales bacterium. Taxonomy (GTDB): domain Bacteria; phylum Myxococcota_A; class UBA9042; order DTJE01; family DTJE01; genus CAIZWN01. The sequence continues at coordinate 29,077 of CAIZWN010000015.1, forward strand.
GGCAAATTCGCAGGTATGCAGGTCTTGTGCGCGTTCGTGGTGTTGTCTGCAGAGGAAAACTGGTGTCTTTAGAATGGCGGTGTTGTGAGGTGCGGGATCAGTGGCCGCGATACAGCGCTTTGGCGGCATACTGAACTTGAATCCTCATACGCATGTTCTTGCACCGGACGGCCTGTTTGTTCCTGATTCTGCAAGTGTCCCCGATGCCCCAGGCGGGCTGGTGTTCGTCCAACTGCCGAAGCCAACCGACCAGAAATCGCTTGGGCGAACTCGCACTGCCCCGAATCAGCGGCCAATCCGGACCTTGGAGGTACCATCCGATCCTATCGCGACCGCGATGTCGGCCATTCTGGTGCCCGCGCGAACATCGAACGCCGCGAGCGTCACGATTTCGCCAGGGGCGCCGGCCAGTTCCGCAAGGATGACGTCGCCCTCAAGCTTCAGCGCCGAGAAACGCCGATCGGCCATCGTCACGAACTTGTCCTTCTCGCCAAGCAGCGCAATCCCGTTCGACAGTACCGGCGCCAGGACGACATAGGCGTGATCGGCGTTGCCAGGTGCCACCGGCAGTTCCAGCCGGCCCTCGACTACCACGGCCTGATCCAGCCGCATGTCCCAGGCGACCACCTGTCCGACAACCCCCAGGTCGTCCTCCAGATTCACCCCCCAATCCGTCACCGCCGATGGATAGTGGAACATTCCCTCAACAGGCACGCCGTCATACGAAACCAATGCAAACAGGCGGTCCGAATCGCTGCGGTCGGGATGCTCGGATGCAAGGTGGAACGCGGCCAGATAGGTCCACACCCCAAGCCCGTCACGCGTGGACTTGGCAACCACTGTGTACGGCCTGGTGTGCGGCAGGAACATCGCGTCTATTGGGACTGCCGGCCGGTCCGGCTTCAGCAGCAGGCCGTCCCGGCGGCAGGTCTTCAGCAGCAGGGCACTATCGGCAAGGCCCACCTCGTCGCTGGCGCCGACCATGCCGGCCGACAGGATGCTTATCAGCGCCTCGGCCTCGCCACGCGATTCCGACGACTGGAAGTTGTCCTTGAACGGCCAGGCGCCCAGGGCGCGCGCCAGCATATTGACCGTGTGGAACTGCGGCCAGAAGGACTCCTTTGACAGATCCTTCTGGTAGTCGATCGAGGTGCGAATTGAAGTCACCCCTGGCAGGTCAACGGCAGCCAGCAGATGCGCACTGGACGCCATGCAGGCCTGCACCGTCAATCCCTTTGAAACTGCGGCGTCGTGAACCGAACGCCACCACGATTCGGACCGGCCAGTCGCCTGGCGAATCCATGGCAGCCCTTCCCACTGCGCCACCAGCCAATCCTGCTCGTAGGTGACCGCGCCCCACGATTTGGCGCTGGCGGCCAGTTCCTCGTAAACCGCACCGCCAATCGGCAAAGCCATCTGCTCGCCTTCGACCCACTGGCCCGTGCCCCTATAGATGCTGTCCTTGGCAAACCACCGATTATGCAGGACAAGAGGCCATCCCAGCGCCTTCTGGAAGGCTGCCATTCCGTCCGGAAACATCTCGGGTAATGGAGCCCACTCGATCACTCCACCCCACGGATTGAGGCCCGTACCTTCGGCCTTCCTGTACCACCACGAGTCAAGCTGCAAGTACCCGTAAGGGATCCCTCGAGTCATCGCGTCGTCGCGCACCGCCAGCATGGTCTGCGCCTGGTTCATTCCCGCTTGGGTCGCGTAGTAGTAGAACGCGCCATTGTCGGTCCAGTACCCCAGGTAGGAAAGGCCCGCGTCGGCATACCGATCAACCGGCTTGCGCCCGCGGTCTGCAAGCAACCGCGCCCCCCAGGCGTCGATGGTAGCCGCGATTCCCTTGCCCTCGATCACCAGCCAGCGCTGTGACCACCCGGCCGGCACCTCGTCCACCTCGCCAGGAATACCGGACTTGACCGCACTTCCTTCGACCCAGACCAGTGCGTCGAACGGGTGTTCCATCGGACCCACGACCATCGCATCGAAGGTGTCCGAATAAAGCACTATCGGCCCGAACGAGGGCACGGAAGAAAGCGACGGAGGCATCATCGGCGACGTACGAAAAGCCAGCACGTGCCGATAGCGAGGGTCAGCCTGGATATCCGGCCAGGAAATGGCCGGAGTTGCGAAGGAACCCGTAGCGATGCCCTGCCTTGACGAATCGATCCGGCGCTCGATGATGCGTTCGACAAACTCGGGGGGTGGCACCTCGACATCCGCGGTTCCCGGATCGCTTTGGCTATCCAGGGCGCCACCATGATCCGACGTGCCGCACCCGAACACCACGATTGACGCCAGAAACAACGTCATTCCTGCCACAGGCAATCCGACCTCCCGCATGTCCTTCTCCTCAACGAAGTCCCCGCGAAGAATGCACTTGACTGGCCGCAGGTTCAAGCGCGCCGCAAACCCCATTTGCCAGCGTCGTTCCTGCAAGACAGCGCCTGCCGCTTGTACCCGAAAGGAATTGCCCCTCCCCCCGACAGCGGTTGACTTCCGGACTGGCGCCCCGGAAACTCGGTGCCGCGGAGGTGTCCGAATGAACCAAATCGTCGATCTGCGCAGCGATACCGTGACCCGGCCGACCGTTGAGATGCGGGCTGCCATGCTGGCCGCCCCTCTCGGCGACGACGTGTTCGGCGACGACCCCAGCGTGAACGCCCTGCAGGACAGGATCGCGGACATGCTGGGCTTCGAGTCAGCGCTGTTCATGGCTTCCGGCACGCAAAGCAACCTGTGCGGAATCCTTTCGCACTGCCAGCGCGGCGACGAGTACCTGGTGGGCCAGATGGCACATTGTTACCGATGGGAGGGCGGTGGAGCAGCCGTTTTCGGCAGTGTGCAGCCACAGCCCCTGGTAAACCAGCCTGATGGCAGCCTGGCGCTGGACGACATTACAGCCGCAATCAAGCCCGATGATCCCCACTTCGCACGCACCCGCCTGCTGGCCCTGGAGAACACCTGGCAGGGCCGCCTGCTGCCGATGGAGTACATGCAGCAGGCAACGCGACTGGCACGCAGCAAGGGTCTGGCGTGCCACCTTGACGGTGCGCGATTGTTCAACGCCGCCGTACGGCAAGCGGAAAACTCCGAGACAACCCCGCAAAACGAGGCGGCCCGCATCGCCGGTTGTTTCGACAGCGTATCGGTGTGTTTCAGCAAGGGCCTCGGGGCGCCGGTCGGGTCGGCCCTGTGCGGCACGCGTGAACTGGTGGCCCGGGCTCGCCGGATCAGGAAAATGGCAGGCGGCGGCATGCGTCAGGCTGGAATGCTGGCGGCGGCGGCGAACCACGCGCTGGATCACAACGTCCAGCGCATGACACAAGACCACTTGCTGGCCAGGACGCTGGCCGACGGTCTTGCCGGTATCGAGGGCCTTCAACCGGAAGCGCCGCAGACCAACATTCTTTTTGCCGAACTGACCGGATCTGCCCGCGAGCGCGGACCCGAACTGGTGAAATTCCTGCTGGACCGGAACATCCTTATTACGGGTAGCCGCCAGCTTAGATTCGTCACCCACCTGGACGTGGATGCCACCGGGATCGCCAGGACGGTCGCGGCAATCAGGACGTTCTTCGGCAGGTGATCGCCCGTCCTTGAACGCGTTCGTGCTACCTTACGACAATGGAAAACCTTCCATTCCTGCGCGATCTAGCCGTCATTTCCATTGTGGCGGTAGCGGCCGTACTGCTGCTGGCCCGCCTGCGGCTTCCCACAGTCACAGGGCTGCTGCTGGCAGGCGCGATCGTCGGACCCTACGGCCTTGGCCTGCTGGACGATCCCACCACGCTCAAAGGCCTGGCTGACGTTGGCGTCGTTCTGCTGCTGTTTTCCATCGGCATCGAGGTCTCGCCCGAGCGACTGCGCCGCATAGCACGCCTTGTCGCCGGTGGCGGAGGGGTGCAGGTCGGCCTGACGGTCGCCACCTGCGTGGCGCTGGCCGCTGCCATTGGCGAAACCGCGAATCGCGGCATCTTCCTGGGCTTCATCCTGGCGCTTTCATCAACGGCGATCGTCTTGCAGGTGCTGTCGGAACGTGGTGAGGTTGATGCGCCGCACGGCCGCTTTGTCCTGGCTGTACTGCTGTTCCAGGACCTGATCTTCGTCCCGATGGGGCTGCTGGTACCGGTGCTGGCGCACGGAGAAGGCCTGCAGTCCGGCACCGGACTTGCCCTGGCAATTGGCAAGGCGGTGGTTGTCGTCGCCGGCGCCATCATCATCTCGCGAGCGGTGATCCCGGGCCTGTTCGCCAGGGTGGACGCCACACGCAGCCGCGAGGCCTTTCTGATGGCGGTGATCGCCGCCTGCATTGGCACTGCATGGCTGACCTCGCTTACCGGACTGTCGCTGGCGCTGGGGGCCTTCCTTGCTGGGCTGGTCCTGGCCGGTACCGACTTTGCCAACAGGACGCTCAGCGATGTACTGCCCCTGCGCAGCGTGCTGACCAGCCTCTTCTTCGTGTCGCTAGGGTCGCTGTTCGACGGCCGGGTCCTGTTCGAGCAACCTCTGGCGGTCGGCCTGCTGCTGCTGGCCCTGCTGCCGGGCAAGGCGATTCTGGCCACGGCAGCCGCCGTAGTAATGCGCGTGCCTGTCCGCGTTGCGCTTGTGGCTGGCGCAGAACTGGCCCAGTTCGGCGAGTTCGGATTCGTTCTGGTAGGCCTGGGAATGGCCGCCGGACTGGTGACTCCACAGGAATCGCATGTCCTGCTTGCTGCCGGCGCGCTGAGCCTGTTCCTTGCGCCACTGGTGATTCGCGCCGCCCCGCGCCTGGCTGCGCTGGCTCCATTGCTGGCGCCGCTGGACCGCTGGATGCACACGCGCCCGGACGCGGTCTTAGACGATCCCTCCCTTCGAACGGGGCACGTGGTCGTTGTAGGCTATGGCGTCGCCGGTCGCATCCTGGTGCAGGCACTACGGGAATCAGAGATTCCGTACGAAATCATGGAACTGAATGCCGCCACGGTGCGTGACGCAAGGGAGGCCGGCGAATCGCACGTCTCGTACGCCGACGCCACCAGCCCGCTGCAATTGGCCAAGGCCCGAGTGGCAGAGGCGCGTGCCGTGGCAGTGCTGATCAACGACTATCCGGCCGTTCGTCGGGTTGTGGCGGCGCTGCATCGCCATGCTCCGGCAACGCCGGTCTTTGCCCGCACCAGATACCTCCTGGATCGCGACGCCTTGAGGGCCCTTGGGGCAACCGAGGTGGTGGCCGAGGAGGTCGAAGCCGGGATCGAGATGCTGGCCAGAGTCATGGAGTGCCTTGACGTGCCGCGAGGGGCCGTGGACGATCACGTCCGGTCCGCACGCGAAACGACAATGTCTGGACGACCACTGCGAACAGGACGGTACAGGAAGGTCGGAAAGGCCGGATACCTCAGGGAAATTGAGGATCCAGTGATCGATGCTCGTGATTGACCCGGAGGCGCCAATGCCAATGAACACACCACCAGCACCCGCGCAACTTTCCGCCCGGCCAGCCGCCGAACTTGACCTGGGCTGCCACCTTTCTATCGCCAATGGCCTGCCGGCGACGTACGACCTTGCCATCGAACTGGGAATCACGTGCGTGCAGGTGTTCACGCGGAATCCTCGTGGCGGGTCAAGGCGCGAAATCAAGGATGCGGAACTTGACCTCGCTGCAGAACGTCGTGCCGCTTCCGGAGTCAGGACCCTGATCGCCCATATTCCATACACCGTGAACCTGGCCAGCCCTCGCGACAGCGCCTACGAATTCGCATGCGACGTGATGCATGCCGACCTGCGCCACGCGGACCGCATGGGGGCGCAATACGTCGTGGTGCACCCGGGATCCCACGTTGACGGCGGCGTCGATGCCGGGACACGACGCATCATTGCCGCCTTGCAGCAGACGCTGGAGGGCTATAACGGAAAGGCGATGCTGCTGCTGGAGGCCATGGCCGGCGGCGGATCGTGCATTGGCGGCACACCCGAGGAACTGGGCACCATCATGCGCGGTCTGGATATGGACCAGCGGGTTGGCGTGTGCCTGGATTCGTGCCACTTGTTCGCGGCCGGCTGGGATCTGCGGAGTGCCTCGGGCGTCGATGACTGCCTGGCCGCCTTCGACGCCGCCGTGGGCATCGATCGCCTGCGCTGCATGCACCTGAACGACAGCCTCAAGCCGCTGGGCAGCCACCTGGATCGCCACGCAAGGATTGGGCAGGGCGAGCTTGGCGAAGCCGGGATTTGCGCCGTCGTGACGCACCCGTTTATGTCGCGGCTGCCGATGTGCCTGGAGACGCCGGTTGACGACTGGCCCGAGTATGCGCCCGAGATTCTTGCCGTGCGCAGGATCGCGATGACTCACTGAATTCAGGGCGTTCAGGCGGCAGGCGGACCAGCCGGCTTCGCCATCATCGGCGATTCCTTCAGGGTCAGGGCAAGCGAGGCGCTGGCCAGCGACAGGCCGACGAATATCCACATGACCGGGGCGATCCAGGCATCTTTCCCCATCGCCTCGACGAAGATCAGGCCGCTGACCTGGCCAGCCAGCAGCATCAGGCCCTGGGATGTTGATTCGGTCGATTCGCCGCCGATCTCGGCCGCATACTGGAAACCGACCGGTCCCGCGCCGGTCACGAAGAACCCAACCATGAACGAGAACGCCATCGCCACACCGAAATCGTTCGTCCACGCCAGGCCGGCCAGCGCCGGGACAACGCCTGCCAGCGCCGCAGCCAGCACGGCCTTGCGACGCCGGATCCGGTCGCTGATCAGCGGCAGCACGACGGCACCGACGACCCCGCCGACCAGCATGATCGCCCCCACCAGGCCACTCTGGTCGACGTCGAAACCCTTGGTGCGGCAGATGCTGTCGATGCAAGTCGTCACGGCGTTGAAGATGCCAAGACCCACCAGGAACAGCAGCACGATCCTCCTGACGTCACGCTGCGACAGGATGTGCCTTACGCCCCCCAGGAAGCTGCGCACGCCGACGCCGGCCGCCCCAGTCCCGAAGCCCTTCCCTTCCCTGTACAGAGCCAGGCACAGGACGGCCGCGGCCAGGCTGGCCCAGCCGTACCAGGCCATTATGCCCGGGATCAGCGACGGGTCCGTCTTATCGCCGGCCTGAATGGCCATCGGGGTGATCACCATCACCAGGATGATCCCCACAAACTGTGCCAGCGACGCCAAGCCCACTGCAGTGCCGCGCTCGGCAACCGGAAACCACTGGGAGGCAACCGCTGTCGGGGCGTTGATGATGAACGGCTGGGCCACCGACAACGCCACCTGCGCCGCCAGCACGACCGCATATGATTCCGCGTAAACGCCCTTCACCACCGAAGCCACCCCGATCAGGACGGCCCCGAAACTGATGCCGGCCCGCGTTCCCAGCCGGTCGATGACCCAGGACGCCGGCAGGCACGCGAGCAGGTAGATCAGCATGTACATCTCGGCAAGGCGGTTGATCGGCACGACATCTTCGAACCCGAAGAACGCCTGCGCTGCCGTTGCTATTGGCGCATGAGCAAGCCATTGAATCTGCGAAACCATCGTAACCAGGAATAGGGCAAACAGAACAACCCAACGATATCGGGATGTTACACCCATTTCCAAGATGGACCTCCGATTCCAGGTTTGGCGCCAGGAAGTGACGTAGGCAGTGGACCACCGGAAAATAGGGGTGTCAATCCCCAGCCAGCGAATTGACCTCGGCCAGAACGCCTGTCAGGCCGTTCAGATACGTGGCGGCGGCATCCTCGCCCGGACCGTGCTGCTGGCTGAAAACCGCGTCCATGTTGTAGGTGATCTTGGGGTACAAATAACCGACATCGCAGGTACACAGGCCAATAAGGAAACGGTCGGGCGTCTTCAGGTAGTCCTTGAGGACCTTTTCGGGCGGCGCGTCCGGATACACCGATTCATAGGTATCCGGCTTCACGATTCCGCCAACAACCAACTCCGGCGTCAGTTCGGCAGGGACGCAGAACACGGTGGTCAACGACCCAAGACGCAGCACTGGAAGCGGCAGATCGATGCACCCGAATTCCGAGCACGGACCACCGTCATCGACGACCTTCAGGTAGTCCTTGAACCCATCGGCCATTTCGGTGACCACTGCGGTTGCCAGCCAGAAGTTCTGCAGAACGGTCGTAACCGTCCCCCACCCGAACGTGGGGGCCACATCGGTATCATCGATCAACGGAGCGGCGCCCACGGCCGCCAAAACACGGTCCGCGTACGTTTCGCCAATCTGTTTGGCCCTCTCGAATCCTGCAGGGGCCACCTCTACCGGGGTCTGCATCAATCCCAGGTCCGAGCTGAAATAGACAGCCATTCCGCCCAGATTCGACTCGACCTTCTGCCGCAGGTAGAAGGGGTAGTCCGCGGACAGCAGGGTGTTGTCACCCCAGGCCGCCTCGGGGTGGTTTGCGATGGAAACCATCGTGGCGATTGCGGTCCCGTCCCCAGCGCGGACTGCCTGCATGATGCCCACGTACGAGTCGATGATGACCGGCGGATCGATGTCGCGCACAAGATCGGCCCCTCCCTCGGCCCGGGTTACCCGCAGGTGCGCCGGTTCCAGGCTGGCAACCGCGTCGATGATGCTTGCAGCGGCGGCGTCCACGACCAGACGCAGGTAGGACTCGTCCCATCCGGCCAGATTGTCTGGTGCGAAAATGCCAACCGTATCCGGGGCCTGATGCGTGTGAATACTGGCGATGAACATGCGACGCGGGTCGATGGTCCGTTCGCCTGTAAGGGCCGCCGCGACCTTGGCCTTGATGGCATCCGACCGCTTCAGGCTTAACCCGACCGTGTCAAGCGCCGTGAAAACATACAGTTCCCCACCCAGACGCAATGCTACCGACCGTGCCCACAAGGTGTCGTGCGAACCGGTAGGGTGCCTGAAACCGAAGCCGCCCATGTACAAGGTGTCGAAGGAATTGTTCTTGTTCTTGTCCTCGTAGGGCTCGCCCGCGTCCCAATGACCGTTCCCGTTCGTGTCGGTGTAGGGTTCGAAGACGGGATCGATCGAGGCCTTTGCCGCACCGGCCTGCACTGCTGCTGGTGGTGGCGTCACATCGGCGTCGAAATCATCAGCCTGCACCTGGTCAGCGCCGAAATCATCCGTCTGCACCTGATCAGCGCCGGTATCCACCGTCAATTCGGCATCAATTCCCGAGTCAACATCGGACGCAGCCTCGGTTCCCGGGTCCGACGGGCCCCCGGTGCCCGAGCCACCACAACCGGCCAGGGCGATGCACAAAACAGCTACCGCGATGCCTACAAATGGGCGAACCATGGCACTGGCTCCGGACAAGACGAGGCCGACAATAGCAGAGGTTTTGCCGTGAAGGAACAAAGTGTCAGAAAGTGTCACAAACCCATCAATCGAATCCGCGTCCTGGTAACAGCACTGACCTCGCCGCCCGAAATTGCCAGGATGGCGCCATCCACCTTCAGTGTGCCCGGACCAGTCACATCAACCGAAAGGCCGGTCAGGACGACAGGCGCGTCGTTCCAGGTTACCGTGCCGGGCGTCTGACCGTTCCAGCCATTGGCATTCCAGTCGTATTTGATCCCGCTGATTCCGTCAGACCTCACCTTACTGCCATTGCCGTTGTTTTCGCCGGGCCACAGCCAGACCTCTCGGTCGGCCCCGACGTTCGCAAGGTTCTTCCATTCGGTTCCGGACGCAAGTTCCACCGCGGTATCAACGTCATCAGGCAACAGGACCAGCAAGGTCCCAGCCGGCACGAACGCGGGGATCTCGGTGATGGCGGCCTCGACGGTCAAGGACGCGCCTTCGCTTGCCACAAGCGCCTTGCCACCCAGCAACGGGAACCAGGTCCCCGGCGGCAACCTCACCTGTCGCGAGGTCGCGCCATCCACCTGGACCGGAGCCACCACGATGGTCCCGGCCAGCAGGTACTGGTCGGTCATTGTCCAGCCGGGCTCGAAATCGGGGTATTGCACCGCCAGCGGCTGCATCAACGGCAGGCCTGTCTGGGCGCTGGACTCCTGCGCCGCCGCCCACAACAGTGGGAACAGTTGCGTATGTAGACGCGCGTACCGACGCATGTGCGCCGTACTGTCGACGTCCGACTCCCAGTTCCAGTTGTCGAAAGCCGACTTGCCGTGGTGGGTGCGCATCACAGGCGACAGCGCGCCAAAGGAAAGCCACCTGAACCACAACTCCTTCGACGTCGGCCCATCGGCCAGTGCCGACATGTACCCGGCGATGTCGCTGCCGAAGTACGGGAACCCGGTGACGCCTGTGCCTATACCCATCGGAATCACGCTGGGGAGGCCATCGCCTTCCTGAAAATCCGTCTGCTGGTCGCCCGCCCAGAACACCGACACCAGCGGCTGGCTTCCAAGCCACGCCGAACGCACGAAAACCAGCCGCTCTACGCCATCACCGATGCTGTCCAGCAGCTCCTTGTTCAATTTCTGGCAGTCAACCGGGTACCTGTTGTGCACCAGCCAAGGATCTTCCCCCGAAAACAGGGTCGCGTCGGTTGGCAACCACTCGCAGAAATCCGCCATCCAGCCGTCGGCACCCGCATCAATTCCCCTCTTGTAGACGGCCTTGGCCCAATTCACCGCGTCGGGATTAGTCAGGTCCAACATCGAGCCGGGCACGAACTTGGCCGTTTCATAAATGTACGGCGTCTGGTCGGCGTTTCGAATCGCGTACCCGGTTTGCGTCGCTTCGGCAAACACGTCGGCATCCTGGGTAAGGAAGGTGTTGTTGTAGGTCAGGAACTTGTACCCCCATGCGTGCAAATCGGCTGACAGTTGCGGCAGATCGGGATAGAGCACCGGATCGACGTTCCAGTCCTCGTCCAGCGTGTAGTCCCCGAAGGAACGCGTACCACCGCGCCAATCCTCGGTCCAGATCACCGACACCGGGATCTTCTCGGCGCGCAGTTTCTGCGCCACACGCCTGACGTTTGCCGATCCGTTGATCGCGTCCAGCCAAGGGAAGAACGCGAACTTTGGCGGCAGTTCGGGTCTGCCAAGCAATGTGGTCAGGTCGCCGATTCGTGACTTCAGATCGCCGGCGAACAGATCCAGGCTCAGCGAGCCTTGCCAGTTTTCCAGCCGCACGGCCTGTGCATCGTCCGAGCACATGTGAAACACGGCTCGCGCCGGTGTCTGCAGCAATGCCGAGTAGTTCCGGCTGGAGTGGAAGATCGGCATCGGAGAGTGGGTCGAATAACGATTGCCTGACAGGAACCAGGCTGGGTTGTCCTCTTCCCCAGGCTGCTTGCCAATACCATCCTCGCTTACCCACAGCGGAACCGTGCGACCTCGATGATCAACGTCGAAGCTCTGGCCGCCCAGCCCAAGGAAATGCTCGTCCGGGTTGCACTTCCACGTCACGGCGGCCCGGTTGTAAGTCGAATCCATGGCGGTCACGTTCAGGTGCAGTGTGGATTCGAGGCCGGCAACACCCGGCCTGGAAATCAACGCGGTGCCAAGTGTCTTGCCGTCGGCGCCAAGCAGGTCAAACGACTCGCCGTCCTTGCCGCTTGTCAGTGGACCGAATGACACTACCGGAATCCAGTCGCCAGATGGCGTTTCCGTGATCTTGAACGCCCCGAAACGCATCTCCGAGGAAGCCACGGCCCGCCGAAACGCAAACACCGCACGGGCCGGTGTCGCATCATCAAACGATTCTAGGACGGCACCATTTGGGCCGGACAGTCGCAACGATCCCGCGTTGGCCTCGATCGTCCAGCCTGACATCGTGACGGACCAATTGCCTGTAGTGTCCGGCGAATCCAACGAAATGTCGGAAGCATCCAGGGCGGCCTCGCCCGAATCATCAACGTCGGCTGTCGTCTCAATTGTCGCCGCGTCGATCAGGACATCTGCCGTTGCGTCTGCGCCAGTCGTAGTCGAACCGGCACAGCCCAAAAAACACACCACCAGCAAAATCATCTGCAATGTTCGCATGGCACACCTCCAGGCTGCAGGTTATCTGGCCGCAGTTCCGTTGACAATATGGATGATCCTCACGACACGGGGCTTCGGAACCCGGGGGCACTTTCTTGACCTTGGCCGCGAGATTGCAGGCTGGTTCGTTGACTTGGCCTATCCGAAATGCTACCGATCGCGAACGCTGGGCGCCGGGGCTATCCCTTCCAATACCTGCCTGGTTGACAGCTTGCCGGGGGAGCCTAGAGATGGACCAGCGGTCGGGCAGCCCGGCTCAGGAACCGGTCGGGAACGTTCGACCTACCCGCCAACCTGAACTTACTTCGCGCATGATTCAATCCCCCGGACGGCTTGTCGAGTGGCTTGGGCGGGTGCTGTTTCGGCACGTCAAGTTCGACGACGCTGACCTCGCGACGATTCGCGACGTCAACCAGCGGGGCACGCCGATCTATGTTCTTTATGTCCGTAGCCTGCTTGATTACATGTATTTCTGCTATGCATTTGTCAGGTTCGGACTGCCTCTGGTCGGATTCGCCGAGGGTATGGACCTGCGATACGTGCTTCCGCGGGAGGCGATTTCCTGGTTCTGGCGCCGGCTGTTTGGCCGTCGCCAACAACTGTCGGACGGCGAGGCATTGCAGGCATTGATTGCCGCAGATCGCCCGTGCCTGGTCTCACTGAAGCGTCCCAGAACGTTGATCCAATGGGGTGCCGACAGCCAGGGAACACTGCTGGCCGACGTTATCGCATCCCAGGCCCTGACGGGCCGACCAGTGATTCTTGTACCTCTGCAAGTTGTCTGGCACCACGTACCCGAGACTTATCGTCGTTCGATCGCCGATGTGCTGCTGGGTGACCCACAGGCACCGGGGCGTCTGCGCAAGCTGCTGTCGTTCTTGTGGAATCGACGAAGGGCAAACGTGGGCGTCGGGCATCCGCTGGAACTGCCTGCCTTTCTTGCCACCAACAGGGACGCTGACGTAACTGCCGTCGTTGCCCGCCTGAAATTCGCGTTGAACAACGAGTTTCTTCTGGAGTCAAAGGCCATCCGGGGGCCGGTCTTGAAAGGCGCCCCACGCCTGATCGACGAGATCCTTCGGACACCTCCGTTCATAGAAGAGGTCGAAAGGCACGCTGCGCGCGAGGGCTTTGCTCCTGCCGCCGAGATGAAGCGAGCCAGATCGATGCTGAAGAAGATGGCTGCGGATTTCTCGTTCAACTGGCTGGAGGGGTTCGCCCTGACCCTGGGGCTGATATTCAACAGGTTGTTCACCGACGTGACTGTCGATACCGCCGGTCTGCAGGGTATCCGCGAAGCAGCGCGTACAGGCCCGATCGTCCTTGCTCCGGCGCATCGCAGCCATCTTGACTATCTGGTTTATTCGCTGGTTTTCTATACACACGGGCTGATTCCGCCGCATATCGCGGCCGGCGAGAATCTTTCCTTTTGGCCCATGGGGCCGATTTTTCGCCGATCAGGCGCATTCTTCATCCGGCGGACCATGCGGGGAGCAGAACTTTATGCAATGGCATTGCGCCACTACGTGAGGAAGTTGCTGAAGGACGGATACTGGATCGAGTTTTTCATCGAGGGTACCCGCAGCCGTTCCGGAAAGTCGGTTCCGCCAAAGTACGGGATGCTGATGATGGTCGTGGACGCCGTCGCGTCCGGGGCGGCCCCTGACGCTCATCTCGTCCCGGCCGCAGTGACCTACGAGCGGGTTATCGAGATGGCTTCCTACCAGCGCGAATCTGAAGGCCGTGAGAAAGCGCCCGAGAGCGTTGCCACCCTGGCCCGCAGCGCTAAGGTTCTTGGGACTCGGTACGGTCGCATGTACGTCCAATTCGGGCGTCCGATCGGGATCAAGGAATTTCTTCAGGCATCCGGAGTGTCGATCCCCCTGCCAGCTGGTGAGTCGGTGCCCCGGCATGTGTTGCGACACCTTGCTCACGCGGTTGCCTGGCGCAACGATCGCGCAATGAGGGTCACGCCTCAGCACCTTGTGTCCTTTGCGCTGCTGACACACCGGCGCAGGGGGCTAGAGCGTGAGCGCCTTCTTGAGAGGGTCGGTTTCCTGGTGGCCTACCTGACGGCGCGCGGGGCACTGCTGTCGGATCCTCTGGCCGACCCTCTTCGCGAGAAGGGGCTGCTGCGCGACTGCAACAACACGTCCATCGGACCGGATGACAAGGCTGAGCGCGAGAGCAATGATCTGCTGGGAGCCGCTCTTGCGCGCCCGATCGACGAGGTGGTGCGCCTGTTTGTCAGGGACAAACTCGTGCGGCTGGGGTCCTTTGGAGACGATTGGGTTGTTTCGCCCGAGGAAGCTGGCAGGACGGTTCTTGACTACCACAAGAACGCGATACTCCACAATTTTGTCGATGATGCCCTTTTTGCCACTGCCGTTTTGCGACTGCTGGAGAAGGGGCCGGTGGCCGAAACGGACCTTATGGCCGAGTGCCGTCTGCTGTCCAGGGCGATGAAGCTTGAGTTCGTTTACGGAGCCGAAGGGTTCGAGGTGACCTATGCCGCAACGCTTGAACGGATAGTTCACGAGGGACTGCTGCGGCGCGAAGCGGGCGGTCTGGATGCCGATGCAGACGCCAGGGAGGCTCTGGGGTTTTTCGCCGCCAGTGTGCAGCCGTTTGTCGAGTCCTACAGGATCCTTGCCAAGGCAGCACAGGCGCCGGGCGCGCCGGTCGCGGAGAAGGAACTGGTAAAGGCTGCCCTGCGTACCGGACGCCGGCTATATTCGGTCGGCGAGGTGGAACTGCCCGAATCCGTCAACGCTGTCACCTTCGCCAATGCCGCCGAATGGCTGCGAGGGCAGGTCGCATCGGGGGCGTCGCCGACCCGTGCTGATGCCGCTCGCGATCTGCTGAGGGCAGTCGAAGGCCGATCGGCAGCTGCCTCACTTGTCCCGGACACCCAGTCCGTTTCATAGCGTCCAGTTCTTGCGCCGGATGCGCCGGTTCGTTGCGACATCGTTGAATCGGCTTTTCCCCCGGGACTTTCAGTTGGATAGGCAGGTCAGTCGGTCGACCTTCCGAGTGTTTGACTTCACCGCACCTGACCGCTACTTTTGGTTGAGATCGCAGCCCCTCTCATTCGGAGCCTTGCTCGATGGTCCACGAACCGACGTCAGCACGTGTCGCCTGGTTGGTAGCGCGGCCGGGACGCCTTTCCCCTTCGGACGGTTGCACGATGGTTGCCATACCCGTGACGATGGGACCCGACGGCCCTGTTCTGGACGGTCTCGCCGATTCATTGCGGGCCGCCGCACCAGAATTCATATGGATTGATGTCGAGCCCGACGATGTTCCCGCAATGATCCGGATCGCTGGCGAGACAGGCGTGCCCATCGTGCTGGCCTCACCATCCGCGGCCTCGATTCTTGATGTACAGGAACTCTCTGCCGCGGCTGCCGTGGCAAGCGCCCCCATTCTGGTCGGGCATCGTCTTCCGTTTTGCGCCGGCTTGCTCCGAGCAACCGCCCTTCGCAGCCACCCATCCTTCCAGGAACTCCAGGGCTTCAGCCTGGAGGTGCGAATTTCGATGTCGCACCTCCGCATGCCGCACGATTCGGACGTGGCGCACGATGACCTTGTGGCCGAGGTAGCCAATGCCCTGTCGGCGCTCCAGCACCTGGGCATTTCCGTGAAGGGGATGCGGCTGGCAAACCCGATCGATACGGATTATTGGAACCAGATGGTGCTGGTTTTGGATGGCCCCCAATCCGGCCGATTGGTCATCAAACCATCGGGTGCGCAGGCGGGGGACACGGGAATCTTGACTCTGACCGGACCCCAGTGGCAAATGAAGTGGCAGACGTCCGATGCAGGCGAGCAACTCGAGATCGTGCTGGACGGAAAACGGCGTGTCGAAACGTTTGCCACGCTCCCTTTTCCAGGCGGAATGCTAGCCTATTTCAGCAACTTCATTGAACGCGGCCTTCCCTTGTACGAGGGTATCGACACACTGGCAAACGTTCTGGACACGGCACTCGAACGCGTGGACGAGTACCTGCACCAGAACACTGTAACCGTGCGACAGATAGGCACCCGTCGGCAGGCACAGGAGGAGAAGAGCTCCGGATCGTTCTGGTCACGATTCAAGCTCGTCCAGCAGGGGTTCGAATCCGGGTTCGAGGCCGACCGGGAATCGATGCTTCCATTCCTGGTTCCACTGGACACTCCTTTCCGCTTGCTGCTCACCCGATTGCCAATGGCCACGGCGGACGAAGGCAACATGTTGGCGCCGCCTTATGCCCTGGCACGCCTGTCGGCGATGGCCGCGCAGATCGGGGCGGAAACAACGGCTCTCGACCTTGCTCCTTGTTTCCGGCCACCTTCCCGAACCGACCCGTCCCTTGTTGATGTCCCGGGCTTGAAGGCTCGCATCGCCTCGAGCGCAGGGACCCAGCCGTTTGAGCTGGCAGGTTTTTCGATCGAAGACCCGCGGATGTGGCCGGTAGTCGACGCACTGTCGCGGTTTGTAAAGGATTCTGGGATCGCACCAACCGTGGTAATTGGCGGGTCTGGGGCCTCCAAGATCGAGCGTGATCTGTTCCGGGCTTCCAAAGCCGTAGATTTTGTCGTGTTTGGAGAGGGCGAACTGGCCTTGTTACGGCTGCTCCAGTGCCTCCGCGGCCAGGCCAGTATCGATACGGTACCTGGCCTCTGGCTTCCCTCATGGCCCCTGGACCGGTCCTCGAATCCAGACGTCATCGCCGACCTCGACGAATTGCCGACCCCCGACTTCTCGGGCCTTGACCTCATGCAGTATCCTGTCGCCAGCGATGCCTTACGACGTCCGTTCCTGCCCTTCCTTTTCTTCCTGGGGTGCACGTTTCATTGTGCCTTTTGCACGAACCGATCCGGGCAGAAACCACGCGTCCGCTCCCCGAAACGGGTCGTGGAGGATCTGCGGCAGATGCGCGACCGGCACGGTGTTCGCGATTTTCTGTTCCTGAACAACATGATCAACACGGCTCCTGGGCCGATGCGCGCTTGGCTGGACGCGATGGAGCGCGCCGATCTCGGCATTCGCTGGTGCGATTGTGCGAGGGCCTCGGGCATCACGAAAGAGGACATCGAGCGAATGGCCCGGGTCGGATGCGTCGAGTTGACCTGGGGCGTAGACACCTGCAGCCGACGCATGGCTCGCTATGTTCAGAAGGGGTGCAACCTCGATCGCGTTCGTGAGACCCTTCAGGTATCGCACGAGGCCGGCATCCGGAACGTCGTAAACCTGATCGTTGGCATGCCTACCGAAACCGAGGAAGAATTCGACGAGGAATGCCGGTATGTCGAATCCATTCTCCCCTTCGTCGACGGTTTCAACAACCAGGGCTTCAACTACAATCAGGGTTCTCCCATGTACGAAATGCCACTGAAATTCGGCCTGCGCCGACGCGGCAACACCTATGATGAAATCGGCGGCCTCCGCTGGCGCGAGCATCTTCGAATCCGAGAACAACGTAAGCAACGCATGGCCCAGGTGATCGGAAGGAAATAAACGGCGCGGTTTTTCGTTCGCACATGCAAGGGTCGGGCTCCGGCGATTATTTGAACATCCCAAAGCGTCAGCACGGCAAGTGGGTGCGATGCTTGACGAGTGCATTGCTCCGAGTACACACTCGTTTCGAGCAAGGCGGACGCGCTTTCACTATAGAGGGAAGATGCGAGTCGAAGTCGCCAGGAATTCACACGGTTTCTGCTATGAGATCGTTCCGGAACCGGACGACACGATCGTCGGACGCGTGGAATTCGGTGATCGCCCGAATCCGATGGTGGAACTGGTAGAACTGGCATATCGGGTCGAACTTCCCGATAACGCCATTCAGCCACACCCGGATCTACATGCCGCCGCCATCTGGTCGGTGTTACGCCCCTACATAGGACATCGTCTCGTTCTGCCTTTCGGTGTTTCCAGTTCCTTTTCGAACTCGATGCGCCGACAGATTGGCGTTGAGATTCCCGTTGTGGATCGGAAGTTGGCGCCTCGGAGGCCAGCCTCCAAGGATCAAGCCGGCCTTTTGTACTCTGGGGGAATGGACTCGGCGTGCGCCAGCCTGGTACTGCCGCCGGACATGGTTCACATGGCGCTAGCCAGGATCCCGCGGGCAGGCATTCCGTTGACTGGCATTCCCGGAACATCGCCCGAGCAGGTTGATCTGCTGGGAATATGCGCTGACACCGCCGCACTGGGCCGGAAGGTCGTCGTATTCAGGGATGACCACGAGGCATTGACGCGCCCCTACCCGACCTGGCACTCGAACATCGCATTGCTTCCGGCGCTGTATCTTGCCGACACCTACCAGATGTCAGTGGTCGAAACCGGTGACGTCCTGAACGCGTTTGCCTTTCCCGGTTACCACGCAGATTCGACCTCATGGAAGTTCTCTGCGAACCAGGTTGGCATGGACCGTCGCGATAAACATCAGCAGGTTACGGGTCTATTCCAGACGCTGTACGGGCTGAAAACTCTTGGCTTGCGGCCCGGTGGTTGCGTCATGGGATTAACCGAGGTCGGAACGGCGCGCCTCGTTGCCAGGAGTCCCCTGCGCGGCAGGACGTATTCATGCTATCGCCCGGTGCCTGACGAAGCCAGTGAGCGCTATTGCTATGCCTGTGACAAGTGCTTCCGGAAGGTACTGTTGTCCCATGTTGTGGAAGATCGCGAAGTGCCGTCGACCCTTTTCGAGCAGTTCCTGTCACAACCCCACTTGGCGGCCATCTTCGCGCGCCCGTTCCCCGATTGGCACGACATCTGGTTCTACATCTTCCAGAAGATTCGATGCGACCATCCCTTCGTACAGCGGATGCAGGCCCAGGCACGCCTTGGACCCGACATGTCCTGGATGGAACGATGGTATTCCCCCGCAAAGGATCTGATTCCGCCTACCTATCGGGAGCACGTGGTTCAAAGAATCCTCGATCAGCTCGAACCGATGACGGCGCAGGAACTGGTCGCGATCGAACACCTGAAGATTCCGCCGCTGCCCGTGCTGGAACCAGTCTCGACCGGATTCGTTCTCACAACCGGGCAGACGACCACCCCGCCTCCTAGCGACTTGCCGCCGGAAATCACGGCTCGGAATGGCGTAGTGATCGACATCGAAGAAGAAGGAGGAGAGAACCGATACCGGTTCGAGATTGGTCCCGCCCAGGAAGGCATGATTGCCTACATTCGAGGAAGGCACCTCGCGTTGACCCATCAGCCCTGCAAGATTGATCATGAATTCCACGTCGTGGTTGCAGCGTTGTATCGCGTCATGAGAAAAGTCGAGTCCATTGCTGGAGAAACCGAGGACAAGGAATGGAATCGTCTAATCCAGGTGGTGCTGGAGCAAGCCCGGACGTCGTGCCGATACAAGGTTTCGGTGGCGCCATGGATTTGAGATGTCACAAGATCCATCGGAGTAGGAGCGTCAAGATCTCGAGATGCTACCAGGTCACCCTGCCTCAAGATCCCGCGACCACGCCATACGACCGGAATCGCCCTTCTTCAGGCACGCACGCACGGATGCGCCATCGGAACTCCTGAACGTGAGAACGATCCGATCTGGACGGACTTCCCCGCCGGTCAGTGCCACGGCCGAATCACCCAACGACATCAAGCGCCCTTTGAAGCGCCGCCAGGCCTCTTGATGAAAGTCATTCGACACGTGCCATTCCGCCGGAAGCCGGCCTTCCATCTGCAAGGCCTGGACCGAGTGAAACACACGCTCCAACTGGCGGCGTCCTGCTTCGGTCAACAAGGCATCTGCTGGAGGTATCAGACGGACCTGACCACAAAGAAAACCGCTGCCACCTTCGTCGTCCAGTGGAACAATGCGAAACCCTGTGGTTTCGGGTCGTGCCAGACCTTCTGTATGGATCTCCATCCAGGGTCGCGTTGACGGCGACGACCTGGTTCGGAACCAGACTGATGCACGCTTCTCATTCAGGGCAGGATCCGCAGTCGTAAGGGCTCGGGTCATGAACTGCCCAGCCTGAAACCATGGATCATCAACCGTACCATGGCTGCCGCCGAGGGCCAGAATCCAGCGCAGGAATGCCTCTAGTTCATCCGGATCAACAGGGTCAGCAGATTCGGTTGCACGCACTCCGACAAGTCCATCGTCACGAACCGCCCACCAACGAGCCAGACCGTAGGTGCTGCCGCCTACCCGGACCCTGAATCGAGACCCTGCCGGCCCCAGCTCCACCAGGCCGGTTTCAGAAAGAGGCTCCCACCGGAAGCCGCCTGGCGCCGAATCGGCGGCTTCCTCGGCGACGCCAATCAACTCCCGCAGAACGGAAATAGCCAGTTTCGATGGGGTGAATGCATCCGCAACGATCGAGTCGACCGATGGTGCGTTCCCAACCATCGCATCGGCCGCCTCCATGCGCGCATGCAGCCTTTCCGGAACCGGTTCGCAGAACGGAACCGGGCAGGCGTCAGGTCCGAAATCACCGGTCAGGAAATGGCCTCTGAACAGGCAGATCGGGCCCAGCGTGCAGACGGCGCACCACCACGAGCAGGGGTGTTCAACGCGATTGTTCCTCTGGGGGAACATGTTATCGATCTTCGACTGCTCACCGAAGTTGTGTTCGATCTGGACACCGCGCAGCACAGTCGTGACATCCACAGCGCGCTCTTCCCGGCCTGGAATGGCGCACAGCGGAAAGTCGCGAAACACCACGGCGGCAGCTCCGAAAGCACTCTCCATATCCACCGGCATCGCCATAAACGCCTTCCGGAAGCGCGCCAGTGGCGCCCAATAGGGCCGGGCAAGGTCCGGGGACATGTGCCGCAGATTGACGCGCTTGAACGTCAGAAGGAAGGGCGTCACCGCGAGTCGTTCATGCAGAAGGGCGATCACCTCGTCAAGTCGGTCCACGTTCAACGCGCTGACGACGCAGTTGATATTGATCCCCAGAAGAAAATGCCCGGATTTCTCGAACTCGCGGTTGACTCGCTCGATATTCTCGACGGCCGCCAACAGCCGACGGAAGCCCGAGGGTGGACGACGCGTGATGCGCGCGTAGGTTTCTTCGTCCGGATACGGGAACGATATCTCAAGGTTGCTCAACCCGGCGTCAAGGCAGGCACGCAGGAATCCGATGTCCTGGAAACGGATTCCGTTCGTGGAGTATGTGACCGGCAGACCCAGAGAACAGGCAAAGCGGGTAAGGTCGATGAGGTCGGGATTCAAAGTCGGCTCGGCGCCCATGAAGACGACGGCAGCATGACGACCCACCACCGACCTGAGCATCTCGTGCACCAGGTCAACCGGCATGTCACGGTAGCCAGTTCGGTCCCCTTCAAAGCAGTACTCGCAGCGATGTTGACAGCGAATGGTGGTGTTGATGGCCAGGTGCGGGAGGTCTCCAATCGCGAGGCAATCGCCAAGTTTATCGAGGCTCCACGCCGGCTTCACCCCTCCCGCCCTCGCGATGACAACGAAGCAAGTTATCGTTCAACATTCTCCCTGTCAAACTGCCCTCAGGAATGGGCCACGTGGTATCAACTCCAGGGAAGGCACGAATCCGCCATATCGATTGAATTGTTGCCGATTATCCTTCCCGCGTTCCGCCACTGCACCCTCCTACACCGCCCTTTCTGCGCGTGCCCGGTCAGCGACCTCGCGGCCCCAGCATCCCGACGCATTTGCACGTTTTGCCCCTGTTGTATAGCGGGATTTTGCCACCGATCGTCGCGGGAATTCCGATGGTATGAGAAGGTCCAAGGTCTTGCTTTAAGTCTCATTGTGTAGAAGGAGGACCTGGTGACCACCCGTAGCAACCCCATGAACGAGCGTCCGGAGACTTTGTTCCGGCCAGCCAGCCGCGGGATCGACCTGCTGCGTGATCCGCTGCTGAACAAGGGCACCAGCTTCACCGAGGACGAACGCGAGGCTTACGGACTTCATGGGCTGCTCCCCCCCCACGTGACCACGATCGATCAGCAGGTGGCCCGCGTGATGGAAACCTACCGCAAGTCCGGCGACATTCTGAACCGGTTCATCCAGCTGCGGGACCTGCAGGACCGGAACGAGACGTTGTTCTACCGGGTGGTCCTGGACCACATCGAGGAGATCATGCCGATCATCTACACGCCGGTGGTCGGCAAGGCTTGCCAGGAGTACGGCAACATCTACCGAAGACCGCGGGGGATGTTCGTCTCGAAGAAACGGCGGGGCAGGATCCTGGAGATCCTTCAGCGGTGGCCCCAGAAGGACGTCAGGGTCATCGTCGTGACGGACGGCGAGCGGATACTGGGACTGGGGGATCAGGGCGCCAACGGGATGGGGATCCCGGTGGGAAAACTGGCCCTCTACACCGGGTGCGCTGGGATACGTCCCGAACACACGCTGCCGGTCACGCTGGACGTGGGCACGAACCGCGAGGAGTTCCTTAGCGACCCGCTGTACCTCGGGATCCGGGAACGCCGCATCACCGGAACCGAGTACGACGAGTTCGTGGACGAGTTCATCCAGGCGGTGACCGAGGTCTTCCCTAGGGCGCTGCTGCAGTTCGAGGACTTTGCAAACCACAACGCCTTCCGGCTGCTGGAGAGGTACCGGGACCAGATCTGCACGTTCAACGACGACATACAGGGCACGGCTGGCGTGGCTCTGGCCGGGATCTACTCGTCGCTGAAAATCACCGGGCAGAAGCTGGTCGATCAGACAATCCTTTTCCACGGGTCGGGCGAGGCCGCCATAGGAATAGGGAACCTGTTTGTCAGCGCGATGATGGCGGAAGGAATGTCGAAGGCCGATGCGGCCGCCCGCTGCTGGTTCATGGACTCAAAAGCACTGGTCGAGAGCTCGCGGACCGACCTCGCGGACCACAAGAAGCCTTTCGCGCACATTCACGCACCGTTGACCGACCTGCTGTCGGCAGTCCAGGCAATCAAGCCGACGGCGCTGATCGGGGTGTCGGGGATGCCGAAGCAGTTCACGCGGGAGATCATCGAGGAGATGGCGAGGATCAACCAGCGGCCGGTGGTCTTTGCGCTGTCGAACCCGACATCGAAGGCCGAGTGCTCGGCGGAAGAGGCGTACTCCTGGTCTGAAGGAAGAGCGATCTTCGCCAGCGGCTCGCCGTTCCCGGCCTGCACCTACGAGGGCAGGACCTTCGTACCGGGACAGGCGAACAACGCCTATGTTTTCCCGGGCGTCGGACTGGGCGTGACAGTGTGCGGCGCCACACGGGTGCCGGACGAGATGTTCTTCGAGTCGGCGCGGACGCTGGCCGATATGGCCACCCAGGCGGATCTGGCCCAGGGGTGCCTGTTTCCACCGCTGACCAGGATCCGGGAAGTGTCGGCCCATATCGCCGCCGCCACCGCGGAAGTGGCCTACAGACTCGGCCTGGCGACCGAGCCAAGGCCGGACGACCTCGTTGCTCACATGACGGCAGCGCAATACCAGCCGGTGTACCGTCGCTACGTCTAGGATTCCTGATCCTCCACTGAACCAGACCCACGTTTCAAAGCCGAATTCTCGCCTCGGACCTGCCAACCCTGCGGATGCCGATTGCCGCCCGGAAGATGCATTGATAGGCTTGGCCGCCAGGAAGCGAGGGGGTCCGGACATGGATGTTGACGTGTCGCTGGTGCGGGGCCTGTTCACGCTGGATCCCTCCTGGGATTTCCTTAACCACGGTTCGTTCGGGGCTTGCCCGCGATCGATTCAGCAAGCGCAGGTGGCGCTGCGGGAAAAAATGGAGCGCCAGCCGGTGCGGTTCCTGGACAACGACTACGAGGCAATGCTGGACACGGCAAGAATAGCCCTCTCGACGTTCGTGGGTGCCGACCCCGAAGGGCTGGCCTTTGTCCCCAATGCGACTGTCGGAGTAAACACGGTACTACGGTCGCTGGACCTCCGGCCGGGCGAAGCCTTGCTGGTGACCAACCACGCCTACAACGCGTGCCGCAATGCTTTGGACCAGGTTGCGCGGGCGGCAGGAGCAAGGGTCGTGGTGGCCGCGGTACCCTTCCCTCTGGTCGATCCCCAGGAGGCAGTTGACGCCATTCTCGGTGCGATGGTTCCAGGGACGCGCCTGGCGCTGGTCGACCACGTTACCAGCCCAACAGGACTGGTGCTGCCCATCGATGCGATCGTGGCCGAACTGCAAGGGCGCAAAGTCGATGTGCTGGTGGATGGTGCCCACGCCCCTGGGATGGTGCCGCTGGACCTGGTCGGGTTGGGGGCAGCGTACTACACGGGCAACTGTCACAAGTGGCTGTGCGCACCGAAGGGCGTGGGGTTCCTGTGGGTGCGGGAGGACCGTCGAAAGGCCGTGCGGCCGCTGGTGATCAGCCACGGGGCGAACTCGACGCGAACCGATCGGTCGCGGTTCCGACTGGAGTTCGACTGGACGGGCACGGGCGATCCGACGGCGTCTTTGTGCGTTCCAGATGCAATCAAGTGCATGGGTGCAATGCTGGAGGGCGGCTGGCCGGCGGTGATGCGGCGAAACCAGGTCCTGGCGCTGAAGGCGAGAGACATCCTGTGCGAGGCGCTCGGAGTACCGCCGCCCTGCCCGGACTCAATGATCGGATCCCTGGCCGCAGTACCGCTTCCCGATCGGCCGAAAGGTGCCGCGCCGGTAGGTCCGCATGCGCTGGACCCCATGCAGGCGGCGCTGGAGGAACAAGAACGCATCGAGGTCCCGATTATCCCATGGCCGCGAGCGCCCAAGCGCCTGGTCCGGGTGTCGGCGCAGATCTACAACGACGAGGGGCAGTACCGGCGACTGGGGGAAAGACTGCGGACGTACCTGGACCAGGGAGTGTAGGTCCGGGACGATGGCAGAAACCTGCCTACCGAAAGGCTCGGCCCGCGATTCCGGACCGGCCGGTCATTGTCATGGCATCCGACGGCGGCGACGAATAGCCCACCGCACTAAAAACACGACAGCCACTGCGCCCACCAGCAGCCACCCTCCGAATCCCCAGGCACTTGCCAGGTACTCCAGACGTTCCAGGTTTGCACCCAGCAGCATGGCGGCGATCAGCAGCAGCCCGTTCCAGAGAATTGCCGAGAGCGTGGCGAACAGCATAACTCTGGCAAAGCGCATGCCGCCCATGCCCGCTGCAACAAAAAGGAACGCCCTTATGCCCGGCAGGAACCGGTTGAAAACGATGGCAGCTTCCCCCAGGCGGGCGAATGCATGAGAAGCCCTGTCGCAGCCGTCAAGGATCCTGATTGCCATCGAGGAACGGGCCAGTCTGCTGCCCAGTCCCTCGTCCATCGAATCCCTGCTGCGCCAGCGGGCCAGCAACACTCCCAGCCTGAAATCGATCGCGGCCCCGGCCATGCTGCCGACAAGGATGGCCAGGAAAGCGCCAGGCAGGGAAAGACCTGATTCTTGCACCAGGACAATCCCGGCCAGGGTAATGACGTCGCCCGGAAAGGGCGGGAATACATATTCAATCAGCGATGCGCAGGCCAACACCAGCAGTGTCACGCCAGGGTTCTGGCCAGCCATCAGGGCTACCGTCTCGATCAGGGTCACGCTTACCCCCGGATTTGATTCAATTCCCAGGACTGCATATACTACCACCCCCGCCGGGCGCCTGCCGATCGGCGTGAGGATGACCGACTTCTTCCCATCGGGCCGGGAGAAAGCCGTTTGCGAAGTCCGGTTACACACGAAGGATCCCAATGGTTCCTTGCCGCCATCACATTGCTGATGGTTGCGGCCCCCTGTGCCGTACTGGCTGCCCCGTGCGACGCGATCGACCCGACACCGCTGTACCGCGCCAATCTGGAGTTCGCAAAGGCCCGCTCTGCCTTCCAGTCGGGCCGCATAGACGAGTCGCTGGCCCTGCTGGAATTGTGGCGGGATTCTACGGGCGGCCGTCGCGGTGATGTCACAGACTGGTTGGCTGGACGGTGGCTTTCGGAGGCCGGTCGCCTTGACGAAGCCATCGATCGCCTTTCGGCCGTTTCAGGTTCGCCTCTTGATGACGACGCGCGGTTTCGCGAAGGACGCCTGTACCTGGATGCCGGAAATCTGGCACAGGCGCGGGATGCCTTCGCAAGGATATCTCCCGCTTCCAGACACTGGGCCCGGGCGCGACTGGCCCTGTCCGAAGCGCTGGTTCGCGAGGGCCGTTCGGGTGCCGCCCACGTCGTACTTGCCGACCTGCTGCGGGATGACCTGCCTGCCGATCAACGAAACGATGCCGTCCTTGCGATGATACGCGCCTTGGCCGCGGCAGGTGATGTCGATGGTGCGATGCGGCTGTCACGATCCGCCTGGTTGAAAGCGTCTGCCAGCTATCTTCCGGACATGACGCGCCAACGCACCCAACTGGGTTCGTCACCTTCAATCCTCGACGGGCACCTTCGAACCCTGCTGAAGGGCGACTCGCGAGATGTTCTTCGTCTGGCCGGATGGACCAGGACGCACCGGAAGGCTGCGGATGCGCTGGACCCTGGGCTGCACGACCTGTGCCAGGGAATGGTTCTTCAGGCGGATCCCCGGAATCGCGACGCCACACTGGCCGCGCTCGAACGCGCTGGAACACTCGCCGTGGACGTCACCCTCGGGGCCGTGGCGGTCTACGAGTCTGGAGATACCCTGGTAAATACCGGCGACGATCAAGGCGCCGGCATGCGGTTCATGGCAACCCTACAGCGCGACCCCGGAGGTCCGATGGCTGCCGATGCGGCGATCTCGGCAGCCAGGTGCGCGGCCCGTACAGGTCAGCCAGGGAAGGCCGTGGCAGTTCTGGACCAGTTGGGCGCAATCGATCCACCAACAGTGTCCGAGGCTGCTCTTCAGTGGGAAATCGCCCTGGCGTGGATGCTGGCAGGAAATACGGCCGAGGCGCTGATTGCACTGGATGCAGCGGCCCGGCGCCTTGGGCGCGGGACTGGACTTCCCTACGGGGCGGCCGAGAAGGTCATGTATTTCCGTGGGATCCTCCTGCAGTCGTCAGGACACGCCGTCGAAGGGTTGGCTGATCTGCGGCGTGTCGCCAGAAACGATCCGCACACCTGGTACGGGATGCTTGCCAGGTCGCGCCTTGCGGAACTGGGCGAAGTGACTCGGACTCCTCCGTACAGGGATCCTTCCTGTGCCACCGCACAGGGGCCGGCTTGGCTGTGGCGCCTGGGCTACAGGGACGAGGCCCGGGCCGAAATGTCCGCTCGTGCGGCAGCCGGGATTCTGGACGAGGCTTCGTCACGAATCCTGGCGCTGCTGCTGGCGGATCCGTCCACCGGCGAGGGACGGGCGCGCTCGCGGGACTACCTCAGAGGTCCGCGTGGTGAAGGTGACGAGTCGCTTGTAGACGCAGCGTATCCACGCCAGTTCCTTGACGAGGTGATGGCGGCCGTGGCGGAAACCGACATGGACCCGGCCCTGGTCTTCGGGGTGATCAGGGTCGAAAGCGGCTTTCACCCGAAAGCGCGCTCGCCCAAGGGTGCCATTGGCCTGATGCAGGTGATGCCATCGACTGCTCAGCGCGTCGCGACCCTTGTGCTGCGCGACCGGCATCTTGCCGGCGGGCTGTGGCGCCCCTCGAACAACGTTCGCCTGGGCACCACCTACCTCAACGAGCTTTCCAGGCACTTTCGCGGTCATCTGCCACTGATCCTTGCCGGTTACCATGCCGGTCCCGCGGCCGCACGCAGATTCCTGAAGACCCTTGGACACCTTTCGACCGACCTGTTCGTCGAGGCGTTGCCCTACCAGGCGACGTCCGCCTACGTGAAGCGGGTCGTGTCTTATGCCACCGGATACCGGGCGCTTCTGGACGACGGAACGCGCGGGCCGGTCACGCTTGAACCGCACCCTCCGACCTCCCTGGGACCTTTCATGGAGCCGCATCGGCCCGAGCCTCGCGCCTGCGATTTCGGCAGTTCTCGATCGCCAATCACGATGCGGTAGGGCCGTTTGATTACCGGAGGCAACGCGACGATTTCGTCGAACCATGGAAAACAAGCAACCCAGGAACCCGCTGCACGGAATCACCCTTGAAATGATGCTGACCAGACTGGTCGATCACCACGGCTGGGAACGGCTGGCCGGGTTCATAAAGATCCGATGCTTCCAGGTTGACCCCAGCATCAAATCCAGCCTGGGTTTTCTGCGAAAAACCCCCTGGGCCCGCGAAAAGGTGACCGAGTTCTATCTGAAGTATCAGGGCAATCCCTGGAACAAGGCCGGTTATCAGGCCGACACACCCATCGAAGCCTCTGCAATCGACGTCAAGCCGGGCTGAACCGGCACCTTGGATCGTGTTGGGCCTTTCCGACAACGCCCCAATCAGTACGCGCCACCTATCGCCCGGGCAAAGACTTCAACACTTCTGCGATGACGGCAGCACACTCGACATCCCTCGCGGCAATGGGCTCCAGCACTCGACGAGCCTCGCCAGGGACACCGGCCATCAGCCACGCCAGGGCAGCATTTCGGTAGGCCGACGAACGATCGGCCGCCAGCGTCGAAGCGTGCGGGCCGGCGGCAATCGGCAGCAGGGTCGCGGCCGAAATGAATCCGCGGGCCGATTCCTCGTAGTTTTCGTTATCGTAGGCACCCTTCGCGGCCTCGAATCGCAGCGCGAACCCGTCGTATTCTGCGGGACACGGATCCGAACCGGCTGGCCGAATGATCGTGTATAACCCGTATGGTGCCGGTCTCTGCGAGATCGTTTCCACGGCCACTCCTTTCCCGCGCACCTCAGGCGCCGATGCACACGCCGCGAAGCCCGCCGACAGGACCAGTCCTGCAGCCAGCCGTCGTACCCATCCGGGAGTCCGGTTGTTGGATCCCGGCTTCCAGCACCATCGACGGCCCTCGGCGAACCCTTCGCTCCGCCTCATTTCAGGTGTTCTCCCTTGTCGAACCAGGCCTTCAGCTTGGGCGCCGCGGTCTGCATGTAGTCGGGGTCAGCCCGGTACAGCGAGAACGCCTCGGCATAGTATTCGGCCGTGTCCGTCTTTGCATATTCGGTAAGTTCCTTGATGTTCTCGGTCGTCACGAAATCCTTGAAGCGCTTCAGTCGCTTTGTCGAGGTTCCGTCCTCGGTCGCCTTGACCGCGCCCTTGGCTGTCTTGTCGACAGCCTTCGCATCGTCCCAGTCCTTCAGCGCCGCAGCCCGCTTCTTGGATTGCGCAAAAAGCGCGTCCTGCTTGGACGACAGATCCTTCAGGTCGGTCAGCGCAGGATGAGCCGCCGACTTCGCCGCCAGTGCCGCCTTCTGCGTATCCCGGTCCTGGATGGCCTTGGTCGCAGCAGCCTCGGCCGCGGCATTGTCATCCGAGGTCTTAGTTCTGGAGTAGTCGCCCGTCCTGCCCGATGCTGGCGACATGGAGTTCACGTAGGGGGCCGCCTCCTGGGCAACCTTGCCCTTGTAGCCGTTGACTGTCGGTACCACGGCGTTCAGCGCGGTGTTCACGTCGTTGCGCGCCCCTTCGGCCGCGGTGTTTTCCGTGTTGTAGACCGCCACCTTCCGGTTCACATCGGCGGCCGCCTCGTACTCGGCAGCTCGGGCCTTGTACCTTTCAGCCGACTCGACCGCATGCCCCACCTCGTGGAGGATCAACTGGAACGATATCGGCGCCGCGTCCCCCTTGCCTCCGATGAAGTTGACCAGGTCGTGTGCAAAGGCCGAATCCGCCAGGCTGATGACCGCCTCGCTGGTTGCGGTCTTGCCGTCTGCAGACAATTGGTTGCTGTTCGAATACAGCCCGGCCGCAGGCTTGCCCTTTTCCACAATGGCCGTCACGCGCTTTAACACGATGCCGTTCAATGCCGCCGCCTCGCCCGAGGACAGCCGCTGGAACGCCGCGTTGACCTTGTTCAGATCATCCACCGAAAATGGCTTGTCGCCAGCCACGATGTCCTTCAGGTGCCAGGTGTTCTTCATGGCCGTGATGGCCACTGCCGGGTCGGAGTAGGTCGCGGCAACCACTGCGGGCCCGCCCCCCAGGAAGGACGCGGTGGCATTTCCCGCACCGTCAATGCGCAACTGCACACGCCCCTGGACACCAACCGTACTGCCCTTCGGCGGGAATCCAACCTGGACGACCAGGTCCACTTCGCTGCCCCACCGGGCCCGCATTCCCAACTGGGCGATCACCCAATACAGGTGAACCTCGAGGTCGCTGTTCGTGGTGATGGTTCCAGTAACGGCATCCTCGACCTTTATGGTCGGACCCAGGTCTGGCGGGTTGGCCTTCTGGTGGGTATTGATGTCCCCGATCGGAACATCACGCTTGGTGCCGACCGGAGGGGCCGCGATCGGATAGGCCGTGTTGTCGTACTGCATCGTGCCACCGGGACCGCCCGAACCTCCGCTGGTTCCACCGCCCGCCGTCGTGCCTACCTGTGGTGGCCCGTCAAGCGACGCCCAGGACTTCGGCCCGATGACCGCGTCAGCCGAAAGTGCGTGAGACTTCTGGAAGTCCAGGCACGCCTTGCGGGTCAATGGCCCGAAGATGCCGTCGGTCGCGAGATCCGGGTCCGATCCGTGGGCATTCAGCCGATCCTGGGCGTAGACGACCTCCTTGCCAGTCGAACCAAAGCGCACCATCCGGCGCGACTCGGGCGGAATCGTGGACACGCCGCCAGGGTCGGTCATCGCAACGCCGCCAGAATCCAGGGCAGCGGCAGGACCAGGGCCGAACGCGTCGCTCTTTTCTGCAACGCCCAGCCCCTCCGGTTCACCCGGAGTGGCCTCGATTGCAGGCGTTGCAGCCTTGGCCGGCTCGCTGCCGATACCGGACGGATCCGCCCCACCACTGCCGTCCGGGCTCAGCAGGGCACGCCCCTCCTCGTAACCCAGACCCTTCAACCGCTGACGCATTCCGGCCTGCGGTGCGGCCGGCTCGGCTTCCTGGTCCGATTGGTCCGTCTTCTCGTACGGGTTCTTGCGCTCGGGCTCGAAGACGGGAGACATCGTTTCGACCTCCACGACAGGCCGCAATTTGCACTGATGACTGAACGACTTTTTTCAGGCTACGGGATTCTGTTTTTTCAGTCAAACACCCGGAGCCCAGCCGCTTGTGCACCGTCAGGACGACGCCGGAACGACGTAGAACAGCACCGCGAAGAAATGGCAGGCGGATCCGCCCAGGACAAAGACGTGCCAGACGGCATGGCTGAACCTGAAACGCTTGCGGTAGTAGAAGAAGACCCCGGCGGTATAGACGAGTCCCCCGGCCACCATCCAGGCGACGCCGCCCGGGTCCAGCGCGGACAGCAGCGGCGGGAATGCCGCAACAACGATCCAGCCCATGGCCACGTAAAGCCCGGTCATCAACCCGCGCATTCGGCCGGGGAAAACAGCCTGCACCGTGATGCCGGCAAGGGCTAGCCCCCAGACCAGCCCGAAAATGGTCCAGCCCCACGGCCCCCGCAAAGTGACCAGGGCGATCGGCGTGTATGTCCCCGCGATCAGCACATAGATGGCTGCGTGGTCCAGGATCTTGAAGACCCGCTTTACCCCCGGCCACGGAAAGGCGTGGTAAAGGGTCGATGCCAGATACTGCAGCACCAGGCTGGTGCCGAAAATCGCCGTCGAAACAACGTGCCAGGCATCCCCACGCAGGACCGAGAATGTCACCAGAACGACCAGGCCGGCCACAGCCAACAAGGTGCCCAACCCGTGAAGCAAGGCGTTTGCAAGCTCCTCTCCCCTGGACTCGATGAGTTCCCTGGTCACGATGGCTCCCTGAATTCGAGTTCCTTCCGGCAAACCGGCGACACGGCGCCGGTCGCTATTGCCGCATCATTCCTAGAAGCAACGGGCTTTCCCTGATTGCGCTACGTAGGCATCAATGGCGGCAGAGTCGTTGGTCACGGGCACGTCGGCGAACAGCTTCAACATCTCGCCCGATGCGGCCTGGAAGGACTCGCCGCCGCACAGGTGCACCTTCGGGGTGCGGGCAGCGTCAGGTACCGCCACGACGCATCCGGTCGTGGGCGCCACGCCCTTGGGGTCGATCTGCAATTCCACAACAGCAAGGGTCAGCGCCCCAGGCCCGGGCTGGATCGGCCCGTCCTTCCCGGCCAGCACGACCGCGTCCAGGCCAAGAACCACCTGGCGTCGGTCCACCCCTGTCGTGACTGAAGGCGCGTTGGACGTGACCTCGACACGCGGCGTGCCGGCGGCATCGACAAGCTTGGCCGACGTCCCGAAACCGTACAGCGGGGTGTTGTTGCCGCCGATGACCCCCACCAGGTTCACGATCGAGTCGCCGCCGTCGATGGCACCGCGGAACCGGATCGCAACGTGATCCCCGGTCGCGTCGAAGAAGCCGTCGGGCAGAAGACACGCCGGGTAGACCGGCGCCTCGGGGAGGACGTCCATCTGCTTGATCATCATCGCCTGGAAGGGCCAGGACTGCTCGGGCAGGGTATTGTGCATATGCGACAAGGTGATGTCCTTGTCCGGGAAGTAGATGGTGTTGGCCTCGTAACCGAAGTTCATCCCGCCGTGACCCCATTCGCGACCGTATGGCGGTGTGTCCCCGGTAGACAGGCCCAGACCGTACTCGACCTGAGAACCCAGCAGCAGGCAGGAATGGGTCGTCTGCATTGTCAGCACCGATGCCGGGGAGATCAGACGGCCGCGCATCATCTCACGAAGGAACGACGAAGCCTCCAGCGGGGTCGTCACCAGAGCCCCGGCAGTCCACGAGAACATCGGCGGGAACGTGTAGGTGGCATCCATGTACAGGTCGTGCAGGAACCATTCGGCCGGAATCATCCCGATGGTGTCCGCGCCCAGACCGAACTGCTGCCCGACGATTCCGACGTCGACATAACCGTGCGCCAAGCCTGGGTTGTCGACCCCGGTGACGTCAAGGTAGGTGTTTTTCAGGCCCAGGCGATCAAAGAAGCGTTCCTTCAACTGGACTTCTGGCGCCATGCCACCGGCACGCTGCGCGATCATCCCGACAACCACGTAGTTGGTGTTGCTGTACTCGCAGCCCACCCCTGGCACGAACGTCAGCGGCTTGTCCTTCACGTACGACAGCAGCACGTCGGGGCCGGTCAAGCTGGCGGGATCGAACACCGACGCAATCATGAACTCAGCAACCCACATGTAGTCCGGAAGGCCGCTCTGCATCCCCAGCAGCATGCGCGTAGTGACCGCCGACCAGTTCGGGTACTCGGGCAGGTACGTCGTCAACGGCACATCCAGATCGACCTTTCCCTCCTCGACCAGGAGCATGATCAGCGCCGCCATGTAAGGCTTGGTGTTGCTGCCAACCCTGAAGCCGGTATCGGTGGTCATTGGGGCGTTGGTGGCCGAGTCCGCCACGCCCGAAACACCCGCCCACGAAGCTCCATCGCCCATCCTCACCGCGATGCTGATGCCCGGGTCGCCGCTGAATGCCAGGTACTCGTCCAGCACGTTCTGCAGGGTTGCCGAAAGATTCCCTGGCAACGGCTTCGTGGCCGGGCCGTCATCGATGGTGACAGGCACATCGGCACCGGAAACGTCGTCGCCCACTGCGTCAGGCGCCGGCACGTCAACGTCTGACTGAAGCAAGTCTGCTGGAAGGATGTCTTCCGACACATCAACGAACGTATCCTTCGGAACGTCCTGGACCGAATCGCCCGGCACGTCCGTAACTACGTTATCGGCCCCGCCGCCCGTGGAAGAGCACGCCTGGACCACCATCAACGCCACTACCGCCAACCGCCACCATCGCATCGCCTTCACGTGGAAACTCCAGAAAAAGACCGCGGGCACCTTACCAGACGGCAGACACAGATGCCAGGACCGGGCCCGCCCTATGTACGTGGAACTTGTGTGATGACATCCGCGTTCGATCGGCTCGAATATCCGGGGACGAATCTTGATGGCAGCGTTTCCCAACTACCGCGCCCCGATCGCCCTGGCGCTGGTCCTGTCGGTTGCAGCGGAAATGATTCTGGAAATGATCAAGGCACCGGCTCCATGGCCTGCGGCGGCGCGGCGACCACCTCGATCCGATCCGTACTGGTTCTTCGCGGCAGGGACAGCTTCCAGGCGTGCAGCAGGAAACCGCCATCACCCGGCTTGGGGACCGGCTTGCCGGCGACCGGCGGGCGGGTCCCTCCCGGACCGTACAGGGAATCGCCTGCCAACGGGAAACCGGCCCACGCAAGATGCACGCGGATCTGCTGGCTTCGGCCGGTGGCGATGATCACCTGGACCAGCGATTGGTCGGAAGCCGGATCCCGGCGCAGCACAGCCACCTCGGAAAACGCCTGCCGACCGTCAACGGAGACCCCCGAAACGAACCCAAGTGGAGGATACGCCACCAGCCCGATAGGCAGGTCCAGTACCAGTTTGTCCGGGAGGCCCAGCCCGGCAACGATGGCCAGATAGGTTTTGTGAACCTGCCGCGCGGCAAAGGCGGCGCACAGGTGGCGGGCTGCGACCGCCGAGCGGGCGAACGCCACGGCACCCGATGTTCCAGTGTCCAGGCGATGAACGGATCTGATCTCGGGACCGAATCTGGATCGTGCAAGTGTCAGCAGGGTACGATCCTGACAGCCCGAACCCGGATTCACCGGCAGGCCCGCCGGTTTGTGAAAGACGACCACATCCGGGTCCTCGTGCAGGATCGGCGCCTCCATCGGCACGTCAGGTTCGTCCCAGGGTGGACGGCTGTATTCAAGGCGGTCACCCGTGTGAAGCATGTCCTGGCAGGCAAGCACCCGACCGTCGCGGGTCACTCGCCCCGACTCGATGCGCAGACTCCACTGGTCGCGATCAGCCCTGACGTGGCGCCTGGCGTAGTAGTCCAGGACACAAATGCCGTCGCACCCGGACGGCACCAGATCGACGAAGGTGTATCCGGCATTCGGCAAGGGCCACGCCTCCGACAACCCGGCTAGATTTGTGGTACCAGAGGACCCTCGCAGCCCGGTGGGTTGGCCATGACCACGGCGCGCACGATTGCGCGCGCCAATGCCTCCCTTCCTGCGATGCCCACAGCGTGCGGCTCGGCAGCGACGCGACCGGTCGCCGCCAGGAATACCGTGTCTCCATCGACGGCAGTCCAGGCCGGACGCAGGCACATCGGCATGGCTTGTGCCGCCAGCCAGGCGGCTCGCGAACACCTGTCCCGGTCCAGCGTCCCGTTTGTGACAACGATACCAATCGTGGTGTTCGAGGGCGACGAGACAAAGCGAGACAGTGCCCCAGCCAGGATCGCTTCTTCTGTGTCAACCAGGCCACCCAGGCCGTCTCGCGGTCCGGCTACGAACGCGCCGGTCCGTGGATCCACCACGCTTCCAAAGGCGTTGACGACCGCAAGCGCTGATACCACCAGACCGTCAGCCAAACGGACGGTCGCTACCCCAACCCCACCCCACGACGCGCGGTCGATCCCCAGGATCTTGCCAACCGTGGCCGCCGAGCCGGCGCCGACCCGACCTTCCGCAACCGGACCGGGCAGAGCGTTGGCAAGGGCCTGTGCACCCATACCGACATCCGGCCTGGCCTTCGGGTCGCCAATGTACAAATCAAAAATCGCAACGGCTGGTACTGCCGGAACCCTCATGCGCCCGACTGCGGTCCCGCGGCCCGCAGCCTCCAGCCCAGCCAGCACGCCGCCCGATGCATCCAGGCCGAACGCGCTGCCACCGGCCACCAGGAAGGCATCGGCCACAGCCACCGAGTGTCCCGGAACAAGGCCGGCAACCTGTCGCAACGACGACGCGCCGCCCCCGACATGAACGGCATACGGACTTGCCCGTGGCATCACCACGACGGTGCATCCGGTGGAACGCGCAGGATTGCAGGCGTGACCGACGACCACTTCAGGGCAATCGAAGACGCCTTCATCGACTGGAAAAATAGTTGGTCTGGATTCCATCATTGACCGAGGATACCCGCGACTGGAATCATGTGCCAACGCATCGTCCGCCAAGGCGGCAGCGATCGTCCACGGTAAGGGCCGAACCGTCGTCGCACGGTTCCCCGCTGCCCATCTGGATCCAGCCATACTGACTGGGTGCGCTGCCGACGCACACGTAGCAAGAGTCGTTGCCAGTGGCGCCCTTGAGGGCCATGTTTGCAACGCAGACGCCGTTGATCAGGCAGGTGTTCGCGTCCAGCTGATGGACACAAACCCCGCGCACGTCGCACGAATCGGTGGTGCAAATCACGCCGTCGTTGCAATCGGAATTCTGGACGCATTCCGGAACGCGCTGCATCAGAACAGCCATGTAGATTGTGCAGTGGTTACCCGCCTGATTGGCAATCTCCGGGATGTCGTACAGATCGACTGTCGTCTTGCCGGTCGCGGTACCATTATTCGCGAACGTCACAACGCTTGTTTCGACGCTGGTGGTGTCCAAGGGACGTGCCGTAACCTCGCAGGTGACCTCGACGTTGCTTGCGAAAGTCCCTATCTGAACCGAGGTCCCGCCTGCTTGATAGTCGCAACTGCCACTGAAATTCAGCGTGTGAGGGTTGCCCTTATGGACGTCTCCTACCAGGAAGCGCGGGTCTGCCGTCTGGACCAACTCATTGCAGTCGGTTGCGATGGTCCTGGTTATGACGGTCCAGTAACCGGAACTGTCAAACGGCAACGTCTTGCCAATGTCGCATGCCGGCAGCTGGCATGTCTTGCCGTCATGCCATGGCGTCGATGGCGGCCAGGGATCCGTGCAGGTTCCCTGCCAGCAAACCCCAACCGTCCCGCATTCGCCCGACTCGTTGATTGTGGTCCACGCGCTGGTGCTGGTGGCCACCACGCAGCCCTGGCAGGCGTTTCCGGGTCTGGCTGCGCCATCGATCGCGCAGACCCCGTCCACGAAGCATGTGGCCGGCTTGCGTACATGGCTGCACGTGAACGTGTCGGGGCTGCACGTGTCGGTGGTGCAGGACAGGCTGTCGTCGCACCCTGCATCGTTCAGACATTCCGGCACGATTCCTGCGCACACGCCGCCGAATCCGCAATGGTCGAACACCGTGCCGGCGTTCCCGTCGTTGCAGGTCTCGCCGCTTTGCAGGTAGATCCATCCGTACTGGCTGGGTGCCGAACCGACACACCTGAGGCAGGAACCGTCGCCCGTCGCGCTTTTCGTCGTTCCATCGGCCACGCAAGCGCCGTCGATAACGCAGGTGTCGGGGGCCAGCACATGGCGGCAGATGCCGGCCTGCAATTCGCACGAGTCGGTCGTACAGTCGAGGCCATCGCTGCATTGACCGTCGCTTGTGCAGTCCGGGATGCGGTGCATCTGGATTTCCATCTCGATGACGCACTTGTTTCCTGGCTGGCCAGCCAGGACGGGAATGTCGAACAGGGTCACCGTTGCCACTCCAGTCGCCGTGCCGTCGTCCAGGAAGGTCACGACGCCGGTCTCGACGCTGGTGGTGTCCCATGGCCTGGCCTGGACCGCACAGGTGATTTCCACGTTGCTGACGAACGTACCAATCTGGACTTCCGGGGTCCCAGCGGAATAGTCGCACCCCCCCACGAAGTCCAGCGGGTGTGGATTCCCGGTGTGGACTGCCCCAACTACAAAGCGGGCATCGGCAGTCTGGATCAATTCGTTGCATGTAGTTGATGTTGTACGGGTCGTGACGGTCCAGTTCCCGGAATGGTCGAACGGCAGGGACATGGATTCATTGCACACGGGCAGCAGGCACTCCTTGCCAGATTCCCAGGGGAAGACTGGCGGCCATGGGTCATGGCAGATCCCGCCGGAACAGACGCCGGCGGTCCCGCAGTCCCTTGGTTCGTCGAGAATGGTCCACGACGACTGGCTCAACGCGGCATCGCAAGCCACGCACGTGTTGTTTACCGGTGTCCCGCCTCCGGAATAGCAGACGCCGTCGATCCAGCATGCATCGGCCTTCAGCAGGCTCCCGCAGGTGTACGTCGTCAGGTTGCACGTGTCAGTGGTGCATGTCTTGCCGTCATTGCAGTCGGGGTCGTCCAGACACGCAGCCACCTGGCCAGCACAATCCCCTCCAGTGCCACAGGCATCGAAAACCGTCGTCGGCTGGCCGTCGTCACACGCATCGCCTGCCACCAGGACCGTCCAGGCATCAGGTGTGGAAGCAACACAAACGCGGCACGAGGAATCGCCGGTCGCGGCAAGCAGCGCCCCACCCTCGATGCATGCGCCATCAATCAGGCAGCTTCCGTCGTTCAACGTATTCACACAGGTAAATGACAACAAGTTGCAGGTGTCAGTCGTGCAGCCAAGGCTGTCGTCGCAAGCTAGGTCGTTCAGGCACTCGGCCACCTCGCCCGCGCAGACGCCATCCTCACCACAAACATCGAAAACCGTGGTCGCCATCCCGTCGTCGCAAGGTCCGCCATCCGTCATGATCGTCCAGGCATCAGGTGCGGATGCCACGCACTTGCGGCAGGAACCGTTGCCTGAAACAGACTCCAGGGCCCCGTCCTCCACACACGCATCGTCGATCAGGCAGGCGTCATCAACCATCTGGTGTTCGCACGAATAGGTCGTCAGATTGCAGGTATCCGTCGTACAGTCCAGCCCGTCGCCACAGGGACCGTCGTTCAGGCAGCCCGCCTCAGTCCCGGCGCAGGTGCCACCCTGGGCGCATACGTCGAAGACCGTTGTCGCCACCCCGTCGTCGCAAGCCTCGCTGACACGCAAGTCGGTCCACGAGTTTGGCGCAACCCCAACGCACCTGTGGCAGGAGGCATTTCCGGTGGTGCCCTCCAGCATCCCGTCGTCCACGCATGCCCCAGCTATCAGGCATTTGTCGGCAACAATCACGTACTCGCAAGTATGGGCGCCCAGATTGCAAGTATCCGTAGTGCAGTCCAGTTGGTCATCACAACCTTCGTCATTCAGACAAGCGACCAGCGTACCCGCGCAGACACCAGCCAGATTACACTGGTCATGCGTTGTGTTCGGGTTTTTGTCGTCGCAGACGGTTCCCTCGGCCTGCATGGACCACAGGTCCACGGCGGACGCTGGAATGCACGTGCGACACTCAGTTCCCGGCTTCATCGTGTCCGACGCAATGCAAACCCCATCGATCCGGCAGAAGCCTGGCTTCAGGACAATCCGGCATGCGTTGTCGGTGCATTCCGCATTTGCGCACTCAGGGACGTCCTTACAGTCGGATGCCAGAAGGCACTGGACTGCTTTCCCCTCACAACGCCCCTGCCCGTCACACACGTCGTCAACCGTCATCGCGGTCTTGTCGTCGCACTCCGAGCCCTCTACCGCCGGGGACCAGATGGACGAGTCCGCGGTCGGGTTGCAGACCTCGCAGGCACTGGCCGGATTTGCCGCATCGGTCGGCCAGCACTTGGTATCAATCTGGCAGAAACCAGCCTTGAGGACATGGTTGCACACGCCGCTTGCCAGCATGCTGTCGGCCGTGCAATCAATTTTGTCGTCGCACACCGCAGTGCCCAGAATAGTGCCGCCGTCTGCACATCCCGAGGCAAGAACGGCCAGGATGACGCACCCAAACATTGCCACCAGCGGCTTCTTTCCCGCCAAGAACATGCGTATCGTCATCATGGACTCCCTTATCAATGCCAGTGTTCCCAATCCGGAATTACATCGTGGCGACCAGCAGCCGAAATTTCGACAGGAATGTCGTTCGTCCTGCACCGCCAATGATTTGGAGATGATTATCCCAGGGGGGTGAACCGGAATCAATCCTCTTTCATGTTCGAACAAGTCCCAATGCCGCCTGCCCTGTCGCTTTTACCAAGGGGCGGGCCAACGTCGGAACCTGGACCGACGAACTTTCGCAGAGGCAATTGGCCGCGGATAGGTGTAGGCAACTGGTACCGGCTTCACTGACTCACGATGTCAGACACAAGGTCTCGTAGTCGATAACGATCTTGTCACCAGGGCCGGGCATGCACCCGCCGGCCAGATCGAAGATGACCGCGTTGGACGGCGCATCGTAGTGCCAGCCCGCGGCACATGCCTTCCCGTTGACCTTGACGGTGACAGTGGTCGGATCGGCCAGGCGCGACAGGAAGAACTGAACCTTCGGGTGGAACGACACCTCGCCTATGTCGTTCATCACGGGGGCGTAGTTGTCGGCGCAGATGTTCCCGGTCTTGCCTCCCGTCTGCTTGGCTGCCTCAAGGTAGCGATCGCCAGGAGCCCCCTCGCCGCCGTCCAATGCTCCGCAAGACTGGGCAACCCCGTCGACGATGCCCGCAATCGCATTGAAGTGCATCATGTCGACGTTGTACCAGCCCTTAATGTTCTTCAGAAAGTCGATATAGAAGGGCAGGCTTGCCGACGACTGGTCTTCCTCGTCCGACATCGCAATCAGTTCCAGTTGGGCGCTTTCCCGCAGGAAGCCGGCGTTGAAGCCGCCGCATTCGCCCTCGATGCAGGAGTACGCGCACGATGTGGGGTCCGGACAGATGTTCGGGTCACCCGAACAATCCGTGTCAATGGCACAGGCTACACCGGTACTGGTCGATAAAGGTGCCGTCAGCGCTGCCTGCGCTGCCTGAAGCGAAGACTCCTGGCTGCTGGAATTCTGGCCTCCGGGGGGCGAACTGCTGTAGTCAACCATCTTGGCGAAGTCGCCGCCGCTTGTGCGGGTCAGATAACGGGGGGTGACCTTGACGTCTCCGCGATTCAGGCGGCCGATGACCGGCCCGTCGATGACGTCCACGCTGATGGCGCCGACGTGGTAGTCGTTCTTCCAGACGCTGGCGCCGGCAATGAAGTCGTCGAATGACTGGGCCAGCCTGGACTGTTCCTCGGACATTGAACCCGAGTCGTCGATGATGAACAGGATGTCGACTTCCTGGCCGGTCACCTGCGTGAACACGTCCGTCTGGTGGGTTTCCCGGGTGCCGGAACCCTTCAACTGCACGGCTATCGACGCCGCGGACTTGTCCGTCGAATCGATCTGGACGATGCACTGGTCCGGCCCCTCGTCCTGGGGCGCATAGACCGTTTCGAAACACTTCGGCTGGCCGTTCTTCACATAGGCAGGGAGTTTCGGGACGTTCTTGACCTTGAACTCGGGAGAGCAGCCCTTCAACGCGATGTCGCTGACCGTCAGCGGGGCGTTGCCCGAATTGTACACGCACACCTTGTAGGTCTTGCTGAAGCAACCGATCGTGGTCACGCCGAAGTTCACGCTGCCGGGCATGACGCTGACCTTTGCAATCCCGGCCGAGCCGCGAACATTGGACTGGTAGACCGCCGGGTTGCCTGTCCCGGCTGGGACGGTGATGATCTTTTGCAGCGTCTCGTCCTTGACGCGCATGGCCAACAACCCGGCCCAACTGTTGAGTGCGCTGAACAATGAAGTGGTTCCCTTTGGCACGAAACGCACCGCCATGGTCGTTATCGACCCTGGCGCAAGGCCGTTCACCACTACCTGCGGCTTGTTCACCAACTGGAAGATCTCGGACTGATTGCCGGTAAAAGGCGCAGGACACGTGGCACCGCCGAACATGTCGGTCTGGCAGTCGGCGATCATCGCCATGTGGAAGGTGCAGTAACCGGTTCCGGTGTTTATCAGGTTGACCGGGATTTCCTTTGGCCATTCCCACGCAATCGTCCCGAAATTCAGGGTCGGGGGCATCAGGGCGACGCTGCAAACCGGGGAGCCCGAGCGACGGACTATGATCGGCACGTCCATGGTCTCGTGGCCGGCGTAGTTCGAGGTGATCCGCAGCTTGGCGGTCACTTCGCCGTTGTCGGGACCACGATTGGTAAAGACGACCCTGATCGGATTGTACGAGTTGCCCTGGATCGTGCAGACGTCACCGGAATCGGCCGCGCACGACGTGGAATTTACCGCGAACTCAACGCCGTACTGGGTGACCGACGGCTCGACGACCTCCATCTTCGAGATGTGCAGGACGCCAGATCCGTTGTTCTGCAAAGTAACCTGGCGCTCGACCGGGGTCATCAGGGCACCGAATCCCATGTCGATCGAGTCGGGGACGACAACCAGTTTCGGAGCGTCCACCGTTCCGAACACTGGAATCAAGGTCTGCTTCATTGGGTCGTTGCTGGCTATCATCAACGAACACAAAGGGTTGCCGTCGTCAGGCGTCACCTCGGCAGGAGTCCACGCAATCTGGAACTGGACCGCCGCGGCGCCCGGAGCAATACGAACGTCCGCAGTCGGCTGGTTCTTTACGACAACGTTGTAGATTGTGTCGGGCGGCCACAGCGTAAGTCCGCCGGCCCCGATCACCAGATCCGCGTTCCCCTTGTTCTGGACCTCCAGCAGCAGCACTTTCTCTTCATGCAGCTTGACGGCGCCGAAGTGCAACTCGCCGGGCATTGCCTCCAGCAGCGGACCCATCTCCTCGCCAATCACATCGAACGACCAGGATCGGCGCTGCCCCTGAGAGTCGCCCTCGACGACCAGTTTCGACTCGTCATTGCCGCCACCCGTCGGCGCGTACTTCATCACCAGAAAGATCTTCTCGGCTGGCGCCAACTCGAACGGGAACGTCTTGCCATCCGGATATTGTTCGACAGTAAAGTCGGTGCTGCCGTCAAGGCGCAGCGTCATCGACTTCAGCAGGATCGGCGCCGAACCGTAGTTCTGCAGCATCACGTCCAGCATCGAGTCCTTGCCCGATTCGACCTGCTCGAAATCGATCGGGTTCGGGTCGACCAGCAAATCACCCACGCGACCGTTTGCCGTTATCGGAATGCTTGTGACGTTGCCACGGCTTGCGACGTTGTGATTGATCAGAAGGGATCCGTCACTGGCGGATGCCCCGACCGGAGTATACGTGACAGTGACCCAGGTCGATTCGCCGACCGCCAGCACCATCTTCTCCGGAAGCTGGATCGTGAATTCTTCGCTGAGGTCCTGAAGAACCATGCTGGAAATATCAACGGTACCCTCGGTGCCGATGTGCTTGAGTTCCACCGACATAGGCAGACTGGCCCCCAGCTCGACCGTGCCGAAGACAAGAGTCGAAGGGGTCGCCAGCAGATCAAGGTCCACCGACCTCTGGCCGCTCTTGCACGAGCAGCCTGTCCCCAACGGCCCAACCATCATCGCAGCAGCCACAAGCAGCATCACCTGACGAAAGGCCTTCATCCGACAACCTCCGTGGGGGAACCAAACTATTGAACGCTGATTCCAGGACAAGGGAACGCAGCCGTGAACTCACAGACATCAGATGAGATTCGGTCCAGCGTTTCGGTGTCGTTGACGGCATCGGCCACGCGTCCGAACCAGCCGGCGATCCTTGCCATCTCGGCCTCGTTCATGCCTCGGGAGGTCACGGCGGCCGTACCCAGGCGCAGGCCGCTGGGGTCGAAAGGCTTGCGCGGGTCATCAGGAACCGTGTTGTAGTTGCACTCCAGTCCGGCACGATCCAGCGCCTGGGCGAAAGCCTTGCCAGTCATGCCTCGAGGCGTAACGTCCATCAGGATCAAGTGGTTATCGGTGCCGCCGCTGACAAGTTTGAAGCCCTCGGCCGCAAGACCGTCTGCCAAGGCACGTGCATTCCTGACGATCTGGTGGGCATAGTTACCAAAGGCTTGCGTCGAAGCCTCCTTCAGCGCAACCGCGATGCCGGCCGTCGTGTGGTTGTGTGGACCGCCCTGAAGGCCGGGAAAGACAGCCTTGTCGATGTCCTTCGCCATGCTGGCCTGGCACAGCAGCATTGCTCCGCGAGGCCCGCGCAACGTCTTGTGAGTCGTGGTCGAGACGACGTGGGCATGGGGCACCGGGCTGGGGTGAGCTCCACCGGCGACCAGCCCCGCTATATGCGCCATGTCAACCAGCAGGGTTGCCCCCACCTCGTCGGCGAT
This sequence comes from uncultured Myxococcales bacterium, assembly GCA_903936705.1. GTDB lineage: Bacteria > Myxococcota_A > UBA9042 > DTJE01 > DTJE01 > CAIZWN01. The sequence goes on from CAIZWN010000015.1 coordinate 72,733, forward strand.
TGCCCTGAAGGCTGCGAAATCGATGATGCGGGGGTAGGCCGTCGCCCCTGCGATCAGCAACTTGGGCCTCTCGGCCAGCGCCAGCGCGCGCACCGCATCCATGTCGATGCGGCCGGTGGTGCCGTCTACGCCGTACTGCACGCTGCGAAAGAACGCGCCGGTGATGCTGACCTTCCATCCGTGCGTCAGGTGACCGCCCGAGGGCAGCGCCATGCCCATCACCGTATCGCCCGGCTTCAGCGTCGCGAAGTACACGGCCAGGTTCGCCGGGCTGCCGGAGTAGGGCTGAACGTTCGCGTGGTCCGCCCCGAACAGCGCCTTGGCGCGCTCGATGGCAAGCGTCTCCAGAGGGTCCACACACTGCTGGCCCTCGTAGTAGCGCTTGCCGGCGTAGCCTTCCGAATACTTGTTCGTGAACACGCTTCCCGTTGCCTGCAGCACGGCCCTGGATACGTAGTTTTCCGAGGCGATCAGGCGGATCTTCCGGAACTCGCGCCGTTCCTCGGCCTGGACCAGGCCGGCCACCTCGGGGTCGCCTTCCAACAGCGTCATCTCGGACATTTGCATCACCTCCATTCAAGAAGCGCCAGGAACCGGCGTTACAAGCCTCGACCGCCGGCTATTTGATGCCAGCTTCCGGACGCAGGACCGGCGCAGCGTTCCTCATGGCACAGAATTTGGGGCCACACATCGAACAGTACGGGCTTTCCCGATGTTCAGGACCGGGAAGCGTCAAGTCGTGGTACTCGCGGGCACGGTCCGGGTCCAGCGCAAGGGCGAACTGTCCCTCCCAGTCGAACCCGTATCGGGCACGAGCCATGGCGTCGTCACGGTCCCGCGCGCCGGGGTGCCCGCGAGCCACGTCCGCAGCATGCGCCGCAATCTTGAACGCGATGACGCCTGCCCGTACATCCTCAACATCAGGGAGACCAAGGTGTTCCTTGGGCGTCACGTAGCACAAAAAATCGGCGCCAGCGACGGCAGCCATGGTTGCACCAATGGCACCGGAGATGTGGTCGTACCCGGCGGCGATGTCCGTGACCAACGGGCCAAGGACATAGAACGGCGCACCCGAACAAACCGTCTTCTGGCGCAGAATGTTGTCGGCGATCTGATTGAACGGGACATGCCCCGGACCCTCGATCATCACCTGCACGTCCCGCGCCCAAGAGCGGCGAGCCAGGTCACCCAACGTGGACAGTTCCGCAAACTGCGCCGCGTCCGAGGCGTCGGCAAGACAGCCGGGCCGAAGCCCGTCGCCAAGGCTGAGGGTGATGTCATGCCTGGCGGCGATGTCCAGCACCCGGTCGAAATACTCGAAGTAGGGATTCTCGCGCTGGTTCCGGTCCATCCAGCGGGCAATAAGCGCCCCGCCACGGCTGACGATGCCGATCGAACGCTTGCGAGCCAGCGGAAGGTGCGCGCGAAGAGTGCCGGCGTGAATCGTCATGAAATCCACGCCCTGCTGCGCCTGAAGTTCAACCACGTCAAAAAAGGCATCTACGGGCAGGTCGGCAAAATCCTCGACCGCCTCGGCAGCCTGGTAGATGGGCACCGTGCCAACGGGGGCCGAACACGCGTGAAGCACCGCGCCCCGAACATCATCGACATCGGGCCCTGTCGAGAGATCCATCACGGCATCGGCGCCGTACTTTAATGCCACGCGAACCTTGTCCAGTTCATCCGCCAGGCACGAGGTCGATGTCGAACGCCCCAGATTCACGTTCACCTTGACGGTCAGGCCGGCTCCGATGCCGACCGGGTGCAGAGACAGGTGCGCCGGATTCGCTGGAATCACCACCTTTCCCGAAGCTATCGAGTCCATTACGACGCCAGGGTCCAGCCCCTCGTCACGGGCAACGACCTCCATCTGAGGGGTCACGATGCCCTTTCGAGCCATGGCGAGCTGCGTCGAAATCCGGTTCACGTCCACCAGGAACCTCCAAAGTCCGGCGCGTCCCCGACGGGCGCGCCCAGGCAATCTAGCGCCATTTCCCTGGACGGGCAAGGAAGGTTCCGTTCCCCTTTGCGAACATGCCGACCATGAGGCGCGACGTCGTACGCAACACGGTAGGTTGACCCCGGACGCAGGATCTGGATACTCGCCCCGCGATTGGCTTTATTGGCGTCTGCTGTCCGGACGCCAGCCCCGCAATGCAGCCGCGAGTGCAGGAGATCCTTGCTGGAGGCCGACTAGTGGTTCAGTTGAAGGACGTCGTCAAGGAGTTCGGCGACCGCCGGATTTTCGACCGGATAAACTGGCGAGTGGGGCCCGGCGAACGAGTCGGCCTGACGGGCGAGAACGGCGCTGGCAAGACCACGCTGTTGCGAATGCTGGCCGGCGAGGTCGAGGCTGATGCCGGTGGAATCCAGTTCGCACGTGGCACCACCTTTGGATACCTTCCCCAGGACGGCCTCGAGCACCGCGGACGTTCGCTGTTCCAGGAGGTTCGATCGGGGCCGGCAACGCTTATTGCCTTGGAGACCGAACTGGCGCGTCTGGAGGCCGAGGTCGAGCACGGTGCCGATCACGACACCCTGGTCCGCTGCGAAGAGGTCCGTGAATCGTTCAGGATGCAGGGGGGATTGACGCTCGACGCCGAGACGGGCCGGGTGCTGCGCGGCCTGGGGTTCCCGACCTCGGATTATGACCGGCCTTGCGAGGAATTTTCGGGCGGTTGGCAGATGCGCATCGCTCTGGCGCGCCTGCTGGTGCAAAAACCCAACCTGCTGCTGCTGGACGAGCCCACGAACCACCTGGACCTGCCGGCTCGCGACTGGCTGGAATCCTACCTGAAGACAAGTCAGCACTCCGTGGTCCTGGTCAGCCACGATCGGTGGTTCCTGGAGAACGTCGTCGGGGCAATCGTCGAAATCTGGAATGGCGGCCTGACCGAGTACCCGGGTTCGTACAGTCGGTACGAGGCGGAAAGAGATCGCCGCGTGGCCGCCCTGCTGGATGCAAAAACACGCCAGGACGAGGAGATCGCTCGCGTCCAGGCCTTCATCAACCGCTTCCGGTACCAGGCGAACAAGGCGTCGCAAGTCCAAAGCCGGATCAAGCAGTTGGAGAAGGTCGAACGGATCCAGGTGCCACCCGCACGCAAGCAGATCCTGTTCCGCTTTCCGGACCCGCCCCCATGCGGGCAACCGGCGCTGCGCCTGGAGGGTGTCGAGCACGGCTACGGCGCGCTGTCGGTCTTCGCGGGGGTCGATTTCATCGCGGAACGGGGCGAACGCGTGGCACTGGTCGGGCCGAACGGGGCTGGCAAGTCCACGTTGATGCGGGTGTTGTCCGGGGCCGAGGCGCCACGGTCCGGCGGGCGGTTCGAGGGCAACGGCCTGCGGATCGCCTATTTCGCCCAGGATCAGGCCAAGGTTCTTGATCCTGGCCGCACCGTTCTGGAGGAAATTCTGGCGGCAGCCCCGATGGAGATGGCACCACGGGTCCGCGACATCCTGGGGGCGTTCCTGTTTTCGGGGGACGACGCCCACAAGTCGGTGTCCGTGCTGTCGGGTGGCGAGCGCAACCGCCTGGCCCTTGCGATTCTCCTGCTGCGCCCGGCCAGCCTGCTGCTGCTGGACGAGCCCACAAACCACCTGGACCTGAAGTCCAAGGACGTGCTGCTGCAATCGTTGCAGCGGTACTCTGGCACGATCGTATTCGTTTCGCACGACCGCCACTTCGTCGATCACCTTGCCACTCGGGTCCTGGAAATCGGCAACGGCGAGGTGGTTTCCTGGCCGGGGAACTACGAGGCTTTCCTCCAGGCCAAGGCCCGTGTCGGCGACGCAGGCCACCAGGAACTGCGCGTGGAACACCGGCAGGCACCCGTGTCGGCAGCTTTGACGGGAACGGCAGACCGGAAGCAGGCTTACGAGGATCGGAAGGAAGCCCAGAAAGCCCAGCTTCGCAGGGAGCGCCGGCTGACCGAAGCCCAGGGCCGGATAGAGATCGTCGAGGGACAGCTTAGGGAAGTCGAAACGGCCATGGCCGATCCGGCCTTATACCAGGACGCTGCACTATGGCGTGAGGCCAGCGAACGGCATACGGCCCTGGAGGCCGACGTCGCGAAGGCATGGGCAGCCTGGGAGGCGATTGATGCCGAAACGTGCCTGTAGACGAGGGCACCAGACCGGCGGATCCTGCACGCTGGACGATTCTGGCGAACAAGGTGTTTGCTCCCACGTCAGGCGTCGCTCAACCTCACGACGACGGCCACTGCCGGCTTGTTCCTTGCGAATTCCGGTTCCATGCCGATGCATCCCGCGCTAGGATCTGCTGCATGAGAATTGTTGAGACATTTCGTTCGATCCAGGGCGAAGGTACTTGGGCCGGATGCCCGTGCATCTTTGTGCGCCTGGGTGGATGCAACCTGCGATGCGCGTGGTGCGACACACCTTACGCACAGGGCGACGACGGCACCGAACAGACCGTGGCACAGGTGGTTGAATCGGCACTGGCGCTGGGGTCCGGGCCGGTCTGCGTCACGGGCGGAGAACCCCTGGTTCAGGCATCGACTCCAGACCTCGTAAGAGCCCTGATAGCTGCGGGACGAAACGTGCAGGTGATGACAAACGGCACGATACCGCTGACCAGCCTTCCGCGCGAGGCAACCCTGGTTGTCGATGTGAAGACACCGTGGTCGGGCGAGTCATCCGAAATGCAGGGTGCAGGAGGGCGGGCGCCGGACCGGTTCGACCTGCCACAACCACGCGACTTCCATCGTGACAACCTGGCATGGCTGTCCAGACGCGACGAGGTGAAATTCGTGGTGCGCGACCGTCGCGAATTCGAGTGGGCCGCTTTGTGGGCCGAGAAGCATGGTCTTTTTGACCGCGTAGGAGCGGTGCTGGTCGGCGCGGCCTGGGGTGAACTGGAGACTGGCGTACTGGCCGACTGGATCCTGGAATCACGCCTGCCGTTGCGACTGAACCTTCAATGGCACAAGCTGCTTTGGGGAGGCGGGACTCGACGCTGAAGGCGCGACTGCCGAGTGCAGACCCGACGGCCTGACCTGGCCTACTCCTTGCCTGACCAGCCCAACGACCTGAGCGTCTCGTCAGACAGGCTGCCACGAACGCCACCGCGGCCGGGAACCAGTGCCTGCACGTAGCGGGCGATAAGGTCCGCCTCGAGGTTCACCTCGTCACCAGGCCGCGCCTCGACCAGCGTCGTTGCACCCAGAGTATGCGGAATGATCATGACCGTGAATTCGGCCCCGCGAACCTCGTTGACGGTCAGGCTGATGCCATCGATCGAAACCGAACCCTTGGCCACCAGGAAGGGCAGCAGGGCGTCCGGTGCAGTGACGGTAACCTCGCGGGCCTCACCGGACGGCGAGATGTGACGTATCCGCCCGACACCGTCCACATGGCCGGACACGATGTGGCCGCCCAGCCGACCGCCCAACTGCAGGGCACGCTCGAGGTTGACTCGATTCCCGGCCCTGGCCTTACCCAGCGTCGTGCGCAAGACCGTCTCGGACGATGCAAATACCGTAAAGCCGCCGGCAATAACGCGTTCGACGGTCAGGCATGGACCAGAAACGGCAACGCTCTCGCCTATCGACAGCGGCTCGCCAGATAGCTTCGCCTCCAGCGAAATGGACATCCCACCACGCTCGCGCCGCAAGTCCTTTACTACCCCGATGACCTCGATGATGCCTGTGAACATCCGCGTCGCGACCTCGAACGAGCCAGGGGGGAATGGTATCAGCGCCTCAGGGCATTGGAAATCGGGACGAACAATTCATGTCAAGACCGGAGTATCGGGCGCCAGATCGATGCGAACGTCCGGCCCGACGCTGCGAATGCTCTTAACGCAAAAGGACCTGGCAGCAGCCAGATCCCGAAGTCCCAGATCCCCGACAAGCGGCAGGGCCATCGGGTCGCCAAGCAACCTGGGAGCCACGAACAGGACCAGACGATCAACAAGGTCGTTGCGCAGAAGGGTCGCGGCCAGGGTCGGCCCACCCTCGACAAGAAGACTCCCGATCGAACGTCGGCCAAGTTCGGTTAGCAGGGCCTCGATGTCGATTCCCCCGTCCAACGCCGGCAGCTTGGCTATCTGGACCTTTTGGCCTGCCAGAGCCTGGACCCTCGACTCGTCGGCTGCGTCCGTCGTCGCCACCAGCACCGGAGACTGAAGGGCGGTTGCCACCAGGCGCGACGACAGCGATAGGCTAGCCACCTCGTCAACAACCACTCGCAAAGGCTTGCGTCTTGAACGGAACAGGACCGGCAGCAGCAAGGGGTCATCCCTGCTTGCGGTGCCCGCACCCACCATCACCGCATCGGCGTGTGCTCGCATGCGATGAACCTCGCGACGACTTTCCACGGAGGTGATCCAGTGCGAGCCGCCATCGCGATCGGCTGTCCGACCGTCCAGGGTCATCGCCATCTTCAACGTCACAAGGGGACGCCCGGTGCTGATCCACTTCAGGAAAGCGGCGTTCAATTCCCGGGCCTCTGCTTCCAGAAGACCCACTTCGACCACGACACCTGCTGCGCGCAATGCTGCAACACCCTTGCCAGCCACCAGCGGATTGGGATCGACATGGGCCACCACGACGCGCCGAATGCCGGCCGCAATCACGGCACGAGTGCAGGGCGGAGTGCGTCCAAAATGGCAACAAGGTTCGAGGTTTACGAAAAGATCGGCGCCGCGCGCGTCATCGCCAGCCTGCCGCAAGGCGTCAACCTCGGCATGCTCGCGTCCCACCGCGCGATGCCATCCCTGGGCCACGATCCTGCCGTCACGGACGATCACCGCCCCGACCAGCGGATTCGGACTGACGCACCCCACCCCACGCGCGGCCAGGCGCAAGGCCCTCCGCATAAAGAGGCGATCGGCGATCATCCGGCGTCCCCCGGGGCTGGGACCTTGGACTTGGCCTTGCGGGCACGGGTCCCGGGACGCAGCAACGCCCGGATCTCCTCCTCGAAGGCCGTAATGTCCGTGAACTGGCGATACACGCTTGCAAACCGGACGTAGGCTACCGGGTCACGTTCGCGCAGGAAAGCCATCACCTGTTCGCCAACCCAGCCGCTCTCGACCTCGGTAAGCATCTGGTCCTGTATGCCCTGCAGCAGACGATCAACGAAGGCGTCAAGGTCTCGCTGGGACACCGGACGCTTCTCGCATGCCCGAACCAGGCCTTCCAGTACCTTGCTGCGCTTGAATTCCTCGCGCCGCCCGTCCTTCTTGATTATCCGCGGAACGAACTCCTCGGGGCGTTCGTACGTTGTGAACCTGCGTCGGCAACCCTCGCACTCGCGCCTGCGACGGATTGACCCGCCTTCGCCGACTTCCCTGGAATCGACCACCCGGCTATCAGAATTGCCGCAAATCGGACACCTCATGACGCACTTCCCTTTTCGAGGGCTGCAATCTTGTCCAGACGACGCTGGTGGCGCGGATCAAAGGATTCGACCAGAAAGGCGTCGATGCACTCCATGGCCACCGTCGAGGCCAGCAATCGCGCCCCCATGCACAGGACGTTGGCATCGTTGTGCTGCCGAGCCAGGCGTGCGGTGGTCACATCGTGCACCACGGCGGCACGCACACCCACGACCTTGTTGGCGGCAATTGACATGCCGATCCCGGTGCCGCAAACCAGCAGGCCCAGTTTCAGCGCGCCGCTGGCAACGCCCTTGGCGACTTGGCCGGCGTAGTCCGGATAATCGACGGAGATTGCGGGGTCCGATGTGCCGAAGTCGACGACCTCGTGGCCCGTCGCGGCAAGATGCGCTGCAAGCAGGGCCTTCAGCGCGCACCCGGCGTGGTCCGCACCCAGCCCGATCCTCATGGGATCACGCTCCGGTAGGCTCGGGAGCCACAACGATGCGGTCCTTGTAGAAGCCGCACTTCGGGCAGGCCCGATGCTGCAACCGCGGCTCGCCACATCGCGAACACGAGCCGATCGTCTTCAGCTCGACCTTGTCGTGGTTCGCCCGCCTTGAAGCGCAGCGCGCCTTTGACATCTTTTTCTTTGGGACCGCCATGGATTCCTCCCTAGATCTTCAATTCCTTCAGACGAGCCCACCGCGGGTCCACGACATCGGACGCGCAGGCACAAGGGCCTTCGTTCAGGTTCGTGCCGCATTGCTGGCAGATGCCGCGACAGTTCTCGGAACACTTCGGCGCAACAGGCAGCGCCAGCACGATTTCCTCGGACGCCAGCGGTTCCAGATCGACCGTGTCGCCATCGTAATAGGTCACTTCAAGGTCATCGTCCTCGCCAATCTCGCCCGGAACACTGGTCGCCCGTGCCGCGACCTCGACAAAGACGTGCGTGAACGAGTGGTCAATCTGCAGCGACGCCTCCTCGGCACATCGGCTGCAGACAAAGCCAAGGCCACCGGCAATCTGCCCCCGGACAATCACCGTATGACCGGCCCTATTCAATGCAAACGACGCCTTGACCACATCGTCGCGACCGAAGTACTGCGGCCCGACCAGCGGCTCGACCCACGAGCGCGGAAGGTCATGAGACACCTCCATTCCGCTCTCTGGAATCTCCTCGACGCCGAAACGCAGCACGGGTGCCTCCGGGGCATTGGACCAGGGCGCGCAAGGCACCCCGGCCTTTTGGAGCGTCGGAATGTACTCGACAAGATGGCTGAAGTCAAGCGTCCCAAAGGCCCTTTGGAACGAAACCACTTGCAAAGTCAGAATGTCGTGCTACCCTACGGCGGTTTCTGTGTCCCGACGGGACGGCAAAGGAGAAATCTGATGGTCAAGTTGAGGTTGGCAAGGTTCGGGGCGAAAAAGCGTCCGTTCTACCGTATCGTAGCCATGGACTCGTGTGGCAAGCGTGACGGTCGTTATCTTGAGCAGTTGGGGACCTACGACCCGCTGCCAAATCCCTCGGTAATCAAGCTGGTCACCGACAGGTTGGGGTACTGGCTGTCGGTAGGGGCCCAGCCCACCGAGTCGGTGGCACAACTGCTGAAGACGGCAGGGTACGTCCCGACCGTTAAGTGAGGACCCGATGGCGGTGGAGATGAAGGAACTGGTTGCCTACATCGCGAAGGCCCTGGTCGACAGTCCTGATGATGTGAATGTCAACGAGATCCAGGCTGAACAGACTTCTGTTCTGGAGCTGCGCGTGGCAAAGGACGACATGGGTAAGGTGATTGGCAAGCAGGGCCGTACCGCCAAGGCCATCCGTACGGTGGTCAACGCCGCGGCAACCAAGATCAAGAAGCGTGCGGTGCTTGAGATTATCGAATGATGGTTCCGGTTGCCTGCGATAGGCGGCCCTTGCGGACACTCCGACCCGACAAATCCCCGGAACCAGGGGAACACTGATGAAACGTGACCATGACATTGAACTTGGCGTCGTAGGCGCCGGCCATGGGCTGCACGGCGAGGTTGTGGTTCACCTGCACAACCCGGATTCGGAACTGCTTGTGGCGGGCTGTACGATTCGTCTAGCGATGCCCTCTGGACCCGCGAAGATCCTGAAAGTGGCAGCCACCCGGACCGCCGGAAAGGGTCGTGTGGTCGCCTTTGAAGGATTCGACGACAGGACGGCGGCCGAAACCCTTCGGGGAGCCCGTCTGATGGTGCGACGCGACGAGTTGCCACCTGCTGGCGAAGGCGAATTCTACTATGACGACCTGCCTGGGATGGTGGTTCGCCTGACCGACGGCACCGAGATCGGGCGCGTGACCGCAGTCTTCCGGGGCGCCACTGACATCCTGATTCTGGACTTGAAGGGGCGCGAACTCCTGGTCCCCTGCGTCGCCGGTTTCGTCGCCGAGGTCGGGGCCGAGGCTGTGGTAATCGAGCCGGCAGCCCTGGAGGAACCCGATTGAGCGACGGCCTCGAAGTCGATGCGGCCAAGGTCGCAAAGGCGGCAACCGCGGCGACGGCCTATCAATTCTCGGTACTGACCCTGTTTCCCGAGATGATCCGGCAGGCCGCTGGCCACTCGATCGTTGCACGCGGCGTTGCTGCGGGGCGGCTGGACATCCAGGTCACTGACATCCGGGATTTCACGACCGACCGCCACCGTACGGCAGACGACGTGCCCTACGGAGGCGGCCCCGGCATGGTGATGAAGCCCGAACCTCTTGCCGCGGCGATCGCTGATGCTCGTGGTCGGCAGCCGAAGGCATGTACCGTGCTGATGTCGGCATCCGGGAGGCCATTTGATCAGGCAACAGCCAGGCGCTATGCCGACTTGGCGGGCGGGCTGATACTGATCTGCGGGCACTACGAAGGCGTTGACGAACGTATTGCGCTGCATTTCATCGACGAGGAAATCTCGATCGGAGACTACGTGCTCAGCGGCGGCGAGCTGGCGGCATTGGTGGTTCTGGACGCGGTTTCACGGCTGGTGCCGGGCGTCGTCGGCAACCAGGCCTCGTTGGCCGACGAATCGCACGAAAGCGGGCTGCTGGAGTACCCCCAGTTTACTCGACCCCAGGTATTCATGGGACATGCCGTACCGGACGTCCTTCTGTCCGGCAACCACGCCGATGTTGCCAGGTACAGGCGCGATGCGGCCCTGGCCAAGACCCGCCGATTGCGACCGGACCTTGCAGCCCGGGTAGTCGAGGTGGTTGTAGAACGCCGGAAGGTTGCCGCGGCAGGTAGACAGGCACATCTGGGCCGGCCAAGGTCGGAGGCCCCCGAATGAATGTCCCGTCGAATGTCCATTTGGCAATTGCGCTGGTCCATCACCCGGTGTACGACCGGATCCACGATATCGTCACCACTTCGGTCACCTCGGTGGACATCCACGACATTGCGCGAATCGCCCGCACCTACGCTTGCGAACCGTACTTCCTGGTGACACCAATCGAGGCCCAGCGTGCGATGGTCAAGCGGGTCACAGAACACTGGGTCGAAGGAGAAGGCACCAAGGTCGATCACCCGCGGGTCGAGGCAATGAGCCGCATCCAGGTGGTCGACAGCCTTGAAACGGCCATCAAGCGAATGACTGAGGCGACTGGACTTCTTCCCATTGTCGTCGTCACTGGTGCGAATTTTCGGGATGACGTCACGACCTTCGCTGGCTTGCGCAAGGACCTGGAATCCGGCGTTGATTCCAGTTGGTTGATCGTGTTCGGCACAGGTTGGGGCCTCACAAAGGACGTGGTTGACGCGGCGGACGTGCGCCTGGAACCCATCCTCGGCAGGCAGGGATTCAACCACCTCCCAGTCAGGGCGGCGGTCGCAATCGTGCTTGACCGACTGCTGGGGTAGCATTATACTACCATCCCTTTTTGCTGGGGTCCCCGTTTAGGACCCTGGCGACGTCCGCAGAACCGGGCGTGTGACTCGAACCGAAGACGAGGTGCCGTATGCACAAGACGATTCAGATGCTCGACAAAATCCACCTTCGCCTGGATCTGCCGAAGTTCGACGCCGGCGATACCGTAAAGGTGCATTTCCGTGTTCGCGAAGGCGACAAGGAGCGCATCCAGATTTTCGAGGGCGTCGTAATTGGTCGATCAGGCGGCGGGGCGCACGAATCCTTCACCGTCCGCAAGATCTCCTACAACGTCGGCGTGGAACGCGTGTTCCCCGTCAACAGTCCGATGATCGCCGCGCTCGAGATTGTCCAGCATGGCCGCGTTCGCCGCGCCAAGCTGAACTACCTGCGTGGTCTGAAGGGCAAGGCCGCGAAGATTCGCGAAAAGCGCGTACGCCTGCCCTCCACGTCAGTCTCGGCCTCGGCCGAGGCCCACGATGACGCCGCCAGCTGACCTCTTCGATGTACCGCCGGCACGTCCCGGCTTCATTGAGGCATGGGCCGAAGGGCTTGGTTTGACCCCGGTACTTGGGGTGGACGAGGCTGGCCGTGGCTGCCTTGCCGGTCCGGTTGTGGCCGCTGCCGTCATGTTACCGCCCGGATTCACCATCGAAGGTATCGACGACTCGAAACGACTGACGCCAAAAGTTCGCGAGATGCTGGCTGAACTTATCCGGAAGACGGCCACCGTCGGTGTCGGTCGGGTGGAAGCTACCCGGATCGACGACACTAACATCCTGGCGGCAAGTCTGGAGGCCATGCGGATGGCCGTTCGCGAAGTCCGGTCAAACATGTCAGGTCGGATCGGAATCGTGATCGTCGATGGTAACCAGCCCATTCCCGGACTGGACATCTTGCAGCGTCCCTGGCCACATGGCGACGCACTGTCGCTGGCATGTGGCGCCGCTTCGATCGTGGCGAAGGTGACCCGGGACAAACTGATGATGGATTTCGACCGCGAATATCCAGGCTATGGTTTTGCAAGGCACAAGGGCTATGGAACTGCGGTCCATCTGGAGGCATTGCAACGCCTGGGACCTTGTCCGCAACATCGCAAGACGTTCGCTCCGGTGGCAGTCCTGCTGAGTGGCACCGGCACAGATCGTCAGAAGGCATCCTCGTAGATCCTGATTTCAGGGACCTCGTCGCGCCAGTTCACGGCCGCTACGAAGAATCGCACCTCATCGTAGTCCTCCGGTTTTTGGGCAAGCCATCGCTCCATGGTCTGACGAACCTGCCTGCGCTTTTTTCGTCCAACGCTGTCGGCCGCCGCACAACAGTCGCTGTTGCGCCTGGATCTGACCTCTACGGCCACGATTTCACGGCCCCGACGGACCACGATGTCCAGTTCACCCCGCCGATCCCGCGCGTTCAGATCCAGGATGAAATAGCCCCGCGTTTCCAGTTCCTTTGCAACCGCCTGCTCGGCCGCATGCCCGACTGCGATGCGATCGTCCATGTGCACCTCTGGCAAATTGACCGCTGGCCATACCCAAGTGCCGGCTTCATGCATATCGAATGAACTGCCCCTGCGTTACACTACCGCGATGGAAACCATGCGCATTACAAACCACGAAGCCGCCGGTGACATCAGGAGCACCGAACTTTTGGAGCAACCACAGGCCCCTGACGATAGTGTCAGGTCCATCGTGAACGCGGCGATCTTGACCCTGACGAATTCGTTCACGGCGTTACTGGCATTACCGGAGTCGCCACCGAAGTGAAGAAAGCCAATCGACTCAAGTCCAGGGGAACGAACACGGCACGAACGCATGACTCCGGCTTGCCGGCAGGACACGTCAATGGATCGGTACCGGTCGGGGCTGCCAGTGGTCAGGCCGCACGTGGCCTGGGATGGTGGCTGCGCCCGATACACGTGGCGTCATTCATGGTTCTGTTGCTGGCGGCGATGCCCATTGGCCCCTTTGCGTTCCTTCCACCAGTGGTGGCAGTCCCGATAGTCGTTGCAGTGTTGCTGATGACGCTGCACCGGCCCGGGACCCCCGAATACGCCGGCTTGCTGCCGCGCCGCGCCACGCTGGCAATCGAAGTCGCGGTGGTGGTCTGGTCCCTGGCGGCATACATGATCTTCAAGGTCGCAGGCCTCCACCCTTCAGGAACCGACGACAACATCTACTTCTACATGGCCAAGCGATTCTCGGAAGGCGCAGTCCCGTACAGGGATTTCTTCTTTGCCCACCCACCTGTCCACCTTCTGGTCCCGGCCGCCGTGTTTGGCGTTGGCGGATACTCGATTGGTCTTGCCAAGATGATCCCTGTTGCCGCTCAGATGATCGCGGCTGCGTGTCTGTACCTGGCAATCCGCCCCGCCTCACGAACGATCGCCATGGTTGCCGTTGTGCTGCACCTGTTCGCCTACCAGGTCCTCATGGGTTCCACCGACATGAATGGCGAGAACCTGATGACTGCGTTCCTGGCTGCAAGCCTGCTGGCCTCGACACGCAGGCTGCACGTGCTGGCTGGGGGCCTCGCCGGGTTGGCGCTGGGGTGCGGACTGTATGCGCTGGCCGGTGTCCTGGCGCTGGGTTTCGTCACGACGGCCGCCGGACGACGTGACGGCATGAAATTCTTGCTGGGTGTGGCAGCCTCGTTCGGCGCTTTGTGCCTGGTGTTCCGGATCATTGGCGGGGATGCCTTTTGGGATGGCGTCGTGACGTACCACCTGAACAAGGCGGTTCGAGACGCCGACAAGGTGCCGGTTTTCGCCGGCGCCAACCCGTTTGCCTGGCTGGCTGCGCTGGTTCGCAATCTGGTGTCCTTTCTGTCCGACCGCGACACCGCGAAGTGGCTTTACTACCACCTGCCCGTGGTGCTGGCCTCGATCGTGGCATTGCTGGTGCTGGCATTGCCGACGCTGGCAGCCTTGTCGAAAAATACCTTGCGCGCGAGCCGTGGTGGCAATCGCAGGATTCTGGGCCCCGCAAACCTCGCCGCTCTGGGACTGGTGGCAGCCGCGCTGTTCATCGTCCAATGGGCCGCGCTGGCCGAAACCTACGATTTCTACCTGGTTCCGATGTGGTTCTTCCTCGCGATTCCAGCCGCATATGGCGTTGCCTGGGCCTGGACCGGCCTGGGCACGGCCGCATGGAACCGCAGCCTGGCACTTCCGTCGCTGGCTTGCGGCCTGCTGCTGCTGCACCCGCTTGGCGGTCTTGGGCTGTCGAACGGGCTATGGCCGGAAGAGTCAGCCGCCCCAGGCGAGGTTGTCACGTACGAGTGGCGCGAACCGTGGACACTTGCATCCCTTGGACCGGTATCAAAGGCCCTGTTCTTCAAGGACAATCGCGTGCGCGGTACCGACGAGCCTCCCTGGCGTCACGCCCTGTGGAACAAGCTGCTGACCTTCAGCACCGTCAGGGACATCGCCTCGGTGATCAAGGACGCCGGTCCCCCGGACGAGACCCTGTCAGGCGCATCGACCCTAGCCCCGCTGGTCGCACTGGAAGCGGGCCGCAGGTTGGCCGCCGACGAGGCGGACACCAACGGCAAGCGGTTTCGCACCGGGATGCTGACCGACCTTGCTTTCGCGCGACGCATCTGCGCAGACCGGGTTCGCTGGCTGGTTGCAGCCCCACGGTCCCATTTCGAACCAAAGCGACTGGAATCCGACCCTCTGTGGTCGCGACTGTTCGAACGATATCGCGAGTTCGAGGATTCGCAACTGTTACACCGACGAGGCTTCCCGATAGTCCTGTTCCGCCTGAAGGACGGAGCGACGCTGCCTGACGGAACGCCATGCGGGCGCATCGCCGAAGTGATCCCATGAAGACATCGCCACCGGCAACAACGAACGCAAAACACTTGCCACCAAATGCGCCGCGGCCTCCGGATCACGCCACACTGGCCGCCCTGCTGGAGGCCACCTACGTCCGCTGGCACCGCATCGAGGAGGTGGAACGCGACCCACTGCGCTTTCCGCGCCGTTTCCGACTTCGCCAGGACCGCGAGGCGGCCGGATTCATCGCGTCCGCCTTTGCATTCGGACGGGTTGCCGCCTTCCTGCCGGTCCTTGAGACCTTGTTCGAACGCCTTGGGCCATCTCCGGCAGCCACCATAGCCAACCTGTCGCAGGACCAGGCACTTGCCCTCGCTGCTGGCCTTGGCTACAGATTTGCGCGTCCGCATCACGTCGCCGGCCTGCTGCGCGGAATCGGCGCCATGTCACGCATCGATGGCGGCCCCGAAAGCTTCATCGAACGTTCCCTGGGCGAAGGTCGCAGCGTGACTGCAGGGCTTTCCGATCTGGCCAGGGCCGTTCGCACTGGGGCTGGCGACCTGGACCCCGGCTTCCTGGTTCCCCTTGAAGGCCGGGCCGGGCCATTGAAGCGCCTGCACCTGTTCCTTCGCTGGATGGTTCGCAACGACGGAATCGACCTTGGCGAATGGGCGAAAATCCCCGCTTCCACGCTGGTGATGCCCATGGATGTGCATGTCGGTCGCATCAGCCGCCTTCTGGGCCTCATCCCCCCGCGGCGATCGAACCCGAACCTTGCTGACGCGGTGGCATTGACCAGGGCACTGGCTGTCTTCGATCCACTCGACCCAGTCCGGTTCGATTTCGCCCTTTCGCATGTCGGGATATCCGGTCACTGCACGGGCCTGAACAGCGCTGCTTGCGAACGGTGCCCGTTGTCACCGGTGTGCACCGTCCACGCGCAACACTGAATTATCTTGTTGGAATTGCCTGTTCAAAGACACCCGGCATAACCGGCTGGACCCAGGCATTGACGCCTGGACCGCAGACCAGAATACTTGATCATCATCCTGAACGACGGCCCAAAGGTTGCCCGAAAGGTCAACCCCGACAATTCATCAGGGGGGCAAGTCCATATATGCGCAATCCTGCCGGCTTCATCGTTCTTTGCATGTCCGTGCTGGGCGGCTATTCCTGCGGCACACCAGGGTCTCCCGGACAGCCTCTACCATCCGAATGCTCGAATCCTGCCCTGACCCAGAATGCCTGTGCCGAAGCGGACCTTCGCGAATGCCGTGAGGCCGAGGTCTTCCGATGCTTGATGGTCGGAAACTGCCTTCAATGGACGGCGGACACTGTCTGCCAAAACGGCTGCGAAGCGGGGACATGCAAGTTTTGCGAACCGCAGTGTGCTGGATGGGAGTGCGGTTCGGACGGTTGCGGAGGAACCTGCGGCAAGGGTTGCAGCGAAGGCAGCACCTGCGTCCAGGGAATCTGCGCCGCGACCTGCGCCACTGATGCGGATTGCACCATGGAAGAACGCTGCGCAGCATCGTCGGAAGGTTCATCCGTATGCCAGGCGCGGCCGTTCTGCGACAACTCGACCCCCTGCGTTTCGGCCGCGGATATCTGCGTGGAATTCTCGATTGGCGGACTTTGCGTGCCGAAGTGCACACCAGCGACCGAAGCCTCGACATGCCTGGCTGCCAACTCCGCCTGCCTGGCCCTGTGGGATGGAACCTACGCGTGCCTGGGGACCGGAACGGCAAATACCGGGGATTCGTGCCAGTACCTGAACGATTGCGTCCGAGGCAACGCCTGCCTGGGTGACAAGTGCCAGAAGGTCTGCACCTTGAGCGCCCCGGACTGTGCCAGCAGATCGTCCTGCTATGACTTCGGCGCAGGTAAAGACGCCGGCGTCTGCTGGGTTGATGGCAACCTCGGCCCATGCGACTCGGGCACACTAAAGTGCGCCGGCGGTTCGGGCATATGTCTTGACCTGGGCTATGGGACCCGGGCCGGAATCTGTTTCGCGGCTTGCGACGTGTTCTCGCAGAACTGCAGTACGGAAGATGCCGCCTGCTACCTCTACTCGTTTGAAACTTCTGAAATACAGTTGTGCCTGCCGAGATTCACGTCGGACGGTCAGGAAGGCGAGACCTGCACGCAATCCACCGACTGCGGGCGCGATCTCGACTGCGCCCGGCTCGAGGGTGAAACGTCGTCCAAGTGCATGCGCTATTGTGCCGGGTCCAGCGATTGCCGATTTGACCAGGACTGCACCCAGGTTGTTGGCGGCATCGGTCTGTGTGTCCAGGGACAAACACATATCGGCGAATCCCGAGTGTGGTGGGTCTACGACTTTTCCGATAATTCGACGTATCAGACCCAGACCACACAGATAGCTGAATCCCTGCACGCAAGAATCTACCTTGAGCAGGGACAGACTCTTTCGGTTCAACGGGCGCAGGCGATTCTTGACGAGTTCGAAAACGGAATCTATCCCGGCGTCAGGAAGTATTTTGGTGACGAGCCCAACCCAGGAATTGACGGTATCCCACAGGTGATGATCGTCTACATGGACATCAAGGACAGCTATTCATATGGCGGTTCCGAAGGATATATAGCCGGCTATTTCTCGTGGGTGAACGAGCTGACGGAAGCGCAGGCCCAGCAGCAGGGCCGATACAGCAACGAGGCCGAGGTCTTGTTCATGGACACCAATCCCTCGGACGTTGCTGGTCAGGAATCATTGTCCACCCTGGCGCACGAGTTCCAGCACATGGTGCACTTCCAGGCAAAACCGAATGCCGGCGCCGAACATTCCTTTGTTGACGAAGGGATGGCGATGCTGGCCGAGGATTACTGCGGGTTTGGTCCCCAGTACGACCGCATGCAGGGGCTGATGGACGCAGACCACTCGGATTCATTGACCTTATGGGGCCAGGAGCTGGCCGACTACTCTTCGGCCTACGCTTTTGCCAGGTATGCTGCCGACCAGTTCGACAACGGCGGAAGCTTGTTGAACCTGGCCATGGAAAACGGCCTTACGGGATCCGGATGCTGGAACAGCGCCCTGGCCTCGGCTGCAGGCACCACCTTCGACATCACCTTTGGCAACTGGGTAATTGCGAATGTCATGGACACGAACGGCTCGATTTCCCCTTACGGATACACCAGCTTCAGCCTGCATGACGCAGCGAATGGCCTGAATGGATTCAGGGCCGACGGGACAAATGTGAACGGCCAACTAGGTTCCCTTGATGTTCGTTCGTTCGAGGCCTACTACTACTCGGCGCAATCGGGCACCCTGGTCTGGGAGAATGCCGGAGCCGGTATTCATGCATCAGCCCTGCTTGGCCGAACCGACGGCCTCTTCGATGTGGTTCCCGATCTCTTGGCCGGACAGGCCAGGTCATTCAGCGGCAAGGCCTGGCTGGTTATTGCGAATCATTCGGACACGACTTCCGCAGTCGGCGGCACAGTGTCCTACCTGGGACGCGGACTTGGAGTCCCGCTGCCGGTCATGGCACAGATGCCACCCGCGCCGCGGCGCAACGTCAGGATGTGCGGAACGACCAGGCTGCCTTTCTAGTTGTAGATCGGTCTGACACCAGGTTCCTGGTCCCCGCCGGAGGCCATGCGCGCCAGCATGGCGTCTATCGATTCACCGCGTCCTTACGGCCCAGCGAAGACGTGCAGACGCCGCGCGTGGATTCGACCGCAGTTCAGGCGCACCGGCGCGAATCGGTTCCTCGGCAACGGCCTCGTAAAGCCCCGACCGCATTCCGTCCCTGAATGCGTGCTTGACCCGCCGGTCCTCCCCGCTGTGGAACGACATGACGGCTATGCGGCCACCGGGACCAAGCAGCAAAGGCGCATCTTGCAACAGCCGCTCCAGCGCCCCCATTTCGTCGTTGACCAGGATTCTCAGCGCCTGGAAGGTCCTGGCCGCCGGGTGCGGTCCCGAATCGAATACCTTCGCTCGCTCTTTCCAGGTTGCGGCGGTCCAGCCCTTCGCCTCCAGCACCAGACGCGTAAGCTCGCCCGTTCTTCGCAACGGACGACGCAAGCGGGCAGCCCCGATTGCCTTGGCAACCTTGTCCGCATCCGGCTCGTCAGCCAGATCTCGCAGGGCATCCGCAAGCTCGGACGGGTCGATCGATGCCAATAGCTGCTGGGCCGTGCGCCCGGTTGAGCGGTCCATCCGCATGTCCAGAGGCCCGTCGGTCTTGTATGAAAATCCGCGCGTCGGATCGTCGATCTGCATGGAGGACACGCCAAGATCCGCGAGAATCACGTCGAACACCCGTCCATCCTCCGGGGCGTAGGAACCGGCCCAGGCAAAAGATGCGACGTGCAGCGACAACGCCTCCCCGAACTCGGCCAGCCGTTCGCTGGTCCGCCCAATCTGCTCGGCATCGCGGTCCAGCCCGATGACCCGGCCCCCGGGCAGCACCCGAGACAGCAGCTCACTGGTGTGACCACCTGCCCCAACCGTGCAATCCAGGACAGTTTCACCTGGCATCGGGTTCAACGCCCGCAGCACCTCGGCAATCATTATCGGCACGTGCGACCCTGCGGGTGTGCCACCCTGGGAACGGACGTGTTCAACGATGCCGGGATAGCGCTGTGGCTGCAGCTCCTTGTAACGCTGGTCGAACCGTTTAGGGTGAGTGCCGGTGTATCGGGTTCTACGCACGTGTTCAGGGGGCGGGACAGGTTCGTCTGGATTCATGCTTCCTCCGACACCTATTGTACCACCGTGGATATTCTGCTTTGTCCGATCATCACGACCGGAGTAACATTGTTGCGAGCATCTATCGAGCTATCATCCATCTGGAGGATTCTCATGAGCCGGATCGTGACGTTCCTTGCAGCCGCCATCGTGGTGACGGGACCCCTGGCCTGCGATTCTGAAGATCTGACCACGCCTCCAGAATGTTCCGTCGATACCGAGTGTGACGACAAGGCTCCGTGCACCCTGGACCGTTGCGACCCGGTTGCAAAGGTCTGCCTTCATCCCCCGAAATCCTGCGACGATTCAGATTTTTGCACGCAGGATTCGTGCATTTCCGAGACAGGCGAATGCTTGAACGTAGCCAAGGTCTGCGACGACCTGAATTTGTGCACGAACGATTCGTGCGATCCCGCAATCGGGTGCGTTTTCGCCCCGATCACCTGCGTCGGCGACGGGGATCCCTGCACTATAGCAGAATGCCTGCCCGAGACCGGAGTCTGCCAGGAACACCAGAAGGCGTGCAACGACAACAACGTCTGCACGACCGACGCATGCGGCGCCAATGGCGAATGCTCCTTCACGCCGGCCGCCGACGGATCGGCATGCAGTGGCGGACCCGATTTCACCGACGCCTCGATCTGCCAGGCTGGGACGTGCGTCCCCGCGGCTCAGATGCAGCAGGGAGCCTTCCGGGCCAACTCCCTTTCGCTTGCCAAACCCACAGTGACTTTCGATCTGGGCAACGGTCCAGAGGTAATGAACGAGGCAATATCGGCCTTCCTGACATCCAAGCTGAACGAATTCGAGGGCGGCGGCCTTGTGGCAATCCTCGAGACCTTGATGTTTGGAGGCCCGGGCACGCCCATGAGTGTCGGCGAGGGTCAATGCGCGTTCCAGGAATCAGACGTGCGTTGGTGCGGCCTTCTGGAAGGTGGACAGAACGTGACCTTCCCCCTGGTGCAGTTGATTTCCACAGGCACCTGCATGGACCAGCCGGCCGTTGCTGCCCCGTGTTTCCTGTCGATCGAAACCGAATTTGATCTGCACGAAATCCTCCCCAACTTCTTCCCGAACCCGGTACCTCCGGTTAAAGGCAGGGTATTCGGAGGCCTGCCGGGCAACCCGATAAGTGGCATCGAGAACGGCTGGGCGGCGGCATTCGTACCGAAGGAGATTGTCGATGGCCTTTCGGTTTCGCTGGGTGACCGGATAGTCACCGGCGCCGAACTGCTGAAAGACGTTCCGGTCGAAACGATCGACGCAACGGCCGGCTACACGGTTCACGTGTCTTTCACCGCGCCTCGCACTGCCGTGCAGCCCAGGTAAATCGCCGCAAAGGACTTCAGGGCCAACCTCTGGCCACGACTCCCGATTGACTGGAAACCGCCGACGCCCTATCTTTCGCGGCATCGATGGTCCCCGGCACGACGTATTGTCCGGTTCCTTCCACCAGGAGTTCCTTATGCGAGCAAAAATCGCCCTGGCCCTTGGCGTATCGTGGATGCTGGGTGCCTGCGCATGCGGCAACAAGGCAGCCAAGGTTTCCTTACCAGCCGTATCGGCGTCGGCACCGATCACGGCCGCGGCGGCATCGGACGCACCCACGCCCGTCGCAAAACCGGCGGCCATGACATTCGTGGCAACCCCGAATTCAACCCTTACCGGCACGACCGAACCACACCGCCGCAGCACCCTGATGCCGGTGGTTCCGGGAATAGTCGAAAAAATCCACTTCTCCGAGGGCGACCGCGTAAAGGCCGGAGCCCCACTCGTCAGCCTGAAAACCGAGGATTTCGTCCTGCGTTCGCGGCAGGCCGACGCAGGCATGGCTGCTGCCCAGGCCCAGTTCGATGCCGCGACGCTGGCCTTCGACCGAACGCGTGGCTTGCGAGGCAAAGAAGCCGTTTCCCAGGGTCAACTGGACCAGGTTGAGGCGGGATACAAGGGCGCCAAGGCCGGGCTGGACAACGCCAAGGTCATGCTGGACATGGTGCACAAGGCCCTGCGCGATACCACGGTTTACGCTCCATACGACGCCCTCGTCGTACGACGCCTGATCAGCGAGGGCGAGTCGGCCCTGACGATGCCGCCATCCCCACTGGCCGTCATCGAACAGACGGCCCTGCTGGACCTGAAGCTGCAGGTGCCTGCGGCCCATCTGGCAAGTCTTGCCGAGGGCACGCCATTGGTGGTCCGCTTCCCGGCCACGGGCCAGGAAGTAAAGGCGGTTGTGAAACGCGTGGTCCCGTCGGCCAACCCCGGATCCCGCACGTTCACCGTTATCGTCGAACTGCCTAACGAGGACGGCGCGCTGAAGGCTGGCCTGTATGCCGAGGCCCGCCTGGACAACGGAACCCGCGCCCCGGAGGCAGCCCGATGAAGCTTGCCGAAATCTCGGTCCGACGCCCGGTTCTGGCGACGGTCATGGTATCGGTGCTGCTGGTATTCGGCCTGGTGGCCTACCCGCGCATCGGCGTCGATCTGATGCCGGAGGTCGAGTTCCCCTTCGTGACGATAACCGCCATCTACCCAGGCGCCTCGCCCGAGACCGTCGAGTCCAAGGTCATCGACAAGATCGAAGAGGCCGTGAACACCATCAACGGCATCAAGCTCCTTCGTTCGACCAGCATGGAGAACGTCGGCATCGTCATGGTCCAGTTCGAGCTGGAGCGCAAGGCCGACCAGGCGATTCAGGACGTCCGCGACAAGGTGTCCGGCATCCTGCGGGAATTGCCGTCCGACCTCGACCCGCCAGTCATCGAGAAACTGGACATCAACGCGCAGCCCATCCTGAACCTGGCAATCTCGGGGCCGCTGTCCGTGCGCGATCTGACCCGTATAGCTGACAAGCAGGTCAAGCAACGCCTGCAGTCGCTGAACGGCGTTGGTCAGGTCACAATCGTAGGCGGGCAGGATCGCGAGATTCATGTCTGGATCGACCCGGCCCGTCTGGCATCCCACTATCTGTCGGTCAACGACGTGATGCAGGCGCTGGCCATTCAGAACATCGAGATCCCAGGCGGGCGCCTGGAGATTGGCGACGACGAATTCGTCGTCAAGACCCACGGACAGGTGCGCGATGCAGACGAACTTGGCAACGTGATCATCACTGCGGCAATGGGAGCCCCCGTCCGCGTCCGCGACGTCGCCCGCGTGGAGGACGGCGCCGAGGAGCGCCGCAGCTACTCGGCGGTCAACGGGGCGTCTGCAGTTGCGCTGCGCATCATGAAGCAGTCGGGCTCCAACACCGTGGAGGTGGCCGAAAAGGTCAAGGAAGAGGTCGAAAAGTTGCGCTCGAAGCTGCCGGCCGGCGTGACCATTTCCATGCCGCGCGACAATTCCGAGTTCATAAAGAACGCCATCGATGACGTGCGGTTCGACCTGGTGTTTGGGGCGGTGCTGGCCATCCTGATCGTGTTCATCTTCCTGCGGGACTGGCGCGCCACGTTCATCAGCGCACTGGCCTTGCCGACTTCCGTCATCGCGTCGTTCGGCTTCATGAAGATGTTGAACTTCACCTTCAACCAGATGACGATGCTGGCGCTGTCGCTGTCCATCGGCATCCTGATCGACGACGCCATCGTGGTGATCGAGGCCATTCACCGCCATATGGAGCGCGGCAAGACCCCGTTCCAGGCCGCCATCGACGCCACGAAGGAGATCGGTCTGGCAGTCATGGCCACAACGGCATCGATTCTCGCGGTGTTCGTGCCAGTGGCCACAATGAAGGGCATCATTGGCCGCTTCTTCTTCCAGTTCGGCGTAACCGTGGCCTTCGCGGTTGCGGTGTCCCTGTTTGTTGCTTTCACGCTTACGCCAATGCTGTCGGCCCGCCTCCTGAAGCCGCACGCCGGCGAACACTGGGCCCTGTCGCGATGGATCGGCAGGATGCTTGACGGAATCGACGCCGGCTACCACTCGATACTGTCGTGGGCGCTGCGGCACCGCTGGCTGACCCTGGGCATTTCCGTTGCGACCCTGGTTGGCACCCTTGGGCTGGGCGGCCTGCTGAAGTCCGAGTTCTTCCCGCAGATGGACAGATCCCAGCTACTGGTGACCGTCGAGATGCCGGCAGGACGGGGCCTGGACGCAACTACCGGGTACCTGGAAGCCATCGCCGCACGCATCCGGGGACTTCCGGGCGTCAGGGAGACGTTCACGACCGTCGGCGGCGGTGCCCAGGGCGAGGTCAACAAGGGCGAGATCCTTGTAAACCTGGTACCAAAGGCGCAGCGCACGTATTCCCAGGAACAGGCGATTGTCTACATTCGAAATTTGCTTGGCGGCAGCAAGGAAGCCCTGGTCGCCGTCGAGACGGCGGACGAGCACGCAGGCGGAATGCGTGCCGCAGCCATCCAGTACAACGTGCGTGGAATGGACCTCGAGCAGATCCACCAGGCCGCCGGGCGGCTGGTCGAAAGGATGAAACAGGTACCCGGATTCGTGGACCTGGACGATACCTACCGTGGCGGAAAGCCCGAAGTCGCCGTGCAGATCGATCGCGACCGCGCGGCTGACCTGGGCGTCCCGGTGGGGATGGTCGCGATGGCCCTGCGTACCTTCTTCGCGGGGGACAAGGCGACCGATCTGACTTCGGAAGGCGATCGCATCGACGTGCGAGTCCGCCTGGATTCCCAATACCGTGCACAGCCCGCCGACATCCTGGGCCTTGGCGTTCGATCGACAACCGGGAACCTGGTTCAGATGGCCAATGTCTTGTCGGTTGAAACCGGCTCTGGCCCATCTAAAATCGAGCGCCAGGACCGGCAGCGACAGGTGACCGTTCTGGCAAACCTGGACGGACTGGCATTAGGCGAAGCCATGCTGAAAGTCGAGGCGATCGCTGGCGAGGTGGTGCCAGCCGAACTGACACAGGACTGGGCCGGATTCGGCCAGATCATGCGCGAGTCTTTCGGATACATGATCCCCGCGCTGATCCTGGCCGTCATTCTGGTCTACCTGATCCTGGCGGCGCAGTTCGAGTCGTTCCTGCACCCGTTCACGATCATGTTGTCGCTGCCATTCTCGTTCGTCGGCGCCTTCCTGGCCTTGCTGGCGACAGGCATGACCGTCAACATCGCGACGTTCATCGGATTGATCCTCCTGATGGGCCTCGTGACCAAGAACGCGATTCTACTGGTCGACTACGCGAACCAGTTGAAGGAAAAGGGCGTCCCGACCAACGATGCGCTGTTGCAAGCGGGACCGGTTCGTCTGCGACCAATCCTTATGACCACCGCCGCGATGATCTTTGGCATGATGCCGGTAGCCGCGGCGCTCAGCGAAGGTTCCGAGCAGCGCGCCCCGATGGCCGTGGCCGTAATTGGTGGCTTGATCACCTCGACACTGCTGACGCTGGTCGTTGTTCCAGTCGCGTACTCCCTGCTGGACGGGATGATGGCGCGAGCAGCTGGCCGCAGCTCCAGAAGTTGAACCCGACAATCGCCGCTGGTTCGTACGCCAGGGGAAACCGTCCGAATTTACATGCTTCCACACCCCACGATTCGCGACTACAATCCGCTGAATCCGGAACCAATTTGGTGGGCCAGTGAGGAGTGCGTTGCGAGTGGCCAGAAGTGCCTGGCGCGTAGGCTTATGGCACTCCGCCGGCGCAGCTTTTCGCTTCCTGCGACAGGTCGTACTGCAACATGGGGTGTCGTCCGACGGGTTCGTGAATATCCAGCCCCGGGCCTTCATCCTGGTTGAACCCGAAGCACGATTGGTCATCGGCCGACACGTCCAACTGAAGAACGACGCCATCGTGTACGTCAAGCGCGGCGCAACCTTGACGATTTCCGACAACGTCTCGTTGGGGCATCACGCCGAGGTGTCGGTCAACCAGGACGTCAGGATCGGGACTGACACCTTTACTGCGCCCTACGTGTACATAACCGACAGCAACCACCGGTTTGATCGAACGGACGTTCCCATCCAGTCGCAGCCGATGGATGTTCGCCCGACCGCGATTGGACGGGACGTCTGGATAGGCCGCGGTGCAATGGTCCTGGCCGGGGCACAGGTCGGCGACCACTGCGTTCTTGGGGCCGGTGCTATCGTTACCCGAACGCACGCCCCGGGGGACCTTGTCGTGGGCATTCCTGGGCGAACGGTTCGAAACCGCTTCAAGGGTGGTTAGGGGGCGCGCATGTGCGGCATTGCGGGCCTTCTGGTTGCTCCCGGCAACACTCCGGATACCAGTGTTCTGCGCCGAATGACCGATGCTCTTGCACATCGCGGCCCCGACGACGAAGGCATCGAGATCCTGGGCCATATGGGTTTCGGACACCGGCGCCTGTCGATCATCGACCTGACCCCGGCCGGTCATCAACCGATGGCGTCCTCGGACGGCAAACGTTGGATCACCTACAACGGCGAAGTTTACAACTACCCGGAACTACGGGAAGAACTGGCTCACATGGGGCACAGTTTTCGCACCCAAAGCGATACCGAGGTCATTCTTGAGGCGTATGAAGAGTGGGGCCCGGCCTGCCTGGATCGCCTGAACGGCATCTTTGCGTTCGCGATCTGGGAACCTTGCACAGGGTGCGTTTTCCTTGCGCGGGACCGACTGGGCGTCAAGCCGCTCTACTATCACTGGGACGGTCGGTGTTTTGCATTCGCCTCCGAGATCAAGGCGCTGCTGGCTGTGCCAGGGGTGGCGCGCCGGGTTGATCGCGAGGCTCTGGGCGACTATCTGGCGTTTCGATACGTTGTCACCAACCAGACGATGTTTTCAGGCATCCACCGACTGATGCCAGGACACTGCATGGAGATACAGGCGGATGCACTGTTTCAGACAGGCCGCCTGCCAAAATCGCAATGCTGGTGGGACCCGCCGTTCGTATCGGACTTCGGTCCCGCCCCGGCTGACCTTGAGGAGCGCCTGGCCGATCTTCTTCAGGACGCCGTACGCATGCAGATGCGTAGCGATGTCCCGGTGGGATGCCATCTTTCGGGAGGGCTGGATTCATCGACGATTGCATGCTTGGCCGCGCGACAGACAACAGGCGTGCTGCAAACGTTTACCGGACGCTTCCTGGAGGCGGGAGGTTTCGACGAGAGCGCCTATGCAAGATACGTCGTTGAGCGCACCGGCGCAGACGCCACATGGATCGACATACGCTACGGGGACCTGGCCGATTCCATAGTGACGGCTGTTCATGCACTGGACGAGCCTGTTGTCGGCTGGGGAGTGCTGCCGCAAATGGAGGTATCCCGCGTCTGCGCCCGCCGCGTGAAGGTGGTGCTGGGTGGGCAGGGCGGCGACGAACTTTTCGGTGGGTACTCCTGGTACAGACAGGGACTTCTTGGCCGATTTTTCGGCACTATGGGCCTTGGCACCGCGGGCCAGGGCGGC
This sequence comes from uncultured Myxococcales bacterium, assembly GCA_903936705.1. Taxonomy (GTDB): domain Bacteria; phylum Myxococcota_A; class UBA9042; order DTJE01; family DTJE01; genus CAIZWN01. The sequence continues at coordinate 99,816 of CAIZWN010000015.1, forward strand.
GGCATTACCGACGTGATGCGTCTGGTCGGCGTCCAGTCGTGGCGCGAGAGCCTGTCGATGCTGCGGCATGCCTCCCCATTCATCGAGAGCGCAGGCTGGCGCCAGGCGCGGGCCCCGGGTCTGCCCGCCGACCTCGTGCCCTCGATGATCAAGGGAAACCTGATGGAGGCGACGAAGGCCAGGTTCCTGGTCGCATTCAACGATGGCAATGCCGACCCGTTACAGCGCATGTTTCGCTTTGATATCAAGAATTTCCTTGCTGGTTTGTTGAAGGTCGAAGACCGGACCAGCATGGCATTCTCGCTGGAGTCGAGGGTGCCGCTGCTGGATCATCGGCTGGTAGAACTGGCCGCACGGATGCCCGTGTTCTGGAAGGTGCCGAACGCCAGGGACAAGCCGCTGTTAAGACGCGTGGCACGTCGGTTCGTCCCGGCCGAGATAGTCAATCGCACCGACAAGCAGGGTTTCCCTACGCCCCTGGCTGCATGGCTTCGGGACCCGGGCAATCCGGTTCATCGACGCCTGTTGCATCGTGATTCGCTGCGATCGTCCGAATGGATCAACCCGGACGCGCTGGAAAATGTCGTGAAACAGCACGTATCAGGCCGGCGCGATATGTCGGGCGTATTGTGGCAGGTCGCAAATCTTGAAGCGTGGCTACGAGAGTTCGACGTGGCGTAGCAGGGTGCTGATATCAGGAGCAGGCGTTAATACATGTTTGAAGAACATCATTGGTGCAACCCGAGGTCCGGCCGCAGGCGTCCTTGCATGCCTTCTCGCAAGCGCTTTCCGCACTGCACGCACTTGCAACCAGACCGAACGCGAACAACACGGCCAGAACCATCAGAACGCTCTTGACCTTGATCCGCATGCTAACCCCCTATTCGAAACCCCCAGTCAACTACCGATTGACGTTGTCCAAGCATGATCGCAGCCAGGATACCAGTCAGGTGCCCCAGGATTAATCTGCCGCCTATCGGATAAAGGAAAGGTTACATCTACTGTTTTGCAAACTCAAGACACGAGCTCTGAAATGCCACGAAAACATTGACTGTACGGGCACTGCCTGAGTCCTTCAGGACTCGCTGGGCGAATTCTGGGTGTGGAACGAGAATCCGTTGAATTCCAGGAATCTGGCATTATATAGGCGGCCTTTTGAGCCGTCTCCAGGTAATCTGGGCGGCGATTCGTTTATTTGCCCGAGGAATCATATGGATACCGGTTCAGGAACACCCGAGGAACGCCTGGTGATCTTCGACACGACGCTGCGGGACGGCGAGCAGTCGCCAGGCGCAAGCATGAACCTGGGCCAGAAGCTGCGCGTGGCCCACGCGTTGAACGACCTGGGAGTGGACGTGATCGAGGCGGGATTCGCCGCCGCCAGCCCCGGCGACCTGGAATCGCTGCAGGCCATCGCCCGGCAGGTTAACGGGCCGCTGATCTGCAGCCTGGCACGATGCACGACCGGGGACATCGATGCTGCCTGGGAGGCGTTGAAAGACGCCCCGCGGCGGCGCATCCACGTCTTTCTGGCGACCAGCAAAATCCACCGGGAGTTCAAACTGCGCCTGGCAAAGCAGGAAATCCTCAAGCGCGCCGCCGAGGGCGTCGCCCGGGCCCGCGAACGATTCGACGACGTCGAGTTTTCGCCCGAGGACGCTTCAAGGACGGAACCCGAATTCCTGGCCGAGGTTCTTGAACGAGCCATCGAGGCCGGCGCGACGACGCTGAACATCCCGGACACGGTCGGCTATGCCCTGCCGTCCACCTATTCGAACACCCTGCGGTATTTGCGACAGAACGTCCGGGGCATCGAAAAGGTCGTCATTTCGGTCCACTGCCATGACGACCTGGGCCTGGCCGTAGCCAACAGCTTGGCTGGCGTCCTGGAAGGGGCACGACAGGTCGAATGCACCATCAACGGCATCGGCGAGCGGGCCGGAAACGCCTCCCTGGAGGAGGTGGTGATGGCCCTGAAGACGCGCCATGACGTGCTGCACGTGACCACTGGCATCCGGACCGACCGCCTTTACCCGACCAGCCGCCTGGTTGCCCAGGTGACCGGCTTCCCGGTTCCGCGGAACAAGGCCATCGTCGGCCTGAACGCATTCGCCCACGAGTCGGGCATCCACCAGCACGGCATGATCAGCAATCGCGAGACGTACGAAATCATGCGGCCAGAGGACGTCGGCTTTTCGCAGTCCAGTTTGGTGCTGGGCAAGCATTCGGGGCGGCATGCGCTGAAGGAACGCCTGGGGACGCTGGGATACGACCTTGACGACAAGCAACTTGACGCGGTGTTTGCGGACTTCAAGTCACTGGCTGACAAGAAGAAGGAGGTCTTCGATACGGACCTCGAGGCCCTGGTGCTGCACGGCCAGGTACTGCACCCCAGGCAGCGAATCTGGGAGATCGTGGCCCTTTCAACCACGTCGGGCACCGGCACCCTGCCGGCAGCCTCGATTGCGCTGAAGGATGCCACCGGAGAATGCCACAGACAGGCCTCGTCAGGCGACGGGCCGGTCGATGCCGTCTTCAAGGCGATCGAGGGCATCACCGGGGTGCAGGTCCGCCTGCGCCAGTTCCAGGTGAACAGCGTAACGACCGGGGAGGACGCGCTGGGCGAAGTGGCGCTGGAGGTCGAGCACGAGACGGGAATATACCGTGGACGCGCCCTGTCGACCGATATCATCGAGGGCAGCGCCGAGGCGTTCCTGGATGTCGTGAACCGCATCCTCTCGCGCACCGACGAGCCTCCGAAAGTGAAGCGCGAGGCCGAGGCAATCTGAGTTCGGGACGGTCTTGCGACACCAGGATTCAGTTTGACAACACCGGGGGATCCATGGATTCGTCGATCTCAAACAAACCGCGGACCCTGTTCGAGAAGGTCTGGGATGCCCATTGCGTCCGTGCCCAGACTGCCGACGAGCCAGGGATCCTTTACATCGACCTGCACCTCGTACACGAGGTCACCTCGCCACAGGCGTTCGACGTCCTGCGAGAACGGGGCCTGCCGGTCAGCCGCCCAGCGCTGACCTTTGCCACGATGGACCACTCGACACCGACCACGCCACGGCAGCCCGACGGCACCTGGATCTTCGGAGACGCCCAGGCCGAGGCCCAGGTGCGGACTCTCCAGCGAAACTGCCTGGACTTCGGTATCGAGCTGCACGCCCTTGGCGACCCGGGCCAGGGGATCGTTCACGTGGTCGGGCCCGAGGCGGGGCGGACCCAGCCAGGGATGACGGTGGTGTGCGGCGACAGCCACACGGCGACCCACGGGGCCTTCGGTGCGCTGGCCTTTGGCATCGGGACCAGCGAGGTCGGACACGTCCTGGCTACGCAATGCCTTCTGCAACGACGGCCCCGCACCCTGGCGGTCCGCGTCGAGGGGCGCCTGCGCGACGGCGTGACGGCGAAGGACCTGATCCTCGCATTGATCGCACAAATCGGCGTTGGGGGTGGCACGGGTCACGTGATCGAGTACATCGGACCGGCGATCCGGGCACTGTCGATGGAAGGACGGATGACCGTCTGCAACATGTCGATCGAGGCAGGCGCACGGGCCGGCATGATCGCCCCTGACGAGACAACGTTCGCCTGGCTGAAGGGCCGTCCGGGCGCGCCCCAAGGCAAGGCGTGGGAACAGGCATTGTCGGCCTGGCGCGCGCTGCCATCGGACGCTGCAGCGACCTACGACCGTGAAGTGGTCCTGGACGCCTCCCGGATCGAACCCATGGTCACTTTCGGGACCAACCCGGGGCAGGCAATCCCGGTCACGGGCCTGGTGCCGGACCCGGCCTCGTGCGAGAGCGCATCCGAACGATCGACCCTGGAGAGCGCACTGCGGTACATGGGGCTGAGGCCGGGAACTCCGATCGGCGATGTCCTGGTGGACGTGGTCTTCATTGGAAGTTGCACCAACGGCCGACTGTCGGACCTGCGCGAGGCCGCGTCGGTGCTGCGCGGCCGAAAGGTACGGGCCAGGACGCTGGTCGTGCCTGGGTCGCGTGCGGTGAAGGCACAAGCCGAGGTCGAAGGGCTGGACCGCGTGTTCCTTGAGGCTGGCGCCGAGTGGCGGGAACCAGGCTGCTCGATGTGCATCGCCATGAACGGCGATCGGCTTGAACCGGGCCAGGCCTGCGTGTCCACCAGTAATCGCAACTTCGAGGGCCGCCAGGGCCGTGGGGGGCGTACCTTCCTGGCCGGGGCCGGAACCGCGGCCGCATCGGCCATCCGCGGTCGGATTGCCGATCCCCGCCAGACGTACGATGCTGGCGAAAACGCGGGCCCGGCACAAGGACCCACGAACCGGGAGGAAGGCTGATGGAACCGCTGCGCATCGTGGAAAGCCCAGTGGTGGTGATGCCCCGGGATAACATGGACACGGACCAGGTCATCCCGGCGCGGTTCCTGAAGGTCACCGACAAGGTCGGGCTGGGGGCGGCGCTGTTTGCCGACTGGCGCTACCACTCCGATGGCACGCCGCTGCCGGACTTCGTCCTGAACCGGCCCGAGGCGTCAAAGGCGCAGATCCTGGTGGCCGGCGACAACTTCGGGTGCGGATCGTCCAGGGAACATGCCGCATGGGCCATCAGGGACTTCGGCTTCCGAGTAGTCATATCGACATCCGTGGCTGACATCTTCCGGAACAACGCCCTGCGAAACGGGATCCTTCCGGTGGTCGTGGATCCTGACGTCCACGCGAAACTAGTGGCCTCGCCCGGCGCGACCGTGCGGGTCGATCTGGAACAAATGACTCTGACGCTTCCCGACGGGACCCAGCGAACCTTCGCGGTTGACGCCTTCGCGCGTCACTGCCTTTTGAACGGGGTCGACGAGATGGGCTACCTGCTGGCCCACAAGGACGCCATCGCGGCGTTCGAGGAGAAACGATGAAAAAGCTGGCCGACGGTCGGGTCGAGGCGACGATCGCTGTGCTGCCCGGGGACGGCGTCGGCCCCGAGGTCATCGGCGAGGCCGTGCGCGTACTGAAGGCCGTCGCTGCGGCTCGCGGACACCTTTTTCAATTCGACGAGGCGCTGGTGGGCGGAGTGGCCATCGACGAAACCGGCAGCCCGCTGCCCTCGGGGACATTGGCTGCATGCCGTCGCGCCGATGCCGTCCTGCTGGGCGCAGTTGGTGGCCCGAAGTGGGGACCCTCCGCGCCCGTGCGCCCCGAGGAAGGGTTGCTGGCCCTCAGGCGCGAGCTGGGTGTGTACGCGAACCTGCGACCCGTAAGCGTACACCCTGCCCTCGTGGACGCCTCGCCGCTGAAGCCTGAATTGATAACCGGGGTCGACATGCTGGTCGTCAGGGAACTGACGGGTGGCATCTACTTCGGCGCCAAGCGACGGGAGGGCGACCGGGCCTTCGACGACTGTTCCTACTCGGTGGAGGAAGTTGCCCGAGTGGTCCGCGTGGCGGCCCGGATGGCGCGCGGCCGCCGCGGCCACCTGACCTCGGTGGACAAGGCGAACGTCCTGGAGACCTCCCGGTTGTGGCGCGAAGTCACCCAACGAATAGTGAGCGAGGAGTTCCCCGACATCCACCTGGAACACCAACTGGTCGATTCCTGCGCGATGCTGCTGGTCCGCCGGCCCAAGGACTTCGACGTTATCGTTACCGAGAACCTGTTTGGCGACATCCTGACCGACGAAGCAGCGGTCCTGACCGGGTCAATCGGCATGCTGCCCTCCGCGTCGCTGGGAAGCGGGCCTCTGGGGCTGTACGAGCCTATCCACGGCTCGGCGCCGGACATAGCCGGCCGAGGGATCGCGAACCCATGCGGCACCATCCTCAGCGCGGCGATGCTGCTGCGCCATTCGCTGGGCCTGGAGGCCGAGGCGGCCCTGGTCGAGGCCGCCGTGGCAATTGCCGTGGGCGACGGCATCCGGACCCCCGATCTTGGAGGCACCGCCAGCACGCGGGAACTGGGCGAACGAATCGTCTGCGAAATTGCGGCTGCCTGACGTGGTGGCAAGTACAATATCCCGGCAAGGATCGGAATTGGTTCAGGACCGGACACCACTCGGGGGGAGCAAACGACCGTGAGCCAGGCAATGAACAAGATACGCGCCCTGCTTTATAGATTCGAGCCGGCCGTCAATCGCCGTGCCCTTGCCATCCTTTCGGGATCGGTGTGGTGGGCCGTGGGCATCGGCCTGGTGATCACTTCGTCACGATGGCTGGACGGGGCCCCTACCAACCAGGCGGCCATTCTCGGGGCAGTCGGACTACTTGGTGCGCTGGTCGCAGGGAAGGGCTTCGATCGGATTGCTCGAAAGAATCTTCTGCGCCTCGAAAACCTGCCGGATCGACGCTGCGTCTTCGCATTCCAGCCATGGCGCGGCTATGGAACGATACTCGTGATGGTCGCCCTGGGTTGGGCACTGCGCCATTCGCCGATCCCGAAACCGTGGCTGGTGCCGATCTACCTTTCCGTTGGCGCGGGATTGATCCGCGGTGGCATCGCCTATTTCCGCTGGACTCCCGGCGCCGCAAAAATCTGATCACCGCCAGCCAGCCAATCTGTCCGCCCCCTGGGTGTTCCGGTTCATCAGCTGGACCGGCCAGGGTACCAAAGGGACTTTCGCCTTGAATAATCGAGTTGTTGCAAGAACCAAGGAAAGCCTGGTGGGATCGATCTTCGCGCCAACTACCGCGTCACGGCTTTGCAAGACGCAGGCATGACTCGGCGTCGGGAATCAGCGGAGTCACGGTGGAATGGACGGGGTGGCTCTGGTTCCGGGCCCACAATTCGAAATCATCGCGGTAATGCGCATTCGGGAAGGATCCGATCTCCCCGCCGGGAAGCGCATTCTGGTTCGGGATCCCGGCGGCGGCGTCCATATGGTACACAGGGCGCTGCGACGGGCCATGGGTATAGGTAAAGTCCAGATCCGACAGGCCCGGGTTGCTGGCGTCCACCACGAAACTGTCGCCGGGGCGCGGGAAGCCATCCCGCCATGCCGATCCGGCCGGGATGTTAGCCTCGGAACCGAGAGCGCTGGGCAGCGTAAGCGTGTGCAGCGATCCCCAGGTCCACTTCGTCATGTCGTCCACGCCAAAGCCGCCCTGCTGGCGGGGACCAATCTTTGCCGGGTCCGCCAGCCAGACCAGTGCATCAGCCAGGGCCTTCAGGATGACTGGGTTCCGGGTCTCGACGTCGTCGACGGTCGAAAGGTCGTCCCAGACGGCGCTGTCCTGCAAGTCCACACTCCAGGTCGCCAGCGTGTTCGGAGCAACGAACAAGGCGGTCAGCAGCTTGGCCTTGAACTGATCAGGCAAATTGGCAAGACCCTTGTTCGGGAACAACGCCTCCTCCAGGAACACCAGCCATGCATTGAAGATCGCGGTTGCCACGGCATCCGTCGCCTGCGTCGCCGTCACGCCGCCGCCCACGTCCACGCCGGCCGCGGCGTCGAACGTCCAGTCCTTCAGGTAGGCTGCCGCAGCCTCGACGGTTGCAGTCGCAAAACCAGCCAGCGCCGGGTCCGACCCCACGACACCCTCCCGCGCATCGACGGCCGCCTGGATCGCGGCCAGCAGGCCGGGCGTCAGCCGCAGGCCCATCGGCGACTGGTGGTCGGCCTGAACCGTCTGCATGTCCGCAACGGTCAGGTCCCCGCGCACCAACAGTGCGTTCAGCAACTCGCGAGCCCGGGTCGCCCGGAAGCCGATGTCATACGTATGACCCAGGTAGTTGGGCCCGTCGTTCAGTGGGTCCCCGTCCAGGGTCAGGCCGTTCGGATCATTGTTGGCCGTCAGGATCAAGCCACTGGCCGGGTTCAAGGCCTGCGGCAACTGCTCGACCGGCACGTAGCCTGTCCACTCACAGGAACCATCGCCAGGCATGGGCAGCCACGGCACGGGAGTCTTTGCACCCGCCGCCAGATGCTTGCGAATCGGCACCTTCGCGAATGGGGCCCAGGCAATGTTCCCATCAACGTCGGCATAGACCCAGTTCTGGGCGCCAACCCCGAACTTCGAGATCGCGGCGATGAACTCCTCGGGCGTCTTCATACGCCACAGGCCAGAAACGGCCTGGATGTCTTCCGAAGGCTCGAAGCCTGTCCATTTCCATGTCAATGCGATGTCGTTGTTATCGCCGTCCTTTGTCCTGGACCCGGGGATGATGGGCCCGTGGTGCGGGACGTATTCCAGCGTAAGTGTCAGTTCGCACGTTGTCCCCTTGTCGGCCACTACGGGCTTCAACGCGCCAAGGAAATCGGTCAGCGCCGATTCGCAGCCGGCAGTCGGTTTTGCGTACGTGAAAACCTCATCGCGGGACGTCAATGCGACCTCGCCCCCGTCGAACTTGACCTTCCCCATATCCCCGGCGACGAAGGTCTCGATGTAAACGTCCGTAACGTCATAGTTGTGCACGGTGCCTGCCCAGGCAGCAAAGGCGTTGTGGCCCAGGATGACGCCCGGGATGCCAGGGAAGGACGCGCCCGCGATCGACAGCGTGCCGCCCGCTCGGGTGGTGTCCATATGCACCAGGTGGAAGACCGCCGGGTTACGCAGCGCCAGATGCGGGTCGTTGGCAAGGATCGCCTTGCCGTCCGCGGTATGGGCAGGCGCGACCGCCCAGTTGTTGCTGCCGGCACCAATCATGACGCCAGGCTGCATCCGGGGCTGGCGCAACGTGGTGGCCAACCGGCTGAAATACGAGGCCGGCAGGTTGCGCAGGGCCGCAGGCAGCTCGATGGCCTTTGCGGTCGCGACAACAGCGGCAGCCTTGGCCTTCTTTCCCGGGGGCGGCAGGACGGTGTCGGGGCCGCCGGGCTGCACCCGGAAGGCGTCCAACATCAGGCCCTGGTTCGTTGTACCTGCAACCTTCGCCTGCAAACCGCGCATCAGGCCCATCAAATCGATCTCGGTGATGTACTGGTCAAAGGACAGGTCCCACGACTGCAACCGCCCCATCGCCAGCGAATCGACTGGCGTCCAGGCATCCCAGGGCTCCAGGAATGCCCACTCGACCGGCCCGGCAATCTTCTTGGTCTTCACCGCCTGAATGTAATCGCTGACGCCGCCGGAATATGCCTCGATCAAGGCCGCCAGTTCCGGGTCAGCCGTTTGCAGGTTCGTCCAGATGCGGCCAGCGACGCCGTACATGTCCAGCAAGCGCATGTAGGCGTCGGTCGACAGCTCGCCGGGGCCGCCGCCCTTCGCAGCCGCGAATCTACCCTGCAGAATCAAGCGCATCGCCTGTATGGCCGCCGCGCGGTCCATGCCGGTCATGAAGCCCTGGGCGCGGAAAGCATCGGCCTCGGTTGTTGCGAAAATATGAGGAATGCCCCACTTGTCGCGCACCACATCGACGTTGGCCGCAAGGCCTGGCACCCGCACAACCTTCCCTTCCGGGATGGATCCCAGGCACGGTTCGCCTGGACCCTTGTCTTCGACCGCCAGGTCACTCAGGTCCGATGGCGGCAAATCCTCGACCTCGGCCGGAATATCGACTGGGACATCGGCCAGCACATCGGCAGGAACATCGGCAGTAAGATCGGCAGGAAGATCGGCAGTAGCATCAGGAACGTCATTGACCGGACCGGGATCGGACGGACTGTCTCCGCCACCGCAACCAGCGATCGATGTTCCCAGGACGGCAGCCAGTATCAGTACCCGCAATGACAGCAGGTTTCTCATAACAGTCCTCCCGGAAGGTGATAGTGGATAGACTTCATCAGATTACGGCACCTACCGCAAGGGCAGTGCGCTGTATCTGGCGCCGGTACAGGCCCTGTCCTCGTTCTGCAGAACTGATGGTTTTCAGCTCACCCCGGGCGCAAATGGCTCGAAATCCGCAATTCGACATCCGAAATACGCTACAATGCCTGAACCTGACTGCATGGCGTGCGCGCCACGAATGGAGGAAGAACATGATCCCCCTGCTGGTAGTACTTGGCGTCCTGGTGCTGTTCGTGCTGTTCCTGATTGGCGTCTACAACGGGCTGGTCACCTACCGGAACCAGTACAAGAACGCTTTCGCCCAAATCGACGTGCAACTGAAACGTCGCTATGACCTGATTCCCAACCTGGTCGAGACCGCGAAGGGGTACATCAAGCACGAACGGGAGACGCTGGAGGCCGTCATGGCAGCCCGCGCAGGCGCCGTGTCGGCCAGCAAGGCCGCAGCGGCAAACCCCGGCGACCCTTCGGCGATGACCGGGCTGTCGCAGGCCGAAGGAGCCCTTGGCGGCGCCCTGGTCAAGATGTTCGCCGTTGCCGAGGCATATCCGGACCTCAAGGCAAACCAGAACATGATGCAGTTGTCCGAGGAACTGACCTCCACCGAGAACCGCGTCGCATTCTCGCGCCAGGCCTTCAACGATGCCGTGAACTCGTACAACACCAAGTGCGAGGTCTTCCCGAACAACATCGTCGCGGGAATGTTCAATTTCACCGTGGCCCAGTGGATGGAATCCACCGAGTCGCCCGAGGAACGCAAGGCGCCAAAGGTACAGTTCTAGCGGGGTAGACAGGATCCGCACCGTCGTCGCCTGGAGCCCTGGCGCTCGCAGGAACCACTCGCTCACGATTTCCGGAGGCGGCAATGAACTTCTTCGAGCAGCAGGCGACGGCGCGTCGAAATACCCGCCTGCTCGTTTTCTTGTTCATCCTGGCCGTAGTCGGGATTGCCATTTCGATATACCTGGTCACCCAGGGGGCATTCGGGATGTCCGAGTGCCGGCAGGACCCGGCTTGCCGCATCAACTGGTGGAATCCGATGGCCTTTCTGTATGCCTTCGGCGGCACGGTCGCTTTCGTCGGGATCGCCAGCGCTTTTCGCATGATGTCTTTGAGGTCCGGAGGATCCTCCGTCGCCGAGATGATGGGCGGCCGGGCGGTCAGTCCCGACACGCGCGATGCCCTCGAGCGACGCCTGCGGAACGTCGTCGAGGAGATGGCGATCGCATCGGGCGTTCCTGTGCCCGCAATCTACGTACTGGACCAGGAAAAGGGCATCAACGCCTTCGCAGCAGGGTTCTCGACCGAGGACGCAGCAGTGGCCGTGACACGCGGCACTCTGGAGACACTGGACCGCGACCAGTTGCAGGGCGTCATCGCCCACGAATTCAGCCACATTCTGAACGGCGACATGAGGATGAACATACGCCTGATCGGCGTCCTGTTCGGGATCCTCGCGATCGCCGTTGTCGGGCGGATAGTCATTGCCTTTGCCGGGCGGTCGCGTGGCGGCGACCGGAAGGACAACGCCGCTGCAGCCTTCGTAATAGCCGGCCTGGCGCTGCTGGTAATAGGTTACATCGGGGTGTTCATCGGACGCATCATCCAGGCGGCGGTTTCACGCCAGCGTGAATTTCTGGCCGACGCGTCGGCCGTGCAGTTCACCCGCAATCCGCAGGGGATCTCCGAGGCGTTGAAGACGATCGCAGGCTGGGACGAAGGGTCGCGCATTCGCGCGCCAAAGTCGGTGGAAGTGGGGCACCTCCTGTTCGGACAAGGCCAACCATCGTTTTTCGGCGGCCTGATGGCGACACATCCCCCGCTTGAAGAGCGAATCCGCAGGCTGGACCCGAATTTTAGACCCGAGGAAGCGGCAGCAGACGGTCGGATGGCCCAGGGAGTCGCCGGGGCCGGGGCAGCCGCGGCCGGGGCAGCCGGATTTGCTGGCGGTGGCGCAGCAATCCGACCCGATGGTGTGGTGGACCGCGTCGGAAGGCCGACCGCCGCGCATATGGCACGAGGCGTGTCCATGCGGGCCGCCGTTCCCGAGGCAATTTCTTGTGCATTGCAGACCCCTGACGGCGCGATGCAACTGACATATGCACTGCTGCTGGATGCTGACCCTGGTGTCAGGAGCCAGCAGGTTTCCTACCTGCGAACACATGCCGGCGAGGTCGCGACCGAAGCTACCTTGGCTTTGTCCCTTGCCCTGGCTGGCGGCTTCGACGCCCGGTTGCGCCTGCCGTTGATTGACCTTGCAGCGCCTGCCCTACGCAAGGTGCAGCCGGCTACAGCACTCGAGTTCATGAGCCACGTGGAAGCTCTGGTGGTTGCCGACCGACAGGTCAGCCTGTTCGAGTTCGCACTTCAGCGCCTGCTGGGTCGCAGACTTGCCCGCCGGCGCCGTCCTGTGGACGAGGCCCGAGGGCGTCCATCCGCGAACGACGTTTTGGCACTGCTTGCCGCATTGGCTGTCGCCGGTACACCGGAGGACGCCCAGGCCCTGACCTTGCTGCGAACAGGCGCGGCACGAGTGCCTGGCCTGGACTCATCGAAACTTCAGCAGAGCCTGGCAACCGCGAGATCTTCGTCGCCGGCCACCGTTGGGCCAGCATTGGATCGCCTGGGCCGATCGACTTTCGAGACCCGCAGGGCGGTGCTGGATGCAGCCTGTTTCGTCGTGATGGCGGACGGTCGCGTCACCCTTGACGAGGCCGAACTGCTGCGGATTGTTGCCATTTCGTTGGACTGCCCAATGCCGCCCTTCCTGGAAACGTTCTGATACGGCCCCCGACCCAAACGAACATCGTTTATGGTTTCAGAAGCCGTCGCGCCCCTCTTCCATCAAACGCCCATACAGAAACGGCGGCAGAAAGCACGTCTTGTGGATGTCGGCACAGTAATAGCGGGTCGGCTGGACCGGAGGCTGAACCGGCGTTCGCAGCGACACTCCGTTAGTGCCGACTGCAAAACACCACCAGTTCCCGGCGTAGGTTGCAATCGGAGCCGTGTACAGGTCGGCGCACTTGAACGAAGCCAGCAATGACTGCTGGACCTCGCGAACAATCGGAAAGTGGAAATGCAGCGACTCCGACAGCGTGACAAAAGCACCGCCCGGCTTCAGGATCGCCCGCGCCCGCGCAAAGAAATCGGGAGTAAACAACGACTTTGCGAAGCCTACGATGTCGGTCGAATCCACCAGGATTGCGTCAGCCATGCCCACGAATTCCTCAAGAAATTGCGCACCGTCCATCGGGCAGTGCTGCACCCGAGGATCATCCAGACCCGACGCCACCGACGGAAAGAAGGCCTTCGTGACGCGGGTGACCTCCGGGTCTATGTCGACCAGATACACTTTCCTGATTGACGGATGCTTGACCACCTCGCGGATGACACCGCCGTCGCCTCCGCCAATGACGATGACGGTTTCCGGCGCCTCCATTGCGTGCAACGGCACGTGAGCCAGCATCTCGTGATAATAGAATTCGTCGCGCTCGGTAAATTGCACGACCCCATCCAGGATCAGCATACGCCCGAAAAACGGGTTCACGACAACGGCGAACTCCTGGTACGCGCTCTTCCCTCGGTACAGGACGTCCGTCACCTCGTAGGTGTACTGGATAGGGGCATAAGGGTCTTTTTCGAACAGACGCACGTCAGCCATGTTCCATCCCCTGCCCCTGGTTGATTAAGACGTCCGCCCATGACGGACTTCTGTCCGCATCATTTCGGCCGTCCGGCCGGATGTCAAGGCGGCGTGACGATTCCGAATGCAGCGGGGACCTGACCTGCTTCGCTGGCCTTCAGGGAATACTGGCAGGATGGGTATTCCTCAGGGCAGGCGGCTGAAAATCGCCTCGCCTTCCTTGCGCCACCAGGCCTCCCAAGCCTTGCGCTGGTCCGGAAGCTCGAAACTGCCGGTAAGATTACGCAATTGGTTGAAAAGGCTCTTCCGAAGTTCGACGTCGGGTTCGTCAAGAAATGGAAGTACAATCGGCAACGACTGCTTGACTGGCATGTTGTGCAGAGCGTAGTTGAACCCATGCCATCTGATCGGGTAGTCCGGCTGCTTCAAGGCCCAGCGGGTCCACTCCGAAGCATCTACACGGCCCTTGCCAAGAAAGGCCTGCAGCACCAGTGCCCGATCGTTTGCATCAACTGAAGCATTGCGAACGACATCCCTGATCACCGCCTGGGTAGTCGCGGCGTCAGGATTGTCACCCTCGATCTCCATCAAAACGTCGGTAGCCCAACGCGCCGACAATGGATCAGCCAGCAACTTCAGAAGCTCACTACGGTTCTTTTGCGCTTTTAGCTGCAGAATTCTCTGAAGCTTCCTGGAAAGCAGCGCCTTCTTCGGATCCTCGGGGGGGGCCTCGCCACCCGTAACAGCCTCCGCCCCCGAGCCCGCAGCGCCAGAGGTTGCCTCGGGAGAGGATGCTGCACGCGACGACGCTTGGCCCCCGTCCGGCAGGGACCCCTTGCCATCACCGGTAGTCGAGACCGCCAAAGACGATGGCGGAACGGCCGAATGCAAAACCAGCCATCCGGCCAGGCCAAGCGCCAATGCCCAGCCACAAAGGCCGAACCAGAATGTGGAACGTTTATTCATCTGGAGTTAACGTGACAAGCAGCAGGCCACCTTTGAACCGGTACCGGTCCCCAAAGCGTCGAAGGGATTCGATGCGGCCATCGTGGACTTGACAATCAGTCCACCGGTAGTGCCGGTAGTATCCGAAATCCAAACCAAATCCATGGAAGTAGTAGTCTCGCCCTGCTGGATGGCCTCACGCATCTCGGAATTCGAACAAAGATGCGCGCCATAAGCGCCAAACCGATCGCCACAATACTTAGCAGCCATTGACAATGTGTACGTAGCCTGAACGGACCGTGCGGAAATGCAGACACTACCCCGCTTCGCGAAAGCGATTGCAGCCAGCGTCTCGCCTGCATATGCGGGCGCGTTGACGGGCACAATCCCTGATACCGTCGGACAACCCCGGTTAATCAAAGGCTTGGCACCCATGTCGATACCGTTCGAACCGGCGAACGCCAGCCAGGAGGAGGCCCCGCCACTTTGACTGAAGAACCCGCCATCCGAGCCGATCGCGATGCCATAGCCGGCCAGATTGTCGGGATTCGCGTCGATCGACGGCTTGGCTGCAACGGTCCCGACGTTTACCCAGCCGGCAGGCACGCCGAGGGAAAAAAGGTTGCCCCTGGCCACGACACCCGAGCGCGCGATGATTGTTGGCCCAGCCTCGACCTTTGTTGATTCGGCGTTCAGCGAACAGGAGGAGCCATTGGCTGCAACGTAGAGACTGGACTTGTCCATACGACGACCGTTACGCACCACGGTGCCTGCTGCGGTTGCGGCAGCAACCTGGGCAGTCGTACGGTTTGGCTGGCTTTCGCCACCGTAAGTCCCGGCGCCGGCTGCGGTATACGACGTAGATGAAATCTTGTCGTCAACGCGCTGGAAGGGAGAGCGATACGAGTAGGCCGTGTTGCTGAGAAGCCAGACAACAAAGGCATCGGTAGTGGCGCTGTACTGGTAGCCACCTACGAATGTGCCACCCGACTCGTGAATGTCCGCGTCACAAAAGTCCGAGCCGCTGCCCATGGGGGCATGGCAACGGAAGCGCGCCTGAACCGATGGCGACGTCGAACGAGTGATCTCCAGCACAAACGGTCCGTCAGCCCAGCCGATATCCTTGAAAAATACCGGTACGAAATCAGTACCTACGCTAGCTGTAGGAGTAGTGAAGGTCCGAACATCGGGCTTCGACTTAATCACGTCTAACTCAAGCACCTTTGCGACCAACAAGCCGGTGTCCGGCCAGATCTGGATGCCGCCAGCAGCGGGGTCGGTGTAACTGCCACTGCCGGTGTTGTAGAAATGGATACCATGCGTGGTTGACGACCCGATCGAGACGTAATCGCCCGAGGGGGACTTGAAATCCAGGTTTGCCTGGGCCGCTCCCATCAGAAGGGCAAGCGTCGAAGATCCTGTCGAACCGGCAACATTCAGCTTTGCGGTGCCGCTGAGGTTATCGATACCGACGGAAGTGCCATTATCGGAAATCTTGGACTCGACAAGCACCGTCGAAGCAGGCGATGTCAGGGCCGCACCTCGATACAGTTTGTTGGCAGCCAGGCCGCTGAGGCCGGTTCCGCCGTTCAAAACCGGGATGATGCCCGACAGACCGATCGTCCCTGTCGTCTCGATCACGCCGCCAGACAGTGGAGCCTGGACCGTGAGCTTGGTGATGTTGCCCATGCTCATCGGGGTACAGTCCCAGGTCTTCGCGGTATCGTTCCAAGTAAGGGTATTAGGAACATCTCCCACCTGGGGGCAGCCCGTGGCACGGCCGGTGCCGCCCTTGGTGTAGGGGACCAAGCCAACGCTGAGCGTCGTGGATTGGCCAAGTGTCACGGTACCAGTGGATACGTTAATGACGCCATCACCAGCCAGCACGATCGCTTTGTACTGCAGCATGTCGTTGGTGATGTTGCCGTTGCCGATCGAGATCGTGCCATCGGTGGTGATGACGGTCCCGTTCTGGTTGAAGCCAGCCCCAACGGTGAGCGACTTGACGGTACCGGTTCCAATCTCGTCCGGAGCGCAGACCCATTTCGGAATCAGGGGATTCGAAAGGTCAAACTTCATGACATTGTTTGTGCCGTTGCAATTGGTGGTGGCCAGCAAACCTGTATCCGGGTAGAGATTGATGTCGTGGAACTGAATCGTGTGGTCCAGAATCGCATCGGTGGTAATCGATCCGGTCTGAAGATTGTCCTGGGTCACAGTGTTCAACGCGAGGTCGCCGGTCAAACCACCACTGATGCAATGCGTCGGAGAACACTCGACATTCGAGGCCGACCCAGTCAATTCATCGCACTTGGCGGCAAGGTCAGCCGTGTTGGCCGTCCCAGCGGTCTGAGCGGTGATTGCGTACGGCACTGACACCAGAGGAACCCGGCCAGTGGGGGCGTCCGTGCTGCGATTGACCTCGAGGTAGATCTGCTTCTGAGCCTCGAGCTCGGCCATGACGCCGTCGGTGAACGGCCCCAGCAGTTCGTTGAAGACACCACCTACAATCGTCACCGAGCGTGACACACTGTAGATCGCCGTTCCTGACGATGCAGCCGCGAACAGCTTGAAGTCCACGCTGACCGAATACCCCTCAATCGAGGTACCGCCGGCATCACGAAGGACGCCTTGCACCGAGATATACCTCGGCACGCGCTGAACTTCCACCGCCTGGGCAGGCAGTGCAAGAGTCAGAAACAGACACGAGGCTGCGATCCACAGGGCTGTCTTCATGCCAACACCTCCGATCCCACCGAACACCACCTTCGGAACGCATGTCCTACCGAGATTCATCCGAATACCTCGCCTGGACGAGCCACGTCCGCCAACCGTGCAAACAATTCACAGACCGAAAGCCCGCCATACCGACGGCTACCAAAGGGCACCGACCCGCATCCCATCGCTGTCAAACGCCTTCCCGAGCCTGCGATCACGGGGGCGCCACCCGCAGGGCACGGCCCCGTTCCTTGGTATCAACGTCATGAACAGCAAGTTGCGTACCAAGACAAGTTCAGCCTTCAGCGATTCCTGGAGCGACTCCATTCCTCGCCTTCGGTACGCCACCATGTTTCCCATAATTCAGGGTCGGGACCCAATTCCTGGACACCGGTTGTATCCTTGAGAAGGGACCATGCGGCCTCACGATTCGCATCAATCGGGTCACCAAGCATCGGAATTGCCAGGATGATGGCGCGCGAAATCGGAATGCCAAGCCTGGTATTGAAGGACTGACCGATTCCCACGCGTCGAATGGTCCATTCGGAACTCTGAATCGCCCACGGAATCCATTCCTCCGCGTCCACCAGCCGTTGATCGATCAACGATTGCAGCAGCAGGGCGCGACTCTCCCCGGCAAGATTGCCCTGTCGCACGGCATCCGTAAAAGCCTGGAGGGTCTCGGCGTCGATATCGCCCAGTTGCATCAGAGCCCCGGCTGCCATGTAGAAGGAATCGCGGTCCTTCAGAAGCGCGATCAGTGCGCCCCGGTCATGGCGAACACGGGCCTTGATAACCTCCTTCTGCCTGGCAGCGGCTACCGCCGGCGGGGTTTGTTCGTCAAAGATTATTTCCTCCCTGAAGCGTTCAGGGTCATTCGGGGCTCGAATAGGTCTGACCTTGGACCGGGCGGGAACAACCGAAGTTGCAGCCGGCGACGGCTGTGCACGACGGGCATCGGCAACCAGCCAAAGGCAGGCGCCAACACCAGCCACAGCAATGGCCAGCAGCAGCAGCAGAACCCATGATTTACCCGAAAGTTTCATCACAGAGAATAGCAGCACCTGAAACGCTGAACATTTGTGACCGTGGCATCTGCGGTTCTCATTTCAGGATTGCCGTAGGTGCCACCTACGGTCCTGAGGCTGGTTGCTGGAGTTGCGCGCGGCTGCACTCCAACGACGGCCATGGCAACAGCGCCAGCCCCTGAAGTGCTCTGGTCGTTAAGCCAGACATCCTGGAAAAGGCCATACCAGGTGCCAAGGGCGGGGTCGGCGGTGGTGGTGGCGATGGCGGCACGAATCTCATCGGGCCCGCACATGTGAGCGCCTTCAACCAGGCCGCAGCTCTGAGCTGCAACTGAATAAGAGGCAAGCCCGGTGTACGGCGCCATGCAGACACCACCTCCGGCATATTGCGTCCAGCCACGGGGACAGCCGCGCTTGAGAGGGTATCCGTTCATGTCCAGCCCCTGCGCCCCCGTGAACGCAACATAATTACCGGACGGATTGTCATTGGTCATACTGGCGCGAGATACCAGGAGATATGGATCGGCACTGGCGTTTGAGTACGTGAAGAAACCGCCAGCTGCGCCAACCGTGAAGCCACCACCAGCAGTATTATCGGGATTCGAATCGATGGTTGCCTTCTTGTCCTTGTAGGACTGCGAGTCTCCCCCAACACCAGTGGTGGCTGCAGTGGTGGTTACCTTGCGGGCCCCGTAGTAACTGCCGGTCAGGTAGGGATCTGCCAAGGTCGACCCCGGGCTCGCCGCATACCAAGGATACGATGCCTTAATCCCACCCAGGGCACTGAGCGGGACGGCGTTGACTTCGACCATGTATTTGTTGTCAGTACCAGCTGGAGTCACAACAGCCTCTGACTTAGTACCCGTGAACAGCACGTCAGACGCGCCAGGGGCGACCGTGAGGGCACCTTCCATCCGGATGCCGTTCGGTGCCACCACGCCCCACAGGGATGCCGTGGAGTCCCATGGTCGCAGATTGACGGCTGCTAGACAGGCGCCCACGTCCTGCTTGACAACCAACTGGTTTGATCGGTACGTGTACGCCACGCCCCCCCTGAGATAGACGATCAGGCGCTTGGCTGAACTGTCGTGATAGTAGCCGGCAATAAAGCCATCCTGGATGGTCCCTGGAGAAACGGTCTTGCTGTCGTGGATTTCGGCACGGCAGAAATCGGAACCGCTGCTGGGAACCAAACCGTCGTGGCAGATGAACCGACTCTGAAGCGAACCGCTGGAACCGGCCATGGAGGCGGTGCGGTTGATCTCGAGGTCCATGGGACCTTCTGCCCAACCGCTGGTACCCGTGCCACTGAATACAACGTCGTCACTGAATGCCACGGCAATAAAGGGACTGGCACCACATGTGGTGGGCGTCGTGAACGGCACCGATTCGAATTTCGCACGCAAGTTCCCCTGGAACGTGTGGGCGAACACGCGACCCTCCGCCGGGTAGAACTTGACGCCACCATCCGTAGCCGATGTGTGGGTGCCGACCACCTGGGTATTGTAGAACTGTATGCCGCCAACCGACGTCGAAGAACCTATCGAAACAGTATCGCCGGTTCCCTTCATGACCAGGTTGGCAGCAGCAGCCCCAAGGAGCAGATTAAGGCCTTCGCTGCCCGATACGGTCAGTGCTCGGGCCTGGCCGCCAGCGTCCGTAGTAAACGTCGTGTTGATGCCGACACCATAATCGTCGGAATAGACCTGAGACTTCAGCATTGGCGAATCGACATCGCCCCGGTATATGTAACCTGGGTCCCACACACTCACACCGGTGCCGCCGTCGAAGGGACCAATGGTGCCAAGGCTGAGGACGCCAGCGCCTGATGTCAGAGGACTGGGCGTCAGGATCAGCGGATCAGTAGCGGACAGACTGCGAAGTGTCCCGACCTTGGAAGGGAGGCAACGCCATTCTCCGGTGTCCCAGGTAAGAATCGACCCGACGGGGCAACCGGTATCACGGCCGAGGCCGCCCAGACCAACACCGATCTTTGCTGCTATACCAATGGTCAGTGCGCTGGCGCCCAGGCTGATGGCTCCCCCGCCAGACAATCCGTCACCGGCATTGATGGTGATGGACGAATTTAGAAGCATGCTGTTCGTGATAGCGCCGGCAGAAATGCTGACGGTCCCTTCAGGTTGGGCCGCGTTGAGTTCGGGAATGACAGTAAGCGAAGGATTCTTGAGGGTGATCCCCGGGCCACTGGCCAGACGAACCAGCGTGCCGCCGCTGGTTTGATCGGAAAAACAACCGAATGTCACGCCGTTCGACTTGATTATGCTTTTGTTGACACAACCCGAATTTACCAGGTCATCGAAAAGAATGGTCCCTGACTGGGGGGAAGTACTTAAAAACTCGGTAGTCGTAACCGAACCCACCGCCATGTTGGAAGCCGTGATTGCGAAAGTTGAAACCCCGATGCCGGGGTCGGATTTGGTCGCGAGGTCGCCACTTGCGCCGCCATGAACGCAATTCGTGCAGATCAGGTTCTTGGCCGCAACGCCGTCTGACAGCGCAGTTCCCTGGACGCCACGAAGGGCCGAAGTCGCGGTCTGGGCCAACTGCGCGTTGACGGTGTAAGGAACGGAAATGACCGGCTTCCTCATGATCTCGCGACGGCTGGTATTGTCCAAATCGCAGGCGCGCCCGTCGTCGCAGACGGACATGCCAAGGTACGCCCCGGATTTACTGGGCCAATCCGTAACTACCGAGGTGTAATCGAACGTCAAATCGACGCTGAAGACACCCGATTTCGGATAGACGGTTTTCGTGATGGCCCAGAAGGCGGGAGTTGCCTGATCCCCGTCCTCGTACATCTGGAAATAAAGTTCGTATCCGACATCTCTGTCTTCTACCAGGTAGAAGTCAGCGTTGCGCAAAACCCCCTGAACACTCAGAAACTTCGGTACCCCGAAGATCGGGTTGACGGCTCCGACCGGGGCTGGCAGGACCAGCACAAGGAAGAGGCAGGAGATTGCGATCCACTTTGCCGTCTTCATGCCAACACCTCCGGTCCCACGGAGCACCACCTGCCAGCCAGGAACTGCGCCGGGTTTCATCTAGACCCTGCAAGTACCAGCCACGTCCCGCGACCGTGCAAAGAATTCACAGTCGCACGCGGGGGTCGCCACAGGCGCAGTCTGGCGAGGAAGCGCCTGTTCCCGCCGTCGTCAAACGGCTTACGAACCCCGTCGGCCCGACATCCGAACCCGCCACCAGCGAGATCATGCCAAGGCAACCGATACCTGAACAGCAAGTTGCGTACCAAGTTCGTCAGGTCGACCAGGTAATCAATAGCCGGTAACCGGCTCGCGGGAGTGGGATTGGCGGACCTGGTGAGCGAAGGCCTCCAGTCGATTGACGTTATGGAGCGACTGCAGCCCTTCGTAGACCAGCGTGCATGTCGCAATACCCGGGTTATCCTGGCGCATCGCAGGCAACAAGGCCGCTGTCACGGTACCAAGCATGCAATTGTGGCACATGGCGTTGACCACTCCCGAGGCCCCGGCCCGAGCCAATTGGTCAATGCGTGAGAGGTTCAATGACAGGCACTTGTCTATCCAATGACTGGCGTATTTATCGGAAACACGAGAAACATCCGGGAACTGGCGTTCCTGCGGGGTACGAATCACTGCCGGGAACAGGCGGTCCACCATGGCACGCATGGCGGCGACGACGGGAACAACGGCGCGGGCTGCATTGCCGCCCAGGTACGATCCCTGGCGCAACATCTCGGCGTGGAGCTGTTCACCCCCCAGGAAAGACACATCCACCAGCGAACATGACGGCCAGACTTCGAATCCCATCCCGCGCAGGCGATCGAAAAGCCCGTCGTTGGCGTGCCGGTTGATGCGCGTGTAGGTATCGCCGATGACACCTATGCGGGGCAGGGTTCCGCTGGAAGGCGACAGGCGGACGGCGGCCATGCCGGCAATAGCCTGCCGCAAGGCCGGAAAGACGCGACGGCGCGCCAGACCATCCTCGACAAGGTCGATCGCTGCAGCGTAGGCGCTCGCCATCGCGCCAGAATCGTCATACGGCTCGGATTCCACCTTCCACTTCAGAAGACGGTCGATGGCGTACATCCCGAGGGCCAGACGTGCGACGTAGCCACGTCCCAGCGGGGCCATGGTAGGCGGGTCGGCAATGTTGACCAGGCTGACAGCCGACAGGCCGATGCGATCAAGAACCAGCTTCATCGCCACCATGAATTGAGGCAGAAGGCACGGTCCGAAGTACGAGGGACCATAGAAACAGGCCTCATCCGGAACAAAGTCGGGTCGCCGACTGGCCTTCAGGAGGTCCCCCAGGAAGGACACGTAGGGATGGCACTCGCGCCCGTAGGCGTGGGACAGGCCTAGCTGCCACGACTCGTCGTCGGTGGGCGGCAGAAGGACGACCTTGCATCCCACGGATTTCAGGGCGCCAACGAACGCTCGCGAGTGGTCCGACAGATACGGCACCCAGTACGTATATTCGCGCAAGGGGCGCGACGGGACACCGGGAGGCGTGCCCCGGCTGCGTTCGGTCCTGCCGGCGGGATGCCCGGGTTCACGTTCGCGCCCTACGGTTCTGGAAAAGGCCTCCAGGCGAGTCACGAGGCCGGCCTCGGCCTGGTGGTCGTCGAATTCCAGCACGATATGCGGTGTATCGTGCAACTCGTCTTCCAGATATTGATCGACGAAGGCATCCGGGCCGCAGCCGAAGTTGGTGACAATCACGACAGACAGCGAAGGCGTGCGGCGTGCGATACGTGCCGCCTGAAGCTGCTGGCGGCCAAAACCCCACCTGACGCGAGCCCAGAAGTCGGGAAGTGGCTCGTCCTCGAGAGGCAGAAAGTCCAACGGAATCGGCTCGATTCCCAACGAAGTCAGCCGGCGAGCGAGGTTCAGATTGAGGCTGCGGTCCGATGTGTTGTACGGACGACCCAGAAGGACGGCACCTGGGCGACCCTCGTCTGCCAGCCTCTTCAGCAAGACACGACCCTCGGCCCTGCAGGCCAGAACGAATCGTTGCCGGGCCGCATCGGCCAGAAGGAAGGCATCTTCAACCTCCCGTCGCGGCACCGAAAGAATTTCGGACGCACTGGAAATCCAATGGTTTTTTTCGCCCGGAACCGGGTCCTCCAGCGTAAGCACTTCCACGTCAGGGTTTGTCTGTGCCAACTGGGCACGAACGACGTACGGTGCGGCCTGCGTATATGGACAGGCGTAGCGGTTGACTGTGTCCGACGGCGGCATGAAGAGACGAAGGTGGGGCAGAAAAATACGACGGGCGCCACGATCCACCAGGTCATGGACGTGCCCGAAGAGGACCTTCACGGGCTGGCAGAATTCCTCGGGCACGCGGGAAAGGCCCAGTGCTGTCTTGTTGCGATCGGTGTGGCCCGACAGCTCGACACGATATCCGAGGGTCGTGAAAAAGGTTCGCCAGAAAGGGAGACTGTCGTGGAAGCCCAGGGCGAATGGAAACGCCAGGACGCCGCGATCGGTCGGGGGCGAAACAGGGAAACCCGAGTCAATGGCAGGGGATGTGCCAGATATTCCAGCACTTTCCATCAGCAATTGTTCACGGGTGGCGAACGCGTCCGAGGCCGCCACCGCGCCTTCGCCGCCCTTTTCGAAACGATCGCAAATGCTGCCGAAAAAGGCAGTGCGACCATTGTCCGATCTGACCTGCTGAATCTCGCAAAGATTTTCGCACGAGGCACATTCGAACGCCTTTATGGCGACGTTGGTACCGGGCGATTCCAGCCCGCAAAAGCCGGATTTCCCAGGAAACCGGATTGCCGAATCCCGGGCAATCAGGGCGGCGCCCCAGGCACCGGAAGTCTCGGGATGAGGGTGCAGTGTCACCGGGCGGCCCAAGAGGCTTTCAAAGGCGGCATGAACAGCCTGGTTTCGGGCAACGCCACCCTGGAAGACAATACGCGCGCCCACTGGCCTGGAACCCACGACCTTGTCGAAGTAGTTGCGAGCGACCGATATTGCCAGACCGGCGCAGAGATCGGCCGCGGGGACTCCGTGCTGAAGATGGTGAACCAGATCGGAGTCCATGAAGACCGTGCAACGACTGCCCAGGCGAACCGGCGAGCCCGAAGAAAGGGCTGCATTCGCGAAGTCACGGCAGATGTCGATGCCAAGGCGGCCAGCCTGCTCCTCCAGAAAGGCGCCGGTTCCAGCAGCACAGGCCCGGTTCATCTGAAAGCGGGCGACACGTCCGCCGTGCAGCGAGATGTATTTCGCGTCCTGGCCGCCGATCTCGAAGATCGTGTCGGTGTCGGGAGCGAAGTGGACGGTCGAACGTGCCTGGGCCGTAATCTCGTCCACCACATCGTCGGCGCCGCTGAGATTCTGAGCAAGATGTCTTCCGGATCCAGTTGTTACGCATCGGGAAATGGTCATGCCTGACGGGGTCTGCCGGCGAATATCCTCAAGAACCGCACGCACCGCATCGACAGGCCGACCGGCGGTGGGAAGGTAGGCCGAGGCGACCAGGCGATGATTGCCGTCAATGACGACTGCCTTTGTGCTGACCGAGCCGCAGTCGAGGCCCAGGAATGCGTTTTCGGTTGTCTCCCGTGCCGAGGCTGGCTGAACGACCACGGGGCAAGAAGGGGCGACAAGGGGTTTCAGGCATGAGGGGCGCTGGTCGATTGTCCCCTGCGACGGCACAAGGGCGGCAAGGGCTGCCAGCGCGACCGGTTTCGCAAAGGGATTCTCGCGGGCGACAAGAGCACCGCCCAAGGCGCCCATCACCCTGTGCAGGCGAGGAACCACCAGGTCGCTGTCGCCCAATTGGAGGATCTCGCGCAGCGCGCGAACCACGCCAGGATTCGAGGCGACACCACCCTGAAAGAGGATCGGCGGCTTCGGAGCACGACCGTGGCACAGGCTCGCCAGATACGTACGGACCAGGGCAAAGCACAGTCCGGCGATGATCTCGTCCGGAGGGCAGGCCCGTTGCTGTAGGTGGATCATGTCTGTCTTGGCGAACACCGAGCAACGGCCAGCCATTCGCGCTGGCCTGCGGGCAGAACCGGCAGAAGCGCCGAATGCCTCGATAGACAAGCCCAGCCTCTCGGACATCTGGTCCAGAAACGCGCCTGTGCCCGCGGCGCAAAGTTCGTTGAAGGCATGTTCGTCCACGAATGGGCGTCCCGCTTCGTTCCGGCCGATACGAATGAACTTCGAGTCCTGACCGCCAATCTCGACGACACTATTGACGTCCGGATGCAGGGTCCACGCCGCCTGCGCGTGAGCCACAATCTCGTTGATGGTCGCACACCCAAGCGACCCTGCCAGCAGTTCCTTCCCCGAGCCGGTGACTGCCGCCCCCGCAACTTCCATTCCGGCGGGGAGGCTGGAAAGCGCCTCTTGAAAGAGCCCGATTACAGCCTGGATTGGCTTGCCGTGCGTGCGACGATATGCATCGAATCGGACATCGCCACCTTCGGTCAGAACCACCATCTTGACACTGACCGAACCGATGTCGATGCCAAGCGTGTCCAATCGGGCCTCCGGGATTTCAACCATGCTACCTGCAGGAAAGTGTCGGAGCAAGACAGGGAAAGGAATTCGGGATGCTGGACGCCGAATTCCGGATTCGGGTTGAACCGGGAACAAGAGGGCGATGTGCCCTTGGGAAATTGATCCTTTCTGCCGACCGGACGTACAATCCCAGCGGCTTCCCAGGGTGGACTGTCGGATGAATTCCTTCGTACGAAATACCGGCCCCATGGCTACAAGCGGACTAATGGTGGCGATGGGAGTCCTGCTGGCTGCTGCCAGTGCTTCGGCTCAATCAGGGGCGGTTGTCGCGGTGTTTGACGTTGATGCGCGGGATATCGACCTTCCGGCGCCTACGCTGGATGCCATGGCCGATTACATCTGCAAATCGTTGACTACGGCGGGGTTTCAGGTGATCCCGCGCCAGGTTCTGGCCCGCACGATTGCCGCCCGCAAGGGTCCCAAGAAGGACGGGTGCAAGGATCTGAACTGTCAAATGGATGCGGCGCGACGGGCGAAGGCTGAAAAGTCGTTGTCGATCCGTGTGGTCAAGGTTGGCGAGACCTGTCGATTTCTGGTCACG
The DNA here is from genome assembly GCA_903936705.1 of uncultured Myxococcales bacterium. Classification (GTDB taxonomy): domain Bacteria; phylum Myxococcota_A; class UBA9042; order DTJE01; family DTJE01; genus CAIZWN01. Next base: position 125,946 of record CAIZWN010000015.1, read on the forward strand.
CTTTACGACATCGGCAGCCAGGCCAGCGAGGCTGCAGGAATGGCGGCAGGTGGATGCCTGGAAGAGGATGTCATCACGATGATTGACGGAGCCGTCGGCCAGTTGCGCGCTGCGGTCCCGGCGGCCGCTGGGCCTGAGGTGCCTGGTCAAAGCGGTCCGTCAGGGTCGGCAAGCGGGCTGCAGGTGATCGAGTAGGGTTCATCGCTGCCTTGTTTACTGGTCTTCCTCTTCCATTTGGGGGCAAGCATTACGGCAAGCGGAGGCCTATTTCGACGCGATTTTCGGGGGACCTGGGCCCCGCTTATCGGGGCATGTTTGTTCGTCATTTTCATGCTCCCGTACCTGGCCAAGGCGGCGCCTCCCGGTTCAACCCTCGTGATTCCCGTGAGCCTTGAACCTGTATTTAGCGACGTGCTTACCCTTCCCACGGATGTACTACCGGACGGTTTAACTGCTGCCAAGCCGTCCATCTCGATCGGAAGGCAGGAAGTCTGGGCTCGATACATCCTGGACGGCAGGCCGGTATCGGTACTGCTGACAAGGCGGATCGGTGACTGCCAGCCCGGGATCTCGTCCCGCGATTTTTGCGTGATCGCCGACGGAGGGCATGAGGCAGGTCCCTGTTTGGCAACCACAATCGCTGCTCGCCTGGATGCCGTGCAAGCCGCGTTCTGGGTTTCTGTCGTACCGGCGGCGATTCAACCGGTTCATTCGAGCTCCGAGCACCAGGGCAGGATCATCCCGTGGTTTCAGGTGGCCGGTCTTTTCTGGCTGGTACTGGCAACAATCCTGGTTGTCGTGTTCGTACGTCGATTGCTGAACGACGGCTTTGACGCCTGGTTCATTGATTTGATCCTTGTGGCTTCATCGCTGGTCGTTCGGCTCCTGGCCGCGACCTGGGGTCCAGGAGACATTTTCATGAACCTCAGCAACGTCTTCTACGGCCAGGAAAACCTGCGCTACGGAGCCGGAGCCGACCCGATTCTTGTTCCCCTTGTTCGCCTGCTGGCCGGAGACGACCGAACGGTGATTGCCTTCAACCTGGCGGTGGGCTCACTGTGCCCGTCCCTGTTTCTTGCGTTCCTCAGACGAATCGACTTTTCCGAGGAACGCACACGGGTGGCGGCAGCCGTCATGCTTGCCTTCCTCCCACTGCCAGTGAGATTCGCCGGAGAATGCAACCGTCAGGCGCTGGTCCTGTTCCTGGGTCTGGCTGCATTGTGGGGACTGGGTGGGATACGGCGCGATGCCAGGTTTACCGGGTTTGCGACGGCGGTTGCGGGGGCCTCGCTGGCTTTCATGACCAGGCCCGAAGGCTCCCTCATACTGATTCTCCTGGGTCTATTGGCCGCTGCCTTGGCCTGGAAAAGAGGCACGTGGTGGCCGATCCTGGCCTTCGCAACTGCTGCGGCCATCTTCATCGTCTACTACCTGGACTTCCATGCCGGAAATTCCACTTCACAAACGTACGTGTCCCGCACGCCCGTCGCGATTCGTCTTGCCTTTCTGGCTAGTCCCACGGCCCAGACGTGGCTGGACCCCAGGTTCACGCCCATGATCGTCATCATGACGATGGCAATCGGGATTCGGGATTCTTTTCGGGAGGATTGCTCGGTCGGCACCTGGGCAGTTTTTTCGTTGATCGGACTGGGGTTCATGTATGTCGTCATGCCCGGCAGCCCGGGCGGTGCGATCCAGCTTGCCCACGCACGCTATCAGACGCTGTCGGCGATTCCCATGATCCTGCTGGCCGCCCGAGGTTCGACCGGACTTCTGGGACTGCCGTTTTGCCATCTTGCACCTCGAATCAGGGTCGGCCGCTGCCTGCTTGGGGCAACAGCCCTGCTGAGCCTTGTCGTGTCGTCGAAGGCCGTACTGGGACCAACCGATGTGGATTTCGAATATCTGGCCCTCCGGGAGTGGGTCGCCGACCTTCCAAGGAACTCGGAAATTCACCAGGTCTATGGAACGGGCAAGTTCCGGCACGTAGAGGACTTGTCCCTGCGATCGCCAGACTACCTGTCCAGGATACTTCACCGACCGGACGTTACCTGGCTGGAGTGGCCTTACGAAAGCGGGAATCCCGAAAACCCCAGGTTCTTTCTGTTGCCTGCCGCCTGCACGGAGGCCAGGGTGGATGTGGACTCCGCGATGCGATTTGCCGAGTTTCTGGACGCTTGCAAGAGCGGACTTGCCGCGGCCAACCCGACGCCCTTCCGCCTTGCCAGATTCCCGTTCAGAAGATTCATGGACGCACGCACAGGCAACGGGTCGATTACGGTGGGCCTGTACCCGCTTTCCCTCACCGATCGGTCAGGCAAGCCCGACTAGGCGCACCTTCGAAATCCGGCGTCGACGGGGGAAATGCCCCGCTTTTCAGGACCGCCTGAAGATCATTGCAAACCCGGCCAGCAAGGCTCCCAGGGCACAGCAGCACCAGGCAAACAGGTCCCCGAAACGAAGATAAAGCGTCTGCTCGGTCATCAGGGCCGCGTCAGTCGTGAATGTTTCGGCACCCTCAATGGACGTCTGGTGCAGAATGCGCCCTACAGGATCAACCGCCACCGAAACGCCCGTGTTCGTCGAGCGAATGAAGAACCGGCGGTGCTCTATCGCCCGGAAAGCAGCCAACTGCATGTGCAAGTACGGCTCCTCGGTCTTTCCGAACCAGGCGTCGTTCGTCAGGTTTACCAGGATGTTGGGATTCTGCTGAGCGACCTTCCGCGTGAATGACGGAATGATGCCTTCGTAGCAGACCAGGACACCAAGGCGCGCCGGACCGCTGTTAAGCACAGCCACGTCCTCACCCGGCGTGACATCCCCGGCCTCGGGCAACCATTTGCGCAGGAACGGGAAGGTGCCCGCAAGGGGAAGGTATTCGCCGAACAGCAGCAGAAAATTCTTGTCGTAGCGACCCAGAACCTGGCCGCTGCCCGACATCAGAAGCGACGAATTGTAGTCCAGCGACCGTTCGGGGTCTTCCGGGTTCGGACCCGAGGTCAAGACCCCCATCAGCAACGGTGTCGTGAAACCACGCAAGGCTGCGTTGCGATCGGGGTTGGGAGTCTTGGCGTCGGCATCCGCCGCCTTGTCCAGCCCGGTTTCGATCTGGGATGCCGGAAGAGGGGCATCGGACACATAGAGGTGCCGGATGTCCCGTGGCAGCGGGTAGCCATCGTCGTACGGCAGGAATGCCAGGGCAGCAACCTCGCCCTCGGCCCCCGGAAGCGACGTGACGGTTTCGTTCGACAGGATGGCGAGCGTTCCGCTGCGGCCGGAAGCCATGGCCCGGCCCGATCCATCGCCGGCTACGGCCAGGAAGTCTTTCAGAATCCTGTTCGTCACCTTCCTGCAGACGTCGGTGCATGCCACCACGACTCCGCCGTCACCAGCGGCCCATGTAGTTGTTCCAGACGCAACCCCCCGCAGGGTGCCCGGGACCGGCTGCTCGCGAGTCACCTTGCCGTCGTGTGCAACGCGCAGCACGGTTCCGCCGTCGCCAACGGCCACTACGCCACCCTTCAAAGACCACGAACACGCCAGCAGGTTCGCGCCACCCGGCTCGGCAAGGCTCTTGACGCCGTGCTGGTCGTAGGACGCCAGAAAGCCACCGTCGCCGCAAACCAGGAATCCGCCTTTTGCGATTGAAGCGACTCCGCGCAAGGTCACGGTAGTGCCGAGATCCACGGCCTTCCATGAACCGCCAGAACGCCAAAGCGCCACGCCCTGCGCTCCGACGGCCAGGGCGGCAGTCCCGTCAGGCTTGACCGCTACGGCGAGGAGATCGCGATCGGTCCCGGTGAGCTCGCGCTTGAAGACGTTGCCATCGAAAGTATAGGCGGCGCCCCGGGGGCCCACCGCCAGCAGACCGCCTTTCTCGAGCGCTGCGATGGCCCTCAATCCCGACGCCTTCGACTCGGCGGCCCCCGCGTCATCCACCTTCCTGGCGCTGGCGTCCGAGGCTCGCCACATGCGGCCATCAGCGGAGACTGCGGCCGCAATATCGTCTGTCGCTCGCCACAGGACATTCGTCATAGGCATGTACGACGACTCCGGCCAAACGATCAGGTCGGGCTTGTCGGTCTTTTCCAGATTTGCCGAAAGTATCTGGTGCTTGAGGAGGTTGCGATACAGCATCCGGATCTGCTCCTCGACCGGCAGCGGAATGCCATCGCTGCCTCGGGCCTCCTTTTCCCAGATGCCGACGTCGGCCTCGACAACGCCGACCTTGAAATGAGGCGCGGCTGCGACGGCAGCGTCAACCTGCTGCATCCGCCAGGCGCCGTACCCAAGATCAGCGGCCAGCGCCAGAGTAGCGGGGATGACGACCTCCCACGGAAACCTTCTGCTTTCAATCCGGGCAACGATCACTTCGGCGATACCGCCGTTGACCAGCACCATCAGGAAAGTCAGCCCCCCGACGCCGACGATGTCCACGATCTGGATCGCAAGGGGAAAGTGCAGTTGGCCGTTCCCGAAATACCATGGAAACAGGAACGGGATGACGTGCTCGACTCCGGTCACGAAGATCGGGAATACCAGGCCCCAGGCAAGAAATCGCCAGCGACTGGTTACAGTCGCGCACAGGCCCGCAGCAAAGGCGAACGACAGACCTTGGTACATTGCCATCAGGAATGATATCGACCACGATGGCGCTGGCGCCATGTGACCGAAATTCTGCAACAAATCGGCGATCCAGTGAAACCCCCCGAAGTTGGTCACGACGCCCGCAACGTACCCTAGGCCAAAACCTCCGCGAAAGGTCCGGCCGCGAACCGCAATCAGCAGAGGCACCAGCGAAAACCACTGAAGCGGGAAAATATCGAAGGTGGGAAATGACAGGAAGACCATGCAGCCCGAGAGCACCGCCAACGGGATGCCTATGGCAAGGTGTGTGCGTGGCGCGCCCCCGCCTTTGCCCTTGCCTGATTTTCGGCCTGACGGGGGTTTTGGCCCGGTCTTGCGAACATCTGGAGCATCTCCCTTGTCTTTTCGCTGGTCTGCCATGTCACCTCCCGGTGGAGTCGTCCAGGTCAAGTGCCAGGGCGACCCGGCACGACGCCAGGGTAGCACCCCTCAGGAAAACGGTCTTGTGACGGCTGTGCGCGCCCTTCAGGATTTCGGCAGCCGATGTCCTGAGGCCCGTCGCGGCGGCAATGGTCGAAAGTACCTGGGCTGTTGCCGCCCCCCCCTCGGGGGCCGCCGTAACCTCGATCCGAAGACGGCCTCCCGATACGCCCGCGACCCTGCATCGGCCGGCCCGGGGGCGCACTGACACTTCCGCCACCACGCCATCGGGCCGTTCTGACAGCACGTCCACGTATCCTCTCCGGATGACCGCAGAAAACGGGCCTGAACCCTGCATTGGATGCGACCCATGCGATAATACACCAGCGCCGGTGTCGGGATGCAGCTGGTGACGGCCAGGATGATTGACACTGACGGGGGCGGATGATACCAAAAGATCGGCAATCGAACCGGAGGCATTGAATGTCCAGACGGCTGTGGCTGATTCCCATCGTGTTTGCCGTCGCGTGCGGTACAAAACCGGGTCCGGGGAACTTCGCAAAGTATGCCACCAGCGACGCCGGTCAAAAGCGCCTGATGGCCTATGTTGCGACCAAGGACAACCCTTTTGAGGCCCGTGTAGATGCCGTCGTAGCGGTGACCGAGGCCGGATTTCCGGGAAAGGTTCGCGGCATGATGGATGTCGTGCCCGACCGGGAGGCGCTGGCCGAGCGTGTCGCAACCGTACTGGCGGAACGGCTGGCAAAGGCTGGCGATGCCCCTGCTGCCGTGGCGCCGCTGCGTGAAGCTGTTCTGGTCGCGCTGGGATACGTCCCGGAGGCGCGCAAGGCCCCCATTCAAAAGATGGTTGCCGACTGGGCTTTCGGCAATCTGACGCTGGATTCGTCGGCCGCCGAAGTCCAGAAACAGATCGAGCCTCGAATCGAACCGATGCAGGTCCAGGTTCTTGGGGCAGCTGGAACTGCAGGGGCTGCCATCCTGGTAAGGAACGGGTTCGACGTCGTCCGGATGGCGCGCTACGTCCTTTCTGTTCCCGACCCGGCGGCCCACCTGCGCTTGCTGGATGCATTCAAACGCCTTCTGGCCACTCCTGACATGGCGATTCCTTTGCCGTACCTGGAACTTGTCGGAAAGATCAAGGATTCGCGAGCAGTGACTTATCTGTTGGATCTGTCGCTTGATTCGAACCAGGAATCTGATGTCCGCGGGGCTGCGTTCAACGAGGCCGGGCGCCTTATGGACGATCCGACGATTCGCGCCGGGGATCTGGAAGGTATTCTGGCACGGCTTGACCGTCTGATGGTTTCCGGTGATCCGGACGATCGCTGGAGCGGCGCCAACTACCTGGTTCTGGTGCAGGGTCTTGAGGCGATGCCGCGGCTGATGGCCGGCCTGAAGGACGACGCCAGCTATCCGAACGCGACCGAGGATCCAATGAAGTCCATGGTCGATTTCTGCAAAACGGCGCTGCTGAAGACAGTAAAAGCACCTGCGGTCTGGCCGGCCATCGAACGTCTGTTGAAGAGCCGCAACCGCGTGCATCAAGCCCTGGGCGTCATATGTGCCAAGGCGTCCGAGGATCCGACCAAGGCGTCCCTTGTAGCGCCTCTTTCCGGATCAAGAACCGACCTGTTCCAGGTACTCGGCTCAAAGATGACGCTTGGAACCCTGGCAACAAACGCGAAAGACGGCTTGCAGATGTACGGTGAAGTGGCCGCAGATCTCGCTGCAAATCGCATGGACGAGGCTGATGCCAAACTGCTGCGGTTCGCAATCCTGGTGGACCTGACCGAGACCGGACGCAACTACCGCAAGGCCGTTGCCGAGCGCTTCAAGGCAGACCGCAAGCCAGCCGAGTAGGAGCCAGTGGATCGACCTGATTCAGCACCCGGTGACCTCCGGGAGGCCGGGCGCGGCTTCCTGCTGATTACCGGGGCCAAGGCGTGGTTCCTGATAACCGCGACATTCACGTCGCTGGCATTTCCCAGGCTATTCGGGGACGCGGCGGCCTTCGGGCAGTTTCGAGTTGTTTCCGGCGTTCTCAATGTCTTGACGATGGTCGTTGTAACGGCGTCCGTGCAGGCAGTGGCACGCATGTCAGCCGACGCCGGGGCCAACGTCAGCGGCGTGCTGCGCACGGCAGTAAAGGTTCAGGCCGCGGTCTTCGGCCCGGTGTTTCTGGCGATGCTGCTTGGGTCGGGTGTTCTGGCCTCCGAGTTCCTGCATGACGAGGCTTTGGCGCTTCCGCTGGCCGTGTCCTCAGTCGTCATACTCGCGTATGCCTTCTACAGCGTCCTTGTCGGCGTACTTAACGGCACGCGACGTTTCGGGCGTCAGGCTGGCCTGGACGTTGCTTTCTCGACTTTGAAAACCGGGCTGATGGTGGCCGCAGTTGTAGCCACAGGATCCGTGACCTGGGCCTTCGGGGCATTTGCAACGACGGCCGTTGTGGTTCTGATTCTGGCGATTCCGGTAGCCGTGGCGGCCTTGCAGGCGGATGCGGTCGGCCGGGGCACAGAGACATCATCACGGGCCTATCTGCGATACCTCTTGCCACTGGCTCTTTACGCCCTGTTCCTGAACCTGCTGCTGCAGGCGGATGTCGTGGCATTGAAGGCGATCCTTGGAGGCAGGGCGGGCGAGGGAGCTGCCGAGGCTGCTTCGGCCGTGGCCGGTGTCTACGGTGCAGCCCGCAACGTCTCGCTGCTGCCATACCAGGCAGTAATCTCCCTGACGTTCGTCGTCTTTCCCTTGGTATCCCGAGCTACGAGTCGTGGAGATCGAGTCACGGCGAGTGCCGCGGCGTCAGGTGCGATTCGCCTGGCTGCGGTGCTGTCCTGGTTGGCTGTCGGGCTGTTGGGTGCTGCGCCCGAAGGCCTGCTGTCAATCCTCTTCGGGCAGGACTACGCAGGAGGCGGTCAGGTACTGGTGCCTCTGCTGGCTGCCGGGGCCATGATGGCAGGCACGTATGTCGGAAACGCCGTGCTGGCCTCGGCCGGCCGACCGGCAGCACCGCTATGGGCCGGGTTGGCATCGCTCGCCGTGCTGGCGGGAGGTCTGTGGGTAGCTCTGGCCGGAGTCGAAGGTGAGGCAGCCGCCATGTCTGGCGCGGCATGGGCGACGCTGGCTGCAGCGGCAACCGGATTTGTCGTCAACGGTGCGCTGGTGGCCGCGACGTTCGGCGAAGCCCCATGGCTGAAGACGACGCTACTCGCAGCCGTCGGTGCAATTGCGGGTCTGGCAGCGTCGACGGCACTGCCGGATACAATCTCGCCGGCGATTCACACGACTATATCCGGGGCGGTTTTTCTGGTGGTTCTGGTTGCGACAGGTGGCATTGGACCTGAGGATGGTCGACGCGTCCTAGGCATGGTCTCCCGGCGACGCTGAGGCGGGAATCGTCGGGCCTGCGTTCAGGTAATGGTTCACGGATATTGCACTTCCTTCAGGAACAGCCCCTTGCCCGGCGCTGTCATCCCACCTTGCTGACGGTCGCCATGCTTCAGCAGTTCGGTAATCCACGACGGAGGATGATTGCAGCGACCCACGTCAACAAGCGTACCAGCGATGATGCGGACCATGTTCCGCAGGAAACCGCCGCCCTCGACCTCAATTGCGATGATTCCAGGTCTTTCTTCAACCACTGTAACACTGCGTAGCGTTCGGACGGGCGATGCCGCGCTGCATTGGGAGGACCGGAAGGCCGAGAAGTCGTGTTCGCCAGGCAGAAGAAGGGCAGCCTCGCGCATGAGGTCAAGCCTCAGGGGCACAGGTACGTGCCATGCGGTGCGCCGTTCCATTGGCAGGGCTACTCGCCCGCACTGGACACGGTACACATATGTCTTGCCGATGGCCGAGAAACGAGCGTTGAAATCCAGGTCCATATCCACAGCCGAAAGAACACGCAGGTCATGCGGCAGTTTCGAATTAAGGCCCAGCACGAACGCCTTGAGTGGAAGCGTCGTATCCAGCCGGAATGACACTGGCATTGCCATGGCGTGCACCCCGGAATCGGTGCGCGATGACGAATGCAGGATGACATGCTCGCCAGTCAGCGTCTTCAGTGCCTTTGCCAGATCGCCCTGAACGCTCCGCGCGTTGTCCTGGTACTGCCACCCGCTGAAATCGGTTCCATCGAACTGGAGGATCAGCCTCAGGTTTCTCATCGCATCACGTATATCCGATCTTGCGTTCCACGTACCACTCAAGCCCCAGCACTCCCAGAATCACAAGAAACACGATCGGAAGGTTCCACAGTGGCTCGTCGGCAGACACCCCAACACGGGCCACAATCTCGGGACGAAAGGGCAGCGACTCGACCGATGGAAGATCCTGGCCTGCAAGTCGGCCCTTCGAGGCGGTCGCGAAAATAGCCAGGTGTCTGAGGGGCGGTTCTGCGACGCCGACCTCGGCCGGCAAAGGCCCGACCGCGAACATGTCCTCGGCAACGAGAGGAGCTTCGAACAGGGAGGTGGAAGCCACGGCGCGCCAGACACCTGGGCCGGTTGGTTGCAGGGTTGCGCGTGCATTTCCATCCTCATCAACGGCCACCTCCCGCGACAACCCTGGAGGCTCGAACGCGCCATCGGGACGGCGCTTCTGCAACGTGATCTCCACGGTCTTGATTCCGGCAGCAGCACGGATTGACGCGGTGACCTTGCGTCCCGGAAGCGCCTGCGAAGGCTGTATTGAAACCTGTAGAGACGATCCTGACGGGTCTTTCGTCAGGTAGGCCAACATGCCGTCCATCACCTTCCGGTAGGTAGGGTTCGCGAACGGATCGAATGACCAACGCCAAAGTGTGTCTGTCAGCAGCACACCGGTTCGACCTTCGCCCAAGGTTGCGACAACCAGCACAGGCGGACGGCCCGCCGAGGCCATTGGAACATCGGGAGATGCCCTCAAGAGGGTCAAGGCTGCAGGGGTTGTACCGCCAACCATGTTCAGGGCCGTAAGGGCAGGCGTTGCTGCAAGCATCTGCGTCAGGCGAGGGTCGGACAGGGACGGGTGCCGCCTGCCCTCGGGAGTGGCCTCGACTGGAAAGGACCCCTCGGACATGCCAATGCCGGCAATTCGGGCAGGCAGCACTGGAAGCAGCGATTCAAGATGTGTCGGCCAAGGGCCCTGGGCCCCAAGGACCTTTGAACCACCCACGAGAAGGAACGCGCCGCCGCGACGCACGTATTTATTCAGCGATTCCGCGAATCTGGCTCGATCGGGGTGAGGGATCTCGTAGTCCTGCAGCAAGACAAGGTCGAACCCCTCGACACGAGTAACGAAGATCTCCTCGGCCGGGAACGGAACCAGCGTCGTGTCAGCCTCGGATTCCTGCCTTGGCTCGTCATCCCTCAGCGTATGGAATGAGACCAGTTCAACGTCCTTGCGTTGCTTCAGATACTCCCTCAGGAAGCGTTCGTCCCAGCTGGCGTGCCCGGCTACATGCAGAATCCTCAGGGTGTCGCGTACGACCATCGCCGGGATCGAACGAAGGTTGTTTGCAAGTGACAGCTCGCCAGGCAGCGGTTCCACGGCCACCTGGTACACATGATGGCCGGGTGACAGCGGCAGGAAATCCAGTCGGGCCAAGATTTCAGAGGATTGTTTCAGAATCGCGACGTCAGTCCGAGCAAGCGTCTGGCCGCCCTCCGACAGAGTCACGGTCACCGTGCCCCCATCGACACCCACAACCTGCAGCTCAACCTCCACACGGGCCAGGTTGCGAGTCAACAGATACTCAAGACCCTGAACACGGCTAATAGAGACGTCCCGCAAGGGCGACGCCTGCGTGGGAGCAATAGCCACGACCGGTCCCGGCAGGCCTTCGGCAATCGCTCGTCCTGCCGGCAACAGGTTGCCCGACGGGTCAAAGAGTCCGGCCAGTGTCGCGGTATCGACACCGTCCGAAAGCACCAGAAAGCCGCCAAGATCCCCGGGAGGGAACCGCCGGGAAACATCGCGCAGCGCTCCCAGAACATCCGTTGTTCCCGATGTCGGATCCAGAGGGGACATCAACGCCGACCGATCTATGGCACGGACGTGTTCGCCGAAAGCAAAGTAGGACACCTCGTGCCGACGCTCCAGCTCATCGAACCAATTGGCGCGGTCGGTGAACAGGCGGGACATCTGTTCGGCCCGGGTAGCTCCCTGGAATCCGAGAACGGCCATGCTGACCGACTCGTCAACCAGAACAGGAACAACGGAACGCCGTCGGACGATCTCCTCGTACCGCAGACTAGGCTGCAGGTATCCTCCCAGCACGCCAAGAAGAGCAACCAGGCGCAGCAGCATCAGGACAACCCGGTCACGTCGTTCCAGCGAGCCGCGAACCCGCCATACGTACAACAGCAGCCCGGAAGCAGCCAGCACCGAGACTATGGCAATGGTCCAGGGCGTGTGCCCTGGTATGTGGATCGTTTGATCCATCCGAGTTCATCCTTTCAGCGTTCCTGAAGATCCTCCGGTCGGAGCCTCCGGCGCTGCATCAGGTACTGGACATGCGCCTGTTCGTCCTTGTAATCGAGGAGCAATGCGTACATCACCAGATTGACGCCAAGCCGGATTGCCTCCTCCCGCTGGGCCGGACCTCCGGGGACGGCCTCGAATTCCCACACGCCATAGCCGTCCCTGGACCACGCTCCGGCAAGATCATTCTGCGAATATACAAGGGCAAGGCGGCCGTCCAGTTCAACACCTTCCAGGTAGGGACACACTGCCTTGCGACCCCAGGCGGATGTCAGCCGGTAGAACGAGCGAAACAGGACGTGGCGGGATTGGATCGCTCGCATGTCCGCCCCTGGCAGGGCACGGCGCAATTCGGCCCGAAAACGACGGTCGAACGCAGAGTAATCCGAACCTTCACCCGCATTATCGACCAGCAGGAAGCCTCCGCTGCCCAGGAAGGTTCGCAAATGGTTGCGCTCGATGTCGGTCAGGGCCGGAAAGGCTCCATTTCCTACCCATAGGAGGAACGGCTGGTCGAATACGTCACGGGACCCCAGCGCCACGACAATGCGGTCCAGCTTGACGTCCACTGCCGTGCGGAAACGGACCTCCTGACCCAGTACAAACGAGGCATTCGGCCGGCACGGCGGCTGGTCTCCGACCGTAACCTGGGCAACCCGAAAGCGATTCAATTCCGAAGCAGATGCTCGGCGGGTTTCGCCAAAAAGGACAGAGGCAAGAAACGTTGCGATCCCACCCAGGAAGGCTCGTCGCGAAAGTCCGCTGACAATTCCACTGCCAAATGGTTCAGGTTCGCCGAAAACAGGCTGCCTCGCTGGCTTTGATGGGTGAGGAGGAAGACGACTGTTCACCTTCGGAATACCGCTGGGGTTCGTGAGCCGGACCACCGGAGGATTCTACACCATTCGAGCTGTTGCGGGTGGGGGTGGGCTTTGAGACAATGGGTCCCTGTCGGCGGTCATCGGGAGTTGCAGCCATGGACGACACGGGTCGTCGCAAATCGGATCACATTCGGATCTGCCTGGAGGAGGAGGTCGAGGTCGGGAGGGATCCCGGCTGGGCCGACTACCGCTTCGACCACCAGGCGTTGCCGGAGATCAAGCTGGACGAGGTGAACCCGGCGACAGAACTGCTGGGGCGGCGCCTGGCGTGGCCCTTCCTGACCGGGGCAATGACCGGAGGGACCAAGCAGGCCTGGCAATTGAATGCCCTCCTGGCCGTGGGTGCCGAAGCGTGCGGTTGCGGCATGGTTCTGGGGTCGTTGCGACCTGCTCTCGAGGATGCGTCGGCCTTGGCATCTTTCGATGTTCGTCACGTGGCTCCATGCCTGCCGTTGCTGCTGGGGAACATAGGGGCTGCACAACTTGCAGTTGCGGGGATCGAGACGCGAATTCTGGGTCTGTGCCTGCGGCTGAGGCTGGATGGCATCATCGTCCATCTGAACCCCCTGCAGGAGGCACTGCAACCCGAGGGCGATCGCGACTGGCGAGGCTTGCGGTCGAGGATTGCAGAGCTGCGCATCGCCATGGCCCGCGAAGGCATGGCACTAGGCATCAAGGAGGTTGGGTCTGGCATCTCACGATCTACGGCGCGGTGGATTGGCGGGTTGCGCCCCGACCTCGTCGAGACCGCGGGGCTTGGGGGCACGTCCTGGGCGAGAATCGAGGGATTACGTTCGCCCGACGACACGGGAAGCCGGGTTGCCCGGACGTTTGAAACGTGGGGGCACCCGTCTGTCGAGTCTCTGGCCTCTCTGCGCAAGGCCGCACCGGGCATTCCTGCCGTGGCTTCAGGAGGATTGCGGACGGGGCTGGACCTTGCAATAGCCCTGCGCCTTGGAGCATCCGCCGGGGCTATGGCCCTGCCGCTGCTGCGCGCCGCCGTCGCCAGCGAGGCGGCGCTGGCCTCATTGATGAACGCGTTGCGCAAGGAACTTTGCCTGGCGATGTTTGTCACCGGCAGCCGCACGTTGGGGGATCTTCGCCGGGCGCCGATTCGGGGGCCGGATGGCAAGCGAATACCTTTCCCCCGCGGTTTTGCGGCATGAACAGTCGGATTCCCGGCTTCGGACGTCTTGATCCTGACCGTCGCCGCTTGGTCATCGAGGAACGCCTTGGTCTGGAGGCTGGCGCCCTGGCGGCTTACGCTGATGTAAGGCCTGCTGATATGAGTCTCCTGGGCCTGCGTTCGGAGTGCGTGATCGGGTCGCTTATATTGCCATTGTCGGTGGCCCCGAACTTTCGTGTGGACGACGAGGACACGCTCGTGCCGATGGTCACCGAGGAGCCCTCGGTGGTGGCAGCCGCATCGCGCGGAGGCCTGTTGCTGCGGGAAGGCGTCGGGATCCAGACCTTGGTACCACCGCGACGAATCGCGGGGCAAGTGCAGTTGTCGGAAGTACCAGCCGATGACCGAGAGGCCGCAATCCGCGCGATCGAGGCCTGCTGCGAAGAATTCTCGCTTGCCGCCAGGAACGCGCACCAGGCATGGGCCGGTGGTGGCGGAGATCTTACAGGCATCAAGGTGTACGAGGTCGAAAGCGACCTGGTGGTCCTGCTGACAATCGATCCCGGCAAGTCGATGGGCGCAAACCTTGTGACCGACATTTGCGAACGTCTGGCCTTGCGCCTGGAGGAACTGTCGGGAGGACTGGCAGGTTTGCGCATAGTGACCAACGCATGCGAAGGCCCACCGGTACTGGCCACGGGAATGGTCGAGGTTCGGCGCCTTCACAAGGACCGTGCAAGGGCTGACGCCATCGCCCGTGGGGTCGAGGCGGCTTCGAGTCTTGCCCAGTCGGACACCAGACGTGCCGTGACCCACAACAAGGGAATATTCAACGGGATTGACGCTGTACTGATGGCATGCGGCCAGGACTTCCGTGCCGTGGAAGCCGCCGGGCATGCGTTTGCCGCCTCCAGCGGTCGATACGGTCCATTGGCAGTCTGGCGCCTCGAGGGCGAAGTGTTGACGGGGCGCCTGGAAATCCCGATGGCCGTGGGAACAGTTGGCGGAGCCGTCGAGGGACGCGATGCAGTCCGTCTGGCGTTCCGAGTGCTGGGAATAGAGTCTTCTCGCGACCCCGTGAGGTTGGCGGCCGTGACGGCGGCGTGCGGCCTGGCACAGAATCTGGCTGCGCTGACGTCACTGGCGGGAGACGGCCTGCTGAAGGGTCACATGCAACTGCACGCCCGTAACATGGCCTTGGATGCGGGCGCAACGCCGGCAGAAGTGGATGCTTTGACCCTGATCTTGCGCGATGAAGGAGGAGGCGTGGACCGGGCGCGCGTGTCTTCTGCGCTGGCATCGATCCGTAGTGGAAACAGAAGGCGTGACGGCCAGGAGGTGTGAAAGGCCGTGCCAGAGTTCTGTGGAAAACTCACGCTGTGCGGCGAGCACTTCGTGCTTTTCGGGGCACCAGCTGTGGCATTACCATGGAGCGGAGGAACCCTTCGACTGCGCGCCCATCGGGAACAACAAGAATGCATCGACCAGAAGATCGACCCCCGCTTGCTGGAAGCTTGGAACGTTGCCCTTGGCCTGGCTGGCCTGCCGGCGGCTGCTACGTTTCCCTTCGTTATTGACTCCACGATCCCGGTGGGGGCTGGATTCGGATCCAGTGCCGCCTTGTCGGTTGCCCTGGTTGCCGCGTCGACGCAACAGGCTGGAAAGGCGGTGTCTGATGTTGAAAATATCGCGGCTTCCACGCAAGTCGAGGCTGTTTTCCACGGCAGATCCAGCGGACTGGACCCTGCGGCCGTGCTCCTGCGTCGTCCCGTGCTGCGCGAGGCAGGCGGCTCGCTGAAGCCTCTGTCGTGGCGGCTTTCATGCCCCGACATCGTGCTGGCAATGGCCGCCGGGGAACGACAGACTGCCGAGGCCGTCGAACGCTCAAGAAGTTTTGCCTCGACCAGGTCAGGGCGGTTTCATGAATTGATGGATGAAGCCGGTGCGCTGGTGCTTGAGGCAGCATCGCTGATGGAGTGCGCGGAGGTACCCGGCACCGAGGAAAGACTTGGAGTCCTGCTGACCCGAAACCACGCAATGCTGTGGGAACTGGGCGTTTCATCGGACGCACTCGATCGTCTGGTGGATGCGGCGCTGTCGGGCGGCGCAATGGGAGCGAAGCTTTGCGGTGCTGGTCTGGGAGGGGCTGTCCTGGCGCTCCCACGACCCGGAGAAAGCGGGAAGGTAGAGGAGGCCATGAAGCGGGCCGGGGCCAAACGGGTCATGACCTGGCACGTGTCGGACACATGGGGGATCAGGGAATGATTTGCGCAACCAGGGCCTGGGCACCGGTCAACCTTGCCCTGGTCAAGTACTGGGGAAAGCGCGACAGCATCCTTAATCTTCCTGCCACATCAAGCCTGTCAGCCACTATGAATTCACTGGGTTCCATCGCCGAGGTGTCGCGATCGAACAAGGACACCGTGGATGTCCAGGGAGATCCGGCGCGAGCTCTCCGGGTGATCGAGGCCGCCCGATCTTTGTCCGGCAATCGCGAAGCCATGAGGGTCCAGGTGTCTAACACGGTTCCGACGGCAGTCGGTCTGGCTTCATCGGCATCCTCCATGGCCGCGCTGACCATGGCACTGGCGACGGCTCTGGGCTTCGCCAAACTGCGTAACCAGGTCGAACGCATCGCTCGTCTTGGCAGCGGATCTGCAGTCCGTTCCCTTCACGGAGGCTACGTTCGGTGGGACGCAGGTTTGGACCCTGAAGGATCAGACTGTCTGGCATCGCCGGTCTTTTCCTCGTCCCATCTTCCCCTTGCAATTCGAGTGGCTGTCATCTCCCGGGCTCGGAAATCGGTTCCATCCGGGGAGGCCATGGAACGTTGCAGGACCACCTCGCCTGAATACCCCGGTTTCCTGCGCGACAATCCTGCCGCGATGGCGCTGGCGTTGTCTGCCCTTGAAGCCAGGGACGTGGTTGCCCTTGGCCAGGTGGCCGAAGATCAATCGATGCGACTTCACTCTGTTCTTGCGACCGCCGATCCCCCGATTGATCTGCTGCTGCCGACTTCACACGCAGTGATTCAGGCGGTTCGGCGTCTGAGGGAAGATGGGGTGCCTTGCTTCTTCACGATGGATGCCGGTTCCAGCGTGATAGTGTTTACCGACGAAGCGTTTGCGACTGCCGTCGAAGGTGTTCTAGCCCGGATTCCCGGCGTGCTGCAAGTCCTGTCGGACCAGGTTGGCGAGACCGGAGCGACCGTCATCGGGGGCAATACATGACCCGGATTTCTGCGCCGGGAAAACTTGTTGTGGCCGGGGCCTTCGTGGTCCTGGATGGCGCACCTGCAATAGGGGTCGCGGTGGCGCCCCGACTGGTCTTGTCTTTGTCCCAGGCCGACAGGAATTCGTGGCCCATCGAAGATCCTTATGCCAGGGCTGCAATTCAGGTATCTGGTCTCGACCCTGATAATCCTCCGCATCTGGCAATCAGTGCAGAGTTCCCGGAGGCTGTCACGGGCTGGAGCCTGGGATCCAGTGCTGCTTACGTCACGGCGCTGGTTGCGGGTCTTACCACATGGTCGGGAAGACCATTGCTCGGGCATGCATTGTCCGAAGCTGCCCGCACGGCCCACCGACGGGCACAGGGGGATATTGGCAGCGGGCTGGACGTCGCCTGCTGTGCCCTTGGCGGAACGGTGTTGTTCGCTTCTGTCGATGCAGGCGGGCTTGCCGATGCGTGCCCATACGCATGGCCCGACGATATAGGGGTCGTGATTGCGAAATCGCCCGTAGCCGATACAACCATTGACCGGGTGCAACGATTTCTCAGGGAGCGGCGATCAGGCGCTGATCAGGCGCGCAGCCGTCTGGTTGATGCGATTCGGGTCGCTCAGGCAGCCCTGGTTCAGGGAGAACGGGCCATCGTGAATGAAGTACTCATGTCGATGGAAGAAGTCTCGGTCCGTGAAGCGGAATGGACCGCGTCGGAAATACCCGGCATGGAACCGGTAGTGCTGCATGCCGTCAAGTCGGCCGTTGCGACAGCTGGGCTGGGACGGGATGTTGTAGTCAAATCGCTGGGTGCCGGAGACGCAGTTGGCATGTTCTTCGACCGACGGAACGTTGCTGAATCGACACTGCTGCAAGTTCTTGGTACGGCAAATATTCAGGCTCGCGTCGTTCATGCCGGTTCGCTCGGGACTCGCGTCGAGTGCTACCTCTGACAGCGCAATCGACAAGCTGGATGCCAATCATTGCACGCCCGTTGGATCGTATCTGTAGTGCTCGACACCGGCATCTGACCCCGGGCCTTGACCCCACCCGACACGATCCACGGCGAAGCCATCCGACGTTCGGTCAAGCAGATGGGCTACCGGGCGACCATCGTGAAGCGCCTCGTAAGATGGGTGGTCAAGGTTCACGGCACCAGCCATCACATTGTCGAAGCATGTCCCAAGCGCGGCTTCACGCCACCCCTCGGCAACTTGCAACAGCGATGCTTCAGCCGCGTTGCCGCTTCCGTAACCTACGGCAAGGATGCTGGCGCCGGCCAGCTGCATCCCTCCTGCCGCCGCGTCCTCAAGTCCGGCGGCCATCCATGCCAGAATCGAGGCGGCGTAAAGGTTGCCGCACTCTGCCATCCGTGACTCACCCAGGCCCATAAGTCGCTCGGCCTCGTTGCGAAAGCTTTCGTGATCCTTCAGGACACGGCAGGCTGAGGCCACGGCAGGCCATGCGTACGTATCATTTTTCCCAGGGTTCGAGCCGTGCTCCAACTCGCTGCGAACCTTGTCGGGTTCGACCCCGGCCATTGCGCAAATCGCCGTCAGGCCAGGGGCGAACTTCTCGGAGTCGGCCATGGCTCGAAGACGCAGCAGGGCCAGCGCGTCCCTCGGCATCTTGCGAAAGGGCCGATGGAAAAAGGCCTTCGACGAAGTCGCCAGAATGCCGCCAACATCGGTCCCCAAGCGCACGGCAAGTGATTCAACCGCACGCAGAGTCTCGTCCAGATAGCATGCCGCCGAATACGGGCCGTTAAAAACAGGGCACTCGTCCGGCATATTGGAGCGGCCCGGCTCGCTGCCGATGAAATGCCGCAGAACCGGCTTGCGAAAATCGTTCCCCCTGAAAACCGAGGTGCCTGCCGAGGCATCAAGGTCAATCAGCAGAAGGCGCGGATCCTCCTCAAGAAGGACAGCAACAGCTCCGGCTCCCTGCGTGTGTTCACCGGTGCTATCCCGGCGATATTGCGCCACGTCGGAAGCCACGATGATGGCCTGACGACCCCGGCCGTCCCAAGCAAGCCACCGGACAGCTGCCTTCAGCGCATATATCCCGGCGAGACAAGCCTGCTTGATCTCGGGCACCTCGCAGTCCCTTGCAAGCAAGGCACGCCCCTCGGCGCAAAGAGCCTGGTCGACCATACCCTTTACGATCACGGCACCAACGGCCCCATCGCGCGATGATTCTGTGGCAAGAGCCAGGAAACCGACGCGGGCAGGATCGACGCACCCTGACCGCACCAGCCTCATCACTGCAGCCGCGGCCATCGTGTAGGCATCCTCGCGTGGGCCAGGCAGTCTGAAACCACTACCGGTAACGGCAGCAATCTTCTGCCAGTCATGACCTCTCCATTGGCACCAGGTCCGCAAATCCAGTCTAAGAGCGGGAACAAACGGGGCAAAGGCCGAGATGCCAACAGTTCGGTTTCCGGGGAACATCGACCCTCCGGTGGGACACAATCGGGCTTGATCGCGAGGCGTAGTATCGGGTGATCCAGGCCAGTTCGCAATCACTCAAGACCGACACTGGCCCGCTGGAATGACGTTCTGGCAAGTACTGAAGGACGTTGGAGCTGTTCTTGGTTTCGTCGCAACACGAGTGCTACAATTGGGCGGCTGCCGGAAAGCACTACGCTTACCGGTAGTTTCTCGGGATTAAGGAAGCCGCAATGACACGTGGAAGTTTTGTCGCTCGTGGCAGAAGCCTTATTCTTATCATGATGTTACTGTCCATTCCGGCCCGGACGTCAGCCCGGGACGATTGTGCCCAAAAGGTGATGGAAGGATACCTGAGCGAATTGCCTGGTTGGACAATAGAGGCGCTTGAGAGCGGCGAAGACGGAGTCAAAGTAGTCAGTACGCAGAATGGCGATCCCAGATTCCTTATGCTGGGACTGGCTCTCGAAGGTGATCGACTGTACACCTTCGTATCGACCCGAGGGTTATCCCAGGAATCGACGGTACCGCCCGAAGTAACGGAAAAACTCGAGTCGATCTGGGACCGGTTCTGGAAAGACCCGGCAGTCAAGGACTGCCCCGCGTTCACGGTCACTGCGGCGCCACTGGGTGACAATGTTTACAAGCGAATGGAAACCATGGTGCGCGATTTGGAAACAGGGATTTACGCCAAAGCGGACGAAATATCTCTGGCCGCGCTTTTGATACCGATCGTATGTGTTCTGATCGTCCTTTCCGTCCTGATATGGTTCGTGGTACGGCGGCGCAGGCAGAAAAAATCGACAGTCTCCAGGACTGCCGTTCCTGAAGTTCCAGGTGACGACGAAATCAACCCAGCCCCTTAAGAACCCATTTTTCCCGGCTTGACTAGTTGAAAGCGGACTGAATGCGCCTGTCAGGCAGCGGCAGGGCGCGACAGGATCGGAGAATAGGCGTTGGCCTGCGCCATTTCGTTCTGGCTGAGGATGCCACGCGGCATCTCCTTCACCTCGACGCGAGTGGCGCCAAACGCCGACTTTACAAATTCGAAGGCCCGCCAGGTGTCGACGCTGGTTCCGCATGTGAACAGGTCGACAGCCGCGTACCCATATTCGGGCCAAGTATGTACGGCAAGGTGGGATTCGGCGATCACGACCACTGAGGTCACGCCGTAAGGACTGAAGTTGAACCCGGTACGACTGATAATGGTGGCCCCCGCGACCTCGCACGCCTGTTCCAGTGCGCGCAACACTACATCGGGGTTGTTCAGATCCGCAGTACAGCCGTGAAAGTCGGCTACGAGATGACGACCGAGCGCGTTCAATTGCTACCCTCCTCATGACACGAGGCCGGGCAACAGCGCCCGACCCCAGCTACATAACCCACCTCCCCAGCCGAACGATGCGTCCGGCCACACATCCCGGGGCCCACCCGGGCAATTCAGGCGGGGATTGTCAGGAATCTTGACCGGAAAGTCAAGGGGTTTTCGGAATTTCGGAATGTGGGGACTGGAATAGGGGCGGCGGAGTCGGGCACTCAGTGGCGGGTATGGGTGCTGCGTAGGCATATCAAGCAAGCGACAACAAGAAATACCAGGAAAAGGACCGTGGGGAATGCGACTGGCCAACCGGCCGGGTTTGCGAGAAGTGCCGCACCGGAACACCCGCCGCCCGACTTGCCGGCCGGACACCAGTCTCCTTCACAGGCAACGATATCCACGCTCGAACCTGTTCCTTCCGGAAGCACGTCACGACCGACCATGGCATCACGATCGCTCGTACCCTCGGAACCGATCCCATCGGGGCCGCTTTCGATCGGATAGCATCTTGCGTGAACCTTCGGGTCTGGTTTCTTGCACTCGTATCCTTCCAGGCAATCGGAGGTCTTGGCACAGTCGGATCCCATGGTCCATACAGTGCCCTTCTCGCCAACCATGACCGCCTGATACCAGCCGTTGAATCTGGCCATCAACGGACGAAAGTCGCCCGCTGGTCCCTGGCCGCTCCCGGTGATATCCATGGTGATCTCGCCGAAGTCGGGCTTGTCCCAGGTGGCGCCGCCGTCACTGGTGGTCATGTCAACAAGTTTGTATATCGGCGTGGGGCTCCCCTGCCCACTGGAGGTTGTCAAACCTGTGTCAGCCGCACCCGACAAGCGCCCATGGTGACCATCGTCCGACCAGTACATGCCGGCCGCGTAGGACATGTTTATTGGCACTTTCATCATGAAATTCAGCGTCCCTACACGAACGTCCAGGTCCAGATTGCGCCAGGTCAGGCCGCCATCCTCGGTGCGAGAAAGCATCAGGTCCTTTGGCTGCTGCTTTTCTGTGTCGAAGATGGACTGGACCAGCCATCCCGTAGCGCCTCCAGGCAGGAAGAACATGGGGCACGAAACCCGCCCGCCCTTCCCGTCCGCACTCTCGTCGGGCACAAACCTGTGCAGGACGTTCCATGATGCGCCGCCGTCGGACGTCCCCAGAACAACGTTTTCACCGTACGACGTAACGTCCTGCATCGTCTGATCGTCCTGCGTTGTGACTCGGACCCCGCCGGCAGCCCAGCCGCGCAGCGAATCGACGAATTGCACGCACCCGATGTTTGCCGTGGTCCCGGTTTCGACCTTGGTCCAGGTTGCACCACCGTCGGTGGTTCGCCATGCCCCACCGTCACTGCCGACCGCTACGCCAGTGTCCTCGTCAAGGCGTTCAATGGCGTTGATCAACCCATCTTCGGCAAGGACGGCCTTCTTGAAGGTCGTCCCGTCAGTAGTGCGCCATACATCCCCACCCATGGCCGCCCAGCCGACGTTCAACGCCACAAAGGAAAGGTCCATCACAGGGGATGAGCCAAACCCACCGGCGGTGTTGATCGTCAAGGGCTGCGTCATCTTGCCGCCATCCTGCGTTCGGTAGAGGACGGTCGAAAGCATCGGAAAACCGGAGCTCTGATCGATGCGCATTCCTCCGATCACGAACTGCTGGTCCGTCAGAACGTCAACCGAAAACAGGTTATCGTCCTTGTTGGTCGGCTGATCCAACGCCTTCCACTGCGCCGTTGCTGGAATTGCGGCAAGGGTCGTCGCAAGGACCAGGGTGAATGCAGACGTGCGCATTGAAACCTCCCTCCAGAGACTGACGAATCCTACCAGAGCCGGTCAAGTTGATGTGCGAATTCGAAGTTTCCCGGCCACTTGGATCCTGGTGACACGGACAAGTCGAGGAACTCACCAGGGAACTGGGGTATAATCCCGCCCGCGCCGGGCCCGGATCGGCCAAGGCGGAGTCCACTTGAGAGGCGACAATGGCCGGCGAAGAAAGCACTTACGACATTCATGCAGTCGAACAGAAGTGGCAGGACTATTGGCTGCGCGACAACACGTTCCGAGCGGATGACGACAGTCCGAAGCCGAAGTTCTACGTGCTGGACATGTTCCCATATCCCTCTGGGGCCGGCCTGCATGTAGGGCACCCTGAGGGGTACACGGCCACCGACATCGTATCGCGATACAAGTGGATGAACGGGTTCAACGTTTTGCACCCCATGGGCTGGGACTCATTCGGCCTGCCGGCAGAACAGTACGCCCTGCAAACCGGCATTCACCCGGCGATAACGACCCGGAAGAACATCGACAATTTTCGACGCCAGATTCGTATGCTGGGCCTGGCCTACGACTGGGACCGAGAGGTTGCAACAAGCGATCCTGCGTACTACCGATGGACGCAGTGGATCTTCCTGAAGCTTTTCGAGAAAGGCCTGGCGTACCAGACGGAGATCCCGGTGAACTGGTGCCCTGAACTGGGAACCGTTCTTGCCGACGAGGAGGTAGTCGATGGCGTATCCGAACGCGGCGGATTTCCAGTCGAGCGACGTCCGATGCGTCAGTGGATGCTGCGGATAACGTTGTATGCGGACCGCCTGCTGAAGGATCTTGACGGGCTGGACTGGCCGGAACCCATCAAGGAGATGCAGCGCAACTGGATCGGCCGTTCGGAAGGCGCCGACGTTGATTTTGCAGTCGAGGGTTTGCCCGATGTCCTGCGCGTCTTCACAACACGCCCGGATACGCTGTTCGGCGTGACCTACATGGTTCTGGCACCAGAGCACCCGCTGGTCAATCGCATCACGACCTCTGGTCAGGCCGATGCCGTGCAGGGATACGTGACGGCCGCCTCCCGCATGAACGACATTTCGCGCACCGATGTTACGCGCGACAAGACCGGGGTTTTCACCGGCACGTACGCGATCAACCCGGTGAACGGGGCCCGAGTACCCATATGGGTTGCCGACTACGTCCTAATCTCTTACGGCACTGGCGCCATCATGGCGGTCCCGGCTCATGATCAGCGCGATTTCGAATTCGCCAAGACCTTCGACCTGCCCATCATCGAGGTTGTCTCGCGTGACGCCACCCCGCACGGCGTCGGCGAGGAAGCCTTGACAATCGAGGGTGTGGCCGTGAATTCAGGCATGTTTGACGGCCTGCCCACCCGCGAGTTCAAGGCCCGGATAACCGCAGAACTCGAGTCGAAGGGAGTCGGAAAGGCGTCAGTAAAGTACCGTCTGCGAGACTGGGTATTCTCGCGCCAGCGCTATTGGGGGGAACCCTTCCCACTGGTGCACTTGCCCGACGGAACGGTTGTCGCCGTGCCGCAGTCGGACCTTCCCGTGACGTTGCCTGAGGTTGCCTCCTACAAGACCGCTGGCAGCGGCGAATCGCCTCTTGCGACGATCGAGGACTGGGTCGATGTGCAAGATCCATCCACAGGAAAGTCCCTGGGCAGGCGCGAGACCCACACGATGCCGCAGTGGGCCGGTTCTTGCTGGTATTACCTGCGCTATATCGACCCGAAGAATCCCGACCGCCTGATAGACCCCGCCAAGGAGTCCAAATGGATGCCGGTGGATCTTTACGTCGGGGGCGCCGAACACGCAGTGCTGCACCTTCTTTACGCCCGCTTCTGGCACAAGTTCCTGTACGACGAGGGGGTCGTCAGCACTCTCGAACCTTTCCAGAAACTGGTGAACCAGGGCCTGATTCTAGGCGAGGATGGCCAGAAGATGTCGAAGTCACGCGGCAACGTCGTCAACCCTGACGAGGTGGTTGCCGTTTTCGGTGCCGACGCGATGCGGGTATACGAGATGTTCATGGGGCCACTGGAAGTCGTGAAGCCCTGGAATACGCAAGGTATCGTGGGTTGCCGCCGCTTCCTGGACCGTATCTGGCGCCTGTGTGATGGGCCGGTCTCGGACGACCCCGCGCCACTGCACGTGCGCCGGATGTTGCACAAGACGATTCGAAAGGTCACGCAGGACATCGACCGCATGCGGTTCAATACGGCAATTGCCCAGATGATGACCCTGTTGAACGAGATATCAAAAGAGACCATCAGATACCGTGAGGTGCTTGAAGCGCTGGTGCTGCTGGTGTCGCCTTATGCTCCTCACGTTGGCGAGGAACTGTGGGAGCGGCTGGGTCATGAACCATCGATTATTCATGCCCCCTGGCCAACGTTTGACCCGGCGCTGTGTGTCGAGGATGAGGTCAAGATCGTCTTCCAGGTCAACGGCAAGCTTCGGGACGATACGATGGTTGCAATCGATACGTCCGACGAGGAATTGGAACGGATGGCGCTGGAAAGCGACAAGGTGCTGCGTCACCTGGAGGGAAGACCGATTCGCAAGGTCATCGTGGTTCGCAACCGCCTGGTCAACATCGTAGGCTGACGACCTTGGCGCAGTCGATGGCCCGATATGATGGCCTGTGGTTTCCACCACCTGGCGAACGGCCTGGAACCGGTCGAATGTTCGTCGCGCAACGAGCCTGGATAGGAGGTCCAAATGGTAATCGACCTGCATGTAGTGGTCCCTGGAGGCGGCGATTCTGCTTCACTGGATCGACTGTTGGACGCGAGTATCGAGGCTGGTCTTGACGGAATCTGCCTGCTGGGGCCCGGAACGCCTCCACCGGTCGAAGCCGCCCGTGGTGGACGGTTTGCCGGCCGGATTTCACTGTATTTCGGAATCGAATTCCCGCTCGAACGCGGGCGCCTGCTGTGGATTCCCGAGAATCCAGATTCCCTCGCCGGCGGCGAGTGGCGCACGGTGGCGGGGGATCAACCGACCGGCGCATCCGTCATGGCCGTTCGTGAACGTTGCGGCGGTGTGATAGTGGCAGCCCATCCGTATGAGCGTCTCGCTGGACCGGCCCTGCTGGATGCGGTGTACGGGCTTAGAGGGATCGATGGTGTGATTGCTGCAACGGCGCCGCTGGACCGAGTCCGTAACAAGATGGCCATCGAGGCGGCGCAGCGAATGAACCTGGCAGTCCTCGGCGGATCGGGATCAGCGGCAGGGCCGGCTGAGGTTGGTGTGGCTGCCACGCTCTTTCCTGTGAAACTGTCCGATCAGGCTTCCCTGGTTGCTGCGATTCGACGCAAGGACGCATGGACCATCGAGATGCTGTCGCGGCCCGATCAGATGGAGCCTGAAGAGGAGACGTCCGGCGAACGGGATCGCGAATCAGGACGCGGAAGCGGACGCAGCGGGCGAGGCCCTCGGGGGGCCTACGGTCCTGGCGACCGTCACCGCGGACCCCCGGAAAATGCCCACCAAAGGCAGACCATCGAAACCGATGCCAACCGCCGAACTGCGCCTGCCGATGAACGTTCTGCCGAGCAAGGAGCCCACCGTCGGCGACGTCGCAGGGGTGGAGGGCCGCATGGCTCGGGTGAAAGTGGCGGCGGTGATAATCGCCCCGGTCCGGACGGGGGCGCAGCATGAAGACGCTCTCGATTGTCATCCCCATCTACAACGAACGGCGCACACTGCTGGCGCTGCTGGCAAGGGTCCTGCGCGTGGACCTGGGCACGATGCGCAAGCAACTGGTCATGGTCGATGATTGTTCCACCGACGGAACGCGAGATCTGGTCGGCCGGATCCAGGATGAGTGGAAGGGCCTGATGGCAGCCCAGGGTGTGCCCAGAAAACGACTGGACCAGGCCAGCGTGAAATGCCTTTTCCATCCCGTCAACCGCGGCAAGGGAGCTGCCCTGCGAACAGGCATGGAAGGAGCAACCGGGGACATCATTCTGATACAGGATGCCGATCTCGAATACGACCCGGAAGACTACCCCCGCCTGCTGGCCCCCATCCTTGACGGGCGAGCTGACGTGGTCTACGGCTCCAGGTTTGCCGGGGAGACCCGACGGGTACATCTGTTCTGGCATTCGATGGGTAACCAGTTTCTCACGTTCATGTCGAACGCCTTCACGAACTTGAACCTCACCGACATGGAGACCTGCTACAAGGCGTTCCGAGCCGAGGTCATCCAGGGGCTGAAACTGACGTCCGAGCGATTCGGAATCGAGCCCGAAATCACCGCCAAGGTCGCGAAGATGCGCTACCGTGTGTACGAGGTTCCCATCACCTACAACGGACGCTCCTATGCTGAGGGCAAGAAAATTGGTGCCAAGGATGGCTTTGAGGCACTCTGGTGCATAGTCAAATACTCGTGGTTCGACAGCGACTACGTCAAGGGAGATATCCTTGAAGAGACGTTGTCGAAGATGAACTCCCTGGAGCGATTCAACCGCCACGTTTTCGGCACGATTGCCCCGTTCCTGGGCAGCGCCATTCTCGAGGTCGGGGCCGGAACAGGCAACATAACTCGTTTCCTGATGAGCAAGGCCGACGTCACGGCCACCGATCGCAACCCCGCAAGTATCGAACTTCTTGGCGAGCAGTTCGCCGAGCATGACGGGTTCAAGGCGCGCTTGTGGGACATGGTTCAGGATCCTCCGGCGGACCTCATCGAAGCTGGGTACGACACGGTCGTTTGCCTGAACGTGCTGGAACACGTCGAGGACCATGATGCCGCCCTGCGCAACATGCAGGCGATTCTCAGGAAGTCCGGCGGGCGCCTGATCCTTCTGGTGCCGGCCTACGAGGCCCTCTTCTCGGGGTTGGACCGCAGTCTTGGCCATCATCGCAGGTACGAACTGGGGGACCTGCTTGGTCGCGTCGAGGCAGCCGGTTTCGACGTGGAAAAGCACTTCCGCTTCAACCTGGTCGGCCTGCTGGGGTGGGCTCTTAATGGCCGGGTGCTGGGGCGGAATCGCCTGCCGTCCGGGCAACTCGGCGCATACGAATTGATTGCCCCGCTGACATTGCCCATCGAAAAGCGCCTGAACCTGCCGGTCGGCTTGTCGCTGATCGTGGTGGCCCGGGCACGAACCTGAATCAGCCGGAGGGCCTTCATGGACACGAGTCAAGGGAATACCGTGATGACTTCAGGTGATGCCGTGATCCGCGTGCGCATGAGCCATGCCGATGCGCATTACGGTGGCTTTCTGGTCGATGGAGCCAGGATGCTGGCCCTGTTCGGTGATGTGGCGACCGAGTTGCTGATTCGCCTTGATGGTGACGAGGGCCTTTTCAAGGCGTACGACTCGGTCGAGTTCATGGCACCGGTATTCGCCGGTGACTACGTGGAGGCCCGCGGGCGAATCGTCCACGTCGGTAGGACCTCCCGGAAAATGGAGTTCACGGTTTGCAAGGTCATCGCCTCGTCTCGTGATGCAGGCAGCCCCTCGCAAGCGGACGTCCTGGACCCGCCCATCCTGGTTTGTCGCGCATCCGGGACGTGTGTAACTCCGATCGGGCTTCAGCGAAAAAGGGGTTAGCCGCATGGACCGGAAAGCTCCTCTCGTACTTACGGCCGCCATCTGCGGCGCCGAGGTCACCAGAGATCAAAGCCCCGCGGTTCCATACACCGCAATCGAGCTTGCCGAGGAATCCGCTCGCTGCTTTGCCGAGGGGGCCCGGGTCATCCATCTGCACGTGCGCAGGCCGGACGGTTCTCCAACCCAGGACCGCGAGACTTTCAGGGCGGCCATCCTGGCCATCCGTTCGAAAGTTCCAGAAGTCATCATTCAGGTCTCCACGGGCGGGGCGGTTGGCATGACGGTGGACCAGCGGACCGAGCCGCTTGAGCTTGATCCGGAGTTCTGCACACTGACCACCGGCACGTGCAATTTCGGGAACGAGGTGTTCTCTAATCCTTTTCCTGTAATCGAGGCCATAGCAGCCAGGGCCAGAAAGCACGCTGTTCGGATGGAAATCGAGGCGTTCGATGCTGGTTTCATCGACAACGCGTTGGCGTTGCACCGCAAGGGCCTGATTCCAGACCCGCTGCACTTCGACTTCGTGCTGGGGGTTCCCGGTGCGATGATCGGGACCGAGGACCGACTTGATTTCATGAGATCCACGATTCCTGCCGCAGCAACCTGGATGGTGGCAGGCGTCGGGCGGTACGAACTTCCGCTTGCGAAGGCGGCCATAGAACGCGGCGGCCATGTCAGAGTGGGGCTCGAGGACAACCTGTTCCTGTCGAAGGGTGTGCTGGCAAAGGGATCCTGGGAACTGGTCCGTGCTGCCGCTGATCTGGCGCGGGAATCCGACCGCTCCCTGGCCACCCCGGAAGAGGCCAGGAGAATCCTGTCAGTACCGATGAGAGCCTGATTCCTACCTGATCATTGGTGCGAGTAAACGGTACCGATGATGCAACTCAGCCGCGCCGTCGGCGCCAAACGAACGTCAATGCCAGCAGCAGGGAAGACAGGAGGAAGGAATCAGTGGCAGGGCGTGCCGTTCCAGCCGAGCACCCGGACGCAATTTTCGGGAGCGGGCCACCAACGTCGTCAGGGATTGCATCAGGAAGGTCAACCGACGACTGGTCCATCAAGGTCGCCGTGTCCAGTCCGGCTCGCTCCGACAGGCCATCCGAAGCGCCTCCCTGATCCTTCGAAGGCAGGTCCTTGGACGTGGTCCCATCCAGCACCCCCAGCCAGTCCTGCGAACCAGTGTCAGCAACGGTCGGCACGTCTGCCTCTACTGATTCGCTGACATCGGCTGCATCCGGCGCCACTTCCGGCACCGGGTCAGATACTTCGGGGGGAATGCAGTCGGGGGCACATGCCCATGACGGGCCATCCTCGTTGAGGCCGCCATCAGTCAGGGCAGTGCGCACGTGTTCGTAACACTCGTCGCACAGGAAGATTCCACCATGCTCGACGACTGTAGACACCTCGATATTTCTGGCCCCAGTCATCACCGAACCCGACTGCGGCCAGATGATCTCGTCGTACTCGCTCCAGACGCTGGTGTATTGGACGTTCCCAGGCGTCTCGTCGCACGCGTTGATGCCGACAATCAGGTCGTTCTTCTTCCATCCGCCGTCACCGGTATCAATGCACATTTCTCGACCGGCGCAGGAAATGTTCAGAAAGTCGTCAGCACACGCGATAATCGTACCGTGCACGGCCCCGGCCAGTCCGACGTACTGGCGAACCCGGTTCATCCCGCAGCGCTGCTTCATCCAGGCCAGGACATTCAGGCAACCGAAGCTGTGACAGACTATATCCACACGGTCAAAGTAGGTCTTCGACAGCAGGTCGTTGACCCAGGTATCGATCTCCTGAACGTGGTCCGCATTGCATCCCCTGACATCATTGAACGATGGCGTAGAGATGTACTCCTCGGGCCAGCCGTCCTCGATCAATTTCTTCTTCATGCTGGTCCAGGTGGCGGTACCAGCATTATCCACAACGAAATACCCGTGAACCATGAGAATCGGGGTACGGCTGTAGTCCGACGTGATTGCCATGGCTGGCGGTGACACAAGGGCCACACCTGCAGCAACGAACGTCGCGATCAGAAGGGATCGCGTGGGCATTTTAAGCATTTGAATATCCGCTATATTGCGGCCAGAGTGACACGGCCGTTCGATATCTCCAGCAGGTAGTCGAGCTGGCTGCACGACGTGGAGGCCGGGAAGGTGCTGTCCCGATAGACCCTGATGAAGAAGGTCTCGCCGTTATCGCCGCAGTGGTGAACCGCGCGGGAGTCAGTGCACTGTGCAACGTTGTTACAGCAGGCACTCTCGGGCGTAAAGACCTCGGGTGGAAAGACGGGAGGAACGAGAATGTCGGTCTTGCTTTCGCATTGGCCCGACCCGCAGCAGCCCCACAAATATTCAGGAATCTCCGGAACCGGTGGCTTGGTAACGCAATCCTCCTCCTTGTCGGCCTTCCACTGGAAAACGGTGCCTCCACAGGTCGTCCCTGTGGTTGTACATCCTCCGCGCCGCACTTCCACCTTCAAGGTCCCACCAACCGGTGACTTCATCTCTACGACAAGGTTGAACAGGTTGTGGCCAGGTGCAGCGAAGCTGCCGGAATCAACCGAGTCCATGGCCTGAACCGAGTACCAGTCCTCGTCGCTGCCTGGTACGATGCGTCCACTTACCAGCGGCAGGGCGCCTCCCTGGTCCCACAGCGGGCCCAGCGGGATGGCATTGGAACAGGTATCTCCCTGCTGCGCCTGATCGTTCGCGTCCGCCTCGCACTCGCACCCGTTCTGCCAGAAGGGATCCACGTTATTGAACCATTGATCGCACAGATCAACATCACAGGTCGCAGTGGACCGGCAGATTGTGGTCCCGTGTGGCACGGTCCCACAGAGGGCGGTCGGGTTCTCGTCACGTCGGCCATCGCAGTTGTTATCGATACCGTCACAAACCTCGGCAACTCCAGGGTTGATGTTCGGGTTGGCGTCCTGGCAATCGCCACTTTCTGGTGCAAGGTAGTCGCCCCTCGAAGCGCATTGGCATCTGAAGTCGCCATCGCGACCGTAACCATCCCTGTCGCCATCATAGTAATAGTTGAGGCACCCGTCCGCGCCATCGGTGTTCAAGAACCCGTCGCAGTTGTAATCAATGTTGTCGCTGTTGCAAACCTCCCGCATCGCAGGATTGACCTTGGAGTTCTCGTCATTACAGTCGCCCGGCTTTGTTGCCGTGAAGAACAAGGTGGCGTTCTCGAAGCAGAAGCACTTTGATGACGCAGTGCCATAAGTGTCGGCGTCGCCGTCGTAGTAGTACCAGTGGCAGTTGGTGCCGTTCTCGTCGTTCTGACCATTTATGCAGTTGTCATCGATCCCGTTGTTGCAAACCTCGGTCTTTCCCGGGTTGATGTTTGGATCGTCGTCCTTGCAATCGTTAGTGAACCTCGCCGTGTATTGGCCGCCGGCCGGGTAGCATCTGCACTCGAAGTCGCCGGTACCGTAGTTATCGACATCGGAATCGAAATAGTACCGGGTGCAATTCAGAGCGTTCAGGTCATTCTCGGAGCCGTTGCAGTTGTCGTCGCGCCCGTTGTTGCAAATTTCCTGCGCCCCTGGATTGATTGACGCATCCTTGTCGTTGCAGTCGGTACCAACCGGGGCACGCCAGTTCAAGGTGGCCTTGCACAGGCACTTCGACTGCGGAGTCCCGAATTTATCGTCGTCCTCATCGTAGTAGAAATCCTGGCAGAAGGTCCCGCCCTCCTCGTCAATAAATCCGTTGCAGTTGTCGTCGATGTTGTTTGCGCAAACCTCGCTGACAAGATTCGAGACGGCCGGATTTTCAGGTTCGCAATCGGGGTCTACAGGCGTGGGGCACTCGAAGTTGGGCTGCGGATCGCCGTCCCCGTCAATATCGCAGTCGCAGGCGTCGCCTATGTGATTACCGTCGAGATCGCTCTGACTGGAATTGGCAATGCGAGGACAGTTGTCCAGTGGATCGGGAGTCGGGCAGGATGCGCCCAGCTTGTCGATACCGTCGTTGCCAAAACCGTCCTCGTCGATATCACAGTCGCAGACGTCGCCAATCTGATCGAGATCCAGATCCGCCTGGTCCTGGTTCCACTTGCGCGGGCAGTTGTCCGTATCGTTGGGGATGCCGTCGCTGTCCCAGTCGTTCTTGCAGGCGTCGCCTTCCGGCCCGCCCAGGGTGATTTCCTGGCCCGGATTGGCAGTGTACGGACAGTTGTCGCACGGCGAGCACGCTGGGCAACCGGGGTTCGCGTTGAAATAGCCGTCAGAATCTATGTCGCAGTCGCAGGCGTCGCCGATCTTGTTACCGTTCGTATCCGCCTGATCGGCGTTCGGGACGTAGATGCAGTTATCGGGAGTGACCAGCACGGCACAGCCCGGGTTGTTGTTCAGAACCTTGTCGTTGTCGATGTCGCAGTCGCAGGCATCACCTATCAGGTCCAGATCAGTGTCGGTCTGAAGCGGGTTCACTATGGTACGGCAATTATCGGGTTTTTCCGGCGTGACGCAGCCCGGGTTTCCATTGAAAACCTCGTCTCCATCGACATCGCAATCGCAGGCATCGCCCTGCAAGTCCAGGTCGGTGTCAAGCTGATCCACGTTCAGTACCAAGGGGCAGTTGTCCTTCGACAGACCTGGGTCCGGGCACTTGCCTCCCCGCATGTCCAGGTCAGCCGTATTGGGAATCCCGTCCTTGTCCGCGTCACAGTCGCAGGCGTCTCCGATCCTGTCGCCATCGACATCGGACTGAAGCGGATTCTTTACGAACGGGCAGTTATCCAAGCCGTCAAGGATCGTGTCGTTGTCGTCGTCGTCGTCGCAGGCATCGCCCTTCTTCTGGCCCGGCAGTTCGTCCGAGTCGTCATTATTGGCCTGATCGGTGTTCCAAACGTTGGGGCAGTTGTCCAGGGCGTTCGCGACCCCGTCCCCGTCGATGTCGGGGTCAACACAGTCCATGGAGCCGTCGCTATCGGTGTCCGGGAAACCTTCGTCAGTCGTCCCATCGCAATCGTCGTCAACGCCGTTGCAGGTCGATATGCCACCATCAGGGCCGTCCGCCGACGCATTGGTGCCCTGGCAGTTCTCGATGCTGCCGTTGTTGCAATACGCCTTGCCCTTGCATGAACCCCACTGATTAACCGGCAGGTCGCATTCAATGGCGGCAATCAATTCGTCGGTGGATCCGTTGCAGTTGTCGTCCTGGAGGTTGCATGACTCGGCAGACGGCGAATGTGCGGTACAAGGCTTGTCGCACGTCCTCGTGGCAACGCATTTGCCGAAAATATTCTCTGAATAGCATTCAGTCGTATATCCATCGTCCTTGAATTTCTTGGTGCACGGGCATTCGCCGTTGGTCGGCCGGCACTGCTTGACTTCGCCACCGCTGGTTGCAACCGGCACGCAATCGAAAGTCTGCCCCTGATAGTTGGTGCAATCACGCGAGGTTTCGCAAGGCGAACCACAGAACTTTCCGTTCTGGCCGTTGTCGATGCACAGAAAGCGTCGGTTCATGGCGCCGGTCGAAGGCACGCAGTCCTGATCGGCCTGGCACGGACGGCACAGGTTCGGGAACGGGTTGATGCAGAAGAACCGCTTTTCGATGCCGACCGATACCTGGTCGCAAGTCCAGCCCTGAGGGCAGGCAATACCCGGTCCACAAGGCTTCGAGCAGACCGCGCCATCCATGGTCGGGACGCAGAACTCCTGGTAGCAGTCGGCGAAGGTCGTGCACGGGCACAGGAACTGTCCCGGACACCCCTCGATTATTTCCCCGTCGGTCACGTCCTCGCCACCAAGCGGATTTTCAGCAACCGGAACGTCGCCGATATCACCAGGGTCATCGATCCCATCCGAAATTCCTTCGCTGGATGTCCCATCAGTTGGGATAGTGTCCCTTGTCGTCTCGGAGTCCCGTGAGCTATCGCCGGCATCCTGGTCGGCGATAATGCCATCGGGCACCTCCGGCAGGAGATCCCTTGAAACATCGCCATTCCCCAGGTCGGTGATTGAATTTCCACCACCACCGCACGAGGTGGTCAGCGAAAGGGCAATAGCCACCAGCACCAACATGGAGGAACGAAGCTGGGTTCGCATCAGGAGCCTCCTGTACCATTGTCTCTGACGGACTCCAACCGCCGGCCGGATGAAATCCCACGGTATTGTACCCATCGATCAAAGTGAATTCAAACCCGGAATCTCTTGGATCTCTCGAATCGTTTGGAAGACGCTTACCAGTCCAGGTCCCGGACTGGATTGTCAAGGAACAGCCGCCAGGTCACTATGTCGTCCTCCCGCCGGTTTTCGTAGGCGTTCGCTTACATCCATTTCAGCCGCGGCCGATTGCGGCTGCCCGACGTTTGCATGACAGTGACGTCACGGACGCAGTTCGTTGGACACAACATTAAGGAGACTTCCATGAACACTGCCCACAACGTGCAAAGTATCCACAACGCAGATGCCGGACGCCACGCAGCAACCGGAACGGCAACCGACGTTACGGCCATGGTCGCCGTCATCAACAAGAGCCTCGGGAGCGCCTGGTCGTTCGACCTCATTCATCACGAGATCGTTGGTGACGAAACCATCGTATTCACGAATGTCGCAATCGACGGTCGACACTGGATAGGTATTGGCAGTTCGCTAGGGAATGGCACGCTGGTCGAACGACTGAATGCTGCCACCCTCGATGCCCTTGGCCGAGCCGCGGAGTGGATGGAAATCGTTCACAAGGCAACCGCCAGACGTCCAGGCTGATACGCGAGGCAGGCCAAATTCGACAACGATGTTTACAGGTGTATTCTTGGGCAAATTTTTCAAGGGAGCATGATTCGTGAACGTCCTGATACCAATCGCTGTCGGAGCGGCGCTGCTGTGGCTGGGCAGCCGCTTCTATGGCCGCTTCCTGGTACGACGCCTTGGCCTGGAGCCCAATAATCCAACGCCAGCGGTGACCAGGGAGGACGGCCGCGATTTCGTTCCAACCCGCACGCCGGTACTGTTCGCGCACCACTTCAGCGCGATCGCGGGCGCCGGCCCCATCCTGGGACCGACCATCGCCTTGATGTACGGGCTGGCGCCCGGATGGATCTGGGTCATCCTGGGCGGCATCTTCTTCGGCGCTGCCCACGACCTGGTGGCTCTGGTAGCTTCGGTGCGCCAGGGCGGCCGGTCGATGGCCGAGGTGGCCCGTAATTCCCTGGGCGAAGCAGGCTTCGGCCTGTTCGTGCTGTTCACGCTGGTCATGATCGTGCTGGTCACATCGTCCTTCCTCGCCGCCACCTCGATTTCGCTGACCTCGATGTGGCCTGCCGTCGAACTGGGCCTGCGCCCTGCCGATTCCTGGATGCGTATCGTTGATGTGGGCGGCGTACCCTACGCCGTCATCGGCGGCATAGCATCGACCTCGGTTGTCGTCATCACTCTGGCATCGCCCCTGCTGGGCTGGCTGATGTACCGCAAGGGCATGAAGACCAACAAGGCATGGGTCCTGGCCACGGTAATCTGCGCGGCTTCCATTGCGGCCGGCATCTATATGCCCATCACGTTGGACCCGAAGGTCTGGATGCTGGTGCTGTCGGTCTACGTGCTGCTGGCAGCCGGCTTGCCTGTATGGCTGATCCTGCAACCCCGCGACTTCATAAACGTACAGATCCTCTACGTCGGCATCGGGGCCCTGGTGATTGGCCTGATTGTAGCGGGCATGGGAGGCCTGACCCTGCAGGCGCCCCTGATAGACGTGGCCCGGGGCGAATCCTCCCCAAGCCTGGGCCCGATCTGGCCGTTCCTGTTCACGACGATAGCGTGCGGCGCCATCTCGGGCTTCCACAGCCTGGTTGCCTCGGGCACCTCGTCCAAGCAGGTCCGCACCGAGGGCGACATCAAACTCATTGCCTTCGACGGCATGCTGCTGGAAAGCCTGTTGGCGCTGTGCGTACTGGTTGCCGTTGGGTCGGCGCTGTCTTTCGACGACTACGCGCGGCTGGTGCACCCGACCATCGAAGGCGCCAAGTCAAACCCGATCCTGGCATTCTCGCTTTCCGTCGGACGCCTGTGCGAGATGGCCTTTGGTATCCCGACTGCGGCCGGCACCGTTTTCGGCATCCTCCTGGTCGAAGGCTTCGTGGTGACCACGCTGGACGCCGCGGTGCGCATCAACCGATACCTTTTCGAGGAACTGTGGCAGATCGCGTTCAGGGGAAAAGTCCCCGCGTTGCTGCGACACTACTGGTTCAATTCGGGCCTGTCGGTGCTGCTGATGCTGGGCCTGGCCTGGACGAACGCCTTCAATGCCATCTGGCCGGTGTTCGGATCGGCAAACCAGCTGCTGGCGGCGCTGGCACTGATCGCCGTATCGGCGTGGCTGATCGGACTGGGCAAGAAGCCATGGTACACACTGCTCCCGGCAGGCGTGATGCTGGTAACCACGATCGGAACGCTGTGCCTGCTGGTAGTCCGGTACGTCGAGGCCGGCCAGTGGACCCTGCTGGCGGCGGACCTGGCGTTGATGATCCTGTCGGCCGCACTCGTGGCCCTTGCCGTCCTGCGCTTTGCACGAAAGCGGCAGCCGCCAAAGGCGATCTGACCTCCACTTCGCACAGAAGCAGGGCGACCGCCAAGATATGTGGCGCCAGGGGCCTGGCATTGAAATGGACAAGGATATTGTCACCAGACCGAGGGTATTGGTCATTGCCAACGACAGGGCCGGTCTGGCACAACAGGTGTAACGAAATTGACACCCCTTCCCGGTCATCGGTAGGATCGGCCTCTAACGGAGGCTTCTGTGACGCAGCTTGATGTCTCCAGGTTCCTGCCGCTGGTAAGAACCGTTGCAACGCGAATGGCTGCACGGCTGCCGCGCAATCTCGATATAGACGATCTGATAGGGGCCGGGGTGCTTGGTTTGCTGAACGCGGCTCGCCAGTTCGATGAGGAAAAGGGTGTTCCATTCGACCGGTACGCCGAGATTCGAATTCGCGGGGCAATCCTTGACGAACTGAGAGCCCTGGACCAGACACCTCGTTCGATCCGGAGGCAGTCGGGGGAGGTTGCCGGCGTCGTTCGAACGCTGACGTCCGTTCTGGGGCGCGCTCCGCATCCCGATGAGGTCGCCACAGGTCTCGGAGTGACAATCGACCGCTATCACCAGATGGTGACGCGCATCTCGCCGGTGATCGTCCTTGGCTTTGACGACATCGGTCTTGTAAACGACGACGAGAAGCGGGACATAATCCAGTATCTGAGGGATCCCGGCGCAGTCGATCCCACTGCCGAGACCGGCTTCAGAGAAGCTGCCGAGCGCCTCGCCGCAGCATTGGAACATCTTACCGACCGGCAGCGGCAGGTGGTCACCTTCTACTACTACGAAGGGATGAATTTCAAGGAAATTGCCGACCTGCTTGGCGTCACCGAGGGACGCATCTCCCAGTTACACACCGCGTCCATGGCCCGCTTGAAAATCATCCTCAAAAACTCGGACGGGTGACTAATGCTTTCGGGCCAGGATATGGCAATCCCAGATCGATCGGTTGCCGACCAGGGACAGAAAGCCTTCCCGAATTCATAAGCTGGTTCGGACTGCTGATTCCAATGAAACTACCTACTAGGATTGTGATCGACGAACGTTGTACCATCGGCCGGCTGGGAGGTGGCCTGGGCGTGAAACGCCCTTTACGGTTCCAGCCCGAAGGACGCACTATGGGGGGCTGATACATGAAGACGATCATTGACGAGATCCGGGTCGGCAGTTGCGCGGTGTTGACGACCTTGCTGCTGCTTGGGGTTCCCGCCAGGGGGCAGGAATTGCCGCCGGCAACGGCCCTGGATTCCGCTGCCAAGGTGAAGGCCCTGGAGGAAGCGGTCAAGGCGCTTCAGGGCGAGATGGCTTCCTTGAAGGCGGTGGCCGAGACCAGCACCAAGGCGAAGGCCGAAGCGGCGCCCGTCGAACCCAAGTCCGAGGCGCTTGGCGTGGACGGCAGCAGGCGTAAGCTGCCGATGTTCGAGGCCCACGGCCAGTTGCACAACCTGCTGATCTTCCGGAACGACACCGACTTCGACAGACGAAAGCCGCTTTACAACGAGAACGGCCAGACGTCGGGAACCTTCGCGACGGTGTTCGCCCCGACGCTGCAGTGGAACCTGACCGACAAGGTTCACGTGTTCTACGAGGCCGAGATCGGGCTGAACTACTGGAGCAAGAACAACCCGGACCAGGAGAATGCCCTGTCGAAGGACATCTTCATCCTGAAGCACAGGCAGATATACGCGGAAGGCGAACTGGCGAACGGACGGTTCGGGTTCAAGGTCGGCTACCAGTACTTTACCGACACGACCGCGCTGTTCCTGGGACACTGGATTGGCGCGGCGCAGGTGTGGCATTCGTGGGCAAAGGGCCAGAAAATGGGGCTGTACTTCGGGATGATTCCAGATTCGACCTACGAGGGACTGGACATCACGATGAACAACTTCCGCCATGACATCTTCACCTTCGGCGGACGAACCGATCTGACCTTTGGAAAGCAATGGAATTTGAACGTCGGCGTTCATGCGCTGTATGACACTCACGTGGTCGATCGGACCCGTTGGCTGGTTGCGCCGAACCTGCACCTGGAGGGCCGGTCGGACTGGCTGGCTAACAACTCGGTGAAGGTGTCGGGGGCGCTTGACGGCGTGGTGCAGTGCGGCAAGTCGAACAACAGCGCCCTGGACGGCAGGGACCAGCATCTGTTGGCATGGGCCGCGCAGGGTAACGTGAAGGTCGAAACAAAGCCTGTGGCTCTTTCGGTGAACGTGCTGGCACTGTCGCCGGATGACGCCTACCAGGGAAACAGCAAGGAAGGGGCTTTCTTCTACTCGTCCAAATCAACCTCGCCCACCGTGTACTTCACCGAGGACGAGACCAGAAACTGGTACGACCAGCTTGATCGGCGCATGGGTCGCTTCGACGGCGGGTTCTACCAGCACCGGGCCGGCCTGATGCTGTCGGACCTCAAGCTGACCTTGCAGGTAGTGCCCTGGTTCCGTCCCAGCATCATCGTGGGATACGGCATCGTACTGCAGCCCAAGAACGCCCTGGGCGAGCGCAACCTGGGCTTCGAGGGCAACATTGACCTGGCCTTCCTGTGGACCAAGCACCTGGTGGCGCGCGTGATGTTCGGCGGCATGCAGCCTGGCAAGGCGGCTGGCGCGCTGCTGAACCAGATCGCGCCCCAGGAAAAGAAGACCGATGGGATGTGGTGGACCGAGGCGGGCCTGTCGGTGATCTTCTGACCGGCGAATACAGCAGGGGGATCAAATGAGAATCCTGAACATGATTCTAACGGCCTCGCTGGTCGTGGCGGTCGGTATTCTAGGTTGCGACGGCGGTGTTCCATCACGGGCTCCCCTTCCGTCATCGCGCGTGACAACGGACCTTACTCACCTGAAGGACAGCCAGGGGCGTTACGTCTTTTTGCACGGCGTGAACCTGTCCGGAAGCACCAAGGTGCCAAAGTCAGTCGATGGCAAGGAATTGAAGCCGACTGACCTGGCCATCCCCTACAACAACGGTGATCCGTCCTACGTTGGCAAACCGTGGGATGACACGGGCTGCACGTTCGACGCGACCGGGAGCTACAACCCGGCGTCCGAGGCGGTCTGCGAGCCGGCCAGGGAAATCATCAAACTGCGAGGCGTCGGCTTCAACGTCTTTCGCTTCCTGCTGAACTGGGAAGGGATCGAGCACGAAGGCCCCGGGTTATACGACTACGATTACCTGAATTCCATCGCGCGACAGGTCAAGATCGCCGAACACTACGGCGTCTACATCCTGCTGGACATGCACCAGGACTCGTACAGCCGCCACCTGGTGGCAATGTACAACGAGAAACCGTCCTACAAGGACGAGAACGGCAACACGGTATACCCCCCGCGCGGTTCCATCGAGAACATGATCCTGTCGCTGGTGCCGCCTTACACCGACGCCGTGCGCGGCGAAGGCGCCCCAAGGTGGGCCGTCGAGAAATGCCTGTTCGAAAAGCACATGGACGCTGAAACCTGGGGAACCCCTCGCTTGATCAGCGGGATCACCGATCCAAACGTCAACTTGTCGAATATCATCGACTTGCTGACGAAGCTGCTGGGCGAAGGCGGAGGCGGAGGCCCGGCAATCCCGCCGTGGGTCACCGAACTGCTGACCAAGGTACCGAACCCGGCCGTTCCGGTCACCGACACATCGGACCTGCTGCCCTTCACTAACTG
Source organism: uncultured Myxococcales bacterium (assembly GCA_903936705.1). Lineage (GTDB taxonomy): Bacteria > Myxococcota_A > UBA9042 > DTJE01 > DTJE01 > CAIZWN01. The sequence continues at coordinate 165,999 of CAIZWN010000015.1, forward strand.
GGGCGTGATGTCGATGACATCAATCGACACGGCGCGCAACTTCGCATGCCTGCTGTCGGGATTCTTCGGCGCCGACGACCCCTACAAGCGCGGTGGCGCCTACAAGGATCATTTTGTCAAAGACGGCAACGGGACGCAGGTCCCGGTCTCTACGTACTTGCAGGCGGCCTACGCTAAAATGTGGCGCCAGGTAGTCATCTCGCTGAAGGCGAACAACGGCGGCAAGGTTCCGGCCAACGTCATCGGGTACGACATCATCAACGAACCGAACGGCAACTTCATCACGATGACGGCTGCGGCGGCGATCTTCAGCACCGGTTTCTACCAGTCGGCGCAGGACACGCTGGTAAACCTGCTGGGCAAGGAAACGGGCGCGCAAATCTTCGACACGTTGACCGCGCTGCGCCTGCTGCCAATCCTGCCAGCGAAACCTGTCGAGCCGATCGATCCAGGCACGGGGGCCACTGCCGACGAGAAGGCCTTATACGACCAGGCCAAGGCCGACTACCCGGCGGCAAAGACGGCGTACGACGCAGAGATCGAGACCGTCAAGCACGACTGGGGCTTCCAGTACACGGACCTCTTCGGCGTCGTCGGCCTGAACACCGGCTACGACCGGAACTACATGTCGCCGTTCTACGAAGTGGTCGGGCGCGAGATCTTCGAGGAGGATCGCGATGCCGTGATCTGGTTCGAGCCGGCGATGAGCATCTCGTCGCTGATCAGCACCTCCGGCGGCATGTGGGACACCGGCATGACAAAGCCCCACATCTGCAGATGCGAGGAACCTGGATCTGCCATGGAAAACAAGTCCGTCGACTGCGACGACACCTCCTGCAAGGTGATCAATCAGGCTGACACAATCTACGAACCTCACTTCTACGCCGACATCTACCCATTCATAGGCTTCAACCAGCCGTCCCGCGACTTCACGACCGAGGAAGTCAAGTACCGCGACTACGACAGCGGCCTGCAGGGCAACCTGAACATCGTCACGTGGAACCTCGAGAACGTTCCGGCCGTCTATGGCGAGTTCGGCACCTACTACAACTTCGGCGGCATCGAGAAGTCGTTCAAGGAGGACTTCGAGGTGTCCTCCCAGATCCTGGACAACTACTACGAGTCGCTGGAGCGCATGTTCATGCACCGGATCTTGTGGTGCTACACCCCGGACAACGACCCTCGTTACGGCGACTGGTGGAACAAGGAGGACTTCAGCATCTGGAAGGGCTGGAAGGACGCCGACCTCGACATGGACCGTGACATCGGTCTGGCCAAGCCAGTCGTGACGACCACCGCGAAGGCCATTGCGGAAGGAACTTTCCGCTGCGAGAAGGCGTGGTCGCGCCCCTACCCGCGATTCATGGCCGGCAAGCCCGTGTCGCTGCACTTTTTCAGCCCCTACCACTACTTCGACCCGGATAAGGGCGAGGTGCCACCCGAGCGCGAATTCGAATTGGTGTACGAGGCCCGCGAGACCAGCGCGCCCACCGAGATCTTCGTTCCGGCAATCCAGTACCCCGACAGCGAAGGCTTCTACGTGTGGCTGTCCGACGGATACGCGTCCTGGGATCCGGCGACTCGCGTCCTTTACCACTACCCGGTCAACGATGAACCTGGCGCGCGGCACTGGATCCGCATTCTGCCGCCGTTGTCCGAACGGCCCTCGACTGGCTGGCAGTACTACATCCGCGGTTCCGAGGTAGTAGCCAGAAACTGACACTGACCCGACCGCCAGGGCCCAACGTCTTCAGGAGGTACCCATGGCCACGATCGAACTGGCAGTCCTAGACTGGGCGATCATCGTCTTGTACTTCGTAGCGATCATCGGGATCGGCCTGTACCTGCGGAAGTTCACCAAGACTGGTGACGACTTCTTCATGGGCGGGCGCAAGAATTCTTCATGGGTGGCAGGCCTCGCCTTCCTGTCGGCGAACCTCGGCGCCCTGGAAATCCTTGGCTGGACCGGCGGCACGATGAAGTACGGCATGTTCGTGTCGCACTTCTACTGGCTGGGAGCCATTCCCGCGATGCTGTTCCTGGGCCTGTACATGATGCCTTTCTACTACAGCAGCAAGATCCACTCGGTCCCAGGCTACCTGAAACTTCGTTTCGACGAGCGTACCCGGCTGCTGAACGCCATAACGTTCGCGGTCATGACGCTGCTGATGTCGGGCATCAATCTGTACCTGATGGCACTGGTGTTCAAGGTCCTGCTGGGCTGGGACTGGCATCTCAGCATGTGGGTGTCGGCGGCTGCCATCGGCTGCTATATCACGCTGGGCGGCTTGATGAGCGCGATCTTTACCGAGATCGTGCAGTTCTTCCTGATCTGGGCCGGCCTGTTCCTGGTGTCGATCCTTGGTGTGATGGAGTTCGGCGGCATCGCCAACGTCATGCAGGGCCTGCCGCCCACCATGACCTCCTTGTGGGCAACGACTGGAGACGCCAGCAGCAACGCCATGGGCGTGACGTGGCTGGGGCTGGTGATGGGACTGGGGTTCGTTCTGTCGTTCGGCTACTGGACCACCGACTTCCTGGTGGTGCAGCGGGCGTTCTCGTCGAAGGATTTGCGCAGCGCGCGCCTGACGCCGATCACGGCCTCGTTCTTCAAGATGGCCCTGCCCTTCATCGTCGTGGTCGCCGGCATGGTGGCCTTCAAGCTGGTGATGGACCCGGCCAGCGGGTTCAAGCTGCCACCCGACCCGTCCGACCCCAGCAAGCTGTGGAACGACGCGGCACTGCCGCTGCTGATTGTGCGCTACTACCCTGTGGGCCTGGTGGGCCTGGGGATCACCGCGCTGCTGGCTGGTTTCATGGCCGGTCAGGCAGGCAACGTATCGGCATTCAACACAGTCTGGACCTACGACATCTACAAGGCCGTAATCAACAAGAAGGCCACCGACGAGCACCTGGTGTGGATGGGCCGCATGACCACAATCGTCGGCGTCCTGCTGTCGGTCGCAACAGCGTACCTGGCGATGCAGTTCAACACCATCATGGATTACATCCAGGCCATCTTCAGCTGGGTCAACGCGCCGCTGTTCGCCACGATGTTGCTGGGCATGTTCTGGAAGCGGACCACCTCGGCCGGCGCCTTCTGGGGCTTGCTGGCAGGCATGATTGCTTCGTTCGCCATCTTCATGGGCTTCCGATTCAATGCCATCGGTCCCGAACTGGCCCAGGTATTGACTTTCAGCCCTGCGCCATCGGACATGACGCGAAACCTTTGGCAGGCCTCGTGGGCGTGGGTCGTATGCTTCGGCGTGACCATACTCATCAGCCTGTTCACCACGCCGAAGTCCGACGCCGAACTGGAAGGCCTGGTCAAGGGCCTGACCACGAAGGTCGAAGAGGGAAAGGTCGGGCTGCTGGGTCGCCCGGGGTTCTGGGCGGCGGTGGCACTGATCGTCGTGATCGCGTTGAACGCGTACTTCTGGTGACGGAGGTGTTTCATGTCGCAGGACAGTGAGGGCCGTGATCCCCTGCCGATCTGGTTCTTCGTCGGCGTGATCCTGGCGGTCTACGGCGTGCTTGTCATCGCTGGCAACTTCATGACGTCCCGTCCGACGATCCTTGCGGAGACCCGGCCCGGCCTGTGGTGGGGCTCCCTGATGGTGGTGGCCGGCGGGATCTTCACGGCCATCGGGGTCGTGTCCCACAGGAAGGGGTGACTTCATGAGGTTCGTCGAGACGCGACCTCCAAGTTTTCCCCAGGCGCCAGTCGATGTTCTGCTTCAGCCCATCCCCGGCGAGCGGTGGCAGGTGCTGTGCGGAGATGCGGGACATTGGCGTGTGGGGATCTACAGCCCACCCGAGGCATGCATCGCCGACTGTGGTGAACTTGAGCGCCATGACTGCCCAGAACTGTTCCTTCTGCTGTCCGGACACGTGACGCTGGTCCTTTCTGACGGGACTTGCGGCGTACGGGAACTGCCGCTGCAAACGGGACAGCCGGTACTTGTCGAAACTCCCCATACCGCCTACTGCCCGGACGGGCCCCATTCCGGAACCTGCTTCGTGGTCGAACGTGATGCGTTTGACACCGAGTACCGGCGACCGGCTGACTGGGGACAATAGAAAGCCGGTAGATTAATCCGAAGTTTGGCGAACAGATCGCCACCTGAGCCAATCCCGGCGTGGGTAAAGTCGCAATGCGCGTGCGAAAGGTAGTCATGTAAGCGACCCACAAATATCTTGACAAGGCTGAGGGCCCCAAGTGAGGTCGGCGATCGCCAAACCGAAGGCAAGTCAGCAACCAGGTTCACGGATGTGGACGCAATAGAAATTATTACAATAATCGAAGGTACAGGGGTCAGAGTCCACACAATCGGAATTGACGTTACAAGCTGAACAGGTAGGTCCTGCTACGTTCTCGCACAACTGAGACACCGTATTACACCGATCCGCGGAGCAACCATTTCCATCGTCGCAACCATTTGCAACTACGACACATGCTCCTGTCCCTTGTTGGCTGCAAAATTCGTATCCACAGCCTAGAATCGGTCCCGCGCACTTGTCAGAAACGCTACATGCACCAGTCACTGTGTCGCAAACGTCGATCGTACACAAGTCTCCGTCGTTGCAGTCCGAATCCAGGATGCAGCAGCCTGGGATCGCCGAGAACACGCAGCGATGCGTCGACTGGTTACAGGTATCAGAAGTACAGATATTGGTATCGACGCAATCCAAACTGTCCCTGCAGCAATCGCCACCTGCAATCGGGCTGAAGCGGCAGACATTCATGGCCAGGTCGCAGGAATCGGAGGTGCAAATGTCGTTGTCGTTGCAAGAGGGCTTTGCCTGGCTGCAGCAATTGGCAATGGCAACGTGCTTGCACTGAGAGGTACCCAGGTCACACGAGTCAGTGGTACACGGGTCACCGTCATCACACGTTTGGTTGGCCAGGTTGCAGCACTCGGGAATGTTGTCATGCACGCATTGTGAGGCAACCAGGTTGCACGAGTCGGTGGTACACGAGTTGCTGTCGTTACACGTTTGGTGGGCCAGGTTGCAACACTCGGGAATGTTGTCGTGCACGCATTGCAAGGCAGCCACGTTGCAGCTGTCGGACGTGCATGAATTGGCATCGTCGCAGTTGAGGTCGTGATCACTGCAACAACCCGAAATGATCTGCACTGGCAGACACGCTCCCGTTACGGAATTGCAACCATTGACGGTACATGGATTTCCGTCATCGCAATCCTCCGCTGGGTAGGAACAGGCCCCGGTCAATTGATTGCAGACGGTCCTTGTACAATTTATGGTCGATGGCGTGCAGGTTGGTTTGACATCACAGGTTCCTGTTGACTGGTTGCAAGATGCGCTGAAGCACAAGTCATTCGAATAGCCGCAGTCAACAGGTGTGTACACGCATTCGCCGCTGGCCGGGTCGCACTTGTCCTGTGTGCAGGGCTTGTTGTCGTTGCAGGGCTTCAACACATTCGAGCATGCCCCGGTGTTGATGTTGCAAGAGTCGATGGTGCAGAGCTCGCCGTCGTCGCAAGCAGCGGCATGGGTACAAACGCCGGTGCCCGGAGTGCAGGCATCCCTGGTGCAAATATTGTTGTCCGAGCAGTCCTTTGGAATTGCAACGCACCCTCCGGCCGAGGCTGAACAAACTGCCGCAAGACAGGGATCGGCAGGCGCCTGGCAAGAAATCGGCTCGAATTTACATCCCGTGACCGTGTTGCATGAATCACTGGTGCACAGGTTGTTGTCGTCGCACGCGATATCGACATACTGGCATTGACCGCTGGCAGGGTCGCACGAATCGGCGGTGCACGCATTGGAGTCGCCACAAACCTTGGCGGTGTAGCTGCAGCGACGCGTCGCAAGGACGCACGTGTCGACGGTGCAAGGATCGGGGTCTCCGCAGTCGGCGTCCTTCAGGCAATCGCACTTCGAGCCACCCGTGTACGTGTGCACACATTGACCATTCGACTGGTTGCAGGAGTCCAGCGTGCATGGGTCGCCATCGTCGCAATTCTTGGGAGTCCACTGGCACCCTGGCAACAACGGGTTGCACCAGTCCAAAGTGCAAAGGTCGCCATCGCCGGCGCAAGCCACGGCGGCATGAGCACAGGCCCCCGTCAACATTACGCAGGTGTCGGTAGTGCAGGCATTTTGATCGTCACAGGTGTTGGCCGGAAAGGCACACGTCGTGGTAACCGGGTCGCAAACGCCCCGATGGCAAAGATCCGGCGAAACACAGTCTGAATTGAAATTGCAGTGAGTTCCGCAGCCCGCCACCGGCACGTGCAGACAACTGCCGGTCGAAGCCTCGCAGGAATCCGTGGTGCATGCGTTCCCGTCATCACATGAACGCTCGGTGGACTTGCATTGACCGGACAATGGGTCGCACCAGTCGATGGTACAGGGCAGCCCGTCGTTGCAAACCCTCAGCACGTATTCGCACTCGCCCGTCGCCAACGGACATTGCTCGGACGAGCAGGGATTTCCGTCGTCGCAGTTCTTGGGGGTGTAGTGACACAAATTGTTCGCACGATCACATGTATCAACCGTGCATGGGTTGTTATCCGTGCAATCCCAGGCCGTCATGCAGAAACATCCAGGAACATTCCTGGCCGTGTGCACACAGGCCCCGGAGGTCAAATCGCACGAGTCCAGGGTGCACGCATCCCCATCATCGGCGCAAACGACCGGTTCGTGCTGGCAAAGTCCAGTGCCAGCCTCGCACGAATCAACCGTACACTTGTTGCCGTCGCTGCAATCCTTCGGGGGGTGCAGACAGGTATTGGTGGTCTTGTCACAAGCATCCGCAGTGCATGGATCGCTGTCGATACAGTCGGGTCGCAGAGTGCTGCCGCACAGCCCGGTTGCGAGGTCACACGAATCTACCGTGCAGGAATTGTCATCGCTGCAATTCTTCTGCACGTTCTTGCACTGCTGCGCTTCCAGATCGCACGAGTCCACCGTGCACCGGTTGTTATCGTTGCAAGAATGCGGTGAGTACAGGCATCCGGAAAGGCTGTTGCACTTGTCGTCGGTACAGAAATTGTTGTCACCACAGTCCCGAGGGGCATGGGTGCATCCCTTGGCGGGGTCGCAACCGTCAACGGTGCAAAGGTCACTGTCATCACAGTTCACCGGCCGGAAAAGGCATGTTCCATCCGCGCGGTTGCACGAGTCCAATGTACAAAGGTCGTTGTCATTGCAGATCTTGTCGTGATGCGTAACGTTGCCCGACAATGGATCACAGATATCGTCGGTGCACGGGTTGGCATCGCTGATGCCCTTGGGTTCAAAAACACATTCCCCGTTCGTCGGACTACAGCCATCAATCGTGCACGCGTCGTCGTCGTTGCAACCCTTGGGTGCATTGACGCATCCGATCCTGGTGTTGCACGAGTCGTCCGTACACAGGTTCCCATCGCTGCAGTTGGCAGGGGGATTCTTGCACGAACTGGTCAACTCGTCACAGATGTCATCGGTGCAGGGATTCAGGTCCCCGCAATCCCTGGGCTGGTACTTGCACTGGCCTGAAGACGCAATGCAGGTCCCGACGGAACAGAAGCCGAATTCGTTGCAAAGCTTCGGGGAATGGATGCAATCGCCATTGACCAGATTGCAGGTATCAATAGTGCAGGGCAGTTTGTCGTCGCAATTCCTGGGCGTCAGCACACACTTACCGCTGGCTGGACTGCACGCATCGGTCTCGCAAAGCGTGCTGCCGGGACAGGATTTGGGAGTGTGTTTGCAGTCACCGGTCGACTTGTCGCAAGAATCCAGCGTGCAGCGATTACCGTCGTCGCAGGACTTGGCTACGCTGACGCACTGGCCGGACACGCGATCACAAAAATCGACAGTACAGGCGTCGTTATCGTCGCAATCCATAGGGATATAGTCGCAGAATCCCTGAACGCACTGATCGGAAGTACAGAGATTCGAGTCGTTGCACTTCTGCTGCTGGTCGACGGTGCAAGTCCTGCAACCCGAGGCCACGTCGAAAATACACCAGCCAGTAGTCGGATCGCATCGGTCCTCGGTGCAGATGTCCTTGTCATCACAAACGATTTCGGTATGAACGCAAAGTCCTGATGCCATATTACAGGCATCATCGGTACAGGGATTGTTATCCTGGCAATCCGAGGACCTGCTGCAGGTCTTGGGGACATCGACAACCGGGACGTCCTGACCCGCCGGAATATCTGTCCCGTGAACATCGACGATATCGGACGGGGACACTCCATCATCCAAAGACGTTACGGAGTCATCAGTGATTTCAATTTGCGGAACGTCAAGTTCGTTGACGTCCACCGAGACGCTGTCGTCGCGACCGGGATCCCGCGAGGCGTCATCACGACCTACGACAGCATCCAAGTCAGTCTGAACATCAAGGATCCCGTCATCGACCACGGATGCATCGACGTCGGTCAGGTCCTCGACGTCCGCTCCCAGATCTTCTTCGTAAAGATCGTCCCACGGATTTCCCGGTTTTGCCTTGCTGCATCCAGCAGCCATTGAAAGCACAACCGCAAGCAGCACGACCTGGCCCTTTCGGAACCTTGCGACCAACTTCATCTGCCTTCCCTCGGAAAGGTGGGGGACCCAACACCTGATTCTATCGGAAGCGCGACCCGGATACCAAGCAGATCCTCATGTTCTGAAATATGTTTGCCTGGCGAGAATCTACCCTAAACGATGCACGCTTTCAATTGACGCCGGGCAGTGGGGGCCTGTACAGAAACAACTGCTTCATACCGAGAGCGGTGAGGCGCAAGAATGTCCACCGACGGGGAACCATCTGTTCCAGGGAGGCAGACATGCCGTTCACTTGCGAATCCATTGTTGGCACCGGAATTGACACGGTTGCGGGCCCAGGGCTGTCGATGTCAGTTCGTCGCTGCGGTGCAGAACTGGTGTCATTGATTTGGCAGGACCCCCATCACGGCCCGGTCCCTCTGCTGTGGCGCGACGGCCTGGCCGAGGATCCGCCTCGCTACTGGAAAAGCCATGCGCCAATCCTGTTTCCTATTGTTGGAGGCCTGCACGACAACTCCTCGAAGACTACGGCCGGAGATGTCGTCAACTTCAACGGATTGCACGGCTTCGTACGACACAATGACCTCGAGAAGGTTCACGCCGGCCCCTCGGAAGATGGATTCGAACTGAAATACCGGTTGACGGCCAACCCGACCACCAGGGCAATGTACCCATGGGAATTCGGGTTCGAGGTCTCGTATACCCTGCGAACGGACCGATTGGACTTGACCCTTGCGGTCGAAAACCGCGACTCACGGCCGATGCCCTATCAGCTTGGCTGGCACCCGGGATTTCGCACACCGTTCCTGGCCGGCTCGAGAGAGAAGAAAGAGTGCCACGTGCGCCTTCCTGCATGTGGGTTTGATCGCCTGTTGAACGACGAAAGATGTTTCCTGACCGGACAGCGGGTACCAATGGACGGTTCCGGAGATTTCCAATTCAGCGAACTGGGTTTGGACCTGACGTACATGTTCGATCTTGCCGCCATTCCGCAGGCCCGTCGCAGCGTCTCGCTGCTGGACCCGGACGAATCATTCGGGGTCCGCGTCGCCTTCCCGGACTTCCCGCACCTGGGCCTTTGGTCGGATGCCGGTGCGCCTTTCGTGTGCATCGAGCCTTGGCAGGGCATGGACGATCACGTAAGCCAGGAGCCATTTGATCGAAAGCTGGGGATAGTCATCCTGCCGCCGGGTGGTCGCGACGAAAGACGCTGTTCCATTGAGGTCCTGTCACACCCATCGTGACGATGTCTGGACTCAGGAATCGCCCCCGGTTTCGGGACAATCCTCCGCCTTTGACTCCCATAACATCTTGATTTGTTTGAGAATTCCCGGCGCAACCTCCAGTTCTCGCATTCGAACAAGCATTCCCTCCTGCCTACCTGCAGAAACGCAAGGATGCCCGGAAAAACCAAAATTCCATTGGCTGAGGCGCTCGATGTCACTTTCGTCCCACAGCATGCCCCCCCTCTGAGCGGCATCCAGAACGGCCATTCCCAGCCAGGGAGCTGGATCGTTCGGCACAAGTTCGATCGCGCGCTGAAGGTGCTGACTTGCGGCGGCCAGCGCCTCGCGCGGATCCGGATGGCGCACCGAGGCGGCAATCCGCCAATTCGCTGCTGCGACGTGCGCGCTGGCCTGTACTTCCAGGCTGCACACCAGGGTCTGACAAGGATCCTCTGATGCGTCAAAGGCGCGAATCGGGGGCTGCCGGAAAACCCTGGTCACCGCCTGGGCGTAAGAGTCGGCCATTAGACGATAGCCCCGAAGGGATGGATGGTGCCCGTCCGAGAACAATTCGTTTCCCGGGATACCGTCCGGTGAGGCCGCGCGAAAACGACGATCTGTGTCCACCAACGGCACCCGATACTCGTTTGCCAGCCTCCGGATCAGGTCGTTCTGAGCTGCGCTGGCACGCCCAAAGCGGGTTCTGAGGTCGATGTCGATCGCCCGATCGTAAAGTTCGGCGGCCTCTCGTACCAGGCCGGCACGATGGAGGCACCCGGCCGCGCGAAAAGCCAGCAAGGCACCAAGCCCATCATCTGAACTGTTCTTCAGATAGGCCGCTGATGCCTCCTCCAGTCGCCCTTCATCCTCCAGCGCACGCCCCGCCGCCAGCACCATACGGGCCGAACCTGGATCGATGTCCAACGGAACGGTTGGCTCCATACCCGAATGATTCGATGGTGCCGTCGAAAGAAGAGGCACCAGTCCGGCACCCAGAGCCGTCTTGATTACTCGGCGAAGGCATGTCTCGCTTCGCGAAAACTGATTGATAGGGTCCAAGGCGGGGGGAAAGACCAAGCGCCATTCACGGACTGCGGCAGAGACGTTCTCTATTTCGTCAAGAAGGCCTGATGGGCCAGACGATCCGGGAAAAACCCGGCCCTCGTTATGACCGGCGTACACCATCAGAACTCCAGGGATTCCAGGGTCCCGGCCTGCGACGGCCCTTTCCAGCAGGACCGATTCTGAACAAACCGACCATCCATGACGGGCGATGTTCCGGATCTCGATCGGGCGAGCCCCGATCCATCCATCAAACACGGACGAAAGGAAGGCCGGCGGCGAAAATCGAGGTGGATACGGCGCACCTTGCATCGTGGAACCACCGACTGCGAAGATCTGGAAGGTTTCATCGTTGAACGATGGGACAAGCAGCCAACGGGACACCCGAATCCCGCCTTCGGCAAGAAGGGCCACGCCCGGAAAACCCAGCAGAATTAGAAGTATGCCAGCCAGGTACTTCCTGCGAAGCACCGATCCAATGATTCCGCCCAGGACGAATACAAGAGCCAGCACCACTATGAACGCCAAGGCGATGGAAATATCCGGACCGCCGAAAGGCACATGAGCTTTCGTCGGAACCTCTGAAATCCTCCCATCCGACATCGATGACAATTCCGGGGTCCTGTTGGGAACAGATGAGGATGCAAGCGAACCTGTGGCCGGCACCGTGCAAAGCAACAGCCCCGCCAGCAGCAATGCTCGCTGTCCGAAAACGGTCATATTGCCAGCCGCACGCCCCGCATCATCATTGGACGAAAAGCTTATCCGATTCGAAGGAGGGGGCTGTCGTAAGGTTCAGGCCCAGCCTTCGAAGAGCCTTCTGGTCCGCCGGGGAGGCCATATGGGTAAGGTGGACCTCGCATCCGTGCAGATCCGGAATACGATCCATGGCCAGTTTCGCCGTCGGGTTCGTGCCTGACGAGATGCCAACGGCAATCAGCGTTTCCTCGAGGTCAAGGGACGGCGACTCCCTGCCGTAGGCGACACGCTTCACCTCTGCAATGGCGTCGAAGACCGTAGGACTTAGAAGATCCAGACCCGCCGGCAGGCCGGCGCGATGCTTGATGGCGTTAAGTACCAATGCCGAAGCCGCATGCATCCGGGGGGAATTGCAGGCGGTGACCATGGTCCCATCTGGCAGTTGCAGGGCCGCGCCCACGAACACGCCACGATGGCCCTTTCCAGGTCGTTCCATGACGGCCGCAGCAATATCGCGCGCCGGCTTCACTACTGGCCGATCCTCGGGGCCGGCATCAAGCTCCTCCATCAGGATCTCGATCCGACGCACCGATTCTGCGTCCACCTGCCCGAGGGCGTGCTCGCATGCGTACCGGTAGAATCGCCTTACGATCTCCTGGCGCGCTGCCTGACGGGCAGCCTCGTCATCGATTATTGCGAATCCGGCGCGGTTGACCCCCATGTCCGTCGGGGACCGGTAGACATCCTTCTGACCACTGATTCGCTGGAGTATTCGTCGCAGCAACGGAAACGCCTCGACATCCCTGTTGTAGTTGATCGACGGCACGCCGTAAGCCTCGAGGTGGAACGGGTCAATCAGATTCACGTCACGCAACTCGGCCGTTGCCGCCTCGTAGGCGACGTTGACAGGGTGCCGCAAGGGCAGGCTCCAGATCGGGAATGTCTCGAATTTGGCGTAACCGGCCCTGATGCCACGGCGGTGCTCGTGGTAGACCTGCGAGAGGCAGGTGGCCAGTTTACCGCTGTTTGGACCAGGGGCGGTCACGACCACAAGGGGGCGCGATGTCTCGACGTAGGGATTGGACCCGTAGCCTTCGTCGCTGACCGTGCGATCAACGTCCACGGCGTAGCCCGGGATCGAACGATGGGTGTACACACGAACGTCGCGCCGCTCGAGCTGGTTTCGAAAGGTATTTGCCGAGGGCTGGTCGGCATACCGGGTAATGATCACCGCCCGAACGGGAAGATCGCGTTCGCGCAGGTCGTCAATCAATTTCAGGACATCCGAATCGTAGGGAATCCCGAAGTCCGCGCGCACCTTCCGTCGCTCGATGTCACCCGCGTGGATGCAGACCACGATTTCCGCCTTGTCCTTCAGGCGCTGCAGCAAACGCATCTTGACGTTGGGATCGAAGCCAGGAAGGACGCGAGCCGCGTGGTAATCGAAGATCAGCTTGCCGCCGAACTCCAGGTAGAGCTTGTTGTCGAATCGTTCGACGCGTTCGAGGATCGCGGCGGTCTGCTCTTCCAGATACTTTTCGTTGTCGAACGCACGAGGACCATGAACAACCGGACCGAACATGCCTCACCCCTGAAGTCACCTACTGCGGTTCTACACGGCCAGGACAAAGGGCTCAAGAGGCAGACGCAATAATTGGCACCAACGTCCATTTTCAAGCTGAGGCCGCTGATTGATTCCCCCAAGATTACTACTTGACCCAGCGCAGTCCCTAGAAAAGACCATTGACCTGGGGACCAATCAACCGTCGCAAGGAACCGTTTGTCATGGAGGAACGAAGAGCTGCATCTTCCCGACCGGCAGCGACAACGTCCAATGCGTAAAGCACGGCGCCAAGTACCGGGTGATATTCGATTATGGATGGAACCGCATTCGGGAAAACGGCCTGGGTCTCCAGAATGATGGCGCGGGCAAAGTTGTCAGCCTCGGCCTTCATCAACACCGTGCCGCCCAGGACCAGCGGGAAGGATTCTTCGCGGCCGAACAGTCGGTGCGCCGCCGCCACGGATTGGCGACCAAGGCCCTGACCAACATCCTCAAGAATTCGCCGCGCAATGATGTCGCCAGTCCGGGCGGCCTCGAAGACCAGCGGAGCAAGATCGCACAACCGAGGAGGCACGGCCTCGGGATCGTCAGAAGGGGGCAGCGCACCGGGAATCGCGAAGTCCAGAACGTCCTCGATCCCGGAAAGTCCAGTCACGCCGAGAATCAAATCGGTGATGGACGTCTTCCAGCCACGACCGTCCCTGGCCCGACCGGCGGCACGCAGCCCCTCAAGGGCGATCTCGCCGGCGCCACCTCCGTCACCTAGTTCGTGTGTGATTCCGCCTATCTGGATACGCCGACCGTTACGGCCCACGCCCACGCAGTTGCCACCGGTACCCGACGACACCGCAATCCCTATCCCGTCATCAGTTCCAGCCCTAAGGACCAGGAAGGCGTCGTTCAAAACGATCCTGCCCGCCCCCGGAATCACCGTTGCAATGCTTCCAGTTGCCGAAACAATTCCGGCAGTGACCCGTTCAAGAACCTCGAAGTCCCTGGGACGATCGTGACCAGTCAGGCCGAACCCGAAGCCAGCAACTGCGAAACCATGGTCGCGTGCCGCCTCGGCCAGGGGATGCGTCACACGCAGCAAAGCCTGCCGGGCTCCTTCCTCGCCGAAGGTCTGCCAGTTGGATGAGGTGGTCCTTGCATGAGCGACCATCCTGCCATCCAGAGAAACCAGCACAGCCGCCGTCTTTGTGTTCCCGCCGTCCACGCCGATGACCGCCTGCCGCAACGCCTCCATTACACCCTCCCGCCGGGATTACGCATCGCGTCACCCAGCTCGCCCTCTATTCGTCAAACCGGGGGACCTTGGCAACCGGCACCAGGACGCCGCCCCGACGAACCCGGAATTCGTCCCCTCCAACGTACATCTTCGACAAGAACGCCGAGGCAATAAAAGCCGACGACGATACGATATCCCTGAATGGTGCCAGAAGGGTGGCAATAACAGCGGATCCAACCCCGCATGTGGACCGGCCCCAGGTCAACGCCGTCAGCATCCTGGAGACCCATGCCGCAAGAACCACGCTGGCTGTCAGACGAACATGCGTCCCGCTCGACATCATCGTGCAGATTGCGACAGGGAGGGCCAGGAGTGCAGCCAGGACCCATAACATCCCCAGGGGACAGGCTCGCCAAAGGACTCGAAGGGAATCTCTGGTCCACAGTCTTTCGCAACCCGGATGCAGCGCCGACGGCACAGGCACCAGCACCGCCTGCCTGTCACTGCACAAGGCTGCCGAGTGGGCCAACGTAGGCCGATGCAACGCCAGCGAATCCTGGCCAATCGCGTCCCATGCCGACCTTGTGCCGGCCGAAAGCAGGGCGGGCAAACCTGCGGCACCGCATGCTGCTGCCGTCATCGGAGCCATGTCGGTCGCAACACCTGACCAAACGCCCCCGATAAAGGTCCCGCCAGTTCCCTTGACGGGAACGGCGGCCACCCATCGCGGACCAGAATCCATCGGGCAAGACAGCAAACGAGCCAGATCACGCGCGGTCGGCCTGGTCGCCACATCCACCAGAGCCACCACGTCGGAATCATGATCCAACGCGGCCTCGATAGCGAACCTCGGCATCGACACCTCTCGCGAGGAAGGCGTCACGCTTATTGCACTGACATCCAATCCAGGAGCAACTCGAAGCGCTTCTTCGGCCAGCCGCGCACCGGATACCTCACCCGTTTGACAGCCAATCCGCAAGGCCATGGGACCAGCATATGCTGTTGCCGCAAGGGATCTGGCCATTGCACGACCAGGCTCCCCCCCTCTTGGAACGGCCACCACCACGAGGACGGATCTGCCAGGAATCCCATTCCTCACGACACGCCGCCCGCGCACCCACGACATTGAAGTCCGGACGGACAAAATGACCGAAGCCCCGAGAAGCCCCAGCGCTGGAAGGACATCGAGCATGGCGGGATTCTGCCCGCGGACCGATGCCGGGTCAATTCCGCCGAAAGGCAGTGGTCGCACGCATCGAGGCGTTTCGAATGGATCCTTCTCGGTGAACCCGGCCGTGGACTTGGAAGAAGGCCCGGCAATGTGAGTGTGATAACATCGCTGACCGAATCGGCGCATTGCGCCGCTCATGTTTCGACAGGAGCCCCATGGCTGAAGTTTCTCCCTCCAGGCGTGGCCCCGATGCCCGCCATGAACGCTCCATGATGCGAGCCCTCTCGGCGATGGTTCCGACCGTGATCTTCGTCGGGATTGCGATCACCGGCTGGATGACCACGAGGGCTGCACGGGTGGCCACAACCTACGCATCGCTCAACCCGGTCAGCGACCGGGAACTATGGCAGCGTATCTGCGAAGGAACGGCTACTGCCGAGGAGCTTGAATCATCAGGAGCCATGGGTTCCCCACTGGCTGCTGAAACACTGTACCTGCCGCCGCCGGTGGTCCTCAGAATCCTGTCGTTGGGCCATCCATCAGCTGTTGCCGACCTGCTGTTCGTCAGGGTTCACTCATACTTTCTGTCTCATTTCTTTGCCGATCGACGTTTCGAATGGCTGGACGCGTACATCTCGGCAATAGTCGCGCTGGATCCTGATAACCCCAAGGTCTATCTGTGGGCTGCACAGGTCCTCAAGATGAGCCAGATGCTTGACGATGGGGTAATACTCCATGCAAACCGATTCTTGTCGGACGGCATCGAACGCTTTCCGAACGACTGGCGCCTGCGAATCGATCTGGGTTTCAACCTGTTCTTTGAACTGAAGGGTGCAAACGACGAGGAAAAAGCCGCCAACCATCTGGCAGCAAGGGACCACTTTGCAGCGGCGCTAAGTCTTCCGGGATCACCACTCGACCCTAACTTCGTCGCTGAACTTTTCGAGCGAAAGAACCAGGGCGAGCTGGCGACCACCTATGCGCTGCAAAAATACTACGAGGCATCCCCGGCCCAGCGGACCCAACTGCTGCGCCGTATCGGGGCTTTGTCGGAAGTCCTGGCAAAGGGGCTCAAGGACGAGGAGGCCCGTTGGCGTGCTGACTGGCCCTTCCTGCCGATAGCGCTGTTCTCGCTGGTGGACGAAGGGGCGGGCGGCGAAATTCAACGTGGCGGAACCAGGATTTCACGAGGAGGCACTCCTTGAAAAGCGGCGGACGGATACTGATAACGGGCGGCGCCGGTTTCATCGGCTCGTCACTGGCCAGACGCCTGCTGGAACACAGCGACAGCGACGTCGTATTGCTGGACAATCTGCATCGCAACGCCCTCAAGGACAGCCCGCTTCTGTCGTCCCCAAGAGTGACGATGATCACCGGCGACGTGCTGGACCGGGAAACCGTCAAGCAGGCCGTCAGCAATTGCACCGAAGTGGTCCATATGGCGGCTATTGCCGGGGTCGATACCGTTATGCGGTCGCCTGTCCTCACGATGCGCGTCGCATTGCAGGGGACTTTGAACGTCCTTGAGGCCGCGTTCGAGGAAAGCAGAATCCGCCGCTTTGTCGATTTCTCTACATCCGAGGTGTTCGGTCGCTACGCCTACAAGGTTACGGAGGGCGACCAGAACCAGCTGGGAGCCGTGGGAGAAGCACGCTGGACCTACGCCGTCAGCAAGCTTGCAACCGAACACCTTGCGCTGTCATACCACCGGCAGCACGGTTTTCCGGCCTGCTCCATCCGCCCTTTCAACATCTTCGGGCCGGCACAGGTCGGCGAAGGTGCCGTCCACCATTTCATCGTACGGGCGCTGGCGGGGGACGTTTTGCGCGTCCACAACGATGGTGCCCAGATCCGATCGTGGTGCTACATCGACGACATCGTTGACGGTATCATGCTTGTTCTGGACCGGGACGAGGCGGTTGGAGAATCCTTCAATATCGGCAATCCACGCAGCACGTTGACCATCTACAATCTGGCCCGCGAGGTGGTCAGGCTGGCCGGTTCATCGTCACCGATCGAGATGGTCCTATGGCCCTACGCCGACGTCGAATTAAGGATTCCCGACGTCGGCAAGGCGCGCCGACTGCTGGGCTTCGAACCAAAGATCGACCTGGAGGAAGGTCTCCTGCGAACTATCGCGTGGTACCGGGAGCGTCAATGATGGAAAATGACCGTTTCATTCCCCTGGCAAGGCCTTATGTCGGCTCCGAGGAGCTGGATGCCGTGCGCCGAGTGCTGGCATCGCGACATCTGGCCCAGGGACCAGAGGTAGCAGCCCTCGAGGTCGAGGTGTCGGCGATCCTGGACGGAGCCGGGGTGGTTGCTGTGTCAAGCGGAGGTGCCGCGCTGCTGGCCGCGCTGACGGCCTTGGAAATCGGACCTGGTGCCGAGGTCGTGGTCCCCGTTTTTGCATTCCCGGCTGCTGCACAGGCAACCTTCTTCCTGGGCGCGGTTCCCGTGCCTGCCGACGTCGATCCGGACACGATGGCTGTTACGGCAGGCACCATTGAACGAGTGTTGACCCCTCGCACCCGCGCCGTTGTCGTCGTGCACGCATTCGGAATCCCGGCCTGCATCGAGGACATTGCTGCATTGTGTCGATCCCGGGGTTTGCGCCTGATCGAGGATGCCGCATGTTCCCTTGGTGGCAAAACCTGGACCGGGGCCCCGTCGGGAACGATCGCTGATATTGGCTGCTTCTCGATGCATCCGCGAAAGCCTGCGACATCGGGAGAGGGCGGGCTGCTGACTGCGCGCGATCCAACTATCCTCGCCAGGTTGCGCAGGTTCCGGGACTATGGACGAACTGGTGGCGGCCCAGGAGACGCCTTCGGGGAGATCGGCCTGAATCTCCGCCTTGGCGACGTACCCGCCGCCATAGGCAGGGTACAGATCGGCCGGCTTAAGGGTTCCATCCGCCTGCGTGGTTTGCTGGCTGATCGCTACCGCAGGCAATTCGACTCGAAACCAGGGATGTCCGTGCCCTCAGGCTATCTGCGCCCCGGTCAGACGTGGCAGACCTTCGTCGTACGCCTCGACCGGCCGGCAGACCAGGTACGCCGGTCGCTGGCTGACGACGGTATCCAGGCGGGCGTTACCGCCCATGCCCTGACCAGCCAGACCTTCTTCCGGCACAGGTGTCCCGACGTACCGGCTTGTCCGGTTGGCGAGGACCTTGCCATGACCACACTGGCGCTGCCGTTGTTTGACGAGATGACGAGGGCGCAGGTCGATCGCGTCGGAGATCGCCTGTTGGCGCTGCTTGCAGATTGACCGACTATTGCCGGGGCTGCGTTTGCCCCTGGGAGGCTTCGTGGATGACGTGATTGTCGTGGATGGCCTTCGAAAGGTCTTCCGCACTCCGTTTCGACGGCGCCGGGTAGAGGCCGTCAAGGGAGTGACGTTCTCGGTTCGTCGTGGCGAGATCTTCGGCTTCCTGGGGCCGAACGGCGCTGGCAAGACGACCACTCTGAAGATGCTGGTAGGACTTATTCGTCCGTCGGCGGGGCGGGCCAGCCTGCTTGGGGGAGATCCTGGCGCAATCGAAGTCATGTCCCGAGTCGGATTTCTTCCCGAGCAACCCTATTTTTACGACTATCTGAAACCTACCGAATTGATGGACATTTTCGGACGAATTTTCGGGATTCCCAAGGCCGAGAGACGACGACGGATCGACATGCTCCTGGACCGTGTCGGCCTGGCTGACTCGAAGAACAGGATTCTAAGAAAATTCTCGAAGGGCATGCTGCAACGGGTCGGCATCGCCCAGGCCCTGCTGAACGACCCCGAGTTGGTTCTGCTGGACGAGCCGATGTCGGGACTGGACCCGGTTGGACGACGAGAGATCATCGACCTCATAGCCGAACTGAAGAGCCAGGGAAAAACAGTGTTCTTCAGCAGTCATATCCTGGCCGATATTGAGCGTCTTTGCGACCGCGTCGTAATTTTGCACAAGGGGGTCGTCGAACACGCCGGCACGATCCAGGAGTTGCTGGCCTCGGGCGACCGGAAGGAGATCCTCGTGTCCGGCAGCTTCCCTGGCGACTGGGCAAGACTGCCAGGCATTCATGGCATCGACCGAATGGGCCCCCAGGTAACCCGCCTCCTTGTCGAAAGCGGATTTGCCAACGACATCCTTCGCGCACTGCTGGATGCACGCATGGAGATTCTACAGGTGGCCGACAGACGCATCTCGCTGGAAGAACTGTTCGTACGGACTGCTGGAGTCGGGCCAGTTGGGGCCAAGGAGGTGACCTCATGAAGGATCTCCTTGGCATTCCACGGCGAATCGCCGCTATTTCGCGCAACACATTCATCGAGGCGGCTCGCAACCGCGCCTTCGTAGGCCTGGGAATCGCGGCAATGGGTCTGGTGGCATCATCCATGGCCGTTTCCAGCCTGGCAATCGCCGACCAGATGGCACGGGTTCTTATTGATTTCGGACTCTTCGCCATTTCGCTGCTGGAGGTGGTGATTGCTGTCACGATGGGCGTGATCCTGGTCTACAAGGAAGTGGACAAGAAAACATTCTATCTGGTCCTTTCAAAACCGATTCGCCGGTCGGAGGTGCTGGCTGGCAAGTTTTTCGGCCTCGTCGGAGTTCTGGCCATTGCGGTCCTGCTGATGACAGTCGCCTGGGTGGGTTCCCTGATCCTGCGTTCGGTGCCGCTGAAGCCAGACATGCCTCAGGCGCTGGTGCTTGCCTGGCTCCAGGCGGTTCTGATCACCTCTGTAGCCCTGTTTTTCAGTTCGTTCTCCAGTCCTATTCTGTCAGGGGTTTTCACCCTTGGTGTGTACCTTGCGGGCAGTTCGGTTCCAGTGCTGAACGACCTGCTGTCCCTGAAGAAAGGGGCGCTGGCAAGCAGCGAGGCTGCGCGATTCGTCGCCCAGACGGCCACCGCCGTCCTCCCTGATCTCTCGATCTTCAACGTAGGAAAGGAACTGATCCTCGGCATTCCGATTTCCTGGGGTTATGTCGGTGCCGCAGGAGCGTACTGTCTTGGATGGTGTCTTTTGTTCTTCGGCCTCGCATGCCTGATCTTCGAACGGAGGGACTTCGCGTGACGGCCGGATTCCCACGGGTGTTCACGGTCGTTTCCCTGGCCACGATTGTCGTTACGGCCGTCGTGGCAACACGCGTTGCCGTCTCGGGGCGGGATGATCTGGCCACGGCGATTGCTTGCCAACAGGCGGATCTGCCGGCGACAGCGATCGATTTTGCCGCAAGGGCCGCCAGGTGGTATCTGCCTTTGGCTGGGGTATCCAGACCGGCGCGCGAACTCCTTCGGGACCTGGCCAAGGAAGCTGGGGCCGTCGGAAATCCCGGACTGGAGTTGCAGGCCTGGCAGGAGTTGCGAGGTGCCATTCGTTCGACCCGCTGGATGATAACCCCCGACACGGATCTCCTTGATGAAGCCGATGCCTCCATTGCACGGGGACTTGCGGCGATCGACCGACTTCCAGACGGGCGCGCAGGCCTGGACGAGGCCGGCCATCTGGCGTTTCTGAAACGTGACTCCATGCCGAGGAACGGACCCTCGGCTGCTGCTGTCATCCTGTTTGTTGCCTGGCTATCGGTCACAGCCGCTGGAGCCTTTCGAAGCGTCACGCCGGAAGGCCGCTTGCGAGGAGGCGCAATCCTGTTCTGGGGATTGGGATCATTGACCCTTCTTGCCGGCTGGCTGATCGCGTTGTCCCTCGCCTGAGGTTCCCAGCAACCGCTCGCGCAGACGGGAAAATTCCGCCAGACTGCCGAATGACAGACGCACCTGCCCTCGATTTCCCTTGTAGGAAACAACTACTGGAATCCCAAGGGCAGCCTCCAACTGATCGCGAGCCCCTAGAAAATATCCAGCCAGAGCCGACTCGGACGGCGGCCTGCGGGGAACAACCCCCTGCCGCCTACGTCTGACCTGAGCCTCGACCTGGCGAACGCTCAGCCCCTCGGCCATCGCTATTCGCAGCAGATCCGCCTGACCAGCTTCATCCAGCGGAAGCAGCGCCCTGGCAAATCCCTCGGAGATCTCGCCTGACTCCAATGCATCCATGACCGGCCGAGAACATTTCAGGATCCGAAGACTGTTCGAAACAGTCGTCCGGTTCTTGCCCACGCGCTTCGCCACGTCCTCCTGAGTCATACCGTGCTCGCGCACCAGCCTGTCGAATGCCCGCGCCTGCTCAACCGGGTCAAGATCCTCCCGCTGCAGGTTTTCTACCAGAGCCAGCAGAAAGGCATCCTTGGAGGTCGCCTGGCGCACAACCACAGGCACGGCGGCGAGCCCGGCCAGACGCGCCGCACGCAGACGCCGCTCGCCCGCGATCAGACGGAATCGTTCGCCATTCCGGCTCACCAACAAGGGCTGCAACACCCCCGATTCACGAATTGATGCCGACAGCTCAGCCAGCGCCTCATCCTTGAACACTCGCCTCGGCTGGTCAGGAAGCGCATCAATCCGATCGACTGGACACTCGACCACGTATGGACGTTCTCCTCCGGACATGGTCGATGCCGGAAAGAGGGCTGACAATCCCTTGCCTAGCGCCGGCCGCTTGTCCTTCATACCACGCCCTCCACGTCAGACAGCCTGGCCAGAACCTCCTCGGCAAGTTCAAGGTGCGCCCTGGCGCCCGAGGATTGCACGTCAAACAGGATGGCCGGCTTACCGTAGGAAGGACTCTCGGCCAGCCGAACATTCCGTGGAATTCGGGTCTTCAGCAGCAGTTCGGGAAAGTGGCGCGCCACCTCCTCGGCCACCTGAAAGGACAGACGGTTGCGCTTGTCAAACATGGTCAAGACTAACCCCAGGATACCGAGTTCCGGATTGAACGACTCCTGCGTCAGACCGATCGTATGCGTCAGCCTGGCCAGCCCGTCCAGGGCATAGAACTCGCACTGCAGCGGGACAAGCACCCATCGCGCTGCCACCAGCGCGTTTAGAGTCAGGAATCCCAGTGCCGGAGGGCAATCAATCACGATGATTGCCGGTAGATTCGCGTCGCGCGCTATCGCTTGCCTCAACAGCAGCGCTCGGTCCTCGATATCAACAAGCTCGATCTCGGCTGCGACAAGGTCTGGATGCGCCGGTACCACGCGCAGATTTTCCAGCTCGGTTGGTCTTGAGATGTCCGATAAAAGCTGGCGCCCAAGCATCGCCTCGTAAACGTGGGGACCGCCGGCACGGTAGTCCATGCCGAATGCGAGGCTGGCATTTGCCTGCGGATCAAGATCAACAAGAAGTGTTGGGACCTCAAGCACCGCCAGGGATGACGCCAGATTGACCGCGGTTGTCGTCTTGCCGACTCCGCCCTTCTGGTTGGCGACGGCAAGGATCCGGGGCGCTG
The DNA here is from genome assembly GCA_903936705.1 of uncultured Myxococcales bacterium. GTDB lineage: Bacteria > Myxococcota_A > UBA9042 > DTJE01 > DTJE01 > CAIZWN01. The sequence continues at coordinate 188,795 of CAIZWN010000015.1, forward strand.
GCGAGGAACGACGTTTCACGTGAAACCGTGAGTCGGGTTCACTCACCCGACGGCTGAGCGGGCGCGCTGACGGGCGGCGCCTCATCGGGCGTATCACTGGTGACGCTACGCTCGGTGCCTGTCATCGCGATCGCCACCGAAAGAACCATGAATATCGCCGCAAGAATCCCCGTCGCCTGGCTGAGGATCGTGGTAGCACCACGCCCCCCGAACACAGACGAACTGGACCCGCCGCCGAACACCGCCCCCATTCCGCCACCGCCACGTCCAGGCTGCAGCAGAATGACGACAATCAACAGCAACGACACCACGATATGGAACGCAATCATCAGTCCGAACAGGATTCCCATGCATCACCCCGCGCATTCGACGATGCCCGCGAACGATTCCGCGGACAGGCTCGCACCACCAACCAGCGCCCCGTCAACGTCCTTCTGGGCCAGCAACTCCCGGGCATTGCCGGGCTTGACGCTGCCACCATAAAGAATCCGCATCCGCAACGCAATCACATCGCCCGCCATGCGGGACAATAGTTTCCTAATATATTCATGCACTTCCTGGGCTTGTGCCGGTGTTGCCGTACGTCCGGTGCCGATGGCCCACACCGGCTCGTAGGCGACCACGACTCGTGCCAGCTCGTCAGGCGAAAGACCGCCCATTCCAACCGTAACCTGACGTTCGACCCGCATGAAGGTGTCTCCCGAGTCCCGCTCGGCAAGCCTCTCTCCAACACACACTATCGGAACAAGCCCGGCAGTCAGGGCGCGTCCGGTCTTAAGTCGCACCGACTCGTCCGTCTCCAGATGAAATTCCCGTCGCTCGGAGTGCCCGATGCAGACGTACTGGCAACCAAGGCTCAAAAGCATCTTGGCACTGACGTCCCCGGTGTAGGCCCCCTCGTCCTCCTTGCTGAGATCCTGGCCACCGAAGCCCACTGCGCTGCCGTCCAGCACACCAGCCACGGCCTGGATCAGCGGGAACGGCGGGAGCACGCAGACATCGACGGAACCGAAGCTTGCCGTCCTCAGCAGAACCTCGCGCGCAAGAGAGACAGCACCGGCCAGATCCAGGTTCATCTTCCAGTTTCCGGCGATCAACGGCTTTCTACGCTCGTCCATGAATCCTCTCAATCCAGGTCCCGAAGAGCTTCAACCCCGGGGACCTCGCGTCCCTCAACCAGGGCCATCGCGGAATCGCCACCACCCGACACATGCGTCAGAAAGGGCGTCAGCACCAGTCGCGCGACGGCGGCAACAGTATCCCCCCCAGCCACGATGCTGGTCGCCCTGGATCGCGCAAGCGCCTTGCCAACCTTTTCGGTGCCCTCGCGGAAGATGGGCTGCTCGCAGGCTCCCATCGGACCGTTCCAGAAAACCGTGCGCGAGGCAGCAATCGCCTTTGCAAAAATACTCACAGTCTCGGGACCGACGTCCAGGATCTGCGCTTCTGGCGGGATCAATTCGACTGGGACAACCTGGGCATCTGACCCGTCACAGGCACTTCCGGCAACAACGACATCGACAGGCAACAACACTTCCACGCCTCGCAACCTGGCGCGGGACAGGAACTGGTTGGCCAGCTCGAACCGATCGGCCTCGACCTGAGTGCGGCCCACCGCGACACCGCGCGCCGCAAGGAACGTTGCTGCCGTGACGCCGCCAACAAGAACGTTTTTCACTTTGCCCAGAAGGATGTTCATCAATCCGATTTTTTCCGAGAACCGCGCTCCGCCAACCAGCAAAGTGAATGGTCCCTCCGGACTCCCGGCTGTTATCCGATTCAGACTGGTCAGTTCCTTCTGCAACAGCAGACCACATGCCTTCATATTCACGTGTTTGGCAACAGAACGCGTCGATGCAAGGCGCCGCCCGGATGCCAGCAGGGCATCGTTCACGTACACATCGCAAAGCACTGCCAGACGCTGGGCAAACACGTCGTCGTCCGACTCTTCCTCGGACTGGAAGGCCAGGTTCTCAAGAAGAACAACCTCGCCGTCAACGCGCTCCATGACGACCTTTCGAGGGCCATCACCGACCGTTTCCTCCGGCAGAAAGATTTCCAGATCCAGCAGTTCGGCAAGACGCTCGCCTACCGGCGCCATCGTCAATTCAGGCACTCGGCGACCCGCCGGCTGCCCCAACGAGCCAGCCAGAACCACCTTGGCTCCCTGGGTGATCGCATACCGGATCGTTGGCAGCAGGGCATGCAAACGGGAATCGTCCGCCACACGCCCCTCTGGTGTCATCGGGCAGTCAAGATCAGCACGAACCATCACCCGACGCCCTTCCAGGGGAAGCGTCTCCAATCGGGTTATCCCACGAAGAAGATCCATAATGGGCACACTCCGCGCAAGCCGGCCTGCGGGCCCGGCGCGTGCGCGCAAATCTACCAGAATCGCGCCTTGTGTCAATCCGCGGCCTTGCGTCCAACACACGACACTAAAGTTGGGACGGCTGCCAGTACGGAAATTCAGAGAACGTCCTTAGGTAGTCGGAACCCTAGTCAGATGCCCTGTCTATCGACGACGACCTGTTTCGATTACGCATGTCTGGGCGGCGTTGCTTGAACTGCCATATCCCTGTCCATCCAAAGATCATGGATGCAGCGACATGGGCCTGGACCAGTCATTCCCGCACGGACACCATTACGACACCCCATGCGCCACAATGACCTGCCCTGGGAGGGCCTCGATCCGCACCAGGCCCTCGAATCGGGTACCCGCAGGAACCTCAATTTGCCCGCTGCCGTGGACCGTCAGCTGAACATCAGCGCCCGCACCAACTGTCACGTCCGTTCCCAGGCCTACCATTCCGGCACTTGCCCTGCATTCGGCGATTGCCCTGGTGCCCGAATCGAACCTGGAATCGCCGTATGGCCGATCGACCTGGACAACCAGACGAGCTCCATTTTCGACCACCAGCCCCGACGACAACGGAGGTCGACCGCCGATACCATGCCGCACCGCGAATCCCACCGTCGCGCCGGCCCCTACGCGCCACCCCTGCGCACAACCCAACCCGGACAGCACAGCCGGATCTCCCAGGCAAGGGTCCAGCTCGACCCACGAGTCCGCGGCCACTTCCGCGCCCAGCGCGACCAGACGCGCGGCATCGGCCCTCGACATGGCCCGCTGCGTCGTATCCAGCGAATCCTCGCCATGCAGGCTCTTGGTTGGCAAGAAGAAGACGTCCCGGTCAGCAAGCAACACCCCGACGACTTCAGGTTCCAGCAGACCCGAAAGGTGCTGATTCAACATCTCGTGGGATGAGGTTGGCACCACCCTTCCGTCAACGTCAACCATCTTGCCCGTGTACAGGGTTCGAGGGATATCCGATCGCACGGCAGACAATGACAGCAGGTTCGTATTGATGTGAGCCAGCGCAAAAACGGGTGAACCATTCGGTTGCACCGCCTCGGCAATTTCAGGAGGACAGACAGAGTACTCAATCACCTCGATCCGTCCCATGCACAGGTTCTTCGCAACCAGACCTACCTTTTCGTAGGCGTGCGCCCTAGCTGTGACGGTCATCGTGAACGCCATCCCACGTGACCTGTGGAACCCAAGGCGGGCGGCATCAAACGGCCGTGAGGCGGCGTTGTCCACGTTGTGCAGAACGACATGTCGCACCCCCAGACGATGCAGACGAAGATGGATCGAATCCCCCCCGGGATCCTCAGCCATCAGCGCCCGGTAGACACCTCCATGGCCGTCGCCCGTGACCACCAGCCGTCCGTTCGACCGCGCAACAAGGTCACCATCGGAATCCAGCCTGGGATGTTCCGCCTGCGGCATTGGCCAAAGCATTTCCCTAGGAAATCCCGAATGGTCCGAGTTCTGGACCCAGTCCCGAATGGCCGCAGAGGTCTGCTGCGAGGTCATTAGCACCACGGGAGGCAGGCGCCCTGAAGCGATACCAGTCTCCAGCGCCTCGGCCACGAATCGTTGCAGGAACGAGCGCCCCAGCACTGGCGTCAACGGATAGACCCCCTTGGGAGGCGTCCCCCCGTATCGCTCCTCGAGGGATCGGGCGGCCGCATCCTCTCCTGCGCCCGTGAAGAAGCGAGTTGCCGCACCACCAGCAAAAATCACATCTGCCCATTCTCCGGCCCGAAGGGATCTGTGCCCTGCCTCAACCCATTCGTCGCAGGCCGAATCATCAAATCTGGACGGCGCCACGGGAGCCAGCATCGGGGCCACGATCGCCCGAGGTTGCTGAAGGACATCGTCCCTTAACCCAATCAGCCACTCGATGTCGCATGCGGCGACGTCCTCGACAAAAAGCCGCATTGCCGCATCATCAGCAGCGGCAAGATACTTCACGAGGGTGCCGCCGATCAGGCCTGCTGACGCCAGCGCCTCCATATGTGACGACGCGCCAGGCATACCATCTACCTGGTGACCGAAGACCGGAAAACGACGCCGCAGTTCGTCAAGATCCCCCATGCTCAGCCCTCCAGCCGAACCACCGAAAAACCCCCGGCCGGCCGCACAACCCTCACGGTCGTGGCGCGCCCAGTACGATCCATGTAGGCCCGCGCCAGATCCTCACAGAAAGCTTCAGTCCTGTCGGCCTCGACCACGTTCACCGTGTTGCCTCCGAACCCCGCGCCGGTAAGCCGCGCGCCGATGCAGCCCGAAATGCCGGTCGCGGCCTGCACCAGAACGTCAAGTTCGGGGCATGACACCTCGTAGTCGGCGGCAAGACTCTCGTGCGACCCTGAAAGCAGGCAACCGAGTGTGGTGCCGTCGCCCCGCACCAACGCATCCCGGGCAGCGAGGCAACGAGCGTTCTCGGTCACCGCGTGACGCAAACGCCTGAAGGAGATATCAGTCATCCCGGACTTGATGGCCTCCAGCCGCTCGATCGTCAAATCGCGAGCCATTCTCACATCCGGAAACGCCGCCCTCACCGTCGCCATTCCCTCGGCACACTCCCTCTGCCGGTTCGCGTATTCAGGTCCCGCCACCGCATGCCGCACTCCTGAATCTGCAACCACCAGAACCCATTCGGACGGGATCGGAACTGCCTCGAAGGTCAGCGTCCGACAGTCCAGCAGAATGGCATGACCCTCCCGACCGCACGCTGAAGCAATCTGGTCCATCGCGCCGCACGGAACCTTGCAGTAGCCGTTCTCGGCCCTGCGCGCCAACCGCGCCACCTCGAGCGATTCCAGCTCGCGACCAGCCATCGCCGCGCCCAGCGCCACCAGCGCCACCTCCACCGCAGCAGACGATGAAAGACCGCCGCCGAACGGAACTCCGCCCTGCACCACGACATCGGCACCTGCAACCTGGATACCCGCCTCACGCAGTGCCCAGAAAGGACCCAGCAGATATGAACGCCAATCCGCCATTGGCGAAGGAGACAAATGAACCAGCTCGGCCTGAACTTCCTCGCAGAGGTTCAAAGACCTGATCCTGATCACCCCGTCCCGCCTGGGTCTGGCCGCCACCCGCGTTCGCAGGTCTATCGCGGCCGGGAAAACGAACCCTTCGTGGTAATCGGTGTGCTCGCCGATCAGGTTGACGCGCCCGCCGGCATCGGCAGCCCAGGTGGCGCTTCCACCGAAGGCATTTGTGAACTCCAGGGCTACCGCTTCATCCCACGCCGCCATGAACACCTCCCAACCGCCTGCGAACACCGCCCATGCAAGAGCCTCGAACCTGAGACGCCGGTAGGATACCCCATGACTGACGACCACGGGGACAAGTCAGGTATCTGTCATGAAACAGCCGCAGCGGTTGCTTCGTACAAGGCCCCAAGGTAGCAGCAAACACCTTGACGCCGATAAATCCAAATTGGAAGATGCCCTGCCGTGGCGGTGGAGTTTACGGTGGTAACCTGCACTGGAAAGGTGGCCATTCATGCACCAACTTGTCTCTCGCCAGGTAAAAATTGGCCCGTTTGAGGCTGAGTATGTTGGCAGCAGCCTAGCGAAGGATCGCGCATTCTTCTTCTTTCGGAAGGACGGATGCGACCTGGTCTTTGAGGCTAGCCCATGTTCCTCTGCGAGGGCCGACAGTCTGAAAGGGAAGATTCTCGAAATCTCATGCTCCTTCTTTCCGGTCCATGACCCGACCAACGATCCTCTGGTTGCTGCAATTGCCGAACGGCTCCTGCACCGAGAAACAAACATCAACAGTCAAATCCAGGCAGCCCTCACTCGTGATGGCCGGCCTCCGAATAATCGGAATACCAATGACCCCAACGCAATAGCGATATTCCCCATCACAGGAACTGTGGAAGGGCTCCTGGTGCTTGGAACCCGTGGTCAATACCCGATCAAATTGGCCAAATGGTCAGCACGGCTGCAGAACGCACAGGGTGCCGATCCGGCTGCGGTGCAGAGCCTGTTGCTTGCCTTGGCGGCTCACCTTCTTGCTGACGGGGGGTTTTTAGCCCCCGAGATGGCTCCTGCTTACGGCACTGACAGACCCGAAAAATACGACATCCCTGGCCATACGGAACGCCGGAAAAGGCCTGTCACCCCAATGCCCCTGCCTGGTGGCCACGTGGTGAACCTCGGCCTCGACCTGGCGCAACCGAATGGCCTTGCGGAGGCTGTACGGTTGACCAAGGTAGGCCATGCCGACGTGCTGACAGTGCGCCTGGACCTCAACACTCACTGCATGCAGAAATGTGTCTACTGCGCAGGCGGACAAAAAAGCACCGTCGAACCTGGGGATACCGACCTGATCGAACTGGAACGGTTGGCGCCTGATCTGGAACCGATGTTTGCCAAGGCCCACGCCGTTATGGTCGTCCTTGCAGGCAACGACGCGCTGAACGCCCCCAGACTGACGGACATAATGGCTCGCCTGGAGGCAATGAGACGGTTTGACCCGATCAGGTTTTCCGTTTTCTCACCGGGCACCCGCCTGGCTGACAGGAATTTCGTAGAGTCGCTTCGACCTCACGGTCTCCAGTGGGTCTGCATGACGCTTCTGGGAGGTAGTGCCGACGAAAACGACCGTTTGACCGGCAGGCCTGGCGCGTTCGCCGAACTTTTGTTGTCACTGGAAAACCTGGAAAGGGCTGAAATCGGTGTGGAACTGTCCGTCGTACTGGTCGAGGAGAATGTGCGATCACTCGGGCAGATGCTTGAAACTGCGCGGGATTTGGATTTATCCGTAACGATCAATGCATTCTTCGAGGACGGACGTCTTCCCGACCAGTGCAGGCCGTTGTACGCAAAATACTCCCTGATTTGTGCAGTGCTTGAAAAAAACAGGGAAATCGTCTCGGCAAATGTCCGCTCGTTACGATACATGCCTTTCTGTACGGTCCCAGACTGGGCGATGTCACTGCTGCCAACAGACGCTCCGACGATTTCCTCGTTGGAATTTGTGGCGACTTGCGAGAAATGCAGCTTTCGCAACAACGGATGTCCTGGCATCGGCAAAAGCTATCTTGCCCTTCATGGCAGCGACGAGTTCCGAGCGCGCCGGACTGCTGGACCTGAAGAAAACGCCTGATGCCCTGTTCCGAACGTCCACGCCGAGGCCCTCAGAACCCGCCAGTTCGATTGCCAAACGAACCATCCGAACGGACCGTGACTCACCGTCCAATTTCGTTATTTCAAAGAATCGTTGAGAAGCGCGAGTAGGGACACGCACGTATCTGGTGAGGGGGTCCGGGCCGAGGGGGAGCGGGGCCCTTTGGAGGACCAGCGGGACCCGACGGGGTGACGGCGGCCTGTTCGCGCGCAGCGCGACGCGGCCCACTGTTTGAGGCCCCCGCAGG
>CAIZWN010000016.1 GCA_903936705.1 uncultured Myxococcales bacterium
AACAGACCGTTTTCCAGCGTGAACCGACCCAACAATTGCATCCGAACGAACCCGAACCCGTCGTTATCCCGCCAACGACAGAGGCGCGGCGCGTATGACCTGCCGATCGGGCCTCAGGATGCCGAGTATGAATAAGGTGGGGTTATACGGTCCCGTTGTATCCGGGCAGGAGGCTTCCATGAAGTTCACACTGACGCTCGTCGCCCTGTTGTTCCTGGCCGTTCCGGCATTGGCTGCCGACGTGCCTTGCGCTTCGGATGCCGATTGCGGCAAGGGGGATGTCTGCATCCTCGCTCCGTGCGGCGCGCCGGCCTGTCCTCCTGACACCGAATGCGTGCAACCTCCCGACTGCGTTTCCCAGGGGTTTTGCATGAAGGCACCCTGGGACGGAACCTGCGCCGTCGACGGCGACTGTCCGACCGGATTCACGTGCGATGCGGTCGATGTTCCATGCGCGTCCGGTGGTTGCGCTCCCTGTACCTGCGCCTGTTCCTCCGATGGCGCTTGCCCGCCGTGCGAGTGCCCGGCATGCGATGTGCCGGTCGACTGCACTCCGACGACGACGCAGATCTGTCAGTACCATGCCGCGGTGTGCAAGGCGGACGGTGACTGCAAGGATGGCTGGGCGTGCGGGACCGAGGAAGTCTGCAGCGGGACCGGATGCGCCTGTGCACCTTGCGCCCCCGATTCGGAATGCCTGCCCTGCGATTGCCCCCCGCCTCCCGAACCGACGTGCGAGGTCATCGGTGCGTGGTGTAAACCCAAGGAAACGGCTTGCACCGCCGCCGCCGACTGCCCTGCGGATTTCGAGTGCATCGAACAGGTCAATCGGACCGGTTGCGCCTGCCCTGCCTGCGCATGCCTGCCTGAAACGCCCGACTGCGGGTGCGGCATCTGCGATTGCCCTGCCGCCACCATCACGCAGGTCTGCCTGCCCAAGGGCTGGGCCGCGGCGGGCTACGACGGCACGAATACCCAGCCAGGTAACGGACTGCCGGTCGACACGGCTGACGTGCCTGCCCCCGGCAAGGAAAGCGACGCGACGCCTCCGTCGACACCCGGCACTGGTGCAACCGAAACGGCCGCGCAACTGTCCGGTGGCACTGGCAATTCCTGCCAGGCCTCGCCTGTGGCCGGCGCGCCACTCGGGTTGTTCATCCTCGCCTGCGTTGCCCTGGTCCCGATGATTCGCCGCAGGTTTTCCTGCCGCGCCTGACTCGTCGCGTCATCATCTGCCATGCCCCCCGCGTGGAACACTCGTTTATCATTGGGACCTGCCGGATATCAGGCTTTACCTTGGTTCCCGTCGCGGATATACTCGCCCCCACGGTGTTTGAATGCCGACGGCCCATGCTGGCGCGCTCGGAACGGCATTTTTCTGGCCGTCGTTCCGGTATTGACGCAGACAGTTGCCTGTTTCTTTCGGGGGTGACGCATGAAGTACCGCCGCCTGATGTTTGTTGCGCTGATCGCATCGGCCTTGTTCATGGGTTCGCAATCCGCCCTTGCCCGCGGCGTGACCGTCGACTTCATGTCGAACGCGAATTCGACGGTGAAGGGGGTTTACGTCACCAAGGAGTTCTGGTTCGAACTGTCCGAGGATTGGGGCTTTCCTGATCCAGCCACCCTCGATCTGCGCTTTTCGCACACACCGATTCTGGTGCGCCAGTTGTCGACGCTCAGCGTGCAGGTGAACGGCAGCCCGATCGACAGCATCTACCTGGATAATGGCAATCTCAGGAACGCCCAGTTGGCTGTCAAGGTTCCGGGCAAGTTGCTGAAGGGCGGGATGAACGTCCTGACGCTGGTCATCAAGATGCGATCCGACCTGAAGGATCTGTGCGACGACGTTCACAATCCCGCGCTGTGGACCCTGCTGGAAAAGGAGTCCCGGTTGCACGTGTCGTACGTCGAAAAGGAAGTCGTCCCGGATCTGGACAAGTTCCCGTCGGACTACGCGAATCCCGATCTGCTGTACACCAAGGAAAAAGAAAAGATCCACGCGGTCGTGGTGGTTCCGTCGGCGCCGAATGCCGCGGAAATGGACCTGATCGGTGCCCTTGCGGTCGTCCTGGGCCAGGATGTCGGTCTGGGCGCGGGCGGGTTCCGTGTCGTGACGGTCGATCGGGCCGATCCTGCGGATTTGCAGTCGCGGCAGGTTATCGTGGCCGGTGGCATCGACTTCATCAAGCGGATGGCCAGCGCCCCGTGGCGCATCCCGGTGCCGCTGGAAACCGTGTCCGGCGAGCCTGGCGGCGCGCTGATGGAGTTCAAGTCGCCTTTCAACCCGTATCGCCGCCTCCTGGTCGCGACGGGTCGTGACGACGCGGCCCTGAAACTGGTGTCCGACCACCTCAAGACCCCGTCCACGGTCCGCAGCCTGAAGGGGCCAGCCGTCACGTTCGACAAGCCACCGATCTTCGAGGTGCCGAACGACGCCCGCCAGGACGCAGCCTTCATGGTCCGCCTGCAGGACTTGAAGATGAGCGACCTGCAGGCCCGCGGCAAGTTCTTCCATTCCATGACGTTCACGATGCCGAACCCGTTCGTGGGCAAGGTCAAGGACGGCGCATTCCTGCGCATCGGCATGAGCCACAGCGAACTGCTGCTGCCCCAATCGTCGTCGCTGCTGGTCAAGGTCAACGGTGAACCGGTCCGCAGCCTGCGTCTGACACGTGACACCGCGCCGCGGAACACCTGGGACATCAAGATCCCGCTGCAGTACCTGGGTACGCGATTCTTGACGTTCGAACTGGAACTGTTCCTCGACATCGGAGATCCGGATTGCTACTACAACCACCCTGAAATGGCGTGGTTCACGCTGCACAACGACACGCTGCTGTACCTGCCGGTGGATTCGGCTTCGGACGAGACGCTGGCGAACTATCCCTACATGTTCCTGCGGTGGAACCGTTTTGACGCCCTGGGCGTGGTCGTGATGGACCCGATCAGTGACGGCGCCTTGTCGGCGGCGTTCAACATAGTCGCCTACCTCAGCCAGAGCCTTCGGTCGCCGAACTGGGTCGAACTCCTGTTCACTTCGGCCGCGCAGTTGACGGCTGCCCAGCGGGCTTCGCTGAACCTGCTGGTGGTCGGGTCGATAGTGACGTTGCTGGCAGATCCGGCGTGGGCGACCGCCATTCCGAAGGAACTCTCAGGCCGGGAAATCACGGGTCGTGGCGATATTCTGAACACGGCTGGGTTCTTGTCCCTGACGCGCATCCTTGAAGGTGGTCATAAGATCCTGGCGGTCACCGGTAGGTCGGATGCGTATAGGCAACATCAACCACGAAACCGCATCGACAACCGGGTATCCCCGGCCTCGATTCCGGCACCCAGGGCTACGAAATCCTGGTCTTCGCGGTCTCATTCCTGGCAATCCCCGACCTGACGTCCGCTC
>CAIZWN010000017.1 GCA_903936705.1 uncultured Myxococcales bacterium
CCCCCCCCCTCGGCCCGGACCCCTTCACCAGATACTTACGCGTCCCTACTCGCGCTTCTCAACGATTCTTTGAGGTAACGAAATTTGACGGTGAGTCAGGGACAAACAGCAACTGTCACCGAAGGGCGCTGTCTATTTGTACGGTAACCGGACCGTCGTTGACCAACTCAACAGCCATCATCGACTGGAACTGCCCAAAAACACACGGGATGCCTGTGGCTTGAAAGCGGCGTTCCACGGTGGGCCAGAAAGCACGGGCCTCTTCGACTGGCATTGCCTCGGCCCATGAAGGGCGATTTCCCTTTCGGCAGTCTCCATACAAGGTGAACTGGCTGATGACGCAAAGGCTGCCGCCAATTTCGCGGATGGACATGTTCATGCGTCCATCTGCGTCGTCGAAAACCCGCAGGCGGGACACCTTGCCTGCAATCCAGCCGAGGTCATCAAGTGTGTCGCCAGATCGCAGACCCACAAATACCAGCAGGCCCCGATCCATCGCGGCACACTCGACACCTCCAACGGTCACGCGCGCCCCAAGAACTCGCTGAACGACGCAGCGCATCTGCGGCACCTCTTCAGTCCGGGAATCACGGACAGGCAAGCGGCAGGCATGCCTTGGCCTTTCCGGAAGCAGACGAGACAGCAGGCGATGACTTCTCGACGCAAGTCGAACCTGGCTCGGCGGCTGCACAATCGGTGTCGGTCTTGCAGCTTGTCGCACAGCGGAAATCGCTGAGATAGACGACCGAGGAGACATCAACACAGCTCATTCCCAAGGCGCAGTCCTGGTCGGACCAGCATGACACGCAGGTCCAGGCCTGCCGGCACAGAGGCACCACAAGCTCATCGGACGCGGATATCCGCGGAACTACAACCCGCGGCGCGCACGTTGCGCCGAAGCCGGCCAGAAGACCGCAGTCTTCATCCGTCGCGCACGTCATTGAACAGAAGCCGACGTCCTCCGAGGCAGTGCTCTCGCAATGGCCGCTGGCACATTCGCCCCCCCCAAGGGACGGGGAACAGAGATGACCCGGAGCCTTGGCTTCGCCAGGCTGAACACAAAAGTAGCCCACATCATCCAGTCCACCAGGAGCCCCGAATCGTGCTGTCGGACGGCAGATCTCACGCGAGTCGGCACACGAGCGAACGTCGTCGCACGGTGCAAGGCTGCTGTCTCCGGGCACTGGGAAACACCAGGAAACCCACAAATCATCGGCTACCAGAGCAGTCCCCATCGACGAGAACGGCAGGGCCTCGCAGGTCCAACGTACGGTTCTGGCACCCGAAGCTGACGAGTCCGGACAGTCATCCCGTGTTCGGCAGGGTCGCGAACAAATACCAGGAACCCCATTCTGGGCATCCTCGAACAGGCAACTGCGGGTGTCGCATGTCGCTCCGTATGCCGCAACGCCGCAAGGCGAACCGATTCCGGCCGATCCCGAGGGCGGGTCCATGCACAGCAGGTCCACCCGCAACGGCACATTCTCAACCGGCACGAAAGGTGTGCATGTACCGAAAAGACAGTCGGACTGTGCGGTACAGGCGGCAGCAAGTCCGCCCACCGTGGTGCAAACCTGCACCTGCACCAGCATGTCGACACGCCCATCGCCGCTGGTGTCCGTGGGAAATTCGCGAAGGCCGCACCGCTGACCGTCAGCACAATCGTCGGCGCCGTCGCACAACGCCCCGCAACGCCCGTCCAGACAGTACGCCTGGTTGGCGCACTGCACATCCGGAAGCCCGTCGCCCGAAATCATGTTGCAGTCCTCACCCTGGCCAGCGCCACCGACTGTCTTGAGAACACACCTGCCAGGCGGGTCCCCTGGCAGCGCCACCTTCATCAACTTCGGGTCGTGACGACAGTAGAACGCCTGGTCGCGACAGTCCCGGTCGGCCCGGCAGGTACGCGGGGCGCACGCGGCCACAGCCGCACGTGGTTCGGCTATCTGCACACCTGCTTTGCACGACCAAGGGCTGCAATCCGCGTCAATGGTGCAGGTTCCTGTGCCGTTACTGCACCTGCTGGTAGCTTTATTGCAGATGGCTCCTTCAGTCACACATACGGAATCGGAACTGCAAGGCGCCGTGCAACCGTCGATAGAACAGTTCCACGTGCTGCATCCCTGCGCCAGCCCGGTCCGAACATCCCAGCCGCACTGGTCGGACAAGGCACCCGAGCCTGCAGGGGCGGCAAGGCAGCGAGCCTCCAGATTTCCCAGAACCTCGATATATCCGCAACTTTCCCCGGTCGGACAAGGCACATCCTCGTAGCACGGCGTAAATGACGACCGCGGAACGCAGCGACCCTTTGCGCCGCCGTCAGTCGTCGACGATTCTGAAAGAACACAAGCCCACGGCCCGGTGAACGGACCATCTGCTGCGCCCGCGCAGTCGCCAGGCTCGATGCCTTCGTCCTCTATTCCGTCGGCCAGAGGCACCCCCGTCCCGTTCTGGACTATGTCCAGCCTGGGCTTGCACCAGCGGGAACATGCGCCGGCCACGCAAGGCCCCTCGCGACACTGATCATCCTGGCATGCCGGCCACGACGAGTCCGCGAAAAACGCCCGACAACTCTGGGTAGGCCCGCACGACCCTCCGTAAGGGATCTGGACGTATTCCAGGACACATTGCGAGCCGTCGAACGCGCAAACGGTCCCCTTCGGACACGTGCCGCAGGATCCTCCGCACCCGTCATCGCCACATGCCAGGCGGTAGCAGTCTGAATGACATCCGGTATCCGGCTTGCCAGTCTGCGAATCGGTGTCAAAGTCCGACCCGGCGTAGTCCGACCCTGGAATGAACCCATCAGGCAGATCCATGGGCCAAACCAAGCCATCCGACGAAACGTCTCCGTGATTCGAATAGGAAGGAAACAAGGAACCGCACCCTGCCAGGCACTGGATAGCAGCCACAAGCGGCAGCCACGTTCCACGCTGCAAGCGAACACCCCCGATCAACCTCGGAAACACTACCCGTTTCGACGCGCGCCAGCAACCGATGGGCCGTCCCGGCGCACCCAAGCTTCCCAGCGATCTCCCACGACCTCCCAGGAAAGCTTCGCGGCCGCGGACATTGCCTCGCGTGACAGGCGCTGCCTCAAATCGGAATCGTCAAGCACCGCACGAATCGCCCTGCGAAGATCCCTGGTGCCACCCGGAATCGCCAACAGCCCACCGCCATGCTCGCGTACGACATCCCCAGCCCCGCCCGCCGACGTTGCCACCACCGGCAGGCCGCATGACCAGGCCTCAGTGATCACGCGCGGCATGCCCTCGACGCGACCAAGCCTTCCGGCGCGTGACGGCACTACCAGGACGTCCGCAACTGACATCTCACTCCGAGCCTCTTCGTGAGCCAGTTCCCCCTTGAAGGTGGCGCTGACGCCAAGATCGGACGCCAGGCTGCGCAAGACCGGCCCTTCCGGCCCATCTCCAACCACAGTGAGTCGTGTATCAGGCTGCCCTGCCAGGGCGCGCAAAAGCACGTCCACACCCTTCATCGCCACCAAACGCCCGACAAACAGGACCCGCTTGATCGGGGCCTTCGCCGACGAATGCCCTGTCGCCGGACGCAGATCAACCCCCAGCGGAATCGTCACCAGCCTTGCATCCGGACCGCCAACCGCTCGAACCTCGGCCTCAACCGTCTTGGACACGCACGCCACCGAGACGGCAGAAGCCGTAACCGCACGCACCGCGAGGGACAACGGCAGAAAGCGCGCAGCTACTGGGGGCCCTGAATGAGCGACCACCAGCAGCGGCCGCCCCGACAACCGCGATACAGCGGCTCCAACGGCACCCATGGGCAGCAGCCAGTGAGCCACAACACCATCGCACATGAATGACATTGCAGCAGCCTCGGCCGCGAACGCGGTCAGGAAGGACGGCAACCCCAACAAGGCGGCAGGGTGCCGGGCCAGGTTGGATTCCAGACCCGACCCATGGAACGCGCTGGATTGTGCAGGCAGAACACGCGGAAGCCAGGCAACCTGGAACGGATCGGCCGGGTCGATTGGCGGTTTCTCGCCTAAAGGACGCGGCACGGCAACGACCAGGTCGATCCCACGGTGCGCAAGCACCCGACACCATTCACGAACGAAACCCCCACGTCCATCTCCATGCCAAAGCGGCCACGAACTGCTGAGGACAAGCAGGCGCATCGCTCCTCCCGAACGCAAGCTCCAATCTAGACCCCTGCGCGGGCGCGCTGCAGCCGCACAGCTTCCCTGGCGCGCCGCAAACCACCACACCGTGAGATCATCCTGACAAGGATGCCTCGCACGAGGATCCAGGGATAGACCAGCACTGCGACGATCGGCCGGATACCGGATCGTTCGCCCCGATACACAGGCGCCACTACAACCTGGGCAACCGGACAGCCCGCCCCTGCCAGGGCCGCAAGAAGGTCGTTCGGAAACCCGTACCGCGGATACAGCCAGCGCACCGGGATGCCTGGCAACACGTCCAGGCGCAGGGCCGTGTAGCCACACTGCGAATCCATGAGGGTCGGGAGTCCGGTTACAACCCTGGTCAGAAATGTGAGGCAGCAGTTTCCTATGTAGCGGACCACAGGCATTCGGTTTCGGCACTCGGGGTGGGACAGACGATCCCCTTTGCAATACACAGCCTGGCCGGACAGCACGGGCTCCAGCAGCGCCGGCAGGTCGGCCGGGTCCATCTGGTTATCGGCGGCCATCACGGCAGCCACATCCGCCCCCCTACGTGCCGCCTCGGCATATCCACTGATGATGGCCGCGCCGACACCTCGATTGCGGGAATGACGAATCACTATAGTGCGACCGTCGTCGGCTGGCATGGTCTCGGGACAGGAACCGTCATCCACCACGATGCAACCATCAACGAATGCCGGCACCGAGGCCAACACCGCTTCAAGCAGGTCCCCGGAGTTGTACGAGGGAATCACAACGAAGATACGCTGGCCATGCAGCATTAGCGGTCAGAACTCGAACGCCAGTCCGGCGAGGACATTGTCGTTCGAGAGAATGATGGACTTCCCGCTTCCGAAGTCGTTGATCCAACTCCAGGTATACTCGAAGAACAGGTAGGTGTTGTTCACGCCAAGTTCGGCGTCGAAGGTCTGGGCCATCATGGGAGCCATGAAGTCCAGCAGCAGCATCAATCCGAGAGAAGCATGGCCGCCGAAGGTGGCACCGCGGCCAGTCAAGCCGTCACTGGACTTGGAGATCTTGCCCTGGCCGTTCGTGGTCCACCAGACATAGCAATCGATGCCTGCCTTGAAGGTCGGCACCAGTGGAATCTTGAACCGCTGAGCCAGATAGTCGAATCGATAGATCAGCGAAGCGCTCAAGGGAACCGTGTTGAATTTCGACTTGTCAGTCGATTTCGTCCCGTCACGCAGAAGACCGTTGCCCTTAGCCAGGGAATATCCGATGGCGCCGCCCACGGCCAGGGTTCCAACCTTCTTGAGTATCTCGTAGTCGAACTCGATCTGGGTCATCAGATTGTAGCCACTGCCGAATACGCTCTGCCAGGGCCTCTTGCTGGAAAATTCCTTGTCAACGCCCGGACGGAATGGGCCGAACTTGATTTCGACCATGAAATTCCTGGGGGATTCGGCCCTGGCAAGACCCGAGGTACCAACGATTACCAGCGCGGCAAGAAGGGCCGCTGGCACCGGGATTGACGTCCGCATCACTGGCGCCTCCTTCTGCGGACCACAACCAGTACCGCGAACGCCACCATCGACGCCATCATCAGCAGACCTGCCGCGGGAACAACGAAGCCCCACCCTGCTGGCAGCCTGACAACGAGTCCCGCCAAGGCCACCACCGGCCACAAAAGCCCACGGGTCAGCGACCGCCACGTCTCACTTTCAGCGATGAAGTCGGCAAGCGGCGGACTGAGGGCGTAATAGGCGGCGACAAACGCCCGCCCCGGGCCTGACTTCAACAGGAACCGGTCGCGAAAGGCGCGCAGGGTCCAGACCTCGTCAGCCATGTAGGAACCGTAGGCCGCGGTGGCAATAAAGCAGAACCCACCCTTTTCGTGACCCGGTTCGGCACCCTGTCGGTAGCTCTCCAGGAAGTCCAGGACCGGCACGGGCATCGCACTGGAAACCTCGGAAATCGGCCCCGCATTGCCGTTTTCATCGATTGCCGCCACCGCAAACCAGTACTCGACCTCGTTCTCCAAACCAATGATTTGTTTGGACATCCCTGTCACGTCACTGGAGGCTGTGGCGATCGACAGGCTGGCCTGGTCGAACTTCTGCAGGGCGTGATAGACGCGGTACTTGATACCGGTCTCGCCACTGTTGGCTGAATCGCTCCAGTTGACGGTGATATTCTGGTCACCTTCCTGGGCCTCCCCAAGTACTGGCGCCCCCGGGGCATCAAGGTCCACCACGAAGGGAACCGAATGGGACGAGAAATTTCCCAGCACCGTCTTGGTGATGATGTACAGGGTGGTCGTCTTGGAAGTGCCGGCGTTGCACATGACACCGACAAGGTCGTCGAACTGGATGTTGAACGACAGATTGCTGTAACCCGACGAAAAATCGGTCTCTGGGACCACCATGGTCTCCAAGCAACCGCTGCCAGACTCGGTGAATTCGGTCACGGAACAGGAGCCGTCAGGCTTGCTCATCTTGGCAGCCCAGCTTCCGCCAGTCAGGGGCGCCGTCGTCAACGACCACTTGAAAACCAGGGCTTTCGCCTGATATGCGTTGCAGTCCTCGATGTTGATGACGTGGCGGCTTTCAAGGACAAGCCTGTTCATCCTGTCATTCAACGTGCAGTTTGCGATGCTGCAGGACATGCCATCAAACTTGAAGTTGACGATCACAGCCCGCCCCGAACCGGGGACCAGCATCAATCCGACCGCGACCGCAAACGCAAGGAACCGGAGTTTGGTTTCCGTCTTCATGGTGCCCCTACCAAGCAACTCCCGTGCCACCCGCACAACAGCAATAAACGATGCGTTCCCGAAGCCGGCGCCATCACACGAGGCGCCAGTTGTGCCATTTTGTCATCGCATCGGCAGAATCGACGGCCTGTCTGACACGGCGTCCAAACAACGCCACGACAACGACCTCCTATTCCACCCCGACAGGATTCTCGACCACGGATGGCACGACCCCCATCAGGAATTCCGCAATATGAATTGCATTCAGGGCAGCCCCCTTGCGGATGTTGTCTGACGACAGCCAAAGGTTCAGCCCATTCGCAACAGTCCGGTCGGGTCGGATCCGGCCAACAAGCACCTCGTCAAGGCCCGTCGCGTCCAGCGGCATCGGGTACTCGAGGTTTGCGGGGTCGTCCACCACTCGGACCCCGGCAGCACGACCAAGGACCTCACGAGCCCCGTCTGCCGTCACCTCGCTGTCGAACTCGACGTTGATGGACTCGGAATGGCCGTTCAGGACTGGCACTCGCACCGCCGTCGCCGTGATGCGCAGTTCCGGCAGTCCCAGGATCTTCCGGGTTTCGTTGACGATCTTGGTTTCCTCGGTGGTGTAGCCCTCGTCCTCGGGACGAAAGACCTCGACCTGAGGCACAACATTGAAGGCTATCTGGTGAGGAAATGCCTGGATTTCCAGCGGCCGGCGATTCAGCATGGCCACGCACTGGCCCACCAGTTCGTCCCCGCCCTTCCGGCCGGCGCCACTGACCGCCTGGTAGGTCGATACTATGACGCGCTTCAGGCCGAAAGCGCGGTGCAAAGGCGCCAGCACCAGGGCCAGCGGGATGCTGCTGCAGTTGGGGCTGCTGATGATGCCCTTGTGCGTTCTCGCCATGTCGCCGTTAACCTCGGGCACGACCAGTGGAACGTCCGGATCCATCCGATAGGCGCTGGATTTGTCGATTACAACCGCCCCGGCGGCAACGGCTTTGGGGGCAAACTCGCGACTGACAGTTGCCCCGGGGGCCGACAAGACAACCTGGATACCCGCGAAATCAGCCTGTGCCAGGTTCTCTACCGTTACGGGTATGCCCCGAAAGTTGACGGTGGTGCCGGCGGTCCTGCCCGAAGCGAACAGGCGCAGACGCCCAACCGGGAATCCACGCGCTTCCAAAAGCTCGATCGCCTCCCGGCCTACCATGCCGGTTGCGCCAACCACAGCAACATCAACCGTGCGCGACATCATGATCCTCCTGCGTCCCGACCAACTGCGTCCCGACCAAACCAGCGTCCGTTACTACGACACGTTCAGCCACGGCACCATCCCGGGCGCGGATCATACACCCAGAACCATGCAGCGGCGTAGCCAGGAACCATCATGGCGTTGGCTGGTGCGCGATAAGGAAGCGCAACATGCGATGGCACTTCAGCGACTGATGAGTCCTCTTCCCAAAAGCAGAAGGAAGGGTTCTACGCGAGGCAGGGAGATCCGCGGCCGTCGAATCGCGTGCTTCATCGCGCTGGCAAGGATACCACCGCAGATTCGGGCACGGGATCAAGCAGCTGAAGACATGTGGCTATGGCGCCATGACAGGTCACTTCTTCTTGGCAGGGGCCTTCACCGGAGCTGCCTTCGCGGGGACAGGCTTCTTGGCCGGAGCCGCCTTCGCCGGCGCAACCTTCTTCACGACGGCCTTTGCCGGAACAGCCTTCTTCGCGGGGGCCTTCGCGGGCGCAGCCTTCTTCGCGGGGGCCTTCGCGGGCACAGCCTTCTTCGCAGGGGCCTTCGCCGGCGCAGCCTTCTTCGCGGGGGCCTTCGCGGGTACGACCTTCTTCGCAGGGGCCTTTGCCGGAACGGCCTTCTTGGCCGGGGCCGCCTTCGCCGCAACAGCCTTCTTGACCGGCGCCTTCACCGGCGCCGCCTTGACAGGAGCCGCCTTCTTGGCCGGCGCCACAACCGGAGCCGCCTTGACCGTCTTCACTGGTGCTGCGGCTGCCTTCTTCGGGGCTGCCTTCTGGATGATCTTCTTGACTGCCATTCTACCCTCCAAATAGTGAAGTTCCAGAACAGTGAAAAAGTAGATCCGGTTCGACTGGAAGTCAAAGAAACTGCAGATTGATTTGAACAAATCGATAAAGATCAATCGACAGCCGACAACGCTTTTACCCCCCCAAATACCCCCCCCACAACCTAGGATTCCTCGCACGGATACATGCGCTGACGGCATTCTCCTGTTGTTACAGATGCTTCTGCGCCAACCAAGCCGGGGGGGTATTTGCACCAGGAGGCAAGTACCAATGCCGGATCTGTTATTGCAACATCCCGCCGATCCCAACCGCCATAGCCACCGGGCCTGGAGGCAGCGGCGGAACCGGCGCAACGCCTCCCGCGCCCATGACGTTCTGGATCATCGTGGTACCTTTCCATTGCAGAAACTGCATGGAAAACGCACTGGCAATCGCCTGAAAGATCTGTAGGGAATGCTGGCCGGGCGCGCCGTGATTGGCCAGCATCATCCCCATCAAGGCCGGCGAGGTCATCATGGCGTCGCCTGGACTGAAGCCAGACGCAACCGGGACCGGGATGTTGGGGCAAGGCGGCAAGGTTCCGGCGCAGGCAGCACCTGCCGGAAACATCAACGTACAGGAAAAACCGCTATGCCAAGCCACGAAAGCCTGTCCGATGGCCAGCGTTATCGAACTGACATACTGGATGAAGGCCGGCTGCTTTCCTGCAGTCACGACGCTGGCAAACAGGGCAGGCCCCATCATCGTCGGCGCAGCAACCAGGGTTCCAGGAGTCGCCATGCCCACCGGTCCGTTGATCAACACGCCGACAAATTTTGCCGACGATTGAAACGATCCGAACGCCTGACCGATACCATCACAGACGGCGTCGATCAGTTCCTCGACGTTCTTCGAAATCACCTTGTGGGTGTCCACGTGGTACGACAGCGTCGATACGGACTGGAACAAGGCCGCCGGATCCGGAGCTTTCTGATCCTTCGCCCCGAAAGGCGCCTGGGGCCCGAACCCCGAAAAACCTTCGGGCAGCATGATTGCGTTGGCCTTGAACAACTGCTTTGCCGTATTGGCCATCAGGCCGGCCTGAAACTGTGGCATCTGAACCTCCACGCCGCTTCTGATACTAACCCGAAATTGGGACGGTTCCCGAGGGAGATGACAATGCATACTGTCGGGTTCGGACGATGCCATTGGCTGTTTGTGGCGATGCTGCTGGCAGCGACTCCCAGCATTTTATTGGCGTGCAGCGACGATGGACCCATCAAGCCGCGCTACACGACCGATGCGATCGGTTCCGAGGCAAAGACCAACGACCTTTCGGAAGATGCTGCCACCGATCTACCGCTGAAACCAGATGATACGCTTTGGAACACTGGAATTTTCGACCATGGCCCATTGGCCGTGGACCTCGAAAATCTGGCAGGGACACCCGACGACTTTGAACTTGTTGACGTTTTGTCGGCTGACGAACGGCCTGACGAACCGGCTGCGCACAATTGTCCGACACCCGGCGCCCTGATTTTCACGGAGTTCATGGCGGACCCCGACGCCGCGACTGACGCGGCAGGCGAGTATCTTGAATTGTTCAACACTTCTTCAGCTGATATCGACCTTCGCGGACTTGAATTGCATAGCGGCGCCGCGGTCCACCTGATTCGTGGAGACGCACCAGCGCTGGTGCCTGCAAACGGCGTCATCCTGCTGGCAGCAAGCGGTGACACTGGCGCAAACGGAGGCATCTGGCCTGGATACGTGTACGACAAAATCCGATTGTCCAACACCGGGGACGACTTCGCGCTGGTCTGCGACGGGACCCAGATCGACAGGGTCGTCTACATCGCGTCAAAGTGGGGCATCAGGGCCGGACACGCAATGACACTGGACCCGTCTTGCCTGAACACCATGCTGAATGATGCTTCGGCCTGCTGGTGCAACGCGACGACCCAATTCGGGGCAGGCGACTTCGGAAGCCCTGCGCTGGCCAATCAGGCTTGCCCATGAATGGCAATTGCAAAGGGCTGGCCCGACGGACTACGCTTGAAAATGATCCGGGAGTTCCACGGCGAAGACCGCTTTGGGTGACGCCAGCATCGATTTCTGCTTCAAGGTCACGAAGCAGGCATCCGAAACTGCCGGATACACCAATGCTGAAACGGACGCTACCGAGTGATGGAAGACCGCGTAGATGTCATTGTGGCTGGAGCCGGACTGGCCGGGGCGGTGACGGCACGAAGGCTGGCCGAGGATTTCGGCCTGCGATGCCTGGTGGTCGAGCAACGCAACCATATCGGCGGCCTTTGCCATGACGGCACCGACGATCACGGGGTCCTGATTCCCAGCTACGGGCCTCACTGGTTCCGTACTAACTCGTCCAGGGTCCGAAACTTCCTGCTCCGATTTACAGCCTGGCACGATGTGGCCTTCAAGGTTCTGGTGTGGGCCGACGGGCGCTACTGGTCATTCCCGATCAATTTGGAAACCTTCGAACAGTACTTGGGCCACCCCTCGACGACGGCCGAGATGGAGGCGGCTATCAGCGCCTGGCGTATCCCGGATGCACACCCCCGTAATTCTGAGGCGTTCGTATTGTCCAGGGTGGGCAGGCCATTCTTCCGCCTGTTCTACCAAGGATACACGCTGAAACAATGGGGGCTTGAAGCCAGCAGCCTTTTGCCATCGGCCTGCGGCCGGATTCCAATCAGGACCGACCGGGATGATCGATACCTGACCAAGGCGTTTCAGGCGATGCCGCTGGACGGCTATACGAGGATGTTCGAACGATTGCTGGACCATCCTGGCATCAAGGTCCTGCTGTCTACCAGTCTGAAGGACGTCCGAAACGATGTTGGTCATCGGCATCTCGTCTACACTGGACCGATCGACTCCTTCTTCAACTACGCAACTGGCGCTCTGCCCTGGCGATCACTGCGCTGGGAACGCCAGAGCTTCCCTGGTGATTTCGTGATGCCGGCCATGCAGGTCAACTATCCGGACGAACACGATTTCACGCGCATAATCGAACCGAAGCACGCCACCGGCCAGCAACTGCCGTACACCACGATCCTGCGGGAATATCCTCTCCCGTTTGCGGACGGACTGGCACCCTTCTACGCTGTCCCGACGGCGCAGGCTGTTGAACGGCACAAGCCCTACGCGGCAATGGCCGCAAGCACCCCCGACGTCACTTTCCTGGGCCGCTTTGCCGAGTACCGGAACCTGGACATGGACCAGGTGATCGAACGCGCACTGGGCGTTGCAGACCGCCTGGGCCAACGTCTGCTGGATACCAGGGAAGGTGCGAACCGGATCGCAAACCGGATGGCCGGCCAGGTCGCAGGATCCAGCGATCACGATTCGGACGCCGCCAAACCGCTTCGACGCAAGCTAGACCCTAAGGAGCCCCCGGCCGCAATTGAAATCGACCTGGTGGTTGCGCGGTATAGGGAGACCGTGGACTGGCTGCGCAACACACCTTCGTCAGCCAGGATCACCGTGTACGACAAGCGAGGCGACCTGGACCCGCGCCGGCTGCCCTGGGCACGAGTCGAGCGCCTTGAAAACGTCGGCAACGAGGCCCATGCGTACCTGCACCACCTGGTAACCCACTACGACAGACTGGCGCCGGTGACTTTCTTCTGCCAGGGGCATCCATTCGACCACGCCTGGGATCTGCACCCTACCCTCAGGAACGTCGCCGCGGGAAGGGATCTGGTTGACGGCTTCCGTTGGCTGGGCTCCATGATCGACACCGACGATCCGCGCGGCCGACGCCTTTTCGTGCCATGGAGCAAGAACATCGACGGCCGCGAACTGGCTTTGGACGGCTTTCACCGGGCGCTTTTTGGCGAGGATGCGCCGGACCGTATCGTATTCACCCTGGGCGGCCAGTTCGCAATCACCGAACGCCTGGCGCGGTCACGCCCCCGGGACTTCTACCGCAGGGCACTTGACCTTGCAGCCAGTTTTCCAGACGCAGCCCACTGCTTCGAGCGACTGTGGGATCGTGTCTTCGGAGTAACTGGTGTTGACCTGGATCGCCTGGGGGGGGCAGAGAGCCTATGTCTGCGCCCTGTCCGGCACTCACAACGATGATATTCTCAGGCCTTGGGGAATCGAAGACTCGCATAGGATGAGCCGTTGACATCTTGACGACGAAGGGGGTAAATTCATCGTCATAGGATTGATTTCCGCACCCCGGGGGTCCCATGGCGGTGAACCACGCTCCTGATGGAAGCGGTTCTGGCACCGGCGATGCGGGCGTCCATCATGGCAGGCTACGGGTGTTCATAGTCGATGATCATCCGGTGGTCCGGCAGGGCCTGAATCTCTTGCTGAGGATGCAACCGGACATGGAATGCTGCGGCGAGGCGGATACCGTGCCCGAGGCGCTGCGAGGAATTGCCGGGACGTTGCCTGACGTGGCCATGGTAGACCTGACATTGCGAGATTCCAGCGGCCTGGAACTGGTCAAGACCCTTCACTGCACGTATCCGTCCATGCCGGTGCTGGTCCTGTCGATGCACGACGAAATGCTGTACGCCGAACGCGTACTGAAGGCCGGAGCGATGGGATATGTGATGAAGGACGAGGCTCACGAGACGATTCCACTGGCAGTGCGAAAAGTCGCAGCCGGAAGGATCCACCTCAGCGAGCGCATGTCCGGACGGCTTCTG
Source organism: uncultured Myxococcales bacterium (assembly GCA_903936705.1). GTDB lineage: Bacteria > Myxococcota_A > UBA9042 > DTJE01 > DTJE01 > CAIZWN01. The sequence continues at coordinate 13,580 of CAIZWN010000017.1, forward strand.
TCAATGTTCCTGCAGGGTTCTTCGGCGCCCGGCAATTCAGAAGTGCGATGTCTCAGCGATCGCGAGATGGAGGTTTTCGAGCTGATTGGCAGGGGCGTGTCGACCCGCGAGATCGCGGGTCAATTGAACCTGAGCATCAAGACCGTCGAGGCCCATCGCGAGCACATCAAGAAGAAGCTGCGTCTGGCAGACGCCACCGAACTGCTGCACCACGCTATCCACTTCGTTCAAAGCGAAGAACCGGTGTGAACCTCCTCCTGCGGGCGGAACTAGGCAATTCCCCTATGGAAAAAGCCACATCTGCCCGATGGTACTTTCGGGTTCGTTTCCAATGGCCCCCCCCCCAACAATGACCGATAACGAGAGTCGAAGGAAAAGGATTGGAGTGGCCCTCGGGAGAGGGAAATAAGGGGAGGGGATTCATGCGCGCTGTCGTACCCCAAATGCAGGAGTTGAAGGCCCTGGATGATCGGTTCTACTGCCGTGCAAAACGTCGATTGGTCATGCTGGTAAACTGCCTCGACGACTACGTTGATGCAACCTCCCTGGAAAAGCGCCGCAGCGCCTGCTTTCATTGCCCTGCCGGAAGGCGCAACCGCGATGCCTACGCTGCCTCGGGCGAGGCCGGCTAGGCCACGCAGTCCTGCGCCAATTTTCAACCGTCCAGTAAGTTTCACGTCGGGCACTGCCGAACGTTTCGACCCGGCATTGATCGAGTGCCGCACCTGCGCTCTAGGGGTCAGGATGGCGCTTGTTTGGGCTTGGGCACAGGTCGGGGCTCGGGCTTTTTGACCGCCAATTCAGAAATTTTATATTCCCCCAACCGCGGTCGATTGGCAGAGGACTGGCGTTGCGGGGAGCTACAGCGTCATAGGTGTCGTCAGGAAGGGCCGGATCTGCTTGATCTTCAGTTGTCCAGTCCCCGCCTGGATCTTGAATTCCAGGTCCAGCAGGATGTCCGATCGGGCGTGCCCCTCCAACTCCACAGGAATTGTCGCGTCGATGGTCGCAATCAATCCGCCCAGTTCGTTCAACTGGGCGTCGGACAGGACCGGGACCCCTGGAGTCGCCAGCGTGGAGTTGACCACCCTGTAGATGCGCGACACCTGGCCCTCGGTGATCTCCAGGCGGTCGGTTTCCGGGACTTTCGAGGCGTCGTTGCTGACCACCTTTTCGTCCCCGACCTGGGCGTTGACCAGGATCCGGCGGTCAGTGGGATCGGCGGGATCGCCTGTGAACGCCACCCCGTTGGATTGTTCGTCCGGGAAGCCCAGGCTGACCAGCACGGCCATGCCCGCTGACTCCTGGGGCACCTGGTACCAGTCCCGTTCGTCCCAGGCGGTGTCGTTGTACAGGCTGGCCCATACCTTGCGCAGGCCACGCTCGATGTCCCTTTCCTTGCTCTCGGCCGAGTCACAGGCGCTGGGGCCAGCCCCGTCGCCGTCCAGCGTATCGTCGGCGCAAACCGTGGTGCTGTCGTACAGTCCTGCGCCCGAAAATTCCAGTCCGTCCTCGACGTTGGACGACGACCGGAAGCGGACCCGCACGTTCGTGCCGCCAAACACCGCAGTGATCTTCGCGACCAGCGCCGACACCAAGGCCGGGGGCACGATGCCCGCCGTCTGGATGTGCGTACGCAGCCCCGACAGCAGTTGCTTGCGGACAACGGCGTCAACGGCCACTGTCGGGTCGGCCCCCAGCCGATGGACATACTCGCGCAGGGTTACGTCCTGGGCGGGCGAAACACGCGTGTCCGTGATCGTCGTGGCGTCCAGGAACGCCTCGAACGCCGCAAAGGGGATACCGAAGCCCGGAACCTGGTAGCGTTCGTCCAGGATGGCATACAGCTTTGCCAGGTTGGCGGCCTTGCCCCCGAACCGCGTGACCAGCGGGACCGGCGTGTCGTCCACGTCCATCGCCCCCAGCCCGTCCAGCGTGTCATAGGTGCGATCCACAACCGGCACGCCCTCCAGCCTGGGCCGATGGGCCGTCCACCAGGCCTGGGCCTCGGCCTCGCTGGTTTCAGCGATGGCCCAGGAATCCCCTGGGGCATCCACGGTCCCCTTCGTCACCGTCAGTCGGACCAGCTTCCCATCCCAGGATTCAAACGCCGTCAGTGCATCCCGCACGAACAGGTTGGGGGTGCCCCGGCGGGCCATGCGGACGTTGACGTGGCTCAATTGCCACTGCCTTCCGCCCGTGACCAACCCCCCGATGATTGTCGCAACGTCGAATGGCACGCTGTCCACGACAGCCAGGTCCCGGAACCCCACCTGCCCCTGGGCCGCCGCCGCGTCGAACGCGTCCAGCGCATAGCGCCGCACGGTCCCGTACGTGATCCCCGGCGTATAGGTTTCCACGGTCACGTCGTCCTGGGCAGGGAACCAGATCGGAAAGCCTGGGTCGATCCAGGTGCGCGCCCGGGCCGGACCCATGGCGTCGAATGGCTCGAAGGTCAGGACCAGCGGGCCGGCGGTCACTATCGACTGCAACTGCTGGTAGATCCGGCGCACCTCGGCCAGTTCCAGCTGCTCGGACAGCTTGTTGGCTGTGTACACCGTGAATCCGTAAAGGTGGCCCTGCACGGGGTCGTCGATCCGGACCAGGTTTCCGGAGAAGTAGGTCCGTGTCGCCCGGACCGTCACCATTGCCATGTAGGTCGGCAGGTCCAGGCCCGGCAGGAACACGGACGCCAGGAATTCCATATGCACCGGGTACCGCATCGCGTTCTGGACCAGGGGCGGGATCAGCGCCGGGTCGTCCCGTACCGGCACCATGTACTTCGTGGCACGCTCCCAGTTCGGAATCCCGGTGGGCCCGATGGACAGGGCGTCGAAAGCGGCGTCGGTTTCGACCATCCGGACGCAGGCCGGTCCGCGTGGATCCGGGTCGTCCGGGTCGCAAGCCTTCAGCCAGTCCACGGCGTCAGCGCCTGGGTCGCCCACGTCGCCCGGGAGATCCCCGCCAAGGTCCCCTTCAGGCGCGGGATCGGCGCCGTCCCCGCCCTGCCCTGCGCAACTGGCCAGCGTTGCCAGGGCCGCAAGAATCGCCAGCGCCGCCAGTCTTGCCCCGAACGCGATTCGGCCCACCGGCTTCATGCGGACCTCCTCACTCGCGCGCAATCTGCAGGTTCCGCGCGCTGCCAACGAACAGTTCCACGTCCTGGCCGCCCATCGACTTCACGTCCCGACTGTATCGGGTAATCCGGCTGCACTTCATCATCCACGCTCCATCGCACGACAGATGGATCAGTTGGTCCAGAAGGGCACCGTCCACCTCGACCTGCCCGTCGCCATCCGGTAAATCGCAAACAATGGCGCCACCCAGGGGGTTCGGATCGTGCGAACCAACCGCCAGAATCACCTGCACGCGCGACGTAGGATCTGCCGGGGTCCACCGGACGGTTGACGAGTGACCGGCGGCGACCGAAACAACACTGGATGGCAGTGTCAAAGGAGCCACGCCCCTAGCCGTGAACGTCATGGGTGGCAGGGCGCCGCCCGAGGTCGAAGCCGTGATCACGTCGCCGGCGTCGAACAGATCGTTCGGGTCCGGCAGCAACGTGGCCTTGTACCGATCCAGGGAGTCGGGAGTCATCGACACCGGCGTCTTCAGTCCGCCAATGGTGACGGTACCAGCGTCGTAGTGTGGCGGAAGTGGAACGCACATGCCGTAGTCGAACACCTCGGGCGGGACTTCCGGATTATCGACACAGACCTGGTCCTCGTCGCACCAGCGTTTCGTCTGGTCGGCCGAATAGCACTCCACGCCCTTGTCCAGGCACAGGCATTGGCCCACGCAATCGTCCGTCATGATTCCGGGGTCGTACAGGGTACATTTGCCCACGGTGGTCTTCTTCGTCGCGAACTGCAGCGTATGCGGCAGGGCCCGATTGAAGGAAGGCTGCGAGGCGAAGTAGGCCCGCACGCCGCCGAACCACTGGGTCTTCAGGTACCACTGGTCGCAGGTGTCGTTGCTTTCGATGGCGGAGATCCAGCCCCAGACCGAGGGCCCATCGGGAACGTCGGCTGCGTCCGTCGAACCTCCGTCGTCGAGGCCCGGGTCGTCGGCAACGCCGGGATCATCGGCCACCCCCGGGTCATCGGCTACCCCTGAATCATCAGCCACTCCCGGATCATCGGCTACCCCAGGATCATCGGCCAAACCCGGATCGCCGGTCCCGTCGTCCGCGACATCCCGACTGGCCGTATCGCCCGCCGTATCCCGGCCAGGATCAGGGGAGATATCCGAATACGCCGTAGAGGACGGACATCCCCCGGCAGCCAGCGCCAGCAGCGCCACGACCGCTGCCACCACCGGCCAGGCACCGGTCTTTGAACTCACGGTCATGGTCATCTCCTTGCTAACGTTCCTATTCTACGAAATTGTCGCGAACAGGCGCTTCCGGCTTTCATGGTACTATCGAAACCAATCCAGGTACCACAGGCGATCGAGAGGCCGGCAGCAACGGCCGCAGGAACATGGAGGATGGTTCCATGGGCTATGGTGGATTCATTCGATTGACCGTGTTCGTGTTCTTCATGCTTGGCGCAGGATCGGCTGCAGCGGACAGTCCAAAAGTCGCGGTCTTCGAGGCCCAGGTTGCCGGGCTGGAGGCACCCTCCGATGGCATTGGCGACCGCGTCACCGACCTGGTGGCAGCCCGCCTCAAAACCATGGCCGGCGTCGGCATCATTCCCAGAGCGGAAGTTGCGGCATCAATCGGTTCGGACGAAGCCGCAGGCAAGGCGGCGTGCTGGGACGCGACCTGCCGGGAGCGCATCGCCCGCAAAGTTGGTGCCCGTCTGTGGGTCGGAATCAGCGTGCAGCCGCGCGACGACCGATGCGAGCTGCGGTTGCAGTTGATCGAGACCGGGGTCGAAGGGCCCTGGCAAGCCGCGGTTGCGGCCATGGAGTGCAGCGAGGAAGCCGTCGTCGGTGCCGTCGCCGAAGCGACGAAGCGCCTGGACGACCGTCGGGCAGAAAAGGCCGCGCAGCCTTCAACTGGCCTGTCGTGCGCCGGCATCGGCCCACTGCTCGACCGGAATCGTCAAGTCCGAGGAATCGCGGCTGCGTTCACGTTCTGACGACGCCCCTTCTTCCACGAACCTGGCGAGCCCAAAATAGGCTGTAAGCGTCCGTAATTCGACACGTCCAGAATATCGACTACCCACGGGAGGTCCAGTCATCGCCGACCGACCTAGAACGTGACCGCCTCGGCACCGGCCACCAGGCCGGCAAATTCGTCACGCCACGATGGTCCGCCGATCCTTGCGGCCAGATGCACGGTCACATGTGTCGGGGTAATGCCCAGGGCGGCGTTGCGGCCCAATCCCTGGAGGCACGAGGGGCAGTTCGTCAGCATGACGGTCCCGCGCGGACGGCCCTCCATCGCATCGACCACCGAACGCGCCTTTCGATCCAGCATGTTGTTGGTTATGTCCGGCCTGCTGAGGGACAAGGTGCCGGCCTCGCTGCAGCAATGCGGCACATCGACAAGATCCAGGCCGGCGGCCTTGCCAAGCACCTCGGACGCCTTCCCTTCCATCGAATCGTGACACGGCCGGTGATAAAGCAGGTTGACGTCGCCGCCGGACGGGATCACAAGCCCGTTCTGCAGGGCGAATCGCCCCGCATCAATCAGCGGGGCTTCGAAAATCCCCTCGGCTCCCATGCCGCGCAGTGCCTCCATACAGGTGCCGCACGACACAACGACTGCGGAAAAATCCAGATAGCGCAGCATCTCGCGAATCTGACTGAAGATGATCGTGTCCTGAAGCACCTGACGCCCCTGCTGCTGGTCGCGGGCGTTGGACATGTGCGGGAAGCCGCAGCACAGGAATGGCGGAGGCAGAACGACCTGGGTACCCGACTTCAACAGGCAGTAGATCGCCGCCTTTGAAACGTCGCTGTGCATCCGTTCGGAACCGCAACCAGGGAAATAGAAAACAGAACGGACCGTATCGCCAGGGGGGGAAATCCGCAGCGCCTGACCGGCCTGCAAGGGCGGCAGCGCCTTGTGCAACGGCGCATGGGCGGGACGTGGCACCGGCGACCTCAGCAGGCTGAACGGCTTTTTCGCCTTGAAATGCGAGACGTCGGGAACAAGCGCCAGAAGGCGCGCTCCCAACCGCTGGACGGCAGTGCCCCAGGACAGTACAAGGCGCCTGAAGACCGCGTTGAACGTCCTGCTTTTCGACAGAAGATAGAACAGGGTCATCCTGACCGAAACCGCCGTGCGCTTGTACTTGCGGGCACGCAGGATCTCGCGCTCCAGCAGTGATACCTCGGCCGTATCAATGTCCACCGGACAAGGCTTCAGGCACTTGTGGCACAGGGTACAGTGGTCCGCCACCTCCACCAGATGCTTCAGTGGCTCGAAGCGTGTCGAATGCGAGCGCTGGGCGTCGTACAAAAGCGCCTCGGTCACCGAAGCTATCGCAAGGTTCTTGTTCCGCGGGTGGTACAGCATGTTGCGCGCCGGGTGGAACGTGCAGCAGTCCGGCTTGCACTTCCCGCAACGCACGCAACGCGAAATCTTTTCGGCCAGGACCTCCAGCGAGTCATGCTTGAGGATGCGGGCCTCAAGTTCCAGCAGGTTGAACGATGGCGTGAACACCCGGTCTGGAACCGTGCAGTCGGAAAGCTTGCCAGGGTTCATCATCCCGTCGGGGTCCACACTTCGTCGATATTCGGCCAGGGCCTCAAGCCGCTCGGGTTCCAGGTGCCGCAGCTTGGTGACGCCGATGCCGTGCTCGCCGGAAACTACTCCGCCCAGTTCCACAGCCTTGCTCATGACCGTATCGGCGGTATCCGCGGCGCGCTGCATCATCTCGCGCACGTTGGAAAAAACGGGGATGTTGACGTGCACGTTCCCGTCGCCGGCATGCATGTGCGTGGCCAGCACGATCAGGCGGGATCGAACCTCGGCCTGCAGTTTCTGTATGCCGGCAGCAACAAGTCCGTACCCGGCAAACAGCGCCAGCAGGTCATCGCGCAACCGGTTGGCTATGATGTTTTCGCGCAGGTCAGCCTTGGTGGCCGACGCAGCCTGGACCGCGGCACGTTCCAGCAGTTCCTTCGCACGCGGCAGCTTCTTGGCCAGCCACTCGTCGTCGGGAGCCGGGGCCGCGGCATCCAGGTACTCACGAAGGCGGCGAAAAAGCTCGTTGTGATTGTGCCGCTCTTCGGCCAGGTTGTAGTCGTCTATGTACCCCGCGAACGTAGCCAGGGTAGGAAGAGGCAGGACGATGTCCTCGTTCAGCTTGAACGCGTTGGTACGCCTGGCGATGGCACCCATTCGCTTGCGGTCAACCCAGAACCGCTCGGCATCAGCCTCGTCACGCGCGACGAACATGCACGTGTTTTCATAGACTTCGACGATCCCGCCAAGGCGCGCAAGACCTCGCTGAAGCTGTTCGGGGGAGTGGGCGACCATGTCAACCAGAAGGACGGCCTTCGGCCTGCCCCCGCGGTCGCATTTCGTCTTGTAGTCGATGGCGCGGACGTACTCCTCGTCGAAGTGTTCCAGTGCCATCAGGGTTTCTTCGCCGCGGTCCGCGAATTCGCTGGTCACGGCCAGGATGACGCGGCTGGCCTCCTGCATGTCGGGACCAAAGAACTCCAGGCACAACGTCGCCTTCTGCCGGTATGGATGATGCAGAACAAACTTCGCCGAAGTAATTACGCCGTCAGTCCCTTCCTTCTGCAGGCCAGGCACCCCGCCAAGCGCCTTGTTGGTGATGTCCTTCCACAACCCAGGTTTGCGGATCTGGGCACCGGTCAAGGATATCGCCTGCTCCAGACGGCCGCCTCCATCGAACACATCGAACTTCACGACGTCGCCGGGCAGGATCTTGCGCATCGGATGGTCGATGCGCCGAACCTCGCGCATCACCCCGCCGGGCATCGCAATCCGGAAGGACCACAGGTTGTCGATAGCCGTGCCCCACAGAACGGCCATCTTCCCGCCGGCATTCTCGGCGATGTTCCCGCCAATCGTGCAGGCCCAGGCACTTGTCGGGTCGGTCGCAAAGACACGATGCCTGTGCTCGGCATGCCTGATGGCATCGTCGGTTATGACTCCCGACTCGACCTCCAGAACCTCGATCGTTTTCGGCAGTCCGTCAGGCCCCGGGGTTTGGACTTCCTGTATACCTCTGATACGGTTAAGTTTTTCGGTATTGACCATCACGCAGTCCAGCGCGACAGGCACTGCCCCACCGGTCAGCCCAGTGGCGGCTCCGCGGGGTATAGCCTTCAATTTCAGCCGTCCGATCGCTTCCAGAAGCGGCGCAACCTCGTTCTCGTTCGAGGGAAACGCCACGCAAAGCGGCAGAAAAAGCCTCCAATCGGTGGCATCGGTCGCGTGGCTGACCAGGGTAAACGGATCGAAGGCGACGTTCTCGGCACCGATGACAGCTCCGAGGACCGCCCGAATCCTGCGCTGCCGAAGACCTGCGCGAGTCAATTCGCGTGTAAGCTCAGCAAGTTCGTTTCGGCACCTGGCAAGAACCCGCAGCCCATCCTCGTTGTCGTTCGCAAACGTTTCGAACGTATCCAGTTCCACATGGACCTTGCGCAGGAACGCCTTGCGCCTGGCGCGTGATTCGGTCAGTTCCTGGTAAAGGAACGGGTTGCGGCGCAAAAGGAACAGGTCCCCGAAAAACCGCATCAGATGCTTGGCCGACCGACCGGTCACGCGCTGCTGGCGCAGGCGCTGAACCTCCGACCACATGCCTTCCCCGAACAGAATGTTGACCACACGCTCGTCGTCTGCCGACGTGTAGTTGTATGGAATCTCGCGGAACTCGCTGGACATCGCGCATGCCCCCCTGACGCTGCCGGCCATCCTTGGACTGGCTGGATCATACGCCCTACTGCAAAAACCTTGATCGCCAACACGAGAAATCAGCCCAGAACTGGGGAGTTTACTTAGGATACGGCTGGAATCGCCGGCGGGCATGGTAGTTTGAAATGTTCGTAACCTGCGCCTTGGCCGCAGATTCCGACTTCGATGTCGCACCCGTAGGATACGGTTCGTGTCCGGGGGTGATCATGGGATTGCAGCTACGGACCGTGCACCAGCGGATCCTCGATATCCTGCGTCAACTGGAGCAGACAGACGACATCAAGGTCCTGCTGGCTGTCGAATCGGGCTGCCGCGCCTGGGGCTTCGAATCGCGAGACAGCGATTGGGATGTGAGGTTCCTGTACGTCCATCGCCGCGACTGGTATCTGGCCATCGACCGGCAGCAGCGTGACGTGATCGAGCGTCCGATAATCGACGAGTTGGACGTGTCAGGCTGGGACCTGCGAAAGGCGCTGCTGCTGCTGCATGGTTCGAATCCGCCGCTTCTGGAATGGATGGCCTGTTCGCAGATCTACCTGCAGCAGACCGGCATTGCGGATCGGATGACCGACCTTGCGAAAGACGATGTCCGGGCCGAGCTGGCGACGATGTTCACCGACCCGTGGTCCCTGGACCCGGCCCGCCGCGCGGCCCGCGTGACCCGCGAGGTCGCGACCTACCTTGCCGACCTGGCTGTCGAGTTGCAGGCGGACGGCACGCACCCCGAGGTCGTCGCCCGCTTTCTGATGCGCTGCCTGTTCACCATGTTTGCCGAGGACATCGGCCTGCTGGAAGCAGGATGGGCACATGCGGCTTTTGCAGGAGAACGCGACAAGCTTCTCGAAGCTGCACGAGGGACAAGGAACGCGGGCGAATCCCTTGTTGAGGAGGCCGCAGTCGATGTACTTGCTGAACTCGCGCTCGACAAAGGCCGGATAAATGAGGGTTGCATCTACAGAACGGACAGGATTCGTTCGCGGATGATGCGACTGACATCTTCAAAAACGGCATCATCACCAGCGGCCTGACGGACTTCGGGGTCGTCCAGTTCATGTAGTGTCTTCTGCGCCATAAACTTCAACCGATCCCGAAGCATGGGCCAACCCAGACCGGTTTCTTCCGCCATCTTTTTCCAGTGATCCTGCGTAATGCTTTCAATGGATGCGCTTTTGCCTATCTTCATGGCCGGAACCGTGGACAATTCCGGCCAGGCCAGCGTGCAGACCAGATCATACAGCGGGGCCAGCCTGTGTTCCCCGTTCCGGTACAGCAGCGAATAATTCTTGGCGTGCGCATCGGCGTTGCCAATCAGGATGTTGAAGATAACGCCGTCGGTGAAATCCCGGATATCCAAAACCGGAACGCTGGACCATTCGCGAAGCATCGCGATGCAGTCCCGAAGAAGCGGGCCCCCCTCCTGCTGGTACTTGTGTTCCGGTGGAAAGCCCATCGCCTGGCAGAAATCTTCCTGATGAACCCTGGCGATGCTTCCGTCCGGCAGGATCACCCGATCGTAACGCTGGACGACAAGGCATCGATGTGCATGGACCGCCAGCACGGTGACCTGCGGTACGTTCAGACCGACCCGCCGCGCCAGTGTCATGCACAACGCTTCATTAGCGACCAGACCTGGAAATCGCGCCGGTTCAGGCTTGATTATGTGGGTGCTGGGCGTATCGCCCACAGGCAGCGCAATGCCCCGCCCCCGCATCACGACAGGCAGTTTATCCTGCGCACCAGCCAGGGACAGCCGGATGCCATCCTGTCCCGCAAGCAGCGGACGGCGTGGGAGTTCCGCAATTATATCGGCAAGTTCCTGTTCACTCAGTTCGCGATATGACGCTGTCATCGGGGCGGATGGCGACTCGGCTTCCGGCAGCAGGCTGACAGCCCCCGCACATTCGCCCCCGATTCGTTCCAGCATGGCAAAATCGTTACGTTCGCTGATTCCCAGAATCTTCGCGATCTGTTGCCGAGGGCCTTCTTCCGGCAATATTCCAGCGAAAAATGCCCTGGCCAGCTTTCCGAGAAACGGTTGTTCCCGCAAAGGCAGTGACCGGGAAAGCGGCACGGCGTCATTTCGGGCCAACCAGGACGGGTCATAACTAAATTCAAGCAGGCCGTCGTCGTTCTGGTCAAGCATTCCGACCGGTTCCAGATTCAAATATACCGTCAATCGCCTCATCGGCCTTCACCCCCGGCGTCGTTCCTGTCGGCGGCGTCGACATACAAGCCGATTCCCAGCGCCTGCAGAACATCAAGTATCTTGCCGGACTGGCAGGTGGATTTTCCCCTTTCGAGTTCAATGATGAACCGCAGTCCGGTGCAGCTGACCAGCGCCAGGTCTTTCTGGCTGACCTTCAATTCCTTGCGTTGCAACCGAATCGTCGCGCCAAGCTCTTCTGTGGTTTTGATTTTCATCTTTGTTCCGGCCCCGGTCATTCCCGTTCGGGATCATTCCATGTATTCATCGCGGTGTCAAAATATAAGGTTACCGTTCGGGAATTATCAGGACCAGCGGACCCCGCCTGACCCTGAATATTCCCGAGCGGGATGATTTATCTATTTAATTCAGTTGACGAGAATCAAGGTTCAGGTGTAGCCATCTGCGCGTCAGTCCAGCCCTGGCCACCAGTTCGGGCATGCACGTGCCGCTCGATAGAGCGCCTGAGCCCCGACACGGCCATCAGGTCCAGATACACCGGCAGTCCTGCCAGTGCGGTCAGCCCGCTCGGACCTTTTGCAATTTCGTACTGGAAAGGCAGCGTTCTTTGGGGCACGATCTGGTCACCTAGTTGATGACTTGATTCTCGCAAAACCGAGTATAACCCTTTGAAATACCAGGGATAACGAGGTGCTACACGTATTTTTGGGCTTAAGGTTTCCCCGCCTTCGACGTGATCACCATGACAACCTCGTAGGAATCTCCATGGTAGGAATCCTTCCGACTTGAATCTTTGACGTCAAATGTTCAGAGGTGCGCAGCCTTGGCCATCGCCTCGACCGCGATTGACAGGAACTCGTCCTCCGACAGACCCAGGCCAGCGAACTGGCCCACGCGCTCACGACTGACCCCTGCGGCGAACCGGGGCTCCTTCAGGCGCTTGCGGATCGACGATGCCTTCACGTCGGCAATCAATCCCGACGGCAGCACGCGCGCCATCGCAAAAACCAGGCCAGTAACCGACTCGCCGGCGGTAACGGCAAAGTCCAGCAGCGAGGCGCACGGCAGGCCCAACTCGTCGCCGTTGTGTGCCAGGATCGCCTGCAGCATCTGGGCCGGGCAGTCGAGTGGCGCCAGGATCTCGACCGTCCGTCGGGCGTGACGCTTCATGTCGGCGCCCACCTCGTCGAGGTCCAAATCATGCAGCAGGCCCGCTATGCCCCAGAGATCCTGGTCCTGGCCCAGCCGGCTTGCCAGCGCCCGGGTAACCGCCTCGGTCGCCAGGGAGTGGCGGATCGTATAGGGCGTGTTCACGTGGGCGGCGAGCAATGCCATGGCTTCGTCGCGGGTCGGGATTCGCGGCATCTCTTCCTCCGTCAGGGACGTCTTGCCAGACGCGTCCCAATGTTGTTTGCCGGATGATACGTCGGTAGTGCTGGCGATACCTTTCTTGCGGGCAGATCCCCAGCTTCCTTGGCTTGCCGATGTTCTGGACCCGGACGTCGTTTACAAGAACCTCAAGCACCTCGAACTGCCCACCGCCTCGCCGCCGCTGCTGCCAGACTGCTGCGTCGTCGAGGAGTTCGAGCAGTGCTTCTACCTCTGCGCAGCAGACGACAGCCAGTACGCCGATCACGTCAGGCCCGGGCACAACCGCTTCCAACAGGCTCCACCCGGGAGAATCTGGTATTATCGACCCCCGGTTTCGGTGGAGTAAGGCGATGCCTTGGTGTCGTACCAGATCGTCGAACATGAACGTAGCTGCAGTTGTCCTTGCAGCCATGCTGATCGTCCTCGCCGTGTCATGCGGTGGCTCCACCAATCGCCCGGTCGTCACCTTTGATGCCTTGGATTCCGGGGACGATCCGGACCTGATTGGCGACGCGTCACTCGATAACACGGGGCCGGGTGGCGACAACGAACGTGACAGCATCGTGCCGCCCGACCTGGTCGATGACCCGGGATCGCCGCCGCCCGATTCGTTTGATGACCAGAACATCGCAACCGATCCGGGTACCGATGTACCAGGATGCAAGGACTCGTCCACCTGCGCGCTGGGCAACATCTGCTTTGACAGCCAGTGCGTTCCGGGTTGCGGATCCGATCGGGATTGTGCCGGTGGCCTTCATTGCAAGCCCGAATCGCTCCCCCACGGCTTTTGCGTGCAGTGCATCTCCAACGACCATTGCGACGTGGCTGGTGGCGAGAAGTGTGTTGCCGGTTCATGCATCATGACGTGCCTGACGAATGACGACTGCGCCGACCAGGCGGATGCTCCATTCTGCAACAGCACGTCCGGCACGTGCGTCCAGTGCCTGTCCGACGGTGTCTGCCCGATCGGGACGCTGTGCCTCGCCGGGACCTGCCAGTCCGGTTGCCGATCGGATCGCGACTGCCCTGACAGCCTGAAGTGCGACCCGAAATCGGGCGCGAACGGCGGTTGCTTTACCTGCGTGCAGGACCCGGACTGTAACGGGCGCATTTGCAGGGAACACCAGTGCGTGATCGATTGTTCGGTTGTGAAGTGCATTGCCGAACGACCGATTTGCGATCCCTTGAACGGCGGGTGCGTTCAATGCCTGGTCAAGACCGACTGTCCGGTCGGTAACCTGTGCCTAGGCAACCGTTGCATCGAGGGCTGCGAAGTCGACAGGGACTGCAGCGGTGGGCGGAAGTGCTCCGGTGGCACGTGCGTCCAATGCATCACCGACAACCAGTGCCCGGTGCAGCAGAAGTGTTTGCAGAACCAGTGTCTGTCGGCGGAGTGTGCCAGGGATGGCGACTGCGGCGGCGGCAAGTACTGCCACCCGTTGCTGCTGTCGTGCGAAACCCTTCCGGCCAAGCATTGCGTCCTGGATTCGGATTGTCCCGCCGGCTACCCACCGATCATCCCTGCACAGATGTGTGATCCCTTGACCCGCGAGTGCATCCCGTCATGTGATGGCAGCCTGGGCATTTCGCTCTGTTTCGATCTGTTGGGAGGGTCGACGCGCGTCGTCTGCGTCGACAACGGTTGCTACGATTGCGGCACCGACAACGACTGTTCGGGAACTCGCTGTGACCCTTACGACCGGCATTGCCTGGTCTGCTCGGCCGATACGGACTGTTCGGTGCCGACCTGGCACTGTGATGCGGCCGGCGGCACGTGCAAGGAATGTCTGAACGATAAACAGTGTGCATTCCCGATGGTTTGTGACGAGTTGAACGGCAACCGGTGCGTTGAATGCTTGCAGGACATCGACTGCAAGACCCCAGGCAAGCCTATCTGCGGCAAGTCGAAGGTCTGCATTGCACCTTGCCAGAACGAGTGCTCGGCTAGGAACACGGTTTGCAATCCTGACGATGCCATCGCACCGATCGGCTTTCTGACATGTGGCGACTATGACGACGACCCATGCCTCGAGTACGGGAACGCTACCGAGTGCGGCAGCGGATCGTCATGCACGACGCAGATCAGCGGGCTTGGCAAATGCGTCTGCCAGAACGAGTGCTCGTCGGGGTTTAAGCGCTGCGATGCCGGCGCCGCTGACCAGTTCGACACGTGCGTGCAGAATAGCACCAGCGGTTGCTGGTACTGGAGCACCGGTTATTGCGGGTCTGGCGAGGTCTGCATCAGCGGGGCGTGCGAGTGCGAAAACGCGTGCACCCTGGGCGCCAAGGCGTGCGATTCCCAGTACGCGGACCAGGTCCTGCTGTGCGACACCGATCCGAATGACTACTACGCGGTCTGCCCCTACTGGCAGTATTCCACGATCTGTTCCACGGGCTACGTCTGCAAGGGCAAGGGTGTCTGCCAGTTGCCTTGATTGCGGGCCGTTCGCTGAAAGTTGTAAACGCCCACCAGAAGCTGCGTGAATCTGTAGACGCCACCGATACTCGTCAGCGATAACACGTTTGCATCGTGCGAGGGACGTGGAATCACGGGTCATCGTGCATGATGACCATCGCTGCTGCGACTGACACGCGCCAGCCGGTAATGAAGCGCCTACTCCAGGAACTCCTGCAGCGCCACGGTGTCCAGCTCGCCAAACTGACCGCTGTTGTAGACCGTCACGTGGGAACCGCCGACGGTCTGATAGAGCCTTTGATAAAGCGCATCCAGCGTGGGCGATGGAGTCGTGGCCCCCTGGACGAAAAGCTGGTAGGCGAACTGATCGGCCAGCCAGGACTTGAGGTCCTTGTCGTAGTTGGCGCCCAAGGAACTCTCGGAAGGGTTGGCCCCTGCAAAGAGCACGGCCCCGGGCGAATTCAACTGCGTGCCCATGATGCCCCCATGGCAGGTCTCGACGGCGACAAAAAGGCGGCGATATCGCGACTCGTCGAACATCGTCTGTACAGTATCGGCAAGGTCCTGTGGAAGGACGACGGTCAGGCCTGATTGCTGGGTCTGGCCGGCTTTGCGGCCCCCGACCAGCATTCCCTCAGGATTCCCGTGACCAACGAAGAAGGCGTAAACGTTGTCGTTCGCCGTGCTCTCGATAACCGTCGGCAACAATGCGCTGTTCCGGCCGGCAAGAATGTCCAGCAGATCGCCGGCGTTCAACTGGGCAAGCCGGTAGTCGATCCGGGCATCGGCGTAAAGATTCGGACCACCGGCCACGTTCCGCACCACGCCAGGCTCGGAATTCAAGGGGTTGGTGGCGAGGTCATCGGCGAGGACCAGGATGATGTGATCGTCGGGGATCCCGTTCGCGCGCAATGCCTGGTACTGCGCCAGGGCATCCGCCTGGTGTCGGTAGTTCTCCCAGCCGCTGGAGATGGCCGCAACCAGCGCCCACGTTGACGCCTTCGGCCCGGGCTTGTAGCTGCCGGTGTCGTCCAGCGCCTGCAGGTGATTAAGCGAGGCAAAACTGCGTGCCAGCGACGTGGCGCGCGCCGAATCGCCGGACGAGACGAACTCGACGATTACGTACTCCCCGGTGTCGATGCGCCAGTGGCCATAGGTCGATGAGATCGGCTCGGTGTGGAGATCCGGGTCGAAGTCCAGCGGGCCGGCAGCGCCGCTGACGTTGGGCAGATGCCCGCTGCGGATCGCCGCCAGCGCATCGCCGATCCCCTGCCGATCCCAGCCCGTGTCGATGCCGCGCGCCTCCACGACCTCGGCCATCGCATCGGCCAGCGGCTCGCCTCCACGCCCGCCGCTTTTCTCGAGGCCGTAGGCAACCAGGGAGAGCGCGTCATATCCACTGGCCGCATACGGGGGCGGTCGGTGACCGAAAGTGACCTGGTAGGCAACCTCGAAACCGCTTTCGGGGTCGGGGGCTGGCGCGGTGCCCTCCAGCCCCTCGGCGAGCTCGCCCAGATCGGCGATAAATTGGGGGTAGTTGGCTGAATCGCTGAAGAAGAGGCGGGTCGATGGCGCCGCTGCGCGCGCCGAACGCGTGATGCATTCGATCACGCTCGGCAACGACGACGCCACAAAAAGCACCTCGGGCTGCGCGGCAAGCGCCTGGGACACGCAGGGACCACAATCGGCGTCGCTGGCGTCGCAGCTGACCAGCCCGGAGACATCAAGCGCCAGTTCGGTGGCAAAGAAGCCGAACCAGTCGAAGAACGTGGAACCGTACGTATCCGCGGAGGCGATGAGCGCCACATTCCTGACGCCGCCCCTTGTGCCCAGCAGCAGCATGGTCTGCACCTGGGCGATGTCGGACTCGACCGTGCGCCAGATAAAGCGCTGCCCGCCAAAGGCGCGGAAGATGTCGCCCGCGGTCGCCGACGGCGAAACCAGCGGCTTCTTCGTCTGGACAAAGCGGCCAGCGATTTCCTGCAGGCCGCTGGAGATGTCCGGCCCGATTACCGCGACGATCGAATCGTCGTCGAGGAACCTCGCCGACAGTTCCTGCAGATCGCCCTTGGCCGTGTCGCTGTAAACAAGCTCGATGGGGCGCCCCGCCGTGCCACCGTTACGGTTGATGTTGTCCAGGGCGAATTCCAGCGGCTCGCGCCAGCCCACGTCGCCTGAACCAGAAAGGGGCAAAAGCACGCCGACGCGCAACGGGGCGTCCGAGGAACAGCCTCCCAGCACCAGGGCCAACGTGGCGACCAGCGCCAGGCATCCCGGCCTCATTGCGATTGCTCCGCAAGATCCCGCGTTTCCTGGGCAACGGCTTCGTCACGCGCCGCTGCAACCAGGGCCGCAACACGGTCGGCAAAGACTTCGTTCACGACCAGGTCCGTCCCACCTTCACCGAGGCCCAGCGACATTGAACCCTCGACGAATTCGCCGGCCGCTTCTTCGTGGATCGCCTGGGTCACGGACAGGTCGAGCCTTCTGACCACCGAGCCGACGATCACGCCACGGCCAAGCCACGATTGATCAACGTCCATGCCGAACGCGTACCGTCCCGGGGCCTCCCTGGCCGCCTCGAACACGCCCATCCCCGATCCGCCCGCCACAGGAAACACCACATCGGCGTCGGCGAACATCCTTTCGGCCACGGCGCGGGCCTGATCGGGGCTGGCAAAGCCGACCTGAGTCGTCGAGAGATACTCGATGTCGACAACGGTTCCACCGGCAAAGGTAACGCCGGCGACAAAGCCGCGGACGAACTCGTTCACGATCTTGATGTCCATCCCCCCGATCACCGATGCCTTCCTGCGCGGCGAGACGGCGACGGCGGCTACCCCGGCCAGAAACGAGGGCGCGAACGAGCGATACGAGACGGTCTTGAGGCCGGGACAGGGGCCGTCGTTGCCGTCAAGTTCCACAACATGCCGTCCGCCGAACTGGCATCGCGTTCCGCTTTCCGGAAGCACGGCCATCGTGAAGATCAGCTCGGGATCCTGCATAGGGCCGTCGGTCCATTCGGAAAAGATGCTTGCCGCCTCGGCGCGGCCGCTGGGGGACCTGGTGGTCAGGTGGAAATCCGTGTCCAGACTGGCGCGCACCAGGCCCGCATACACGTCGTCGCAGTAGGAACGATCCCCGATTCCACCCGTGGCAAACAGCACGTTGACGTGCAGCAACCGGTCGTCCTGCTGGCCGCACCCCACCATCAGCAGCAGCACTCCTATGTATCGGCGTATGGTGATCGTCATCTGCAGAGTCGCCGCAAGCCAGACCCACCCTGTCGGCGATCGTTCGCCCGGTCCCAGGCGGGCCGCGCAACTTTCCGACGGGCCTCAGGCTACTCCCTGTGCTGGAGGTGTCAAGCCGTCGCTTCCAGGGGACCGCGCAGTTCGGCAACAAGCCCCCCAGTCTCCCCGGGCTTCAGCACGAAACTCCACCCCTGGAACTGTGCGACGCGGGCTACGATGGAGAGCCCGAGTCCGCTTCCGGCCGAACCGCGCGAGCGGGCCGCGTCACCCTGCTCGCCACGCTGCATGACACGCAGGCACTCCTCCTGCGTCAGCCCAGGGCCGTCGTCGGCCACGCGCAGCACGAACCAGTCTTCCTCGGCCTCCAGCACAACCGCGACGTTCCCGCCGCTGACGTTGGATCGTCTTGGCTGAATCAACCAGTGCCCGCGACAATTCTCCCAGTTCGTCCTGGCCGGCCTCCCGCAAAAGGTCCAGCGGTGCGCCCGCGCCGCCACCAGATGGCCGGAAACCCAGCTTCCTCAAGGTGGGCCACGATCTGCCGGCCCAGCGCTTCGTCATCTTCGATGAGGAGGACGATACCCATGAGCCTCTTATAGCACGCACTCCTTTAGCAAACCTTACGCAAAGCCCAGGAGGTGCAGTTGTCCGTCGTCAGGCCTGCTTAAGGTTTGCCGTGTAGGGTTTTATAGGGGCCGCACGATGCGGCCGCCGGCAACGCTGGAAGGAGAATCCCATGACAGACATAAACGGCAGATCGATACGTCGAAACGTGACCAGAAACCGGTGGTTATTCGGTCAGTGGAGGCGGGGGACGGAATCCAGCCCGGCATCCTTGGGATTCCCGTGACTACAACTTCACGATCGAGTTCTTGTAGGTATAGCCATCGACTTTGACCGGGACTGGCCGGACCTCCCAGGACGAACTGCGGCAGCAGCACCAGAACCACAGCCTGTATTCCTGGGCCGTGCCCCAGCAATCCGTGGGCGCGAAGGACCCGTAAGGCGGGAACCCCATGGGGCACCACCCGCCGGTTTCATACGTGTACGACTCGCCGGGCGCGACCTTCACGTCTTCTTCGAGGAAGTCTTTCCCGATGCGCTTCGTGTAGAGGCCTAGGCTGATCTGCTCGCTGGTCCCGTTCTTGACCGTGGTCTTGTAGCCGCCCGAGTTGGCCGGCGCGACGGCCACTGCCTGGCCCGTGACTGCCAGTTCATCATTTTGGAGGTCGACCGAGATCCCGTCGCCGGTCCTCGCCAGAATCGCGGTCCACATCGTGCCATCGACCGAATTGTCCACGATCCCGACCACCTGGCCCGAGGCATCGACCGTTCCCGCGAAGGCGCCCGCTACGAACTGCGACTCCACGGCTCCGGCCACAAGGCCGCTCTGGTCGGACCAGGCCAGGTTGTCGAACTGGAAGGGAACGTCTACGACGGTCTGCGCTCCGGACACGGAACAGGTGCCGCTCCACGTCCCGCTGTAATCGGAAGCCTTTACTGATGCTGCGGTTCCCCCGTCGTTTTCACAGCAGACGATGATCAGAAGCGTCAGAAATACGATCGGTGCGATGCACGTTCGAATGGACATGGTCTCCAAACCCACCCCCGAAAAATGAAGCCTGCCGCTAGTCTACCCACGGCGTCGCTTCAGGAACAAGCATTTTACCCCCCCCACACCACGGCCTTTTCCCCGCCACGTAACGCCGCACGGGAATAGCGATGCAGTCATGGGTCCTCGCCGGTGCCCTGGCGTTAGCTGTTCGCGGCATTGGACGGCAGCTACTCCCTCGCGTCCGACTCGAGAAACTCCTCCAGCGGCATCCCGCCGGCGCCTGCACAGGCTTCGCCTTCGGCCTTGACGATGGACACAAGCCCCTCCCACCTCAGCCCCATTGCGCCCCCGGCTTTCACCGGTTGAGGGACAACTGCGTTCGCAAAAAGGCGTCAGGTGCGAAATTTCCCGGAATTTCGAAGAATGAGGTCGTGGGAGCCAGGATTTCGACGGCCAGAGTAACGGGTTCAGCCTCTGTGATACCTGGATAACGATGACGTTTTGTGGTTGATGTGTCTTACACTCTTACACTCGATCCGCCAAGGGGGGTGGTAATGCAATCAAACGCACCGGTAGTTTTCATCACCGGATGTTCATCCGGCATCGGGAAGGCGCTGGCACTGGAGTACTCGCGGCGCGGCCATCGCGTCTTCGCGACTGCAAGAAGACCGGAAATGGTCGATGGGCTGGACCAGCCGGGGATCGAGACGCTGCCGCTGGACGTTACCGACGCCCACTCCATCGACACCACGGTGCACGAGGTCCTGCGTCGTGCCGGGCGAATAGACGTCCTGGTCAACAACGCTGGGTACGGGCTGATGGGTCCCATACTTCACGAGCCCGCGTCCGAGCTGCGACGACAGTTCGAGACCAACGTGTTCGGCGCCCTGGCCGTCGCGCAGGCAGTCGCAACCTCCATGATCGCTCGCAAGCAGGGGCTGATCGTGAATGTCGGAAGCATCTCGGCGGTCCTGACCACCCCGTTTGCCGGTGCGTACTGCGCCTCGAAGGCTGCCCTGCATGCCCTGTCCGACGCGATGCGTCTGGAACTGGAACCGTTGGGCATCCGAGTGGTCACGTTGCGCCCCGGGTACGTTTCCTCGCGATTCGGTGACACGGCATCGAAATCCGTGACCGGACTGGACCAGGCGGATTCGCCCTATCAGCCCATCCGCGATTTCATCGAGCAACGCGCCATGACAAGCCAGGATGGCGCGATGGACACGGATGTCTTCGCACGCCGAACGGTCGATGCCCTGCTGCGACGACGCCCGCCCCACGTAATCGGGCACGGGCCAAAGTCATTTCTACTGCCTGCGCTTTCCTGGCTGCTGCCTTTGGAGGCAACCGACTGGATCCTGCGCCGAAAGTTCGGCCTTTCGCTATTGGGACGCTAGGGATTGCAGGTTCAGGTTCCCGGGTGCATCATGGGCCATGATTTGCAAGGACATCCCAACCCCTCGAATGAAGGCCCCATCCGGCCGTATACGTTGACAGAATTGGCCGGAAGCGGACCCTAGGAACTCATGAACGAACCAACAACCCCGGTTCTGGTGTCAAAGCAACGAAGCCTGTACGACCCCTCGTACGACCACGACGCATGCGGACTGGGTTTCGTGGCCCGCATCGACGGCAGCCGGTCGCACGACGTTCTCGAAAAGGGGCTGTGCATCCTCGAGAACATGGGCCATCGCGGCGCGTGCGGATCGGATCCGTGCACCGGCGACGGCGCAGGCCTGCTGATCCAGGTGCCGCACGACTTCCTGGAAGAGGTCTGTGCCGAGACTGGATTGAGGCTGCCGCAGGCGGGCGACTACGCCGTCGGAATGCTGTTCCTGCCGCGTGACCCCGTCCGACGTGCCGCTTGCGAGGGCATGTTCGTGCGCCTGGTCGCCGACGAGAGCCTGCCATTCCTGGGATGGCGCGACGTCCCCGTCGATCCGTCCCGTGTTGGCGACGCGGCGCGCGACTGTATGCCGATGATCCGCCAATGTTTCATAGGGCGAAACGGCTTCCCGCCCGAGATTTTCGAGCGTCACCTGTTCGCGGCACGCAAGCGCACGGAAGAAGCCATCCGTCGCTCGGGCCTGGCCGACAGCGACCAGTTCTACGTCGTAAGCCTGTCGCCAACGACAATTGTCTACAAGGGGCTGCTGCTGCCCCGCCAGATTCCGCTGTTCTACCTGGACCTGCCTGATCCGCGCGTGACCAGCGCCATCGCGGTTGTGCATGACCGGTTCTCGACGAATACCTTCCCTTCCTGGCGCCTGGCACACCCGTACCGGTACCTTTGCCACAACGGCGAAATCAATACGCTGCGCGGCAATGTGATGTGGATGCGGGCCCGCGAGGGTAATCTTTCGTCCGACCTGTTCGGGCCGGACCTGAAGAAGCTTTTCCCAATCCTCCCAACAGGGGCCAGCGATTCGGCATCACTGGATGCGGCAATCGAGTTTCTGGTGATGGGGGGGCGTTCCCTGCCGCACGCAATGATGATGCTGGTGCCCGAGGCCTGGGCCGGCAATCCGCACATGGACATCGATCTGCGGGCGTTCTACGACTATCACAACGAGATTGTCGGCCCCTGGGACGGGCCGGCGGCCTTGATCTTCACGGACGGGCGTGTCGTGGGGGCCACCCTGGATCCGAACGGGCTGCGTCCAGCGCGCTGGACTCTGACCCGCGGCGGTCTTGCGGTCCTGTCCAGCGAGACCGGCGCGCTGCCAATACCCCCCGAGGACATCGTGTCGCAAGACCGGTTGCGCCCGGGCGAGATGATCCTGGTGGATACCGTCGAGGGACGCCTGATTCGCAACGACAAACTGAAGGCGTCGGTTGCTTCCCGCAAGCCCTATCGGCAGTGGCTGGCGACCCATCGCATCAACCTGGACGACCTGCCTCCGCCGCTGAGCGTCGCCCAGCCCGACCACGCAAGCCTGCGAAAGCGCCAGGCGGCGTTCGGATACACGACCGAGGAACTGCGGATGGTCCTGACCCCGATGGCCGTGACTGCCGACGAGGCCATCGGATCGATGGGGAACGACACGCCGCTGGCCGTGCTGTCGGACCGTCCACAACTGCTGTTCAAGTACCTTCGTCAACTGTTCTCGCAGGTCACAAACCCGCCCATCGACGCGATCCGCGAGCAGATGGTGATGAGCCTGGCGACCCATATCGGGCCCGAAGGGAACCTGCTGGACGAAAAGCCCGAGCACGCCAAGCGCATCAAGGTCGCACGGCCAATTCTTACCAACCACGACCTGGAGAAGATCAGGTCGCTGGAGGGCGGCAGGTTTGCGTCCATAACTCTGCCTGCGCTGTTTCGCGCGGCCGACGGGCCCAAGGGTTTGGGGCCCGCGCTTGACGCCCTGTGCGAACATGCCTCGCAAGCGGTACGGGAAGGTTTCCGGCTGCTGATTCTGTCGGACCGAGGCATCAACGCCGAGTTTGCACCCATTCCAAGCCTTCTGGCCACCGCTGCGGTTCACCATCACCTGATACGCGAATCGACCCGTACCGACGTCGGTCTGATCGTGGAAACAGGCGAGGCCCGTGAGGTGCACCATGTAGCCTGTTTGCTGGCCTTTGGAGCAGGGACCATCAACCCGTTCCTGGCATTCGAGACGTTGACTGACCTGGCGGACGAAGGCTATCTGCCGGAAGGCATCGACGCCGAGACGGCGCAGGCCAAGTACATCAAGGCAATCGACAAGGGGCTGCTGAAGATATTCTCGAAGCTGGGCATCACGTCGGTTCGATCCTACCTGGGCGCACAGGCCATGGAGGCCGTCGGGCTGGGTTCGGAACTGGTGGACCGCTTCTTCACCGGATTGCCATCTCGCATCGGCGGGATCGGCCTGCTGGAACTGGGCGAGGAAACGCTGCGCCGGCACAAGAAGGCATTCACGCGCCAGCCGCGCACCTTGCGCCGGCTGGATCCGGGTGGCGAGTACCACTACCGGTCGCAAGAGGAACGCCACTCCTGGAACCCGGAGGCCATTGCCAAGCTGCAACAGGCGGTCCGGGATCGGGACCGAGTGGCCTTCAAGGAGTTCTGCCAATGGGTAGACGGCGAGAATGCCGGAACGACGCTTCGCGGATTGCTTGAATTCGTTCCCTGCGAGGCTGTACCGCTGGACGAGGTCGAACCTTCGTCCACGATCGTCCGCCGCTTTTGCACCGGAGCCATGTCGTACGGATCGATAGGCAAGGAGGCCCACGAGGCCCTGGCCGAGGCAATGAACCGGATCGGCGGCAAGAGTAATACCGGCGAGGGCGGCGAGGATCCGGCACGCTTTGCAACCCGCGAGGACGGTTCCAGCCTGAACAGTTCGATCAAGCAGGTCGCATCGGCCAGGTTCGGGGTGACCACCCATTACCTGGTCAACGCCCGCGAGTTGCAGATCAAGATCAGCCAGGGGGCAAAGCCCGGCGAGGGCGGCCAACTTCCGGGCCACAAGGTCGATGACGTCATCGCCCGGACCCGCCATTCGACCCCAGGGGTATCGCTGATTTCCCCCCCGCCGCACCACGACATCTATTCGATCGAGGACCTGGCCCAGCTGATCTACGACCTGAAGTGCGTCAACCCCAAGGCGGCAGTTTCGGTCAAGCTGGTATCCGAGGTTGGCGTCGGCACCGTTGCTGCCGGGGTCGCAAAGGCTTTTGCCGACAAGGTCGTAATCAGTGGAGAGGTCGGCGGTACCGGCGCGTCCCCGCTGACATCCATCAAGCACGCGGGCCTGCCGTGGGAACTGGGCGTGTCCGAGACGCACCAGACACTGGTTCGAAACGGGCTGCGCAAGCGGGTTCGCGTCGAGACCGACGGGCAGTTGAGAACCGGACGTGACGTCGCGATTGCGGCCCTGCTGGGCGCCGAGGAATTCGGTTTCGCGACGGCGCCGCTGGTTTCAATGGGTTGCCTGATGATGCGCAAGTGCCACCTGAACACGTGCCCGGTGGGAATCGCCACGCAGGATCCGCTGTTGCGAAAGAACTTTACGGGACGAGCCGAGGACGTCGTTACATTCCTGACATTCGTGGCCGATGAACTGCGCGAAATCATGGCACAACTTGGCTTCAGAACAGTCGAGGAAATGGTCGGGCGCGTCGATCGCCTGAAGCAGCGCCAGAACGTCACCAACTTCAAGGCGAGCATGCTTGACCTTTCGGCCATGATCGCCATGGAGACACAACCGGTGGCCAAGCCGGTCGGTTCGTGCCCTGACGCGATCTCGCCCTTCATGGCCGACCTGCTGGATCATCGCCTGATCGAGCTGGCTGCCCCAGCCATTGAACGCGGCCAGAAAGTCGATATCGAGATGCCGATCCGGAACGTTGACCGTGCAGTTGGAGCCATGCTGTCGGGCGAGATTGCTCGCCGCTTCGGACCGGCCGGACTTCCGGCCGAAACGATCGTAGTCAGGCTGAAGGGGTCGGCAGGCCAGTCGTTCGGGGCATGGTGCGTGGACGGCGTGGCGCTGGTGCTGGAGGGCGAGGCAAACGATTACCTCGGGAAGGGCATGTCGGGAGGACGCATCGCCGTTGTGCCACACCGGGAAGCCAAGTTCGATCCGGGCGAGACCTGCCTGGTGGGGAACGTCGCCCTGTACGGCGCCACCGGGGGCGAGGTCTACCTGCGAGGGGTGGCTGGCGAGCGCTTCGCGGTGCGCAACAGCGGCGCAACCGTGGTGGTCGAGGGAATCGGCGATCACGGATGCGAGTACATGACTGGCGGTGTGGTTGTCGTGCTGGGGCGCACCGGTCGCAACTTCGCTGCCGGCATGAGTGGCGGATTGGCCTTCGTGCACGACCGGGATTCAGGCTTCGAACGCAGGGTCAACCGTTCCCTGGTCGAGGTCGGACCGGTAGAGACCACGGCCGACCGAGAGTTGCTGCGCAAGATGATCGAGGCTCATGTTTTGCACACAGGCAGTGCCCGCGCGATCGGGCTGCTGGACACATGGGATGAATCGCTGGCGCGCTTCGTCAAGGTCATCTCGGCCGAGTACCGCAAGGTCCTGGAAGAGCGGGAAGATGCCGGGCTGATGCCGAAGCCGTCCGGTCTGCCGGCAACCGCCACGCGAGGGTAGGACAATGGGCGATCCCAAGGGATTTATTGCAGTCCGCCGCCAGGACCCGAGGTATCGCCCGGTCCAGGCGCGCGTTTCGGACTGGCTGGAACTGCAGGAACCGTTGCACGTCGAGGCGATCCGCAGCCAGGGCGCGCGTTGCATGGACTGCGGCGTGCCCTTCTGCCAAAGCAGTTTCGGCTGCCCGCTGCAGAACCTGATTCCCGACTTCAACGACCTGGCGTTTCGTCACCGCCGGCGCGAGGCACTGAAGGCGCTGCACGGGACCAACAACTTTCCGGAATTCACCGGCCGGCTGTGCCCAGCACCGTGCGAAAGCGCTTGCGTGCTGGGGATCATCGACGAACCGGTGTCGATCAAGGCGATCGAGAAGGACATTGCAGATCGTGGTTTCGAGAAGGGATGGATCCGGCCGGTACTGCCTGTCGAGGAGACCGGTTTCAAGGTTGCCATCGTCGGATCTGGACCGGCAGGACTGGCCGCGGCGCAGCAGTTGCGCAGGGCTGGGCACTCCGTGACGGTGTTCGAGCGCGCCGATAGGCCTGGCGGGTTGCTGCGATATGGGATCCCGGATTTCAAACTGGAAAAGCATGTCCTTGACCGGCGACTGGACCAACTGCGGGCAGAAGGCGTCGAGTTTCAGTGCGGCATCGAGGCTGGCAAGGATCTGCCGGCGGCCGAACTGATGCGTCACGATGCAGTTCTGCTGGCATCGGGTGCGCCCCGGCCACGCAACCTGGACGTTCCGGGGCGTTCGTTGGCCGGGATCCACCCGGCGATGGAGTACCTGGAGCAACAGAATCGGATCTGCGCCGGTGATTCCATCCCTGAAGAACAGCGCATTCTTGCCGAGGGCCGCAACGTGCTTGTCATCGGCGGAGGGGACACAGGTTCTGACTGCGCTGGCACGGCTATCCGCCAGGGAGCGCTTTCGGTGCACCAGATAGAGATCATGCCCCGACCACCCGAACACAGGACCGACGCGACGCGCTGGCCTCGGTGGCCGCAGGTCCTTCGCACCAGCCACTCCCACGAGGAGGGATGTTCGCGGGAATGGTCGGTCTTGACCAAGTCGTTCGTGGGCGAGAGCCATGTCGAGGGACTTCGCGCCGTCAGGGTAGATTGGCAGCAGGGACCAGGCGGACGTCCTCGACCCGTCGAGATCCCCGGCAGCGATTTCGTCCTCGAAACCGACCTGGTCCTTCTGGCCATGGGGTTTGTCGGCCCGCAGACCAACGGACTGCTGGAGGAACTGGGCCTGGCCAGTGAAGGTTTGGCCGCCGTGACCACCGACGCATCCTATCGAACGGCTGTGCCTGGTCTTTTCGCGGCAGGTGACGCCAGGCGAGGGGCTTCGCTGGTGGTGTGGGCCATCCGCGAAGGTCGTGAGGCGGCTAGATTGATCGACCTCTTCCTGCGCGGGGATCGGCGCTGGCAACAGGTTCAAGGCAAACAGTGATACGATTCCGGCGACCCTGATGCCGACCCGGAAGTATTGTTCGTAGTTTCGTCAGTTCCGATGCCGATCCGGTCAGCAACCCCGATGGCACCGGCAAGTCGGGGGGTGGGTGTTCGTCAGGCGAAATTCCAGTATTCCCCTGGCCCCTGGCATCTGCGCTCTTGTTCCTGCTGGCACTGATTCGCGGATTTTGTTCCCGGCCACCGGAAAATGATCCACCCGCACAGCTCGATCGTCATGGTCATTTGCTGACCGTCGTTCCATAGTGCGCATGATCAAATGCGGATGCCATTCGTTCCTGCT
Organism: uncultured Myxococcales bacterium; assembly: GCA_903936705.1. Classification (GTDB taxonomy): domain Bacteria; phylum Myxococcota_A; class UBA9042; order DTJE01; family DTJE01; genus CAIZWN01. The sequence continues at coordinate 41,045 of CAIZWN010000017.1, forward strand.
CGTCGCGTCCGATTCCAAGCGACTTCGCAACTGTCCGCCAGTTCGCGACAACCGACACGCTGTCTTTGACGATTTCCAGGGCTTGCGTGTGTTTGACTCGGAAATATGGCGCGACTTTCAATGCAAGATCCAGGTCCTGCGAATTGTCAGTTTCCGAGATGTTGAGATGCAATCCATTGCCGTGAGGTGTCGGGTTCACATCGTAAGCCGGGGCGAGCCTCCATCCCTGCCGAGTCAGAAGAAATCCATGATTTCGCAAATGATCGTCAGTGTTTGAAATGCAGATGAAGAAGACGATGCGTCGCCACAGTTCCTCCAGGTCGCGCTCGACCTGATGTCCCGATTGTATAATCAGTTCAGCCAGATCCAGATAGCTGACCCCCGATGAATAATCATCCCCATCGCTGCGTTGCAGCAGTGTCATGACTCATAAAGGCTTCCTTGCCGGTGCGCGCGCCCTTGTCGGGAGCCCGGCATCCTGCAACTTGCGACCAAGCACGTCATCACGCGCAACCAGCGCCAGATCCTTTTCAAGGCCCAGGCAGTGAAGGACGTTCGCGTATGCCCCGAGTGTGACGCCAGCCTCGCCGTGTTCAACAGCGCGAAGAGTCGTTCGGGACATACCGGCGCGCTCGGCCACCAACTGAGCGGACAGTCGCCGCCTCAGCCGCGCCAACCGGATATTTCCCCCCAACTCCTGCAGCAGGCGTTCAAGAATGGGCAGCTAAATTGTAGTCTTTCGCGCCATAATGGCCATTATTCTATCCGTAGCTTGCGCCGATGGCAATAATAATGTTCATTGGCGTGTACGCCGTAATCGGCCAGGGCTACATCCCGAGAAAAGGCTCCTGGGTGCCGGTCGCGGCCGCCTCGCAGCCGATGATATCGAGGTGCAGCAGGGACACCACGTCGGCATCCAGTTTACCTTGCGAGACCATCGAATCGACTATTCCCAGGGCGGTATCGACCGACATGCGCCCGCGATATGGGCGATCCTGTCGCAACGCCTGGAACACGTCGGCCACGGCAACCAACCTTGCCTCACGCACCAGGCCTTTGCCGCTGATTCCAAATGGATAGCCGCCACCGCAGACCCACTCGTGATGATACGCGGCCCACTGCGCCATTTCCTCGAAGCCGTCTATTCGCGAAAGGATCTGCCAGGTGTCGAAGGCGTGACGGGTTATTCTCATTCGCTCGGGGCCGTTCAACGTGCCCGGCTTTTCCAGGATGTGATCGGGCACGCGTAATTTACCGATGTCGTGCAACAGCGCAGCGACCTCGACCAGTCCCTGCCGCTCGTCATCCAGTTGCGCCGCCGCTGCCAATCGCCGGGCAACCGACGCCACGCGCCACGAGTGTTCGGCTGTAAACGGGCTCTTGGCATCCACGATCGTCGCGAACACAAAGGCCAATTGCCGCAGTTCGGTAACCGACATTTCCCGATTCGCCAGATTGCGCGCCAGATGTCCGATATACAACCCGAGCGCCCGAGGCTCGAGTGTCAGCCAGAACGCCTCGTTCGATGCGGCTGCCAGAAATGCGTCCATGATGTCAGCCCTGAAACGGATGCCGCGCTGCTGACGTACCATTTCCAGAATCGGCACCCTCGCCAGCAGCAGATCCTCCTCGGGCGAGTTGAACAGCATCACATCGACACGGTCGGCCAGGAATACCATGTTAGCCAGCAGCCGCGTGCGATCTGGCAGATCGATCAATTCAAGGTCCACGGCATCGGTGTGATGCCACCGAACGACCGAGGCCAGGTGAGCCAACGGCTGAAACGACGCCACCAGCACCTCGCCCCGCAAACAGTGCGCCTCGTCGTCTTTACTGTCTAAGCCTGCGACTATGACACTGTGCTCGCGTGTCGTCGAAACCCCGCAGTCATGGAACAGGCCGGCATGCAACAGGTCATCAAGTCCCGCCGCATCAAGGCCCAGCACAACCCCCGCTGTACGCGCCATGTAGGCGACACGCTTGCCATGAAACACGTCGTCGACACCGACCAGGTCCAGCGCATCGGAAAGCACGTCGACAATCTGGCGAAGGTCCAGCCTGATGCTAACGATATACCCCCTATTTCGAACGGGATCATAGCATAATGAGCAAAGCGGAGCTGCAACGGAAAGGGTTGATATTGCAAAGGGGTCGTTAAAGTAATCTTATTGACCTGGCTGCAATCACGCTTCGCTGCTGCGCAAAACATCGCGTCAACCGAAAGCTGGAACTTTCCGTGGTATCCTCCTGGCGGCGGTTTTGTGGATGGAGGTCTGATGGCTCAGATTCTGGTAGTCGAGGACGACCCATCCCTTCGGGAAGTACTCGTAATGTTCCTTCACAAGAGCGGTCATGACGTCGTAGCCATCGACGACGGAGACAAGGCGCTGCGTTTACTGGCGAGCGATGACGCCGACTTTGACCTGGTCCTGACCGACCTGAAACTGGGCCGACGTTCGGGGCTTGATGTCCTGTCCTACGTCAAGGAAAGCCGGCCGCATATCGAGGTCATTCTGATGACCGCATTCTCGACGGTCGAGACCGCGATCGATGCGATGCGACGAGGCGCTTTCGACTACGTAGGAAAGCCGTTCAAACTGGAAGAGATCAGCATCACGATCGAGAAGGCCCTGGAAAAACGGAACCTTTCGCTGGAAAACATCCGTCTTCGCAAGGAACTTTCGCAGCGCTACCGGTTCGACGCCATCGTCGGAAGGACCTCGAAGATGCAACTGGTCTTTGAACGCATCATGCGAGTTGCTCCAACGAAGACCTCGGTCCTGATCACAGGGGAGTCAGGCACCGGAAAGGAACTGGTCGCACGGGCCATCCACTTCAATTCACCTCGCAAGGACAAGCCGTTCATTGTCGTCAATTGCGGAGCCATTCCCGACAGCCTTATGGAATCCGAACTGTTCGGCCACGTGAAGGGATCGTTCACTGGCGCCCACGCGACGCGTCACGGCCTGATCGAATCCTCCAGCGGGGGAACGGTGTTCCTGGACGAAATCGGCGAGCTGTCGCTGCCCATGCAAGTGAAATTATTGCGTTTTCTGCAGGAACACAAGATCCGTATGGTCGGCGGAGTCCAGGAGGTTGCCGTCGACGTCCGGGTAGTGGCAGCGACCAACAAGGAACTGGGCTCCGAGGTCGAAAAGGGGGCATTCCGCGAAGACCTGTATTTCCGACTTAACGTGATTCGCATTCACATGCCGCCACTGCGCGAACGATCCGAGGACATCCCGTACCTGATCCACCACTTCCTGGAGAAGTACAGGAAGGCCCTGGGCCGCAGCCTGAACGGCGTGTCACCCGAGGCGATGGAAATCCTGATGGCACACCGTTTCCAGGGCAACGTCCGGGAACTGGAAAACATCATCGAGCATGCTGCGACATTTGCTACCAGCCCGATCATCGTCCCCGAGGATCTTCCCGAGAATCTGCGTGCAGATGGCGGTGATATGGGCCGTCACGACGATGTCTCCAGCGTCCCCGCCGATGGGCTGGACATCGAGGGCCGTCTTGCCGACATCGAGCGACGCATTCTTCTGAATGCCCTCAGGCGGACGAATGGCGTGCGCAAGGATGCTGCGGACCTTCTGCGAATATCTTTCCGTTCGCTGCGCTACAAGTTGGCCAAGTACGGGATCAGTGATGCTGAAGACTAGTTATTCACGCGTGGCTGCAGCAATTAACGACTGAAACCTATGCCTTGGGCGCTTCCTCGAACAGGATCGAACTAAGATAACGCTCGCCCGAATCAGGGAGGATTACGACTATCAACTTCCCCGCATTTGCCGGGTCCTTCGCCTGACGAATCGCCGCCGCCAGCGCCGCACCGCCGGAGATCCCGCTGGTAATTCCCTCCTCAAGGTGCAGGCGTCGGGCGTACTCGATAGCCTCGTCGTTCGACACGGTCTCGATCTGGTCCACCAGGTCCAGGTCAAGCACGTCAGGCTTGAATCCGGCACCTATACCCTGAATCTTGTGGGGCCCAGGAACAGGTTCAAGGCCGCTGCGAATCTGGGTCAGTATCGGCGAGTGGATCGGTTCGACCGCCACGCTACGGATGGCCTTTTTCTGGAACTGTTTGATGTAGCGACTAATGCCGGTGATTGTGCCGCCGGTCCCAACGCCGGCCACCAGGATGTCAATTGCACCATCGGTATCGACCCAGATCTCGGGGCCGGTCGTCTGAAAGTGGATCTCGGGATTGGCCGGGTTCTTGAACTGCTGGGGCATGAAGTGGCGTGACGGGTCCGAGGCAACAATCTCCTCGGCCTTGGCAATCGCGCCCTTCATTCCCTTCGGCCCCTCGGTCAGGACCAGCGATGCACCGAAGGCAGCCAGCATCTTGCGGCGCTCCAGCGACATCGTCTCGGGCATCGTCAGAATCAAGGGGTATCCGCGCGAGGCGGCGACATAACCCAGGGCGATCCCGGTATTGCCACTGGTCGGCTCGACAATTGTCACGTCCCTGGATCCCGGCTTCAGGATTCCCCTCTTCTCGGCATCCCAGATCATCGCTGCACCCACGCGGCACTTGACGGAGTACGCCGGGTTGCGCCCCTCTATCTTGGCCAGAATCGTCGCCGGAAGACCGGCCGCGATACGCTGGATGCGCACCAACGGCGTGTTGCCGATACTGAGACTGTTGTCGTTGTAGATCCGTGCCATGATCGGTCCTCCGTTTCAGATGTTGTACATCAGTGGCTCGTTCTGCATCGCGACCTGACTGGCAGCAAGTCGGTCCAGCGAGAACCCCTCCAGGGCATCATGGATGGCACCGGCAACCTCGCACCAAACACTTCGGGAGGCGCACTGCGACGAACGTGAACAAGTCGTCGAGTCATTGACACAATCGACCGGAGAAATGCGCCCCTCGAGTGCGGTGACAATGTCCAGCGCCGAGATTTCGGCGGGCCGACGGGCGAGTATCAAACCACCACTTGGCCCCCGAACGGTCCTGACCAGCCCCGCCGACTTCAGGCCTGCAAGCAGGACGTGGATATAGGCAGCCGAGATGCCCTGCTGTTCGGCGATCGTATCGACCGACACCGGTCCTCCACCTTCATGAACGGCCAGGTCGATCATCACCCTCAGCCCATATCGTCCCTTCGTGGACATCCTCATCTTGCAGAACCCACCACTCAGCCTGGATATGAGGCTAATTCGAATACTTGAGTTTGTCAATCGATTTCATCAACCACACTCGATGCAGGCCATTCCGACCCGCAATCGGGTCGTTTGCCGCCTGCCCATGGCAACGATAAATTTGTCTATCACGACAACGACTGACCCGGGGTCTTGAAAGAAAATTCCCCTTGTTATTAGCAGGGATACCTCGCGAACAAGAAGTGGAATAACGTTCGTGAAATACGTACGATCGACCTCGATCTAACAGGGACTGAACCATGGGAACGATGGTCGGACGTGTCATTGGAACACTTCTCGTGATGGGACTGCCAGCCTGCCTTGGCACTTCGGACCTTGTTACCCCTGACGATGTGCTGGAAGTGGATGCCCCCGAGACCGTAGCCCAGGACCCAGGTATTGATTCAGCCGTGGATATCGGCCTTGAAGCAAGCGTGGATATCTGCCTCGAAGCAAGCGTGGATATCGGCAACAGCGACCATGTCGCCGACTTGCAGGACATTCCCTATGCCGAACCATGCCCGCCGGACTACATGGCGGCCGACGGCACCACCTGCATCGATGAAGGGCGCCAGTGCTCGAGCGGCTGTGACGACCGCTGCCGTTTCTGCAACTATCTTCGTTGCGAGAACGGCAAATGGAGCTGGATGGAAGTGTTCCCGGATCCAACATGCGGTGATGCCACGGCCGACGATTCCTCGGGCGATAATTCCTCGAGCGATAATTCCACAAGCGATAATTCCACGATCGACGATTCCACGGGCGACGTGCCTAAAAAGTCGATGGGCCAGCCGTGCAGTATGACCCCGAACGAATGCGAAGACGGTCTTGAGTGCCTGGGAGGTATCTCATCCGGCGGTTTGGAAGGCGCATGTTCACGAGTGTGCAACCCGATGGCAATGGACCCGTTGGGCTGTGGCCCCGGCAGTGTATGCGCACCCTTCCAGTGGAGTCAGGCGCCAGGATTCTGCATGCTGGGGTGCTCGACGACATCAGAGTGCCCAGATCCGCTGACATGCGGGGCTTGGCGCGGCGCCTCACCGGACGCTGCGATCTATGGCTGCTGGCCGTGGGGACCATGCGACCCCCTGCTGGATGCTGGATGCGGACCCGAGGCGCCGCAGTGCCACGTGGTCAGCGGACGGCCAGCCTGCGGCATCGCTGGCGCACTGCTGAAAGGCGACAAATGCGACCTTGCGAACGACGATTGCGGACCGGGGCTCGTTTGCGGCGCGATCAACAGCTGTTGGCCAGCCTGCCAGGAAGACGCCCAGTGCCAGCCATCCTATGATTTCTGCCTGAAGAAGGACGCCGCCGCGCCGTGGGGACATTGCATGGTCTACCTGTAGACCGTCGATGGTTCATCCTTTTTCCGCATACCCGTCCAAGGCGGACCTCCTGTTCGTCAAGGCGGCCACCAGCCTGGGATGCCACACGCACCCGATGCCAACTGCCGTCAACTCGATCTACTCCCGCGGGCGACCGGCATGCGTGAACTGTGGATTCTGCGCCATGCTGTGCCCAGGCAAGGGACACGCCGAATCACCGGCGTGCAACAGTGACAACGAAAAATCCCGTATTCATCCAGGCCCGGACGATTCTGGATATGCAGTCCAAACTCTGCTGGACTATCATTCTGCAACCGAGTCGTTTTCCAGGTCCCTTTCGGCAAGGGGGTCTTTTGTCCGACCGTATTTCCAACCTGTCTCCGCGGGGGCTGATCTCTGCCGTGGGCCTGGTGGTAATTGCCCCCGCGGCGATCGGCGTCATCGACCTGACGACCGGCCCCGATTACGGACTGGCCCTCATCTACCTGATACCGATCGCCATCGCCGGCTGGCGGCTGGGCAGTTCCGCCGCAATCGCCGCCGCCATTACCAGCGGTGTGGCAGGCTATATTGCCGACTACTCGCTGTTCGGTGCGACGTACCAACTGCGTTCGATCTGGGACGGCGTGTCCAGCCTGATTATCTACCTTTCGCTGGGTATCATCGCTTCGCTCCTCAGGAGCGACCGGGATCAGTTGAGAAACGTGACGGTCAGACTGCGGGAACTGCTGGCCCACGAGAGCGAGAGCGCCCGCACCGATGCCCTGACCCGCCTTCCGAACCGACGCGGCCTGCTGGACCATCTGGAGCGCGAGATTGCCAACGCCGGCCGCAATGCCACAGCGTTGGCGGTCATGTTCCTGGACCTCGACAATTTCAAACGGGTAAACGACGTTGCGGGACATGCCGCCGGGGACCTGATGCTTCAACGGGTTGCACAGGTGCTGCGAGAAGCGATCCGCGCCGGCGATCTGGCGGCACGCATCGGCGGGGACGAGTTCGCAATCGTTCTGTCGCCTGCAGACGCCAGTTCCGCCGAGGACGTTGCCCAGCGCCTGGTGGACCGGATCGAGGCACTGCAGGTTGACATCCCTGGCAGCGACTTCGGAGCCAGTATCGGCATCGCAATCTTCGACAGCCCCCCACGAAACGCGGATGACGCATTGGGGCGTGCCGATGCAGCAATGTATCGATCCAAGACTGGCGGAAAGGGGCGATACACCGTGGCCTGGGTTACCCGGCAGGACGCGACAAAATAGCCGGCGCCCGCGAATGTCCCCGAAGCTTCAACTTTCATGTTTACAGGCACGAACAAGCGTCCGCATGGCCATGATAGCGCGGGTGCAACTACGGCCTTGTGTACTGGTATTCGTGTGCGGTAAATACAACCGTTGACGTAATCAACGCGGCCGAAAAAATCGGATCGCGGCAGGTACTCGGCGCTTCTCGAAACAGGACGGTAAAAAATGAGCGGACTCTGCGGCGTAGTTTCCCGGGCCAACTGTCCGGAATTCCTTCTGTTCGGAACCGACTACCACTCCCATCTTGGCAGCCAGTTGGGAGGCATGGCGCTGAAGGGCCGAAGGTACGAAAAGAAAATCCATGACATCAGCCAGGGATCATTCAAATTCAGGTTCGGCGGGGACGTGCCTGCCATGGAAGGCACGATGGGAATCGGGGTCATCAGCGATTCCGACGCCCAGCCGTTGCTGATCCGCTCGCGCTTCGGCCTGTACGCTCTTGCCATGACTGGCTTCATTGAGAACCGCGACGAATTGACCGAGAGGCTTCTGCAGCAGGGAATGGTCTTTACCGAATCCAGCCAGACGGGAGTCAACGGGGTCGAACTCCTGGCTAGACTGATCGAGTCGGGCAAGGATTTTGTTGAAGGGATTCTGTCCGTCTTCGAACACATCGAAGGGGCGTCCTCCATGCTGCTGCTGACGGACGACGGGATCCTGGCTGCCCGAGACCTGCTGGGGCGCACGCCCTTGCTGATCGGCGAGCGCGACTCGGACTACATGGTTGCCTCGGAGTCCATCGCACTGATGAACCTGGGTTTTTGCCCGGTAAAGGAACTGGGGCCGGGCGAGATCGTGTTGATCAACCACGACGGATTCCAGGTACTGCGTGAAGCCCGACCGCAGATGCGCATGTGTTCGTTCCTGTGGGTCTACACCGGATATCCGGCGGCGTCGTACGAGGGAATTGGTGTCGAAGGGGCCCGCGAGCGCTGCGGGGCGGCCCTGGCGCGACGGGACATCGTCAAGGCAGACCTGGCGACGGGCGTTCCGGACTCGGGCACCGGCCACGGAATCGGATATGCCATGGAGGCCGGGATTCCCTATCGGCGCGCACTGGTAAAATACACACCCGGCTATGGGCGCAGCTATATTCCGCCAACCCAGGCCATGCGGGATCACGTCGCGAAAATGAAGCTGCTGGCCGTGCCCGAGGTAGTCTCCGGACAACGTTGCGTGGTGTGCGAGGATTCCATCGTTCGAGGTACCCAACTTGCCAACTTCACGGTCCAGAAGTTGTGGGATGCCGGCGCGAAGGAAATCCACATGAGGCCGGCCTGCCCCCCCCTGATGTTCCCTTGCAAGTATGGATTCTCGACACGGGGGCTGGACGAACTTGTGACCCGCCGAGCGATCCGATCGCTGGAGGGGAACCTGACAAAGAACCTGGAACGATATCTCGATGCAGAATCGGAAGAGCACCGGCGCATGGTGGAATGGATCGCTGACTACGTGCACGTAACGACCCTGCGGTACCAACGCCTGGACGACATGATCGAAGCCATTGGCATGCCGCCGAATCGCCTGTGCACCTACTGCTGGACCGGCCGGTCCAGCGGCTTCAGTGATGTGAAGGCAGGGCAGTGCGAGACTGCAAACTCCTAGCCTGGCCAGGCCACATGGCGCCACCGGGCAAAGCCATCCTGCGAAGGCTGCCGCCTGCCATGAATCAAAAAGGTATTTTGTTAGCGACCCCAACGGGATTCGAACCCGTGTCGCGGGCGTGAAAGGCCCGTGTCCTTGACCTGGCTAGACGATGGGGTCATGCATCAATGAGCCCAGCGAGATTCGAACTCGCGACCAACGGCTTAAAAGGCCGCTGCTCTACCGGCTGAGCTATGGGCCCGCCAAAAAGAAACGCGGGGAAATCTACTCCTTGAGACCGGTAGATGTCAAGGGGATCCGCACGTGAGGTCTTCCGACCCCTTATTCTACCCGATGCAACCCATTTGACACCGGGGTCAACGGTCCCCAGGCTTACCTCGGCAAGCTGCACCCCCAAGGTTGGCGCGGCCCCGCGGTCATATGCGCCCGCAGGCCGTTGACACCCTTCCGCCGGACGCGCGATAATCGCGACGATTCCATCTGTCGGAGCAGGCACGTGGACCTCGAGGAGGACGACCTCGACGCGCTGGATGCCTACCAATCCATCGTGGACGAGGTGATCGCCGGAAGGACCGAGGGCCACAAATGCCCATCCTGCCTCGACGACGAGCTTGAATGCGATTTCGACGGCCTGCGAATCACGCTGACCTGCCGGAAATGCGGACGGTTCTTCGAGGGTGTCCTGGGATGAAACGATGAAGAAGCACTTCCTGGGTCGAGGCATCGCCTTTCCCGTCGGCCTTGATGCCCGCGGGAACCTGGCTTTGTCCGAATACGAGACGAACATTGACGAGTCGATCCGCATCCTGCTGGGCACCGCCCCGGGCGAGCGCCCGATGAGGCCGGATTTCGGCTGCCGCATCCACGACTTCGTCTTCCACCCCAACACGGTGTCCACGGCGTCCCTGGTGTCCTTCTATGTGCGCGAATGTCTGGCCAAGTGGGAACCGCGCATCGAGGACATCAAGGTCACTGCAGCACCCGACGCATCACAGGAAAACGTCCTGCGGGTCGATATCGGCTTCCGCGTCCGACGCAGCAACAATACGCGAAACCTGGTGTATCCATTTTTCCTCCGGCGGGAGCAGGACCTATGATCCCGACCCCGAAACTGGACGACAGGACCTTCAAGGACATCGTGGACGAGGCCGTCAGGCTGATTCCGCAGTACTGCCCGGAATGGACGAATTTCAACCCGACCGATCCGGGCATCACGATGATCGAGTTGTTCGCCTGGATGACCGAGATGGTTTTGTACAGGCTGAACCGCGTGCCCGACAAGAACCATCTGGCATTCCTGAACCTGATGGGCATCAAACTGAAGCCGCCTCAGCCAGCCAGGACGGTCCTGGCTTTCCAGATGTCGGTCAAGGGCGATCACGTTGTCGTTCCGCGCGGCACCACGGCCTCGACAAAGCCATCGACCGAGGGCCGGACCGTGTCCTTCGAGACCGAAACCGACCTGCTGGTCATGCGCAATCGCTTGCGCAAGTGTTTCAGCCAGTATGGCAAGAACTTCTCGGACCATTCCGCCTTGCTGGAAGCGCCAATCCTTGAAGGATTCGACCCGTTCGCCGGTACGGTGATTGCCGAACGCTACCTGTACCTTGGCGATCCTGGCATGGCTGCCCTGACCGAGGGATCGTCCCTGCGTATCCGCTTTCGATGCCCACACCCGCACGTCAGCGACCTGCTGGACCACCTGGACTGGGAGGTCTATGACGGGACGCGATGGAGCGTGGCGGTACCATTGGACGAATCGGACGCCGAGAGCGTGGTCCTGCCGGCGCCACGAACCATCGCCCCAGCCACCGTCAACGAGGTTACGTCCTGTTTTGTCAGGGCGCGGCTGATTGATGTCCCGGCTTCCCCCGAAGTCACGATTGTCGATACGATCAACGGCGCACTGAAGGTGACAGGCGAAGGCCTGCTGCCTGACGCCTTGATTACACGCACCCCCGACGACCAGTACCTGTCCCAGGACGCCAGCCGCCGGTTCCACCCGTTCGGGAAAGAACCGAAATCGCAGTCCGAGATGTATCTGCGCTGCGACCGCGCATTGGCCCACAAGGGCGCCCTGGTGCGACTGGACCTGGCTCTGGACGGCGGCGAGACCGAACGCCCGAACGCCTCCCCGGACCTTGCCCTGAAATGGGAATACTGGAACGCACGTTCGAAGAAATGGCGGCCGCTGGCGCTGGTTGTGCCATCCGAGAACAAGGTTGATGCGGCTGAAGGCGTGTCGTTCATGGATTCCACTTTGGGATTCACGAGGCCCGGCGTCGTGTCGTTCCAGGTTCCAGATGATCTGTCCATTGTCGATGTAAACGGCAACGAGGGATGGTGGTTGCGCGTTCGAATCGACGCGGGCGACTACGGAGTTCCCGGAACATACGAATTGGACGGGGACCGATGGGTCTTCAAGGACGTACGACCAGTGCGCCCGCCGGCGGTTCGCGAGCTGGCGATCCGCTTCGAGGAAAAGGAACACCCGTTCGCCGTCGTGATGTCCGAGAACGACGGAGTTTTCGCCGACTTCACCGAGGCCGCCGAGGTCGATTACAAGCCGTTCCAGCCGTTGACGCCCGTGCCCGAGGCCAGCCCTACCATGTACATGGGCTTTGATGATTCCTTCCCGAACGACGAGGTCTCGCTGTTCGTACAGGTCACCGAGGATTCCGGTGTCAGGGATCCACTGCCTGGCGGTGCCGACGGCCACCCGAACGTCGTTGTGGCATGGGAATATTTCAACGGCAAGAACTGGCAAAACCTTTTCCCACGCGACGAGACGCAGGGTTTCCAGCATTCCGGCTTCGTGCGATTCGTGGGACCGGCCGACTTCCGCAAGTCCAAGCGTTTCGGCGAAAACCTCAACTGGCTGCGGGCACGCCTGGAGACAGGCGGTTACGTTGAGCCCCCGCGCATCGTGCGCATCCTGCTGAACACCGTGTATGCATCGAACCTGACGACGCTTGGGGAAACTATTCTGGGGTCGTCACAGGGAACACCGAACCAGGCCTTCAGACTGCCTCCGGGACCGGTGCTGCCGGGACAGGCGTTGATTGCGCTGGAGCGCGAGGCCCCCACCGACCTGGACCGCATCGCGATCCTGGACGACGAGGGCGAAACCGCCGTCCGCAACAACCCAGATGGCGGCTGGTGGGTGCGGTGGCACGAGGTCGAGGACCTGTACGAATCGCCTGCGGCCGGGCGGCACTATGTAAAGGACGTTACTACCGGCGAGATCCGTTTTGGTGACGGCATCCATGGAGCGATCCCGCCGAAGGGCGACCGGAATTTGAGACTGGCAAGTTTCCAGGTCGGCGGCGGCATGGACGGGAACGTGCCGGCTGGCGCCTTGTGCGTGATGCAGCAGTCATTGACCTTCATAGAAGGCGTCCAGAATCCCCTGCCCGCAGGCGGCGGATCGGATCTGGAGACGGTTGACGAGGTCAAGTCGCGGGCACCGCACCTGTTCCGCAGCCGCTTTCGCGCCGTCACGGCCGAGGACTTCGAGGAGATCGCGAAGGAGGCGTCCACCTCGGTGGCCCGCGCACGCTGCATACCGTGTCGCGACCGCGAAGGCGAGGTCACTGTCGTCGTGGTACCAAAGGTCGCCGAGGACCCGACAGGCCAGCCCGTAAAGCCGCTTCCTTCGACCGAACTGATGCGTCGGGTCAAGGCCGAACTCGACCGCCGCAAGCTGGTCACCACGATCGTTCACGTCGTGCGCCCGCGCTACCGGCACCTGGCGATTCACGTCGCCGTTTTGCGTTCGACTTCCGGTTCGTCCGAGGCCATCAAGGAGGAAATCATTAGGCGCGTCCGCGATTTCCTGCACCCGCTGCGCGGCGGGCGCAATCGTCGAGGCTGGCAGTTCGGGCGTCCCGTCTCGAAGATCGACATCTACCACGTATGCGAGGAGGTCGGCGGGGTGGACTTCGTGGACCGGGTCGTCATGCGCGATCTGGACGCCGGCGTGGACCTGGACTTCGTCCGCCTGGCCGACGACGAACTGCCCTTTGCAACGGACGTGCTTGTCGAGGAACGTGCTCACGAGAGGATTCTCTGATGGAGCAGGCTGGCACACGCAGTGGCAGGGCCGGCTCGCCCGGCAGGACCAGGAAACTCCCGGTGCCGGATGTCACCGGCCTGTCGCGCAAGATCGCCGAGAAGGTACTGGCAAGTGCCGGTTTTCTTCCCCCCAAGGTCCATTTTGTCGAGTCCTACGAACAGGCGGATACACTGGTAGCCCAGATGCCCGAACGGGGCACGCTGTGGGACGTCGACAAGCCTGTGACAATCCATGTGACAAGGGTCTCGTGGGTCCGCCACCTGCCTTCCGTGTACAGGCCGAAACGCGCCGAAGATCCGTCGTTCCTGCGCGATTATCTGTGGATCTTCCAGCAAGTCCTGGACTCTGTAAGCCGCAAGATCGACTCGGTGCCCGAACTGTTCAACCCTGGAACCACGCCCCCCGAGTTTCTGGCCTGGCTGGCGTCGTGGTTTGCCATTTCGTTCGACGAATCCATGCCCGAAGCACATCGGCGCCGCATCCTGCGCGAGGCGCCCATGCTGTTCCGCATGCGAGGAACGCGACCCGCGATAGTGCGCCTGGTGAAGCTCTTCTCGGGTCTCGACGTCGAGATCGAGGAAAACCGCTGGCCGTACCGCGGATTTCGGATCGGGGTTGCGTCCACCATCGGTCTGGACACGATGATCCTCCCGGAGATCTCGATGAGCCAGACATTCGTGGTGCGGATCCCGATGGCTTTCGAGGAAGTCGGCGAGGATCTCCTGCTGAGGCTGCACAAGGTCATAGAGGCCGAAAAGCCGGCACACAGCAACTATTTCCTGCAGTTCACGGGCGTCGAGGGCGTTACCGAATACGAGGGAATGCGCGTCGGCGTCAGTTCGCAGATCGGAATAGGCATGACGGTTGACGAAGCGACCGACAAAGGGGACCCGTACTGAACCATTTGGAGGCAGCGATGGCCGAGCGCACGATTTTCAAGCGCCTGAACTTCTTCCGGGGCTTCCTGACCACCGAAGAGGACTGGAACGACGGCGAACGATACCATGTGGGCAAGCGGATGCTGCACAGCCAGGCACTGCATGCGCCTGGCGTGGTGTCCCAGCACATGGATGGCCTGCTGGTGCGCCAGCGTGGGCGTGGCGATCTGAACGTCGAGATCTCGGCAGGCTATGCCATCGACGGGCAGGGACGCGACCTGCTGCTGCCCGAGCCGGTGATCAAGGCGATCAATCCGGGCGACTTCCGACTGCCGCAGACCGTCTATGTCATCCTGTCCTACACCGAGGAACCTAGCGATTTTGTCGCGTACAAGGAGAACCTTCAGTTCAAGGGACACAAGCGCATCCAGGAAGGCGTAAAGGTCGAGATTACCGCACGAGAACCGGACATCGCGCAGGAAGTGGAACTGGGCCGCATCCAGTTGGACAAGGGCGTGAAGGCAGTCAAGGACGCACTGGACCCGGCCACCCCGCATCCCAACGAGATCGACCTGCGGTTCGTTCCCCAGGCGGGCGTTGCGGGTTCGTTCATGCGGCCGTCCGAAAGGACGGACATGGCCGAACTGCTGGCATCCAAGATGTCCGTGTACACGCACATGGCTCACGTTCTGAAGATTTCGATGGCCCTGGACGTCCTGCACGCCACCATCACCATAGACATGTTGCTGGTGGCCGGGCTGGTTGACTACAGGAACATTTTCGCCCTGATGGGAAACCTGATCGCATTGCAGCGCAGCCTGATCCTCGACGTCGAGCGGGACCACGTCGAATTGTCGCAGTCAAAGGAATTCGGAACCTACAAGTGGAATGTCGAAAGCGTGAAACTGGACCGCCGGCACTCCAAGGAACTGCTGGTGGACATCATGACCACCCAGCGCAACGCCACCGAGGCGCTGAAATCGCTGTTTGCACAGGCACTGCGGCAGCGCACCAAATCAAGGACGACTCCCGAGATTCCAACGGAATTGATCTGGGACAAGATCAAGGTTCGCAGCGAGGACTTCGGAGAAACGCTCAGCGTCGAGGGACGCGACTTCAAGCGTGTGGACCTGTTGGATATCTTCGACGAGGCAAGCGAAAAGAAGCACCACTTCGCCATAGCTGACGAGAAGGACCGCTATCGCAGCCGCCAGCGCCTGAAGTACCCCGACGGCGTTCTGGTCGAGGATGTTGGCGTTCATTACGAGGGTGGCAACTGTACGTTCGAAGTGTTCAACATCGAGGCGAACCGCGACGTCATCCTTGTGACGCGAATAGACTACGTGCGAGGCGACTACGAATGCGAGGTGCACGTCAACGGCCGCAAGGCACAAAACCTCCAGGTGCCCGGCAACGACATGAAGTTCCGCTGGCGCAACTGGCCGTATGTGATTCCTGCGGAACTGGCCTCGGAACCGGTTCTGCGCGTGACACTGACCCCGATCAAGCAGGACCGTGACGTCAATCTGTTCAAGGTATGGGCCTACCAGGCGGTTTAGGATCCGAATTCGTGAAGACAATTACTCAGGATTAGGATCGCCCTCTTCGGCGCCCGATTCTACGCACTATTTCAGGTCAACCATCACTGGAATCTTGCATCACATATACGAAGAAACACAGGCCTGATAGTGGCACTCCACGGCCACCATTCGGCGTGGGCAGACAACGCGTCAATAATTTACTTGCGTCCCGATTTTGATCAATCTACACTTCCTTCTGCGTTCATGGGTTAAGTGGCGATACCCACCCAGACACGGGCGATTCGCCTTGGATTTTTAGCGCAGTGCGTCATTGGAGGGAACATGGGAGATACAAGCAAGGATGATTTCTACGTTGACGAACTCAAAAGCGCCCTTCAGGACTGGCACAAGGTCCACAAGGAACTGACAAAGCTCACAGAAGAACGGCGTCAAAAAGGACGCCTGGTACGCAGCCTTCTATCCGTCATCAAACTCCAGAAGGGTGAGAGCGGAACCCGTGACCTCCTGGAGACCAAGGGACTGACGATCACCGCACGGCCTTTCCTGACGATTGAAACCCTGCATACGGCCGGCACAGCCACCGTCGTGCGGCGTCGCAGGGGAACGCGCCAGGCTGTCGAGCCGGCGACCGTGCTGGAGAAGGGGACCCGCGTAAAGATGCTGGCTGGCATGTACCAGGGCTATTCCGGGATCATCGCCTCGACCCAGGCCCGTCAGGGCAAGCGCGGGCTGGACGTGACGTACTTCCTGGCCCTGGAAGGTCCCAGGGGCGACAGGAAGCGCACATCCGTGAAGCACGGCGCCCTGAACAAGTCATGGCAGGTCAAGAACGGCTAGGCCGCAATGATTTGATCTCAACCTCCCGGCTGACTGTGCGACCCGACTGGATCCCCACTCAAACTATGCATCGCGGCGTTTTGGCCCGAACGGCCTGGGTCCGGAAGGCTTGCGAATGGTAGGACGGGCCCCTTCTGTGGCCAGTACACGCCGGCTCCTTTCCGAATCCGGCCTTATCGTGAAAAGACGGGATCTACCCACCTGCACGGCATCCAGCGGAGCATCACGACCCGGCTGCCGCAAGTCCCTGCGTCGGGCAACCTGTACAGGCTGTTCTGTCTGGGCGTCAGCGCGCGAGAAATGTATGGCAAGAAGCGCAGCATCAACCAGGGTCGCCAATGGCGGTTCCCTGTTCCCGCAGGCGACAATGACGTGGGCACCGGCGCCCCCATCGACCCTCATCCACAGGTCGTCCGCCTCGGCAACTTCGAACGTCAGGCGCGCAGCCATGTCCGGACTGGGAGACACCCAGATCGGCGTCCCGTCGTCCGCCCGGAATCTGCGAACACCTGGCGGTGGACCAAATGCGTTCTTCACGGGTGTCGACTGACGGGCAGGGGCAGGGGCAGGGGCAGGAGGTCTGGCAGCCACGGCACCTCGTTCCCTACTACCTGCAGCGGGCCGGTCGGCGGGCCTTTCGGCGGGCCGGCCTTCCGACTGTGAGTCGAGATAACGCCGCGCCATCTCCAGGCTGTCGGACTGTCCTTCACGCAGCGAGGTCAACAGGCCACGAACACGATCGGCTGCCGCACTTGCGGCAATAACCCTTTTCTCCTGCCACTCGACGGCACCATCGCGCACAGGCATTTCGCCGTTCAAGACAATCTCGCCGCCGGCAACTGCCGCCGCCTGCTGCCTTGTCTTGGACAAATCAGCCGTGATGGCCTGGGCCTTCTTCTCCTCGTTCGCCAGGGCGGTATGCAGGGCCGCGCGAACCGCGACGAAAGCCAGCGCACGCCCCTCCCTGGCCTCCTCGGTGTCATAGAACGCCTCGACATGAGCCGAGACCGACCCGCCCTGCCCCACGAACCGCAGCGTCTCGACCTTGTCGTGCTCGTGCCTCAGGGGCCGCGCATAACGGGATCCGTACTTGAGATCACGCCGCTGGGACTTGTTCGGCGCCAACATTGCCTGGATCACGCTGCGATCGTCGCAAAGAAAGAGGTTCGGATGCTGCCCGGAACACTCGAACAGCAGACTCCGGCGTCGCTCGCCGACCGCAAACTCGATACCCACAACCCGGTCCCCGAACAGCCGCTTGATGCCGGTTATCCGACCCTGGCGCAGTTCGCGCCACGACCGGTCCGAAAAGTCCCTGGATTGGACTGGCACGCGCTCGGCGGCGCTCCTGTCACCAACATGAGTCGTCAGGTGCAGTCGCGAGTAATGAGGCCTGGCACACAGCAGCAACCGCAGGATCTTTCCGCCCGCTCCAAAGCGCAACACGACAGATGGACCCGGAAGGACATCCACCCCAGCGAGAACCGCGCCCGACAGGGCCACGGCCAACTCGGCCACGACCGCATCGATCTCCGTCAGGCTCAACGTCATCCGTCCCCTCCGCCGTCCCCGGCTGTTTGACTCTAGCACGCCCGCTGGCTATCGTGGCCACTATCCGGAGGTTGCCGTGTTACGCGTTGCGTTATTGGTGGCAGCAGTTGTCGGATTGCCGTGGCTGGGTTGCGGCTCTTCAGGGGGTTCGACGGACGTCCACTTCGTCCCGGATGACATCTTGCCGGACCAGAATTCCGGCGATGCCGCCCAGGATGCAGTCAGGCCACCGACCCAGGTAACGGAACCATTCCGTATCGTCTTTCCCTACCTGAAGTATTCCCTGCCCGCCCAACTGGACCTTGCCTGGACCGACCCGATGGCGCCGACCTGGGACCCTGACGTTTCGTTTTCCGGGTTGGTTTTGCAAAGGGACGCCGCCCTGTCGTGCGAACTGGGCTGCTTCCCGGCTCGTTCGGGGCAGTGGATTGCCGTGGTTGTTTCCGGCCCAACGTCCGATACCACAGGAAACGTCATCCGCCTGTTTCGCCTGGCCGACGGACCGCTTCTGGAGGAGTCAGGCATTCCTGACGTCACCGACGTAACGACATTCGCATTCGGATCGGACTCGTTCGTGTTCACTCGAGCCCTGGCAGACTGCGTCCCGAGCGCAATCGAGAAGAAGTCCTGCGTGAAATTCTTCCGCATCGATCTGTCGGTTCCAAACCCGATGGGCGAGGAGTTCCTGTTCACGTTCCCTACGGCCGATCGAATTGAAGAGGCACTGCCTCATTCGGGACGCTTCACCATGGGCCAGGACGGCAGGTCGATCGTGGTGCTGAGCCGCACGCCTGGCAGCCAGACCGCCTGGTTATGGCGAGGTTCCGCCGGCGATCCCATACTGGTTGCGGGACCAATCTGTGCCGGACCAGCGCCAGGCGGGGGTTGCCTGGAAACGGAAGGAGGTTTCACCGACGCCGACCCGGTGGCCTTGTCTGCCGATGGAAACCACCTGGTGCTGGCGGTTGTCGAGGATGATCGTTCCCTGGTGCTGACGCACGTGGACATCCGAGATGTCGTCGCAGGCGCAGAACCCCGCCGCACGACGGTATCGTTACTGGCAATGCCCCAGGGCATCTCGTACAAGAACCGTTGCTACAATCGACAAACCTGGCAGCCGACATTCGTCCTTTCGCCCATGAAGTTCACGCCCGACGGCAGCGAACTGGTATTCGCGGCAGGAACCGACTGCCCCCCCAACAAATTCAAGCCGTGGAGCAACGTGCTGGCGATTCAGATGTCCCGCCTTGAATCGAATGGCGCCCTTGCCAACCAGGACCTGCGCTGGATAACAGACTTTCCACAGGGGGATTCTGCCGCCAATGTTTCGATTCCGATCGACTCGCTGAATCCGGATTCTGGCGCCGAATACCTGGACCTGTCGATGTCGGGAGACTACGTGGCGTTCGTCGGCACTCCCATGTTGGACTCGTTTGGCAATGCGATTGCCGACAAACAAGAACAGCATCGCAACGACCATGAAGTATGGGTTACCCGCAGGGACGGCACGACCGAACCGGTGCAACTGACAGGCCGACAGGGCTGGAAATCGACGTCGTTGCGCGCGATCTCAATCCCGCCGGTAAAGGCTGCCACGCAGGCCGCGGCGCTTCGATGACTTGCCTCGTCAGTTCTTTTTGGGCAAGCCTGGAGCCGCAATCCAAACTGCCAGCAAGCGTTCCATGGACCTGACGGAACATGCGTCGGGCCTGTCGTTGCGCGGGTCATGATCGTCCCGGTGGAAGGCGCCAGGATGCCTTGTGCGCAGGGTTCTCCAACCCAGGAGATCCGGCGCCGGAAAGTCCTTGTCGGGACGATCACCGACCATCACCACGGTTTCGCATTCAACCCCAAAGCGCGCCTGAAGCAGAAGAAAAGGACCCGGATCCGGCTTGGGCATCGGGCGACCCTCGACATCCGAAGTGAACAACACCTGGTCAAACATGTTTGCGATGCCGAGAGACTCGATCTTGCGTTGCTGGACTTCGAGATAGCCGTCGGTCAGCAGAGCCAACTTCAGCCCCGACTGACGCAGGCGAGCAAGCATTTGGCGAGTTCCAGCGAAGGGGCGCAGCGATGGCCGATGCGATCGAAACGCCCCGACCAGGGAAGCGATTTGCGCAGGCGTGCGGGGGATCCCCAGTTGCCGCAACCCGCTGTCGAACACGTGCAGCGGCCCTTCGTTCCGCAGGATGTCCAGAAAAACGCCCTCGGCTTCCGGGACACCCAACTCGCGTGCGGCGGCAATCAGGCCACCCTGCACGAAATCAGCCTCGGGGTAAAGAGTGTCGTCCAGGTCGAAAACCACCGCTGCGAGCGGTCGGGACATCAAGTTCGCCGGCTCTGGTGAACGCCCGTTTGTCATCAGCCACCCGTTCAGGACTTCAACAGAATCATTGACCGCAACTCGGTGGGGTTCTATCTTGCGGCATGATGGCGAATTCCCCGGAAGGAAGCAACCTGCCCGCACCCGAACTGACTGCGGCATCGCCCGATTCCCCGGGGGGCTTGCCCACGACTCATCAGGTTGAAATCGACCCGACCAGGGACGGGATGCGACTGGACATGGCAATTGCGGCCCTTGTTCCCGGCGTATCCAGATCAGCCGCACAAAGGCTGGTGGAACTGGGCGAGGTGCGGCTGGACGGAAGGCGTCGCCCGCAGGGGTTCAGGGTCACGACAGGAGCGCTGCTGGAAGTTCGCATCCCCGCGCCTCCGGTCAGGACTGGCCTGGTACCACAGGCCGGGGGAGATCTGGACATCCTGTTCGAGGACGATGTTGTCATGGCCATCGCTAAACGCGCTGGCACAGTCGTTCATCCCGGCGCCGGTCACCAGTCGGGTACCCTGGTAAACCAGTTGATCGCATCGGGCCGCACCTTTTCGGTCATAGGGGGCGAGGACAGGCCTGGACTGGTCCATAGACTGGACAAGGACACGTCGGGCGTCCTGCTGCTGGCAAAATCCGACCAGGCGCACGCGACCCTCGCGATGCAGTTCAAGGACCGCACAATCCGAAAGGCGTACCTGGCGCTGGTTCTTGGGGCGCAGATTCCCGACCGGGGGGTATTCCGTTCGTCATTTGGCCGCAGTCCGGGAGATCGCAAGCAGTTCACCGGTCGAGTGACTTCGGAACGGGAGGCCATTACCGAGTACCAGACCGTTCTAAGAAGTTCCTTGTGTGCTCTTGTCGTTGCCCGTCCCCGAACAGGCAGGACGCACCAGATTCGCGTCCACCTGGCGGAAGGGGGCCATCCGATCGTTGGCGACCGGGTCTATGGCCGCGCGTATCCTCGTCCCGGCAGCACGCCCCAGGCCGAGGCCGCCTCGTTGAGGATGATGGAGCGTCATGCCCTGCACGCCTGGGGAATCAGGTTTGCCCACCCGACTGACGGCAGGTTGATCGAGATAACCGCCCCGCCGCCTCGCGACTTCCGCGCGATCCTGGACTCGATTTTCGGGGATCAATGGCAAGAGGCGCTCTCCCGCGTACCAATCGACGGCTAGAGGGCTGCGCCCGATGCGGCAATCGGATATACTCCCGCGCGCCGGAGGTGCCCCATGTCCGAGCGGATTTCCGAGTTCCTCAAGACGTCGAGGGCTTTGAGCGCCGCGGCAAAGGCCGCTGACCTGGCGATGAAGGCCCTGTCGAAGACCGATCCTGCGCCGGCGACCATTGCCGAGGCGGCAGATGCTGCGGTATCGGCCTTGAAGAAGGCTGGGCCGATCGACTCGCTGGTCATCGCCGTCCGGGACGAACTGGCAGCAGCATCAACTACCGCGCGCAACGCTCTCGAGCGCGAACGTGCGCTGCTGGCTGGCGCCGTGGCTGCCGAGTTGGCAAAAGTCGGCCTGAAGGTCGAAGGCCACCTGCCCCAGTTGCGCGTCGGTCTGCTGACCATGGAGTTCGCCTTTGGTCCCAAGGGCCGGTGCATTCTGTGGTTCGGTCCGCGGCACGAGCGCCTTGGTGACTGCCCACTGGAGGCAACGGCCATCGCCGCGAAGGCGGCCGAACTGGACCGAAGCCTGATGGGTGGGGAATTTGTCGAGGCGTTGTTCCTGGCCGAACTGCGCGCAGCGTACCGTGTGTGCGTGGTCAGGCAGGCCGTTCCCGAGGGAGAACGCGTCCCAGTCACCGCCCTGCTGGCCGAGATTGCCTTCAGGCGGCAACGGCCTGCCTTCTGGGCTGATCCGCGCCGCGAAACGTTCACGCCTTACGGACGCGTGGAATTCGCATGCGCGTTGGCACGATTGAAGACCCGGCGCGATGGCGACCGTGAACTGCGACTGGACGTGGCCACAATGACGCAGACCCGACGACCCGAGGATCACCTCTGGGTACCGCGGGGGCGAACCGGCGACGGTACCCATTACGCCACCGCGGCCTTCGTGAAGGCACCCGGTTGACCCCGGGGGGAGGAACGATGGTCGATACTCTGACTTCCAGGCAGGCCCGTCACGTAATCGAGGTTGTCGGCTCGTCCGGCACCCCGCCCGAGTGGGGCTTTCAGTTCTTTTCATCGGGCCTCGACAGCTATCTCCGCGTGATCGAGGAGGACTACCTGCGGTCCTTCCTGCGCGAGGGCGGTTCGTCGTTCAAGGTCGTGGTCGGCACCTATGGCGGCGGCAAGACCCACTTCCTGTACAGCGTGCGGGAACTGGCCTGGCGCCAGGACTTCCTGGTCGCCTACTGCCCTCTGTCCTCCGAGACTTCGCCGTTCCACCGACTGGACAAGGTGTACCGATCAATCGCGACGAACCTGATGCGCCCGCTGACCCCCGACGAACTGCTGGGAGGCGCCGAGCGCGGACTGGGCGCGTTCCTGAAAAGCGTCTATGCCGGAATGGCCGAGGCGCTGACGGCCGAGGGATTGAAGGGCGAGGAACTGCGCACCCGGATCGCGGCAGTCGCCGCCGACAGCACGCGCGGGCTGGAGAACCCCAACTTCGGGAGGGCATTGCGCCTGGCCCTGGAGGCTCTGGTCCACGACGACCCGGACACCTTCGACCGGATGCTGCAATACCTGACCGTTGATGGATACGACCGGGTCGCGCACCGGAACGCCGGCATTCTTCAGCCGATCGAACGGGGCCAGGCCTTCGCGACAATCCGTTCTCTGGTGACGTGGATCAGGAACCTGCGCTTCCGCGGCCTGGTGATCCTGTTCGACGAGGCCGAGCAGGCCGGCGCGATGACGTCGAAGCAGAAGGAAATGATGCTGGCCAACCTGCGCGAACTGGTGGACCAGTGCGGCGGTGCAGCCTTTGCGAACGTCATGGTGTTCTACGCCGTACCTAACGAGCAGTTCCTTGTCGAAGGCCGCAGCCCAGCGTACGAGGCCCTGCGTCAGCGCATCCAGACCGTGTTCGACTTCACCAACCCGACCGGGGTGACGATCCGACTGGACCGCCTGGCACGCGATCCGAAGACCCTGCTGATAGACATTGGCAACAAGCTGGGCGGGGTATACGAGACCGCCTACCGCAAGGAATTCCCGCTGGAACTGAAGACGCGCCTGGTCGCTCTGCTGGCCGATGCCGCAGCCGAAAGGGCCTTCGGAGACATCGGGTACAAGAGACTGTTCGTCCAGGCACTGGTTCGCGCGCTTCATGCAGTGCGGCTTGGCAAGGGCGTGACGGTTGACGAGGACTTTGCGCGGTCGATGCTGGCGGCGGGCGCCAGCGAGTCGGACGGAGGCGGCCTGGATGTCGACCTTCCACAAGGGTGATGCGGTCACCCACCCCGCCTATGGCAAGGGGACTGTGAACGGTTCGCGGATCGACGGATTCGAGATCCGCGTCTCGTTCGGCGCCTATAATCTGTGGGTCCCGGCACGCGAACTGTCTGCCGCGTCAGGTGGGCTGCGGCTGGTCGATGCGCCAGTTGCCGCAATCGAAACCCCCCATCATACGGCCACTTCCTTCGATGCCATCATGAGGCTGCTGACTGGCCAGCCGGCACCAGATCTGGTGGCAGAACCTCCCGAACCCGAACCGGTTGCACCTGCCGTCAAGGACACCAGGAACAAGCGCCAGTCAGCCAAGGCCGCGCCGGCCGTTGCCACCGAACCGAAGCGCCCCAGGAAACACGAAAAACCGGTATTTAGACCGGCCCGCGAGGACCGCGCAGTTCGCGACGCCACCGCCATCGAGGCGTTCCGCCTGGGAATCGTGCCGTCTCGCCACATCGAGGACTGGACAGTCGGACGCGAGGTCGAGGTACGGGCCCTGCGGACGTTCCTGAAGGACGAGGGCGAGGGCGCGATCCTGGTCGAGGGCCAGTACGGCGCGGGCAAAAGCCACCTGCTGGCCTTCCTGGCCCGCGAAGCCGAGGGCATGAACTTCGCCGTCGCAATGGCCGGTTTCGATCCATCCGAGGCGTCCGCGGCCTTCCCCAAGAAGGCATACCGCCGACTGTGCCAGGGGTTCCGCGCAACCGTCGATGGCCAGCCGCTGGATTTCCGCGGTTTCCTTGAGGAGGCAGCACGGCGGGAGAACTGGCCGGAGGTTGTCGGCGATCACTGGCTGCTGGGCCCGTTCCTACGCAAGGTCGCGGCCGGCAAGGCCGAGCAGGAGGACTGGGAACACGTCGAAGGCCTTGGGCGCGGCGATGATGGACGCCCGACGCTGCACGACTACAGCACATGCGCGAACCTGTACGTCAACCTGCTGTCGGCGTTGTCCAGACTGGCGGCCGAGGTTCTGTCCATGAACGGACTGGCCGTGCTGCTGGACGAGGCGGAAGTGGCCCGTAATGTTCTTTACCGGTATCAGGCCCAGCGCGGGGTCAACTTCTTCCGGGGGCTGGTACTGGCCGCGAACGACGACCACGACCTGCTTGATGAAGTACTGATCCGCCAGGACGTGACGGTAGGCGAAATCACCCGACTGCTTTACTCGGGCCACAATGCCACGCGATACACAACCGGAATTCCCTGCCGTCTGAAGGTGGCCTTCGCCCTTACCCCGGGTTCATTGCAGGACGAGTTCCGCCGCACTCGTGAGACGATCGGCAGGGTCGAACTGGACGTGCTGTCCATGGACGCACTGAAGGCTTTGTTCGGGAAGATCCACGGCACCTACGAATCCTGCTATGGGGTCCGCCTGGAACCGAAGCTGCGCGACCGCGTTTTCCGTCTGCTGGCCACTGCGGACCGGGTATCTTCCACGCGTGGCTTCATCAAGGCCGCCGTGGAAACCATGGATTATGCGCGGTTCTTCCCCGACGGGGACGTCGAGTCCGTCATCCAGGACGCGGTGGGTTGACGTGGCGCCATCAGAAGACCGACCAGCCGTTCGCACCGCCCTTCCACTGGCTTTCGGGCCGTTCCTGTCCCGCTTTGCATCACCCACGTCAATCCAGACGGCTGCCATACCGGTTCTTGTCACTGGAAGGAACGCCGTGGTAGTGGCGCCGGCCGCCTCGGGCAAGACCGAAGCAGTCCTGGCTCCTCTGTGCGAGCGGCTGCTGGCGGACCGGGGTGGCGCACCTGGAATCGTCTACATAGTACCGACCAGGGCCCTTGCCAACGACCTGGAACTGCGCGTTTCCTCGCCTTGCGGCGCCATGGGCCTGCGCCTGGTGGTGCGCACCGGCGACCGGCCGGCCGATATCGCCGGGGCCGAGGCTGACGTACTGGTCACGACCCCGGAATCGCTGGACAGTCTGCTGTGCCGCCATGCCGAACGGTTTTCCGGGGTCCGGTCGGTTGCCATCGACGAGGCTCATCTGCTGGACGGCACAGCTCGCGGCGATCAGATGCGAATCCTGGTCAGACGCATGGTTGCCTGGCACTGCAAGAAGACGCCGCAACTGGTTGCCATGACCGCCACCGTGGCCGACCCGCACGCGCTGGGCCGCCGCCTGCTTGGGGTTGACGTCGCCGTGCTGAAGGCTGGTGCGCCACGCCCGGTGACTCTGGAGATAGTCGACGACCTGAAGAGCGCGTTGACGGCACTGCGACGTGACGGGCTGACAAAGGCGATAGTCTTTTGCAACACGCGCCGACGTACCGAGGAGGTAGGGCGACTGCTGCCATCCCTTGGGCCCTGGCCGCCCGAACGTGTGATGGTCCACCACGCCAGCCTGTCAAAGCGTGAACGCGAGGACGTCGAAAAGGCATTCAGGCGATGGGAGGCCGGCCTTCTGGTGTGTACGACCACGATGGAAATCGGCGTCGATGTCGGCAACGTCGATGCCGTAGTCCTTGTCGGCGCGCCCGATTCGGTGTCATCGTTCGCCCAGCGTGTTGGACGCGGGTGCCGCAGGCGCACGGGGATGCGAGCTATCTGCGTCCCCGAGACCTTTTCCGACCGTGGCCTGTTCGAGACACTGGCACAGGCATCGGCGGCAGGCGAGATGCCCGATGTGGAAGCTGATCCCGATCCGGGCGTTGCGGTGCAGCAAACGTTCTCGATCCTGTTCGGGCGGCCTCGCGGTACGCCGCGGCGCGACCTTCTGGACATGCTTTCGGTGCTTGGCCCACCCGAGGATCTGGACGCCATCATCGACCACCTGGTGTCGGAAGGATTGATAGCTACAGCCTCCATGGACCGCCTGATTGCCTCGACAACCCTGATGGACATGGGCGAAAAGGGTCGAATACACAGCACAATCGGGGACACTCGAACCGTGAACGTCGTGGACGCGACGTCGGGAAGGGTGCTGGGAAAGGTGTCGGCAAAGGCGATGCAGGGCGGATCCGTCAACCTGGGAGGTCGCGCCTGGCACGTAGTTGACGGGGGACGCGACGCAATCAGCGTGCGCCGCGGGGCTGGTATCGACACGGGCTCGCTGTTCGCCAGACGCCCTTCTGCCGGTCCTTTCGCGCGCTGGCTGCCACCAGACCTGCGCTGCGGGTGGAGCCGATCAATCGACGACCCTGATCGCATTGAATGACGTCTGCCTGCCGCCACATCTCTTACTCCTGTTGACACCAGGTTCGCTGTGATACGCTCGGCACCGCCTGCAGCAGAGGCGGAGGGACCATGGCGCGCCCGACAAGGCCGAAGATTGATTCCCCGGCATCAGGCACCCCCAGCACAAGGGATCGCCGCCAGGTCCAGGCCACGACGAAGAAGTGCAGCCTGTCGATGCGCCAGTTGAACCACCGCGTGGATCTGAAGGTTCTGAAATTCAAGACCACCGACGACCTGGCCACGCTGGAAGAGGTCATCGAGCAAGAGCGCGCGCTGCGGGCTATGGAAACAGGCCTGCGCATCCGCAAGCGCAACTTCAATATGTACGTCTCGGGCTCGACTGGTACAGGCAAGTCCAGCATCCTCAAGGGCATCCTGCGGCGACTGGCAGAAAAGGACCCGGTCCCGACCGACTGGTGCCTGGTGCATAATTTCAAGCGCCCCGAAGCGCCTGTCGCATTCCAGTTGCCACCCGGGCAGGCCGTGTTGCTGAGATCGGCAATGGAAACCTTCATTTCCGATTTGCGCACCGAAATTCCCAAGGCGTTCCACGGAAAAGCCCACCAGGAGCGCGTCCAGCGGGTCCTGAACGATGGCCTCGAGCGCGAAAACAAGGCATTCGTGGACCTGTCGAAAAAGGCGTCCGAGATCGGCTTCCTGGTCAAGCACACCAAGGACGGGATGGTCACCATCCCGCTGGTTGATGGCAAACCCGTAGGCAACAAGGAATACGCGGACCTGTCGGATGAACAACGCTCCCTGGTCGATGGAAACCGACAAAAGCTGGAACCGGTCGTCAGTCACTTCCTGGAGACGACGCGAGACATCGAGATCGGGGTCCACAAGAACATCCAGGACTCCCAGCGCGAACTGGGGCGCGCAGTTGTCGAACGCTACATGAAGCCTCTGCGCGAGAACTTCGCAGGCAGCGTGCCGGTAGCCGAGTACCTGGACGCGGTGGCGATCCACATCGTCGACAACCTGCCCCGCTTCCTGCCCGACGAAAGCGACCCCCAGAAGGCGGAACGGACACTGCGCAGACCGATGGTCGAATACCGGGTGAACGTCCTGGTGGACAACGGCGAAACCAAGGGAGCCCCAGTGCAGGTCGAGAACACGCCGACCTACCACAACCTGATCGGCAAGATCGAAAAGCGCGTCGAGAACGGCATCTACTCGACCGACCACATGATGGTGAAGGCCGGCGCGCTGCTGAGGGCAAACGGCGGATACCTGGTGCTTCACATCAGGGAACTGCTGGGATACCCGTTCGCCTGGGAGGCACTGAAGTCTGTCCTGCGAAACCAGCGGCTGGCCATCGAGGAGATGGGTGAGGCCTACCAGTTCCTCCCCACGACAGGGCTGCGCCCTGACCCGATCCAGGTCCAGTGCAAGGTCATCCTGATCGGTTCCAATCACCTGTATCACATGCTGACGACCTACGACGAGGACTTCAGCAAGCTGTTCCAGGTGAAGGCCGAGTTCGACAGCCAGGTCAGGTGCACTCCCGGGACGCTGATGGAATACGCCCGGTTCGTGGCGACAACGTGCCGACGCGATGGTCTGCTGCCAGTGAACAAGGGCGGTGTCGCGGCGATCATCGAATTCGGCATGCGTCGGGCTGGCACGGCCGACCGAATGTCGCTGCGCTTCAACGAGATCACCAACCTCCTGATCGAGGCCGACGCGCTGGCTAGGGCTGACGACGCAAAGGTCATCGGGCAGGCGCAGGTGATTGGCGCACGACGGCAGCGGCACGACAGGATCTCGCTGATGGCCGACAAGTCACTGGATGACATCGTGGACGGCCTGCTGCGGATCGACTCGGATGGTGCCGCGATCGGGACGGTCAACGGACTGGCGATATACCAGTTTGCCGACCTGGTGTTCGGGAGGCCCCTGCGGATCAGTGCGAAGGTGTTCCACGGCAAGGGTGGAGTAATCAACGTCGAGCGCGAGGCCAAACTGGCCGGTAGTTCCTACAACAAGGGTGTGCTGATCCTGTCGGGCTTCCTGGGGGACCGGTTCGCGCAGGACCGCCCGCTGGGCATGACGGCCAGCCTTACCGTCGAACAGTCCTACGGGATCATCGACGGGGATTCGGCTTCGTGCGCCGAGTTGTGCGCCCTGCTGTCGGCGTTGGCCGAGGTGCCGCTGCGGCAGGACCTGGCTATCACCGGCAGCGTCAGCCAATCCGGCGATGTCCAGGCCATCGGTGGCGTGAACGAGAAGATCGAGGGCTTCTTCCGCGTGTGCGACGCGAGGGGCCTGACGGGAAACCAGGGTGTCATCCTTCCTGCCTCGAACGTGCGGCACCTGATCCTTGACCCCGACGTACTTGCGGCAATCGAGGAGGGTCGGTTCCACCTGTACGCGGTCGAGCGGGTCCAGCAGGCGCTTGAGATTCTTTCAGGTTTGCCCGCGGGAGAGCGATCGACTGACGGTAGTTACCCCACGGCGTCTGTGCTTGGACGGGCCGCTGCGCGCCTGGTGAAGTGGGCTGAAAAGGACAACAAGGGGAAGTCACGATGAAGGTCCGGAGGGTCCTGCTGACCTCCAAGACCACGCTGTTCGAGATGCAGGGCCTGGCCAGGCGGGACCCCCGGCTGGCGGCCATGCTGCAATTGCGCGATCCGCTGGTTGCCCATGTCGAATCCAGCCATATCGAAACCGTCCACGCGCGCCAGGTGGTGCGAGAGGCGCTGCAGGCGATGGGGGCCGAGGTAACCGAGTCAAGGCGGCTTGGCAGGATCGCAAACGGCCGTTTCGACATGGTCGTTTCTGTCGGCGGTGACGGGACCGTCCTGGACGTTGCCAGGTTCGTCGATCACACGCCCATCCTCGCGGTGAACTCGTCCCCATCGACGTCCTTCGGGCATTTCACCTGCGTGACCGCCGACGGGTTCGAGGACATGCTGCGGCGCGTCTGCAGTGGCTTGATACTGCCAGTGGAACTTGCGCGACTGAGGCTGTCGGTCGATGGCAGGCGGCACCTTCAGCCGATCCTGAATGACGTGCTGATTGCCGACCGCGTACCCTCCTCGACGTCCCGATACATCCTGCAGGTTGGTGAGGACTCCGAGGAACAGAAGTCATCCGGGATCTGGATCTCGACTGCGGCAGGATCGACCGGCGCCATGGGGTCAGCCAAGGGGATCCCGATGGACATCCACGACAGGCGGCTGCAGTACAAGGTTCGCGAACCCTGCCTGCTGGGTCCGCCTGCGCGCGACTGGAAGCTGCTGGGGGGGATTGTCGACGGGCCGGTGACGCTGGTGTCGCGCATGATCCGTGGTGGGGCTTTCCTGGACGGGCGACGGGTGGCGATGCCTCTGGGTTTCGGGGGAAAGGTCGAGATTCGGCCGGATGGGCCTGGTTTGCGATTGTTCCTGAGGGGTGGGGACTGAACCGTCCTCGTCTGCTTGCACGTTCACGTATCCGTTTACGATAAATTGCAGAAAGGTTTTCTGTCATGCAGCGAGGTGGATCTTGCGACTGGCCATCGTAGGTGCGGGTTCGACGCGGCTGCCGTTGATGCTGGCGTCGGTGGCGGAGGCCGGGTCTGGTACAGGTGCCGGGGCCGGGGCCGGGACAGGGGCGGGATCTTCGCTGTCCGAAGTTGTCCTGTTCGACGTGCGTCCTGAACGGATTGCGGCGCTGCTGCCGATCGCGAAAGCGCTGGCATCGGAATGCGGACCACTGCCGGCGATCAGCGTGGCAGCATCGGCGGACGAGGCGTTCGAGGGAGTGGATGCGGCAATCTTCACCATCAGACCAGGTTTCGAAGAGGCCCGTGCAAGGGACGAGCGGGCCTGCCTGGAAGCTGGCGTTCTTGGCCAGGAAACGACTGGCGCGGCGGGGTTGGCCTTTGCCACGCGTTCGATCCCGGCGGTGCTGGCCTATTGCCGGCTGGCCGAATCGCGCAGCCCCGGCTTCCTGCCGGTTGTCTTCACGAACCCGGCCGGCATGGTCGCGCAGGCGCTGGCAGACGAAGGCTTCGAGAGGGCAGTGGGCATCTGCGATTCGGCCACCGTCGCGGCCAAAGCGATTGCGCTGCGCGCCGGTGTTGCCTTCGAGAACGTGACCTTCGAGGTACATGGACTGAACCACCTGTCGTGGACCGGTCGCGTGACCGCCGCCGGACGCGACCTGATGCCTGGCGCAATGCAGGACGAGTCGTTGCTGAACGAGCTGGTCCCTTGGTGGGTCCGGGAGACCCCGGCGATGGGACGCATCCCCAACGAATACTTGTACTACTGGTACCGGACTGCCGACGCCGTCGCGGCACTGAAAGCCGAGCATCAAACGCGCGGCGAGGCGCTGGTCGCGACAAACAGGAACATGCTGAACGACGTCGGCGCCCTGTGCGCGGCGGAGCGCGTTTCAGACGGGCTGGTACGCTATGCGGCCTACCTGTCGGGACGCAACTCGAGCTACATGGAGTATGCGCGCGGGGAACACGTCCGCGGGGCAGCTCCTTCAGCAATGTCCCCGGCCGATGCAATAGCATTCCTGAAGACCCAGACCGGGGGGTACGCCGAGGTTGCGATGGAGTTGCTGGCTGGGCGCACCGGGACAAATCCCTGCCGCATGGCACTGAACGTGCAAAACCGCGGCGCCCTGCCCGGCCTTGACGAAGGTGACGTGGTCGAGGTCGATTGCACCGTGGATGGCGACGGCGTCAGACCCAACCCACACGGCGCGCTGCCACCCGATGATCTGAAGCTGATGACCCGGGTAAAGGCCTACGAACACCTGGCCGTCAAGGCGATCCGCGAGGGCAGTCAAAGGCTGGCAATCGAGGCGCTGGTCGCGCATCCACTGGTCGATCACCGCCAGACGGCCGAACATCTTGCCGCCGTGCTGGCGATCGACCTTGGGCAGGCGCCCGCTAGAGGTCGGCGCGCGACTTGATTACGCGCGAGACCAGCCCATAGGCCACGGCCTCATCTGCCGACAGCCAGAAGTCGCGTTCCGTGTCGCGCTGAACCTTGCTGATCGAATGGCCGGTGGCCTCCGCAATGACGCGGTTGATATGTTCCTTGGTCTTCAGGATTTCGTTCGCAGTGATCTCAAGGTCCGACGCTGGTCCGAAGACCTCCCCGCTGAACAGCGGCTGGTGAATCAGCAGGCGCGCGTTCGGCAGTGCAACCCGGTTCTCCTTGTCGACCGCCAGCAGGATTATGGTTGCGATGCTGGCCGTCAGGCCCGTGCAGACTATCCGGACAGGGGGCCGAATAAACCTGATGACGTCGTAGACCGCGAAGCCCGAATGGACCTCACCGCCAGGAGAGTTCACCAGCATCGTAATCGGCGCATCCGGGTCGTCGGCCTCGAGGATCAACAGGCGCTCGATGACTTTCTGCGCAACTGTCGGCGAGACCTCGGAAGACAGCAGCACCGTCCGCGTTTTCAGAAGGCGCTCGGCGACACCAGGTTCCTCGCCCTTTGCCGTAACGGGCACCCGTGCGGGCCTTGCTTTCGGGCCAATCGGCATCTTCAGGCTCCTTGCGTTGCGACCCAGGAAGGGCACCGTAGCCGCCTGCACACTGCGTGTCAAGGCGCACCTGGCCGCGCGTGGGAACCGGGATCTCAGCGTCAGGTTTACCTGCAGGGCGGAGAGGCGCACCTGGCCGCGCGTGGGAACCGGCCTATCGAGTCAGTTCCCCTTGCGCTTGCGCTGGGCAGACAGGCGCGTCAGGGCATTCTGCATCGCAGCCTCGACGGTTGCAGCACACTGGGCGACGTACGATTCGTCGGCTGCGGCTTCGGGGCCGCTGCGATCAAACCGTATCGGAGGAAGAACCTCGATCAGGATGCGGGACGGCCATGGCAGGAACGGCAAAGGCGCAAGCATCAGCCCCCAGGGCATGCCCAGTGAGATCGGCCACGCCTTGACGCGCAACAGGCGGTCCAGACGCAGTGCGCGGGCGATCCACTGCCCGTCGGTCAGGACGACCAGGGTCTCCTGGGCGCCTGCGGCAACCATCGGCACAATCGGCACTCCCGCGGTCAGGGCCAGACGGACATAGCCTTTTCTGCCCCCGAAACAGATCCGATCCCGATCCCGCCACGAACGGAACGCGTCAAAATCGCTGCCGGGAAATACAAGAACCTTGCGACCCAGGGCGAACAGATCCACCGCCAGGCGATGACTGGCGCGCACTGCCCCAAGCGGCACGACAAGCTGGTTCACGACCGGCAGACTGATTGCAACCTCGTGTCCCAAACCGAACGGAAGGCAATCCAATCCGCGTTCGCGATAAACCGCAAAAAAGAAAAGGAACGATTCAGGCGTCATGATCAGCGCGTTGTGGTTCCCGACGACCAGCGCCCCGCCCTGGGGGATCCTGTCGACACCCGTTACCTCGGCCCTGAAGTAGCGTTCCACCAGTCCGTGAAACATCCGGTAGGTCCAGTCGATCAACTCCGGATCGCGCTGGTCCAACCGATCGATGTCGTACCACTTCAGCCACCGGAACAGGCCCATCGAACCACCTCCACAAGACGAGCCTCAGCTCCAGGCTCCAAGCGAGGCGCATGATACGACCCGTCCGAAAACAGGTCAAAGGCAGGTCGCAGCGCACCAGCCGGAGGGGCGCACGCCCAGGATCCAGCCACCTCGGAGGTTGCACCTGCAGACCCGCCGACCCCTTCATCTGGCGCGTGCAACCGTTCAGCCTGTGCATGAATTCGCAGGATCCTCGGTGGTGGTATCCTGTGGCCGGAACACCCGGCCCCCGGCGAGCCGGATCGGATGCCACTGCGACAGGAGTGATCGTGACTTTGTGGATCGACGCGGACGCGGCCCCTCGGGACGTCAAGGAGATCGTTTTCGGCGCCGCGAAACGTCTTGGCATCGAAACGGTCCTTGTTTCAAACGCCAGTCTTTCGTTGCCACGCCACCACCCAACGGTGCGAGCCGTCGTTGTCGAGGGAGGTCCAGATGTCGCTGACAAGCACATTGTCGACCAGGCTCGACCGGGAGACGTGGCGGTCACTGCCGACATCCCGCTGGCAGCAAAGCTGGTCGAGGGACTCGTCGTCGTGATCGACCCTCGAGGCCGCGAATACAGTGAATCCAATATCGCGGAACGCCTGTCGGTCAGGGACTTCATGGACGGCTTGCGCGGATCCGGCGTTGAAACCGGCGGCCCGCGTCCCTACGGCCCCAGGGACCGGCAGGCATTCGCCAACACTCTCGACCGCGTACTGACGCGCCTTGGTCGATAGGACCGTCAACTGCGGCGTATCCGTGGCAAACTGTAATTCCGATTACCCAAATCCGTTTGACGTTCAGGAGCCTTTCTGCTAAATACCCCCGTCCGTTCTCTGGACGGTGGAGAAAAGAACATGAATTTTGGATTGTTGTTCCTGGCCCAGGTCGCCCAGTCGGGCGCTGTCCCCCCCGGTGCCGCAACCCCGCCGGCCGAGGCTGCAGCCCCTGCCGTGATGCAGGCTGCCAGTGCGGCAGCGTCCGCAGTGGTCCCCGCGGCCGCGCCGATGGCCGCCGAGGCCCCCCAGGGTCAGATGTGGCAGACCCTGATCTTCTTTGGCGTGATGATCCTGGTGTTCTGGCTGCTGATCATCCGTCCCCAGCAGAAGCAGCGCAAGAAGCAGGAAACCTTCCTGACATCGCTGAAGACTGGCGACAAGGTCATCATGGCCTCTGGCTTCATCGGTCGCATCGCGAGCATGTCGGGCGACGTGGTGACCGTTGAACTGGACAAGGACGTGCGTGTGCGCGTCGTGAAGTCGCAGATCTCGAGCCACTTCAAGGAAGAGGGCGAGGCCAAGGCCTGACGCCGGCCTGGGGCGATGCCCCGGGAAACCCCCGAGGATCCACCGGCGCAAGGGAGACCGGAATGAACCGAAGGAACCTGTGGAAACCGATCCTGATGCTGGTGCTGACGCTGATGGCCGGCATGTATGTATTGCCGACCCTCGTGGGCGAAGGCAAGACGCCTACCTGGTTCCCATTCCAGAAGCGGCTGGCGTTCGGTCTCGACTTGCAGGGCGGCCTTGAGCTGCGCTACACGGTCGACTACAAGAAGGCCATCAGCGACAACCTGCTGCGCACCCGTCAGGCCGTCATCGACGCGCTCACCGCGTCGCTGGCCCGCAAGGACGGAAAGGAACCCGACGCGCTGACCGACGACGAGAAGAAGGCCGTCGCGGCCCGCTTCAAGGCCGAGCGCACGGACTTCGACACGCTGGTCCTGACCTTCACGAACGAGGCCGACCTCGAGGTCGTGACCCCGGAATTCGTGGAGGAGCTGCGCGGGGATCTGCGACGCCAGGTACCGAGTGGCGGCCAGATAGCCCTGAAGCTGGACGAACGGCGAGTCGCGCAGATCCGCGATGAGGTCGTGAACCAGACTCTGGACGTCATCCGCAAGCGCGTCGAGGCGTTCGGCCTGGTCGAGCCGGATGTGCGCAAGAACGGCGACACCGACATCGACATCCAGATGCCCGGTGTCCGCGGCGCCCAGGTGGACCAGGTCCGCGAGCGCATCGGTCAGACGGCTCGTCTGGCCTTCCGGATCGTTGATCGCACCCCGACAGCGCTGACCTATTTCAAGGACAACGAGGCCGCGCTGACGGCATTCAAGGAGAAGTTCCCCGAGAAGGGCGCTCTGCTGAAGCTGGACCGGGACTCGTCCACCGGCCAATGGTATTTGCGCGCCGACGCGGGTCTGACCCGCGGTACCGGCGATTCGCTGGCCAAGAACGCGCTGTTCAGCTTCCTGAAGATGGTCAACGTCGGCGACGATCACATGATCGGCTACGAGATGGTCGACGTCCGCGAAGACAACATGGTCAAGGAGCGCTTCGTCCGCACGCACTATCTGTGGTCGCGCGCCGACGTCACTGGCGAACACCTGACCCGCGCCATGGTCCTGTTCGAGACGCAGGGCGAACCTTACGTCAGCCTCGAATTCGATGCCCTCGGCGCCAAGCAGTTCGAGGAGGTCACTGAAAAGAACACCGGCGAGCACATGGCCATCATGCTGGACGACGAAGTCAACAGCGCGCCGGTCATCAAGGAGCGTATCGGTGGCGGGCGCGCGAAGATCAGCATGGGCGGCAGCCGCCACCCGCGCGAGATTCTGGCCGAAGCACAGTCGTTGACCACCGTCCTGACACACGGCGCGTACAAGGCACCCGTCCACAAGGTCCACGACTTCGAAGTCGGCCCGTCGCTTGGTCAGGACACGATCAATGCAGGCATGGTTTCCCTGGCACTTTCGGTGTTCCTGGTATTCACGTTCATGCTGCTGTACTACCGAAAGTCGGGCCTGATCGCCGATGTCGCGCTGGTCCTGAACATCCTGTTCCTGGTCGCTATTCTCATTGGCTTCAACGCGGCGCTGACAATGCCAGGCCTCGCGGGCATCGTCCTGACGCTGGGTATGGCCGTCGATGCGAACGTACTTATCAACGAACGCATCCGCGAGGAAATGCGCCTGGGCAAGGGTCCCCGAGCCGCCGTCGAGGCCGGCTATGGGCATGCGTTCACGGCAATCTTCGATTCGAACCTGACCACCGCAATCGCCGGCGTGATTCTGCTGAACTATTCCAGCGGGCCGGTGTACGGATTCGCGGTGACGTTGCTGGTCGGCATCGTGGTCACTTTCGTCACGCAGATCTTCGTGACGCGCATGATGTTCGACTACTGGGTTGAAAAGTTCCGGCCCGACCGGCTTAGCGTCGGCATCTGACCGAGGGGAAACGAAATGGAATTTATCAAGCCCGGTACCACCTACGATTTCATGAAGGCGGCCCGGTTCTGGATCCCCTTCTCGGTCTCGCTGGCGATCGTATCGACCCTGGCTGCCATGTTCATCGGCTTCGACTCCGGTATCGACTTCAAGGGCGGCACCAAGGTCATCGTCGAGTTCAAGAAGGACGCCAAGATCGACCGCAAGGACATCAAGACCACTGTTGATGCCCTCGTCGAGAAGCAGACCGGCCAGAAGGGGACGCAGGTCGAGGTTCAGGACTACGACGTCGGCGCTTCCGGCAAGTCCGAGACTGCCAAGTTCCAGGTGTTCACCGAACTGCCCAGCCTGCTGACTCCATTGAAGAAGCTGGAAACGGCCAAGGCGCTGGAAAAGCACTTTGGAAAGGGCACCAACGTCGATATCCCGTTCGAGGCCGGCGACAAGTTCTACCTGGCCGTTCCCGAGGACTGGCCGCTGCCCACGGTAACCGCCGAAATCAGCAAGGTCTTCGCGGCAACCGGTTTCGCGCACGTGACCATCCGATCGGACAAGGAAGAGCGTATCCGCACAGACATGCTGCGGGAAAAAGACCTCCTGCTGTCGGCAAAGGACGACGACGTGAAGGCTGAAGCCGCGCGCGTCGAGGAAGAAGCATCCAAGAAGATCGCGGGCTTGGCCGACAGCCGTTTCACGGTCGAGGTCGAGGCGATCAAGGATCAATTGCAGGACGGCCTGAGGGCGAAGTTCGGTGATTCGTTCGTGGACGTCCTGTCCACCGCGTCGGTCAGTCCATCGGTCGGAAAGGAACTGTTTCAGACCGCCATGCTGGCACTGTTCTACGCGGTCATCGGCATCCTCATCTACATCGCCCTGCGCTTTGACCTGAAGTTCGCCCCGGGCGCCATCATATGCCTGATTCACGACGTCGCGGTCGTGTTCGGCGTCATGGTGCTGTTCGACATCAAGTTCACACTGCCGGTCGTCGCGGCCCTTCTGACCATCATCGGATACGACATCAACGACACCATCATCGTCTACGACCGTATTCGAGAAAACCTTTCAAAGGGCAAGGTCGGCGACCTGGCCAAGGTCATCAACCTGTCGATCAACGAGACTCTGTCGCGCACGATCATGACTTCGTTGTGCACCGAACTGACGCTGGTCGCCGTCTGGCTGCTGGGCGGCGGCACCATCAAGGACTTCGCGTTCCTTATGATCATCGGCATCATCCTCGGTACCTATTCGTCGATCTTCGTCGCCGCGCCTCTGACGATCTGGATCGACAGGCTCAGTCGCCGCCGCGCCGCCGCTGCCGCCAGGGCCTAGGCCGCAATGCAGCCCCGCGCCGCGAGGACCTCCGATGACTGCCATTTCTCCGCGATGGGATATCTCGCAGCCTGACAAAGCGGCAGTTTCGCGCCTCACCGAATCGCTTGGTTTAAAGCACGCCACAACCTCGGTACTGGTGAACCGTGGGGTGATCGGAACCGAGGAGGCCGCAGCCTTCCTGGACCCGCGTCTGGCTCAACTGCCCAACCCTGGTTCGCTGAAGGACATGGACCGTGCAGTTGCAAGAACCGTCGCCGCCAGGGTGGGTGGCCATTCGATCTGCATATATGGCGATTTCGACGCCGACGGCATGACCTCGACGGCTTTGCTGGCCGAATTCCTTGCGCTGGCAGGTTTCGACGTCCGGACATTCCTGCCCGACCGAATCAGGGACGGCTACGGCGTCCACAAGCAAAGACTGCGCGAACTGATCGAGGCCGGCGCCAAACTTGTAATCACTGTTGACTGCGGGATTCGCAGCCATGACGAGGTGGCGTTTGCCAGTTCGCTTGGCGCCGACATGATTATTCTGGACCACCACGAGCCTGACGATGTGCTGCCCCAGGCCGCTGCGGTCGTCAACCCGCGACGCGCCGATTGCACGTCGGCGTTCAAGGGGCTTGCCGCCGTTGGGGTCTCGTTCTACTTCGCTGGCGCCGTGCGGCGGGCGCTTGTGGCAGCCGGACTGTTGGCCGAGGGCGCTATCGACCTGCGGCAGTTGCTGGACCTGGTCGCCGTGGGAACGATTGCCGACGTCGTGCCATTGCTGGGTGACAACCGGGTGTTCGCGTCCGCAGGTCTCAAGCGCATCAACGAATCGCCACGACTGGGCCTTGTGGCGCTGAAGGCAGTGGCCGAGGTGGACGGGCGTGCGGTAACAGCCGGCACCGTGGGTTTCGCACTGGCGCCCCGCCTGAATGCGGTAGGGCGACTGGGTGATGCGCGGGTCGGTCTGGACCTTCTGATGTCGCGCGACCCCGAGGAGGCCAAGCGGACGGCGGATCTGCTGAATCGCGAAAACGACGCCAGGCGCGACGTGCTGCGCATCGTGCTGGACGACGCGCGCGGTCGGGTCGAGGCTTCAGGTGGAGCAACCCGTCGCGCAATCGTGCTGGCTGGCGAGGGATGGCACCCGGGTGTGGTCGGCATCGTGGCCGCAAGACTGGTCGAAACGTACCAGCGACCGACGATCGTGTTGTCCATCGACGATGGCGTGGCAAAGGGATCGTGCCGTAGCGTGCGCGGGTTCGACATCGGGGCAGCATTGGCGCGTTTCGCAGGGATGCTTGATCGCTTCGGCGGACACCCGATGGCTGCCGGACTGGCCCTGCCGCTTGCAAACCTGCAGGCGTTCACCGCGGCCTTCCTTGATTTTGCGGACCTGGAAGTCCCACTGACATCGCTGGTGCCGCGCCTGGCGATCGATGCGATACTCGGCTCCGGCGATACCGACATCCCGCTGGCCAATGAGCTTGCCAGGCTGGCCCCGTTCGGCATGGGCAACCCAGAACCGGTATTCGCGTCGACAGGGGTTATATTGTCCGAATCGCGAATAGTTGGACGCGACCGTAGTCATTTACGGATGACATTTGCGACTGATCGAGGAACGATAGGCGGCATGTGGTTCCAGGGTGCGGCGGCAGGCCAGGCGTTGTCCGCCGGCGACAAGGTTGATGTGGCCTACGCCGTCGAGATCGACGACCGGTCCGGCGAGGCCCGCTGGAAGGTACGAGACTGTCGACCCGCCGGGACGCGGGCGTTTGAACTGGGAGGCTTGCCATGAAGGTTATCCGGGCACGCGACTACAACCAGATGTGCTCGTTCGCCGCACATTTCGTCGCCCGCGAGGTACGCAACAGACCCGAAATGGTGCTGGGACTTGCCACCGGAAGGACGATGCAGGGCTTCTACCGCGAGGTTGTCGAGCGCCACCGCGCAGGAGCTGTTTCGTTCGCGCGTGTCCGCACATTCAACCTGGACGAATACGTCAACCTGGACTCGAACCACCCGGCGTCCTTCCACTCGTTCATGCGGTGGAATTTCGTGGAACAGGTCGATCTGCCACCGGAAAACGCCAATATTCCGGACGGGAACAGCGACCGATTGCTGGATGCGTCCGCAAAGTACGAGGCCGATATCCGTGCTGCGGGCGGGATTGACCTGCAGGTCCTTGGCATCGGTCGCAACGGACACATTGCCTTCAACGAACCTGGGTCCAGCCTGACTTCAAGGACACGCGTCAAGAGGCTGTCGCCCGAAACGATCCTGGCCAACACGCCCGATTTCGGCGATCCGGAAAGCGTTCCTCGGTACGTCATCACGATGGGTATCGGGACCGTAATGGAGGCGCGATTCGTGCTGCTGCTGGCATCGGGATCGTCCAAGTCGCGGGCAGTGGAACAGATGATCGAGGGACCGCTGACCGCCCAGTGCCCGGCCAGCATCCTCCAGATGCATCCGCACGCCTTCGTAGTTGTTGACGAAGCCGCAGCGACCCGCCTGAATCAAACCTACGAAACCGTCGAGGAGATCCTTGCCGACCCCTACGAGGAATACTTCTGGGAAGGGGCGTGACCGCAGGATCGAGTACCATTCCTGCATGACACGTTTCCTCATGCCTCTGTCCGCCATTCTGATCAACGCTGTTTTTCTGCTGGCGTTTATCGCTTCGCCACTGGCCAACGAGGACGAGGTTCTGGCGGTACTCACAATCGAGGGACAGGCCGACCTGAAGGCCCGACTGTGGGAGCGCATCCTGCTGGTGACGGTGAAAACGACTGGCACCTGGGGCGAGGACCTTACATTTCTGCCCCAGCACTTTGGCCAGGCCATACGTGTCACACGCGGACAGACTACCGAGGTGCTGACGGCAACGTTACTGGTCGAGGGTGCTGGCGAGATTCTGGTTACCAGACCATCGCTGGCCGGCGAGCCCGCACGCCAGGCTGTCTACAAGGCCGGACCGACGGACAACCTTACAATGTTGACGCGACTGGCCTGCACTGGTGAATGTCCCCAGGTACCTGCGACCGAAGCTGCCCCCCCCGAGTCATGGGGGGCAGGAAGAAGGTTGTTCTACGTGATTCCCGCGCTGGCCGACCAGCCGGTACTGGGACAAACGGCTTCGTTTGGAAGGCAGAACGCCCCGCTGGACAGGATGATTGTAGTCGCGGGAAAGCTGCCACCAGGAACCGTGCTGTTCGACGCACATGGAGGGCCTGTCGCAATTGCGGTACAGGGAGTGCCCGGAAAGGTGGGCAATACTCTGGCCGCGATACTGGTGCTGCCGAAACCGGAGGCTACAGAAGCGACGGCGGCTGCGACGGCGGCGGCTGCGGCGGCACCGGCGGCGGCTTCAGCGACTGGCTCGCCACCGCTGCCCGCAACCCTCCCCGCGCCACTGGCCCAACCGGACCTGGATTTCCAGCCCATGCCTCTGGGGAACCAGCCATGACACGTCGCGTTCTACTGGCGCCACGAGTCCTCGAGTTCACGCGGACACGCCGCCTTCTGGAACGTGGCAACCGCGTCCTTGTAGCCGTTTCGGGCGGACCCGACAGCATGGTGTTGCTGCACCTGCTGGTCGAGATCCGGGGGGCACTTGGTGTCGATCTGGCAGTCGGCCACGTTGACCACGGATTGCGAAAGGCCTCGGCCAAGGATGCGGAGTTCGTTGCCAGGCAGGCTGCCGCGCTGGGCCTGCCGTACTTCGAACGTCGAGTCGATGTAAGGGCCCACATGGAAAAAACCAGGACATCGATGGAAACGGCGGCAAGGGAGGTGCGATACGACACTCTTGCCGCGCTGGCTATCGAGTCAGGCGCCGATCGAATCGCGACCGGCCATACGGCGACGGACCAGGCCGAAACGGTGTTGATGCGGATCCTGCGAGGCACAGGCCCGCTTGGTCTGGCCGGAATCGAGGCGGTCACCGTCGCGGGCATAGTGCGGCCGCTGCTGTGCGCCACGGCAACCGAGGTTCGCACCCACGCATCCGACCGGGGAATCCAGGTGCGCAACGACCCGTCAAACAGCGATCCCAGGCATTTCAGAAACCGTGTCAGGATGGACCTGCTGCCCCGCCTGCGAACCGAAAATCCGCGCATCGATTTCGTTCTGGCTGACCTTGCACAGGACGCAGCCACACTTTCGCGGGCGGTAGCCGACACCCTGGCAACCGGATCCGGCAACCAGACGCTGTTGCCCCGACCCGAAAGCCAGGACCCACTCCTGCCCTATCGCATCAGGGCGGCATTTGAACGCGTGACCGGCGCCCCGTTGGGGCTGTCCCGCACGCACCTTGACGCAATCGTGCGCCTGATGACAACCCCTGGAGCAACCGGAGAAGTCCACCTGCCACGCCGTGTTCTGGCACGCGTTGACCGGCACGGCCTGTCGCTGCAAAGCATTGTCGATGGACCGCCGCCCGGGTCGTCCAGCAGAAAGCGCGACGGCCGGCAGAAGATCACCTAGACGGGTGATGCACGCCGGCGCACGACCTCGCCTTGCCCACCTCCCTTGGTGTTGATACAATGGTCCTGTCAATGGTCGTACGGAGGTGCTGATCATGGCGCTGGTAAAGACTTTGGCGAGGCATGGCAACAGCCTTGCTCTGGTGCTGGATCGAGGCGTACTGGACCTGCTCGAAATCGACGCCAAGACTCCACTTCAGATTACAACCGACGGCCAGGCGTTGATCGTTGCTCCCGTTCGCGATGTCGAGCGCTCGGAGAAGTTCCAAGCGGCTCTGGAGAAAGCGAATCACCGCTACGGCCG
Organism: uncultured Myxococcales bacterium; assembly: GCA_903936705.1. Lineage (GTDB taxonomy): Bacteria > Myxococcota_A > UBA9042 > DTJE01 > DTJE01 > CAIZWN01. Next base: position 84,064 of record CAIZWN010000017.1, read on the forward strand.
GGTTCTGCGCCGTCTTGGGGAGTAGCACGTGACGCCGCTCTTCCTTGAACTGGGCGAAGTAGTGTTGATCCACCGAGATCAAATCGAACGTTACGGCGGAGCCCAGGGGATTCGTGACCAGGGCCTCCTGCAGTCAGCACTTGCCATGCCAGCGACTGGCGCAGGCAACGACTACTTCCACGAAGACCTGTTTGCGATGGCTGCCGCCTACCTTTTCCATATCGTTCGGAATCACCCCTTCGTTGATGGCAACAAGCGAGTCGGGGCTGTCGCAGCGTTCGTATTCCTTGCCATAAATGGCATCGACTTGGACGCTCCAGAGGATGACTACGAAGCGCTGGTGATGGGCGTCGCCGAAGGTCGTCTTGGAAAAAGCGACGCGGCGAGGTTCTTTCGTCAGCATGGGCGGGGCTGAGAGGGGACTCCGTCCAAGGATATCATCGATACGCCGGATCGCTGCCTCGAATTCTGGGCTTGTTTGCCCCGTACGCCAAACCCTGCGTGATCGCCTGTTTGGTCGTCCATGATCCGTCAGTCGATGCGGGCGCCGACCGAATATCCGACGAACCGGAATTCGCCGTCCGTGCGGAAATTGAAGCCCATGTAGGCGTATGGCAGCAACACGAAGTACATCTTCAAGGTCTGGACGGTGCCGTCGGTGGTTTCCTGCGATTCGGCGTGGAACATGTTCGGAATAGCCGGACACGCCGCGATGTTTTCCATGACTCCGGTCGAATAGGAACCCTCGGTGTTTTCGTGGCCGTAACTGCCAGTTCCGTCCACGTTGATCACTGCCTTGCCCGCGCTGCGCCCGCCACCTGTCTTGCCGTTGTAAACGTTGATGAACTTGTACTGGCCGGCAAGATTGGCGATGGTCATGGTCGGCAGAATCTTCAGCGCCAGGATGAAGCCGTTGCCTTCGCCCATGTCCAGCAGGAAGATCGCATTCGGATCCGGCGCATAGGCAAAGCCGGTCAAGGGCGTCGGGGTGCCTGTCATCTGCACCACCAATCGCACCGGGTCGGCGGTATCGACGGCCCACGTGCCGGTCACGTCCGGATTTTCGACCGGGAAGGTGCCGACGTACTCCTCGGGGGCCAAGGCCGTAAGACCGGTGCCGGGGCCGGGGCCGGTCGCCTGCGCCTTCACCCGGAAGGTGCCGTCGTCGATGATGGACACGATGCCCCATTCCTTGTTGTTGGTGCTGCCGTTGACCTCACGTCCCGAAATGTGGATGTAGACATAGTCGCCGGGGATATTCTGCTTGTTGGCGGTATTGTCCGTGACGCCACTGACGCCGAACGAAATGACGTTGCTTGGGTTCCCAGTCGGGAAGCTGGCCGCGATCAACGTGCCGCCCAGTTCGACCGCATGGAATACGTCCGCACCCTGCTGGACCTTCAGAACGCCCTTCAGGTCGCCCTGAAGGACAGTGAACTCGTGGTTCACGGTCTGTCCCGTTGTTTCATTCACGACCGAGCAGGTAGACGCGGCGGGGTCCACCGAAAACACCAACAGGTCCCCGTAGGAAGCCGACCCGGCGTACTTGCGCAGCACAGGTGCAGTTGTATCGCCAGTCGACTGGTCAACGCCGGGGACGTCCAGGACAGCGGGCGTATCGCCGGGCTGGGTCGAACTGGAACCGGAACATGTCGCAAACGCAGCCATCGCAGCCAGGGATACGAACAATGAATCCTTCATGCGCCATCTCCATCCAACTGGTGGCGACCGTATCAGAGTGTCAGTGCGCAGGGCAACTCAACAGCCGGCCACTTACCAGCAAACAGAACCTACCTGGGTGGGCTGGAACCGGAAAGTATTAAGTGGTCGACCTCGATCCCGTCCCACGTCCGTGTTGACAGTACCAGGCGGTCTGGGGACGCCGTAATGACCTGGTAGGTCGATGTCCAATCGAGGCCCTTCGCGATACGCGGCGAAGCCCCCTGCTTGTAGAACTTCGACCCGGCAACCGAGACCACGTAGACCGTTCCGTTCTGCGCCGGCTGCCCATCCCGCAACGGGAAGGTCCGGGCATAGGAATGGTCGTGACCGTTAAGCACCAGGTGGGCGCCGTGGCCCTCCAGCGTCGCCATCCATGCATCCCGCACATCGCTGCCGGCGAACCAGCTTCGCGGGGGCCAGACCGGGTGATGAAACACCACGACCTTCCATGGCGCCTGGCTTTCGTCCAGCCGCGCGGCCAGCCATGCCGCCTGCGCAGCAAGTGTCTTTTCGGAGGAAGAGTCCAGGACCACCACGCGGACCGGGCCGTAGTCGAAAGCCCGGCAATGCCCGGAACCGGAAGGACCATCCCCGGACAGGGAGAACTCGCGCTGGAACAGGGTTTCACCTCCAAGGACGTACTCGTGGTTTCCAAGAACCGGCACAAACGGCACGGTCGCGAAGGCTTCCGCCGCGCCCCCGAGCACGTCATCGTATTCCGTGCGCCGGGCGCCCACGTTTACCAGGTCCCCGACCTGGATCGTGAACCGCACCTCAGGATGACGGTCAACTGCCGCCTGGTAGCGGGACGACCATTCCTCGATACCCTTCTGTACATCGCCCAAGTAGAGGAAGGTAACCGGCGAGTCCATGGGATCTGGCGCGGTCCGGAACCGGTTCCACGCGCCCGCCGCATTTGGGTGCGCCCGATCGGAAGGACGATAGGTGTATTCGGTGTCCGCCGACAGGTCGGTCAGGTTGGCCGTACACCGTTGAATGACGGTGTCGTTTTCCACAGTCAGCCATTCGCGGGAATCGATCATCCGGCAGGTCGCGTTCACGGTCCGGGATGGGCCCGGATCGGGCGACTGGAGCTCGACCCGATCCGTGGTTCCGCCCACCGACTGCCGCCAGGAAACGGCCATGGAGGTGCGCGGATCGCCAGAAAACGTCAGGACCAACTGGTCGGGACGCATCGATGACGGGTACCTCGTTCCACGGCCACAGGCGACTGCCTGCGGGATCACGCAGACCGCCATCAGCAAAACTGCAGGCAGGCGGAACAACCCTTGCGAGCGTGTCATCGAACATTACCCTCAAAACCCGGCAGGACAAGGAACACCGGGGTTACCTCGATATGGGATCCTACCGTCTGAACGGGGGGAAGAAAACACGCATTCAACTGCAACGCAGCCTTGCACGCGCGAGGCTATTGCCAGGCGCAGCGACCGTCGGCACAGCCGTTGTAACCTTCCGCCTTGCAATCGTACGAGACGCTGGCACCCGATTCCGAGCAGAAATCCAGCCGGTCACCCGTGCACGCGAAGCCAAGGCCGGATTACTGTCCCAGCCTGGTTCGATCAGGCGGCAAGACCGCAGCGCCAGGCAGATGTCTTGCGCCGACCCGTTCTGCAGCAGCCCGCACCTTGCTTCGGCGATGGACACGGCCGAACCGCCGGATCCCGAACCGCACGTCTTGTCCCCTTCGCCTGTCGTCGAATACGAATAGCACGCCACCGCCGGCAGCACGCCTACAACGCGACTTCGGTCACGTGACAGAACGTGACTCTGCCCGATGACGAAGGCTACCGATGCGATCGCCAATGAAGCAGGCGCGAGCCCGTTGGATCAACGGATGGAATATCGGCCAGCCACAAGGATGGTTGCCCTTCCCACGAAATATCGCTACATTCCGCCGCGCTCTGGCACCGAGTAGCGACCGATGGACATCGCCACCTGGCACCGCGAGACTGAACGACGCAGGACCTTCGCCATCATCTCGCACCCCGATGCCGGCAAGACCACCCTGACCGAAAAACTGCTGATGTATGGCGGCGCCGTGCACCTTGCAGGTGCGGTCAAGCAGAGGCACGGCGGGCGACAGACCACCAGCGACTGGATGGAACTGGAGCGCCAGCGCGGCATCTCGATTTCCACCAGCGTTCTGCAGTTCGACTACAGCGGATGCTGCGTGAACCTGCTGGACACGCCGGGCCACAACGACTTCAGCGAGGACACGTACCGTACCCTGGCTGCCGTGGATGCGGCCGTACTTCTGATAGATTCGGCCAAGGGCGTCGAGGCCCAGACGATCCGCCTGTTTCATGTCTGCCGACAGCGCGGCATACCGATCGCGACCTTCGTCAACAAGATGGACCGGTTCGGCCGCGATCCAATGGATCTGCTGGACGAGATCGAGCGCGTCCTGGAACTGCCTTGCAGCGCGATGAACTGGCCCATCGGGTCAGGCCCCGAATTCGCCGGGGTGTACGACCGTGATTCTGCCGCGCCACTGCTGTTCGAACGCGTGCCCGGGGACGCCAGGCCAGCACCGATGCGAGCAATCGAGGGCACCGGAGCCGCGCTGGAATCGGAGATCGGACCACGGGTCGCAGGGCGCCTGCGCGAGGAACTTGCGCTGCTGGACGAGGCCGGACACGCGTTCGACAGGCAGCAGTTCCTTGCGGGCCGCATCTCGCCCGTATTTTTCGGCAGCGCCATGACGAACTTCGGGATCGAACCCTTCCTGGACCGGCTGGTCAATCTGGTACCGCCGCCGCAACCCAGGCCGTCCACCACTGGAATCGTGCCGGTCGAGGACCCGCGCTTTTCGGCCTTCGTGTTCAAGATCCAGGCAAACATGGATCCGCGGCACCGGGACCGAATCGCGTTTGCCAGGGTGTGTTCGGGGCGTTTCTTTCGGGGCATGGAAGCCCGGCACGTCCGGACGGGACGGATGCTGACTCTGAACCGGTCCGTGCAGTTCCTGGGGCAGGAACGGACCCTGGTCGAGGAGGCTTTCCCCGGCGACGTGGTCGGCTTGTGGGACCCTGGCGTGCTGCGAATCGGGGACACTTTGTGCGAGGGCGAACCGATCGAGTACGAAGGTGTCCCGCGTTTTTCGCCGGAACTGTTCGTTCGCGTACGGATGATGGACCCTTCACGACGCAAGCAGTTGAAGACGGGGCTGGAGCAGCTTTCCGAGGAAGGTGCCGTCCAGTTGTTCTTCGACCTGGGCCGCATGGAACGCGACCCGGTCCTGGGCGCGGTCGGTCAACTGCAGTTCGAGGTGACCAAGCACCGGTTGCTGTCGGAATACGGAGTCAATGCCGAATTCGACCGCCTGGCGTATCTTCACGCCCGATGGGTCGAGGGGGATGACCTGAACCCGGCAAAGTTCGATCGTCCTCCCAGGACGGCATGCCTGATGGATGTCGAAGGACGCCCGCTGGTGCTGTTCGCCGGCGACTGGGACCTGCGAATGGCGCTGAAGGACCACCCGCAACTGCGTTTCATCGCTGCCGTCCAGCCTGGCCGCAGGACACGGACCTAGCGATTCAGTGATTCAGTCAGCGCGTGGGACCGGGGTGACCGCGCTGCGACCCTCCTCGCCAGTCCGAATGCGATAGACCTTTTCGACAGGCAGGACAAAGACCTTTCCGTCACCGACTTCGCCGGTGCGCGCGCTGGTCAAAATCGCATCCACCGTCACATCGACGAACGGATCGGACACGCCGATTTCCAGTCGGACCTTCTCGGCCAGGGCCATCTTGACCCTGTTGCCGCGGTAGGTCGCCACCAGTTCGGTCTCGCCCCCATGCCCCTGGACCTTGCCGATCGTCAGGCCCTTCACATCGGCCTTGAACAGCGCCCCCAGCACGTCGTTCAGCTTCTCGGGCCGAATGATCGCGACGATGAGTCTCATACGGCACCTCCCGCCGACTGGGGAACACCAGCCACGCCGTCCAGAGCCGTTTCGAACATGCCGGGCTCGTCGACCAGGATGGCGCCCTCCCCGCTTGCGTAGGCCTCCTCCTCGTGCATCGTAAGGTCCATGCCTACGGCCTCCATTCCTTCCCTTGACCGCAGCGGGATCAAAACGCCAATGGCCTTCAGCAGCAGGAACGAGGCAGCCCCACTGTAGGCCAGGGTGACCAGGCACGCGATCGCCTGGATGCCGACCTGGCGCGGATTCCCGGCCAGCAGCCCATCGACACCACCCCACGCCTTTTCGGCAAAGACGCCAGTCAGCAGCGCCCCAGTCAGGCCGCCCAGCCCGTGCGCGGCCACGACGTCCAAGGAATCATCCAGCCGCGTCCGCGAACGCCACCTGATGACAAAGTAGCTGGGAATGACCCCGATGGCCCCGATGGCCAGCGCGCTTAATGGGCTGACGAATCCAGCCGCGGGCGTAACCGCAACCAGGCCGACCACGATGCCGGTCGCCGCTCCGACGGCGGTGGGACGGCCGGAACGGACAAAATCCAGCAGCATCCAGGTGGTCAGGGCTGCACTTGGAGCCAGCATCGTGTTCACAAAGGCGATGGCGGCCTTCCCGTTGGCGCCCAGGGCGCTGCCAGCGTTGAAGCCGAACCAGCCAAACCACAGAAGGCCGGCGCCCAGCAGCACAAAGGGGACATTATGGGGAACCAGCGCCTGCCGCCCATAGTCCTTCCGCGGCCGGACCACCAGCGCCGCCACCAGCGCCGCCATGCCTGCGTTGACGTGAACCACGGTACCGCCTGCGAAGTCCAACGCCCCAAGATCCGCCAGCCAACCGTTCGCACCCCACACCCAGTGCGCGACAGGCGCGTAAACCAGCAGCGTCCAGAGGCTGATGAAGGCGATATATGGAGCAAAACGGATCCGCTCGACCACCGCGCCCGAGATCAACGCGGCCGTGATGATGGCGAAGGTGCCCTGGTAGGCCATGTAGAGGATGTGCGGGATGGTTCCGTTGGGTTCGATGCCGACGCCGCGCAGCAGCAGAAAGCCCGACCCGCCAAGCCAACCGGACCCGGGCGAAAAGGCCAGGCTGTATCCTGCCAGCACCCACAGGACCCCTGCGACGCCCATCGAGGCAAAGCTCATCATCATGGTGTTCAGGGTGTTCTTGGACCGGACAAGGCCCCCGTAAAAGAACGCCAGCGCCGGCGTCATCAACAGCACCATCGCACATGCCACCAGCATCCACGCGGTGTCCGCCGGATTCACGGCGCTGGCCGCCGCTTGAATCGCGACCGTCGTATCGTTCATGACATCCCTCCTGATTCCAACGGCCTCACTCGGGATTTATCGACCATTTGCGTCCGACTGTCAAGAGATGTGCGCCATTTCGGCACCAATCGTTTGTCAGTTCGACATTATGGCGCGGCCTTTCCGCCTGTCTGAAGTCAATATTCTGTACATTCGACATATTTCGCCAGTCAGCACGACACCTGGCGCTTTGGCAAGCGTTGACGCCCTGCGCTTCAAGATCGGTTATTCGACAGCGTGGTTCGAAAGACTATCAGCCAGCCCAGGGGCCAAAGAAGACCAGCGTGACGACAATGAACAGGGGAATCAGGACCGAACACGCGTAAAGCATGTATCCCCCGAACGAGGGCATCTGGACCCGCAGGGGCCCGCGCTCTTCGGCGATGGCCTTGACCATGAAGTTCGGGCCGTTGCCTATGTAGGTGTTGGCGCCCATGAACACCGCGCCCAACGATATCGCCCGCAGTATGGCGACCCCATCGACCGTCTTCAGCAGATCGGCGGCCTCCACGGCGCCCAGCGACCCCTGTGCCAACGACAGGAACGTAAGGTACGTCGGAGTGTTGTCCAGGAACGACGACAGCACACCGGTAGCCCAGAAATAATGCCATGGCTGCGTGACGCCAAGTTCCTGCCCCCTGACCGACAGCAGGACCAGTGCCGGGACCATCGTTACGAAGATGCCCAGGAACAGGACCGCAACCTCGATGATCGCGTTGAAGTTGAAGGCGTTTGCCACCCGCAACCTGTCGGGCGTGACTTTCATGGAAAGGAGGCCCAGCCCGACCATGATCGCGTCACGCGCGAACCCGTTCAGCCCCAACTGCCCGGACAACACGATGGTCGCCAGCACGCCGGCGATCAACCCCACGTTTACCCATCCCTCGATACGCACCGGTTCGTTGTCGGCAAGGTCTCGCGGCAGCTCGTCGGGGGCTTCACGCGCATACGCCCTACGGTCCCAGACATGATGGATTGCCAGCAGCATCGACACCATCAGCAGCCACTCGGGCCACAATGAAAGCGTCCATGCGAACGGGATTCCCTTCAGAAAACCCATGTACAGGGGAGGATCCCCCAGCGGCGTCAAACTGCCGGCGATGTTCGAAACGATGAAAATGAAGAACACGAACGTGTGCGTCTTGAAGCGGCGGTGCTGATTGGTCCGCAGCATCGGGCGGATCAGCAGCATCGACGCTCCGGTGGTCCCAAAAACGTTCGCCAGAACGGCCCCTGTAGCCAGAAAGATGGTGTTAGTGCGAGGGGTGGCCGTCAGGTTTCCCTTCAGGACTATCCCACCGGATATCGTGTACAAGGACCACAGCAGCACGATGAAACCAAGGTAATCCCTCAGCGATTCCAGCAGGTACGGAAGGTCGATCGCAACGTAGTAGGCAGCGATCGGCAGGGACAGCACCCCTACAACCAGCGCCTTGTTGCGGTTGCGTTCCCAGAAGCCTGGCGCCACCAGCGGCAGGACGGCAATTGCCAGCAGCAGCAGCACGAAAGGCGCCACCGCGAACACAGAAGGAATCTGGGGCTGGTGAACAAGCGCTGGCACTTGGGGCACCTCGCAATGGCCGGCGGCAGAAGGTTCATGCCGGCCGGCATTGTACCTTCACCCGGGATTTGGCGTTATGCTTTCACCCGTTCCAGGAGGTGGATTCGATGACCCAAAGACGACGGACGGCGGCCTGGTTCATCGCCGCTGCCATCACAACCATGCTGGTCCTTGCCAGCGCCATGGCAGCCGATGGTTCTGGCGGGACCCAGGCGACAAACCCGCCATGTTCGTCGCCGCGGCAGGCATTGCGCACACTGCTGCACTGGCAGACCGAAGGCAGCGTCGACACCGTGCACGCGTCGGCGTGCATCAGTCGCAAGGAAATGGAGGACCCGGCAAACGACGCGCCCGCCATGGCGATGCAACTGAAGAAGGTCCTGGACGGCCGCGGGCTGCACATCACCCTGGAGGACGTGCCCGACGACCCGGACTACAAGGACGCCCTGGGCCAGTTCAACTACAACGTCGCCCCGGAACGGCTGGGTGGCGTCCTGCTGGCCCGGGACGGCCAGAAGTGGCTGTTCCCCCCCTCGTCACTCGAGCGCGTGACCGAACTGTATCTGGAAATCTACCCGATGGACTTGGCGGCAATGGTCAGGACAGCGCCCGCCTGGCTGCGGATCGAGGTCGCGGGTATCGCCGTCTGGCAGGTCCTCGGCATCCTGCTGGTGATCGTGCTGGCCATCCTGATGCAGCGACTGGTCATCATCCTGGTTTCGACCGGACTGCACCGGCTGGCCAGGCATCTTGGCCACGAATGGGCCAGGGAAGTTGCGCAGCGCGCTGCACCACCGCTGGGCGGACTTGCCATGGCGACAGCGTTTACTTTCGGGCTGCCGTTGATGCACTTCCCTGGCGAGTTCAACCGGGTGGGCCTGTTCGGGGCACGCGTGCTGGCGGCGGCGTCGCTGGTCTGGCTGGGCTATCGGATGGTGGACGTTCTTGCCGAACAGTTGGCCCGCAAGGCGGCACTGACCGACACGAAACTGGATGACCAACTGGTGCCGATCGCCAGGAAAATCATGAAGGTCATCATTGTCCTGGTCGGCGGCGTCTTCATACTGCACAACCTAGACGTCAACGTCGGGTCGCTGCTGGCCGGCCTTGGGCTTGGCGGCGCGGCACTGGCTTTCGCCGCCAAGGACAGCCTGGCGCACGTGTTCGGATCGCTGATGATCTTCATGGACAAGCCGTTCCAGATCGGGGACTACATCAAGGTTGGGGGGGATGTCGAGGGCACTGTCGAGGAGGTCGGATTCCGATCGACCCGGGTGCGCACTCCGCAGGACTCGCTGCTGACGGTCCCGAACGCAAAGATGGCCGAGTCGGTCGTCGATAATCTGGGGCTGCGAAAGCACCGGCGGTACCGGACGGTTCTTGCGCTGACCTACAACACCCCGCCCCAACTGATGGGCGAATTCTGCCTGGGCCTGCGAAGCCTTCTGGAGGCGTCCCCCAGGGTTGCACACGAACGGTCGCTGGTCGAGTTCCATGACTTCGGGGATTGTTCGCTGTCGGTGATGCTGAACTGCTTCATCGAGGCTGACGACTGGCCCACCGAGATGAGCGTGCGCGCCGAATTGAACCTTGCGATCCTGGTCCTGGCCGACAAGGTCGGCGTCAGGTTCGCCTTCCCGACCCGAACCATTCACGTCGCCTCGATGCCGTCTGACGTCGGCCAGCCGACCTGACACGGCAGGTCAATACCGGAAGGCGCTGCCGCCCACGAACTCGCGCAGGATGCTGGTGGCCGGCACGTCTGCGGCGAATACCGGCACGAACAGGTCCAGGAAATCCAGCAGCCTGATGGCCTCGACGTACTCGGGGGCACTTTCGGGAACTTCCATCAGGAAGCGCTCGGCAAACACCTTCAGCACTGCCGGCTCGTAGACCAGCGTACTGTTGAACGTCGCGTCCGCCAACGGCTGGTAGGGGAAGATCCACTTTTCCTCGCCGGCGCGGACCTTCGGCCACATGCGAATGGTCTGAACGGCGGAATACCCGCGGAACAAGCGGTCGCGCACTATGCGTCTGACCATGCGCGAGTCCGACGTGAACACCCGGTTGTGACCGTCGATCACCAGTTGCGTCAGTGCCGAAACATACAGCCGGAACTTGTGGTCCGACGGTACCGCCTGGGTCAGCAGGTCGTTCAGCCCGTGGATGCCCTCCATCAACAGCACCTCGCCAGGGGCCAGGTGCATCGGCACCGTCTTGTCCTCGCGCGTGCCCTTCGGGAACGAGTACCTGGGCGTCTGGACTTCCTCGCCACGCATCAAGGCCGTCAGGTGGGAGTTCAGCAAATCCAGGTCGATCGATTCTATGCACTCGAAGTCCGGTTCGCCGTTTGCGTCCAGCGGCGTCCTGGCGCGGTCCACGTAATAGTTATCGACGTTCAGTTCCTTGGGCCGCAACCCCGCCGCCAGCAGTTGCATGCTCAGCCGCTTTACGAATGTCGTCTTGCCCGACGACGACGGCCCGGCCACCGTGACCAGCCTGCAGGACCGGCGCCCCACGATCTCGTCGGCGATGGTGACCAGCTTGCGTTCGTGCAAAGCCTCGGCCACGCGGATGACTTCTCCGATGGTCCCGTCGATGACCGCACGGTTCAGGTCCGGTACCGACGACACGCCAATGCGCAGGTTCCATTCGCGGGTCTCGCGATAGACCGCATACAGACTTTCGGCGTCGCGCATGGTTTCGGGTGTTTCGTCGCGCCGGCCCGCAGGCGGCGTAACCAGCACGACGCCCCCTTCCCATGGCCGCACGGCAAATCCCAGGATGCCCTCGGCGGTCGGCAGCAGCGGTTGAAACCATAGGTGAACGCGCCCGCCCATCGTGACCAATGGCACCCACGGGCGGCGCGATGTACGCACCACGTCCGCCGACGCCGTGGCCCCCGAGGCCAGCAGCGCCTCGACGGCCTGCTCCTTCGGCACTCGCATCACGGCGATGGGTTCCTTGCGATCGATCATCGCGCGGATCTCCACCTCCAGCATTTCGACGTCCAGAGTGGACAGCGACGTTTCGCGAATCACCTCGAAGAACACCGCGTCGCCGAATGACTGGCCGACCTGCACCCGGGCGCCCGGGAACAGGCGAGCCACCGCCTCGGACAACAGCATCGCCAGGGTTGCGCGGTAGATGCGCGCGCCCTCCTTGCTGGCATACGTCACGGGGATCAGCTCGCAGTCGGACGCGATCGGGGTTTCAAGGTCTGCCAGACGGTTGGCGACCACGGCACCCAGGCATTCGGGCTCGATGTCCGGCAGGAAGCGCCTAAGAAACGGCTTCACGCGGGTCCCTCGCGTAGTCCGGAACTCCTGGGCGCCCACCTTCACGGTAATCGTTGTCGGCAGATTCAAAGGCACCGCGGCCATGATGACTCCTGGCTCATTGGGTTTTGATCTTACGGCGTGCAGGGGAAGGTGCCAAGATACGCCCCCCCCCGATCACAGACCTCGTCGCCACTCGGGCCGCAACAGGCCTTCGTCGCGCGTCTGGATTACCTTGTCCACCAGTGTCAGCAATTTTTCCTGGTCCTGCGGCAGATCCCCCGTGATCGGCAGGAAATTCGAGGCGTGGTTTGCCGAGAATCGCGCCCCGGTAACCTTCAACCCCGCAAGGACGGTCCGCAGTTCGCCAAGCATCCCGAACGAGTCGGGCAATTCGAACTGCCCGCGCGTCAGCCGCAAATGCAACGCGGTACCAGGCACAACCATCAGCGTCAGCAACCCGATGTAGTCAGGGTCCAGGATCGTCAGGGCCTGGGCGGTCCCGGCAGCGTGTTCGGCGGTCAGTTCAGTGCCCCCCAGCCCCAGCAGCGCCATCACCGAATGCTTCACGCCAGACGCCTTCATGACACTGCCGACTTCCGCCATCTGTTCGCGCGACACGGGCTTCCCGACGCGTTCCAGCACCTGGTCGCTGCCGCTCTCGATGCCGTGGTAGACCATGCCCAGTCCCAGCAAGCCAAGCCTGGTCATGTCCCCAGCGCCCTTCCCTACGATGGCCTGGGCATCCCCGTAAACGCCCACGCGCTTTATCCACGGCAGCCGTTCGCGAATCGTGGTCAGCACCTCGGCCAGCAGATCGGTCTGAGCCGCCAGGGCATCGCCATCCAGCAGGAAGGCCCTCTTCAGCATCGGCCACTGCCTGGCTTCCTCGATATCGGACCTGATTCCAGGCAGGTCCAACACCTGGAACTTCTTGGTACGGTACATCGCGCAAAACGCGCAGCGATTGTGGCTGCACCCCACCGTCACCGGCAGCAACAGGCTTTCCGCCTCGCTGGGCGGACGAAACACAGGTTCGGTCCAACGCACCCTGGCCCTCCCGACAATTCCCCCGCCATCCTAACCCACACCGGCCCCAACCGGCGCACAACAACCATCAGATTTTCACCAGCCAGCCCCCAAAGAAAGATTGGCGCAACCCCTGAGTGATCCCCTCATAGTCAGAATGGGTCGCCGGAAGCCTCGATTGAGCCTAGACACACCTGGAATCGTCACAGGAGCTTGTGCAACGGTCGTAGTCACGGCTGACCTCCGGCTGGGTTCGCGACAATTTCATCGA
>CAIZWN010000018.1 GCA_903936705.1 uncultured Myxococcales bacterium
AGAAGCCGGCCAGGCATTTGTCGACGAGGGTGCAGGCATCGTTGTCGTCGCAGTCGGTGTTTTCGGCAAGGCCCGGGTTGGTGCAGACGCCAGTTGCCGTGTTGCATTCTCCGGCGATGTGGCACTGGTCAAGGGGCGTGCAGACGACCGGGCTGGTCCCTGTGCAGAAGCCGGCCACGCATTTGTCGACGAGGGTGCAGGCATCGTTGTCGTCGCAGCCGGTGTTTTCGGCAAGGCCAGGGTTGGTGCAGACACCCGTGGACGAGTTGCATTCCCCGGCGACGTGGCACTGGTCAAGGGGCGTGCAGACTAACGAGTCGGTCCCTGTGCAGACGCCGGCCTGGCATTTGTCTTTGCGCGTGCAGGCGTCGCCGTCGTTGCAGTTGGTACCGGACAAAAGAGTGTGGTCACAACCCTGTCCTGCCGTGCAGAAGTCGGTTGTGCAGGCGTTGTCGTCGTTGCAGGAAAGGAACGAACTTCCAGTGCACACCCCGGAATGGCAGATCGACAGCAATGTGCATGGATCGCCGTCCTCACAAAGCCGGCCATCGGCCAAAGGTACTGCCTGGCATCGACCTGTTGCGGCAATGCATTCCGAGCGCTTGCAGACATCTCCTGCCGGAGTCTCGCAGGTTATGATGGTCGCAGAATCAACAATGCACTGCCCTCGAAGGCAAACCAGGGTGCCATTGCACTTGTTGCCATCCTCGAACCTGGTGCAGTCGGCAGCGCTTCGGCACCCGCAATCTGTCGTCTGGTCGCCGCGGCACTTGCCCTGGCTGCACTTGTCGTTCGTAGTGCAACCGTTGCCATCGTTGCACCCCTGCAGGTTGGGGGTGAAGATGCATCCAACGGCGCCATCACACGAGTCGTTCGTACAAGGGTTGTCGTCGTCGCAGGTCATTTCGATTCCACCAAGACAAGTTCCCGATCGGCAGGACTCGCCAAGAGTGCACTTGTCGTCGTCGTCGCAGGGTGTACCGTCGTCAACACTGTGTTCGACGCAGAGACCGGTTGCCGGCGCGCAGGCAGCATCAATACATTTTTTGCCGGATGGTGGTTGGCAGTGGACAAGTGCTGCAGGATCGACAATGCAGAACTGTCCATCGCAGACCAGTCGTCCACGGCAGAGGTCCCCGTTCAGCTTCAAGACGCAATCAGCGTCCTTGTCGCAAGTGCAGGTGTTGGTCCCGCTGCCGCACGATCCATTAGCGCATTGATCGTTTGACGTACATGGGTTGCCATCATCGCAGGCAGCGGTGCTGAACTGATGGGAACAGCCAGTGATCTGATCGCACGAGTCTTCGGTGCAGGGGTTGTTATCGTTGCAATCAAGTGGCGCGCCATGGCACTTTCCGATCCAGCAGATTCCGTCAAGCTCGCAGGTGTTTCCGGTATCGCACGCGGTTCCGTCAGGGGCCAACTGGAACAGGCAGAAATGTTGATCGGGATCGCAGCGCCCCAGCAGGCACGCGTTACCCGATTGCTGAGTGCATTCCAGGTCGGTCTGGCACTCTGAAAGTCCCTCGGATTCTGTTGAATCCTGGTCGTGAAATCCATCATCAGAGTCTGCAAGCAGGTCCACATCGTCGGGAGGGACCGCTACGTCATCCGGCCCCCCGGCCCCGCCGCACGCAGACAACGTCAAAGCCAAGGTGAAAGCCAGGATGCCTGAAGGAATGGACAGTCGGAAGCTAGCATCGGTCATCAAGCCACCCCGGTGCGGCATTGGGCGCAGAAATTACTTGAATGATGCTATCCGGTGGGGGGACCGAGATCAAGCGAACAAGCCGCACACAACCTGGCGATATCGAACGTGCCGGGAGTTCGAGGGCTGTTCAAGGCTGCTGTCGCAACCGCCACCATATCTTGACGACATCTCGGAACATTCTGGCCGAGTCACGCACTGGCGAAACGCTGGACCTAGGATCGTCAGCCCAATCGACGGCAACTTCATGGACATCGAAACCAAGACGGAGTGTCCTGGCAATAAGCTCGACGTCAAACGCGAACCCCTCTACCTGCATTCGAGGGAAGACAGCGTCCACAACGTCCCGCCCGGCCAGCTTGAACCCGCACTGGGTGTCCTGGATGCCCGGAACAACCATTCCCTGCACTATCAATCGGAAGGTGCGCCCCATCAGGGTTCGGTACCAAGGTTGCTTGATCTTCAGCCGGGAACCGGCCAGGGCCCTGGATGCGATCACCAGCGAGCGGGTAGTAACGAACCCGGCCAGCTTTTCGACCTGCTGGATCGGCGTCGAATTGTCTGCGTCGGTGAACAGGACAAACTTGTGCTGCGCCGAAAGTGCACCGTGCCGCACCGAGTACCCCTTGCCGCGATTCCGATCGTTGCTGATCAATCGCGTTCGGGGATGATCCGAGGCGAACGCCAGGACCAGTTCGGCGGTCCGATCGGTCGAGCCGTCATCGACCACGATCACCTCGAAATCGCCCAGAACAGAACCGACGAAGTCGTAAATCTGCTGGAGCGTGGGAACAATTCGGCTTTCCTCGTTGTACGCGGGAATCACGATCGACAATTCCGGGATCGGGAACCGGGTCATTTGCACAAGCCACAGACAAGGTTCCGGGGATTATCGGTGACGACGCGGACTGATGTCAAAAAGCCTGTGGCTTATCGAGGTCTACTTCAAAGGTGTTTGCGACCGGTTGCGGCAGCCGATACACCTACGAACAGCATCATGCTTGCCCCGAAGGTTTGGCTGGGGCACGATTCAATCGTTTCGGAGGTGGCGATTCCCTCGCAATCTCCCAAGGGTAATGTTCTGCCCTGGTTCTTGCGTTGATTGGAGTTCGCCGGCGGAAATGCAGTGACAGAGTTGCCCCACATCCTGGAGATGACCCCCGACGACCTGATATTCCACATGCAGACGTGCGCTGTGCCGATGCAACCGGGCGAGGCGCGCCGAATACTGTCGCATATCATCAGCGACGGGCGCGATGGTTTTCCCGATCGTCGTCCAGTCGCCAGCCGCTTGTCAGATGCCGTTGCAGCCACGACAGTAAGGACTCCCCTGGTCGTCGCAGAGCGTGCAGACGATCCTTCCGACAAGTTCGTTAAGTACCTGTTGCAGGCGCCCGACGGCGCGCTTTTCGAGGCTGTTCGCATACCGCTGGAAAAGGCTGACACCTTTACCGTCTGCCTGTCGACGCAGTCAGGGTGCGCAATGGCTTGCGCCTTTTGCGCCACTGGGCGCCTGGGGTTGCGCCGCAGCCTTGCTGCATGGGAAATGGTTTCCGCATTCCTGACGGTGCGGAGCGAGGCGCCGGGTCGGGTGACAGGAGCCGTGTTCATGGGGCAGGGGGAACCGCTTGCCAACTTTGACGCAACGATTCGTGCTGCGCGCGTTCTGTCGGACCCGTGCGGCGGGCGGATCAAGGCCGAATCCATCAGTATCAGCACCGTTGGGATCGTTCCGGCCATCCGTAGATATGCTCGGGAGCGTCATCCCTACAGGCTTATCGTGTCGCTGACCACCACGGACCCGGCGAAAAGGCAGGCGCTGTTGCCTGTAGCGGCGCAGTGGTCGCTTGACGAACTTGCGCTTGCCTTGAGGGAATACGCAGCGTCATGCGAGGACCGCGTAACCGTGGCGTGGGTCACGATTGCGGGCGTGAACACGGGGGATGACGAGGTCAGTGGTCTTTATCGTCTGCTGGGCAACCTGCCGCTTAGAGTGAACCTTGTCGAGGTCAACGACGCTCGCCCTGACGGTTTCAAGGCGCCTGGGCGCGTGGAACTGGACCGTTTCCGGGATGCGTTGAAGGCGAAAGGATGGCCCGTCGTCCGCCGCTATTCGGGTGGGGTGGCCGTCCATGCCGCATGCGGCATGCTTGCCTCGGTTCGTGCGCTGTGCCCCTGAGCCGCAATCAGCAGACACATCCAGCCCCCCCTTTCGCGTGCGACACCTTATCAGGTATAATACCGCGTTCCGTACTCGGGAGGACCCTGATGCTGCTGGCGCGCTGGGCCTTGGCGTTGACGGTGTTCGCGGCTGTGTCGTGTGCCCGCGGCAGCCAGTCAACGGACGAGGGTGGGTTTGATTTTGGTCAACTGGTGCTGGACTACGGCGCCGATAGCCCAGTTCACTGGGACCCGGGCCCGGATGTCACTGTTTGCTACGGTGATACGGATTGCGGCGGTGATACACCGTATTGCAACACCGAACAGGGTTTTTGCGTGGAATGCAGGGGCTTGAACGATTGCCAGGGCAGCGGGTTCTGCATGGAGGGTGTTTGTCGCGCTGATCTGGCTTGCCAGCCAGGGCAGAATTTCTGCAACGAGAATTGGGCCAAACGCTGCAACGCCGACGGCTCTGATCTGGCTTCGGAGGATTGCGGACTCGAGTTGTCCTGCCTGGACGGGCGGTGTGTGACGTGCCTGCCTGGGTCGGTGGATTGCCCGCTGATCAATGTGGCGAGGTTGTGCCGACTTGACGGATCCGGCTGGGAGGAAACCCAGTGCGGCGACAATCGCTGCGTCAACGGCCAGTGTGTCGCTTGCGTTCCCGGCCAGAGGATGTGCCAGGGGTCGGCGATCATGGCATGCACGCTGGATGGGGCAGGCTTTGCCTACCAGGAAGACTGCGATACCGAGAACACCGGACGCCTGTGTCACCTGGGGACCTGCCAGAACCTTTGCGAATTCAATTCCAAGTTCAAGACGAACCAGGGGTGCGAATACTGGGCGGTCGATCTGGACCAGTTCAGCGACTCCACCGATACGCAGTACGGTGGCGGTGTGAATTCGCCCTTTGCCATCGTTGTTTCGAACACGAATGCAAGCTTCAAGGCGACCATCGAGGTCACGAATGCCGACGGTTTCAAGCAGAGCTACGATGCTCCCCCGAAGATGGCGACAATCATCAGCCTGCCCCCCCGGAACATCAGCGGTTCCGAGGTTTCGTACAACGCGTGGCATTTTACGTCCACCCTGCCGGTCGTGGCTTACCAGTTCAACCCTCTCGAGAACGCAGGAGTGTTCTCGAACGACGCCTCGCTTTTGTTGCCGACTACTGCCCTGGGCAAGAAGTATCGGGTGATGTCGTGGCCGACGATTGGTGTCAACGGTGATGGTCAGGTTCTTGCCTCGTTCATGACGATCATCGCGGTTGAGGATGGCGATACGGAAGTCACGGTAACGGCTACTGCCGACGTCATGGCCGGTTTAGGGGTCGTTGCGACAGCTGCCAAAGTCGCGCGGAAGTGGACTCTGCAGAAGGGACAGGTCTTGAACCTGGAGGCCCCTGATACATTTGGAGATTTCACGGGTTCACTGATCGAGGCAACCAACAAGATTGCGGTTTTCGGGGGCCATGTCTGTGCGAATGCCCCGATTTCGAAGTGCGTTGGATCCCGATGCTCCTATGATCCGTCAGTCACTTGCATATCCGATTCGGGTTGTCCCGGGATTCAGGCTTGTGATCATCTTGAGGAACAGATTCAGCCTCTCGGCACGCTTGGCAAGCATTACGTGATCGCGCGCACGTTCCCGCGCGGTAAGGCTCCCGACGTGATCCGAGTGCTGGCGGTCAAGGACGGGACGAAGATCACTACGGTTCCGGCCATGACGATTCCGACCTTGAACACCGGGAGTTTTCATGAATTCGAGATAACCGATCATATCGAGCTGACGGCCAACGAGCCGTTCATGGTCGGACACTATCTGGAGGGGCAGAACGCACCTTTTGCCGATCATGCCGGGTGCTACAACCAGTTTACCGGCGACTTGTGCGAGGTGTCTCCCAGCAATTGCATTTGCGACGATGGCCTGGGGATGACCACTTGTACCCGGCAGGCGAATTGTTCCCCGGACGACGCCAACATCGGCGACCCCTCGCAGATCATGGGCGTCCCCGTCGAGCAGTTCCGTGGCGAGTACGTGTTCCTGGTCCCGATCAAATACCGGAACAACTACATATCGATCGTGGCTCCGGTTGACGCGACGGTCACTCTGGATGGGAACGTGATGGCCGCGAACGTTTTCCAGACACTGCCTGGTGGCGGATACAAGGTGTCCCGGATGCCGATGTCCGCAGGTTCGCATACCCTGTCAGCCGACAAGCGGGTCGGGCTGGAGGTTTACGGCTGGGACTTCTACGTCAGCTATGGCTATCCGGGTGGAATGAACATCGAGACGCTCAGCATCTTCTGATTCTGCCGGCCCATCAAGCTAGTTTCTGGACATATTTCGAGGCATCCATTTCAGGGCGGCAAGGGCTGCAAGTGTGCATACGGAAGCACCGATCCGTATCGTTGTGGCCGATCCCAGGATTTCGGCCAGCGACCCGGCCTGCAGCGACCCCAGCGGCATCATGGATGCGAAGACCAGCGTGTAGACTCCCATGACCCGCCCGCGGACCTCGTCCGAGACTGACGACTGGATCATGGTGTTGGTGGATGAAAAAAAGGCCGTCAGCGAAAAGCCCGCAGGAACCAGCGCGACCAGCGCTACCGTGAAATTCGTGGTGAAGCTGACTACGGCGATCGACAGCGCGAACATGATGACCGATCCGGAAACAACAGCTCGTCCGTCCTTGACCTCGCCAAGGAATGCGACAAGCAGTGCGCCGGCAACCGCACCCACACCCGCTGCGGACATCAGTAACCCGTAGCCCTCCGGTCCAACGCCGAGGTCGTCTCTGGCAATTGCCGGCATCAGGATCACGTAGGACCAGCCGAAAATACCGACCAGCAACAGTAAGGCCAACAGTGCCACGACGCCGGGCGTGCGCAGGACCACGCGAAACCCTTCCGAGGCCTGGGACCAGGCGGATCCGCTTGCTTTTCGGGCAGGTGGGACGGAAAGGTGCATTGCCAAAAGTGCAGCGATGATTGCCCCATAGCTGATGCCGTTTGCCAGGAAACACCACCCTGCGCCCAGCGAACCAATCAACAGACCAGCAACAGCCGGACCCAGAATTCGCGCGGCATGGAATACCGAGGCGTTCAATGCAATCGCGTTCATAAGGTCGGGCCGTCCCACCATTTCGACCACGAACGCCTGTCGCGCCGGCATCTCGATCCCGGACACGATTCCCAGCATTCCGGCAAGAACCATCAGGTGGGCGATGTGGATGCCCTGAGTCAGCACCAGGATGGCCAGTGCGAACGCTTGAATCGACAGGGCAATCTGGCAAATAAGCAGGATGGTTCTTCTGGGATAACGATCGGCAAGGATTCCTCCCCAGGTCGACAGAAGAACCATAGGCACCGAACTGACCAGACCCACCAGCCCCAGCATGACCTTCGAGCCCGTCAACTCGTACACCAGCCAGGAAAGGGCCGCGCTTTGCATCCAGGTGCCGATAAGACTGAAGAACTGCCCGGTGAAATAGATCCGGTAGGCCGGGTGGCGTAGGGATGCGAAGGTTCGACGCAGCCCAATTGGCAGGATGGTGGATTCGGAGTCGATGCCGTCATGTTCCATGGACCACCGAGTCGAGGGGGCAACAAAGGGTCGTGACGCGGAATCCGTCACACGGCTTGTTTCCTGCGGGAAATTCCCGGGATGCGACGACGCGAGGCGAGGGCCATCAGCGTCAGGACAATACCCAACAGAAGCGTACCGGTGGCCCCGGGCGTCAGCGGTCCTGCCGCGCAACCGCCTCCCTTCCTTCCCGATTCGTCGCACGTGCCGTCCCCGATGCAGACTTGCCCTGAATCGAAACAGCTTCTGACGTTGGTCCATGTTTTGCCGCCGAGGGCACACTTCTGGATCATGTTGCCATAGCATTGCAGCGTCCCTGGCGTGCACGTTCCAGAGTCCTGCATATCACCTTCGGCCTGGAGGTCTTCGGCAGTCCCGTCCCGGGGCGGCAGCGCCGTATCAGTCGTCACTGATTCGCCGCCGAAATCGATGTGGGACCAGTCGGGCAGGGTAGGGCCGTGGTCAGACGGCCCCGAATCATCGGGCAGAACTCCGCTGTCTTCGGCATTGTCGGGCATCGCTTCGGGTCCCGGATCAACAGGGGTTATCGGGCCGGTGCCGGACGGACAACTTTCTGTCCCGCCTCCTCGGCCGTCGATGGTCAAGTCCATCGAGCCCCGCCCGTCCGTTGCGTACGAGTAGAATTCCTCCCAGCGATTCGCATAGCGGACCATCTTGTCAATCATCTTGGGGGTTGCCTGGTTCATCGGGTTCGCCACCACGATCACGGCGGCCTTCCAGTGGCAACGTTCCTGAGTGGGCCAGCGTTCGCCGTTCTCGCGGATGACGTCGGCAATCGTGAAGTCGAAACGGGTGCCGGTCACCTCCTTCGCATTGCTGTACTTGATGCGTGACGGCATCGCGTCCGAGCCCATGCCGATGTAGCCATCGGCATCAAGCAGCGCGAACATCGGGGGGACATCGCCGGGGCTGCGCAGGCCCATCAGGTACTGGTCCAGTTCGCTGTACTTGGGCTGGTCGTACCAGATCTTGAATTTGCCCGGACCGGTTTCCTCGTAGAACATTCCGTACATCAGTGATCGGGAATTGAAGTAGTAAGACCAGTGCTGGTTGAAATCCTTTTCCTGGTAGCCGTCGCAATCACCCGGTTCGGGCAATCCTCCGTCCGACGTCGTGGGCGCGAATCCGCGGGACATGCAATGTCGCTTTCCGTCGGAAGTCTTGAAGATGATCGAGGCAAGCCAATGGTGCCCGAATTCGTGAGCTACCAATTCGACGCCGGTAAGGCCGTTCCACAGTGGAAGTCCGGTGTAGGTAGCGTCGGGATCGTCTGGCATCGTGTTGATGGCGCCCATCTTGACCGCCTGCCGAAGGCGTCCCGACATGCTGCCGAAGGCCCGAGTCAGGTTGTACAACTTGTCACGACCGATACCTCTGGTGCTGGAGATCACCGGCCATCCCTGCTGGGTGTTTGACAGCATGTCCAGGTTGATCGCCGAGTACACGAAGATGGCATCGTACCGGTCCTGGTGCGTCTCGAAGAACTTCTTGGAGGCAGCACCCAGATACGCATCCGGCATCGCCACGGCTTCCATGATCTTGCCGTCCGTGTCCTGGATGACGGCGATGTCTGACGCGACAACCTGGGCACCTGCAGAAGCGGAACACAGCAGTGCCACGGCAAGAACCTCGAATCGGAACAGCCTCAAGAGAAGCTTCATGGGACCCTCCAGTCGGGACCAATTCTATGGAATAGCATCAGGATGTTGCAACGAGATCGCCTGGGCCAGCCCGTCGATGGCGACGAGGTCGTCGGCCCCAGGGGATCCTTTGCATGACACAGGCGCAAGGAATTCCACCTTCAGGCCAGACAACAGCGCTCTAACCTGTTCATCAATCTTCCCGCCCCACGAGTAGGTCGCCATCGTCGAAACGAAGCGTGTCTTCGGCTTCAGCGCAGCAATGACGTAGGCAGCCGACTGAACCAGGGGATGCAGGCCGTTCAGGACGACTGGCGAGGCGAAGACCAGGGTCGAAGGCTCGACAAGAGCAACGGCCAGCGCCCCAAGGTCGGTTTCCAGCAGGTTCAAGGGTTCAGCGGGAATACCGCGCAGCGACAGGGCTTCAACAAGATGGCTGACCATGCGTGAAGTGCTGCCGTGCATCGAGACGTAAGGGATGACGACGCGCCGTGACGGGGCGTCGCCTGCCCAGCCGCGCCAGGATTCCCGGATGTCGTTTGGCCGGTCGTGGATAGGTCCGTGCGACGGGCAAATCCATTCGATGTCCAGGCTGGACAGGCGTTCGATGTGTTTCAGGATCTGCGCCTTGAACGGCATCATGATCCCGGCGTAATACAGTTTAGAAGGCCCCAGTAAGGATTCGCGCGAAACGAACAGGTCGGCCGAGGCGAGGTGGCTGCCAAAGAAGTCGCAACTGAACAGGATGCGATCCTCGGCCACCCATGTGACCATCGTCTCGGGCCAGTGAACCCAAGGCATGTGAAGGAAACGCAGGGTCTTGCCACCGAGGTCGATGGTCTCGTTGTCGGCGACAGGCTGGAAGCGTTCGGGCGCTATTGGCAATAGATCCTGAAGAAATCCAGCAGCGCGCTGGGTGCAGATTACGCGGGCCTCGGGATAGCGTTCCAGGACGCGGGGCAAGGCGCCGGAGTGGTCCTGTTCAGCGTGGTGCGCGACGACGTAGTCCAGGCGTGGGACGTCGGCCAGCTGCGCCAGCAGTATATCGACCATTGCATCATCGACGGTATCCAGCAGGGCAACCTTGTCACTGCCCTGAACCAGCCATGCGTTGTACGACGTTCCCTGCGGTATCGGGATCAGCGCATCGAACATGCGTCGGTCCCAATCGACCGCGCCCATCCATCGAATTCCCTCACGAATAGTCCTTGCCTGCATGTGTTCGTCCCCCTCGAGAACAGGCGCAGTCTAGCATCGGACCATGGTGTCGCAACAGTGCCCGTATCGGAACTTCATGGTTACGGTAAATTGCACTGGGTAACACTGTGAAATGACAACATCCGAGTGGGGCGTCCGATCTCAGCGAAGGACTGTCGGGAAGGTGTTGATCCGGCTGGCGATAGCAAGGGCCTGTTCACTGGTGCCCTGGAAAACGGAAAAAACCCAGGTTCGCGATTCGTCGGGTATCGCTGTCTCGTCCAGGAAGCTGACCGTCCTTTGACCATTCAGCTTCCAGGGAACGACTGCGGCAAGGTGGACCGAATCGCAGTGCTTGATGACCCACCAGTCGTTGCCCAGCCCAATCAGGCCATTAGGCAACGGCAGGAAAATCTTGTCACCCAGGCCGTACGATCCACTGGTTGCGACCGACTGCAGCGTGAAACCGGACAGCGGTTGCTGGATCACCTCGTTGTCAGACAATCCAGGGGTATAGCGCAGTACGTCATCGTAACGCGGGAAGGTCACCTGGACTTTGCGCAGATTGGCGTCGTCTTCCTTGGAAGGATCTGTCATCGGACCGAAGCTCAGGTGCATCTGGACGTGGTTTTCGCCTGCCATGAACCACTGCACGGTCGGAGTGCGCCCGTTTGCAACGACGGACACTTCGAATGGTGGCGTTGTTGCTTCCGGTGGTTCCGCGACGGGGAGATCGTCCAGTCGCGTGGCTGTTCCTGCGCCGACATCGATTGATGTATGAGGCCATCCAAGCAGGTTCAGCAGGTCGGTGAAGGCCTTGTCTACGGCGTCCTGGGCAGACTTCGAGTATGTCATGCCATAGACGAATTCGCCGGGCCAAGGGTTGATGCCCGTCGCGTCCGATACCTCGGCGCGCAGCAGGTCACGCCAGGCAAGGTCGAGGGCCGCTCGAACCGCCGATACGTCCTTGGCGGCGTCCTTCGCTGACTTCAGAAGAACCTCGACGGCGGCAATCGACTGGCTGACCCGGTAGGTCGCGGTCCTGTGGTCGTTGTCCCGCTCGTAGGGCCAGTTCGTGTCCAGGCTGCCGTGATGCCCCATCCACTGCTGGATTCCTTCCGTGTCGATCGGCTGCCAGGTGGAGTCTACGATGGGGGGCAACTCGCGAGGGGCAACCTGTCGGGCATCCAGGTCTGCCAGATATCCGGTGATCGTGGTCATCTGGTATCCCTTGTCCACCAGCAACTGCAGCATGTTTTCGTAATCCTTCACGGCCGCCATGTCCGCGCCGGATATGGGGGCAAGGTAGGGGCTTCCCACCGTGGCAAGAACCTCGCCGTCGTCGAAGAAGGGCCAAATCACGTCGATACCCGATTCCGGGTCAACCGACGGGCCTTCCTTCAGACCCTCTTCCATCCCGGCCAGGACCGTGACGCCACGACTGGTATAGCGGGGCCACGGCCGCGTGCCCCACTGGAAGTACCGGAACATGTTTTCGTGCAGCAGATCGACCGTGAATCCGTGATCCTTCATGAAGGAATGCTTGCCCAGGCCGCTCATGCCCTCCTGATTGAAGACAACTGGCGACACAGGCAGGCACGTTCGCTGGAAGATTTCTGCGTTGATGTCCAGGGACTTTTCCAGGTCGCGAGCCGGATAGGCCAGGAACAGTTGGGCCGACCAGTGGAACGAGACCATCTCGATCTGACCGGACTGGACGCCTGCCTGGAGCTTCGCGAGGATATCTGGATGCCGTGCCTCCATTGCTTCAATCATCAGGCCGGGGCACTCGAAGGTTGTCCGCCACGTCGGGTGCGAAAGGTACATGTCCAGGATAGGCTCGAAGGACTGGGTGATCTGCCAGTCGATTATCGCGTCATCGTCCCAGCCTTCGCACAGGCTGTCGTCCCCGAAATTCATGCCGCATGCCGTCATCGGTTGACCGTCCCAAGTCGTCAGCAGGCCACCTGCGACGTACTGTGTGTTCCAGTGGAACATGGTCAGACCGAACTTGGTCCGGTTCGCATCGGGAAGCGTCTTTGGTACCTGGGCCCATGTGCATACAGCCGCTGGGATGTCGCCGCCGGCGGAGTCATCGAGAAGATCCTGGACGTCCACGTCGCCTGCCGTCACGTCCTGACCTGTTTCACCAGGAGTTTCCGGCAACGTGTCGCCCTGGGTCTCGGTAGAAGGATCGTTGATCGAATCTCCCGGGATGTCGGCTAAATCAGGCTGATTGACGCTTTCGCCGCAGGAGGACAAGCCGATTGCCAACAGGACCGTCCAGGTTGCCGCAAGAATGGATCGCATATGGAAGACCTCCGATTCAGGGCGCCGGGCGCCTTTTGCCGGATACTACATCAGGCTGGCGCCAATGCGGAAGCGTGGCATACTACGCTCGAATCGGTTGAATCATGCTTCTGGAGGCGTCCATGGGGTCCCTCGCCGAAATCCTGGAAAGGAACAGGGACGACCTCGTCTACCGAGTCAGGGCACTGGCCCGAGACTCTGGCTACCTTGATACGATCAGTCCGACGCTTGAACAGTGGACCGGTTGGATAACCCGCGTGTCCGATCTTTTGTGCCGCCCCGATTCAATCACCGGCCTGAATCTGCTGCAGGGACGGTTTGATCGGCTGTGTGATGACCCGTCGGTGACGTCGATGGTCCGGGAGGTGCGCAGCTATCGGAAACAGGGAGCCAGTCTCACTACGGTTCTGGGGATACTGAAGCTGTTCCGGAAGGTCTATCTGGACTTTTTTGCGCGGCCAGACATGCCTTATGGTGTTCTGGCGCCAAGTTCGGAATTGATCCTGTCGCTGTTCGATCGACTTGAACTGGCCTTCTGTGCTGATTCAAGTTTCTGCGTGCCAGTCTCGTCGCGCTTTGATGCACAACCGTTGGCGGCGAATGGCGAGAGTGATTTTCCGCGCTTCACGATGCTGCTGGAAAGTCTGCGGACGCCGGTCGTTCTTCTGGATCGGTCCCTTGTTATCGAATACTGCAATCAGACTGCCTGGCTGATGTTCGGAGGCGCGGACACCAGGGGCGGGTTGCGCGGAAAGCCGATTGCCGAAGTGGCTCCTCAGATTGCGGTTGCAATTGCTGCGCTGGACCACGCGCAGGTTGACGAGGCAACCGTCGAGCGACGCATCGAGACACTGCTTGGGGTCCGTCACATGGACGTGAGGATCAGCAGGTCCAGGTCACGCAATGGGGAGATAGAAGGCATCGGTGTGGTTCTTAACGACGTCACTTTGCGACACGACGTCGAGGAAAGATTACGAGGGGCGCGAAAGGATCTTGAGGTCAGCGTCCGTGAACGGACCGACGAACTGGAACTGACAAACGAGCGTCTGTTGCAAGAGGTAAAGGAGAGGCAGGCTGCCGAGCAGGTCCTGCGCGAGAGCGAGGCCAGGTACCGTAGCCTGGTCGATCTTTCACCGGATGGCATCATCGTTCACAGCGAGGGCGTAGTCGTCTTTGCAAACGCTGCTGCCCTGAGGATGTGCGGTGCGGATTCGGACCAGCTTGTCCTGGGCCGATCGGTCCTGGACTTTGTGCATCCCGATGATTTCCAGAGGGTGGCTGAACGGGTACGTCGAATGGTGGCTACAGGGGGGCGCGAGCCAGCAATCGCCGAGCGATTCTTGCGCACTGACGGGGTGGCTTTCGAGGTCGAGGTGACGGCTTCCGGGGTCGTGTACAAAGGAAAGCCATCGGTACAGGTGGTGTTTCGTAACATCGAGGAGCGGGTACGCCAGGAGGCCGAGGCAGAAGAAAGACGGCGGGCTGTCGAGATCCTGTTGAAGGCGCAGGATCAGATCCCCAGGGTCGATCCGATTGCTACCGGGCCGATGGTGGTGGATGCGATGGCCCGTTCCTGCAACGCCTATGGAGCCGAATGGTACGTGATGGAGGACAACGGACTGCTGAGGTTGGATGCCAACGCGGGATTTTCGAATGCCGGTCGGCGGCAGTCTGCGGAGACATTGCGCCGCCCCGTTTCGGACGGGGGAGTTTTGACGACCGTGGCCAGTTCGCGCGAGCCGGTATATGTGCCCGATTGTGCAAGCGATCCGCTTTGGTTGGCCAGGGATGGAGACTTTCGCAGCGCCTTCGTCGTTCCGGTCCGTTTCGGGGAACGGCTGTTCGGCGTGGTGCTGCTGATGTCGATGGATCCTGACGGCTTCTCGCTGCCGCGCAGAACACTGGCGACATTGGCTGCCGACTATCTGGCAGCGGCTCTCGAGAGCGTTCGACTGAACGCCCAGACACGAGAGGCCGAGGCTCGATTCCGTTCGATCTTCGAGAACGCGGTCGAGGGCATCTACCAGTGTATGCCGGACGGGCGCGTGGTCGTCGCGAACCCGGCTCTGGCCAGGATGCTGGGATTCAAGGACCCCAGTGACCTTCTGATGTCCCCGAACGATTTTCTGGATCGGTTGCATTCGGACCCTGCGCGACGGCAGGCCTTCCTGGCCGAACTGTCAATGGTTGGTGAGGTGCGCGGATTCGAGTACGAGGCCCGTCGTGCGGATGGGGGGCCTGTATGGGTTTCCGAGAGCGCGCGCGCCGTTCGGGACGATGCCGGGAGCCTGCTGTACTGGGAGGGTGTGATCGAGGATGTCAGCCGACGAAGGGATCTCGAGGGACAGTTGCTGCATGCCCAAAAGATGGAAGCGGTTGGTCGGCTGGCTGGAGGTGTGGCCCATGATTTCAACAACCTGTTGACTGCAATTCTTGGGTACAGCGGCCTGGTCATGGAGCGTCTGGGACCCAACGATCCGGCATGGCATGATGTGGTCGAGATTCGCGATGCCGGCAAGCGTGCCGCAGCCCTTACCGGGCAGTTGCTTGCCTTCAGCCGGAAGCAGGTCTTGAAGCCCATGGTTGTGGACCTGAATGAGGTCGTGTCATCGATCGAGAAGTTGCTGCGTCGCCTGATTGGCGAGGATATCGACCTGCGCACGTCCCTGTGTCCCGAGCAGTTATGGGTTCGCGTAGATCCCGGGCAGCTTGACCAGGTAATCGTGAACCTGGCGTTGAACAGCCGGGATGCCATGTCAGGAGGTGGGCGGCTTTCTATCACGGCCACGACGCTTGATGTGATCGATCCAGACAGGGCGGCCTCGATGGCGATTGACATGGGGAAGTACGCGCTGCTTGAGGTCGAGGACACCGGAACCGGCATGGACGCCGAGACCAAGGGCCATCTGTTCGAGCCGTTCTTCTCGACCAAGGGGCCGGGCATGGGTACCGGCCTGGGACTTGCCGTTGTATTCGGTATCGTCAAGCAGAGTGGTGGCACCATCTGGTTCAAGAGCGAGCCAGGCGCCGGGACAAGAATGAGCGTGTGCCTGCCGCGGCTCGATGGTTCTCCTGAAGAGTTGGCATCTCCAGAAGCACTGATGCAGCCGGCGCGCGGAGTAGAGACCGTTCTTGTGGCCGAGGACGAGTCCTCGGTGCGCGGGCTTGTTCGGGTCATTCTTGAAGGCGCTGGATATCGAGTCATAGAGGCGCGCGAGGGGCTTGATGCCTTGAGGATTGCGTCCGAGTACGACGGGCCGGTTCACTTGTTGCTGACCGATGTCATCATGCCGGGAATGAACGGTCGCGACCTCGCCCGAATCCTGCGAGACAGTCGGCCTGGAATCCGGGTGCTGTTCACCAGCGGATACACGGATTTTGCGGTGGAGCAGGCCGGCTTTGTGGCTGAAGGCACATTGTTCCTCCAGAAACCGTTCTCGCCGATAGCTCTGCTGGAGATGGTGCGCGGGTTGCTGGACAGTCCAGCCAAGCAGGCATGAAGTCCCCTTGAATCAGGCGAATGTCCTTGCCAGCGAGTCTGCAACAAGAAATCCCGTGGTGGTGGGAACTGCCCGGTTCCGTTGTATCTTCAGCCTTCCGTCGGCCACCAGTCGCGACAAGGCCGCTTCAGCGGCGGGGCCGTCACGCAGGACGTCAAGCGAGACTCCTTCCCGCGTGCGAAAGCCCATGGCCAAAGTCTCCAGGCGCCGCATTTCATCGGTCAGGCGTTCCGACGCGGCTACCGGGGAAATTCGAGCTTGAGATCGGCGAAGATACGCCTCCAGCGAGCGGACATTCCACCAGCGCCGAGTTCCGTCGAAGGAATGCGCGGATGGTCCAAGTCCAAGAGTCGGGACACTGCGCCAATATTTGACGTTGTGGCGTGAACGATACCGGTCCAGAAGAGCGTAGTTTGACACTTCGTAGTGGATGAAGCCGGCCTTGGCAAGAAACCTGCTGGTATCCAGGAACAGTGCGGCCACGGCCGACTCGCCTGGCAGTTCAGCTTCCCGTCGGCGGACGGCCCTTGCAAGGGGGGTGCGAGGCTCAACTGACAACGCATAGCATGAAAGGTGCGTGGGTCCGGCATCGAGGGCCCGGCGCAAGGTGGAACGCCAGGCCTCGCGAGTCTGCCCCGGAAGGCCGTAGATGAGGTCGATGCCGATGTCCACGAATCCGGCATGCCGCAGTCGCAACAGGGCTTCGCTGACGCCACTTGCGTCGTGTCGACGACCCAGGAACCTCAGCGCGTCGTCGTCGAATGCCTGCGCTCCCAGGCTTGCACGACAAAACCCCATGTCATGCCACGCTGCAGCGCGGTCGGCCGTGACGTCGGCCGGATTGACCTCGATGGTGGCCTCGCAGTCGGGCTTGAACGCCAGTATGTTTCGCAGCTTGTGTACGATGTCTCCGAGGATAGCCGGATCGACAAATCCTGGTGTGCCTCCGCCAAAATACAGTGTGTCAAATGGGGAAAACCTGTTGCGGTAGCGGGCTGCCTCGGCCAAGACCGCGTCCCTGAAGGCCGGGGCAGATTCGATTCGCGTGCACGATGCGAAGGCGCAGTAGGGGCATTTAGTGGCGCAAAATGGCACGTGGACATACAGGCCAGGGGCCTGGCCGAATCCGTCGCCGTTATCGTTTGGGTTGGCGTCCATGTTCACGCTCACGTCCAGGCGACCGGTAAAGAGGCAAGCGTGATCTGGCGCAGTTACTCGTCGTCCGACGTCTTGAGGACAGCGATGAATGCCGACTGCGGGATCTCGATATCGCCCACCATCTTCATGCGCTTCTTTCCGGCCTTCTGCTTTTCCAGCAACTTGCGCTTGCGGCTGATGTCACCGCCGTAGCACTTCGCGGTGACGTCCTTGCGGAAGGCGCTGATTGTCTCGCGGGCTATGATGTTGCCGCCGATTGCGCCCTGGATGGCCACCTTGTACTGCTGGCGCGGGATCTCGTCCTTCAGCCGTTCGCATGCGTTCAATGCCCGGGCACGTGCGCGATCCTTGTGAACTACCATCGAAAGCGCATCAACCTTCTCGCCATTGACCAGGATGTCCAGCTTGACCAGATCGCCTTCCCGGTACTCAAGCAGCTCGTAGTCGAACGACCCGTATCCTTGCGTGATGCTTTTAAGGCGGTCGTAGAAATCGAAGATGACCTCGGCCAGCGGCAGGTCGAACTGGATATCCATGCGGCCGGGCGAGGGGTAGGCAATCTCGCTGTTCACGCCCCGGCGCTCGAGGCACAGCTTCATGATGGAGCCCATGTAACGATCGGGGGTCAGGATCGAGGCCCGGATGTATGGTTCCTCGCCACGGCGGATTGCGGCCGGATCGGGATAGTGCGCGGGATTATCGACCTCGAGTGTTCGGCCGTCCTCCATCGTGAATCGATAGATGACTGAGGGGGCCGTCAGGATCAGGGACTGGTCGAACTCGCGCTCCAGGCGTTCCTGGACGATTTCGAGGTGCAGCAGGCCAAGAAAGCCGCAACGGAAGCCCTGGCCCAGCGCAGCCGAGGAGTCCTTGGTATAGACCAGGGATGCGTCGTTCAGCTTGTATCGTTCCAGGGAATCGGCCAGGTTCTCGTAGTCGTCGGACGCCACGGGATAAAGGGACGAAAAGACGACCGGCTTGGACTCGCGGAACCCGTGCATTGCCTTTGGCGCCGGGTTGTTGTCCATGGTTATCGTGTCGCCAACGCGAGTGTCGGCTACCGACTTGATGCCGGCAATGATGTATCCGACGTCGCCGGCTCGCAGGATGGGGCGCGGCTCGCGGATAATCCGGAAGACACCGACTTCCTCGACCTTGTAAGCTTTGCCGACGGCCATCGGCCGCATCAGATCGCCCGCCTTGATCTCGCCCGAAAACAGCCGGACCGATGCGACGGCGCCCCTGAATGGATCATAATGGGCGTCGAAGATCAGGGCCTGCAGCGGGTCCGTGTTTTCTCCCTTCGGAGGCGGAATCCGTTCGACGATGGCTTCCAGCAGTTCCTCGACGCCGGCGCCCGTCTTGCCGGACACCAGCAGCGCGTTCTCGCCGTCCAGGCCCAGGTCGCGCTCGATCTGGGCGCGCGCCATGTCGATGTCAGCGGAAGGCAGGTCGATCTTGTTGATGACCGGGATGATCTCCAGGTCGTGTTCCATTGCCAGGTACAGGTTCGCCAGGGTCTGGGCCTGGACGCCCTGCGTCGCATCGACCAGCAGCAGGACTCCCTCGCATGATGCCAGCGCCCGGCTGACCTCGTAGGTGAAATCGACGTGCCCGGGTGTGTCGATGAGGTTCAGTTCGAATTCACGGCCGTCCCGGCTGGTAAAGGGCAGGTTGATCGACTGGGACTTGATCGTGATTCCGCGCTCGCGCTCGAGGTCCAGGCCGTCGAGAATCTGGTCCCGGAAATTCCGGTCGGCGATGATCCCCGAATGCTGGATCAGGCGGTCGGCCAGCGTGGACTTGCCGTGGTCGATGTGTGCGATGATGCTGAAGTTCCTGCGCTCGGGCATGAAGCCTCCGGGCGGCATGGGTGCCGCGGCGCAAGGATGCAGTCTGGTGGCCGCCGTGTCAAGGTTCGGCGGACAGGTTCGGCGGTCGATCTCGCCTGCCTGCGCGCCCGTTGAGCTTGGGTTAGGCGGGGAAGCGGACCAAGCTTTTGCGCCCACATCTGTCTGCCCTATCGCCGATCTATTGAGGCCAGACATATAGGGCCATCCGAACGTTCAGAAAGACGGATGGCTGACCCTGCTGCAAGGCATGGTCGCAATGCCGGCAATGAGCGTAGAATCGGGCTTCGATTCGTCGGGGGACACGGTCTTGTTCTGCCTGATGGGGACAGGGAGGGTAAATGCGACGAGGTGGCCGGTTCTGGCGATCATCGTGGTCGCGCTGATTTCATCCTTCACTCCGGCAGCCAGTGCGCGCGAAGTCGATTCCTGGACCGGACCTGACAAGGCCATGCACCTTGTGGCCGGTACCCTGTTGGCCGGAGCCTCCTACGGAATATGGATCGAGCGCCGCGACGGTCGAGGCTGGGGAGCGCTGATCGGAGCCGGTGTCGGACTGGGTGCCGGAGCTGCCAAAGAACTTGCTGACGTGGCTGGCCTGGGACATCCCTCGGCCAAGGACTTCGCCTGGACCGCCCTGGGTACCGCACTGGGTCTTGGAATAGCCATCCTGATCGACGTTGCTGTTCGCGGCGCAGCTTCCAGGCGAACCCCGTCGCCCGCCACATCCAGGATTCCGTAGGTCTTCCATTCAATTTTGGCGAACTGCCGCTTTGCTTTTTGTGGAACTAATTGGCCCCAGTCAGCACTCCGAACGTTTCGCCCATCAGAAGGTGCTGATAGCCGTCCGTGTCATTGCCGGTGGCGGTTAGCTGGAAACCAGCGTCCTTTTGGAAGAGCATCACGCAATCGGATCCTCCGAAGAGGAAATAGCCCAGCATGTCGCCTTTTTGAAAGACGGCGCCCACCTGTACGTCGTCCTCGAAATTGACCGACGAGATCTGGGACATTCCGACCGGGATCACAGCTACCAGCCCGTAGTCTGCGGTCTGGACGATCACGTATCCCCGGGTTTCGATGAACTGCCATCCAGGCGTTGCACTGTCCAGCAGATACTTCTTCCGTTCAGGGCTCCACGAGATGGTTCCGCCGACTGCATCATCCTGCGCGATGATGTTCATTTCCTTGACCTCTCCGCCCACCGGAAAGTGGTAGCGGTGATAATCGATGACATCAAGGAACGTGTGGGTCAGGACCCCATTGGCAAATGCGTCCTTGTACGCGCTGTTGCTGCCAAGCAGCTCCTTGATGGAGTACACCGTCGAGGACTTGACCACGGCTCCGGCCTTGTTTACCAGGTTCGAGTCGGCATCAATCTGCCACACACCCTGGGGAACGGAATCGGCGGGAGAGACGACAACGCTTTGGTCGTCCGGCTGTGCAATGGGCCTCTTGTCCGGAGACTTGAGATACCTGGCAAAGAATTCATTGAAGGTTGTCCAATTGGAGGGATCTTCGTACCAGTCCTTGTCGAGACCGAACCGCTTGTCCTTGGAGACCGTCACGTAATAGTCGTTGTTCCAGGAAGCTGGGGTATCAAGATAGGCGCCCCAGGACTTGGTGAATTCGATCATCCATGACCTGAATGGTTCGTAGTACTGCAGAGAATTCCGGTACAGCCCCTTGCCCTCCAGTTCGGGCAGCGGCCGGTCACTGGCAAAATAGAAGTAATCAAGGCTTTGGTCGATCTGTTCGTAGATCAGTGGATACGACTGGTCTTTCAAGATATTCCACGGCATGCAAACGGTTGCCCAGTCGATGAAGTCGTAGTACTCGTCCAGGGTCTGCGCCGGATTTGTCTGTCTGTCGGGGTTTTCTGTCTTGGCCAGGGCGATGGACTTGACCAGAAGCGACTTGAATTCGGGGTTGTTGTCGGCCAATGCCATCAGTTCGACGGTGGCCTGCTGGTGTGCTTCATCCCCGGAGGTGTCGGAGCAGGCTGGAACCGCCAAGAACAGCAGAACCAACGCCAGCCGCAGCGCAATTCCGCTGGCCGTGCGCTTTTTTCCGAACGTGTAGCTAGCCATCGTGCATGCCCCCTTTGGTGTTCGAAGAAACCTTTATCCGGCATTCGTGCTGCCTGCGGAAGTGTTGTCCGGGAGGTGGGCAGGGTCAAGGGTTGGTTGGCGGTAAGTGCTGTGTACTATGGGAATGCCCGGTCTGGATCGGACTACTGGCGTGGCGAGCGACAGGCCGTGGACTCAACCTTCGACCTCGGCTACGATCCCGCGATTGTTCCCGCAAGGAGGTTCCGATGCGCCCCGTTGTCACCCGTACAGAAATCACAGAAGTCCCGCTGGTGTCACGCGGCAAGGTTCGCGACATATACGATCTGGGAGACGACCTTCTGATCGTCTCGACCGACCGTATTTCCGCGTTCGATCACGTGCTGCCCAACGGGATTCCGGACAAGGGCGCCGTCTTGAATCTGCTGTCTGCGTTCTGGTTCCAGCAGACTCACGGGATCGTCAAGAACCACCTGATATCGGTCGATATGGCAGACCTTCCACAGTCATTGCATCGGCATCGCGAGGTTCTGGACGGCCGGTTCACCCTGGCTCGGAAGGCGCAGATGCTGCCGGTTGAGTGCATTGTCAGAGGCTATATCACTGGTTCCGGTTGGGCGGACTACCGGAAGACCGGTACTCTTTGCGGCCGTCTGCTGCCCGAAGGTCTGGTCGAGTCCCAGGAGTTGCCTGAACCGCTGTTTACGCCATCGACGAAGGCCGAGTCCGGGCACGACGAGAACATCAATTTCGAGACCGCTGCCCAGATGCTGGGGCTTCGGTTGGCCGAGAGGGTTCGAGATGCCTCGATAGCGGTTTACAAGCATGCGGCCCGGTATGCCCTGACCCGCGGCATCATCATCGCGGACACGAAATTCGAGTTCGGCCTGATCGGGGACGACTTGATTCTGGCCGACGAGGTGCTGACGCCTGATTCCTCGCGTTTCTGGCCTGCTGATGCCTATGTTCCCGGGCGCTCCCAGGCGTCATTCGACAAGCAATACGTGCGAGACTGGCTGCTGGGAATCAACTGGAACAAGGAACCGCCAATACCGACCTTGCCTGATGACGTCGTGGCTGGCACGGCCTCCAAGTACCGCGAGGCTTTCGAGCGGCTTACCGGGCGCGAGCTGCCTTAGTTACCTGGCGGCAGCAAAGGCCTTCGGGTCAACGCGTCTGAAGAACGATTCCATTACGGCATGCAGCTCGCCGGGCAGTTCCATCATTGCGTAGTGGGTTCCACCTTCCAGCAGGACCAGTTCCGCCCCACGAATAGCCTTTTGCATCCTGAACCCGACCGATGGTGGTGTCAGGAAGTCCTTCGTGCCTGCGGTGATTATCGTCGGCACCCGAATTCTGCTGAGGCTGGGGCCGGTCGAGTGCTGGTCCAGCAATGCGATCATTCCGATGTATCTGTGAAAATCGAGGTGCGAAAAACGTTCTAGGATGGCCGGAAACAACGCGACCGGTTCGCGCAGCACACCGGCATATGCAAGAAGTGGCGTCATCAGTGTCGATCGCAGTACGGGCGGGGCCACGGATTTCACGGCCGGAGATACCATCCGAAGTGCGCCAACCAGGCTGCGAAATAGAGGCCTTGCCCACGTAAGGTCAAGCACGTCGCCCAGCAGGTTTCCGTAGTGTCCGTTGATCAGAGCCAGCGCAAGGACCCGATCTGGATGGCGGATCGTGTATTCCAGAGAGATCTGAACCCCCATGCTCCATCCGGCAAGGACGAAGTTTTCAAGATTCAGCGCCGCGACAATGGACTCGAGATCGTGGACGTGGTGAGGCATGTCCAGATCCCGTTCGTCGCGCGGCGAACCCGAATCGTAGGTCCCACGTGGATCCCAGGTAACCATGCGGTAGACATCCTTGAAACCTTCAAGAATGTACTTCCAGCACAGGATATTCGCCCCCAGGCCTGGTGCCAGGACAAGATCCCGGCTGCCGTTCCCGGCGATGTACACGGCGATAGGAGTGCCGTCCGTGGATATCACGGTCCTCCGCTGGATCGGAGTGTCGATGCACTGCGCGTCGATCATGAACATTCCTCCTGGACTGTTGCCATAAGGCAATACCGTTCGTTGTCGAACCGTGCTCTTCAGTTCCAGATCATGACGCTGAAGAGCAGCGGCCATGGCCACGCCGGCCGAGTCTATTGGATACCTATAAGGTCCGCAACCCGCCCCGCTGCGCGGCCGAACGCCTTGACACCCCGGATCCCCGCCTTGATACTGGCCATACAGATTCGGACCGGCGGCTGACAACCGTCCCTGGTCCCGTCGCCAGGTTTGTCGGAGATTCCAGTGGGTGTCGACCTGAAAAACGAACCAGGGATTTCGTCGGGTGGAGAGCAGCCCTCAATGCTTGGGCCGACCACTCTTTTCGCTTCTGCATGTTTTCTGGTTTTCGGCCTGATCTACCTGGTCCTGGTCAACAGCACCTACCTGCTTGTCAGCAATGTGCTCTTCGGCGTCATGACGGCAGTCTGCTGGTATGCAACGCCGCGTAGTCTTGGTGTGGAAGTGCGGGGATCCCTTGTTCTAGGGGTCGTCTACCTGGGTCTTGTCAACGTGACGTCTCACCTGGGCGTTTCCCCGATGCCCATGATCGTCTGGGGCTTATCCATAGCCGTTGGGGCTGCATTTCTTTTCGAATTGCCAGGCGCGATGGCTTGGTGCCTGGCCGCCCTGGGTTTCTATCCACTGGTGGCGTGGCTGAAGGGCGGCCCGCTGGCTGACCGGGTGATCCCTCTGGACACCTTTCAGTTCGAAATTCTTGCGGTGGCCAGCTACGTTGGCATCCTGTTGTTTCTGGCATTTTCGTTCGTGCTGTTCAGGAGGCGGCTGGGAAGTGCCGTCGCTGTTCTTCGTCGCCAGACAGTGGCGTTGCGCAAGAGCGAGTCCTTCCTTGAGGAGTCGCAGAGGGTTGCCCGCGTCGGCAGCTATGATTTGGACGTGACTACAGGCTTGTGGACCGGTTCCGCACTTCTGGAGGATCTTTTCGGGATCGATGCCTCGTTCAACCATGATTTCAACGGCTGGCTGGCCCTTATTCACCAGGACGAACGGGTTGAATTGGGTCGTTATCTGGATCAGGAAGTGCTGCATGGCTCCGGAGTATTCGACCGGGAGTACCGTGTAGTACGTCGCGAGAATGGCCAGTTACTCTGGGTCCATGGCCGTGGTCTTGTTTTTCGTGACCCGACTGGCCGTCCCGTTCGCATGATCGGCACAATTCAGGACATCACAGCCCTGCGCCTGAACGAGGAGGAACGACGGACTCTCCAGACCAGGCTGGCCAACTCCCAGAAACTGGAGAGTCTGGGTGTATTGGCTGGAGGTGTTGCCCATGATTTCAACAATCTGCTGACCGGCATCCTGGGCAATATCCTGCTGGCACGAAGCATGCTGCCGTTCGGTCGCGAGGACCTAGCCTCCCGGATGCAGCAGGCCGAGAGCGCCGCGACCCGAGCGGTCGAGTTGACGAGGCAGATGCTGGCCTTCTCGGGCAGGGGCCATTTCGTAATCCAGTCAGTCGACTTGAACGCCGCGATGTCCGAGATGGTTGAGTTGCTGAGGAGCGGCCTGTCCACGAAGGTTTCATTCAGGTTTGAACTGGATCCAGGATCGCCCTGCATTCTGGCTGACGCATCGCAGGTCCGCCAGGTCGTCATGAACCTGATCATCAACGCTGCCGAAGCGATTGGCGAGCAGCCAGGGGTCATAACGCTTAGAACCGAGGTCAGGGACATCGATGCCGCCTTTCTGGCGACCGGCTTTTCGGTGGGAGCGCTTGAGGCTGGGCGTCATGTGTGCGCCCAGATCGTGGACACCGGTTGCGGTATGGACGAGGAAACGCGCAGTCGCATTTTCGATCCATTCTTCACTACCAAGTTCATAGGCAGAGGCTTGGGGCTTGCCGCGGTCCTGGGAATCGTGAAGGGACACCATGGGGCCATTTGGGCGACCAGTTCACTGGGACTTGGTACCACGTTTTCAGTCCTGTTCCCCAGCGCTCCGTGCAGTCCCCCTCCGCAGGCCCCATTGGTCAGCGAGGCGGTACCCGACCGTTTTTCGGGGCGCGTCCTGGTCATTGACGACGAGGAATTGGTGCGGGACCTTGTGGGTGTGGTGTTGGAGGAAGCTGGTTTCGAGGTGGTGCTGGCCGAAAGCGGGCCTGCAGGCCTTGATGTGATTCGTGAGTGGGTGGCCAAGATCGATGTGGTGCTGCTGGACTTGACGATGCCAGGGATGGG
The DNA here is from genome assembly GCA_903936705.1 of uncultured Myxococcales bacterium. Taxonomy (GTDB): domain Bacteria; phylum Myxococcota_A; class UBA9042; order DTJE01; family DTJE01; genus CAIZWN01. Next base: position 25,457 of record CAIZWN010000018.1, read on the forward strand.
CGGGCTGGAGGTCTTCGCCGAACTTAAGAAACTGCGTCCAGACCTGCGGGTAGTTCTGACGTCGGGATACACCCGGGGCAACGTCCTCAGGCAGTTTATCGATGTTGTGCCGGACGATTTCATCGAAAAACCCTTCCAGCCAGCTGACCTGGTTGCTGCGGTCCGCCGAAACATGCGCGGCTAGCCGGTTTTATGGGGCCTAAACACCTTGACACTCCTTGATGCGGCGTCCTAACCTCTGTTGGCTTCTTGAACGGCGAATTTTGTGTTCGAGCGTCGGCTTACTGTCATCGTCGGCCATTTCGGCAGCGGCAAGACCGAGATCGCGGTCAACGGCGCGCTTTGCATGGCGTCCCGCGGCCAGCCGGTCTCGCTGGTGGACCTTGACGTGGTGAAGCCGTATTTCCGTTCGCGCGAGGCGTGTCAGGTTCTGCAGGATGCAGGGATCGAGCTTGTCGCGCCAGGCGGCGAGAGTGCGACGGCCGACCTCCCAATCATTCTGCCTCGTGTGCGCGCCGTGTGCCGGGATACTTCGCGGCGCGTGCTGGTGGATGCTGGTGGCGATGCCACAGGGGCTCGCGTCCTGGGTTCGCTGTCGGATGTGCTGGATGGCCTGGATATGGATTTTCTGCTGGTGCTGAATTTCCGTAGGCCCTTCACTTATGACGTAGACTCGGCTGTAGCCATGGCTCGCGGGATCGAGACCGTGGCCCGGCGCAAGTTGACTGGGGTTGTTTCCAACACGCATTTGATGGCCGAAACGACCATCGAACTGGTGAATGAAGGGCTTCGATATTCCCGCGATGTTGCTGAAATCCTGGGGGTCGATGTCCGGGCCGTCGTGATCGAGGATCGTCTGGCCGACTGCCTCGGGGAAACCGAGGCCGGGTGCGAGGTGTTCCACTTGACGCGGGTCGTGCAGCCTGGGGTCGGGACGCCGCGTCCTCGGACGCAGCCGTCGGGTCCGCCGTTCGTGGTCAGATGAATCAGTCGGCTGGTTTATGCCTGCTGGCGGTCGTGTGACACTGGAGGTGCAACGTGCCCCGGATCGTGATCGAGCGGGACCGGTGCAAGGGATGCGAGTTGTGCGTGAAAGCCTGCCCGCAACAGATCCTGGGCATGACGAAAGAGTTGAACTCAAAGGGATACTTTTTCGCTTTTGTAGCCGAACAGAAACGGTGCATAGGCTGTCGCGTCTGCTGTATCACGTGCCCGGACGTGGCCATTTCCATGTGTGTCAACGGTACGATGATCCATTACTTCCGCTACTAGAGGGCCTGGGATGGCGAAGAAGTTGATGAAGGGGTGCGAGGCGATCGGCGAAGCAGCCATCCGTGCTGGATGCCGCCTGTTCTTCGGCTACCCAATCACCCCGCAGAACGAGATTCCCGAGTACCTGTCTCAGCGGATGCCGCAGGTCGGCGGGACGTTCGTTCAAGCCGAGTCCGAGGTGGCGGCATCGAACATGATTTATGGTGCCGCCGGCGCGGGCGAGCGGGTCTTTACATCGTCTTCGTCGCCTGGCATCAGCCTGATGCAGGAGGCCGTTTCCTACCTGGCCGGGGCGGAACTGCCGGCTGTTATTGTGAACATCATGCGCGCCGGACCGGGTTTGGGAGGAATCCTGCCGTCGCAGGCGGATTACCTCCAGGCAACCAAGGGTGGCGGGCACGGTGACTTCAATGCAATCGTCCTTGCTCCGTGGTCGGTTCAGGAAGCTGCCGATCTGGTGGCCGACGCCTTCGACCTTGCCGATTTCTACCGTAACCCGGTTTATGTCCTGGGGGACGGCCTGGTCGGCCAGATGATGGAGCCCGTCGAGTTTCGCGATGAACGCCAACCGATTCGCCCGCTGGAACCAAAGACCTGGGCATCCACCGGCTGGAAGAAGGATCGCCCTCGCGCTGTCATCAACAGTTTGTACCTTGATGCCGACACGCTGGAACGACACAACGTGGACTTGCAGGCGAAGTTCGCGACCATCCGCCGGGACGAGGTGCGGTGGCAGGGCTACCACCTGGACGGCGACTATGACGTGCTGATTATCGCGTATGGCACCGTTGCTCGCGTGTGTCTGACCGCGGTCGAGGAACTGCGAGAGAAGGGCATCAACGCTGCCATTCTTCGACCGATAAGTTTGTACCCCTTCCCGTACCAGGCTTTGCGTGAGGCGGCACAGAAGGCAAGCGCAGTGCTGGTCGTTGAACTGTCCGCCGGGCAGATGGTACAGGACGTACACCTGGCGCTTCAGGGCAGCAGGCCGGTCCACTTCCTGGGTCGTACCGGCGGCAACCTGGTGTCGCCCGAGGAAGCGGCGGCGAAGGTGGCGGATGTACTGGAGGGACGGTCGGTGGAGGTGCGGCATGCCTGACAGGACGCAGGCCGTCTTCGGGTATCCCAGCGCGTTGCGTGATGTGACGACACACTATTGTCCGGGGTGTACCCACGGAGTCATACACCGGATGGTGGCCGAGGTTCTGGACGAACTTGGCGTGCGGTCACGGACGGTCGGCGTGGCTCCGGTCGGCTGTGCGGTGCTGGCGTACGACTACTTCAATGCCGACATGCAGCAGGCTTCGCACGGACGCGCGCCGGCGGTTGCCACTGGCATCAAGCGCGCACGTCCCGATCTGGTCGTATTCACCTACCAGGGTGACGGGGATCTGGCGTCGATCGGCATGAGCGAGATTCTCCACTGCGCGAACCGGGGCGAGAAGGTTACGGTCGTTTTCGTCAACAACGCGATCTACGGAATGACGGGTGGCCAGATGGCTCCGACGACCATGCCGGGTCAGGTCACAACGACGTCGCCCCTGGGACGGGACGTCCGTCTGGCTGGGGAACCGATCCGGATGGCCGAGATGCTGTGTACCCTGCGTACACCGGCCTTCGTTGCACGTGGTGCGGTTCACCGGCCGCTGCATGCGGTCAGGACCAAGGACCTGCTGAGGCGGGCGTTCACCTACCAGGTCGAAGATCGTTGTTTCAGCATGGTGGAGATTCTTTCCACATGCCCGACCAACTGGGGGCTGCCGCCGCAAGAAGCTTGCGATTGGGTCGAACAAACCATGGTCCCGTACTTTCCGCTGGGCATATTCAAGACGCCCGACGGCAGCGATCGGGCACCGCGGCCCGTGTGGTGATCGAAGGCCGACGGCCGGTCGCCGAACGACCGATCGCGGGCATTGCTTGTCGAGGGTGAACGGCCGACGACCGACGGCCGACGAGGAGCCATGCAGCACGACATGATCATAGCGGGCTTCGGCGGCCAAGGGGCGCTGCTGATCGGGAAGATGCTGGCGTATGCCGGGATGCACCAGGGGAAGGAGGTATCCTGGCTGCCTTCGTACGGTCCAGAGATGCGCGGCGGGACAGCGAACTGCACTGTGGTGATCTCGGACCGGCCCGTTGGGTCGCCCGTGATTAAAACGCCGCGGGCGCTGCTGGCGCTGAACCTGCCCTCGCTGGACAAGTTCGAGGATTTGGTGCGTCCGGGCGGCGTGATCCTGGTCAACACCTCGCTGGTGAATCGCGAGGCCCACAGGACCGATTTGAAGATCGTCAAGGTGGCTGCGAACGATATTGCGAACGACCTTGGCAACCCGCGTGGCGCAAACATGGTGGCGCTGGGGGCCTTCGTAGGGGCGACCGGAGTGGTGGACTTGTGCGAAGTCGAGGCTCTGGTACGCGAAACGTTCGCGCGCAAGCCGGCTCTGGTCGAGGCGAATCTGACAGCCCTGTTTGCCGGCTTTGCGGCGGTGGGAGGGGCGATGGCGGATGATGTGGCGGCGACGCCCGTGGGCAATTCGTAATGGGTGACGCGATGTCCGGCTATTCGTGCGTTGACCATGGACTCGTGGACGCGATCCTCGAACGGTATCCGCGGGAGGAGCCTTCGTTGATCCAGGTGTTGCAGGACGTGCAAAGGGCCTACAACTTCCTGCCGTGTGAGGTTCTGACGCGCGTCTCACGTGAACTGGGCGTGCCGTTGTCCAAGGTGTTCAGCGTAGCCACATTCTACAAGGCGTTCTCGCTGACGCCTCAGGGCAGGGTCATCATCAAGGTCTGCACAGGAACCGCCTGTCACATACGTGGCGCGCCTCTACTGATCGAGGAAGTCCAGCGCCGCCTGGGAATCCTGCCGGGGGGGACGACCGAGGACGCGGCGTTCAGCCTGCATACCGTGAACTGCGTGGGTGCCTGCGCCATGGCCCCGGTGGTCATCGTTGGCGACAAGTACCTGGGGAATGCCAAGGCGGCCGGCCTGGCAGCGCACCTCACGCGGGGGGAGTGATCGATGCGAATCGAGTCGCGCCAGCAGTTCGACACGGCCGTGGCTGCGGCCCGCGATACCAGGCTTTCGAAGGGTCGCGAAGTCTGGGTGTGCTGTGGGACCGGGTGCCTGGCGAACGGGTCGAAGGCAGTAGCCCAGGCGTTTGACGACCGGATACGCGAGGACGGCCTCCAGGCTTCGCTGGGCCTGTACCACAAGACCACAGGTTGCCACGGGTTTTGCGAGCGCGGGCCTCTGGTCGTGATCCAGCCCGAGGGGCTGCTGTACACACGGGTGCGTGTTTCCGACGTACCCGAGATCCTCGATAGGACCGTCAGGAACGGCGAAGTGATTCCCAGGCTTTTGTACAAGGACCCGGCTACAAGGCAGTCGTACGCGAAGTACGACGAGATTCCCTTCTACAAGCACCAGATAAGGGTCTCGATGCGGAACATCGGGCGCATCGACCCGGAGGACCTGGACGACGCGTTGGCGCATGGCGCATACGCGGGGCTTGCGAAGGCGCTGTTCCAGATGACGCCCGATCAGGTGATTGCCGAGATCGAGGCGTCCGGCCTGCGTGGCCGGGGCGGCGCGGGATTCGTGACGGCCAGGAAGTGGAAGGCTTGCCGGAAGGCGAGGGGGGATCGAAAGTTCGTTCTGTGCAACGGGGACGAGGGCGATCCGGGCGCGTTCAAGGACCGTTCGATAATGGAGGGAGATCCCCACGGCGTGCTGGAAGGCATGATTATCGGCGCCTACGCGATAGGCGCGCACGAAGGGTACCTGTATGTTCGCGACGAGTACCCGCTGGCCGTTGTGAACGTGCAGAAGGCGATCGAGGCTGCGCGCGAACGGGGCCTGCTGGGGACGAACATTCTGGGGACCGGATTCGCCTTCGACCTGCGTATCAGCCGGGGAGGCGGTGCTTTCGTCTGCGGCGAATCGTCGGCGCTGATGCGATCGATAGAGGGCCGGACCGGCGAGCCGCGTGCGAAGTATGTTCACGCTTCGGACAAGGGGTTGTTCGACCTGCCGACGAACCTCAACAACGTCGAGACCTGGGCCGACGTGGGCGCGATTATTGTCAATGGCGGCGCCTGGTTTGCAGGTTGGGGTACCGAGAGATCGAAGGGCACCAAGGCCTTCAGCCTGGTAGGCAAGGTCAAGAACACCGGATTGATCGAACTGCCGATGGGCACGACGCTGCGGCACATCCTGTACGACATCGGTGGGGGGATGCTGAAGGACCGGCCATTCAAGGCCGTTCAGACCGGCGGCCCTTCGGGGGGTTGTCTTCCCGCGGACAAGCTGGACCTGCCGGTTGACTACGAGATCCTCTCCGAGAACGGTTCGATGATGGGTTCCGGCGGCATGATCGTAATGGACGATCGGACGTGCATGGTCGATGTTGCCCGGTACTTTCTGAAGTTCCTGTCCGAGGAGTCGTGCGGCAAGTGCGTGCCGTGTCGCGAGGGCCTCAAGCAGATGCTGCTGATATTCGATGACATCGTCTCGGGCAGGGGGAAGACTGGCGACGTCGAGCGCATCGAGCGACTGTGTCAGGGCATGCAACTGGGCAGCCTTTGCGAGCTGGGCAAATCGGCTCCGAATCCGGTGCTGTCGACCCTGCGGTACTTCCGGGCCGAATACGAGGCGCACGTTGGACGAAAGGCATGTCCTGCCGGGATGTGCCGGGACCTTACTGCCTACGAGATCGTCCAGGAGTCCTGCACCGGTTGTCACCAGTGCCCGAAGGTTTGCCCGACCGAGGCGATTTCGGGTGGCGCCAAGATGAAGCACGTCATCGATCAGGCAAAGTGCATCTCATGTGGCGCGTGCTTCGACGTGTGCCCCGAGGACTGTATCCGCTTCTTCCCTCGGGCTGAAGCGAAGGAGGCGGCGCATGCCAACGCTGACCATTGACGGACATACCGTGCACGCCGATCACGGCCAGTTCCTGCTGGCTGCGTGCCGTTCGGCGGGCATCCAGATTCCGACGTTGTGCGACCATCCGGCCGTGGAACCTTACGGCGGGTGCCGGTTGTGCGTCGTTGACGTCACCCGTCCCGAATGGAACGGTTGGTGCAAGATGGTGGTGGCGTGCCTGTTCCCCGTCGAGGACGGCATCGTGGTCCACACGGCATCGACGCGCGTGATCGAAGTGCGGAAGGTGGTGCTGGACCTGCTGTTGGCGCGTTGCCCCGATACGCCTCTGGTCAGGGACCTGGCTGCCAGGCACGGCATTCTGGCGACTTCGTATGTTCGTAACCAGCAGCCTACGGACTGCATTCTTTGTGGCCTGTGCACCCGGATCTGCGATCGGATGGGGATGTCGGCAATCGGCAGCGTGGATCGCGGTGCCGGGCGCGAGATTGCTACGCCATTCCGCGAGCCGCCGGCCGCGTGCATCGGCTGCCTGGCGTGTGCCGAGATCTGTCCCACCGGATTCATCCGGTACGAATCGGGGACCGCTCGCCGAAAGATCTGGGACAAGGATTTCGACATGCTGCGGTGCCCGCGGTGCGGTCGCTCGCACATCACGGTCGCGCAGGCGGACTTCTTTGCGGGGCGCGGAGGTGTTCCCAGGTCGTACTTCGAGATCTGCGATGTCTGCAAACGCAAGGATCTGGCGGTTGCAGCGACACGACTGGCATGCGCCACCGAGACACCGGCGAGGTGAGGGAAACGATGGACCGCATCTACTGCGTGATCCCCGAGCGTTGCATCGCGTGCGGGAAGTGCGAACTGGCGTGTGCCTTCGCCCACGGGACCGATGGGCGTCCGGCAGCAACTCGAATCCACATCCATCGCAGGGGGCCTGACCTTGGGACCCCGATCGTGTGTCTGCAGTGCGACGACCCGTCCTGCCTTGCGTCCTGCCCGGTCGATGCCCTGGTATGGAGCGCGGCCACCGGTGCAATCGAGGTACTGCGGGATCGCTGCATACACTGCAGGATGTGCGTTGTGGCATGCCCGTTCGGGAACATGGTGTGGGACGAGGCACGCCACGAAGTGTCCAAGTGTGACCTGTGCGGGGGTGACCCGAAGTGCGTCCCCTTCTGTCCGACGAAGGCGCTGGACTACGTGCCGGCAGACCGTGCTGCCTTGCTGCCCGAGGCGATCGCGCCTGGGACGCTGCGCTGAACCTTCTTCCTAGGTTGCGATGCCTTTCTTGATTCCTTCAGGGGTCCGAATCAAAACCAGTTATTCAGGCAAAGGCTTCCGGAGGATTCAAGGCCGGTTTCGACTTGCCAGCCTCGAAATACAGGGCATAATTTCCTCGCTATTCGGGGACGGTGGTTGGTGAACATCCTGGGGATTTCGGCTTTCTACCACGACTCGGCCGCGGCGCTTGTCTGCGACGGCGAAGTGGTTGCCGCTGCCCAGGAGGAGCGCTTCACGCGGCGCAAGCACGACCCGTCATTCCCGGTGCTGGCTGCGCGATGGTGCCTGGACGAGGCCGGCCTTGGACTTGGCGATATTGATGCCGTCGTCTTCTACGAAAAACCTCTCCTGAAGTTCGAGCGCCTGCTGACCAGCTATGCAGAAAGAGCGCCGCGAGGTTTGCGCCAGTTTCTGGTATCGATGCCGCAGTGGCTTTCCGAAAAGCTTGCAGCCAGGAACTCGATCAGGGAGGGACTCAAGCGGATCGAGGCTGGGGCCGGCGGCAAGGTTCAATTGTGGTTTGGCGGGCATCACCGTTCGCATGCGGCATCGGCCTTCTTTCCTTCGCCGTTCGATCATGCTGCCGTGCTTACGGTAGATGGCGTCGGCGAGTGGGCGACGGCGACGATCGGGGAGGGCAGGGGAAACCGGCTGCATCTGCTGCGCGAACTCCACTGGCCAGATTCGGTCGGAATGCTTTACTCAGCCTTCACCTACTGGCTGGGTTTTCGTGTGAATTCCGGTGAGTACAAGCTGATGGGCCTTGCTCCATACGGGGATGCGAACTCTGAAAGAACAAGGAATTTCGAGCAGATGATCCGCAGGGATCTGGTTGACGTGCGCTCGGATGGGTCGATTCGCCTGAACCGGGACCGCTTCGATTTCGAGACTGGGCTGCGCATGGTCCGTGACGGTGCCTGGGATGATCTTTTCGGCTTTGGGCGACGTCTCGAGCGTGACGATATTCTGCCGCATCACGCAGATCTGGCGCTGGCGATCCAGCGGGTGCTGGAAGATATCGTTCTGAGGATGGCGTGCACGGCCCGCGAGATGACGGGGGCTTCCAACCTGTGCCTTGCCGGGGGTGTCGCACTGAATTGCGTTGCGAACGCCGTGTTGCGCGACCGAGCTGGATTCGATTCCATCTGGATCCAGCCGGCGGCTGGTGACGCCGGTGGAGCGTTGGGAGCTGCACTGGATGCGTGGCATTCCAGGTGCGGTGGTGCGCGCACCGTTGACGGCACGGGCGACAGGATGCGCGGGGCGCTCCTGGGGCCTGGGATCGATGACAAGGATGTCGAAAAGGTAGCCAGGCGTCATCGTGCCCCAAACGTTCACCTCGAGGACGAGGGCGAATTGTGCGATCGGGTGGCGGCGATGCTTGCCGATGGCAAGGTTGTTGGCTGGGTTCAGGGGCGCATGGAGTGGGGGCCGCGCGCCCTTGGAAACCGCAGTATCCTGGCCGATGCCCGTGATCCCGAGATGCAGCGTCGCCTGAATTTGAAGATCAAGTTCCGGGAGGGATTCCGTCCCTTTGCTCCGGTGGTTTTGGCAGAAAGGACAGGCGAGTGGTTCGAGCCTGGCTCCCCGTCGCCTTACATGCTGTTCACGGCGCAGGTTTGTGCCAACCGGATGTTGCCAGGCGTCGATCAGCAGAGTGCCGGCAGGCCTTGGCGCCAGCAGCTCTACGTCGCCCGCTCGCAGGTGACTGCTGTGACTCACGTCGATGGCTCGGCGCGTCTGCAGACTGTTCATGCAGCTACGAACCCGCGTCTTCACAGGCTGCTTGCTGCCTTCGAGAAACTGACCGGATGTCCGGTGCTGGTAAACACTTCCTTCAATGTCAGGGGCGAACCGATTGTTTGCAGTCCCGAGGACGCCTACCGATGCTTTCTGAACACCGAGATGGATGTTCTGGTAGTTGGAGATCGAATTTTCACGCGGGACCAGCAGGACCCCGAGGTGATTCGCCTGATGCGGGTCGGAGCTGGGGTTGATTGAAGCGAGGTGAACGTGGAGACGTTGAAGGATCTATGGGCATTCCTGAAGGTGCGAAAGCGATGGTGGCTGCTGCCGATCTTGTTGGCATTGGGAATGGTCGGCCTGCTGGCGGTGGCCGGAAGTAATGCGGCGGTGTCGCCCTTCATCTACACACTTTTCTAGGGGGCCGCGTGCGTACACCAGGAATCGACGAACGCGAGAGGCTGATGACCCTGTCGGCCCTGGCCTCGGTCGTCCTGATTCTTGGCCTTGCGACAGACCCGGTTATCGGTGGGATCGCTGCCCTGTGCTTGCTGCTGCTGTCGTTGTTCCTGCCGGTGCCCGCGGCATGGTTTGTTGCCGGATGGAAGGCGATAACCCATCGGCTGTTCGGCGTGGTCATGTCGATTCTTCTGGTGCTGGTGCACCTGCTGGTGCTGACCCCAATCGGGCTGCTGCGCCGGATGTGCAGGCAGGCGTCCCAGTCGTCCCAGTCGTCCACCATGTTCGTTGAGGCCGATGAGCCGCAGTCCGGCCCCGATCAATCGTCGTGGGATCGTCCTGGTTGATTCGGGTCCTGGTGCGGATCCAAGCGTGACTGGTCGGGGAAGGCATTTAATCAGGAATAGTACTTCGCCATCTCGGATAGCGGCTTTGCCCGGATCCTGGACGCCTGGCCGGCGGATCCGAACTGGACCATGCGCTCGGCGACGACCTTCTTCATCATGTCGCGAGCGGGGGCCATATAGTCGCGTGGATCGAACTTCTCGGGGGACTCGGCAAACACCTTGCGAATGGCCGCGGTGATCGCCATGCGGTTGTCAGTATCGACGTTGATCTTCCTGACGCCGTGGCGGATTCCGCGCTGAATTTCTTCGACTGGCACGCCGTACGTCTGCTTCATCCTGCCGCCGAAACGATTGATCATGTCCTGGAGTTCCTGGGGAACCGATGAGGAACCATGCATCACCAGGTGGGTATTCGGCAGCTTCTTGTGGATCTTCTCGATCTGCTCCATCGCCAGCACGTCGCCGGTGGGTCGTTCGGTGAACTTGTAGGCGCCGTGGCTGGTGCCGATTGCAACAGCCAGCGCATCGACGCCTGTGCGCAAGACGAACTGGGCTGCCTGTTCGGGGTCCGTCAGCATCTGTTCGCGCGTCAGGTGGCCTTCCGCGCCGTGACCGTCCTCCTTTTCGCCAGCGCCTCCTTCCAGGTGTCCCAGAACACCGATTTCGCCCTCGACGCTGACGCCGCGGGGATGGGCCTGATCGACGACCTTTCGCGTGGTGTCACAGTTGTAGTCGAACGACGATGGTGTCTTTCCGTCGGCGGTCAGCGAGCCGTCCATCATGACCGAGGTGAAGCCATTCTCGATTGCGGACGAGCACGTCTCGGGGCTGTTGCCATGATCCTGGTGCAAGACGATCGGGATCTCGGGATACAGTTCAACCGCGGCCAGCATCAGGTGGTAAAGGAACCTGTCGTTGGTGTACTTCCGGGCGCCGCGTGAGGCCTGTACGATTGCCGGGGAATCGGTTTCCCGCGCAGCCTCCATGATGGCCTGGATCTGTTCCATGTTGTTCACGTTGAACGCGCCGACGCCGTAGCCGTACTCGGCGGCGTGGTCCAGAAGCTGGCGCAGCGATACCATTGGCACGGGACACCTCCTCGCAAGACACCTGCGAAAATGACGGGCGTTCCAACCGCCCTCCCACTGCCGACGGATTATGAACGTTCGCGCCATGGATGCAACCAGGTGCCAGGAGATTGAATGTGTGGTAACATGTCCCTCTTCGGGATTCGGGGCATGGCCCTTCCCGGGAGTGACCGTCCTCCGACACGACCCGAGGGACGGCGAAAGGAGTGGTGGATGGTCGCATCCGCGATCCTGCCTGCGCTGGTCCTCCAGGCGGCCCTGTACCTGGTTGATCCGTCGGCGATCAGCCCTGAAGCCGAAATCGTTTTGGTTTCGGTAGTTCGGGGGGTAAATCCGCATGTGGCCCTGGCCGTGGCCCAGGCCGAGAGCGGTCGCATCCCCGAGGCATCGGGACGGCGTGACCGTGTGGTGTTCAAGGGCAACTACGGACGTTTTCAGGTCAATTGCACTACCTGGAAGCAGCCGATGGGGCTTGCCTCCTGCCGCGACCTTCTTGAGCGGCACTTGAATATCCGCGCGGGCATTGCGGTTCTGGCGTACGTCCAGTCCTTCCGCAGGGCGCATCTTCAGGGTTCAGCCGACTGGGTTGCCCATTACAACGAAGGCAGCCTGGTGTCTGCTGGCGGGCCGGGCGAAAGATACGCCAGGCGGGTGAATTTCCTCATGCGCCGATACCGCCATGCTGCCGAGGAGAGATACCGTTCCTTCAATGGCTGGTAGACAACCACCAGCATTTACGGAGGCAAATGAACGTCCATTCCTTCCAAGTCAAACCTAATATCCCCTTGGCGCTTGCTCCCTTGAAGGAGCTTGCGATGAACTTGTGGTTCTCGTGGAACTGGGACGCTACGCAGTTGTTCATACGCATGGACCCTGTCTTGTGGGAAAAATGCGGCCAGAATCCGGTGCTGATGCTGGGTATGCTGTCGCAGGAGGCCCTTGACGCGGCAGCCCGCGACGAGTCGTTCGTCAGCAATCTTGGCAGGGTCTTCGAGCAGTTCAGCCGGTATATGTCGCAGCCGGGCTGGTTCGCCGAGACATACCCGGCCGAGCGCAGGTTTCTGTCAGCATACTTCAGTACCGAGTACGGGCTTGACGAGGCCCTGCCTATCTATTCGGGTGGTCTGGGGGTTCTTTCGGGCGACCACCTGAAAAGCGCTTCGGACCTTGGATTGCCACTGGTCGGCGTCGGGTTGTTGTATCAGAAAGGCTACTTTCGGCAGGTTCTGAATCCGGACGGCTGGCAGCATGAACTGTATCCCGACAATGACTGGTACAACATGCCGGTTCACCCTGAAGTCGGGGCAGATGGCAAGGCCTTGACCATCGACCTGGACCTGGCGGGCGAGAAGGTTTTTGCCAGGATCTGGCGGGTTCAGGTCGGCCGTGTGCCGTTGATCCTGCTGGACACCAATATCGAGTCGAATGCGCCGCGGCATCGCGAGATCACATCCACGCTTTACGGCGGCGATCGTGAGATGCGAATCCGCCAGGAGATGGTCCTGGGGGTTGGGGGCGTTCGTGCGTTGAAGGCGCTGGGTCTGGAACCAACCGTATTCCACATGAACGAGGGACATTCGGCCTTCCTGGCGCTGGAACGGATCCGGACCTTGATGAATGAATTCGGGGTCAGTTATGGTGCTGCCAGGGAGTTCGTGCTGGCCACGAACGTCTTCACCACGCACACCCCGGTCCCGGCTGGAAACGAAACCTTCGCTCGCGACCTGGTCATGAAGTACCTGCAGCCGATCGCGTCGGCAATAGGTCTTTCCGCCGATGATTTCCTGGCGCTGGGCGAGGATGGGCCACAGTCGGCAGGCACCTTCGGAATGACGGTTCTTGCGTTGCGATCCGCAGGGTTCGCCAACGGTGTCAGCCGGTTGCACGGCGAGGTCGCCCGGACGATGTGGAAGGACCTGTGGAACGGCCTGCCTGAAGCCGAGGTCCCGATTACCTCGATTACCAACGGGATTCATACCCGTTCCTGGATCAGCCATGACCTGGGCGAACTGTTCCTGCGTTATCTTGGTCCACGATTCGTCGACAATCCCGGGGACTCCTCGGTGTGGGATCGAATCGACGCCATCCCTTCGTCCGAGTTGTGGCGAATCCACCAGATCCGGAAGGAACGCCTGGTGTTTTTTGTGCGCAAGCGCCTTGCCGCGCAGTTGCGACGTCAGGGGTCCGGTCCTTCGTCCATGAAGGGTGCGGACGATGTCCTGGATCCGCAGGCATTGACCCTGGGTTTTGCGAGGCGGTTCGCGACCTACAAGCGCGCCGGGCTGTTGTTCCGGCAGCCCGATCGGCTGGTTCGTTTGCTGACCGACCCACAGCGCCCCGTGCAGATCATATTCGCCGGAAAGGCCCATCCACAGGACACGCCGGCCAAGGAGATCATCCGTTCGGTGTTGGGCTTCACACGTGATCCCAGGCTGCTGCAGCGGCTGGTTTTCCTGGAGGACTACGACATCAACGTGGCTCGCTATCTGGTTCAGGGGGTTGACGTCTGGATGAACACCCCGCGTCGGCCGCTGGAGGCTTCGGGCACTTCGGGCATGAAGGCGGCAGCGAACGGCGCCCTGAACTGCTCGGTTCTGGACGGGTGGTGGGACGAAGGCAGCGACGTTGATACGGGTTGGGCTATTGGTGACGGTGAAGTGTATTCGGACCCGGAAGAACAGGACCGTAACGAATGCGAGTCGCTGTACCACCTGCTTGAAAACGAGATGGTCCCGCTGTTCTTCGACAGGGATCGCAGCGGCATGCCCCGCGAATGGCTGGGCATGATGAAGTCATCGATCAGGAAACTGGGATCCGTGTTCAACACCCATCGTATGGTGCGGGAGTACGCCGAACGGGCCTACCTTCCGGCCCATAGGCTGGGAAGGCGCTGGTTGGACGAGAACCTGGACGGAGCAAAGGCGCTGGATGAGTGGCGGCAACGGGTGGATGGCTGCTGGTCCCAGGTGTCGATACACATGGACGTCGATCCTGCCAGCGAGATGGCGGTGGGAACGACCCTGGAAGTGCCTGTTCGCGTGCGCCTTGGTGTCCTGACCCCTGACGATGTCGCCGTCGAGGTTCGATTCGGGCCCCTGGGGCCTGCCGGCGACATACGCAGCGCCAGTGTCGTTCAGGCACAGTTGGTGCGGACCGAAGGTGACGACCATTTGTTCATCGCGAAGCTTGTTTGCGGCACATCTGGGCGCTGCGGGTTTGCGGCCCGGGTCCTGCCGCAACATCCGGACCTGCTGGCGCCTTTCACGCCCCTGCGGATCACGTGGGAGTGATGTCCTTGCCTTCGTCGGATTGATCTGGAGGCATGGTGCCGCGAATCCCCTCTCGTGTATCAGTGGGCGGTGCCGAACTTGCGTATCGCGTCGTTGGTGACGGACCTGCATTGCTGCTGATCATGGGACACACCGGATCGATGGATCAGTGGCCTCTGGCGGTAGTCAATTCGCTGGCCAGGGATCGTCGTGTCATTGTCTACGACCATCGTGGGATGGGAGATTCCTCGTCGCCGCCCGGCGAATGGACCATCGAGCAGTTGGCTGACGATGCGGCCGGGTTGCTGGCTTCCCTGGGAATCGCCTTGACCGACGTGCTGGGATGGTCCATGGGCGGGCTGGTGGCTCAGGAACTGGCCTTCAGGCATCCCGGCCTGGTGCGCCGGATGGTGCTGGTGGCAACCTCACCCGGCGGATCTGCTGCGCGGCGCCCGGATCAGGCCGTGCTGGATGTGCTGCACGATGACTCGATCATTGGAGCCGAGCGAGGCCGCCGCGTCTGGGGCCTGATGGTGCCGCAGGAATTCGCCGAGGCATTCCCGGCTTTCATTCCGGAGGTTGCAAGGACCAGGCGTGCTGCGACCCGCGATGATGCCCTGCGGCAATGGCGTGCGATCGAGTCGTGGCGAGGTTCCTGGGACCTTCTGCCGACCCTTGTGATTCCCGTGCTGCTGGTCACCGGAACCTGCGACGTGGTGACGCCACCAGACAACAGCCTGCGCATGGCCGAAAGGATTCCTGGTTCCTGGCTGGTACGTATGGACGGTGGCGGTCATGGCGTCATCTACCAGTATCCGGGCAGGTTCACTGGTGTAGTTCGGGCTTTCCTGGAGTAGTTCCTCCGGGATTTTCACGCATCAATCAGACGGTCCAGGCGGCAGTTGGTCTGCTACTGGATGGAAATCCGCCCGGGCGCGCCGAATTTTCCGGCAGCCGTATGGCAGGCCGTGCAGTTGAAATTGCTTTGGGGGGACGTCATCTCGCGCACGACGCCGTTGGCGGAAATCCTTGCCGTGTATGGCGGCGTGATCTGCCGCAGTTCGTTGCTTTCCCAGTAGAAATTGCCGGAGGGATTGGAGACCTTGACCACGATCACGGGGTTCGCACCTGATCCCTTGATTGAAACTGCCACGCGATCAATTCCGGTGCAGTTATCCTGGTCGTGCAATCCACCCATGACAGTTCCCGCCGCCGCAAAAGGCAGCGAGTTGGTCGAATGGCACGTGACGCAGTCGGCCCCAGGGCGCATCAATTCGCCATTGCCGGCACTTTCGTTCCAGAACGTGCCGCTGGTGCAGGTCAAATCAACCGGCGTGTCGGTCGGATTCGGCAAGTCCGACACCACCGAGTGGTCAACAGTCGGGACGTCGCTAGTGATGTCCTCGGAAACGACCGGGTCGCATTCCCTTCGACCGGTGGATATCCACTCGCCGAAAAGTTTCTTGTCGGCCGTGAAAATCCGTGCCGGCGGGGGAGGCATCAGGCTGTCGGTCATCTTCTTCTGCGCGGCATCGGCGCCCGCGAACGTCGAGGCATACGTGTCGAAATTCGCGCTTGCCGGGGCGCCATTTCGCGCAGGACCGATAAGGGACGATGCGTGGCAGTCAGTGCAGAAGTTCTTCATCATAGGCTCGATGTGCCTGCACCAACTGATGCCGTCGGGGGGGATATCCTCGACAACGTCGGTTGACTGCTGGACGGGATCGACCTTTTCGCCGCACGCAGACAATGCCAGCAGCAGTACAACAGACGCTGCAAACCGGTGCATCGAAAACTCCTTCGCGCAGGCTAGCCGTTCGCGACGACGGCGCCGTGGATGATAGCCTGATCGACAACGCTGGGAAAGTGGCATGAATCGGGATTTCTGAGTTGACGCGAGGCCAACTTGCGAAGAAACTGCCGTCGAATTTCAATGGTGGTTCATGAACAGCTTCAAAATCCGCGTGCGGATCCTTGCGCTTACATTCGCCGTTGCCTGTGGTAACGCAGGCATCGGTTCGGATCTGGTTCTGCCACCCGACGATATTGTTACGGTCCCCGATACTGCGCAGGATCCGGCTTCCGAGCCTGGCGAGGACGCAATATCCGAGGAGGGTAACGACACCGTTCCGGAGGTAGTCGGGGACCTGCCGGTAGAGCTGCCGAAGCTTCCAGTCGGCGGGTGCGGCTCCACCGCTTACGATCTTCTGTCACGCTCTTTGACCGGAACGATAGTGTCGTGGGAAGAAGACACGTCCTACCAACTGGGCCCCGAGACAATAGACAGCCTCCTGGGTCAATACGGATATCCCTTCTTTTCACCCCTGCAGTACGGCACCCGCATTTTCAGGGTGCGCTATGTCACCCAGGACCACGGGAAGACCCGCGAGGCGACGGCGATCGTAGGTGTGCCGGATCCGGTTGACGGGCAGGGCAAGTCCTTTCCCACCGTGCTATGGACCCACGGCACCACCGGCTTCAGTGACGGCTGCGCGCCATCCATGAATCTCGAAGGCATCGCTTTCCCGTTGCTTTGGGCTGCCCTTGGTTACGTGGCCGTGGCACCTGACTACCTGGGCATGGCTGGCTTCGGCGCCTCTTCGGAAATGTCCCATCCGTACCTGATCGGCGAGGCCACGGCAATCGCTTCCTGGGACGCGGTTCGTGCGGCAGAAATCCTTCTGACGAAGGAGGTTCAGACGGCCGCCACATTCACGCGCAACGTTATCCTTTGGGGTGCCTCCCAGGGCGGCCATGCCGTCTTCATGTGCGAGCGTTACGCGCCCTACTTGGCTCCCGAATACAAGGTTATCGGCGCCGTTGCCGCGATTCCGCCGACGGACCTGGTCCATCAGGCAGAACAGGGCCTTCTGTACCCGGGGTCGACTGCTGCAACTCTCTCCGCGTTCTATACCGCAGCCATGAAGTGGTACGGCTACCCGGCAAGCCTGGCAGGCGTTCTGACCGACACGGATCCCAAGCACTTCATGACGGCTCTTCCTGAGTTCTTCGACCACGATTGCGACCCTGGCGACCTGTTCGACAACATTACGAAGATCGACCAGGTCTACGAGCAGTCATTCCTGGATGCGGCTGCCATTGGAATCGAGAATCTCGAGCCTTGGGGATGCTTCCTGTCGGACAACTCGATCGAGACCTCCCGGGTCCAAAGGGTCTCCGATACACCGTTCCTGTTCATACTGTCCGAGAAGGACTCCCTCGTGATTCCCGAAGTCGAGCGGACCGGGTTCGACACGCTTTGCGGCCAGGGCTACCGGATGGACTACATCGAGTGCGCCGGCGCAAGCCACGCCCAGGGGGCCATCTGGTCCCTTCCTGCTCAACATGCCTGGATTGAGGACCGCCTTGCCGGCAAGCCACTCGACGTCGCGACGGTTTGCAGGCGAACGCCTGCCCAGGAATGTTCGGGAAAGCCGACGAACTGAGATCGAACGAACCTGGGGCTCGCCAATATTGTGGGAAGTATTGGCTACCGCTAGTCAGGACAGACTAATCGGGCCAGCCCGCATCCGAAATCACGATTGACGAGAAGGCGGGCGGGGCGTTCGTCCACGACAGCAGGTGATGCTGCGGGTGCAGGATCAACTGGCAAACCATTGGTAGGCCACCGACAAGTTCCCCGTTCAGCGTGACGCGCAGTTCAGCGCAGCCCGACGGGGACTGGAAAGGCGCCGGACATGGCATGTCGTATGAAACGGCGCGAACCTCGACTGACACTCCAACCTCGGCCTCGATTCCGGCAATGTTCGTGTGAACCAGTGTCTGGATGTTGCTGGTCTGGCCTAAAGGCAGGTCCAGTGGAATTTCCAGCGTGGTGTCGAAAATCTCGTACCTGGGATCAATGTATTCCGGGTCGAAAACCTCTACTCCCTTGACCTTGATGCGCCACGGCACCTTGCGATCGAAATAGACGGCCATACCATTGTCAAAAGGTTTCTTCATCGAACCGAAGGACAGGCGAGTCCAGAACGATTCGTCCTGGGACGTCGCCATCTTGACTGGTTCGACGATGAATCCTGGCACGTCCAGTTCCTGAGGTGAAACCTGGGTCGTCACAACGTGGAAGGTCGCCTTCGCCCCGTTAGCCGGCCAGAATGTGACCCAGGAGACGTCCTTCCAGTACGGATGAGGATGTCCAGGGGCATTGATGTCGATCCCGGGTTCGCCCTGGTCCTCGTCAACGACATCCTGAAGATCGGGGCCGGCCTCATCAGGAACATCGAAAGCATCCAAAAAACCGTCGTCGCGGGTGGCGGTATCAGGAGCAGTATCTGTTGTTTCGGCGGTCCCACTGGACCCGCAGGATGGAAAACCAACCAAAGCGATCGAAAGGGCAACCAGAACCAAACGAACCTTCATCTTGAATTTCTCCGAGCCAGGACCTGGCGATGGTGGACTGTCAGTGGGGTGTGCGTCAAGAACCTGTTACAGATTGCCTCGGCGTGCCTGCTCGTGCTCGATGGCCTCGAACAGTACCTTGAAGGACGTTCCGCCGAAGGTAACGGCGCCGCGTCGTTCGATGACCTCCAGGAACAGGGTAGGGCGATCCGTGACTGGCCGCGTCCATGCCTGCAGCAGGCATCCGCGGTCGTCGTGATCGACCAGTATGTTTAGTGGCTCCAGGACACCCCGTTCAAAACCGCAGGACTTCACCTGGTCGGCGACCCTGTCATAGTAGCCCTCCGGAACCGGAAGGAACTCCAGACCGCTATCCTTCATGGCGGTGACTGTCTTGACGATGTCTAGGGTCGATAGGGCCAGGTGCTGAACGCCGGCAGTCAGGTGATAGTCCAGGAACTCCTGGACCTGGCTGCGGCGACTGGCTGCGGCGGGTTCGTTCAGCGAGATTCTTACCTTGTGGTCCGGGCTGGTGACGACCTGGCTGTGCAGTGCGGTGCGATCGGAATGCACCTCCTTGCCAGCCCATTTTTCTTCCGGGTGCAGGCCCAGTATATCGGCGTAGTACTCGACCCAGCGGTCCAGTTGCCGGCCCTCGACGTTTACCGTGAAATGGTCAAGGTTGAAGATGCCCGAATCGTAGCCAGGTCGCTTGCGCACCTCGAAGCCAGGCAGGAAAGGGCCGTCGTAGCCGCCACGGGCGACAAACGTGTGGACCGTGTCTCCGAATGCCTTTATCGATGCCAGGCGGACGGTACCGTGGGTGTCCGAGATGGAACGCGGGCGCTGGACGAACGTGGCGCTGCGGCTCTCGAGGATCTCGCAGACGCCGTCCAGATCCTCGACCTCGAACGCGATATCCTTGATCGAGTCGCCGTGCAAGGCCAGGAACACCACACGCGGATCCTCGTGGGTCAAAGGCGAGGTGATGACCAGGCGCAGATCCCCCTTCGCGAGCGCATAGGAACACGAACCGGGATGTCCCGTCTCGGGCCCACGATAGGCGACAAGGTCTAACCCCAGGGCCTTGCGGCAGAAGAACGACGTCAGACGTGCGTTACCGGCGATCATCTCCACGTGATGAATTCTGCGGATGGGAAGGGGGTGGGTCATGGCGTTCTCCAATGAGTTAACCTGGAAAGGATTAATCTGAACTTTCATATTGGCAAGGGGGGGTGGGAAATGTATTGATGCGAAAGGGATCCGCGCGGCAATCGTATTTCGGATTGACGGCTGCCAGGATCAGGAAATAGTGACCTTTCTGATGGCAATCAGTTTCGCCGGGTAGGCCTCGGACAGGTTGTTCCGGCCCACCGGTATCTGCGCCATGGCGTCGACGACATCCATGCCTGCCGAGACACGGCCGAAAACGCAATAGCCGAAAGCGTCTGGGGTGTTGCCGGTGTGGTCCAGGAAATCGTTGTCCTTCAGGTTGACGAAGAACTGCGACGTCGCACTGTTGACGTCGCTGGTGCGAGCCATCGCGACGGTGCCTCGGGCGTTCTTCAAGCCGTTGCCAGCCTCGTTCTGGATCGGGGCCTTGGTCGGCTTCTGCCGCTGGGCCGCATCGAACCCGCCACCCTGGGCCATGAAGTTCGCGATCACCCGGTGGAAAATCGTCCCGTTGTAGTGGCCCGACTTCGCGTAGTCCAGGAAGTTCTGGACGGAGACTGGTGCCTTCGTCTCGTCAAGCTCCAGCGTGATGTTGCCAAGAGTGGTCTCGAGAACTACGGTCGGGTTGGCCATGTCCTGACTCCATATGTGTTTCGCGGCGGCCAAGCGCCAGCCACGCGGGCGTTTTCATACCAGAAGCCGTGGCGAAAGGCCAGATCTGAGGGCTTGATAAAGCGTCATGTCCATCGGAACCATCGAAGACCAGCCGCCAACGTCGCGACGGCGCCGATGGCCAAAGCGCCAAGGGGTACTGCGATGTCAGCAAGGCCGGCACCTTCGTTTATCACGGCCCTAAGCCCGTCGTTCAGCAGCGTCAGCGGCAGCGGCCTGATGAACACTTGCATCCAGTCGGGGAAGTGCGCGGCGCTGAAGAAGACGCCAGACAGCACGAACATGGGCAGCATGATCAGGTTCATCAGCCCCGATACCGTTTCGGTAGAGGTCGTGCGGGACGAGGCCAGAAGCCCAAGGCCCGCGAAGGCCATCGCGCCGGTCACCGATAGCAGCGCGGCGGCAAGGATGGACCCCTGGAACCTGACATCGAAGACCAGCAGCGCGAATGCCAGGATCGTGGCCACCTCGGTCACCAGAAAGACCATTCGCGCTATCAGGAATGACCCGACAAAATGCGAGCGCTTCATGGGCGTGGCAGCAAGGCGCTTCAGAAGTTTCCGTTTACGCGCCTCGACAAGGGCATAACCGATGCCCCACAAGCTGGACGACATGATGTTCATCCCGATCAGTCCCGGTACCAGGAAGTCGATATAGCGCGCACCCGGAGAACGTATGTGGTCGTCGCTGCTGACCAGCGAATCAAGCCTTCCTGCGGCGCGCTGCAGGCGATCATCAATGCGACGGCGAATGGCCTCGGCCTCCGGGTGCGTCGGGTCGAACTGATACCTTGCCTCGTCACCCCCGCTGACGGCCAGGACGATTCGTGCCCCTTGAAAACGCCGCTGGGCCTCCTGGTCGGTCATCGCCTCGACGTGCAATCCCGGATCCTGGGTCAGCACCTGGACGCGTTCTGCCTGCCTGAGACCTGACAGGACCGCTATCGGGATGGCCTTCGGAACGGTGCCCCCGCTGAATGCCACGCCCAGCGCCAGCGCCAGCACCGTTGGAAAACCGTAGGTCCAGAAGATTGCCGCTGGCTCTCGAAAAAACTCGCGCAGGCGCGCCAGGACAAGTTCCAGTAAGGGGTTCCTGATGCGCGTGGCCCGTTTGCCTGACATCATGGCTCCCCCCTCAATGTCCGCCCGGTCAGCGACACGAACACGTCGTCCAGCGATGCCTGGTGGGTCGATAGGGCCGTCAGTTCGTTGCCGTGTTCCTTCAGTCTTTCCAGCAAGGCCGGGACGGCTTCGTGGGCCGCATCGACAGTCAAACGCCAGCGGTCAAGGACGTGCCGAGCCTCCCTTACCCCAGGAAGGCCGTTCAGCGCGTCCGCGCCCATCCCGGGGGCCGAGCCGAACTCCAGGACCTGCGAACCCCCAAGGCGGCCAATCAACTCGGCCGGAGTGCCTTCCGCGATTATCCTGCCCTTGTCCATGATGGCGACCCGGTGGCACAGGCGCTCGGCCTCCTCCATGTAATGGGTCGTCAACAGGCACGTGCGGCCGCGGCGCACTACATCGCCCACGACTTCCCACAGGTCGCGCCTGGCCTGGGGATCAAGGCCGGTGGTTGGTTCGTCAAGGAACAGTAGATCGGGGTCGCCCACAAGGGCGCAGGCGATGGCCAGGCGCTGCTTCTGGCCGCCCGACAGCTTCATCACCCATGCGTCATTCTTGTCGGTCAGGCCGGCGGTTGCGATGACGGCGTCGGGGTCCGCGCCGCGATCATGGAAGGAACGGAACAGCCGGACGATCTCGCGAACCGTCAGTCGGTCGGCCAGCGTTGTTTCCTGGAGAGCGATTCCAAGGCGCTGGCGGATGGCGTTGGCATCGCCCTTCCACGAATGCCCAAGAATGCTGACCTCGCCAGACGTTGGGGTCAGAAGACCCTCGAGTATCTCGACGGTTGTCGTCTTGCCGGCGCCGTTCGGGCCAAGGAGGCCGAAGCACTGGCCCTCGGCGACATCGATGTCGATCCCGTTGACGGCAATGACGTCGCCGTACTTGTGAACCAGACCGCGAACCTTGATTGCCATGGACACGCGCATTTCTCCAGAAGCGGCCAGCAGGAATCGTCCCGCGCCGACTGACACAAGGTAAGGCGCCGACGTCAGGAAGGGAAGGGTGGGGGCTGGAATCCGAAACGATCAAGCCGTGTGCCGGTTGTTTAGTGGGCACTGGGGGGATTGATTTTCGGGGCTGTCAGTCCCTAGACTTGGCGCGTGCGTGACGGTTCGCAGGAACCGGGGCGGCCCGACCCCACTGGAGGTGCCTAATGCGTCGATTTCCGATTCCGGCATTCGCGATGATCCTTGCGCTGGCATGCGGTTCGTCTGCCGGCTCCGGCGGCGGCGACAACGGCGTTCCCGACAACAGTCCTGTCGAACTTGCTTACGACAGTCCCGGGGACGACGTTCCCGCGGTCGATGGGGTCGATGATGCGGCCGTCGCAGACACACCGGATGGCGTTGCCGGTGACGTGATTGCCGCGACGAAGCGGGTCGAATTCACCGTTGACACGTCCCTGCCGATCCCAGTGGCTGCCAAGCAGATCTACACGATTCGGGCAAGGGTCGTTGATTCGAGTACTGGTGAACCGATGAAGAACGTCGCGGTGTCTTTCAAGATCATCATTGTGACCGACGGTGTTGGTGGCGAGGAAGTTTTGGAATACGGCGTGCCCCTCACCTCCACCTCCTCGATCACGGACGGGAGCGGGCTGGCAAGCGTGCCATTCCAGGCTGGCGAGACAATCGGACTGCTGTTCACGATCGAGGCCAGCGCCAAGGAGGCCCAGCCGGCGCGAATGGACCTGGTGGTCGCGAACCTGGATTGCGCGAAGTTGAAGGTCTCGGCCACCTACAGTGGCAGTCTGTCCGAAGCTGCCTCGTTCGTGGTTTCAATGCTTCCGGCTGATACGAAGTGTGCCGACCTACAGGCTGGCAAGCTTCCCAGCCCGATCGCCGAGGGGGTCGGGACCGACTTTGCTGTTGCAGTTGAATTGCCCTGCCTGACCCCGGATACGACGTTCACCGTGTTCGTTACCGGTAAGGAGGCCTGTCCTTTCGCAGCGGGCTGCACCGAGAACGTGAAGACCCCGGGTAAGGATGCGACCGGTGAGGTTGCCGTGTGGCTGGATGGCGTTGATGTCACGTTGAACGGGCAGTTCACCGGTGCCCACAAATTCGTGCTGACCGATCTGTTCCCTGACTGTGCCGGACTTGTAACGGCCCAGGAATGCGCCGCGCCAGGATCCCTCGCCTTTGCGAAGCTCGGATGTTGTTATCTGGATTCGATCGAGGGCTTTTTCAAGAGTGACGCCCCTGCCATTGCCGGCAAGATCAAGGCCGATGCCGTTTCGTGGAGCGGCGGGAAGGTACCGTCGGGCAAGGAGGCCGCGTTCGAAACCGCGGTAGATGCCGCCGTTGCCGAGTACCTGACTGCGAACACACCAGCCTGGGTCGCCACCTTCCAGACGATGGGCAAGGCAGTGCAGCAGGCTGTGCGGCAGGTCAGCGTAACGTCCAACATGGTGGTTGATCCGGCTGGCGTCGATGGCGACTACTCGACCTCGGTTGCCTGGGATGCTTACACCATCTACTGGAAGGTCGGGTGCGACCAGGCCGACCCGAACTACTTCATGTGCGGGAAGTGCACCTACGCAATGAGCAGATTCGGCGGCCTGGCGTACTCGCCCGCGATTCCGAATTCGTCGTTCAAGCTGACGCGCGCGGCTGGCAACCTGTTCGACGTTTCCCAGCATGATGTCGGGCTGAACCCTGGCAAGCTGATGGTCTACGTCGCCAACGAGGTAGGAACGAATGCTTTGACCGGCGGCACGATTCGCGACGGGATCTTCAAGGATGGACTGGCAAAAAATGTTGGCGAGGCGGCGGCTTTGTGGATCGATTGCGCCGCTGTTGCCGGCGTGCTGATCGGCAAGACGGGAACCGCGTTCGTCGGTACCCAGGCCGACCTTCAGGGGCTGTGCTCGGGCGCGTTGAAGAAGATGCTGGCGTCAAACGAGGCACTCCAGGCCGCCGTCACCACCAGTTCGTTGCTGAAGGTATCGGGACAGGCCGCCTGGACAGACACCAATTGCGACATGGGCGCCGACCGGTTCCAGGAA
The DNA here is from genome assembly GCA_903936705.1 of uncultured Myxococcales bacterium. GTDB lineage: Bacteria > Myxococcota_A > UBA9042 > DTJE01 > DTJE01 > CAIZWN01. The sequence goes on from CAIZWN010000018.1 coordinate 50,139, forward strand.
GGCAAGTACACCGGAGAATTCAAGCCAGGTTCTGGAAGTTCGGTGGTGATTGGCGGCAGTTTCTCGGCTGCCAGGAAGTGATCGACCGCTTCAACGGTGGCTGCTGATTCCAGCTCCTTCTTCCCCCAGCCTATCCCGGTCTTGTCCATTTAAAGGTCACGAACCCGAAGATCCGTCGGGCGATGCAATGCGCGGGTCGGGCAGCGGGAACAGGCCGATTGGTATGACGCCATTTCCGGTTCGCGAGTCCAGGAACCTTCGATAAGGAACGTTCTGGAACCGGAAGGGGACAGGGGAAGCTGCGCGTGATGCCTGCGTGCAGGCTTCGGCCACGTCGGCAAGAGCGGGGTCATGACCGGTCATCCTCAACATCACATCGGCCTCGGTGCATACCGAGGGCAGCAGGAAGAAGCGAGGTTGGCCAGGGGTGCCTGGGTCGAACGGCCATTCGTGCCAGGTGATGTCAGGTCGATTGACCAGGAAAGACAGGAATTCGGGTGGTCTGAGGGAAACGTCAAAGACCTGGCGCCTGCCACCGGCCCCATGGACGTAGTGGATTTCCGAGTCCTTTGGGAGTTCCGGCAACCATTCTCGCAGCAGAAGATATTCGTAGTCGATGTCGGTCGGGCCCGTGACAGACCTGGTGGCCTGAAGAACGCTGAGGACCGTCAGAATCGTCATCAGAATCCTTCCGATTCCGACCACAACAAGCGGGCGGCCTGCATCGCGGGCAATGATTGGCGCGGCGCCTTCCGCAACCAGGATTGCCAAGGGGATTGCCGCAAGCGTCTGGTAGCGGGCCGAGGCCAGTTGCACGATGCCTTCCTGACCGGTAGGCATGATGGCGTAATAAAATCCAAGGCCAACCAGGCAGAACAAGGCCCAGGACCCGAACGGGTCGCGTCGCCGCAGGAACCGAAAGATGCCCATTACCGACAGCAGGATCCAGGCGGCTGGCGTAAAGCCAGGGTCCAGCCATGTCTGATTGGCGGGGTTGAAAATCGACGTCAGGCGCGAAGAAAACGGGATTGTCCTGGCAGTGTAATTCATCAGGACTGGGTTCACCGACAGGGATTCAAGATAGAAAAGGCCAAAGGCTGCCGCAGCCAGGGTCAGCGCAGCCAGCGACCGCAGCCTTCCAGGTGAATCCAGGTTCGTCAGCAGCAGCAGGCACAGAGGCAGCAAGATCAAGCCGCCCTCTGGCCTGATCATCGCGGTCAACGAGACGGCGGCCACCACCGTCGCCAGTCGCCTGATCAGGTCAATGGTTCCGAATCGTCTTGCCGTCAGCAGTTGTGCATAGCTGGCCAGGCACAACAGCGAAAGAAACAGCACCAGCGTGGTTCTGTTGAATTCGCCGGCATAGCGAACCGGAAGAGGCAGGAATACCAGCAGGATTGCTGCTGCAATCCGGTTGATTTCGGGAATGGCTGGAATGCGGCGCAGGAAACCCAGCAGCAGCGAGGGACACAGCGATCCAAGAAGCAGGTTGACTACAACAACCGTGCGGTCGCCGTTGCCCATCATGTGGATCAGCGGAAGCAGCAGCGGATCGGGCCCGGGCCCGTACAATTGGCTTTCACCGCCACGAAACAGATTCGAGAATTCGACAGACACCAGATCGCCCGGCCCGAACGTCGCCATCAACAGGCGAATGCCGGCCGAGGCGGATACCAGAATGAGGTCGGTTTGCCATGCCTCGCACGAACGGCGGGCGAAAACTCCGGGCAAGGACAACAGCAGCGCCAGCGCCAGCAAGGCCCAGCATGCACAGGCGTACAGAAACCACCCGCTGAACTGGTGCGAATCGGGGTCTTGTTCGGGCGGTGAGGACGCAGGCTGGATCCAGAAGGCGACATCCCCGGAATCCAGGCGGGTCGCTGCGAAGTCAGCCAGGGACAATGCCGAATTGCCGGCAACCTTTGGGCGCACGCAGAACTCGCGGGACGGCGCGCCATCAGGGCAATCAGCAGTCCTGACGGCAAGGCGAAAATCGAAGGCATCGTTGCCAAGGATGTATCGGAAGCTGGCGGAACTACGGTCCTGCGACAGATTCTCCAGCGACAGGAATTCACCGTTGAAAATCGCCTGTGGGCCGGGATCCAAAGCTCGTAAAAGGGCGGCGCCTGCCGTTGGAGCCAGGACCTTCTGGGAGGTCGCGGCATGCTGCGGATCGTCGGCCGAACATGACAAAAGGCACAGCATCAAGACTGCCGGCAGGATGACAGCCACGAACCTGGTAATCGGCAAGGTCCGCATTGTGTCCGGCCGGAAAAGGCTGCGCGTCGAGCCTAGCAGGGGGCACAAGCCACGGCAAGCAGCCCTCATTCGAAATCAGAAATCCAGATAGGGGGTTGATCTGGGTTGAACGGACCGGTAGAAGGGGACGGGGGCTGCACTAAGCGGATCCCGCACCGAACCTGGAGGTTCAAGTTCATGGCAGAACGCGAATTGCTGCTGGGCGACGAGGCTGTAGCGCTGGGTGCGATTCACTCGGGTATCAGCGGTGCTTACGGGTACCCTGGCACACCCTCAACCGAATTGTTCGAATACATCGAGGGTGTTGCGCAGCAGGAGGGCATTCATGCCGTCTGGTCTGCCAACGAGAAGGTTGCCTACGAGGAGGCATTGGGGATGTCGTTCGCGGGCAAGCGGGCGATCATCAGCATGAAGCATGTCGGCCTGAACGTGGCTGCAGATGCGTTCGTGAATTCGGGAGTTACCGGTGTCAATGGCGGCCTGGTTCTGTGCGTGGCCGACGACCCGGGAATGCATTCCTCCCAGAACGAACAGGATTCCCGTTTCTACGCGAAATTTGCCCTGGTCCCCTGCCTGGAGCCCGCCGACCAGCAGGAGGCCTACGACATGTCCCGCGAGGCGTTCGAACTGTCCGAGCGGACGAAGTTGCCGGTTGTCCTGCGTCTTGTGACCCGTCTGGCGCACAGCCGGTCAGGCGTCGATACTGGCGACCGTCGCCCCAAGAACCAGTTGAATCCCCCGGCTGACACCTTCAATTTCACGCTGCTGCCAACCAATGCTCGCGTGATGTACGACCGTCTGACCCGCAAGCAGCCTGAACTTGAGGCCGACAGCAATAATTCCAGATGGAATCCTCTGGTGGACGGCGCCGATCGCAGCAGGGGGATTCTGGTCAACGGGATTGCCTGGAACTACCTTGCCGAGGTTTTTGGCGGCGCAGTGCCTCATCCGGTGCTGCGTGTCGGGCAGTATCCCGCGCCATTCGGGAAGATCCGTTCGATGCTGGAACTGGTCGACGAACTGGTCGTCATCGAGGAGGGTTATCCCTTCCTGGAGGAAATGATCCGCGGGGTGGCTGGGGTCGCCGGCAAACGGATTCGCGGAAAGCTGGACGGGACCGTGCCGCGATGCGGCGAGATGACTCCGACGATTGTTGCGCGTTCCCTGGGACTGGCCGTGGCCCAGGGGCTTGCCCCAACCCTGGAAACGATCCCCAACCGTCCTCCGACGCTTTGCCCCGGATGCGCCCATGGCGATGCCTTCCTGGTCATTCGTCAGGCGCTGGCGGCCTTTGGCGACGTCAAGATGTTCAGCGATATCGGTTGTTATACGCTTGGTTTCTACGCCCCGTTCAACGCGATTCATTCCTGCGTGGACATGGGTGCCAGCATCAGCATGGCAGCCGGAGCAGCCCACGCCGGTCAGCATCCGTGTGTCGCGGCGATCGGGGATTCAACCTTCGGGCATTCGGGCATGACCGGCCTGATGACGGCCATCCGCGAGAACGTACCGTTCACAGTGGTGATTCTGGACAACGGGACCGTCGCCATGACCGGGACCCAGAAGACGATGTGCACGGGCGATGACCTGGTGAAAATCGTTTTGGGGCTTGGACTTGACCCCGAACATCTGAAGATCATCGAGCCGCATCGGGCGCGGGCAGCCGAGCAGGCCGCCATCATCAGCGCCGAGATCGACTACCGGGGTACGTCGGTCATCATCGCGCGTCGGCCGTGCGTTCAACTGAAGCGCAAGGGTGCCTGAGGAACCGCCTGAATTCGGAGGAAGCGTCAATGAAGCATGACATCATCCTGGCGGGCGTCGGAGGCCAGGGCATTCTGACGATAGCCTACCTTCTGGACTATGCGGCCATTGCGCGCGGACTGCGTTTCAAGCAGGCCGAAGTGCACGGGATGGCGCAGCGTGGCGGGGCGGTCTATTCGCATATGAGGATCAGCGATCAGCCGATCCACAGCGACCTGATTCCCGAAGGACATGCCGACATGATTCTCAGCGTCGAGCCGCTGGAGGTCCAGCGCTATCTGGAGTATCTGCGACCCGGTGGGGCCGTGGTCAGCAATAACGAGCCGGTGAAGAACATCAGCGACTATCCCGATGTCGGGCAGGTCAACCAGGCTCTGCTGGCGCTGCCGCGGGCGATTCTGGTCGATGCCGCGGGAATTGCCCAGGCGGCAAAGCTGCCAAAGGCCCAGAACATGGTGATGGTCGGCGCCGCCACCCCGTTCCTGCCGTTCGAGTGGCGCGAGTTCGAACCCATTGTGAACCGGTTGTTCGGGGCCAAGGGCGAACACGTAGTGCAGGCCAACATGGCGGTTCTCGAGGCAGGATGGCGCGTGGGCGCTTTTGCGAAGGGGCTGCTGGACGCCGGTGTCACGTCCAATTTGGCCAGCCGGTTCCTTGCCCGCGTGGAACCGGTTTCGCTGGAACCCGTGATGGCGGGCCAGTTCGCCGCCGTGCTTACTACCGCGAAGGCCCAGGCGTTTCTGGACGCTACTGGCGAACGCGTGGCCGGTGATGCGGACCTGCTGAAGGCGCTGTCGGCCTAGTCGTGCGGGCCTGTGTTTGTCTCATCGAGCAGCAGTGAGCGTGGAGGGTAGCATGTCGATGTTAGCTGTCGCGACCGGCCTCATCAGGACGGCAATTGCCGAGGGGCGAGACACCCTTCTGGAGCCTGAACTCTATACGCTGCTGCAGGCCGGCGGTATCGCAACCCCGGCGTTCTACACCATACCAACTGGCAGCGAGGACAAGCCGGCCCCATTCGTGCTGCCTGGCCCGAAGGTAGTGGTCAAGGTCGTTTCACAACTGATCACGCACAAGACCGAAATGGGCGGCGTGCGCATCGTAGCGAACACGCCGGAAGCAATCGCGGCGGCGGCCAGCGAGATACGGGCGAACGTTCTGCAGCGCGGTGGCCAGCAGTTGGCTGCGTCGATTCGTGAAATCCTGGTCAGCGAGTTCGTAAAGGGCGACGATTCTCTGGGCGGTCAACTGTTCGTCGGGCTGCGCCATTCCGAGGACTTCGGACCGGTGCTGGCCGTGGGTTTCGGCGGACTGGACGCCGAGGAGATGGCCGAATGCTTCCTGCCAGGGCAGGGGACGGTGCTGGGATCGCCGGTGTTGACCACGCCCGAGGCATTCCAGTCGAAGCTGGCGAACTCGTTCGTGGGGCGTCGCCTGTCGGGCGCGACCCGCGAGGCGAAGCGGCGCGCGACCGACGACTCGCTTCGATGCGTTCTGCAATTCTTCAATGACGTCGCGACCGGATTGTCGAACACGCCCGAGGCCGGTTTCGTCGTTACCGATTTCGAGATCAACCCGTTCTTTGCGACCGGCGACCGGCTTGTTGCGGTTGATGCCTTCCTGAAGTTCCGTCCCGGATGCGTGCAGTTCAGGACGACCTTTCTGGACCAGGTTTCGACGCTGTTGAAGCCTAAGACCGTAGCCATCCTGGGGGTGTCGGCCAAGGACGTGAACCCTGGTCGCGTCATCCTGCGAAACCTTCTGCGCGATCAGTTTCCGCTGGACGGGATTCGAGTGATCCGATCGGATTGCGCCCAGGTGGACGGCGTCACCTGTTGCGCATCGATCACTGACCTGCCGTGGCGGGCCGACCTGGCTGTGGTTGCGGTCGGCGCCCAGCAACTGCCGGACATAATCCGGGAGGTGTTGAGTACCGGGAAGGCCGTGTCGATGGTGCTGATTCCAGGCGGGATGGGCGAGACCGAGGAGGGCCAGGAGGCCGACCAGGCGGTTCGCGATGCAATGGATCAGGCCAGGGCTGAGGGCCTTTACACGCCAGTACTGGTCGGGCCGAACTGCCTGGGTATCCGGTCGCGACCGGGTAGGTACGACACGCTGTTCATCCCGTCCACGAAACTGCCGCTGCCGACTGCAGGGGGGCCGGGAAACGTGGCGCTGGTGTGCCAGAGCGGCGCCTTCCTGATCACTCGTATGAACGACCTTCCATTCATTGACCCTCGCTATGCAATCAGCACCGGTAACCAGATGGACCTGACGCTGACTGATTTTTTCGAGGCCCTGCTGGACGAAGGTGTCTCGGAGGTGCTGGGCCTGTACATCGAGGGGTTCCAGCCCCTTGATGGGCTGCGTCTTGCGAAACTTATCCGGCGGGCTAGGCGCGATGGTCGTGACGTCCTTGTCTACAAGGCTGGCCGGACTTCGGAAGGTCGCACGGCAAGCTCCAGCCATACGGCCTCGATCAGTGGTGATTATGCATCGTGCACCGAAGTCCTGAAGGATGCCGGCGCCCTGGTTGCGACGTCGTTCGAGGAGTTCAACCTGCTGCTGACCTGCATGTCCCTGATGCGTTCGAAGCCAGTCTGCGGAACCCGCCTGGGTGCCTTGTCCAACGCCGGTTTCGAGACCGTCGGGATTGCCGACAACCTGATATCAAGCCCAAAATTCTCGTTGGCTACCTACAGTGAGAGCGGAGCCGAATGCATCCAGGGCATCCTGAAGGACAATCGATTGAGCGCCTTGGTTAATCTGCGCAACCCATTGGACATCACGCCCATGGCGTCGGATAAGGTATACGCGGACTGCCTGCAGGCGATGGTGGACGATCCGAACATCGACGCCGTGGTTGTAGGAGTGATCCCACTGACGCCTGCCATGAAGACCCTTCCTCCAGGTGTTGATCCGCGTGGTATCGACACGGTGGATGCCCCGACTGGTCTGCCGGCCCTTTTCCCGCCGATCGTTGCCGCGGCGCGCAAGCCTGTGGTTGTCACGGTGGATTCGGGGGCACTGTACGACCCGCTGGTTGACGGCCTGAGGAACGGCGGAGTTCCGACCTTCAGAAGCGTCGATTCGGCGATGCGGGCCTTCCAGCGCTATCTGGGATACCGGTTGGCCCGCTAGGAAACCTTGTCCTCCAGTTGTCGAAAACCTAACGTGCGTGTAGCGTTAGGGAAGATAAGAAGTGTTTTTCCTGGGCGCGATTCGTAGGGAGGTGCGTAAATGTTGGTCCTTGACGGGGCGAATGCGCATTCAAATGCATTGCGGGACCCGCGAACCGGAGTCTACGAGCGGCGGTACTTCGAGGAGTCCATGCTACGGGAGTATGACTTGCCGTCAAGGCGCGGCTCTGTGATCAGCTTGGCTCTGGTGGCCGTGGATGGACTGGACAAGGTCAAGGCATCGTGGGGGCAGAATTCGGCGCAGGCACTGGTGGCGCGCGTTGCGGTCGCAATCGGAAAGTCCCTGCGTGCCGAGGACATGCTGGCGCTGTGGGGCGACGGGGTTTTCGCGATTCTTTTCAAACATGCGGATTTCGGGACTACGACCATCGTGGCAGAACGATTGCGGCGCACCGTAGCGTCCTTGCAGGACCCTTTCGAAGGGTCTTCCATGCGAACCACTGCCAGCGTCGGACTGGCGACTGCGCAACTGGACGGAACTGCATTGCCATCCGGCCTTGTAGGCATCGCCGAAGACAACCTGAAGAAGGCGCTGGACGGCGGGGGCGATCGGGTCGTGCCCGGCTTTCGTGACGACATGGCCTAGAGGCAGCCGGCCTGGATTCCTGCCGGGCCATCGAGACGGAGGATTGCTCAGGTTGCCGGCAGGATTCCCGATGCCAGCAGGGCCACAGTGATCAGTGCCAGGGCTATGCGATACCAGCCGAACACTTCCAGGGAATGTCGCGACAGATAGCCGATCATCCAGCGCACTGCCAAGGCGGCAGATACCAGAGCCGCAACCAGGCCGATGGCGACGGATGCTTCGCCCAGGCCCGACAGTACCAGTTGACCGGACGAGACCGCTTCTTTTGCGGTCGCGGCGGTCAGCGTGACAACTCCAAGCAGGAAGCTGAATTCCACCGCCGCCACCAGGCTTAGGCCGACGGACAGCCCGCCGAGGATCGTGGCCAGGCTGCGACTGACGCCGGGCCACATCGCAATGACCTGGAACAAGCCTATCAACAGCGCATGTTTTGCCGTCAGGCTATCGATCGAAAAACCTGCGTCGGCGGCGACACCTACCCTGCGACGCGACAGGATCACCAGCACCACGCCGCCAACGATCCAAGCGGCCGCCACTACCCACAGACTGAACAGCGCGTGCTTGATGAACGATCCGGCCAGGATACCGACGACGGCGGCCGGCAGAAAGGCCACCGCCAGGTTGATCCCCAGTCGCAAACCATTCGAATCACGGCCGACCAGGCCGTTCAGCACGGACAGAACGCGATGCCGGAACAACCCGACCACAGCAAGAATGGCTCCGAACTGCACCAGGATCGCATAGGCGTTATTGGCCTCGCCCTCGCCCAGACCCATCAGGCGCTGCGCGAGGATCAGGTGGCCCGTCGAGGACACCGGCAGGTATTCGGTGACGCCTTCGACAATCCCCAGCAACAACGCCTGAATCGGATCCATTGGCATGCCTCGCAGACCCAGGCGACTGTAAGCCAGGCTGTCGATAATGGTCAACGTTGCGCCGATTGTTGACATGCGAGGGGCCGGTCGCTAGAGTCCCGCCTCATGAAAAAGCGCATTCTTTCAGGGATCCAACCTTCGGGCCGACTGCACATCGGGAACTGGTTTGGAGCCATGCGCCAGCACGTCCAGTTGCAGGACGAGGGCCATGACTGTTTCTACTTTGTGGCGAACTATCACGCGCTGACGTCGACCCAGGATCGCGAGAAGCTGGCTGATTCAACGCTGCATATAGTCATGGGCTATCTTGCGCTGGGCATCGACCCGGCCCGCAGTACCCTGTTTCTGCAAAGTGATGTCCCGCAGGTTGCCGAGCTGGCGTGGTTCCTGAATTGCGTCTGCCCGATGGGCCTTCTGGAGCGTGCCACATCCTACAAGGACAAGGTTGCAAAGGGCCTGATGTCGAACGTCGGTCTGTTCGACTACCCCGTGCTGCAGGCCGCTGATATTGCGGCCTACGACGCAAATCTTGTTCCTGTTGGGGCGGATCAGAAGCAGCACCTGGAGATCACGCGCGACCTGGTCGGCAAGCTGAACCAGGCGTACGGCGGTGCAATGCTGGTTGAACCTGCGCCATACATCGTCGATGCGGTGGCTGTGGTCCCCGGGCTGGACGGCCAGAAGATGTCGAAATCCTACGACAACACGATCGAGATCTTCGCGACGCCGAAGGCCACTGCCAAGCGTGTCGCGCAGATTGTCACGGACTCGACGCCGCTTGAGGATGCGAAGGACCCGGCGACGTGCAATGTATTCGCCCTTTTGAAGCTGTTCGCGACGGCGGACGAGGCTGCCGAGATCGGGGACTCTTACAGGCGCGGCGGGTACGGTTATGGGCACGCCAAGAAACGTTTGGGAGAACTCATCAACGACGCGTTTGCCCCAGCGCGCGAACGATATGCCTTGCTGGAATCGGACCCAGGCAATGTGCGCGATGTCCTGCGCGACGGTGGTCGCAAGGCCAGGGCGGTCGCCGAAGCCACCCTTGCCAGGGTGCGTGATGCGGCCGGGATCCTGACCCACCGATGAATTCGCTGGCAGCCCGCCGGCGCAAGCCTGTTGGCGTGGCCACACCGACGTCTATTTACACAGACATCCGCGAGTGTAAGAAACATCAGCCACAAACCGTCATCGTTAGCCAGGTATCAAGGGGGCACTGGTTCCGTCTCTCCTCGCCGGTCGAAACCGGGCCGATGGACTTTTGAGGAGGCACAGGTGGATGGGGACCTGGAGGATCTGGGCGGTTGACACGTCCAGCCCCGTTCGATTGACGGCAGCAGCGCGTGCGGATACCCTCGATTTCATTGCGAGGGGCGTGATGCGACGGCCGCTGACGATCGACCTCGATCGGGAGGAACTGCGACCCTACTTCCTCTGGGACGAAGATCTGTCCATCGCGGAACTGCGTACACGCCTTGCCGAAGGATCCGAGTCCGAGCGCCTGCGCCTGATGGCAAAGATCCTGCGCGAGGCGCGGGACGACGAGGTCTGGCGCTTCGTGACGTTGCGCCAGGTGATGGACCGATGGGAGGTTCTGGCCCCGCACCTGGGGCGCCGACGGGCCTTCTGGGAGTTTCTTCTTGATGCATGGAAGCGGCTCGACCTCGTCGCGTAGGCGCGTCCTGGCCCCGCTGCAGGCGGATCTGCTGGCGCGGCTGACCGTCGCCGAACTGATTGCGTTTCGGGACCGATTGGTCGAGCGGTTGACCGCACTCGCGGCCCCGCCAGGGTGACTCACGCTTCGGTCCCGTCATCCCGCCGTCGTCCGCCGTTCGCCGTCCGTCGCCTCCGCCGTCGGCCATCGGCAACGCCAGCCTGCAGGGCCAGCGCCGCGCCCGCGAACGCCGCGCCGCCCGCCACCACCAGGAACGCGTGGGCGGGCCCGTCGTCGGACAGGAACAGGTGCACCATCACGGGCGACACAAACTGGCCCAGGAAGATCGCCGAGTTCAAGGCCCCCAGCGACCGGCCGCGCAGCGACGCGGGCACGGTCGTGATCAGCCACTGGGCGCCGTTCGGCATGATCAGCCCCGTGCCCAGCCCGCACACCGCCAATCCTGCGACCACCCCGGCGGTGGATTCGGCCTCCCCGACCACCAGGAACCCGGCCGCCAGCAGGGCCAGCGACGCGGCGGCGATGGCGGGGTAGCCGACCCGGCGAGCCACCCGCCCGTACAGCAGCGACACGGCGGCCGACACCAGGGCGCCGGCCGCGATGGCCAGACCCGCCGTCGATGCGCCGCTGCCGGACAGGGCCTGCAGCAGGAACGGGATCTGCGTGGGGACCAGGTAGAACACCACCATCGCCAGGAAGGTCACGGCGTAGATTCGTGCCAGGGGCGCCCAGGGGACCTTGTCGGCAACGATTGCCGCCGCCGGCTGCCGGGCGAGCGGTGTCCCGTCGTGCAGGCCCAGGATCGCCCCGGGCAGGACCGGCAGCGACAGCAGGTACACGGCGAACGGCCATCGCCAGCCCGCTTCTGCGAGGATCCCGCCGAGGCTCAGGAACAGCACGCCCCCGAATCCCATGAACGCCCCCTGGAGCCCCAGGAACCGCGCCCGCCGGGGGCCGTCATACGCGTCGGCGATGAGGGCCGTGGAAGACGTCAGGATCCCCGCCACGGCCACGCCCAGCACCAGCCGTCCCGCCAGCAGCGCCCACAGCGAGTCGACGACCAGTCCCGATGTCCCGGCCAGGGCGTACAGCACCAGGGACGCCTGCAGGACCGGCACGCGTCCCCTGCGGTCGATCAGCAGGCCGATGGGCGGCGATGACAGGGCGATGGCCAGGGCCGGCAGGGACAGGACCAGCCGCACCCAGAGGTCGATGTTCGGCGTGTCGGCGAAGTGGGCCCGGAGGGCGGGCAGGCAGGGCGCGATCGTGGCGCCCGCCATGACGGTCAGGGTGGCCGACACCAGCAGCGTCGCCGCGGCAAGGCGAGGCGACGGACAGGTGGGCGAGGGGCAGGGTGGCCGGAGCGGGGAAAACGCCGTCATTCTCTGTTGCCTTCGGCCCTCGCCCCAGGAATGCGCCAAGGATAGCGGACCGGCAGCGGACTGGCGAAGTCAATTCCGCGTATAGGCAACATCAACCACGAAACCGCATCGACAACCGGGTATCCCCGGCCTCGATTCCGGCACCCAGG
>CAIZWN010000019.1 GCA_903936705.1 uncultured Myxococcales bacterium
ATGGATTTACAAATCATCGTAGGCCTCCAGTTTCGCGAAATCGACACGCAGGTTGTTGATCTCGGGCCTGTCCGGGACGTGGATCGGATCCGCCAGCTTCCGGCCCGCCGCCCGCCTGCGCTTTTCAAGCAGGTAGGCCACGGATCCGATGCTCGGATTCGTGGTAGTCATGACCTCGGCCAGGGCCGCAGACAGTTCGACTGGACCGTATTCATCCAGCAACCGCCAAAGGCGCTGGGTTGCCGTTCCAAGGATCTCGCCATAGGTAGACGTTCCTTCGTGGCCGGGTCGCGAACCTACCCAACCCGCTCGACCGCCGCCGCCCAGGCCATCACCCGCTCGCTGGCATCGCGCAGCAGGATGGCGCGGGCGTCAGGGTCGGTGACCCCGTAGAAATCCGCTACGTGCTTCGGGCCGATGTGAGACGGTGTCGCGAACTTCTCCCGGATCTTGCCCAGAGCCTCCCGCACCAGCCCATGCCCGGCCAGCGGCCGAAAGGCTTCAGCGAGGGCAGTGATCCCACCGGGGTAGTGCCGGATGCAATAGTAGATGTCGTACGCGTCCTTCTCCTTGAGCCGATCCGAGAGGGCCATCGCCTTCATGACCAGGAAGGGAACGATGGGCGTGACCCGCACCGATGCCCGATCGCGGCCGCCGCCAGGGAGTTCTCCTTCAACGACCACTTCGATAGGCGCCTCGAACGCGATGTCGCATCCCCGAGCCTTGCGTGGTTGGATGCCCTGGACCTTCTGCGTCCGATGGGATTTTCCGGTCCCGCCGTACTGGCCAGCCATGAGATCCAGTTCGACCCGGATCGGGCGTCCCCCCAGTTCCACCGTGCGCCAGTACTTGAACGGGTTGTCCTTGTCCTTCTCGTACTCGCGGGATTCCAGGAGCTTTGCAATCGACTGGTACCCCGCATCAGCGAGGCCGCGGTGGTCGAGGGCGAGGTCCACGTCGAGGCTGCCCACGTGCGGATCGTCACGGTCCGGGACCAGGAGCGACGGGACCCATCCGCCGATCAGCACGATCTGATCCCGGTATTCCCCGAGCAGGTGGAACAGTTCGACCATGACGGACTTCGCCGCCGCGACCTTCTCTTCTGTGTAGTCGGGTCTCGTCACCATCGCGGCGATAGTACCTCTTTCAGGAGCGCCTCGGCAGCCTCAGCACCACGACCCGACTCGGCGAGCAGGTCGACGTAGCATTGGACAGCGCTGACAATCCGAACGCCGTCGACCTCCTGGCTGCCGTAGAAGACCCCTTCATCCGCCGGAAGCAGCAGGCGGACGTTCGCTCCGGTCGGGACTTCCTTCAGACCCAGGCTCCGCGCGACCCCGTCGAGGTCGCCACCAACGTATGCGGTCGCACGCTGGTAGCGGACCTGCGGAGCCATGCGGGCCGCGGCCGAGAAGGATGCAAGGGCGTAGGTGACGCCCTCGGCAACGCACGCGTCGGCGAGGCTGGCTTCCAGTTCGCGGGTGCTGGACAGCGAGTAGAAGTCGCGGGCCTTCGAGCGGGCGTACCGACCGCTCCCGGCCCACTCGGCCAGGGCAGTCCGCGGTTCGATGAGCGTGAGACCGCCAGGACCGACCGCAGCCCATTCGCGGGCCAGGAGCGCGGACTTCACGTTCGCCACCTCGCCGACGCTGACGCCGGCTTCGCCGGCCAACAACTGGATCCGCCAAGGCTTGTTGGGGTCGGCCAGCAGTACACGCAGGACACGAACGGCCTTCGGCGAGAAGAGAGACCGCAGGTCACGCTTGACCGCGAACGCGTTCGGGAGTCCCTCGCGGCGGACGAAGATCGGGTCGAGTACCAGGCGGCAGTTTCCGGACAGGTCCGCGTAGCTGACACTCTCCCGGGCGCACAGGTCGGCCCCCCGTTCGGAAACGTAGGGGGCGACGATGACGAACCCGGCCTTGGGCATGCGGTCGCGGAGGCGGAAGATCCGATCCAGAGCCTCGCGGACCGCCCTGGGTTCGCCGCTGCGCTTCACTTCCACGGCGAGGACCTGCTCGCCGGCAGGAAGCTGGAGTCGGAACAGGAGGTCGGGCCCCTCTCCTCCAGGCAGGCGCGGTTCGATCTGCAGGCGAACCCCTGGAACATCGGCAAGAGCACGACGAAGTGCTTCCGCCGCCTGTCCTTGCACGTCCCGCTGTTGGATCGTTTTCACCCTTCGACCAGTTTTCACCATTCGCTGAAAACTATTCTAGGAGTGAAATTTGGGGCCGTCAAGTTCCGTTTGACGAGCTCGGCGCAGTGCCGCTACGCCGCCATCCGCCCGCGCCTGGGCTGGAAGAACACCTCCAGCCGTCGCGGGCTCCGCCCCGTTGCAACCGCGCGAAGCGTTCCCCCGCTACTAATCAATACAAGTAGTTAGCAGGGAATTGGGACCTCGATGGCCCAATTGTGGCCATTGTTGTGGCCATTGCCGTCGGGTCCAATGGGGGAGTCCAGGAGGACTCTCATGGCCCGAACCGCCCGACCCGTCAAGCTCCGCAACAAGTGGCGCATCCGCTGGATCGATGCCGACGGCACACGCCAGAGCGCCGTCTACGAGAAGTTCGGCGACGCCGACAAGGCCCTGCGCCGCGTCCAGACTGAGACCGACCAGGTCAAGACCGGCGAGCGCGACCGCCCCCCGCCCCCGAAGACCTTCAACGACCTCGCCGACTACTGGGTCGAGAACCGTCTTCCCCGCCAGCGCGACCAGGACCGCGACCTCAGCGTCCTCAGGTGCCACCTGCGTCCCGCCTTCGGCCCGCTGCTGCTGACCGAGATCACGCTGGAACGCATCGACACGCTGGTTCGCAGCCGCCGGCACCTCTCGCCCCACACCATCCACAACTTCCTGACCCTGCTCATCTCGATGCTGAACGGCGCCATCGACCTCGGCTGGCTGCGCGGCCATACGAGCAGGCCCTGATTGCGTTCGACGCGCCCCTGGGTTGGCCCAGTGCTCTCGGTTCCTCCCTGGTGGGCCACCGCGCGGAGGAACCGGTCCTTTCGCCCGCGAACAGCATGTTCCGTCGCATGACCGACGACGAGATCCATCGACGCCTCCGGAAACGACCGCTCGAGGTCGGGGCAAACCTGATTGCCCGCACCGCGCATTCGGCGTTGAAGCTGCTCGGCGAGATCCGCGAACGAACCGGGTTGGCCATCCCTCTGGCCTGGGCGCCCGTGGAGGCGTTGCCCTATCGCGCCATCGAGGTCTACCCCGCTGCGACGCGGTCGTCCGGGGCAGCCCAGGGGCACAGGGAGCGGGCTGTTGACTGGGTCACGCTAGGCCAGGATCGGTTCTTCCGGTTCTGGTCCGACGCACGCCAGGAGGCCAGGGGTGCAGTTCAGGGGCCCGCTTGGCACTCCTACTACCTTGAGGAACTTGCGCCGTCGTACTTTCTGTCGAACACGGTCGTCGAACTGGACGGAACCCTTTCGCCTCAGATGCAGACACTTTGGTTCCCGGTGGCGGGCACGAAGGAATCCATGCGCAGGTTCTCGATCGGGTTGCGTGACCATGTCGCTCAACCGCTGTCTCCACTAAGTCAACCTTGATCCGAAGGAGGCGCGATGGCGATCCCGGTCCTTCTGAAGAAGCGCATCGAACTTCGCCTGGCGAACTACTGCGAGGCCAGGATCCCACCGCGCGTGCGAGGCCAGATTCGGCTCGGCTTCCGGTTCCGGGGACACAGCGTGACGCTCTTCGAGGAGCGCCCGCTGCTCCGCGACATGGACCACTGGATCGAGAGCGTCGTCGCGCAGTTCCGGTACGACCCCGAGACGATCCAGTGGCGGCTGTACTGCGCCGACCGCAACTCCCGGTGGCACGTATACTGGGACCTCGACCCGTCCCTGGACTTCGACCGCCTGCTGAAGGAGGTCGATGACGACCCCACCGGCATCTTCTGGGGATGATGCGGATCCCGCCGTCCTCGTCCTTGCTTTTCTCCCCGAAAGTGCTATTTTCGCACTATGGGTGAAACGCAAAACGAGTGGCGTGAACTTGGATCGAGGCTGACCGAGGCTCGGAAGGTCGCACGACTCAGTCAGGCTGAGGTCGGCGCGGCGGTGGGCCTCGACAGAACGGCCATCACGCGGATCGAAGCCGGAGAGCGGAGGCTCGATTCGCTGGAACTGGTCCGGATCGCGGCGCTCCTGGCGCGCCCGCTGGAGTGGTTCCTGGCTCCTGCGCTTCCGGCGATGGTGAGCCGACGGCAGAGCCGCGAGCCGGTCGACGAGTCGCAGTCCGATGCGCTGCTCGACAGCATCGCGCGGGACGTAAAGCTCCTGTTCGACATCGGACTGCTGGACGCGCCGGCGCCGTTGCCGACGAAGCTGGTCGACTCGGTCGAGAGCGCCGAGGTCGCCGCGCAGGATCTGCGGCGGCACCTCCAGATGCCCGAGGGACCGGTCTGGGGCCTGGTCGCCGTGGCCGAGCGCGCCGGGTTGTTCGGTTTCTGCCTTCCCCTTCCGGATGCGCGGCTCGACGGCTCCTTCCTGCGTCTCGACCAGGGTGGCGTCGCGGTCGTCAACGGGGCCGCGAAGGTCGGGCGTCGCCGTTTCACGCTCGTCCACGAGCTCGGCCATCACGTGTTCGCCGACGACTTCTCGGGCGAGTGGATCGTCGGCTCGGGGAGCGAGGACCGCGAACGGCTGATCAACGCGTTCGTGATCCACTTCCTCATGCCGCGCGGTTCGGTGATCCCGCGATGGAAGGAATTGGGTGGCGCGGCCGATCCGCGCCAGGCCGCCATCGTTCTGGGCGCGGAGTTCGGGGTCAGTTGGACCGCGGTCCTGGGGCATCTTCGGAACCTGGAACTGGTCGACGAGCACGTTCGAGAGAGGCTGTTAAACGAGCGTCCCGGAAAGGCCGACTACCTCGAGGGAGCCGTGGTCCTTCACGAAGACCTCGTCGCACCCTTGGTGCCGCCGCGATACGCGCAGGCGGTCGTCCGCGCCTTCCGACGGCACAAGATCAGCCAGGGCCGCGCGATCGAACTGCTACGGGGCACGGTGTCGGCCGGGGACCTTCCCGGCGAGGATCGCGTCCCCCTCGAATCCATGCGGGCGCAGTTCGATCTGGATTGACGATGGCGGTCTTGGTCTTCGACAGCGCGCCCATGAGTGCCTTCGCGCGTGCGAGGCAACTCGGCCTCCTCGATGCCCTGACTGCGTCCGACGACCGGGTCACCACGCAGGCCGTGCTGGACGAGCTCCGGCTTGGAGTCCGTGACTTCCCGGACCTTGCCGAGGCGTTGACCCTGCCTTGGCTCCGGGTCGAGCGTCTCGACAGCCTGGGCGAACTGCGCCTGTTCGCCGAGTACGCCCGCCGTTTCGGTTCGGGGCAGCACGACTTGGGCGAGGCCACTGTGCTCGCCTGGGCAGAGGCCCACGGCGCAGTCGCGTTCACCGACGACGAAACTGCTGTCCAGGTCGGGCGCGACCGCGGTGTGCGGGTACAGCGGACGCTGGCCGTCGTGGCGCGAGGCGTCCGGAACGGGATTCTGGACGAGACACGCGCCGACCGCCTGGTCGAGGAACTGTTGCGGGCCGGGGCCCGTTTCCCCTTCGGTCCCGGCGAGTTTCTTGTGTGGGCACGGGCCCAGGGGCTGTTGTGAACCGCGCGTGAAGCGGTTTCAGCGTTCCTTACGCCGCGATCCGACTCGGTTTCCGCGGGAAGAACACCTCCAGCCGCCGCGGGCGCCGCGCCGTTGCAGCCGCGCGGAGCGTTCCCCCGCTACCAATCAATACAATGGGTTATGGTTCGATTGAGTGCGGCTGGGCGCAATTATGACCATACCTGCGACCAATCGCTTCGGGTGGAATGTGCTGCCGAATTCGGGACGAAGCGTATGCTGGCACTGGTGGAGCGCGCCATCCAGAGAGGACGGTGCCTGATCATCAGCCGATCTTGATCGCATCGCATGCGCGTCACTGGCCGACCCGCCTCCTGCCGGCCGAGGTCCTCGCCCTGGGTTTGTCCTCTCCAGGGAAAGGAACTGCGGTGAAGCCCGAGTCGTCGCCGTTGTGAATGAAAAGGTGGCCGTTCAGCGAACCATCCGGTAGGAGTTCCGCCCAGCCCCGGCCGGAGATGTGGTCTCCTTCGTCGCTGCCGTCCCATGAGAACTCGACGCGGGGCCGACCTTCGTGCGCCCCATGGCGGCAGTCCATCCATCCGGTGACCGCGATGAAACCGAACCGGCCGTTCCCGTCCCTGTCGAACTCGAGGAAGCCGGGGCCGACGAGATCGACCGCATCCTGGGCCCACGTGTCCATCCTAGAAATGCGCCACTTGCCGGCGATGCCCGCCGCCCTGGTGGAGTCGGAGCGGGTCATCGGGTCGAACCTCCGAGCCCACTCTCGTCCGCGAATCGAGTCATCAGCCGCCGCACGCCGTCCTCGGTAGGACGCGAACCCGGGTCGGCCAGGCGCTCGTACTGGCGGACGACACGCAGGGGGCCTTCCGCATCCGTGCCGAGGAAAAGGTCGTGCATCCGCTTGCGGGCCTTCGAAACCCAGCGCCCGCGCTCGTGTGTCGATGCCTCTGTGCGCCGAACATCCGCATCGATACCCGACCAGGCCCCGTTCGTCAGGATTGCGACCTCGTGGAGATACGCCGCGTCCTTGTCCTTCTTGCCGGCGGCACGTTCATCCCACGACAGCAACTTCTGCAGGACGTAGGCAGCGGGCCGGGAAACGCGAATCACGTGCGGCCGGTCGAGACCGAGCCCGTCGAGCGTCGAGGCGTCGAACTCCATCGGTTCCTCGAGCAGCAGGTCCAGGTATCGCAATGCCTGCGCCGTCAGGCCTTCCTGCACGACCTGTACCCGCCTGTCCGTGCCCCTGCGCGACGCGCCCCCCGTCAGGGGGACCAGGAACTCGCCGTAGATCGGCGCCAGATCCCTGTTGCCGAACCTCTGGTGCTGGTAGCGCTGCACGGCTGGCGAGGTGTCGGTCGACTGGATGACCACGAACCCGGAGTCCGCAAGCCGTGCGCCGAGCGGCTGGCCGCCCAACAGCGGCAGTCGCGCGGGGACCGTCCAGTCGACGTCTGTCGTGAGAAGGTATGGCAGCGACGGCCGCGAGAACCGGTCCATGTGGCGGTAAACGTACGGGACAAACCCCCCGGTCAGGACGGCGACGCCGCGGTACTCGCCGAGAGCCGCGATCAGCCGCCCGAAGTCCTGGAGAACCTCGGGGAATCCGACCGACCCGGACATGCTCACGACTCCTCCCTCCGTGGAAACAGTCTCTCGAACAGGTAGTCCGACTGTTCCTGGCCTCGCCCCGGATGATGCAGCACGTCCAGGGCCGCCTGCAAGCCATCGACGACCTGCACGCCCTCACGGTCGAGCATGCCGCGGCGAATCGACTGCGGATGACGCGAAGGTATAAGCCAGACGCCGGCGGCCTGCGCCTCGCAGCGCTCCAGACCGGATCTTTCCAGGACCGCCTCGACTTGGGCGAGAGCGTGGATCTCCACCCGGAGTTCCCCAAGAACGTGCAGAACGCCCAGCCGACGGCACGCCTCGAATCCCCCGACAACCAGATCGCCGTGTCGATCAGCGGAAGCGATGTCGTCGACATCGAGCGGCAGGCCTCCGAGGCGTCGGACTAGGACCGGTCTGCAGAACTCTCCTTCCTCGTGCTGGCGCAGCGCAGTCAAGAGGGCATCCCGCCGAACCACGTGCAGCCCGTCCCGCCGCTTTCGCAGGAAGTCCTGGCTTTCGAGCGTCGTGACGAACCGGTGCGCCAGGACGACCGACACGCCGGCCAGCCGTGCGAGGGCGGTAGGATGGGCCGGCCGTTCCCGCGGCCCCTGCCACAGTTCGGCGGGCGCATCCCGCAGCAGCAGAATCTTCAGCATCCAGAGCCCAAGGTCCGAGAACGGAGTGGAGGCAAGGCGAGGCTCCCGCGCCGCGACGCGCTCTTGTCGCAACGTCGCCTCGACCCCGAACTGCGGTATCACCACGCGGGCATCTCCATCCCGGTCGACCAGAGCCCAGCCGCGTTCCTTGCCGTACCGTGCCATGAACGCCTCTGCCTCGGCCACGATCCTTTTCCCGAGCCTGGGAAGGACGACGCAGGTCAGGACCACAGTCCCGGCAATGGGCACAAGCTCGCTTCCCTGTACGACGCCCAGGGCGAGCCGGGAGATGACGTCGTCGACCCGGCCGGCAGAGAGCGACATGACCCTCGCGTGGACTCTTCGGCGACCCGCCAGCCCGGCGACGTCGACGCCTCCTCCGACCTCCTGCTGCAGGGTCCACCCCGGGATCGCCTGCCGGAGGGCCGCCTTCACCACATCGATGTCCCGGGCACTTGGCATTTTACTGGCCAGTGAAGTTCTACTGGTCAGTTTATGGGCGCCAGGTAAGGGAGTCAAGTCTACGAGGGCGGAATGAATCACTTTCTGCTGGCCGGGATCGGATGCCAAGTGCCCGGCCAGCAGATAGGGGTCTGGCGCTGGCGTTGGACCTGCTGCTGATGATGTACAGGATAGCCGCCTACTGGGAGGAGCTCCGGCTCCCCCGCAAGCGGTCCAAGAAGGATGACCGCAGCACCCTCAACGCCCACTTGAAGCCGTTCTTCGGCGCTATCAGTCTCCAAGACGTCACGGTCGGCCGGGGTGGACGAGTACAGGAAGAGCCGCGTCGGCATCGCCAAAGGCAACGTCAACCCCGAAAGGGTCCCCGAACGGGCGGCCAGCCAGGAGGCACTCCGCGCGGAATCGCATCCCGTCGTAGCGCATACCGTCGTTGTCGATGTCCGGATGCGTGGGATCGGGCACGATTTCGTAGCTGAGGAAGTCGCCCAGGTCGAGGCGGGCTGCCAGCCTGAGGTCCTCCAGGACCCTGCCGGACGGGCCCACCATGCGAAGGTCCACGTCCTTCGTGGTCCGGGCACGATCGAGCCGCAGTTCGAGGACCAGCCCTCCCTTCAGCATGACCGCGTTGTCGAGCACCTCGACAACCCGGGCTAGGAACCGGTCGAATACCAGCAGTTGACGGCGGCGGGCGAAGAGATCCCCGTTCAGCGATACGGCGCGAAGACGGTGCTCCAGTGCATGCTTGAACGCCCCGGGCGACTCGTAGCGCGGGCTCACTGGTTCCCCTCCATCCGGTCAAGTTCGTCGAGGAAGACCTGGACCTCGGTAGGCCCCAGAAGCCCGCGGCGCGACACGTCCCGTACCGCCGCCCGGATCGTGTCCGTGGTCACGTTCGCGTCCAGGCAGTCCGAGAGGGTGCGCGCGATGCTGGTCACCGGTACCGCCCCGACCCAGGTGCGCTCCGGCTTCAGGAGGTTCTCGTGGTAGAGGAGCACGCGCTCGGGAACGCGCAGGCGGCGCTTCTTCCACGCAAGCGGCAGGGTCAGGTGGAACCGGGACGGCAGAACGTCGGAGATCCGGTGCAGCGACAGCGCGGTCTCGTGGGAGAACACGCCGGCCTGCTCGCTCCATAGCCACAGGACGATCAGGTCCTCCTGGTCGCCGGCCGGGTGGTGGACGAGGCGATAGATACCGCGCCGCACGCGGGCAATCCGGTTGGCCCGAAGGTACTTCTGCAGGAGCTGCGGCGAGTAGCCGGCCTCCTCGGCCTGCTTCGCCGTGAAGTTCCCCTGCTGCACCTCTGCCAGCACGTAGAGTTTGTCCCAGTCCGGTCGCGCCACGCCATGACCTCGGTCCCGCCGCACACGATTCTAAACCCTGGGTATAAGTTCGTGCAAGACCGGGTTTAGGTTCGTGCGCCCCGAGATGTCGGTTTTCTAAACCGTGGGTTTAGGTTCGTGCATGCCCAAGGGGCCGTTCGGCGAGGAAGTGCCTTCTTGCTACGCCGCGATCCGACAGCGTTTTGGCTGGAAGAACACCTTCGGCCTCCGCGGGCGCCGCGCCGTTGCAACCGCGCGGAGCGTTACCAGGGCCTTCAGGCAGTCACGACGAGGCAGGCCGGGAAGGCGGCCGTCGAGCAGGCCAGTCGCGTCATCCTTCACGAGGCCGGCAGGTGCACATCCCGTTCCGCCGCCACCCAGGCCGGCAAGGAACTGGCGAAGCGCTCGGTGGGCCAAGCCGCGAAATCGGCCCTGCGGTCCAACGCCATCACTTCAGCCGCCTTCTTCCTGGTGGACCAGGGCGCGGACACCGCCCGGTATGCGGCCGGCACCATCAACGCCAAGGAGTACAAGGCTCGTTCCTGCGAAAACGCCGGTTCCGCCGCGGGCAGCCTGGGCGGCACCGCCGCAGGCGCGGCCATCGGCACGGCCATCTGCCCGGGCCTCGGCACCATCATCGGAGGCATCATCGGGGGCATGACCGGCGGGAGCGGGGGCGGCATGCTGGGCCGCTGGTTCGGCGGTTGAAGGGAGCGGGGAAATCAGAAACGGCTGCGTCAGATCGTCTTGATCCACAGAGGCGATGACAACCGGGAGGGTTCGATGGAACACGTCAGCGAGCACGCGGGTCGTCGGATGCAGCAGCGCGGGATTCCCTTCACCGCGGTAGACGCCGCAATCGGCTGGGGCCAGACGACCCGTCAACAGCACGGGCGCACGGCCTACTTCCTGGGCGAGCGAGACGCAAGGCGCGCCAAGAAGCAGGGCGAGAACCTCAGCCAGTTCGTGGGCACCGCGGTGATCGTGGGCCGGGACGGCGGCCTGATCTCGGCTCTCAGGATCGCGCGGCCCAACCGGCTTAAGCAGAAGGCGAAGTAGTTGATCTGGTCTGGTCCCGGATCAATGTCACCCCCTTCCCAGGTGAACCACACTCCGGGCCAACGGCACCAGCGGGCATTCTCGCCGCCCCATGTACCCGGCATCCACCAGCACCAGGTGTAAGCCGGCGCCCGAGCGCGTAAAGGCGTCCCCCACGGGACCGACGTTGGGCCCGATCCCGTCCGTGATCACGACGATCTGGCCATGATGCCTGGCCAGGGCGTGTTCCAGTACGGGCGTGAAGTTGGTGCCGCCGGTGGTCCGGCGGACGCCACGAGCCACGTCGTCCAGGCTGCAGTCCACGACCTGCGTGGAGAACTGGTGAACCGGTGTGGCTACCAGGTCCCGGAGGGCAGTTAGCGCGTTGTAGATCCGTGGCAGGGCGTCAGTAAGCGAGTTCGACACGTCAAGGTAGACGTGGGCACCCTGGGCATCCTCGGGCAATGGGCGAGCGCCATGAAAGAGGGTCACCGGGAAGCCGGCGGCCAGGAAGGCGAGGTCCGACCGGCCTGGAGAGCAGACGACGCCGGGTAGCGCGGTCATCTGGACGACCCGCCGGCTGGGGTCGCGCTCGAGGGCCCTGCGTAGGGCGGCGGCCAGGCCTCCGTCACCGCAGGGTGGCTCAGCGGCCACATCGGACTCCTGCATATCGCTACCGAGGAAGTTGAACCGGTCGTCGTTCCAGGGGAGTCCGTCCACAGTGTCCCCCTCGTGATCCCCCAGCAGCGGCACGTCCACGAACCGGAGCATGTCGGCCGACGACAGCAACGCGACGACCTTCTCCAGCAACAGCTCGTAAGGAGGGAAGTCCTGCCAGGCCAGCCGGTACACGGACCAGGCCTTCGCGGCCAGCGCATGGGAATGGCCAGCCCGCTGGAGACGTGAGATAAAGGCGGCGCGGTCGCGGGCGCGGGCGCGATTGGAACCTGGCTTCCGGCCAGTGTTACTTGGCAAGACCTGGGGCTTCAGCAGGCACCCTGGAAGTCGATCACCATAGAGGCGCGAGAGCAACGGTACACCTTCACGGAAGTACCGATCCACCACCGAGCGGTTCACCAGCATGTCGGCAGTGAGGTTGGCGGCCTCGGGGCATTTCTTCGACAACGTGTCTCCGGGCCGGATGCGCAGGTGGCCCAGAACATGATGGTAAACCTCATGTAGCAACACGAAAAGAAAGTCCCGCTCGTCCGCCAGTTCTTCCCGCAGGAAGGCAGTCCCAAACTCCACGTCGATGCGATCAGTGCTGCGGCGAATCCTGGCGGTGGGCACGTCATCCTGCACCGACAAGCAGCAATTGGGCAGGAAGGAGTGCAGGGCCTGGGCCAGCACGGACGGGTTCGCCGAAAGTTCGACCGCCCGCCAGACTCGGGCTTCCAGGGATGCGTCGGTCATGGTCACCTCCAGGTGGAAGGGGTGCAAAGGGCCAGCCAGGAACCGGCGTGGGCACGTATGGCCGGAAGAATGGGGCTAGACTCTCCGTCGGGTAGGAAGAAATTCCGGGTGACCCTGGACAGAATAGCTGCAGCCTCTGTCGGGCGCTCTACCAGCGCAACGTCACGATCAAACTGTAACGGACAGCGAGAATCCACGAGCCAAGCGGCCGGCAACCGTCGTGCCACATCCGGCACTTCAGCCACGAGCCGTGACCACCGATGGGGGACCTTCACCAGGACACGGGCAACCCATGCGGTAAAAATCGTGGCATCCCCCTCGGCCAGTTCCACCAGGCGTCCGTCCCTGTCGAAAGCCTGGTGGATCATCGGGTCCAACTGGCGCAGTGGCCCCTCGGTCCACTGCCCGTCAAAGCACGCCCGCACCCGGCCTCTCTCTAGAGGTCCCGACGGCAGCAAGAGGTCCCATGCCTGAAGGGAATGCTGGTGAACCTGGCGGTGCCTTTCGCGGATCACGGCGGCGGCCCCAGCCCTCGGCCCGCGAGACCGGCATTTACGGGTAGGCAAGAATACCCTGGTACTACCCCGCCCTATGGCCCGGTAGCCATCGTCGAACTTGCACCTGGGCACCGCGACGGTCGGGGCATCGCTCTTGTCCGTGTCCAGGAGCCAAGACTCGGGCTCGGTTTCCAGGAAGGGGACCAATGCGTCATAGCACTGGTGACTCGTGTCGCCGGACGCCTGGACTGCCCGTACGGCGCCGTCTAGCGGACCATTGCCCTGGGGCACCCATTGACTGGTCAGGAACTGGCAAGCCTGCAGCGAGTTGCGAGCCACGATGATCCCGGGCCGCCCAAAGTGGGCGGGGTCCAAATTCGATAGGGTCAAAGCATGCATCTCCGGACCCTGTTCGGCCGGTACCGACAACGCGCCGAAGGCAGCGGGATCCAGCCGGCGGGACTCCATTGGGATCACGTTCTCATCCAGCAGCAGCTTCAAGGGCGCGTGCACCTCGACCTGTACCAGGCACGTAACTTCCCCGTCCGTCCAGACCACCTTCAAACCCTTCACCGTCATGCTTCACCTCCTTGACGAAACTCCTTCACCAATAGTCGTGCCACGTCATCGAACTCAGGGCTGTTGCGTATTCCCCGCTCCAGACGTGACGTCAACGAGAACGCGATTCGCAACGCGGCTTCACACAGGGACGGCTCAAGCACTTCCTCGAATGCGATTAACCTGGCCTCGCACTGGTAAGACAGGACGTCAGTGGCCTCCAGGTCCAGGAGGTCCCGATAGCCGGCCAGTACCCGGAAGCGGGTGTCCGGAAGCAGGCGCTCCATCGCGACACGTGAACAGGCGAGGGTCAGGAGGGCAGCTCCGGCCCGAGTGGCGCCATCGATCCCCCGTGGGTGGTCGAGCACCTGGAAGATGCGGGTGACCAGCAAGGAAGCCTGATCTGGATCCACTGGTGTCGGGACTTTGGAGGCCAATTCCCGAGACGCACGCAGGACATCGTGTGGCGGCAACATTCGCGTCTGTCCGCGCAACGTAGCGGATGCAAACTCATGAGCCCCGTCCACCAGAACACGGCCGATATCCCGGCCCAGGGCCGCGAAGGGGAGCGTGCAGTCCAGTCCATGACGAAACAGCGACAGCCGCGCTGACAGGTCGGTCGGCGACACGCCCAGGGCTCGGTGCACGGCCAGCAACGACAGGTAAGCCCTCCGCAGCATACCAAGACGACGTCCGTCCAGGCTCTGGTCCTTGCCTGTAAAGTATTCAGCCAGACACTCGACATATTGAGTCACCATGCCACCATTCTCGGAATCAACGGCTGCCATGGCTGTCCGGATGGACGTCACCAGGGGCCGAAGGTCGGGAAGATGCGACGCGTCGGCAGCGTCGTCCGCAGCTTCGATAACGCTTCTGCGATCTGCGGCGTCCATCTGGTGTGCATCTGGGACTGTGACGTGAAACGTGAAGCGTCCTGCCAAGGCGTCGTCCAGCGCCATCGTGCCTGGTAGTCCGGGAGGATTCATGGCTGCGACGATCACCTTCAGGTCCGGCAGGTCCATGCCCATCAAGCGACGAGACCTGACCACCTCCAGCCACTTGTTTTGCATGGCTGGGTTGGCCCGACTGATCTCATCCACCAGAATGAACTGCTTGCCCCAGAGCGACAAACGCGTTGGCACATAACGAACCTCGCCTTCGGCCAGACTGGACGGGTCGGGAAAGCCCACGACGTCCTCGAACAGTGCTTTGCCAGCGTCGTATGCCCAAAAGCACATGCGCAGGCCGGCGGCCAGGCGCTCGGCCACCCGCGTCTTGGCGCAGCCCGGGCTACCGATGAGCAGAACTGGTTCACCTAAGGCCAAGCCAGCCAGGATAGCGTCCTCGATGGGTGCGCACCCGAAAACGCCCAACGCGCGCAGGACACCACCGAGGCGCAAGTCAGCTTTCGCTTCGGAAGGCTTTCTTTCGTTCTCTGGACCCTGGGAAAGCGAGACCGAGGTTGCAGTCATTGTCATGTTGTTCTCCTAGGTGCCGCCGCCTTTCGGGGACGGGAAGGGGAAAATGGCACGTTGGTCCAACAAATGCGCTACCGGGCGCACATGCTGATCTCGCCGATCAAGGCAGCGGACGAACCCAGAGCGTCCCAGGGGTTGGGCAGAAGGATTAATAGACCTCGTCTTTATTGGCGATAAAAACGAGCAACTGATAAAAATGTAAAGAACTATGCCCTGTTAGCGGGCGCTCCAGAAGGGAGCAGTGTGAGTTGGTATTGTTGAAACTCTAGGAGATATTACACCCAAGGATGCCTTGCTCCCAACACAATATTGAAAGAAATTTGTTGACGAGGTCATCACGTCGCCAGGCACGCTTCCGGCGGGGGTGAAACTGTGATTGGCGACAGAAGGCGGGCGAAAACCTTGAGGTCTTTCCACCGGTCCGGCGGATTACAGCTTCGTCCGCGAGGTTGCAGCTTCAGCAAGGCCTTGGCATTCCGAACGGTTTTGATCGAATCGTACAACAAGCGATGCACCAGGTCACCGAAGCAGGGTGCTCAAGGGCCGAGATTTGTGTTGTTTCCCTTCACATCTTCGGGGATCCTCTTCGCTAGGCTCTCTGAGGCATTCAAATGTTTCTCGCGCTTCTAAATGGCCTGGCGAGACTCTTCCTCTATTGGATCTTTGCCTGGCTGACTGTTCATATAGGTCTAGTGATCTGTGCCTTCATCCTCGGAGAGTCTCTCTTTACCAATCTTCTCTATAACGCTGACGCCTGGGAGAAGGAGACTAAGGAATCCCCTGTTAAGGGACCCTATCTCCAGGAGGAAGATGTAGATCTTCTAAAGTGGGAAAAGCTCAAGACGTGTCAGTCTGGCCCAATTCAGGTTCATGGGTGGTCTCCTAAGGCCCTAAACCACTACAATAAATTCAGAGATATTTTCCTCCGAAATCAGGACTTTTACTGGGGGAGGCTCTATGTGGAGAGGAGCTCCCAGGAGGACGACTGGGAGATTAAGCATAGCATCGAAATCCAGATGACCTCTAGCGAGTTCCTAAAAGTCGCCTCCCAGTATTTGGAGGAGAAGCCTAGTTTTATGGATTGGATCGCTACTAATAGGGTTGCGCTCCTGGGAGCTCCTCGCCAATGGAGTCTTCAGTGCACTCTTGCCTGCAACAAGCTTAACCCTCTCTCCCCTCCGAAGCTTCTAGGGTGCATACTTTAAGACCCAGCCTATTCTAGTGCCCGGCGTCAAGTCCAAGCGTGCATCGGCGACAATTGCACTTGAGCATTTTGGGTGGGGGGTAAGGGGGCGGAGCCCCCTCCTCATCCAATGCCCTGCTGCGCCGTCAGGTGCAGCAGGATCCTTTGAAGCCCGCAGGG